>CAVXHB010000008.1:0-90732 GCA_963761365.1 uncultured Actinomycetes bacterium | reverse complement strand
ACGTACCGCAGCAGCCGCCCATACTGATCGACCGAATCGGTCGCCGGCTCCGACGCAAGCCGCACCGCCGTCCCCACCGGCAGCAGCTTCTTCGTCTCCGCCGACGCCTGCCGCCCCCAGCACTCGACGCCGAAGTACACCTCCGGCGTGTCGATCTGGACGAGCCTGATCTTCGCGCCGTTCGTCAGGTACACGGTGTCGCCGTCGACGACGCGGGCGATTCGGAATGTGTGCGCAGCCGGTGCCGCGCCGTACGCCGCCGGCGCAAGCAGAAATGCCGCCGCTACAACGACCCACCGCATGCCCCCAGCATAGGGCCTTTTTCAGACGTGTCTGTTTAGGCCACGGCGGCGCGCTCGGCCCAGGCCTGCTCGAGCACTTCGAGGATCGCCTCGGGCGACTGGGCACCCTCGACGCCGTAGCGCCGGTCGATGACGAAGACCGGCACCGCGTCGATCCCGAACTCGCGCGCTTCGCGTTCGTCGTCACGGACCTCGTCGACGAAGCGATCCGAAGCGAGCATCTCCGCTGCGCCCGGCACGCCGACCTCTGCCGCGAGCCGCGCCAGCGTCTCCCGCTCTCCGATCGGCTCGCCCTCGGTGAAGTACGCGCGCATCAGCCGCTCCTTGAGCTCCCTCTGCAGGCCGTGCTCAGCTGCCAGATGCAGGAGCCGGTGCGCATCGAGCGTGTTGCCGCCCTTCGACTCGCTCATGTGGAACTCGAGCCCCTCGGTCGCGGCGACACGCGTCATCTCCTCGTGCTTCCTTGCAGCCTGCTCGACGGTGATTCCGTACTTGCGCGCCAGATGCTCGTCCGTCGTCCCGCGGCGCGCCGGCGCGTTCGGGTCGAGCTCGAAGCTCTTCCAGACGACTTCGACCTCGTCCGCGATGCGGAAACCGCGCGAGCGCCGACTCGAAGCGGCGCTTGCCGACGTAGCACCACGGGCACACGACGTCCGACCAGATCTCGACCTTCACACGTCCAGTGTGCCCGCGGAGCCCGTCCCCGCAACGCCGCTACCTGACGATGAGCGTCGCCGCCATCCCCTTGTCCTCGTCAGTCCCGACCGACGAGTAGAGGTGATAGGTGCCCTTGGCGAGCGTCAGGAACGTCGTTGCGACGCCCTTGTGAATCGTCAGTGACGCGCCGAACTCGAACTCGCCCCCGTGCTCGAGGCTCACGTTGTGAGGCGCCGTCGAGTTGTTCGTGAAGTTGATCCTCACCAACCCGGGCTTCGCAGTGACCGTCTTCTGATCGAAGTGCAGCGAGCCGTTGCTGACCGACAGGTTGACGACGTTCGTCGTCACGGGCGCAGCCGTCGCCGACAGGACGACCGAAGCTGCGACCACCATCGCAAGCGCTGTGACTGCCATGAGGCGTCTCATGATCGATTTCACCTTCTTTCTCGAGGGAGCGAGGGGATCTCGCCGCTGCCTCACGGTGACCGACTGCGATGAGAGGCCGATGAACGCCGCGCGCCGAGCTGCGATCAGGCGGCGCTGCGCAAGCGGCAGCGTCACGGAGAACGTCGAGCCCTCGCCGAGCTGCGAGCTCACACTCAGCCGCCCGCCCATCTGCCTGACGAGCTCGCGGCTGATGTAGAGCCCGAGCCCGGAGCCGCCGATGCCGCGCGTCATCGCCGGATCGAGGCGGTAGAACTTCTCGAAGATCCGGTGCTGCTCGTGCGCGGGGATGCCGAGACCGTGATCGGCGACCTCGATCACGCCGAAGCCGCATGCGCTCCTCGACACGCGCAGGTCGACCCGGCCGCCGCTCGGCGAGTACTTGATCGCGTTGTCGAGCAGGTTCGCGACGACCTGCCGCAGCCGCTCCGCATCGGCGTCGACCCGCACCTCCGCCTCCGGACAGTCGACCGCGAACTCGATCGCCTCCGGCTTGCGCACCTCCACCGTGCCGACCAGGCTCTTGCAGAGATTCGAGAGCTCGACCTTCTCGTGGTGCAGCCGAAGATCCTCGCGATCGAGCTGCGCCGTCACGAGCAGCTGGTCCATCACGAGCTTCAGCCGCTCCGCCTCGTTCTCGATCATCCCGAGGAACTGCGCGCTCACCTCCGTCGCTCAGCTGATGCTCGGTCTGCCGCAGCGTCCGCACCGCGCCGTACACGGCGGCGAGCGGCGTCCGCAGCTCGTGCGCCGCGGTCGCGACGAAGTCGACGCGCAGCCGCTCGAGCCGCTGCTCGTCGCTCACGTCCCGCAGAACGACGACGCGGCCGCCGTCGAACGGCGTCTCGGCATAGACGAACCAGCGCTCGCGGCCTCCGATCGTCACCGGCCTCGGGCCGGGCACGCCGCGGCTTGCCTGGCGAAGCTCCTCGAGCGTGGCGCCGACGTCGGGCGCATCGAGCGCCTCGTTCGAGAGATCGAAGATCGCCTCGGCGGCGGGGTTCCAGTAGCGCACCCTCCCGCCATCCTCACCGTCGGTGTCGAGCAGCAGCACCGCTTCGCCCACGTGCGCGAGCGCGCGCGAGGCATCCGCGCCCTGCTCCGCGTCGCGCCGCGCCTGGCGCTCCTCGCCGTACAGCCGCAGCAGCCGGCGCGGCACGGTCAGCAGCAGCGACGCCGCCAGCGCAACCGCAATCACACCCTGCGAACCCGAGAAAGACGAGCGAGGTCACGAGCGTCCCGTGCTGCTCGGTGTGCATGCGCTTGACGAGGTCCGCCGCGTCGACGTCGAGCTTCCCCGCCGCCTTGCGGAAGCGGTCGAAGTGCGCCTTCCCTTGAAGGATGCGCGCCTGCGCGCCAGCCGCTGTCCCGGCCGGCCCGCTCCTCACGAGCGCGATCTCGCTCTCGAAGTAGCGGTTCAGCGCATCGACCTCCGTCTGCACGGCCGCGAGGTGCACGGGAATCTTCGGATCGAGCGGCGCTCCTTCGGCGAGCGCGTCGAGCTCGAGCTTGCTGTACTTGCGCCCCAGCTTGTACGGCGCGAGCGTGGCGGGATCGCCCGTGATCACGTAACCGCGCACGCCGGTCTCTTCGTTCAGCATCTCGACGCTGATGTCTTCCGCCGAGGCGAACACCGGTGCCGCCTGGTTGAGGAAGCGATGGTTCGCCTGCGTGTAGATCCGGTTCGCCGCGATCGCGCCGGCCGCGACGAGCGCGATCACGACCCCGATCAGCAGCGCCAGCGCAACCCGAATCGGCCGCTGCGCATGCGCCGCAGAGCTGCCTCTTTGCGCTCACCGCTCTGCCGGGCCGAGCCGCCACTCCCACACCGCATCCGCTCCGCTCCGGGCGAGCTCGGCGAGATCTTCCCGCAGCCGCTCCGCAAGCTTGACCGGGTCGAACGGCTTCGTCACGTAGTCGATCGCGCCCGCCGCGCGGCCCTGCGCGAGATCCGCCCCCGATGCACGTGCCGACACGAACACGAGCGGGATGTCGCGCGTCGCCTCGTCCTCGCTGAGGCGTGCCGCGATTTCGAACCCGCCGAGGTCGGGCAGCATCACGTCGAGCAGGACGAGATCGAACCGCTTCGCCTTCGCGAGCTCGAGACCCTCGCGGCCTGTCGAAGCCGTCGTGACGCGAAAGCCCCCTGCCTCGAGATTGAACTTGCAGAGCACCTGCATCGACATGTCGTCCTCGACGAGCAGCACCGACGGTTCGCTCGCAGCGTCTTCCCGCCCCTCGCCGCCGCCGACGACCGAAAGCCGCGGCGATTGCCGCACGTCGTCCGCGCGAGCGTCGCCGCCCTCGTCCTCCCCCAAGAACACCGGCGCTGTGGCCGCACCCACGCCCGGAAATGTAGCCGCGACTCGGTTAACCTGCGGCCCCGATGGCAATCGCCGACGACCTCCAGGCCGACGTCCTCGAGCGCTTCCTGCGCTACGTCCGCATCGACACGCAATCCGACCACTTCTCCGACACCCGCCCGTCGACCGAACGCCAGCTCGACCTGTCGCGACTTCTAGAGCGTGAGTTGCGCGAGCTCGGCCTCGAGGACGTCGAGCTGACCGAGCACGGCTACGTCTTCGCCACCCTGCCGGGCACGGGCCCGGCGGTCGGCGTGATCGCGCACGTCGACGTCAGCCCCGACGCGCCCGGCGCCGGCGTCTCGCCGCAGGTGCACGCGAACTACCAGGGCGAAGAGCTCGTCGCCGGCCTCGCCCCCGCCAACTCGACGCTGCTCGGCGAGCGCAAGGGCCACGACATCGTCACCTCCGACGGCTCGACGCTCCTCGGCGCCGACGACAAGGCGGGCGTCGCCGAGATCATGGCCGCGGTCGCCTACCTGAAAGCGCACCCCGAGATCCCGCACGCAACCGCGCGCGTCGGCTTCACCACCGACGAGGAGACCGGCCACGGCACCGACCACTTCGACATCGCCCACTTCGGCGCGCCGTTCGCCTACACGATGGACGGAAGCGAGATCGGCGAGATCGAGAACGAGACCTTCTCGGCGGTCGAGCTGAAGGTGACCTTCCCCGGCGTCGGCGTCCACCCCGGCTACGCGAAGGGGAAGCTCGTCAACCCGATCAAGCTCGCCGCCGCGTTCATCGAGAAGTTCCCGCAGGACTCGCTCTCGCCCGAGACGACCGAGGGCAAGGAGGGCTACATCCACCCGAACCACATCGAGGGCAACGCCGAGGCGTGCACCGTCAAGGTGATCCTCCGCGACCACGACGGCGACAAGCTCGAGCAGCACGTCGAGCTCGTCCAGCGGCTCGCGCGCGAGACATCCTCCAACGTCACCTTCGCGCGCTGGGACCAGTACCGCAACTTCCGCGAGAAGCTCGACGAGGTGCCCTACGTGATCGACGCGGCGATGGAGGCGGCGCGACGCGTCGGGCTCGAGCCGCGCCTCGCCTCGATCCGCGGCGGCACCGACGGCTCGCGCCTGACCGAGATGGGCCTTCCCACCCCGAACATCTACGCCGGCGGGAACGAGTTCCACTCCGTCCGCGAGTGGGTCAGCGTGCAGGACCTGGCGACAAGCGCGGCGACGGTCGTCGAGCTGCTGAAGGTCTGGGCCGAGCCCGAATGGGCCGCCCGCGCCCGCCCCGACTGATCCCGGTTGACAGGCCCCCTCGGCGCGTGAGCTAATCGCCCATCCGACAACGGGAGGCGGCGTGAGCGAGCACCACATCACCGACATCCACGACGAGACGGGGGCCGACGCCGCGCGCGACGAGGCCGACCTGGCGAAGTTCGGCTACAAGCAGGAGCTGCGCCGCTCACTCGGCGTCTTCAGCTCCTTCGCGGTCGCCTTCAGCTACATCTCGCCGTCCACCGGCATCTTCGCCCTGTTCTTCCTGGGCCTGACGACGGTCGGCGGCGTCTTCATCTGGAGCTGGCCGATCGTCGCGATCGGGCAGCTGATCGTCGCGCTCGGCTTCGCCGAGCTGTCGAGCCACTATCCGGTCGCGGGCTCGGTGTTCCAGTGGACGAAATACCTGGCCGGCAAGACCTACTCGTGGTTCAACGGGTGGATCTACCTGTTCGCGGGGATCCTCACCGTCGCGTCCGTGTGCGCGACGCTCCCGGCCGCGCTGATCCCGGCCTTCAACAACATGGGCTGGAACATGGCGAACAACCACTCGAACCAGCGCTGGATCGCCGTGATCACGCTCGTGATCATCACCGTGCTGAACATCTTCGGCGTCCGGCTCGTCGCGCTGATCAACAACACCGGCGTGATGTTCGAGATCCTCGGGATGGTGATCTTCGCGTTCATCCTGGCGGCGTTCCACCACCACCAGTCGGCCGGCGTGATCTTCCACACCGGCGGCACGATCATTGACCACGGGGACGTTCCTCGTGGCGATGTTCATGTCGCTGTACGTGATCTACGGCTTCGACACGGCATCGACGCTCTCCGAGGAGACGCGCAACCCGCGCGTGGAGGCGCCGAAGGCCGTGATCGCCTCGGTGATCGGCGCGTTCGTGATCGGCGCGGTCTTCCTCTACGCCTGCCTGCTCGCGATCCCGAACATGAAGGACGCGATCGCCGGCGGATTCGGGCCGGCGCAGATCATCGACGCGAACTTCGGCAACGCGTTCTCGACGGTGTTCCTGCTCGTCGTGTCCGCGGCGATCTTCGTCTGCTGCCTCGCGATCCAGACCGCGACGATCCGGCTCTGCTTCGGGATGTCACGCGACGACAAGCTCCCCGCATCGCCGGTGCTCTCGAAGGTGCACCCGCAGCTGCACACGCCGATCGGCTCGTGCATCGTGATCGGGATCCTCGCGGGCATTCCGATGATCCAGTTCGCGGGTGTGGCGATCATCGCGATCGCCGCGACGGGAATGATCTACCTGAGCTATCTGATCGGGAACCTCGCGCTCCTGCGTGCGCGGCTCAAGGGCTGGCCGAAGGTGAAGGCGCCGTTCTCGCTCGGCAAGTGGGGCCTGCCGCTGAACGTGCTCGCGCTCGCCTACGGCGGCGGGATGCTGGTCAACATCGCGTGGCCGCGCGCAGCCACGAACCCGCGGCCCGCCACCGAAGCGACGGCGCTCGACTTCCACTGGCACTGGCTGAACAGCCAGCCCGTGCTGTGGAGCGTGCTCGGCGTCGTCGTCGTCGTCGGCGCCGTGTACTACGCGGCGGTGCAGCGGCGCAAGCCGTCGCATCTCGAAGCGCCCGCAGGCGAGGCGTTCGCCGTCACCGAACCGGTGTAGGTGCGAGGGCCCCGGGGTTCGCCCCGGGGCCCTCACGCCTTCCTACATCGCGACTGCTTCGTACACCTCGACGTTGCCGCCGCTCGCGAGCACCGGGCAGCCCTTCGCGTGCGTGGTCGCCTCGTCGAGGCTGCCGGCATCGACGATCGAGTAGCCCGACGCGTTCAGCGTCGCGCCGCCGTTCACGGCCTTGGACGCGCCGAACGGATTGCCGACGTCGGTGACGTGGTCGCCCATCCCGCCGAGCCAGTCCATCCAGGCCTGCATGACCTTCTTGCCCTCTTCTTCGCTCTCCGGCGCTTTGCCGCCGGTGTAGATGTAGACGAACTTCGCCATTTACTCCATCCTTTCGGTAAGCCACGGGTCGGGCCCGGGGTCGCCTCCGGCGGACGCGACTGCGAGCCGCTCGAGGTAGTGGTCCCAGCCGGTCGCGTGCGAATCCGCCGCTTCCTGGTTGGGAAGGTCTTTGTGTGTGAACTTCAGCCGCGTGCCCGCGCCCTCGGGCACGAGCTCGTACTCGACGGTGGTCGAGCCGGGCGGCACGGGGCCGCCTTGCTCCCAGCCCCACGTGTAGACGAGCCGGTGCGGCGGATCGAGCTCCACGACCGTGCCTGCCGCAATGTGCGTCGGGATCACTTCGATCCGGTACGCCGCGCCGGCCGCCGCGTCGAACGACACCAGCACGCCCTTCCAGCGCTTGATCTTCTCCGGGTCGGTGAGGAACTCCCACACCGTCTCCGGGCTTGCGTCGATCACGAGCTCGCGCGTCACTGCGACCCGCTCAGTGGTGCTCTCCACGCCTTCTCCTCTCCTCGCGCTCAGCTTCACGCTTGAGCGCATCCAGTTTCTCGTCCCAGAAGCTCTCCAGGAACGTCTTCACCTCATTGAAACCCTCCGGTCGCACGCTGTACAAACGGCGTGTCCCGTTTCTGCGTTCGTGCACGAGCCCGGCCTCCTTGAGCACGGCGAGATGCTGCGAGACCGCCGGCCGCGACACCTCGAAGTGGGATGCGATCTCGCCGGCCGTCAGCTCCGTCGCCCGGACGAGCGTCAGGATCCGCCGGCGGTTCGGCTCGGCGATCGCTTTCAGCGCGGCCTCCATGGCTGGAGTGTAACTGATCACTTACGTTAGTGCAAACTGAAATATGCGTGCGCGTCTAGGCTTGTGGGGATGCGGGTTCTCGCCGTCGCTGCTGCTGCCGTCGCGTTCGTCGCGCCGCCCTCCCCCGGGCCGAAAGGGCCCGAGGCGGTGCCGATCCCGCAGGTGCCGGTGCTCGCGCGGCCGCAGGCGCTGAAGCTGAACCAGACCGTCGACGGGATCAAGTGCCAGCTCTCCGAGAAGCTCGCATTCCACATCCACGCCCACCTCGCGATCTTCGTGAACGGCAAGCAGAAGCAGGTGCCGTACGGGATCGGGATCGGGCCGCCGCTGAAGGGCCAGAACTTCCCCGCCGGGCCGTTCGTCACGGAGGGCAGCTGCTTTTCGTGGCTGCACACCCACACAGCCGACGGGATCATCCACGAGGAGGGGCCGGTCAAGGAGACCTTCACTCTCGGCCAGTTCGCCGCGGTCTGGGGAATCAAGCTCTCGACGACCCAGGTCGGGCCGGCGCACGGCAAGGTGACCGCGCTCGTGAACGGCAAGGTCTGGACCGGCGACCCGAACAAGATCCCGCTCACCGAACATGCCCTGATCCAGCTCGACGTCGGCAGCCCGCTCGTGGGCGAGCAGAAGGTCGGGTTCGGGCAGCTCGGCTAGGGGGCAAAGCAGGAGGACGGCACCCCCGGCAGAAAGAGCCACCTCTCCTAAACCGAAGGAGGCCAGGGTGTTGCATTTCGGAGAGTTGCACGGACGCCACCAGAGCCCGTCTGGCGCGCGGGCAGAGCTTGCGCGGGCGTTGCGGCGCGTGTGGCGGATGATCCGAACGTCGTCGTCGATCGCGCGCTAGTCCGAAAGAGACACTTGCGGAGCGCACCCTCCTTCCGCACCATGGGCGGAGGAAGGAGGTGTTGCACTTCGGGGATACTCTCAAGCCAGTGACGCGCCGTCAGCGGATCACGGTGACGAAGGACGACGAGCTCGCGAACGCGCTCGAACGGATGCGCCCGTACTTTCCCGGCAAGCCGGCCGCGGCACTCGTGCACGACCTCGCGATCAAGGGAGCGGTCGCGATCGAGGAGGACGAGCCGAGGATCGTTGACGAGGTCAGGCGTCAGGAAGCTATGAAACGGCTTGTCGAGCGGTCGGCCTTGCCTGACGGCTTCGATCGGGATGCCTTGTTGAACGTCGACGAATGGTGGGACCGGCAGAGGACGTAGTCCCGTTCGCTGGCCAGGTATTCGTCGCCGACACGTCGGCATGGGCCCGGTCAGACCATCCCGCAGTGCGTGGCGATTGGGACGCTGCGATCTTGAACGGTCAGATCGCGACCTCCCCTGTCGTGGAGATCGAGGTACTCCACTCAGCGCGCAGCGCCGACGAGTTCGACGCCATTGCAGCTGACCTCGCGGAACTCCGGAGTGTGCCAATCACGCGCTCAGTCACGAACGCAGCCCTACAGGCGCTACGGCAACTCGCACACGAACGGCCCCAAGCTCATCGGAACGTGAAGCCGCAAGACCTGTTGATTGCCGCGGCCGCACAGGACGCAGCTGTCGGGGTGCTCCATTACGACGCCGACTTCGACAGGCTCGCAACCGTGCTCGAGTTCGAGAGCCGCTGGATCGCGCCGGCAGGCTCGCTCTAAGCGGCCAAGCGCGGCATCTCGATCCCGCTGACGTCGAGCCCGAGCGACTGCGCCATCCGCACGCCGTTCTCGATCTCCTGCCGCAGGCGGGCGACGTCGGCCGAGCGCATCGCCGAGCCGATCCACGCGCGCTCGCGCGGCCGCCAGAGCTCGTGCTGGACGAACACCGGCAGCAGCCGGTTGCCGGCCTTGATCAGCCGGTCCTTCGTCTTCTTGTCGGCATGCTCGAGGAGGACGCGCTCGTACGCCATGCCTGAGGCGTGATGGATGCCGTCGTCGACGGCGAGCCGGTTGCACATGTCCTCGAGCACCGTCCCGCGCGTCGCGCGCGCGATCGCCCGGAACTTGGGGATGATCAGCCGCTCGAAGAAGACCTGCATCTGGAAGACCTTCTCCTCGATCGTCTCCGCCTCGAGCGTCTGTTTGCAAAGCTCGTCGAGGTGCGGGTCGCGCTCGGCGGTGCCGCCGACCATCGCGATCAGCTTCAGCCACGCCTCGGTGTGGCGCGCTTCGTCCTGCACCATCGTCGTGTAGTAGAGCTTCGCCTCGTGGTGCGGCGCCAGCGCGAAGAGCTGCGTCGCCATTTCGACTGCGAGCTCGTCGGCCTGGAGCTGCTGCGTGATCACCGAGCGCCAGATGTCGCGGCGGCGTGCCTGGCGCTCCGGCGAGCCCTTCGACTCGGGGATCGGCGGCAGCTCGTTCCACGGCAGGTCGCGCACCTGCCACTCGGCGCGCTTGGCGAGGGTGTAGTAGCGGAAGACCTCGGCGAACTCCTCGCGCGGCGGGCCGTGCTCGATCTGGCTCACGTCTGGGCGACTCTAGATGATTGATGCCATGAAATCGTCTGCTCCGCGGCGTGAGCTGGGCGCGCTGGGGCGCGGCGACGTGCCGGTGGCGATGGCAGCGCCATCGGCGCCGGTGCGGCGTCGTGAAGCGGACGGACGGCGGGGCCCGGCTCCGCCGGGCCGTGACGTCCGGGAGCGGCCCAGCCTGCCCAGATCACGCCTCCGGACGCACGAGAGCATGGCATCAATCATCTGACGCCAAAAAGTAGCCCGCCCCGACTGCGGCGACGGGGCGGGCTGGGAGTTCGCCCGGAACCGGCGGGCGGGCACGGTTCCGGACAGGACGAGGGCACGTCCTCCATATAAGACGCCAGGTCCGCCGAAAACTTGCGCGGTTTCTTTTTGGCTTGCTTTCAGGCCTTGGCGGGCTGTTTCTTGCGATTGGGCAGGTGGATTGCCCGGCCGAGCGCGACCAGCCCGGCCTCCTTCACCGCCTCGGAAAGCGTCGGATGGGCGGCGATCCCGTCGGCGACCGTTTCCACCGTCGACTCGGCGTCGATTGCGACGACGCCTGCCTCGATCAGGTCGGTCACGTGCGGGCCGACCATCACCAGGCCGAGCAGCTCGCCGTAGCGCGTCTCGTGGATCGACTTCACCCAGCCGACCGTCTCGTTCTGCATCACGGCGCGCGCGTTTGCGACCCACGGGAACGAGCCGACCGCGACGTCGTCGCCGTACTGCTCGCGCGCCTCTGCCTCGGTGAGGCCGACGGCGGCGATCTCCGGATCGGTGTAGATCGGCCGCGGCACCGCGCGCGCGTCGACCGTCGCGTCGTGGCCGGTTGCGTTCTCGGCCGCGACCTCGCCCTCGCGAAACGCGGTGTGCGCGAGCTGCCAGTACCCGGCGCAGTCGCCGACCGCGTAGATGTGCGGCACGCTCGTGCGACGCGCGTCGTCGGTCGCGATCCCCTTGCGCTTGTCGAAGGTGACCCCGGCGGCGTCGAGGCCGATCTCCTCGACGAGCGGCGCGCGGCCGACGGCGACGAGCATCAGGTCGCATTCGACCTGCTCGCCCTCGCCGAAGAACACCGTCAGCGCGTTGCCCGACTGCTCGACCTTCGTGCACTGCTTGCCGAGGTGGAGGGTGATCCCCTTCTTGCCGAACTGCTTCGCGAGCTCCTTCGAGGCGTCGGCGTCTTCCTGCGGGATCAGCCGCGTCGAGCATCTCGACGATCGTCACCTCGCTCCCGAACGTGTTGAAGATCGATGCGAACTCGCAGCCGATGATCCCGCCGCCGAGAATCACGAGCCGCTTGGGGACTTCGGTCTGTGCGAGCAGGCCGGTCGAGTCGACGCAGAGATCGGATTCGAGCCCCGGGATCGGCGGGCGGATCGGGAACGAGCCGGTGGCGATCACGGCGGACTTGAACGTCACGTCCTCCCCGCCCTCGACCGAGGATCGTGTTCGCGTCCTTGAACGTGCCGGTGCCCTTCACCCATTCGACCCCGTTCGTCTTGAAGAGCGAGGCGATCCCTCCCGTCATCTGCTTGACGACGGCGGCCTTCCACTCGTTGGCGACGTCGAAGTCGAGCTTGGGCTCGGAGACGGTGACGCCGAGCTTCGGGAACGAGTCGCGCGCGGTGTGCAGGAACTGCGCGGTCTGCACCCAGGCCTTGGTCGGGATGCAGCCGATCCGCAGGCAGGTGCCGCCGAGCTCGGGCTCCTTCTCGATGCAGATCACCTTCGCGCCGAGCTGCGCAGCCCGGATCGCAGCGGTGTATCCGCCGGGGCCGCCGCCGAGAACCGCAACGTCACAGTCCATCCTGCGATGCTATGCGACGTGCACCTCGAGGGGATCCACCACGTCACCTGCATCACCGGCGATGCGCCGGCGAACGTCGAGTTCTATGCGGGTGTGCTCGGCCTGCGGATGGTGAAGAAGACGGTCAACCAGGACGACCCGACCGTCTACCACCTGTTCTACGCGGATGAGCGCGGGTCGGCGGGCTCCGACATCACCTTCTTCGAGTACCCGGGATCGCCGCGCGGGCGCGCGGGCGACGGGATGGTGCACCGCGTCGTCTTCCGCGTCGCGTCGCTCGAGGCGCTCGATTTCTGGGCGGAGCGGACGGGCGGCCGGCGCGAGTTCGGCGGCGTGCTGCTCCAAGACCCCGAAGGGCTCGCACTCGAGTTGATCGTCGATGCCTCCGGCGACGAGCCGCTGATCGCGAAGCACCCCGACATTCCGGAGGAGTTCGCGTTGCGCGGCTTCGCCGGTGTGCGCGCGTACACGAGGGACATCAGCACGAGCGCGTTCTTCCTGTACGGGCTCGGCTTCAAGCCCGGCTGGGAGGTGCACGGCGACAAGCGCGGCGCCTTCTACGTCTATGACGACGCGCCGGCCGAGCGCGGGCTGCCGGGCGCGGGCACGGTGCACCACGTTGCGTGGGGCTGCCAACCCGATGAGCAGGAGGCGTGGCGCGAGAAGGTGACGGCGGCGGGCGGACAGCCGACGCCGATCATCGACCGCTTCTACTTCAAGTCGATCTACTTCCGCGAGCCGAGCGGCGTGCTGTTCGAGATCGCGACGCTCGGCGGGCCCGGCTTCGCCGCCGACGAGCCGATCGAGTCACTCGGCGAGCGGCTGAGCCTGCCGCCGAACTACGAGCAGATGCGCGAGAAGCTCGAGGGCATCCTGACGCCGCTCCCGAACCCGCGTGTTAACAAGTGACCGTGTTAACAGGTGAACGTGTTAACACGTTAATACGTGAGCATGTGAGCATGTCACCATGAAAGTTGCCGAGCGGCCCGCCGCGGGCGACGCTGAGGGCGCGCTCGTCCTCTTTCACGGTCGCGGCGCCGACGAGTACGACCTGCTGCCGTTGCTGAACGAGCTCGATCCCGAGCAGCGCCTCGACGGGTTCTGCCCGCGCGGTCCGCTCGCGCTGCCGCCGGGCGGCGCACATTGGTACGTCGTGCCGCGCGTCGGGTATCCCGATCCGCCGTCGTTCGCAGTCGGCTACGGGGCTGCGTGCGAGTTCGTCGACTCACTGCCGCACACGCGAATCGTGCTCGGCGGGTTTTCGCAGGGCGCGGTTCTCGCGCTGTCGGTTGGGCTCGGCGCAGGGAGGCCGAAGCCGGCGGCGGTGATCGCGTTCTCGGGATTCCTGCCGGAGGTCGACGGCTGGTCGCTCGGCGAAGCGCCGTGGCCGCCGATCGCGATCGGCCACGGGACCTACGACCCGGTGATCCCCGTCGAGTTCGCGCACCGCGCGCGCGAACGGCTCGAGGCTGCAGGCGCGACCGTCCTCTACCGCGAGTACCCACTGCCGCATGCGATCGACCCCGGTTTCGTCGCCGAATTGCAGCCCTGGATCCGGTTGACGGTCGCAACTTCGTCCTGAAAAACTCGTCTGCATGGAGATAGGGCAGGTGGGGCCCGGGGCGTCGCCGCATCGGCGCCCCGGACCCTCCTAGAAGAACGGCTAACCCGTCGTCCAGGTGACGCCGCCGTCGCTCGAGGTCCAGGTGACCTGACGCGCAGGATCGGCGACGAAGTCGGTACCCGCGACGGTCAGGTTCGGCCACGAAACGTGCAGTGAGGTTGCGAGGACGCGGCCCCGGACCGTCGGCAACTGCGCGGTCTGCGCGACTCCACCCCGCATCACGACGACGCGCGGCGAGGTGTCCCACCCCTGGCCATGGACGCGACTCGAGACGAGCGCAGCGACACCGGTGGGAGTCGGCTCGACGTCGACGATCGTCCCGTCGCTGAACGACGTGACCACGTGCGAAGTGAGGTGCACTGAGGCCGTCATGCGCGGGAAGCTGCCGAGCCGCCGAAGCGTTCCGCCGCTCCAGAAGTACACGTCGCCGCCGCCCCCGGCCGTGAAGTTCGGACCGATCGTCTCCGTCTCGTGCCACGTCCTGCCCGCGTCGTTCGTCCAGAGCTGGCGGCTTGCGCACATGCAGCGCCCGGGATCGAGGCCGACGGAGATCAGCCCCGTCCGCTTCGTCAGGCGCACGGCAGCGAGCGTTGGGCCCGGGTACACCTGGTGCCAGGAGTGACCTCCGTTTTCGGTCGCGTAGACGCCGTTCACGCGGCGCTGGAACCCGTCGCGGGCGCCGGCCCAGCTCGGGCGGCTTGCCGGCGCCTTCGCCGGCGGCGGCGGATCGCCGAACGCGAAGCCTTCGACGAGGCCGTTGAAGGTGCCGACGACGAGACGGCCGTCGACGATCGTCGGCGCTTCGAGCGTCGTCCCGCCGAGCGGCGCGTCGAAGAGCTGGTCGCCGGTGCGCGCGTCGTAGCCGAGCAGCTGCGGATCGCCGTTGACTGCGAACCACACGGTCTCGCCCGCGATCGTCGGCGAGCCGTTCTCCGTATGCGTTCCGAGCGGCCGCTGCCATTCCACTTTCTCCGAGCAGTCCTCGGCCACCGAAACTCGCACGAGCTGCGTGCCCGTCACCGCGTAGATGGAGTCGAGCGCGCCTGACCACGTCAGCTGCGAAAGCATCGGATCCGCCTGGTCGAACGCCTCGAGCGGGAGCTCCCAGAGCGGGCCCGCGCCGATGTCGTCTTCACGCCACGCATAGACGATGTCGTCCTTGTCCGCGCCGACGAGGAGCTTGCCGCAACCGCTGCGGTCGACCACGACGGGGGAGCCGGTGAAATCGAGATCGAGTGGGCTGGTCAGGTCGGGCGGGTGGTCGGCGGACTCGACCGACAGGTCCGGGCTGAGCTCGACCAGGTGCTCGCCGTACCCGGCCGACTCGCTGAAGTCGCTGCCGGTGTTCGTGCCACCTGAAAGCGCGTTGGCGGTGACGGCGAAGAGCGCGTCGCTGCCGGGGTCGTAGGCGGTGCCGCCCCAGCCCCACACCCCGCCGCCGCCGCCCAGAGACGACGGCACGCTGATCCACGGCGATACCTGGCGACTTGCGAGATCGACGCGGTAGACGCCGCCCAGGGACGGCGAATCGCAGTACGAGGCGGTCGGGACGTACACCGCGCCGTCGGCGAGTGTGAGGGCGCCCCAGACGAGCTCACGGCGGAAGTCGGAGAAGACCCGCACGGGCCAGCCGTCCCGCTCCGCGCCCGTGTCCACGTCGAGTGCGTGCAGGCGGCCGAACGCGTCCGCAACGTAGAGCGTGCCCGACGAGCCGTCGATCACGCCGGTGCCGAGGATGCCGTAGCCGTCGAGCTGGGCGCACGGCTGCGCGAGCGCACCGACCGCGGCGCGCCAGCGGACGTAACCGTCGGCCGTGAAGGCGATCACCTCGCCCGATGTCGTCGCGGCGTAAAAGGTGCCGTCGTCGGCGAGGACCTGACCGATGATCCGCCCGTCGACCGGCAGGACGAAGAGGCGGGTGGGAGCGGCGGTCTCGGCCGCGGCGTCGCCATCGCGTTCGGGGCCGTTGCCGTAGCCGAGCCAGCTCGAACTGGGCTGCTGCGCCCCGGCGCCGGCGCAGACGACCAGGGCCCCCGCGACCGCAGCCCAAAACGCTCCCCTCTTCCGACCCCCGGTCACTCGCCGCATCCTTTCGTAGATTCCTCAACATTTCGTAAGGAAGTGGCGAAGCGGATTGCGCAGCTACACGAGGACCCGGCGCAAGACGACGGCGTGCGGCGTCTCGCCCACCTGCTCGAAGCCCTGGGCCTCGTAGAGCGCGACCTCGGGATGGCCCTTTTCCACCGACACCGAGACGGCGCGATAGGCGTCGGCGGCCGCGCGGTCGATCAGACCGTGGAGGAGCTGCAGCCCGATTCCTTCACCCTGCCGCGACGGCACGACGGCAACCGTCAGCTCGGGTGTTTGGTCGTCGATGAAGCCGTAGCCGGGTGCCGATTCGCGGAAGATCCGGATCCAGCCGGCGCCGACTCGGTGGCCGCCGTCCATCGCGATCAGGACGGCGTCGCCGGGGCGCCCCCAGCCGTCGACGTAGCGGCCGATCGGCACGTCGGTGTCGAACAGGTTCACGTGCCAGTTGTAGGCATGCGTGAGCATCGAGCGCATGAACGGGACGTCCTGATGGCCCCCGCGACGGATCACGGTCACGTGTTCGAGAATGCCCGATCGCGACCTCCCCGGCGAGGGCTACCGTCGGGGAGGCCGGATCGGTCGGCGATTACGGCTGCCGCTGGTTGTCGTCGTTGATCTGGCCGCGGATCTCGCCTGCCGGGAACGTGCCGTCGTGGACATTCGCGTAGGCCACGCCGGCGCGGAGCGCGTCGGCGAGTGCCTGCCAGTCACCTGCGGGGATTCCCTGACCCGCCGGGCCGACGATGTTCGCCGGCGTGATCGTGCCCGTGATGTCCGCCTCGGTCGTCGTGCCCGCCGGGCACGCGGCCTGGCCGCCGCCGCCGCAGAGAAATGCGATCACGCCGCCGTTCTGAGCGCGGTTGCCGAAGTGGATGTGCGACACCGTCGCGGGCGCTGTCAGCCCGCTGTAGGTCTCCTCGAACGTGATCGTCTGGCTCGCGTCGTCGATCGTCGCGTTGAAGGTCCCCGTTGCTTGCGAGGAGACTGCGGCCGGCGTCGACTCCTGGTAGCCCGTGAGTACGTCTGCCGTGATGTTCGTCTTACCGCCGCCGGCGAACGCGTGCATGCCGATGGCGGATGCGAATACGAGGGCTGCGACAACCGGCATCGCGAACCCGAGCTTCTTCTTCATGTGTGCCTCCCTCCCCGAAGTGGATTACTGCATTCCGCGGTACGGGCGGGCGGGGGATTCGGTTTGCCGCTAGAGCGGCTGGGCGAGCTGGATCCGGTTCCCATCGGGGTCGAACACGTCGACGATGCGCATCTGGCCGGCGACCTCGACCACCGTGCCGACCTCGATGTTCTCGCCGCGCAGGCGCTCGGCCTCCGCCTTCACGTCGTCGACGTCGACCATGGCCACGCCGCCGTCGGGACTGGGATCGCCTTGGCTGATCGCGATGTGCATCTCGCCGCGTTCGAGTGTCGCCCACTGCTCGTCGAAGTCGACGAAGGTCTCCTCGAACCCGAGGACGCGCTTGTAGAAGTCGCGACCGAGGTCGAAGTCATGCACGAGGTAGACGACGCGCGGTTCGTTCACAGCGCGAGGGCGGGTTCCTCGAGGAAGCTCTTCACCGTGCGCAGGAAGTCGGCACCATCGGCGCCGTCGATCGCGCGGTGATCGAGGGTGAGCGTCATCGTCATCATCGGCCGTGCGACGATCTCCCCGTCGCGGACGACCGGGCGCTGCTCGGTCGCGCCGACGGCAAGGATTGCGGCCTGCGGCGGGTTGAGGATCGCGGTGAACTGCTCGACGCCGAACATCCCGAGGTTCGAGATCGTGAACGTGCCGTGCTCGAGATCGGCCTGCTGCAGCTTCCCGTCGCGTGCGCGCTCGACGAGGTCGGTTCGTGCCTGCGCGGTTTCCGCAAGCGAGAGGCGCTCGGCCTCGCGGATGACGGGGACGACGAGCCCGGCGGGTGCGGCGACGGCGATGCCGACGTTCGCCGTAGAGAACTTGAGGAGCGCCTCGTCGGTGAACTGCACGTTGACGTTGCGGTGGCGGCTGAGCGCCATCGCGCAAATCTTCGTCAGGAGGTCCGTGACGGTGACGCGCACGCCGGGGTTGAGCTCGCGCGCGCGCTCGACGAGCTCGTTCGCGAGCGTCATGTCGGCGGACACGGTCAGCTGGAAGACGGGAACCTCCCACGCCGCGGTGAGCCGCCGTGCAATCGTCGCGCGGATCTTCGTCAGCGGCACCGACTCAACCCCCTCCGCGCTGTGCACAGGCTGTTGCACTTCCGTTACGTCACCTGGCACCGGCCGTGTCTCCGTCGGACGTGTCCCGGCCTGCTCGACGTCGTCGGCGACGATCCGTCCGTCGGGACCTGTCCCGGTCAGCGTTTCAAGCGCAACACCGGTTTCACGTGCCAAACGACGTGCGAGCGGCGACGCCTTGACCCTTCCGCCACCGCCATTTTCCTGTGGACGGGCTGTTGCAGTTTCGTCGCCGTGCCTGGCACCGGACGTGTCCGGTTCGGCCATGGCCGCAGCAGGTTCGGCCTCGGCTGGTTCGTCCCCTGTCTCTGAGACGTCTCTGACACCTCTCTGAGAGGTCTCAGAGACCGTAGGTGTCTTTTCGCTGCTCACCGCGACCTCTTCGCCCTCCTCGCCGATCACCGCGATCGTCTGGCCGACGGGCACCTCACCGGACTCGACCGCGATCTTCAACAGCACGCCGCTTGCCTCGGCCTCGACTTCCTGCGTCGCCTTGTCGGTGTCGAGCTCGTACAGCGGCTCGCCCTTCTCGACGCGGTCGCCCTCCGACTTCAACCACTTGACGATCGTGCCCGCCTCCATCCCCTGCCCGAGGCGCGGCAATTTCACCTCGCTGCTCACGACCGCGCGACCGTCCGCTTCACGGCTGCGAGCACATCCGCAGTCTGCGGGATGACGTACTGCTCCATCGGCGGCGCGAAGGCGAGCGGCGCGAACTTCGCGCCCACCCGCTCGATCGGCGCGTCGAGCCAGTCGAACGCCTCCTCCTGCAGCACCGCCGTCACTTCGGCACCGAAGCCCATCCGCTTGACCGCCTCGTGTGCAACGACCGCGCGATTCGTCTTCTTCACCGACGCGACGAGCGTCTCCGTATCCAAAGGCTGCAGCGTGCGCGGGTCGACGATCTCGACCGAGATCCCCTCCGCCTCCGCCTGCTCCGCCGCCGCCAGCGAGCGATGCACCAAAGGCCCAGTCGCGATCACCGTGACGTCGGTTCCCTCGCGCACGACGCGCGCCTTGCCGAGCGGAATCGGCTCGATCTCCGCCGGCGCCTCTTCCTTGATCGGATACAGCAACCGGTGCTCGAAGAAGATCACCGGGTTGTCGTCGTAGATCGACGACCACAGAAGCCCGCGCGCATCGTTCGGGCTCGACGCGAACACGACCTTCAACCCCGGCACGTGCACGAGCCACGCCTCGAGCTGCTGCGCATGCTGCGCGCCCGGCGACCAGCCGGCACCGCCCTGCGTGCGAATCGTCAACGGGACCTTGATCTGCCCGCCCGACATGTAGCGGTGTTTCGCCGCCTGGTTGACGATCTGCTCGAGCGAGAGCGTCAGGAAGTCCTCGTACATGATCTCGACGACCGGACGCATGCCCTGCATCGCCGCGCCGATGCCCGCGCCGACGATCGCCATCTCCGAAATCGGCGTGTTGCGCACGCGCTCGCCGCCGAACTCTTCGAACAGGCCCTGCGTCACTCCCATCGAGCCGCCCATCTCCGCGATGTCCTCGCCCATCAGGAACACGTTCTCGTCGGCGCGCATCGCGTCGGCCAACGCCTGCCTGACCGCCGAGCGATAGGTGAGCTCAGGCATAGACGTTCTTCATCGCGTCTTCGGGTTGCGGATCGGTGCCGTTCTTCGCGAACTCGACCGCTGCCTCGACGATTTCGTGCACCTCTGCATCGAGCGCTTCCCAGTCCTCATCGGAAACCGACAGCCGCTCGCGCAACCGCACGATCGGATCCTGCGCAGCCGCCTCCGCCCGGTTCTCCTTCGTGCGATAGACCTGCGCGTCACCGATGTAGTGGCCCTCCATGCGATAGGTCTCGATGTCGAGGAAGATCGGGCCGTTGCCGGCGCGGATGCGATCGAGCGCTTCGTGCGCCGTCTCGTACACCTCTTCGACGTCCTGCCCGTCCACCTTCACCGCCGGCATGTCGAACGCAAGCGCGCGCTTCGACATGTCGTTCCACACCGGCGAGTGCTGCCAACCCGGCGTCGACTCGGCCCACTCGTTGTTTTCGCAAACGAACAACGTCTTCGTCTGCCAAAGCTGCGCGAGGTTCAGCGCCTCGTGGAAGGTGCCGGTGTTCGTCGCGCCGTCACCGAAGAACGCAACCGCGACGCGCTCCTCGCCGCGCAGCTTGAACGCGAGCCCGGCGCCGACGATCGCCGGCAGCCCGCCACCGACGACGGCATTCGCGCCGAGGTTGCCGCGCTCGATGTCGTAGAGGTGCATCGAGCCGCCGTAACCGTGCGAGCACCCTTCGAGCTTGCCGTACAGCTCGGCCATCACCGCATTCGGGGTCGTCCCGCGCGCGAGGGCATGCCCGTGCGCCCGATGCGTCGACGCGAAGACGTCGCCATCCTCCATCGCGGCGCACACACCTACCTCGGCCGCCTCCTGGCCGATTGCCACATGCAGGAACCCAGGCAGCTCGCCTGCCCGAAAACGCTCCTCGACTTTCTCCTCGAAGCGCCTGATCAGGAGCATCTCGCGGAGGAAGTCGCGGAGCCGTTCCTCGGACAGCGCCCGCCGCTTCTCGACTTTCGCCACGTCGTTCTGAGTGTACTTTTGCCGAATGGGCTTCGGCGCACAGTGGGACGAGCTGCTGACAAGGGACTGGAACGAGGCTCGGATCCGAGTCTCGCTCGAGGAGCCTGAGCGCGCCGACCGCGCCGCGCAGCTGCTCGGCCCGCTTCAGCCCTTTCGTGCCGGGAAGACCGAGCTGACATTTCGCGCGCATCGCAGCGACACCGTCAAACGACTACTCGCGCGGCTCGATGCAGAACGGATCCACGGCACGCTCGAGCTGAGCGATGCAGAACAGGCTGCGCCGCCTGCAACGGAGACACCGGATCCGACCCTGCGTGAATCGTGGGACGCGGCACTTGCAATGCTTCCTTCGGATTGGAGCGATCTGCTCGTGGAAGTCGAGTTCACCTCGTCCGACTACGTCGAGAAGGGAGCGCTGAACATGGTCCCGCTCAACCCTCGCCGCGACGGCACCCGCAATGCACTTCGGCTTCGCGTTGCGCACAGCTTCGGGTACGGCGCCGCGCCGGCAATGGTCGCGCGCTGCCTCTCCCGCTGCGACGAAGACGGCATGCGCGGCGCCGTTCGCGTGCTGCGTGTGCTTTCAGGCAGCCGGCCGGTCGGAACGCAAGGCCCGGTCTGGCAGATCGACGGGTTGACGGTTTGAAGCTCGCAACAGATTTCGCCGAGCACGTCCGCAGGCTGACGCGGCTCGAGCTCGAGCTGAAGACGCTCGAGCTCAAGGGCAAGGCACGTGCGTTCGGCTGCGGGAGCGGCCGTCGGCCTCGGGGCCGCAGTGTTTGCCGTTCTCGGCATCTGCTTCGCAATCGCCACCATTGCCGCAGCACTCGCAACTGCGATGTCCGTCTGGCTCGCCCTGTTGATCATGACGGGAGCGCTGCTGCTTCTCGCCGGCATCGCCGGCGCGGTCGCGGCGCGTCTCTTGCGGCGGGCCAAGCGCTGATGGCACCCGACCGCACACCGGAAGACGTCCGCCGCGACATCAAGCGCGAGCGCGAGCAGATCGGGCTCGCGGTGTCGAACCTGCGCCGCGTCGTCCCGAAGGCCGCCGGCGGAGCGCTTGCAGCCGTCGCCGCACTGAAGACGCTCAAGCGCCTCCTGCGCAAGCGGTCTGACTAGCGGAGCTCGGCGCCGAAGCGCTGTGCGAGCTCCGCGACGATCGCACCGCGAAGGCGCGTCGCGTCTTCCTCGGTGAGCGTCCGGTCGTCGGCCTGGTAGGCGACCGAGAACGCAACGGACTTGCGACCGGCCCCCACTTGATCGCCGCGGTAGACGTCGAAGACGCGAATCTCGCGCAGCTCCGCTCCGGCAGCTTCGCGCGCAGCGGCGACGAGCTCGCCGGCGGTCACTTCCTCCGGCACCGAGACGGCGATGTCCTGGCGGATCGCAGGGAAGGTGATGAAGTCCGCGTAGGTGACGGGCTCGTGTGACGCGGCGAACAGTTGGTCGAGGTCGAGCTCGAACGCGCCCCACTCTCCGTCGAGCTGCCGCGGATGCAGCTCGCCGAGCACGCCCGCGGAGGTGCGCGCAGCCTTGCCGGGATGGAGCAGCGGGTCGGTCGTGCGCTCGAAGTCGGGCTCCGCTTTGAGCGCGGCGTAGAGCGCCTCGACGACGCCCTTCACATGCAGAAAGCCGCCTTCGGTGACGCCGGCGACGCGCAGTCGCTCGTTCGGGAGATCGCCGTTCGGGAGGTACACGCGTGCGATCTCGAAGAGCGCAATCTTGCCGGCGCCCGCGTCGACGTTGCGGCGGGCCGCTTCGACGAGGCTCGGCAGGAGCGACGTGCGGAGCGCGGTCAGCTCGACCGAGATCGGCTCGGGGAGCTTCCAGGTCGTGTCGTCGTCAGGCACGAGACTCGGCGTGTAGGTCTCGGCGAACCCGAGGCCGACGAGCGCGTCCTCGATCCGCCGGCGCAGCTGCTGCTCGCGTGTGAGCACGCCGAACATCGCGCGTCGCGCGGGCAGCGTGAACGGCACGTCTTCGAGGCGAAAGCGCGCGACCTCCTCGACCACGTCGATCTCGCGCATGACGTCGCGCGCGCGCCAGGTCGGGACGATCACGTCGCTCTTCTTGTGCTCGAAGCCGAGGCGGGCGAGCAGCGCGTACTGATCGTTCGCGGGCGTGTCGATCGCCGATCACGGCGTCGGCGCGCTCGGGGCGGTAGGCGATCACCGGCCGCTCGGGAAGCTTGTCGTGCGCGTCGGTGTCGGCCGTCCACTCGCCGCCGGCGAGCTCGAGGATCAACGCGGTCGCGAGGTCGGCGGCCGCCTCGGCCGCGTACGGGTCGACGCCCTTCTCCCAGCGGCCCGACGCTTCGCTGCGCAGGCGGTGGCGCTCGGAGCTGCGGAAGATCGTGAACGGGTCGAAGTTCGCGGCCTCGAGGAGGACGGTGCTCGTCGCATCGCCGATCTCGGTCTCCTCCCCGCCCATGATCCCGGCGAGCGCGATCGCGCGGTCGGCGTCGGCGATCAGCAGGTCATCGGTCGAAAGCACGCGATCGACGCCGTCGAGCGTGCGCAGCTTCTCGCCGGGCCTCGCGCGGCGGACGACGATGCGCCCCTCGTGCAGCGTCGTCGAGTCGAACGCATGCAGCGGGCTGCCGAGCGCGAGCATCACGTAGTTCGTCACGTCGACGACGTTCGAGATCGACCGCATCCCGGCCGCGTGCAACCGCGCGCGCAGCCATACCGGCGAGGGCCCGATCGCCACGCCTTCGAACAGGCGGCCGATGTAGCGCGGGCAGCCCTCGTAGTCCTCGATGTCGATTCGCACCTGTCCCTTCGGGACGTGTCCGTGCCAGGGTGACTGTCCCCCGAGACATGTCCGCAAGCGGCAGGTCGTAGAGCGCGGCGATCTCGCGCGCGATCCCGTAAATCGACTGCAAATCGGCACGATTGCCGGTTGCTTCGACGAGCAGCACCGCGTCGACGAGCGGCAGCACATCGGCGAGCGGGGTGCCAGGCACGGTTTCGGGCAGCACCATGATCCCCGAGTGGTCCGAGCCCAGGCCGACCTCGTCCTCGGCCAGGATCATCCCGTCCGAAATCTCGCCGCGCACCTCGCGCCGCTCGAGCGTGAGCCCGTCCGGCAGCACCGCACCCGGCAGCGCAACGCCGACGGTCGCGCCGACGCCGAAGTTCCACGCGCCGCAGACGATCGACCGCGGCTCCTTCTCACCGACGTCCACCTTCGTCAGCTGCAACCGGTCCGCATTCGGATGCTTGACGGCCTCGAGCACGCGCCCGACCACGAACGGCGCGGGATCGGCGACACCGCGGCGCTCGATCCCCTCGATCTCCGCCGATGCGACCGACAGCCGCGTCGCGAGCTCCTCGAGCGGCATCTCGATCGGCACGTACTCGCGCAGCCACGAAACCGGGACTCTCAAAACTGCCTCAGCACGCGCAGATCGCCTTCCCACAGTGCGCGGATGTCGGGGATGAAGTGGCGAAGCTGCGCGGTGCGCTCGAGCCCACAGCCGAACGCGAATCCGCTCCACTCCTCCGGGTCGAGGTCGACGTTCGCGAACACCTGCGGGTCGACCATGCCGGCGCCGCCCATCTCGATCCACCCCGAGAACTTGCACGTGCGGCAGCCGGCGCCGCCGCAGATCCCGCACGACACGTCCGGCTCGATCGACGGCTCCGTGAACGGGAAGTAATGCGTCCGGAAACGCACGCGCCGGTCGGGGCCGTAGAGCTGGCGCATCACGTGCAGCAGCGTTCCCTTCAGGTCGGCGAGGGTCAGACCCTTGTCGACTGCAAGCCCTTCGAACTGGTGGAAGATCGGGTAGCGCGTCGCGGTGATCGCATCGCGCCGGTACACGCGGCCGAGCGAGACCATGTAGATCGGCGGCGGCTTCTCCTCCATGATGCGGATCTGCGACGGGCTCGTCTCGGTTCGCAGCACGCGCGACTCGTCGAAGAAGAACGTGTCCCGCGGCGAGCGCGCCGAATGCGTCGGCAGGAACGCGAGCTTGTCGAAGTTGTATTCGACCGTCTCGACCTCGCGGTCATCGCGCACCTCGTAGCCGAGCCCGAGGAATGCGTCCTCGACCATCCGGCGCACCTGCGTGATCGGGTGCAGATGGCCGACGGCGAGCTCCTCGCCCGGGAGGGTGACGTCGATCACCTCGTCGCGCAGGCGGCGGTCGAGCTCCTCGTCGCTGAGCGCGCGCTCGCGCTCCTCCGCGGCGCTCTCGAGCCGCTGGCGGATCCCGTTCAGGAGGATCCCGGTCTCGCGGTCGCGCACCTCGCGCAGTGCGAGCGCAAGCCCGCTCTTCCGGCCGAGGTACTCGACCCGCACGTCCTCGAGCGCTGCAATCGTCGCCGCATCGCCGATCGCGTGGGTCGCCTGCGCTTCGTATTCCTGCCAGTCCATCGTGGGAGGCAACATACCCGCGTGTCGGTCTACGACAAGATCGCCCGGCTCTACGACCCCTGGTCGGTGAGCGTCGTCGAAGACGTGGACTTCTACGTCGCCGAAGCGGTGCGCTCAGGCGGGCCGGTGCTCGAGCTCGGGGTCGGGACCGGGCGGATCGCGGTGCCGACCGCGCTCGCCGGGCTGCGCGTGGTCGGCGTCGACTCCTCCGAAGGGATGCTCGAGGTGGCGCGCGAGGCGGCGGCGCGCGCGGGCGTCGAGCTCGACCTCCGCTTCGGCGACCTGCGGGAGCCGCCGGTCGACGAGCTCTTTGCGCTCGTGACGATCCCGTTCCGCTCGCTGCTGCACATGCAGACCGACGACGACCGTCGCGCGGCACTCCGGGCCGTTCGCGAACGCCTCGCGGAAGGCGGTCGGTTCGTGTTCGACGTCTTCACCCCAGGACACGACGACATCGTCGAGACGCACGGGCGCTGGCTCGAACGCGAGCCGGGGATCTACGAGCTCGCCGAATGGGACGAAGAACGGCACACACTCGTCCTGCGCGTGATGGGCGGCGGCGCCGAAGCGGAGCTCGCACTCGCCTGGCTACCGATCGAGCAGTGGCAGACGCTGCTGGAAGAGGAAGGCTTCGTCGTCGAGGAGCTCTACGGTTGGTTCGATCGCACGCCGTACGCCGAGCACGAAGACTCGATCTGGGTCTGCCGCAGACGTGGCTAAGTCAGCCATGTCCGCTTACCGTTTCTTAACGGTACGTCGTTCGGGACGACGTTCGGTTAAGAAAATGTACGGTCAAGAAAGCGGCTCGAGGGCGTCGCCGACGCGAACGCGCCCCGGCTGCTCGACGTCGAAGTAGACCCCAAAGTCGATCTTCTTCTCCTCACCGCGCAGGCCGCGGTAGGCCTTGATCCCGCCGAGCGTGTCGAGCGACGGCACGCCAGTCATCGGATGCTGCGTCGTCACTGCGCAGCGCGGCACCGGCCCGGCTATGCGCACGACTGCCTCGCCGATCCGCACGCGATCCAACGTGTCTTCCTCGTGAGCCTCGCCGCCGTCGAGGTCGAACAGCATCCGGAAGCGGCGCGCGTCGACTTCGGCGGCGAGCTCGTGACCCAGCCGTTCGCAGGACGCACGCGAGACGATCGTGCCGACGTGCACGTCGGTTCCGGTCCCCGGCTCGTCGGTGCGCACGAGCTGCACGGACGCGCCCGCGTAGTCCGACAGCGCATCCGCCCACGGCCCGATCACGAGCCGCCCGGCCACCTGCCGGCCCCAGAAGTTCGTCGACACCGGCTCGCCGAGCTCGACCTCGCCGTCGAGCACGCGTCCATCGGGGAAGTCGAGCCGCAGCCGTCCGTTGTCGACCGACGGCGCGATCCGCACGAGCGGCCCGTGATCCTTCCCGTTGAACAGGCGCCAGCCCGAGATCAGATAGAAGCGCCGGTTCGTCTCCACACCATGCGCCGTCAGCTCGACCTCCTCCGGATGGTGCAGGCCGAGCCCCTTCACCGGCGTGATGTTGATGCGTGCGATCTTCATTGCGCGGGATTCTGCCGACGCCACTCGTACAGCGCGATCGAACCCGCTGCCGCGACGTTCAGCGACTCGGCGCCTTCGATCGGAATCCGCGCCTCGACATCTCGCTCGACCTCGGCCGGCAGACCCGTGCGCTCGGCCCCGAGCAGGAAGACGACCTCTCCGCTCAGGTCGACCTCGGCCAGCGGCACCCCACCGTGCGCGATCAGCGCTACCCGGTTACCATGCTCACGTGTTAGCACGTTAACATGGTCACCTGGTAGCAGAGGTATCAGGGGAACGCGCCAGATCGAGCCCGCGGAGGCGCGCAGCGCCTTCGGCCCGGTCGGGTCGGCGCAGCCGGCCGACAACGCGACCGCCGCGCCAAAGCCGTCGGCGGCCCGCACGAGCGTCCCGACGTTCCCAGGGTCGGCCACGCCGAAGAGCGCGAGCGTCACCGGTCTCGCCTCCGCCGCCGGCAGATCCTCGCGCCGGTAGACGGCGATCACGCGCGCCGGGTGCGCCGCCGTCCCGACCTCCGCCAGCAGCTCCGCCTCCACGTTCTCGCCGGCGACGAGCAGCTCGACCGGTTCGGCCGTCGCCGCCGCGACCGCATCCTCGCCCTCCACGAAGAAGAGCCCGAGCTTGTCGCGCCAGCGCCGCTCGTGCAGCTTGCGCACCAGCTTCAACTTCTCGTTGTCGCGCGAGGTGATCACGCGTGGAAGTCGACATGTTCGGCGAGCACCCGGCCGTCGAGCGTCAAGCGCATGCCGTCATAGCCGGCCGCGTCGCGTGGCATTTCGAGTGAAAGCCAGGTCACTCCGCGAAGCTTCTCAGTCAGCTCGGCGTACCGCTCGTCCTCGAGGTACACCGTCGTCACGCACGTCATCACGACCGTGTCCTTGTCGACGAGGTCGGAGACGAGATCGACGTAGTCGCCCGTCGATCAACTCGGGCGGATCCTCGCGCACGATCGCGATCGCAGCGTGGAGCCGCTCGATCCGCTCGGTCTGGTCCGGCCAGACGAAGGCCTCGAGCAGCCGGGCGCCCTCATCCGTCGTCACGTCGATTGGGTGCGTATCGATCCCGCGGCGGCGCACGATCTCGAACGGCACGTCGTAATAGCGATCGGGGTAGAGGAGCAGACCCGCGGACGTCCCGAGCTCGAGCAGGTCGATGCGCTCGCGGCCGACCGCCTCGAGGCCGCGTACGAGCGCCCGCGCGCGGGCGACCTCGTTCGTCTGCACGGGCTGCTCGGCCGCGAAGCGCGCGAGGAAATCCGCCTGCTCCTCCAACATCTCGTCGACCGCATCCCACGAGCCCTCACCGCCGAGCACCAGAAAATGCATCCCGCCGAGCAATCGCAGCGGGAAGTCCCACCGCAGGTCCGGCGCGATCGCCGCCACGCGCGGATCCACGGCGAACCGCCGGCACAACGCGGCATACAATGGCGACCGCGAGTCGCAGTATTCCGCCTGGAGGCGGAAGATCTCCTCTTGCCGCGTCAGGCGGCGAGCGCGGACTTGGCCTGCTCGGCGAGCTTGCCGAACGCGGTCGGGTCGCTGATCGCGAGGTCGGCGAGCACCTTCCGGTCGAGCTCGACGTTCGCGGCCTTCAGCCCCGCGATGAACTGGTTGTACGAAAGCCCGTGCGCGCGCGCGCCGGCATTGATCCGGATGATCCACAGCCGCCGGAAATGGCGCTTCTTGACCTTGCGGTCGCGATAGGCGTAGGCCAGCGAGCGCTCGACCTGCTCCTTGGCGTACTTGTAGTTGCTGTTCTTGAGGCCCCAGTAACCCTTGGCCTCCTCCAGCACCTTCCGACGCTTCTTCTGCGCGTGGACCGCACGCTTGACGCGAGCCATCTACCGCATCCCCAGCAGTCTCTTGATCGTCTTGGTGTTCGCCGGATCGACGGGCAGGTCCTTATTGAACTCCTGCTTCACTTTCGCGCTCTTGTGCTCGAGGTTGTGGCTTTGATTTCCCACGCGGCGCAGGAGCTTTCCCGTCCCCGTCACTTTGAATTTTTTCTTCGCTCCCGAGTTTCTCTTCACCTTCGGCATCTCGTTTCACCCCTGCGTTCTTCGTTGGAGCCAGCACCATCGTCATGTTCCGACCCTCGAGCAACGGCTGGAGCTCGATCACGCCGAGCTCTTTGACGTCGTCGGCGAGCCGCATCAGCAGATCGCGACCGCGATCCGGATGCTCGCGCTCGCGGCCCCGGAACATGATCGTGACCTTGACCTTCGCCCGCGAGTTGAGGAAGCGGACGACATGGCCTTTCTTGGTCTCGTAGTCGTGGATGCCGATCTTCGGTCTGAGCTTGATCTCCTTGATCTGGATTTGCGTCTGGTTCTTGCGGGCCTGCTTGTGCTTCTGCTCTTCGAGATAGCGGAACTTGCCGTAGTCCATGACCTTCGCCACGGGCGGATCGGCTGTCGCAGCCACTTCGACGAGATCCAGACCCTTGTCGTACGCATATTTGCGCGCTTCGTCCGTCGTCTTGATCCCGAGATCCGTCGGCCCGTCGATCAGACGGACGCGCGGTACGCGAATCGCATCGTTGATCCGCGCCTGCGGCTCGGGGCGACGCGGCGGCTCGAACGGGCCTCGCCGCGGCCTCAAATTGGTGTCACCAAGCTCGTACTGTCCTCCTTTGGAAATGGAAAAACCGCTGACATGCAGCGGCGCGTCATTTCCACCAACCTCTCGGTTGAACCCCCGAGGCCTCGCGGCCGGGAGGTGAGGAGACGATCACGCCCCTACTTGCCAGGGACTCAGCTTAGCAAGGGATTCGAGGAATTCCGCAAGCGACTGGGTCGATTGGTCTCCCCCGTGCTCCCGGACCGCCAGCGACGCGTCGCTCTCGGCATCCCCGTAGACGACCGTAAACGGGATCTTCTCCAGCTCGGCGTTGCGGATCTTCTTGCCGACGGTCTCGTCGGAGTCGTCCACGTCGACCCGGTAGGGAAGCCGCCCGGCCAGCGACTGCGCCGCCTCGCGATGGGCCTCGCCGACCGGGATCACCCGCACCTGCACCGGCGAGATCCAGAACGGGAACGCGCCCGCGTAGTGCTCGGTGAGGATGCCGATGAAGCGCTCGAGCGAGCCGAAGAGCGCGCGATGGATCACGTACGGCGTGTGCTCGGCGTTGTCGGCGCCCATGTAGCGGCAGCCGAGCCGCGCCGGCTGCTGCGAGTCGAGCTGGATCGTGCCCATCTGCCACGAGCGGCCGAGCGAGTCGGTCATGTGCAGGTCGATCTTCGGCCCGTAGAAGGCGCCGTCGCCCGCGCTCACCTCGTACGGAAGCTCGCGCCGATCCAGTGCTGCGCGCAGCGCGCCCTCGGTGAAGTCCCACTCCTCGTCGGTGCCGAGCTTGTTCTCGGGCCGCGTCGAGAGCTCGAACCGCGCGGGCAGGTCGAACAGCCCGTACAGATACGCCGCGTAGTCGAGACAGCCGAAGATCTCGTCCTCGATCTGCTCGCGCGTGCAAAAGATGTGCGCGTCGTCCTGGGTGACGATGCGAACGCGCGTGAGCCCGTGGAGCGCTCCCGCCAACTCGTTGCGATGCAGCGGCGCAGCCTCCGCATACCGCAGCGGCAGCTCGCGGTAGCTGCGCAACGCCGAGGCGAAGAGCCACATGTGTCCCGGGCAGTTCATCGGCTTGATCGCGAACGTGTGGTCCTCGCCCGGGATGAGGAACATGTGCTCGCGGAACTTCTCCCAGTGGCCTGACTTCACGAACAGCTCTTTGTCGTAGATCACCGGCGTGCGCACCTCGACGTAGCCGCGCGCTGCGTTCTCGCGGCGGCGCACGTCCTCGAGCGAGTTCCAGATCACCATCCCCTTCGGATGCCAGAACGGCGAGCCGGGCGAGATCTCGTCGAGGTGGAAGAGATCGAGCTGCACGCCGAGCTTGCGGTGATCGCGCTTGCGCGCTTCATCGAGGCGCACGAGATACGCGTCGAGGTCGGCCTGGTTGTAGAACGCCGTGCCGTAGATCCGCGTCAGCTGCTTGTTGTGCTCGTCACCGCGCCAGTACGCCCCGGCGAGCGAGGTCAGCTTGAACGCCTTGATCGGCTTCGAGTCCTGGAGGTGCGGGCCGCGGCAGAGATCGGTGAAATCGCCCTGGGTGTACAGAGAGATGTCGCCATCGGCGGTGTCGACGAGCTCGACCTTGTACGGCTCCTCCTCGGCCACGAACCGCGCCTTCGCCTCGTCGCGCGAGACCACTGCGCGCACCCACGTGCGTCCCTCCGCGAGCTCCCGGGCGACCTCGGCCTCGATCTTCTCGAGGTCCGCCTCGGTGATCGGCTGCGGAAACTCGAAGTCGTAGTAGAAGCCGTTTTCGATCGGCGGCCCGATCGCGACCTTCACGCCCGGATACAGCCGGCGCACCGCCTCGGCGAGCAGATGCGCGCTCGAGTGGCGCAGCACGTAGAGCGCGTCCGGGTCGTCCTTGTCGCGGATCGTCAGGATCTGGATCGGCGAGCCGTCGGCGAGCGGCAGGCGCAAATCCTGCACCTGGCCGTTCGCGCGGATGAGCACCGCCTGCTCGGCGAGCTTCGGGCCGATCGCGCGCGCGGCGTCGAGGCCGGTCGCGCCGTCGGGCAACTCGAGCTCCTTCTGGTCCGGAAGAATGACCTTCACCCGGACAAGGATAGGTTGCACACATGCGCTTCATCGCTCTCTCCTGGCTTGCCAATGTGATCTCGCTCTGGTTCGTCGCCTGGATCTTCAGCGGCGTCACCTACGACGGCTTCGGGCGCCTGGTGATCGCGGGCGCGATCTTCGGCGTCCTCAACACCGTGTTGAAGCCCCTCCTCCTCCTGATCACGCTGCCGCTCGCGATCGTCACGCTCGGCGTCGCGTGGTTCGGCGTGGCGATGCTGATGCTCCACCTGACCGACGGGATCCTCCGGGGCTTCGACATCCACGGCTTCTGGACGCTCGCCGGCGCGACGCTGGTCGTCTGGCTCGTGAACACCACGCTCGACAACTTCGGCCCGTGGCGCGACACCCGTGGCCGGCCGCGGCCGCTGGAACGTCGCGTTCAACAAGGGGCGGTTCCCGAAGCGCCTGAAGACCAGTGTCAGACACCTTTTCGGTGTCTGACACCCTTGACACGCGAACCGATATATCGGATACATATCCCGATATGCACAAGAGAGATCGGATCTACTTCATGAACCCGGGCCACGGAGGCCCTGGGTTCGGTGGCCCGCCTGACTTCGGCGGCCCCTTCTTCAAGATGCGCGTTCCAGGCCCCGGCGGCCCCTGGGGTGGCCGCAGGCACCGGATGCGCCGCGGCAACGTCCGCGCCGCGATCCTGCTCCTGCTCGAGGACACGCCGCGCAACGGCTACCAGTTGATGCAGGAGCTCGAAGAGCGGAGCGGCGGCGCCTGGCGCCCGAGCCCCGGCTCGATGTACCCCGCGCTGCAGCTGCTCGCCGACGAAGGCCTGATCCGCGGCGAGACCCGCGACGGCGGCACCGTCTACGAGCTCACCGACGCGGGCCGCAAGCACATCGAGGAGAACCGCGAGCAACTCGGCTCACCGTGGGAGCTGGCAGGTCACGGCGTCCCCGACGGAGCACGCGAGCTGATGCACCTCGCAATGCAGCTCGGGATCGCGGCCCGCCAGGTCATTCAGGCAGGCAGCGAAGAGCAGACGAAGGCCGCGTCGGAGATCCTCACCGACGCACGCAAGAAGCTGTACGGGATCCTCGCCCGCGACTAACGGCAGGATGGGAGGCGTGGCCTTTCGTCGGCGCCTCCCACTCCCGCTGCAGCAACGCGACTTCGCACTCCTCTGGATCGCGATCTTCTCGAGCGGGTTCGGCTCGCAGATGGCGGCGGTCGCGGTCGGCTGGCAGGTGTATGCGATCCACCGCTCCGCGTTCGACCTCGGGCTGATCGGCCTGGCCGAGTTCGTGCCGTTGCTCGTGCTCGCGCTGCCGGCCGGGCAGTTCGCCGACCGCGTCCCGCGGCGGCTCGTCTTCGCACTCTCCGAGGCGATCGCGCTCGTCGTCGTCGCCTTGCTGGTCGTCGTTTCGGCCTCGGGCGCACATCAGCTCTGGCCGTTCCTCGCGCTCGCTGCGGCAATCGGCGTCGCAGGCGCGCTCGGCGCGCCGGCTGGACGGGCGCTGCCCGCGATGGTGGTGCCGTTCGAGCTGATCCCAAGTGCGATGGCGATCCGCTCGATCGCGTTCCAGGTGGCGACGATCGCCGGCCCCGCGCTCGGCGGCTTTCTCTTCTCGATCAGACCCGAGGTCGTCTACGGAACCGCCGCCGGGATCATTGCGCTCGGGTTCGTCGCGCTGCTGGGTGTCCATGTGCCCGCGATCGAGGCAAGCGGCGAGCCGGTCTCGCTCGACAGCGTGCTCGCCGGGCATCCGCTTCATCCGCGCGACGCCGGTGATCTTCGGCGCGATCACGCTCGACCTCTTCGCGGTGCTGTTCGGAGGGGCGATGGCGCTGCTGCCGCTCTACGCACGCTCGATCCTGCACACGGGCCCGCTCGGGCTCGGCGTGCTCCGAAGCGCGATCGCGGTCGGTGCACTCGCCGGCGGAATCATGCTGGCGCAGCGGCCGTTGACGCGGCGCGTCGGCCGGACGCTGCTGATCGCGGTCTTCGTCTTCGGCGTCGGGACGATCGTCTTCGGCTTCTCGCACTCGTTCGTCCTGTCCGCCGCAGCGCTCGCGGTCAGCGGCTTCGTCGACATCATCAGCGTGAACATCCGCTCGACGACGGTCGCGCTCGCGACCCCGAACGAGCTGCGCGGCCGCGTGAACGCGGTCGAATCGGTGTTCATCAGCGCCTCGAACGAGCTCGGTGCGTTCGAATCGGGCGTTGCGGCCGCGCTCCTCGGTGCGGTCACCGCCGTGGTCGCGGGCGGCGCCGTGACGATCGGGCTGTCAGCGGTGTGGTCGTTCATCTTCCCCGCGCTGGCCAAGATCGACCGCTTCGAAGATGTCCACGGTAGGGTTGAGCCAGGTGCCGACCGTGCGCATTCCCCCGGTTCTCCGGCCTGAGGCCGGCAACAACCGCCACGTCGAGATGGCGGGCGCGACCGTGCGCGAGGTGCTCGAGGGCCTCGTCTCCGAGTATCCGTCGCTGCGCAACCGGATCTTCGAGGGCGGCGAGCTGCCTCAGTTCCTGAACGTCTTCATCGACGGCACCGACGTCCGCCTGAATCGAAGGGCTCGACACGGCGGTCGGCGCCGACGCGACAGTGATCCTGCTGCCCGCCGTCGCCGGCGGGCAGCAGTTGACCACGTCCTAGGCGCCTTCGGCGGCAGGTGTCGGCGCCGGCGGCGTCTCGCGCGCCCACGGCGGGTTCGACCACTGGTCGTAGCCGCCGGGGACCGGAATGTAGAACTCGGGATAGCCCCACATCCCGTGCTCCGAGACGTCGAGCCCGATCGTCTCCGCCTCCTCGTGCACGCGGATCCCCCACACCTTCTTCATCGTCCAGAGCACGGCGAACGACGCAGAGAACGTCCACACGCCGACGACGACGACGCCGAATGCCTGCACGCCGAGCTGGTGGAAGCTGCCGGTGTAGAAGAGGCCGCCCTTCCCGGTCGCGAGCGTTCCGGCCAGCGCCGGCACCGTGAAGAGGCCGCACGCAAGCGTGCCCCAGATCCCCGACATGCCGTGCACCGCGACTGCACCGATCGGATCGTCGATCCCGATCCGCTCGATGAAGATCACGCCGACGACCGCGATGAAGCCCGAGACGAGCCCGATCACGATCGCCGCCCACGGTGCGACGAACCCGGACGCGGCGGTGATCGCAACGAGCGCGGCGATCACGCCGTTCAGCATCATCGAGAGGTCGGGCTTCTTCAGCACGACCCATGCCGTAATGACACCGCCGAGTGCGCCGGCGGCCGCCGCAAGGTTGGTGGTGATTGCGACGTAGGCGAAGTACCCGACACGATCGCCGGAGTCGCACCGACAGCGTCGAGCCCGGGTTGAACCCGAACCAGCCGAACCAGAGGATCAGCGTCCCGAGGACGGCGTACGGGATGTTGTGTCCCGGGATCGGGTTTGCGCGGCCGTCGTGGCCGAACTTGCCGATCCGCGGTCCGAGGAGCAACGCTCCGGCGAGCGCAGCGAGCGCGCCCTGGTAGTGCACGACCGTCGACCCCGCGAAGTCCTGCATCCCGCGCTTGAACAACCAACCGTGCGGGCTCCAGATCCAGTGCGACGTGACCGAGTAGATGAGCGTGAAGACGACGCCGAACGCGAAGTAGACCCAGAGCTTCGCGCGCTCGGCCATCGAGCCCCACACGATCGCGAGCGAGACGCCCGCGAAGACGACCTCGAACAGATAGCCGGCCGCGCCCGGGATCTCCGAGAACCAGTCGAACGGCTTCTGGCCGATCGCAGTCATCTCGCCGACCGACGGGAAGAACCCGTGCGTGCCGATGAACCCGTTGCCGTCTCCGAAAGCAAGCCCGAACCCGACCATCCAGTAGACGATCGAGCAGACCGCGAAGATCAGCACGTTCTTGCCGGCGATGTGACCGGCGTTCTTCATCCGGGTGAGGCCGGCCTCGAGGAACGCGAAGCCCGCCTGCATGAACATCACGAGCACGGCCGTGACGACGACCCAGATCGTGCTCGCGGCGACGAGCAAATCCTTGTTAGACACCGGGCTCCACCTCCTCGAGCTTGCGTCCGGTGCGGCTGTGGGTCACGTCGACGACCGGCGTGCGCCACACGATCCCGTCACCGGACTCGTGGCCGCTGCGCGCGGCATCCGAGATCGTGACCGCGACCTTCTCCGCGATCTCGTCCTTCACGAGGAAGATCAACAGCGCCTTCGGCAGAAAGCGCGACTCGAACACACGCCCGCGGTACTCGTGCGTGATCCCGCGCTGACGGCCGTGGCCGACAGCCTCGATCACGGTCACGCCGACGTGCCCGGTTGCCTCCTCGACTGCGTCGATCACGGTTTCGATCCGCTCGCGGATCACCACCGCCTCCACCTTGACCATCGCCACCACCTCCTCGTTCGGGACCATGAAAAAAGGCCCCACGAGCTCATGCTCGTGAGGCCTCAGTGCCTCGGTCGGATGCCGACGACGGCACCTGACCCGAGGGCGATGTTACACAAGCCGACAGTCGGCGTACGTGGGCATGAGAGAATGCCCCCGGGAATCGATCTTCGGGGGGATTGCCGTGCCTCGTAACGTCGTTCGTCTGGCTCTGCTTACAGCTGCACTCATCGCCGTCGGCGGCGCAGGTGCGCTGCCGCCGAACGGCCCGTCGCCGAACATCGTCATCAGCCAGGTCTACGGCGGCGGCGGCAACGCCGGCGCGCAGTTCAACGCGGACTTCATCGAGCTGTTCAACCGCGGCAGCGCCGCTCAGTCGATCGCGGGCTGGTCCGTGCAGTACGCGAGCGCCACTGGTACCGGGAACTTCGTCGCGACCGCGCTTTCGGCCGTCTCGATCCCGGCCGGCGGCTACTACCTCGTCGGCGAGGCAGGCGGAGCGACTGGTGCGCCGCTGCCGACGCCGGATGCGACCGGCACGACCAACATGAGCGCAACCGGCGGCAAGGTCGCCCTCGTCAACCAGGCGGCCTCACTCGCCTGCAACGGCAACTCGACGCCGTGCGATGCGACCGCGACCGGCCACATCGTCGACTTGCTCGGTTACGACGGCGCCAACTTCTCCGAAGGGAGCCCGGCGCCGACACTCTCGAACACGACCGCGGCGTTTCGCGCGGTCCACGGCTGCACCGACACCGACTCGAACGCCGCCGACTTCACCGCGGGCGCGCCCGCACCGCGCAACTCTGCAACGGTGTCCGCGCCGTGCGGCAGCGTCGGCGACGCCGCACCGAGCGTCAGCTCGACCTCGCCCGCGAACGGCGCCACCGGCGTCCCGGCTAGCTCGAACTTGAGCGTCACCTTCAGCGAGCCCGTCACGCTCGACATCGGCGTGTTCTCGATCACGTGCACGAGCGGCCTGCACTCGCCGGCGGTCTCCGGCGGCCCGACCACCTTCACCCTCGACCCGGCAGCCGACTTCACCGCCGGCGAGAGCTGCTCGGTGAAGGTCACGGCGACCGCCGTCCACGACGTCGACACGAACGACCCGCCGGACACGATGGCCGCCGACTACACCTTCTCCTTCACCGTCGCCGCCCCGGTCGTCCTGACGCCGATCCACACGATCCAGGGCGCAGCGCACATCTCGCCGCTCGCCGGGCAAACGGTCTCGACGACCGGCATCGTCACCGCCAAGACGACGAACGGCTTCTACCTGCAGGACCCGAACGCGGACGCGCGATCCCGCCACCTCCGAGGCGATCTTCGTCTTCACGAGCTCGTCGCCGCCCGAGGCGATCGGCGACGCGGTACAGGTCACCGGCAAGGTGAGCGAGTTTCGGCCGGCGGTCGAGGCGCTGACGCAGACCGAGCTCGGCTCACTCCTGTCGGTGGCGGTCACCTCGAGCGGCAACCCGCTGCCGGCGCCGGTCCTGATCGGCCCGGGCGGGCGCATTCCGCCGCAGCAGACGATCGAGGACGACGCGACCGGCAACGTCGAGACGAGCGGCACCTTCGATCCTTCGCAGGACGGGCTCGACTTCTGGGAGAGCCTCGAATCGATGCGGATCGAGATCGACGACGCGGTCGCCGTCGGCCCGACGAACTCGTTCGGCGAAACGCAGATCGTCTCGAACGGCGCCGCGACATCTGCGCACGCCGCGCGGCGGCGTGATCGCGCAGCCGAACGACTTCAACCCCGAGCGCATCGTCCTCGCCAGCACCACGGCCGTGATGCCGCGCATGAACGTCGGCGACCACTACACGAGCCCGGTGATCGGGACTGCCACCTACGCCTTCGACAACTTCTTCCTCGAGGCGGAGCAGGTGCCGACCGTCGTGCACGACGGCGTCACACCCGAGGTCACAGCGCGCCCCGACGCCCGACCAGCTTGCGGTGGCGACGTTCAACGTCGAGAACCTCGCACCGTCCGATCCGGCGTCGAAGTACAGCCGGCTCGCGAGCATCTTCGTCACGAACCTGCGCGCGCCGGACATCGTCGCGGTCGAAGAAGTGCAGGACAACAGCGGCGCGACCGACGACGGCATCGTCGCCGCCGACCAGACGCTCGCGAAGCTGATCGCCGCGATCTCAGGCGGCGGGCGGCCCGACGTACCAGTACCGCGAGATCGACCCGGTCAACGACCAGGACGGCGGCCAGCCCGGCGGCAACATCCGCGTCGTCTTCCTGTTCCGCACCGATCGTGGCGTGTCGTTCGTCGACGCGCCCGGCGGAACCTCGACGACGCCCGACGCCGTCACGCCGAGCGGCGACCTGCTCTACTCAACCCGGCCGCGATCGACCCCGCCAGCTCGGCATGGACGTCGAGCCGCAAGCCGCTCGCCGGCGAGTTCATGTGGCACGGCCAGAAGGTGTTCGTGATCGCCAACCACTTCGTCGCGAAGCTCGGCGACGATCCGCTCGAGGGCCGCGTGCAACCGCCGGTGTTCTCGTCCGAGGTTCAGCGGAAGCAGCAGGCGACCGAGGTGCACGACTTCGTCGCAGAGCCTCTTCGCCGTCAACCCGCAGGCGAACGTCGTCGTCCTCGGCGATCTGAACGACTTCCAGTTCTCCGACACGGTGCACATCCTCGAAACGAGCGCCGTTGCACGACCTCATCGACACGCTGCCGGTCAACGAGCGCTACTCCTACGTCTTCGAAGGGAACTCTGAGGTGCTCGACCACATCCTCGTCAGTGACGCGCTCTTCGCACAGCCGTTCGAGTACGACCCGGTTCACGTCAACTCCGAGTTCGACGACCAGGCATCCGACCACGAGCCGCAGGTCGTGCGGCTGACGCTCAACCGCGCGCCGACGGTGTCGGCGGGCGGCCCGTACAGCGTCGACGAGGGCAGCTCGGTGACGCTCACCGCCACGGGCTCCGACCCCGACGGCGACCCGCTGACGTACGCCTGGGATCTCGACAACAACGGCACGTTCGAGACCGCCGGGCAAACGGCGTCGTACGCGGCGCTCGACGGCCCGGCGACGAAGACGGTCGCGGTTCGCGCGACCGATCCGCTGGGTGCGAGCAGCACCTCGACGGCGACCGTGAACATCGCGAACGTCGCCCCGTCGGCGACGTTCCACGCGCCGGCCACCGCTTCCGCGATCGGCACGTTCACGCTCTCGCTCACAAACCCGAGCGACCCGTCGTCCGTCGACACGGCGGCGGGCTTCGAGTACGCGTTCGACTGCGGCAGCGGCTACGGCGCGTTCGGCACGACGAACACGACGACGTGCCAGGGCCAGCCGGGCCCGATCCAGGTCGGCGCGAAGATCCGCGACAAGGACGGCGGCACGACCGAGTACACGGCGCGGGTCAACGGCTCGATCCGCCTCGCGAAGCAGCAGGTGCTCGACGCGGTCAACACCCTGCTCGCGGCAGCGACCGATGCGAACGTGCAGGCGAAGCTCCGCGATGCGGCGAAGAAGCTCGCCGACTCGCTCGACTCCGCCCTTTGGGTCGATGCCCTCCGGCTCAACGCGAGGACGGGCGACGATGTCTTCAACGACGAGAAGCAGGCGGCCGACAAGTTGCCGGACGCGCTTGCCGGTCAGCTGGTCCTCGCCGACATCGAGCTCGCCGACGTCGCGATCAGCGACGCCGCGCAGGCGGGCGTGCCTGCGTCGAAGCTCGCGGACGCTCGCGCCGAGCTTGCCAAGGCGCGCGCGGCCGACAATTTCGAACGAGGCGATCGACCACGCACGGCAGGCGTGGCGTGCAGCTGAGGGGGCGATCGCCGGCACGTAATACGATCGCGCGATGAGCGCGGTCGGTAAAGAGCTCAGAGAGCTCCTGAAGTACGAGGAGAGACACCGCCAGCTGCTTGCGCGGTTGGGGCTGGTGTTGGTCGCGACCGCCTTGGTCGATCTGGCCGGGACGGTCGCGATCTATTTCACCGACCGGCATGCGAAAGGAACCGAGGTGACGACGCTCGGCGACGCGTTCTTCTTCTCGACCGTGCAACTCCTGACCGTGTCCTCGCAGATCAAAAACCCGGTGACGACCGGGGGCCGGGTCGTCGACATCGCGTTGGAGCTCTGGGCGGTTGTCGTCGTCGCGGGCTCGGCCGGCGCGATCGCGGCGTTCTTCACGCGGGGAAGCGCATAGCCGCATTCCTGCTCCTGCACGGCGCGGACGGCACCGACGACGGCCACTGGCAGGTCTGGCTCGCCGAGCGTTTGCGGGCCAATGGGCACGACGTGGCCTTTCCGGACCTGCCCGACGCAGCCATGCCCCGGGTCAGACCCTGGCTCGAGGCGCTCGACCGCGAGCTCGAGCCCGGCATGACGGTGCTGACGCATTCACTTGGCGGGCTGCTCTGGCTTCATCACGCCGCCCGCCTGCCGGCGGTGCAGGCGGCGCGCGTGCTGATCGTCGCCCCGTCCCAGCCCGACGAGGACCAGCCCGAGAGCAGGGGTTTCCGCCCCACGCCGCTCTCGCGCGAGGGTGTCGCGGCCGCCGCCGGCGAGACGCTGCTCGTCTGCTCGACCGACGACCCGTGGTCTCCGCCGGAGACCTCCCGCCGCGTCGCCGAGGCAATCGGCGCGCCGATCCACTGGCTCGAGCAGGCGGGGCACATCAACACCGCGGCCGGCTTCGGCCCGTGGCCCTGGGTCGAGCAATGGGCACTTCAGTGACTAGTGCGTGCTCCCCGCTTCGATCAGCAATACGTGCCGAGGATGGTTCCGGTCCCGTGGCTCGTGGGGCTCGGCGCATATCCCGGACTGATCTTGACCACGACGATGCGCACGGTCGTCCCGTTCACATCGTTGCCCGACTTCGTCACCGAGCCGGCGACGAGCACCCCCATATATGAAGGCACGCCGGATGTCGGCGGCGGGCTGTTCCCGGGAAGCGAGGCCCAGTTGCCCCCGCAGGCAGACGGCGGCGTCGAGGTGGGCAAGCTGACCGTGCTGGCGAAGCCCTTGAACGACGACGGGCCAGGACCGGTCGACACGAGGTTGAGCGCGCTCCAGTTGTCGGCCCACCAGGTCACCGAAGTCGTCGGAGTCGCCTGGGCGACGGTGACGTCGCCCAGCGTGAATGCGCCTCGGGACGGGAAGGCGAAGACGACCGCGTTGTGGGTCGTGTCCGAGGACGGGAGGTAGTAGTCGTCGCCGGTGAAGCGCGCCGTCAGCGGCTGCGGGCCGAGCGGCCCCGTGAAGACGATCGTGCACTGGGCAACGCCGCTCGCGTTCGTCGTGCCGGTGCAGGTCTGGGTGCCGAGCGTCAGCGCCAGCGTCCGGCCCGCGATCGGCGTCGATGCGTTGCCGTCTTCGAGCAGCGTCCCGGTCAGCGTGGCGCCAGATCCGCCCTGGAGGATGAACGTGGGGCCGGTGTAGGCGGTGGACGTCTCTTCCTTGTTGATCGTGAACGGCGTCGACGCGCTCGCCCCCTTGAAATTGACGGCCCCGCCGAACATCGCCGTCAACGTGTACGGGCCGGGCTTCTGCGTGAGCGTGATCGAGCACGATGCACGCCCGTTGAGGTTCGTCGAGTCGAAACAGCTGTCGGCGCCGATGGCGAAGGTGATCGTCCTGCCGTCGTCGATCGGCACGCCGTCAGTGGGGTCGAACAGGGTGGCCGTGACGGTCACGGTGTCGTGGAAGTCCCCGGCTGTCGCGCTTGCGGCGGTGAAGGCGACCGCCGTGTCTTCCTGCACGATCGTGTACGGCTCGGTGTCGTAACTCGCGGCGTGGCTGCTGTCGCCGGCGAAGCTCGCCTCCACCGTGTAATCACCGATCTTCTGCTGAACCAAGACATCGCACGAGGCGACGCCGCCCGGGCCGGTCGTGGCATCGCAACTCTGCGTACCGAGCGTGAAGTGAATCGGCGCGCCGATGATCGCGCTGCCGTCGTTGCCGTCCTTGAGGCTCGCCCTCAACGTCGTCGAGTCGTTGAAGTCGCCGGTCGTATCACTCGCGCTCGCATCGAGCACGGGCGGAAGCGTCATGCTGCTCGCGTTCCGGATCAGCCAGGTCGAGCGGCCGGACGTCGCGATCAGTAGGACGTCGTCGGTGCCGTCGTACCTGAGATCAACGACGGGAGCATTCGGCAGCGCGCCGGTGAGCTTCGACCAGTGCCCGAGGACGTGTGGGTTCGTGTCGGTCACATAGACCCCGTCGGGACCGCCGACGGCGATGATCGACGAGGCGCCGTTCGGGATGTAGGCGACCGACAGGAGCGAGCGAGCGCCTGGCCCGCCCGTCAGCAGGTCGCCGGTGATCTCGTCCCACGTGGCGCCCGCATCCGGTGTATGCCACACCTGCCTTGTGTTCGTGACCACCCACGCGTCAGTCCCGTCGTTCGGGTTGAGCACGATCCGGTTGGGCTCGCCCATTGTGCTGACGTCGTAGGCGGACTTCGTCAGCGGGCTGCCTGCACCCCCTCCCGTGCGCACGAAGAGGCCCTGATCGCTGCCGACGTAGAGCAGGTCGGTGTTCTGGTTGCCGCCGACGCGCCCTCCGTAGACGATCGCCCGCTTTGCCGTGCCGGCGAAGCCGCTGAGCGTCATCAGGTGCTCGCCACCGTCGGTCGATTCGTAGACGGTGCCGGTGCCGATCACGAGGCGCTGGCCGTCGAATCGGTCGGCGTTGATCGGCGTGTCGAAGGTGATGCCCGGGTCGGTGCACGAATTCGGATCGACCAGCGAGGTGCACCCGAGGGAGTCGCCACCCGGCCGCAACAACGCTGGTCTTACCGTGACGCAGGTGTTGTTCGCATCGCAGGTGGCACGCGTGAGGTTCCCGAGCATCTGGCTGCTGTAGTAGCGCGTCGAGCACGATCCGAACGGCGCAAACGGACACGTGGTGACCGCATCCGATACTGCGACCACGCCCCCGTCAGCACCGAGGATGTCCGTCCACACCGAATCACCCGGGTTCTGCTGCATCACCACGCCGTTGTCGGTCAGGCCGCACAACGCAACGGACGCGCGATGGTCCCAGCCGCACGACACAGGCTCGGTCACCGCCATGCTGCCGTTGCGGGGATACCAATCGCCGAGACCGCCTTCGTCGCGGGCGTTCGTGCGCTCCCACAGCCCTCCGTCATCGGCGTAGAGCAGGGTGTCGGAGCCGTCGAACGCGAGCTGCCAGGCATCGGGATGCGGTTCGGTGTCGCTTGCACTGCCGTCCCCGGTGGTGTCCACGCAGGTGTTACCGGTGACGTCGTCGGCAGGACAGCGGAACACCGGCCCCTCGTCACCCGCGACGTAGAAGAAGGACGGCGTTGTCGGGTCGGAGACGAGCCCGGTCCGCGTCAGATTGAGCGGAGCGGCGGGCGGAGCGGCGAACTCGGTCCAGGAGTCGCCGCTGTCGGGCGAGCGAAAGATGGTGATCAGCGCGCCGGTGCTGTCGACGACGCCGAGGAGGACGACCGTCGCACCGCTCGGGTAGCTCGTCGTCGACAGGGTGAGCTTCAGGGCGCTCGCGGCGGCGGTCTTGAGCGCGCCCGACCCTTCCGCGGTCCAGGTCAGCTCCCTTGGTATCGCTGCGGAAGACGCCGCCACCCGCTCCGAGAATCGCGACGTAGATCCGATCTGGATGAGCGGTGTCGCCGGCGATGGTTGTCGACGACCCGTCGGGCAGCACGCCGCCGGACAAGCGCGTGAAGGTCGCGCCGCCGTCGGTACTCCGCTAGACCCCACCCCCTGTGTCCTCAGTCGTGACGACGATGTCGTCGCCACGTGGCGCGACGCCCGAGATCTTCTGTTGCGCGAGGTCGCGTCCCGAGCAACGTCCAGTGGGCGCCACCATCGTCGGTCTTCATCAGCCCGGTCAGGACGGAAGCGGTGCTGATCCCGTGCGGCGAGAACCGGGCGCCGGTGCCTGCGACGACGGTCTGGTAGGTCGGGTCGGTCGGGTCGAACGCGAGCGCGCCGATCGCGAGGCTCGGCTGCGAATCGGTGAGCGGCGTCCACGTCGGGGCGAGCAACGGAGCTTCCGGATGGAAGTTCGTGGTCTTCCAGATGCCGCCGTTCTCGGCGCCGATCCAGACCGTGTTCGGATCGGTCGGGTCGACGATCACCGCATGGATCGCGCCGGTGTTGCCGGTGTCGATCGGCGCTGGGCCGTTCGCGATAAACGTTTCGGCGAGATTCGACGTCGAGTCCGCACCTGCCGGCCATACCGATGCGCCGCCGATCGTGAGCAGCGCAAGCACAAGCAGACCGCGTGCCGCGAAGGACCGAGAACCCCACATGACCCCCTACCTCCCTTCGTGCCTCCTGCCCACCAGGAGGTGATGGCGCGACCCTAACAGGGTCGCACGCGAATACGAAATGCGGGTCCCGGGACTCGGAGGGCTAGGGCTTGGTGGCGGGAGTTGCCGCCCCCATCCCGATCTTCGGGACAGGAGAAATCGGCACCGGCGTGGGTGTCGGCGCCGGGAACGCCGCCCAACCGAGGTTGGCGAACGTCGAAAGGCTGTTCGACTTGACGCCGGCGCTCGAGACGGTCAGCACCGTGTCGCGCACGACGAGCGCCCGCTCGATCTGCGGCAGGTACGACGCGTTCGAATCGGTCTGCACGATCCGGCCGAGCTCGGTGATGCCGCTCGCACGGGCGACCTTCATGCCGACGGCCTGCTGGCCGAACGGGACGACGACGAGATTCGTCGCCGGCCAGTAGAGGAATGCGTGGTGGTCGGACTCGGCCGCCGACCAGCCGGTGCCGAGCGAGTAGTGGAAGAGTCGCGTCGGATTCTTCAGGTCGGACACGTCGAAGAGCGAGACCTGCGTGCCGGTCGGCTCGTTGTTCGCGCCGACGTCCTGGCCGATCCCGAGCAAGAGGTTGTCGCCGATCGGATGCAGATAGGCCGAGTAGCCGGGGATCGTCAGCTCGCCGAGCACCTGCGGGTGCGCCGGGTCGGAGAGGTCGAGCGTGTACAGCGGATCGACCTGATGGAACGTGACGACATAGGCGTCGTTGCCGATGAAGCGCACGGCGTAGACGCGCTCGCCCTGCCCGAGCCCTCCGACCTGGCCGACCTGCGTCAGCGCGCCGTTGTTCGCGCGCAGCGTCGTCAGGTACGACTGGCTGGTGCTCGTGCCGCCGTCGCCCCACCAGGCGGGCGAGTCGGTGGAGACGACGCGGAGGACGCCCTGGAACTCCGACAGCGCCCACTGGTTCAGCAGGTAGCCCGGCACGGTGCCGCTGCCGAGGTAGTTCGTCTTCAGCGGGTTGGAGATGTCGAACGCGCTGATCTGCGTCTGCACGTTGCTGCTCTGCGGCTCGATCGTCGGCGTGTCCGGCAGCGGCCGGTACGACCACCGCTCGGTCGCGACGTAGAGCGTGGTCGGTGACGCGTAGACGATCCGTCCGTCCGTCATCACGGCCGTCGAGTCGACCGGGTCGAGCCCCTTCGAGAGGTCGATCGTCAGCACGGTCAGCAACCCGAGCCCCGAGAAGCCAACGGGCCGGAGCACGTCGCGGCACTGAACGACCGCGTGCGGTTGCTGCTTGCCGAGGCGGTACGTCGGAATCCAGGACGAAACCCGCGAGTGCTTGAGCACCGTGGTGTTCTTCGCCTTGGCGGCGGTCGCGGAGAGCGTTCCGGACGGCGTCACGGTCGGCAGCGCGATCGGCATCGGCGAGGAGGTGACGATGCGGATGGTGCTGCCCACCTGGCGCGCATCGACGTAGGAGCCGTCGAGCGTCAGCGTCTTCATCACCTGCATCGACGACGGGTCGGAGACGTCGATCTCCGTGATCACCGAGTTCGACTGGTACGGCGCGATCATCCGCGCGGTCATCGCCGGCATCGGCTCGATCCAGTAGCCGCCGCGCGAGAGCACGAGCAGGTGCGTGCCGGACAGAAGGAGCTGCTGGCTCCAGCCGCCGTTTGTGAGCTGCAGCGTGTCGAGCAGCTTCGGCGTGTGGCCGGTGACATCGACGGCCTCGAGCTGGTTGCCGTTGACGGTGAACAGCGTGTCGCCGTTCGTCTTCACCATGTCGGGCTCGTCGACGCCCGCCTCCTGGATGTTCGTGCCGGAGTAGTCGACGCCCTGTTGCGGCGAGCCGACGCTGTCCTTGGCGGCCGAGCTTGCAGCGGCCGCGCCGGTAACCGGCATGACGGCGCCCGGTGCGGCCGGGGTGAGTCCCTTGATGCCGATGCCGGTCTGCGCGCCGAACCCGTAGGGGCCGACATACGGCGCGGCGTGACTCTTCGCGTAGTTGAGGAGCGCCGGACAGGAGTTGAACGCGACGAGGCCCTTTGCTGCGAGGCCGTTTGTGGGCGCCGCTTGCGCAGACGCGGCGGCTGCCAGAGCCGCCAGCGCCGCAGCGACGGCGCGTACGCGGAATCCCATCACACTCGTTATACGCCGCAGCGGCCCAGGTCAGTCACACCGGGGAAAACCTTTACAAACTGACCGGGATCCGGTTCCGGATTCCCGACGGTGGAGTGCTTTGAAAAGCATATGGAGCGTGTTACGGTCGCTCGATCTACGTGTACACGAACGGGGGGTAACCGCATGCAGGCATCAACCAAGAGGCGTTTTCGCATGTTCGCGTTCATGGCGCTCGCAGCCACGGCGTTCGTCTTCACGGCGACGTCCGTGCTCGCCGGAAGCTTCGCCGAACAGCAAGTCCGCGGAACGCACGCTTCAAAGGACGCGGAGGGCAGCTTCGACGTCCTCGAGCCGGCGAACCAGTACGCCGAGGCCCGCACCGCGCCGGCCGACACGGTCGACGCCGGTGCGTTCGCGGCGTACGCCGCCTACAAGAACCTGGCGGTCACGCCCGGGACCTGGAGCGAGATCACGACCGTCCCGTACGACAGCGACGCGCACAGCTACCGCGATCCGGTGTGGTCGAACTCGGGCGGCGGCGCAGGGCGCGTCGCCGGCCGGATGACCGCGCTCGCCGTCGACGGGCCAACGCTCTACGCAGGCGCGGCCGACGGCGGCGTCTGGAAGAAGACCGGCACCGGCGCCTGGCAGCCGCTGACCGACGACGCGCCGACGCTCTCGATCGGCGCGCTGCCGTCGACCCGAGTCACGGCCTCTGGGTCGGTACCGGCGAGGCGAACACGAGCTCCGACTCGTACGCCGGAATCGGCGTCCTCTACTCGGCCGACGGCGGCGCCACCTTCGCGCGCGTCGGCGGTGACGAGCTGAACAACCACACGATCGGCCGGCTCGTCTTCGACAACGGTTTCGTGCTCGCGGCGACGAGCCGCGGGCTGTTCCGGCATTCGGCGACGACACGAGTGGCGCGTGGACGCCGGTTCTCGCCGCGGGCGTCGGGCTTGCCGGCGACCTGCTCGCAGTCCGGCGGCTCGTCGAGCGCGTTCGTCAGCGACGTCGCGGTGAAGCCCGGCACGGACGGCAGCGTCGTCGACGCAGTCGTCGGCTGGCGTGCGGGCTCGAACTGCAACGGGTTCTTCGAGTCGACCGACGGCGGCCAGACGTTCGCGCCGGTCGCGGTCAGCGGCGCCATCAACGACAAGACTCGGCCGGGTGTCGATCGCGTGGTCGGCGAATGGCACGAAGGTCTACGCGCTCGTCCAGTCGGCCTCGATGTTCAACCACCGTCACAGGACTCCGGCGGCACGGAGCTGCAGGGGGTCTACGAGTCCGACGGCAGCTTCGCCGGCCGTGGAACAAGGTCGCCGAGTGGCGCAACCTCGCCAACGCCGGCTCCGCGCTCAAGGCCGGTCTCGGTTACCACCCGGGCGTGCAGGCCTGGTACAACCAGTTCCTCGCCGTCGACCCCGCGAACGCGAACCACGTCTTCCTCGGGCTCGAAGAGGTCTTCGAGATCGACGAACGGCGGCGCCACCTGGAACGCAGTCGGGCCGTACTGGAACTTCGGCCTGCCTGCTCGGCGAACGGCCTCGACAGCTGCCCGCCGACGACGCATCCCGACCAGCACGCGGTCGCGATCGCGAACGGGAAGGTCTACGTCGGCAACGACGGCGGCGTCTACACGCCGCGGCCTGGACTCGAGCCGTCGACCGTTCGCGGCAGCTGAACGACGGCCTCAACACGCTCCAGTACTACTACGCCGACGCGGGCCCCGTGTCCGGGCGGCGACGCGCTGCTGGGGCGGCCTGCAGGACAACGGCGAGTCGCTGCTCCTGCCGGGCGCGTCGACGATGGTCTCGCCGTTCGGCGGCGACGGCGGCGACACGCTCGTCGACCACACGAACGGCTGACACGCCGTCAACGAGTACATCGACCTCGACATGGCGCTGACCACGAACGGCGGCGTCTCGGACGGCTCACCCGGATCGAACGCCTTCCGCGAGATCTCGCCGTCGTGCTTCGCGTTCACCTACACGCCGAGCCCGTGCGATCCGCTGCCGCGGTTCACGGCGCCGTTCGAAGCCGACCCGAGCAACCCGGCGCACTGGGTTGCGGGCGGCGAGTTCGTGTGGGACAACCAGGGCAAGGGCTGGAACACGACGTGCAGTTCGTCGGCATGTGACTGGAAGATCGTCGGCGACTCCGGTGCGGGCCACTCGGTCACGCAGATCACGATCGCAAACGGCACCTGGTACGCCGCCTGGTGCGGGCCCTGCAACTCGGCCGGGTTCGCGCGCGGGATCCTGACGAACGCCGGCGGCACGGTGCACCAGCTGACGCTGCCGACCGACGGAACGTTCCCGAACCGCTTCATCTACGGCCTGACGATCGACCCGACCAACACGAACCATGTCTACGCGGTCTTCAGCGGCTTCTCCCGGCGCTGGACGGGGACCTTCTCCGCGGGCGAGGGTCACGTCTTCGAGTCGAGCAACGGCGGGACGAGCTGGACCGATATCAGCGGCAACCTGCCCGACATCCCCGGCGACGACCTCGTGATCACCCCGAGCGGCAAGCTCGTCGTCGCGAGCGACGTCGGCGTGATGGTCTCGTCCGGCCTGCACGGCGGCACCTGGACGCGTCTCGGCTCGAACCTGCCAGACGCCCCGGTCAACGACCTGCAGCTGATCTCGGCGCATGGCTCGACGGCGAGCTACATCCTCGCCGCAACCCACGGCCGCGGTCTCTGGAAGATCGCAACTCCGTAAGGATCGAACGGGCGCCGCGGCCCTTCGGGGCCGCGGCGTCTCCGCGTTGACAAGGAAATAGCCTGTTTCGACTCGGGGCAACGATTTCCGGAGTACGTTGGAGCGCCACGATGGCGACAATTGGAAAACGCGTTCGCGAGCGGCGACTGGAGCTCGGGCTCAGTCTCCGCGCAAGTTGCCTGCAAAGGCGTCTCGGCGAGCCACGTCAGCAGGATCGAGCAGGGTGGCCGACACCCGAGCGCGAAAGCGCTGCGCTCGTTGGCGCAGAAGCTCGACGTGTCGGCCTACTGGCTCGAGACCGGCGACGACGATCCCGCCGATGCGCTCGCGCGGCTCGTGCTCGAGCATCGCGGCCGAGCGCTACCGCCGCGCGCCGACAAGCTCGCCCGATCGGTGCTCAAACGGACGTACGTCTGATCGCTATCGCCTGAGCCGCGGCGCGTAGCGCCTGGCGTACATCCGCCTGTCGGTCGGATCGACGCCGAGCAGCCGCGTCATCAGCGCGCGGAACGCAGCGGGTGCCATCGCTGCCGACTCTCCGCCTGCGACCTCGGACGGTTGCATGCAATTCTCGGGCGACTGCCAGTAGGCCCAGGCGAGCGTCGAGGCGAAGCGCTCGCAGCCGTACTCGCTGTGCAGCAAGCGTCGGCGCGTTGCCGTAACACCAGGCGGTCGCGCCGAGCTGAGTTGTGAGCGCGGCGTGCGTTGCGTCGTCGAAGAGCGCGAAGTCGACCTCGTGGGCGTACTCGTGCTGGACGACCCCCCACGCGAACTCGCCCGAGTCGAGCAGTTCCGGGTCGAGAAAGATCGCCCCCGGAATCGCCTCGCTCGTGAAGTCCGGGGTGATGTGAACCGTGATCGTGCCCGGGATCACGCTCCAGTTGAACGAGCTCGCCGCCAGCGCCTGGCGCACCTGCTGCTGCTCGTAGGCCGTGCCGCCGTCGAAGACGTAGTTGCCCCCTGACGGCGGAGGCCGTCCCGGCCAGGACGAGCGCGGTTGCCGCTGCCACGCACACCCCGACGTATTTCCCCCGCCCGCCACCCGGGTCTCAGCATGGAACTCTTGTTTACGAAAGTCAACTCCCTCGTTCGAGGGATGCCCGTGCCTAGGCAGTCACGAGATAGGCGTCGTCGACGCCCTGGCGCAGCCGTTCGATCAGCTCGGGCTCTGCGGGGGTGTCGATCGAGAGCGCCATCAGCGCCTTCCCGCGCTCGCGGTTCCGCGACACCGCCATGTTCGCGATGTTCACCTTCGCCTCGCCGAGCAGCGTGCCGACTCGGCCGATCACGCCCGGCACGTCGTCGTAGGTGAGGAAGATCATCCGCGGCGCGAGCTCGATCTCGACCTCGAATCCGAACGCCGACACGAGCCACTGCTGGTGGGAGTTCCCGATCGTCGTGCCCGCGACGCGCACCTCGCCGGCGCTGACCGCGATCAGGTTGGTGAAGTCGCGTGAGGTGCGCCGCCGCTCCTCGACCACCTCGATCCCGCGCTCGGCAGCGATGTGCGGCGCGTTCACGTAGTTGACGGGCTGGTCGACGCGGCCGCGGAAGGCGCCGTTCAGCGCGGCGACCGTGAGCAGCCGCGTGTCGTACTCGGCGAGATCGCCGTAGTACTCGAGGCCGATGCGCGCCACCTCGCCGCGCGCAAGCTCGAGCGCGAGCCGGCCGAGCGACGCCGCCAGCGGCACGAACGGCCCGAGCACTTCGAGGTCTTCTGCGTTCACGGAGGGGATGTTGACCGCGTTCGAGACGAGGCCGCCGTCGAGCGCCGCCACGACCTGCTCGGCGACGATCACGCCGGCGCGATCCTGCGCCTCGTCGGTGGAGGCGGCGAGGTGCGGGGTGACGATCAGGTTCGGCGCGCCGAGCAAGGGGCCGTCGTAGGGCTCCTGCGGGAAGACGTCGAGCGCGGCGCCGGCAACCTTGCCCGACTCGAGCGCCGCGACGAGCGCGCCCTCGTCGACCAGATCGCCGCGCGCGGCGTTGATGATCCGCACGCCGTCCTTCATCTTCGCGATCGAGGTGGCGTCGACCACGCCGCGCGTGTCGTCGTTCGCCGGCAGATGCAAGGTGAGGAAGTCGGCGCGCGAGAGCACGCCCTCCAGCGTGTCCTGCTCGACGCCGAGCTCACGGAAGCGGTCGGCGGAGACGAAGGGGTCGTAGGCGACGACGCGCATCTGCAGGCCGACGCCGCGGCGCGCCACCTGCTGGCCGATCCGGCCGAAGCCGAGGATGCCGAGCGTCTTCTCGGCGAGCTCGACCCCGCCCCACTCCGCGCGCTCCCACCGCCCGGCGACGAGCGCCGCGTGTGCCTGCGGGATGTTGCGCGCGAGTGCAACCAGGAGGCCGACCGTGTGCTCGGCCGCCGAGACGACGTTCGACTCGGGCGCGTTCGCGACCACGATCCCCTGGCGGGTGGCCGCATCGACGTCGACGTTGTCCACCCCCACCCCGGCCCGGCCGATCACCTTCAGGTTCGTGCCCTTGGCGATCAGGTCGGCGGTGAGCTTCGTGGCCGAGCGGATCACGATCGCGTCGTAGTTGCCGATGATCGAGGCGAGGTCGGAGTCGCGAGTCCTCGTCGACCTCAAAACGGCTCCGGAGCAGGGCTACGCCGGCCGGGGCGATCTCCTCGCGGACGAGAACCTTCATCGGGGCCACGGAGCGCCTTACCGCGGATAAGACTGGTTGAAATAGCTCCATTACTGCATTTTGGATAGCTTCGTTACTGCACTTCGGATAGTGACTTTGGGCGCATTCCCCCTCAAGACTTTACTTTTTGTAGTATGCGGGCCGTATGGCAGTCGCGGAGAAAAGCCACCTCCCGACTGGGAGCTCGTCTACAAGCGCAACCCGGTCGAGCGGATCAAGCGCGACAAGGCGCCGCTCGGCATTCGCGACGAGCTGCCCGCGCTGATCGCGCAGGGCTACGAGGCCGTCGCCGAGGAAGACATGGTCCGCCTGCAGTGGTGGGGCCTCTACCACGACAAGCCGAAGATCGGCACGTTCATGCTGCGGATCAAGGTGCCGGCGGGGCAGATCTCCCCCGGCGACCTGCGCGCGGTCGGCGAGGTGTCGAACCTCTACGGCAAGGGCGACGGCGAGCTCTCCACCCGCCAGAACATCCAGCTGCACTGGCTCGACCTGACGAAGCTGCCCGACGTCTTCGCGCATCTCGACGCCGCGGGCGTCACGACCGCCGGCGGCTGCGGCGACACGGTGCGCAACATCACCGGCTGCCCCGTGCAGGGAATCGCGGCCGACGAGCTCTTCGACGCGTCGCCCGTCGTCCACGGCGCCGCCGACCTCTTCTACGGCAACCCCGACTGGGCGAACCTGCCGCGCAAGCACAAGTACTCGATCTCCGCGTGCGCCGATCGCTGCAACGCGCCGGAGATCAACTGCATCTCGCTGATCGGCACCGTGCACGACGATGGCCGCGAGGGCTTCGGCGTGATCGTCGGCGGCGGCCTCGCCTCGGTGCCGCGGATCGCGCGCGACATGGGCATCTTCGTTCCGAAGGAGCAGGCGAACGAGATCCTCGGCGCGATCACGAGCGTGTGGTCGGAGGATCTGAAGTACCGCGTCTCGCGCGTGAAGGCGCGCCTCAAGTTCATGGTCGACGACATCGGCCCCGAGGGAATCCGCGAGCGCGTCGAGACGAAGCTCGGCCGCAAGCTCGAGGACTACAAGCTCGCGTCGATCGACGTCGAGCCGTCACATCACATGGGCGTGCACGCGCAGAAGCAGGACGGGCTGTCGCTACATCGGCGTCCCGGTGCACCTCGGCCTGATCTCCGGCGACCAGATGATCGCGATCGCCGATCTGGCGGAGAGCTACGGCGGCGACATCCGCCTGACGCGCCAGCAGAACTTCATCGTCACCGGCGTTCCGAACGACAAGGTGCCCGAGGCGATCGCGAAGCTCGAGGAGATCGGCTTCTCGCTCGAGATCAACCCGATCCGCGGCAACTCGATCGCGTGCACGGGCGAGCCGCACTGCAACTTCTCGGTCGCCGAGACGAAGACGCGGCTCGACGGCCTGATCGAGAAGCTCGAGGAGCGCTTCGGCACGCAGATCGCGGAGCTGCGGCTGCACCTCGACGGCTGCCCGCATGCGTGTGCGCAGCACTGGGTCGGCGATCTCGGCTTCCAGGGCACGACCTCGCGCGACGAGGGCGGCGTGCGCCGGCAGGCCTACGACATCTTCGTGCGCGGCTCGCTCGGCCCGGCGCCGCAGGTCGGCACGCCGCTCTTTCGGCGCGTGCCCACCGACGAGCTCGACGCCGCGGTGCACGGTCTCGTCGCGGGCTGGCTCGACAAGCGCCAGGACGGCGAAGGGTTCGTCGCGTTCACGCGGCGTGCGACTGATGAAGAACTGGGCGAGCTCGCAGGGCTCGAACCGGCAAAGAAACGCCAACGGGAGGAGGCGGAGGAATGAGTACCTATGAATTGATGGACGAGCTCGAAGCGGGTGAGCTTTCGATCGAGTTCGAGGGACAGGAACCGCAGGCTCTGATCGAGTGGGGCATCAAGGAATTCGGGCAGGGAATCGCGATCTCGACGTCGTTCCAGACCGACAGCGTCGCGCTGATCGACATGGCCTACGAGATCGATCCCGAGATCAAGGTCTTTTCGGTTGACACCGGCCGCCTCCCGGCCGAGACGTTCGAGCTGGCCGATCGCCTGCGCGATCGCTATCCCGGCCTCAACCTCGAGCTCGTTCAGCCCTCCCCTGACGAGATCGAAGGCATGACCGGCAAGCACGGCGTCGATCTGTTCAAGACGTCGGTCGACCTGCAGCCTCCTCTGCTGCAACGTGCGCAAGGTGCGGCCGCTGACGAAGCATCTGCATTCGCTCGACGCGTGGGTCACGGGCCTGCGCCGCGACCAGTGGGCGAGCCGCACGAACATCCGCAAGATCGAGATCGACCACGACCACGGCGCGGTGATCAAGCTGAACCCGCTCGCCGAGTGGACCGAGGACGAGGTGTGGGACTACGTGCGCGAGCGCGACGTGCCGTACCACTCGCTGTACGACAAGGGCTACAAGTCGATCGGCTGTGCGCCGTGCACGCGTGCGACGAAGCCCGACGAGCCGTCGCGTGCGGGGCGCTGGTGGTGGGAGTCGAACGCGCCGAAGGAGTGCGGGATCCACTGCTCGATCGAGAGCGGCGGGCTCGAGCACGAGCTGCACGCCCTGCTTGGCGACAAGGCGCATGCCTAGGGTCTCCGGCGAGGCAGCCGAGGTCGCGCGCGCGGAGGCGCAGGCGGTCCTGGCGATGGTGGTCGATGAGGGCCGGCGGTTGAAGCTGGCCGATGTGGTGGCGGCGATCGACGACGGTGAGGTCGACGGCGCCGACGCCGACGCGCTGGCCGAGCTCCTGGAGCTCGGCCTGTCGACGGGCCGCGTGCGCGCGGTCTACGGGCCCGAGGGCGAGCAGGCCGCGTTGGGGTTGTTCCGGCGGCTGCCGTTGGGGAAGGAACTGGCCGAGACGACGCGCGAGCTGAACGAGGCGCTGAGCGCGCTCGAGGGGCGGACGATCGAGAAGATCTCGGTTTCCGTGGTCGGTCCCGGTGAGTACGGTGTAACGGTCTCGACGGAGGACTTCGAGATCGCGCTGCGGCTCGGCAAAGCGGGCGCGCGCGTAGCGTCAATCGGAACTTAGGAGGGGCAAGAAAGTGACGTACATCATCGGCGAGGCGTGCATCGACGTGAAGGACATCTCGTGCCAGAGCGTCTGTCCCGTCGACTGCATCCATGAGGTCGACCGGATGCTCGTGATCGACGCGGAGGAGTGCATCGACTGCGGTGCGTGTGAGCCGGAGTGCCCGGTCGAGGCGATCCTGCCGGAGGACGCGATCCCGGACGACTGGCAGCCGTTCGTGAAGATCAACTACGCGTTTCCCGACAAGGACGCGGTCAACAAGCTCGTCACCGAGTACGCCGAGGAGAAGGGGATCGTCGAAGGCGTGGACAGGCCCGTCCTTCCGCAGCGATGCCGAGTGACTAAGAACTTCTACATGGCGTGTGTCGACGTCGAGGGGCGTCGGTGCGTCGTGGTCGGTGACGGCGCGATGGCGGCCGAGAAGGTCGCGGGGCTCGAGGCGTGCGGCGCGGTCGTCGAGCAGGTGGCGGCGCGACGGTATCGGCGGCGCGTCCTGCGGGGCGCGTTCGTCGTGATCGCAGCGACGGACGACCGGAAGGTGAACGAGCGCGTTTTCCGCGATGCGGAGAAGCGCGGGATGCTGTGCAACGTCGCCGACGTGCCGGAGCTGTGTAACTTCATCCTGCCGGCGGTGCATCGTGAGGGACCGATTGCGGTGGCTGTTTCGACGGGCGGTGCGTCGCCGGCGCTTGCGAAGCGGCTGCGCTCGCAGATCGCGGCGTTGATCCGGCCGGAGCATGCAGAGCTCGCGGAGGAGCTGCGCGCGATGCGGCCCGAGATCAAGGCGCGCTTCAAGAACTACGAGGAGCGGCGCGACTATTTCGAGGAGATCGTGCGGGAGCGGCTGTCGTGACGGTGTACTTGGTTGGCGCAGGCCCGGGCGACCCGGGGCTGATCACCGCGAAGGGGCTCGACCTGGTGCGCTCGTGCGAAGCGTTGGTGTACGACGTGCTCGTGGCGCCGGAGCTCGTGGCCGAAGCGCCGGACGATGCGCTGCTGATCCCGCGCGCGAAGCTGAAGCAGTCGGAGATCAACAAGCTCTTGGTTGAGCTGGGCGAGCGCGGGCTCGAAGTCGTGCGGCTGAAGGGCGGCGATCCATTCGTCTTCGGTCGTGGCGGCGAGGAAGCGTTGGCGCTGGCGGAGGCCGATGTGCCGTTCGAGGTGGTGCCGGGCGTGTCAGCGATGTCGGCCGTGCCGGCGTCGGCGGGGATCCCGATCACGCATCGGGGCGTTTCGGCGCAGGTGACGCTGGTGTCCGGCCACTCAGCCTCGGGCGAGGAGCTCGACTACGACCACCTGGCAAAGACGCCGGGGACGCTGGTCGTCTTCATGGGACTGAACCACCTGCCGGAGATCGTGGCGGGGTTACTGGCAGCGGGCAAGGACCCGCAGACGCCGGCTGCAGTTGTCTCGAACGGCACTCGCCCTGACGGTCAGTCGGTGACCGCAACGCTGAACAACATCGAGACGCTCATCGACGGACTCGTCTCCCCTGCATTGCTCGTGATTGGGGATGTGGTGCAGGTCAGCCCCGAGCTCGCCGCTGTCGGGGCGAACGCTCGGGCGCTTTTCGCCTGAGCTGCCTCAGCCGCGCCCAACAAAGCACGTATTGTCGGCGGGGTGGCGCAGGTCGACATTGTCTGCCTCGGGATCGTCGTAGCCGACGTGATCGTGCGCCCAATCGATGCGCAGCCTCAGTCCGGGACGCTCACGCTTGCCGACTCGATCGTGCTTGCGTGCCGGCGGCTGCGCCGTCAGCACCTCGAGCGTGCTTGCGCGGCTCGGCCTTCGCTCCACCGTGCTCGGCAAGACGGGCGTGGATGCGTTCGGCGACTTCCTCGTGCGTGTCGTCGCGGCACGCGGTGTCGACGGGTCCGGGATCGTGCAGGACCCCGGCGTGCCCACGTCCGCCAGCGTCGTGCTCGTCGACTCGAAGGGAGAGCGAACGTTCCTGCACACGGTCGGCGCCAACGGCGCCGTGCACGCCGGTGAGTTCGGTGACGCGCCTTTTCGCGGCCGTGCCCTCCACATTGCGGGGGCGCTCGTGCTCGAGGAGCTCGACGGCGAGCCGACCGCGGCGATCCTGGCCGAGGCTCGCAGGCGCGGGCTGCACACTTCGCTCGACACCGTGTTCGACGCAAGCGGGCGCTGGTCGCGCGTGCTCGCCTCGCTGCCGCATTGCGACCTCGTCACGCCCGGGATCGCGGAGGCCGTGGGGATCACGGGCGAAACCGAACCTGCGGCTGCCGCCCGTGCGCTCCACGAGCTCGGCGCGGGGATTGCGGCCGTGACGCTCGGCCCGGACGGCTGCCATGTGTCCGCCGACGACTTCGAGGGACATGTCGAAGGGAATGCGGTCGACGCCGTCGACGGCACCGGCGCGGGCGACGCGTTCACCGCCGGCTTCCTCTACGGCCGGCTCGCGGGCTGGCCGACCGAGCGCTGCGCGCGCTTCGCGAACGCGGCGGGCGCGCTTGCGACGACGGCAGTCGGCGCGTTCGAGGGCGTCGGCGACCTGGCGCAGACGCTCGAGCTCGCGGGGGCGGCATGACGGCGCGGCTGAATCGCCTCTTCGCCGCCGACGGCCGCTGCTTCGACGTCGCGGTCGACCACGGCTTCTTCGGCGAGCGCTCGTTCCTCGCCGGGATCGAGAACATGGAGCAGCACGATCGCGACGCTCGTCGAGGCCGGCGCCGGACGCGATCCAGCTCTCCCTCGGCCAGGCGCCGCTGCTGCAGGATCGCCCGGGCCCGAAGCCGGCGCTCGTGCTGCGCACCGACGTCGCGAACGTCTACGGCCCCGAGCTCCCGGCGCATCTCTTCAGCGAGCTCATCGAGCGACGCCGTCGAGCAGGCGCTCGTCGCTCGACGCCGCCTGCGTCGTGCGTCAACCTGCTCCAGCTCCCGGGCGAGCCGGAGCTGCTGCCGCCAGTGCGTCCGCAACGTCGTCGGCGCTGAAGCGCGGCGTGCGAGCCGGTCGGCATGCCGCTGATGGTCGAGCCGCTCGTCTTCAAGCCGGGCGAGCGCGGCTACGGGGTCGGACGGCGACCCGGAGAAGATCGTGCCGCTCGTGCGCCAGGCGGTCGAGCTCGGCGCCGACGTGATCAAGGCCGACCCGACCGACGACCTCGCCGACTACCCGCGCGTGATCGAGGCGTCGGCGCCGCGGCCGCGTGCTCGTGCGCGGCGGCGGCCGCGCGTCCGACGACGAGATCCTGCGAGCGCACGCGCGAGGTGATCGCGCCACGGCGCCGCGGGGATCGTCTACGGCCGCAACGTCATCCAGCACCCGCGATCCCGCGGGGATGACGCGGCGGCTGATGGCGATCGTGCCACGGCTGACGACGCGGCGTCGTCCGGCGTCGGCGCTCGGAATCGGCGGCGGGCTGATGGGCCGCGAGTTCGCGAGCGCCGCCGCGCGCTGGATGCACCTCGCCGACATCGGCGTCCGGCCGCGAGCTCGTCGCGCGTCTGCGACGCCAGCCCGGAGGTGCTCGCGCTGGTACGAGCGGCTCGACCCGGCGCCGCGGCTCGTCGACCGACTACCGCGAGCTGCTCGCCGACGACGACGTCGAAGTCGTCTACTGCGCCGTGCCGCACCACCTGCACGAGGAGATCTACGTCGCCGTCGCTCGAGGCGGGCAAGCACCTGCTCGGCGAGAAGCCGTTCGGCATCGACCTGGCGGCGAACGAGGCGATCAACGCGCGCGATCGCGCGCCAGCCCGAGCTGCTCGTCCGCTGCTCGTCGGAGCTGCCGTTCTATCCCGGGCGGCCAGGCGGTCGCCCGCTGGATCGCCGAGCGGCCGCTTCGGCCGCGTGCTCGAGGTGCGCTCGCAGTTCCTGCACTCGAGCGACCTCGACCCGCGCAAGCCGATCAACTGGAAGCGCATCGCCGCGCTCGAACGGCGAGTACGGCTGCATGGGCGACCTCGGCATGCACGCGCTCCACCTGCCGCTGCGCGCGGGCTGGGTGCCGCGCAACGTGCGCGCGATCCTCTCCAACATCGTCACCGAGCGGCCCGGGCCCGGACGGCGAGCCCGTCCCGTGCGACACGTGGGACAACGCGGTGCTGCTCTGCGAGGCCGAGGACGACGGGCACGCGTTCCCGCTGCGGATCGAGACGAAGCGGATCGCCCCCGGCGAGACGAACACGTGGACGATCGAGGTCGACGGCACCGAGGGCTCGATCGCCTACACGACGAAGCTGCCGAAGACGCTGCGGCGAATGGAGCTACGACGCCGGGCGGCGCGCAGGAGTGGCGCGTCGTCGACCTCGGCTCCGAGTCGGCCTACCCGACGATCACCGGGCGCGATCTTCGAGTTCGGCTTCTCCGACGCGATCCTGCAGATGTGGGCGGCGTTCCTCGACGAGCTCGCCCACGGCCGCGACGGGATGCGGCAGCCGTTCTACTGCGCCACGCCCGAGGAGGCGGCGGCGTCGCACCGCCTCTTCACCGCCGCGTTGCGCTCGCACGAGGAGCGCTCGGTCGTAACGCTCTAGAGCGTTCGCTCGAAGACGCGCGCGCCGCTGGTTTGCAGGACTTCGCTCCACGCGCCCGTCGGTAGCTCGAACTCCGGCTCGCCGCCGCGCACCGCGACCGCGACGACGACGTCCTCGCCCCGCCGGTACGCGCACGTCCGCTCGGCCGGCGTCGAGCGGCTCGTAGCCGCCTGCGAACGACTCGGGCCGGCGGCGCGCGCAGCGCGAGCAGCGTCCGGATCAGCCGGAGCTTCCGGCGAGTCGGCCGTCGCGCGAGCGCCGCGCGGCGCAGCTCCCAGTCGACCGGCCGGCGGTTGTCGGGATCGACGAGCGCGAGGTAGGGCAACTCGTCGCCCTGGTAGATGTCGGGCACGCCGGGCGCGGTGAGCCGCAGCACGAGCTGGCCGAGCGGCGGCGCGCTCGCCCGACGCGGCGAGCTCCGCGGCGAAGCGGCTCGAAGTCGGCGAGGAACGGCTCGTGCGTCGTAGAGCGCGCGCCGCGAAGCGCTTCACGCGACTCCTCCCAGCGCTCGTTCGGCTCGACCCAGCTCGTGTTCCGCTTCGCCTCGCGGAGCGCCTTCTCGAGGTACGGCGTCGAGCCGGTCGGGCTCGATCGGCCACGCGCCGACGAGCGTCTGGTAGACGAGCAGCTCCTCGGTCCAGTCGGGCGCGCCGCCCTGCGGAGCGGCTCGTTGAGCTCGTGCCAGTGCGTGACGAGCTCGCGCCCAGCGCTCGGCGATCGCCGGCGAGCGCGCCGATGCGCGCGCGACGTCGGCGCTGCGCTTCGTGTCGTGCGTCGTGCCGGCGAGGAGGCAGTGCGGGAGATAGCAGCGCGCGCGCGAGGTTCGCCGCGTGGAACTCGCTCGACGGAGATCCCGAAGCGGCCGGGATCGCCGCCGACCTCGTTCAGCGCGAGCAGCCGGACGTAGCGGTAGAACGCGGTGTCCTCGACGCCCTTCGCCATCACCGGGCCGCGTCGTCTGCTGGAAGCGCGTGACGAACTCGTCGTGGCCGCGCTCCTCGAGCAGCAGGACGCGGCGCAGCTCGTCGCGGCAGTGCCGCGAGCGCCTCGCGGTCGGCCTCCTCGACCCGGCCGCTCCCGGCTCGACGTAGGTGCGGTAGACCGGCAGCGAGGCGAGCGCGCGCTCGAGGTCCGGCGCGTCGAGCAGCCGCCGCAGCCGCTCGACCTCGGGCTCGAACGTCGTCGCCGCCTGCTCGAGCTTCGCCTCGAAGGCGACCTCGTCCCACGGCGCGCGGCTCGCCGGAGAGCTCGGTCAGCGTCGCCTCGCCGGCAGGGTCGACGAACAGCGCCTGCACGTCGTTCGCGAACTCGTAGCCGGTCGTTCCCTCGACCGGCCAGTCGCGCAGCGGCTCGCCGGGCTCGAGGATCTTCTCGACCCAGATGCGCTCCACGCCGGCGGCGCGCAGCCGCTCGAGGTAGCCGCGCGGGTCGGCGAGCCCGTCGGGGTGGTCGATCCGCAGGCCGTCGACGAGCCCCTCGCGCGACGAGCTCGAGCACGAGGCGGTGCGTCGTCTCGAAGACCTCGGGATCCTCGACGCGGACGCCGGCGAGCTCGTCGATGTCGAAGAAGCGGCGGTGCCGGCCGGTCGTCTCGATCGAGGTCGAAGAACGTCGGCGCAGCTCCGGGTCGCGCCAGAACGGGTTCTCGTCGGCTCGGCCGCCATGTGGTTCGGGACGACGTCGAGGATCGACCCCGAGGCCGGCCTCGCAGAGCGCGCGCAGACTCGGTCTCGCCGCCGAGCTCGTCGCGAGACCCTGCGTCGGGTCGACCACGTCGTAGCCGTGCGTCGAGCCGCGCCGCGCCTGCAGGACGGGCGAGAGGTAGAGGTGGCTGACGCCGAGCTCGCGCAGGTACGGGACGAGCTCGCGCGCGCGTCCGCGAGCGTGAGCGTCGGGCCGAGCTGGAGCCGGTAGGTCGCGCGGAGCTCGGTCACGACGCGCGCCGCAGCACGACGAGCGACCGCGACTCGAGCGTCGACCGACGCCGCGCGCGTGGAAGCGTGCTGCGGGCTCGCGTCCGGGTCGGCGGTCGAGAGCTCGAGCGTCCAGTGCGCGCCGAAGCGGCGCGGCGGCAGCGTGAAGTCGACGCTCTCGTGGTGGGCGTTGAAGAGGATGAGGAACGAGTCGTCGACGATCGGGCTCGCCCTGCGCGTCTCGCGTCGCCGAGCTCCGCGCCGTTCAGGAAGACGCCGAGCTGCGGCGCAGCCGCCCTGCTCCCAGTCGCGCCGCGTCATCTTGCGCCCGTCGGGCCGGAACCACCAGACGTCGGGGAGCGCGTCCCCGCGCCGCGCGCCGGCGAGGAAGGTCGAGCGCCGGAAGACCGGATGCTCGCTGCCGGAGCGCGATCAGCCGCTGCGTGAAGTCGAGCAGCCGCTCGCTGCGCTCGTCGAGCGTCCCAGTCGACCACGAGATCTCGTTGTCCTGGCAGTAGGCGTTGTTGTTGCCGTCCTGGGTGCGGCCGAGCTCGTCGCCGGCGACGCAGCATCGGCACGCCCTGCGAGAGGAAGAGCGTCGCGAGGAAGTTCCGCTGCTGCCGCTCGCGCAGCGCGTTGATCTCCGGGTCGTCGGTCGGGCCCTCGACGCCGCAGTTCCAGCTGCGGTTGTCGTCGGTGCCGTCGCGGTTCTCCTCGAGGTTCGCCTCGTTGTGCTTCTCGTTGTACGAGACGAGGTCGCGCGAGCGTGAAGCCGTCGTGCGCGGTGATGAAGTTGATCGACGCGGACGGCCGGCGGCCGTCGCTGCTCGTAGAGGTCGGCCGAGCCGGTGAAGCGGTAGGCGAAGTCGCCGAGCGCGCGCCTGGCCGCGCCAGAAGTCGCGCATCACGTCGCGGTAGATCCCGTTCCACTCCGTCCAGAGCACCGGGAAGTTGCCGACCTGGTAGCCGCCCTCGCCGACGTCCCACGGCTCGGCGATCAGCTTCACCTGGGAGAGGATCGGGTCCTGGTGGATGATGTCGAAGAAGGCCGAGAGCCGGTCGACGTCGTGGAACTCGCGCGCGAGCGCCGAGGCGAGGTCGAAGCGGAAGCCGTCGACGTGGCAGTCGCCGACGAAGTAGCGCAGCGAGTCCATGATCAGCCGCAGCACGCTCGGGTGCGCCGGGTTGAGGCTGTTGCCGGTGCCGGTGTAGTCCATGTAGAAGCGCGGGTCGTCCGGCGTCGAGCCGGTAGTACGACGCGTTGTCGATGCCGCGGAACGACGAGCATCGGCCCGAGGTGGTTGCCCTCGGCGGTGTGGTTGTAGACGACGTCGAGGATCACCTCGATCCCCGCGCGGTGGAGCGCCTTCACCATCCCCTTGAACTCCGCGCACCTGCTCGCCGCGCGGCCCGGTCGCGGCGTACAGCGCGTGCGGCGCGAGGAAGCCGATCGAGCTGTAGCCCCAGTAGTTCGTGAGGCCGCGCGTCGACGAGGTAGCGCCTCGTCGGCGATGTGGTGGATCGGCAGCAGCTCGACCGCGGTCACGCCGAGCGAGGTGCAGGTACTCGATCGCCGGCTCGGACGCGAGCCCGGCGTAGGTGCCGCGCAGGTCCTCGCGGACGTGCTCGTTGAGCTTCGTGAAGCCCTTGACGTGGAGCCTCGTAGATGATCGTCTCGCTCCACGGCCGGTTCGGCGGGCGGTCGTCCTCCCAGTCGAAGCGCTCGTCGACGACGACGCACTTCGGGATCGCGTCGGCGTCGTCCTCGTCGTCGGCGTACGAGGTCGGCGTCCTCGCCGTCGGGGACGTACGGCAGCACGTTCGCGGCGCTCGTAGTCGATCGGCCCGTCGATCGCCTTCGCGTACGGGTCGATCAGCAGCTTCGTCGGGTTGAAGCGCTGGCCGCGCTCGGGCTCGTACGGGCCGTGGACGCGGTAGCCGTAGCGCTGGCCGGGCCCGACGCCGGGCAGGTAGCAGTGCCAGTTGAACGCGTGCGCTCGGTCAGCTCGATCGCGCGTCTCGTTGCCGTCGTCGTCGAACAGGCAGAGCTCGACGCGCTCGGCGTTCTCGGAGAAGAGCGAGAAGTTCGTGCCCTGCCCGTCCCACGTCGGGCCGAGCGGGAACGGGCTTGCCGGGCCAGACCTCCATCAGCGTCAGCGGAGCTCCGCGGTCTGGGTGGCGAAGTCGGCGACGAGCTCGACGCTCGCCGCGGCGCACGCGCAGGATCGCGCGGCGCTCGTCGACGTCGGTCTCGACCTCGCGCGGCAGCGTGCGGCGCAGGCGCGAGCAGCTCGCGGTAGAACGCGCGCAGCTCGGCGTCGCCCGCCTCCGGGTCGCAGCTTCGAGCGCTCGAACGTCGCGCGCGCCTGCGGGTCGGGCACGTCCTCGCCGCGCGAACGCGGCGAACCGCGCGAACTCCTTGCGCGCGGCCCTCGCGCGTCGCCTCGGCGATCGCCGGGTCGTCGTGGTCGGTGAAGAACTGGAACGGCGCGTCTCGCCGTACTCCTCGCCCATGAAGAGCAGCGGCGTCTGCGGCGCGAAGAGCGACGCACGGCCGCGGCGAGGCGGCGCACCTCCGGCGGCAGGCGGTCGCCGAGCGCGCGGTTGCCGACCTGGTCGTGGTTCTGCGCGCAGACGACGAGCCGCTCGCTGCGGCGGTCCTCGATAGCGCGCGCGCGAGGTCGGCGACCTTGCCGTAGGGCGCGTAGTAGCCGTCGCGCTCGCCGGTCAGCAGGACGTGCAGCGCGTGGTGGAGCTCGTCGGCCCACTGCGCGTCGTGGCCCCACTCCTCGATCGGCGCGCGGTCGCCGATCTCCATCTCGGAGATCACGAGCGCGCCGGGCCGGATCGCGCGCACGCGCTCGGCGAGCTCGGCCAGGACGTGCGTCGGGCTCGTCGTCGAAGATCGCGTGCGCCGCGTCGAGCCGCAGGCCGTCGATGCGGTAGTCGCGGACCCACAGCTCGGCGTTCTGGATCGCCCACTCGCGCACGCCGCGCTGCGAGTAGTCGAGCGCGTCGCCCCAGAACGTGTCGTGGCGCGTCGGTGAAGTACGGGCCGAAGGCGCCGACGAGCCTCCGAGCCCGGGCCGATGTGGTTGTAGACGACGTCGAGGATCACGGCGAGGCCGGCCGCGTGCGCGGCGTCGACGAGCCGCGCGAGCCCGTCCGGGCCGCCGTAGGCGCGGTGCGGCGCGAAGGTGAGACGCCGTCGTAGCCCCAGCCGCGCTCGCCGGGGAACGTCGCGACCGGCATCAGCTCGATCGCCGTCACGCCGAGCTCGCGCGAGCTCGGGCAGGCGCGGGATCGCCGCGTCGAACGTGCCCTCGGGCGTGAACGTGCCGACGTGCAGCTCGTAGATCACGAGCTCGTCGAGCGGCACCGTGACCGGGCTCGGCCGTCCACGCGAACGCGCGCGGTGTCGAGCACCGCGCGACGGGCCGCGCAGCCCGTCCGGCTGCCAGCGCGAGCACGGGTCGGCGAGCGGCTTGCCGCCGTCGAGGCGTGAAGCGGTAGTCGTCGCCGGGCGCCGCCGGCAGGCGTCGCGGCGAAGAAGCCGCCGTCCTCCGGCTCGAGCGTCGCCGACCTCGGACCGTCACGCGCTGTCGCGTCCGGCGCCCAGACGCGGAACTCGACCAGCCCGTCGCCCGACGGGCACGGCGCCGAGCCGCCCGATCGCCGCGTCAACGGCGCTACCGATCCGGGACGAGCCAGACGACGCCGAGCGGCGGCAGCGTGATCTCGGCCGAGAACGGCTGGCCCTGCCAGGGCCGTGCTCCGGCCTCGACGCCGCCGAGGTTGCCGACGTTCGAGCCGCCGTAGTGCTCCGAGTCCGTGTTGAGCACCTCGCGCCAGCGGCCGCCGAGCGGCAGGCCGACGCGGTAGTGCTCGCGCGGCACCGGCGAGAGGTTGCAGACGCACACGAGCGCGCGCGCGCCGTCGGCCGAGAGCGCAGGAACGCGACGATGTTGCGCGCGACGTCGTTCGCGTCGAGCCAGCGGAAGCCGTGCCGGCTCGAAGTCGACCTCGTACAGCGCCGGCTCGGAGCGGTAGATCCGGTTCAGGTCGCGGACGAGCGCTCTGCGACGCCGGCGTGCTCGGGCCACTGCGAGCAGGTGCCAGTCGAGCGAGTCGTCGTGGTTCCACTCGCGCTCCTGCGCGAGCTCGCCGCCCATGAACAGCAGCTTCTTGCCGGGATGCGCCCACATGTAGGCGTAGAGCGCAGCGGAGGTTCGCGAGCTGCTGCCAGCGGTCGCCCGGCATCTTGTGCGAGCAGCGAGCCCTTGCCGTGCACGACCTCGTCGTGCGAGAGCGGCAGGATGAAGTTCTCGGTGAACGCGTAGATCATCGAGAAGGTCAGCTCGTGGTGGTGGTAGCGGCGGTAGACCGGGTCGTGCGCGAAGTAGCCGAGCGTGTCGTGCATCCAGCCCATGTTCCACTTGAAGCCGAAGCCGAGCCCGCCGAGGTAGCGTCGGCCGCGAGACGCCGGGCCACGCACGTCGACTCCTCGGCCGCCGAGATCACGCCCGGCTCGTCGCGCGTGGACGACCTCGTTCAGCTCGCGCAGGAACGCGATCGAGTCGAGGTCCTCGCGGCCGCCGTGCTCGTTCGGGATCCACTCGCCGGCCTTGCGCGAGTAGTCGAGGTAGAGCATCGACGCGACGGCGTCGACCCGCAGGCCGTCGGCGTGGTACTCGCGCAGCCAGTAGAGCGCGCTCGCGAGCAGGAAGTTGCGCACCTCGTTGCGGCCGAGGTTGAAGACGAGCGTGCCCCAGTCGGGATGCGCGCCGCGCTGCGGGTCGGCGTGCTCGTACAGCGCCGTGCCGTCGAAGCGCGCGAGCGCCCACTCGTCGCGCGGGAAGTGCGCCGGCACCCAGTCGAGGATCACGCCGATCCCCTGCTGGTGCAGCGAGTCGACGAAGGCGCGGAAGTCGTCGGGCGTGCCGAAGCGCGACGGTCGGCGCGAAGAACGCCGGTCACCTGGTAGCCCCACGAGCCGCCGAACGGGTGCTCCATCACCGGCATCAGCTCGACGTGCGTGAAGCCGAGGTCGCGCGACGTAGCCGCCGAGCTGCTCGGCGAGCTCCGCGGTACGAGAGCCCCGGCCGCCACGAGCCGAGGTGCACCTCGTAGATCGAGATCGGCTCGCGCCAGCGGGTCGGACGTCTCGACGCTGCGCGAGCCACTCGCTCGTCCTGCCAGTCGTGCGCGCGGCGTGTAGCACGACCGACGCCGTCTGCGGCGGCACCTCGGTCGCGCAGCGCGACGGATCGGCGCGCAGCTGCACGCGAGCCGTCGCTGCGTAGCGCAGCTCGAACTTGTAGCGCGCGCCGTCCTCGACGCCCGGCAGGAAGAGCTCCCAGATGCCCGGACGCGCCGAGCGAGCGCATCGGGTGCAGCCGGCCGTCCCAGTTGTTGAAGTCGCCGACGACGCTGACCGAGCGCGCGTTCGGCGCCCAGACCGCGAACGCCGTGCCGCGCACGCCGTCGACCTCGCGCACGTGCGCGCCGAGCTTCTCGTACAGCCGCTCGTGCCGGCCCTCGCGCAGGCGAGGTGGAGGTCGAGCTCGCCGAGCGTCGGCAGGAAGCGAGTACGGATCGTCGAGCTCGACGTGCGACGCCGTCCGGGTACGCGACCTCGAGCCGGTACGCGAGCGGCAGCGACGCCCGGCGACCTCGCCCTGAAGAGGCCGGCCGGGTGCAGGCGCTCGAGCTCGACCGGCTCGCCGCCGTCGGGCAGCGACGCGGATCGCGCTCGGCGTCCGGCCGGAACGCGCGCACGACGACCTTCGTGCCGCCGTTCGCGGATGCGCGCCGAGCAGGTGGTGCGGGTCGGGATGGTCGCGCCGCGACGACGCTGCTTCGACCTCGTCCGGACGACGCCGTCGATCGTAGTCCGGCTCGCTCGAGCAGGCGCACGATCCCGGCGACGGGGACGGATACCCAGTCGGGGCGGTTGGCCAGCTCGTAGCGCAGCTCGTAGACCGCCTTCTCGAGCTCGAAGATCGCGCAGCAGCCGCTCGGTCGTCGTCGCGCGGCGGCAGGAGGCCGGTGCCCTGCGACGGCCGTCGAGGTAGCCGTCGAGGAAGCTCGTCGCGCGCGCGCTGCTCGACGTCGTCGCGTCCTCGACGCCGGCGACGCGTCGCCGCGTACGTGAACGAGCGCAGCATCCCGGCGACGTCGCGCAGCGGCGAGCGCTTGAGCCGCCGCTCCGGCAGCGGCCGGGCCGGCTCGCCCTCGAAGTCGATCACGAGCCAGTCGCCGTCGGCCCAGAGCACCTGGCCGAGATGGAGGTCGCCGTGGTGGCGGATGCGCCGGCCGACCGAGCCGACCGGTCGAGAGCTCGCGCAGCAGCGTCGCGCACGGCGTCGCCGCGGCCGACGATCGGCGCGATCGCCTCGTTGTCCGGGCAGGTGCAGGAACACCTGCGTCGATCTCGCTCGTCGACGGTCGCGGTCAGCAGCGCGAGCGACTCCGGGCTCGCCTCCTCGGGCGCGAAGGCCGGGTCGTCGCGGCTCGCGTCGCGAGCACGGCGTGCATGCTCGCCGATCACCTCGCCGAGCCGGCGCGCGCGCGCGAGGAACGCCTCCGGGTCGCTCGCGCAGCTCCTCGAGCGCGAGGCTCCAGCCGTCGACGGCGCCCGGGACGAACTGCTGCACGATCCCGAGCGACGCGCCGAGGAGCGAGCCGGCGTACGACCACCAGCCCCACAGCGCCGGCACGTTCGTCGAAGCCGTGCGCGGCGAAGAAGTGCAGCAGCTCGAGCTCGGGGTTCACGCCGGCCTCGACGCGGCGGTAGACCTTCACGATCAGCTCGGTCGTCGACGACGATCGACGAGTTCGACTGCTCGACGCCGAGCGACGCGCACGTCGCTCGAGCGGCAGGCTCGTGCTCGGCATCCGACGCCGCAGCGACTCGAACGTCCCGCTGCGCCGTCGAGCGTCGCGCCGCGGCGATCAGCCGACCAGCTCGCGCACGAACGCGGATCGCGACCGCCTCGTAGTCGTCGCCGTCGGCGAGGCGATCCACGCGCGCCGGCCGCTCGTCGTGCCGCCGAGGAGCAGCTGGTAGACGTCGTGGTTGCCCGAGCCGTAGCGGACCTCGACGAGCGCGTCGGCGAGCCGGCGGCTCGCTCGCGCAGCACCGCGCTGGTCGACGATCTCGGCGCCGGTCACCTCGCTGCGACTTGGCGCCGAACCAGCGCTGGCTCGCGGACGAACGCGACGAGCGCGTCTCGGCAGCTCGGCGAGACGTCATCGCTCATTCGTCGCCTCGCAGCTGGAACCAGTAGAAGCCGCGCGCCGGCCGAGCGTGAGCAGGTACGGCAGCTCGCCGATCGGCGGGAAGCGCGTCTCGGCCGAGCATCTCCTCGGGGCACCAGCCCGGCGAAGCGCGAGAGGTCGAGCTCGACCGCCTGCGCCGAGCGCGAGAGGTTGTGCACGCAGAGCACGATCTCGTCCTCGTATCGGCGGATGTGCGCGAGGATGCGCTGGTTCGCCGGCGCGCAGCGCCTCGTACGTGCCGAGCGCGAACACCGGGTGCTGCCTTGCGCAGCGCGATGAAGCGGTGCACCCAGCGCAGCAGCGAGGTCGGCGTGCGCAGCTGCGCCTCGACGTTGACGGCCTGGTAGCCGTAGACCGGGTCCATCAGCGGCGGCAGGTAGAGCTGCGCGAAGTCGGCGCGCGAGAAGCCGCCGTTGCGGTCGCCCGTCCACTGCATCGGCGTGCGGACGCCGTCGCGGTCGCCGAGGTAGATGTTGTCGCCCATCCCGATCTCGTCGCCGTAGTAGAGGACGGGGCTGCCGGGCAGCGAGAAGAGGATCGCCGTCATCAGCTCGATCTCGTCGCGGCCGTTGTCGAGCAGCGGCGCGAGCCGGCGGCGGATGCCGAGGTTGAGCTCGCATGCGCGGGTCCTGTCGCGTACTCGGCCCACATGTAGTCGCGCTCCTCGTCGCTCACCATCTCGAGCGTCAGCTCGTCGTGGTTGCGGAGGAAGAGCCCCCACTGCGCGTTCTCGGGAATCGCGCGGCGTCTGCTCGATGATCGTCGACGATCGGCGTCGCGTCCTCGCGCCGGATCGCCATGAAGAGGCGCGGCATCACCGGGAACTGGAACGCCATGTGGCACTCGTCGCCGTCGCCGAAGTAGTGCACGACGTCGGCCGGCCACTGGTTCGCCTCGGCGAGCAGGACGCGGTCGGGGTAGTTCGCGTCGATCTCCGCGCGCACGCGCTTGAGGTAGGCGTGCGTCTCGGGCAGGTTCTCGCCGTTCGTCCCGTCGCGCTCGTACAGGTACGGCACCGCGTCGAGCCGGAAGCCGTCGAGCCCGAGGTCGAGCCAGAAGCGCAGGACGTCGAGCATCGCCTCCTGCACCTCGGGGTTGTCGTAGTTCAGGTCGGGCTGGTGCGAGAAGAAGCGGTGCCAGTAGTACTGGCCGGCGACCGGGTCCCAGGTCCAGTTCGAGACCTCCGTGTCGATGAAGATGATCCGCGCGTCGCTGTAGCGATCGTCGGTGTCCGACCAGACGTACCAGTCGCGCTTCGGCGAGCTCGGGTCGCTGCGCGCCTCCTGGAACCACGGGTGGTCGCTCGAGGTGTGGTTCATCACGAGGTCGGCGATCACGCGGATGCCGCGCTGCGTGCGCGGCGTCGACGAAGCGTGCGGAAGTCCTCGAGCGTCCCGTAGTCGGGATGGATCGAGTAGAAGTCGGCGATGTCGTAGCCGCCGTCGCGCAGCGGCGACGGGTACATCGGCAGCAGCCAGATGCAGTCGACGCCGAGCCACTGCAGGTAGTCGAGCTTCTCGGTCAGGCCGCGGAAGTCGCCGATGCCGTCGTCGTTGCCGTCGGCGAACCCGCGGATGTGGATCTCGTAGAAGACGGCGCGCTTGAACCAGAGCGGGTCGGCCTCGAACCACTCGCCGTGCGGCCGGGCGCAGCCTCGGCCGAGTCGGCCGCCGCATTGCGTGGCAGGAGCTGCGTCATCGGACGTGCATCACGTGGGCTTGCCCGGGCCGCAGTCTGACGTAGTTGCCGCCGACGCTGCCATGCATACGTCTCGATCGGTCAGCAGATCCTGGACGGCGAACGAGGCCGGCAGGCCGAGATCGGCCGGCACGGTGACAAGCCCCTCCCGGGCCGCGGACGGATCGAGGTTGACGCAGACGATCAGCGTGTCGGCCTCGCTGCGCTTGGCGTAGGCGATCAGCGTCTCGTTGCGCGGTCTCGAGGAACGTGACGTTGTCGAGCCGCTGCAGCGAGCGGTTCGCGCGCCGGATCTCGTTCAAGCGCTCGATCAGCGGCAGCAGCGGGCCGTCGATCGTCCGCTCCTTGAGCTCGTACTTCTCCGAGTCGAGGTACTCCTCGCTGCCCGGCCGGAGCGGCACGTTCTCGAAGTGCTCGTAGCCGGAGTAGATGCCGTAGCTCGGCGACAGCGTCGCCGCGAGCACGAGCCGCGCCTCGAACGCCGGCCTGCCGCCCGTCTGCAGGTACTCGTGGAGGATGTCCGGCGTGTTGACGAAGAAGTTCGGCCGGTAGTAGTCCGCGGTCTCCGGCGAGCTCGGTCATGTACTCGGTCGAGCTCCGCTTCGCGTGTTCTTCCAGGTGAAGTACGTGTACGACTGGTTGAAGCCGATCTTCGCGAGCGCGTGCATCATCGCGGGCCGCGTGAACGCCTCGGCGAGGAAGATCACGTCGCGATGCTCGCGGTGTACCTCCGCGATCAGCCACTCCCAGAACGGCAGCGGCTTCGTGTGCGGGTTGTCGACCCGGAAGATCCGGACGCCGTGCCCGACCCAGTAGAGAACGACGTCGCGCAGCGCCTGCCACAGGCCCTGCCAGTCCTCGCTCTCCCAGTCGACGTTGACGATGTCCTCGTAGCGCTTGGGCGGGTTCTCGGCGTACTTGATCGTCCCGTCGGGCCGGTGCTGGAACCACTCCGGATGCTCCTTCAGCCACGGGTGGTCGGGCGAGCACTGGATCGCGAAGTCGAGCGCGATCTCGAGCCCGAGCTCCTGCGCGCGCGCAACGAGCCGGTCGAAGTCGGCGATCGTGCCGAGCTCCGGTGCGATCGCGTCGTGGCCGCCCTCCGTCGCGCCGATCGCCCAGGGGCTGCCCGGATCGCCGGGCTTCGCGGGCAGCGTGTTGTTGCGCCCTTTGCGCCCCGTGCGGCCGATCGGGTGGATCGGCGGGAAGTAGACGACGTCGAAGCCGAGCTCGGCGAGCTGCGGCAGCACGCGCTCGACGCCGGCGAAGCCGCCGAACGAGCGCGGGAAGAGCTCGTACCAGGCGCCGAAGCGCGCGAGCTCGCGGTCGACCTCGACCGCATAGAGCTCGCTGCGACGTCGTTCCGCGCTGCTCGGTCGCAGTGCGAGGCCAGCGCGTCTGGACGTCGAGGCCGCGGATGCCGAGCAGCAGCGCGCCCTCGGCGAGCTCGCTCGGTGAGGTCCTTCTGGCCGGCCTCGACCTTGCGCCGCAGCTCGTCGCGCCAGGTGGCGGCCGGATCGCTCCACGCCTCGACCAGAACTCCCAGCGACCGCACTCGGTCACCTCGAAGGAGCCGACGAAGAGGTCGTTGCCGACCGGCTCGAGCGGCGCCGACGCGAACCGGCGCTTGCCCGGCCCGCGATAGAGGACGGACGCGCCGAGGATCTCATGCCCGTCGCGGAACAGGGTCGCCGAGACCTCGACGCGGTCGCCGAGCGGTGCATTTGACCGGGAAGCGGCCGCAGTCGAGCTGCGGCCGGACGTGCTCGATCCGGATGCGCGGTAGCGGTTTTCTCAGCGTCTTGAGGGCATCGTCCGACCAATGTAGGCATGCCCGATACCCGTACCGGAGAATCACCGCTGAATGCAGCTTGAACGCTCGAGCGGGGTCCTCCTCCATCCGACCTCGCTGCCAGGCGGACGGCTGGGCGATGACGCGTACCGGTTCGTCGACTGGCTGGCGGCCGCCGGCCAGTCGTGGTGGCAGATCCTACCGCTGGGCCCGCCCGACGAGCACGGCTCGCCGTACCGCTCCTCCTCGGCGTTTGCCTGCTGGGAGGGCTTGCTCGCCGATCCCGACGCTCCGGTGAGCGAGTCCGAGATCGAGCGGTTCGTCGCCCGCAACCGATACTGGGTCGGAGGGCTGGGCTGGACCTCGCGGGCGAAGGCGCGCTTGCCGACCAGGTGCGCTTCGAGCGCGAGTGGAGCGCACTGCGCGCGTACGCCCGCGCGCGCGGCGTCCGTTTGATCGGCGACCTGCCGATCTACGTCGCGCCCGGCAGCGCCGACCAGCTCGCGCATCCCGAGCTCTTTCAGCACGGTGACGTCGCCGGTGTTCCGCCGGACGAGTGGAGCGCGACCGGCCAGCTCTGGGGCAACCCGCTCTACGACTGGCACGCGCTGCACGCGACCGGGTACCGCTGGTGGATCGAGCGCTTCCGGCGCACGTTCGAGCTCGTCGACGTCGCGCGGCTCGACCACTTCCGCGGCTTCGTCGCCTACTGGTCCGTGCCAGAGGGCGACCGCGTCGCGACCGGCGGCCGCTGGCGGCGCGGACCGGGACGCGAGCTGTTCGATGTCGTTCGAGGAGAGCTCGGCGCGCTCCCGCTGATCGCCGAAGACCTCGGCGTGATCACGCCGGCCGTTCGTCGCGCTGCGCGACGAGCTCGGCTTGCCGGGAATGGCGGTGCTGCAGTTCCTGCTCGGCGGCCGCGGCGACCCGCTTGCGATCCCCGAGAACCGCGTCGCCTACACCGGCACGCACGACAACGACACGTCGCTCGGCTGGTGGCGCACCGCCGACGAGCGCACGCGTCAGCGGACGCTGCGGGCGGCCGCGGCGGCAGGCATCGAGGAGAGCGAGCCGAGCTGGCTGCTCGTCCGGCTGGCGCTCACCTCTCGAGCGCGGGTGTCGATCGTTCCGGCCCAGGATCTGCTCGGGCTCGGCAGCGACGCGCGGATGAACACGCCGGCCACCGTGCGCGGCAACTGGCAGTGGCGCCTCGAGCCGGATCAGCTCGACGATGCGCTCGCCGCGCGTCTGCGCGACGCGACCGCCGACGCTGGTCGACTCAGCCGCTGAGGGCGCGTGCTTCGTACGCCGCGATCTTGTCCTCGCGGTTGAGTGTGCGCGCGATGTCGTCGAGGCCGCCGATCAGCGTCTCGCGCGCGTAGGGGTCGAGCTCGAACGGCACGCGCAGACCGGCCGGATGCGAGATCTCCTGCGCCTCCAGGTCGACGGTCAGCTCGTTCAGCGCCGACACCGCTGCCTTCAGCTCGTCGAGCGCCACTTCGCTGAGCTCGATCGGCGCCAGCCCGCTCTTCACCGCGTTCGAGCGGAAGATGTCGCCGAAGCTCGGCGCAAGGACGACGCGGAAGCCGTAGTCCTCGAGCGCCCACGCCGCATGCTCCCGCGACGAGCCGCAGCCGAAGTTCCGGCCGGCGATCAGGATCTGCGCGCCCTCGTACTCCGGGCGGTTCAGCTCGAACGCCGGATCCTTCATCCAGTCGAAGAACAGGAACTCGCCGTAGCCCGAGCGCTCGATCCGTTTCAGGAACTGCTTCGGGATGATCTGGTCGGTGTCGACGTCGGCGCGGTCGAGCACGGCGACGCGCGACGTGACGCTCTTCAGCTCTCTCATCCGAGCTCCCGCACGTCGGTGAACCGCCCCGCGATTGCCGCGGCCGCCGCCATCGCCGGTGAGACCAAGTGTGTTCTCCCGCCTGCGCCCTGGCGGCCTTCGAAGTTCCGGTTCGACGTCGACGCGCACCGCTCGCCGGGCGCGAGGATGTCCGGGTTCATCCCGAGGCACATCGAGCAGCCCGCCTGCCGCCACTCGAACCCCGCCTGCGTGAACACCCGGTCGAGCCCCTCCTTCTCCGCCTGCAGCTTCACCTTCGCCGATCCCGGCACGACCATCGCCCGCACGGTCGACGCCACCTTGTGCCCGTTCACGACCGCGGCCGCCGCGCGCAGGTCTTCGATGCGCGCATTCGTGCACGAGCCGATGAACACGCGGTCGATCGCGATCTCCTTGATCGGCGTGCCCGGGGCCAGGTCCATGTACTCGAGAGCACGTTCATCCTCCGGCGAGGACGGAACGGGAACGACGCCGTCGACGGGCACGACCATCGCCGGGTTCGTTCCCCACGTCACCTGCGGCACGAGCTTGCTCACGTCGACCTCGACGACGCGGTCGAACGTCGCATCCGGATCCGAGCGAAGCTCGTGCCACTCCGCCGGCGTCTCCATCGGCGCCGCCGGACGCCCCATCAGATACTCGAACGTCGTCTCGTCCGGCGCGATCATCCCCGCGCGCGCGCCCGCCTCGATCGACATGTTGCAGATCGTCATCCGGCCTTCCATCGAAAGCTGCTCGATCGCCGGCCCTGCGTACTCGATCGCGTAGCCGACGCCGCCGGCGACGCCGATCTGCCCGATCGCGCCCAGCACCATGTCCTTCGCGGTGACTCCGAACGGCAGCGTGCCCACGAAGCGCACGAGCATCGTCTTCGGCTTCGACTGCACGAGCGTCTGGGTTGCGAGCACATGCTCGACCTCGGTCGTCCCGATCCCGAACGCGAGCGCGCCGAACGCGCCGTGCGTCGAGGTGTGCGAATCGCCGCAGACGATCGTCATCCCCGGCTGCGTCAGCCCGAGCTCCGGTCCGATCACGTGCACGATTCCCTCGCTCCCGCTGCCGGTGGCGTGCAGCGTGATCCCGAACTCCTCGCAGTTCTCGCGCAGCGTCTCGAGCTGGCGCTTCGAGATCTCGTCCCTGATCGGCCCCGGCTCGGTCGGCACGTTGTGATCCATCGTCGCGATCGTCAGATCCGGCCGCCGCACCGTCCGCCCCGCGAGGCGCAGTCCCTCGAACGCCTGCGGGCTCGTCACCTCGTGCACGAGATGCAGGTCGATGTAGAGCAGCGGCGGATCGTCGTCGACCAGATGCGCCGCCCAGATCTTCTCGAACAGCGTGCTCAATGGTCCCCCGTCGCGGCGTAGCTGCCGAAGATCCTCACCTCGCGCGTCCATTCGCGCATCTCGGCGAGCGCGGTCTGGATCTCGACGTCCTGCGGATGCCCGTCGAGCACCATGTCGAAGCGGTAGCGAAAGGTCGACTGCGGGATCGGACGCGAGACGAGCTGCACCAGGTTGAGCCCGTGCTTGTGGAACGGCCCGAGCGCGTGGTACAGCGAGCCCGGCTGATGGTCGGTGACGAAGCTGAGTGCCGTGCGCCAGCGCGGCGCGCGGTCGACGCGCGTGTACGGCGCGATCCCGACGAAGCGCGTGAACGCGGTGTGGTCGCCGACGTCCGGCGCGATCACGTGCAACCCGAACCGCGCCGCTGCCTCCGCACTCGCGATCGCGGCCTCGGTCGGATCGTCGGACTCCGCCACCTCGCGCGCCGCCTCGGCGGTCGTCGCCGCCGGCATCAAGCGCGCGCCGCTCGCGTGAATGAACTCGCGACACTGGTCGAACGCGACCGAGTTCGAGCGCAGCGTCTTCACCTCAGCGGGCTGGATCGGCCCCTTCGCAAGCAGGCAGTGCACGATCGGCAGCGTCACCTCCGAGACGATCGAGAGCGGCGCCTCGTACAGCAGGTCGTGCGTCTCGGCGACCGGGCCGTGCAGCGAGTTCTCGATCGGCAGCACGCCCATCGACACCTCCCCGGCGACCGCCGCCTCCGCGACCGCGATGAAGCTCGCGAGCGGTTCCTGCGTCGAGTCGGGCGCGAGCAGGAGCGACGCGGCCGCGCTGTGGCTGCCCGCGGGGCCCGGGTAGCCGACGCTGGTCACGAGACCGGAACCTCCAGCGATTCGAGCACGACGTCGCCGAACTCGGCCGTCGTTGCCGTTCCGCCGATGTCGGGCGTCGGCGCCTTCTCCAGCGCGATAGCGATCGCCGCCTCCAGCGAGCGCGCAAGCGCCGGCTCGCCGATCCCGTGCTCGAACGCCATCGCGAGCGAGCGCAGCATCCCGGTCGGGTTCGCCTTGCCGGTGCCGGCGATGTCGGGCGCCGAGCCGTGCACCGGCTCGAAGATTCCGGGCCCGCTGTCACCGAGCGACGCCGACCCGGCGAGGCCGAGCCCGCCGGTGACGCCGGCGGCGACGTCGGAGAGGATGTCGCCGAAGGTGTTCTCCATCACGAGCACGTCGAACTCCTCCGGGTGCATCACGAGCCACATCGCAGCCGAGTCGACGAGCGCGTGCTTCAGGTCGACGTCGGGATAGTCGGCCGAGACCTCGGTGACGACGCGGCGCCACATCCGCGAGGTGTCGAGCACGTTCGCCTTGTCGACCGACACGAGCCCGCCGCGCCGGGAGCGCGCGAGCTCGAATGCACGCCGCGCGATTCGCTCGACCTGGGTCGGGTGGTACTCGCAGACGTCGAAGACCGTGCCGTCCTCCATCGTCCCGCGCCGGCCGTAGTACAACCCGCCGACGAGCTCGCGCACGATCAGCAGGTCGACGCCGTCGCCGATCGCCGGACGCAGGTTCGCGTAGACGTCGAGCTCCCGGCGGAGATTGATCAGCGCCTGCTCGGGCCGCTTCGCGGCGTTGTCCCACTGCGGGCCGCCGACCGCTCCGAGCAGCACCGCGTCGGCGCCGCGGCACGCCTCGAGCGTGTGGTGGGGTAGCGGCTTGCCCCACTCGTTGATCGCCGTGCCGCCGAACGGCTGCTCCTCGAAGCCGATCCGAAGCGCCATCAGCACCCGGTTCGCCTGCAGCATCACCTCGGGCCCGATCCCGTCGCCGGGGAGGCACACGAACCTATACGCCATGGAGCTCCTTGCGCGTCAGGTCGAGCACGTGACGGAAGAGCGCCGCCACGCCTTCAGACGAAAGCGGGCCCGGGTTGGCCGCCTGCAACTCGACGACGAGCTGCTGCTCGCGCTCGGGATCGATCAACGGGATTCCCTCGGCGCGCTTGTACTCGTGCAACGCGCGCACGAGCTCGATCCGCTTGTTCACCGCGGCGAGGAGCTCGCGGTCCGCTGCCGTGATTCGATCGCGGAAATCGCCGACGCTCACGCGGTCACTCCGAGCTCGGCGAGCAGCGCGTCGACGTCGGCATCGATCTCGATCACGGTGCCGGTCTCGTGCTCGGCGACCGCCTGCGGCGTCTTCAGGCCGGTGCCGGTGACGAGCACGACGACGCGATCGTTCTCGCCGATCTCTCCGGCGGCTGCCGCGGCGCGCAGCGCGCCGACGGTGACGCCGACCGCCGTCTCGCCGAAGACGCCGGCGAGCTCGGCGAGGTACGCCATGTTCGCGCCGACCTCGTCCTCGGCCACGGTGTAGATCGCCCCGCCCGACTTGCGCGCGGTTGCAACCGCGAGATCGCCGTCGGCCGGGTTGCCGATCGCGAGCGACTTCGCGATCGAGTTCGGTCGGACCGGGGTGACGCGCCGGTTCTCGGCGAACGCGGCGGCGACCGGCGAGCAGCCGTCCGCCTGGCCGCCGTACAAGCGCGGCATCGGTCCTGTGGAGAGGCCGAGCCGCTCGAACTGCTCGGCGCCCTGCCAGAACTTCGAGAACAGCGCGCCCGAAGCGATCGGGCAGATCACCGCATCGGGCGTTTCCCAGCCAAGCTGCTCGATCGTCTCGAACGCGAGCGTCTTCGAGCCCTCGGCGTAGTAGGAGCGGAGGTTGACGTTGACGATCCCCCACTCGACCTCACCGGCGAGCTCCGACACGAGCCGCGAGCAGTCGTCGTAGCTGCCGCGCACGCCGTAGATGCGCGCGCCGTACACGGTCGCGGCCTGGATCTTCTCCGGCTCGAGCCCGGCCGGGATGAAGATCACCGCCCGCATGCCGAGCGCCGCGGCGCGCGCGGCGACCGCGCCGGCAAGGTTGCCGGTTGACGTGCACGAGAGCGTGTCGAGCCCGAACTCCTGCGCCTTCGCCGCAGCGACGGCGACGACGCGGTCCTTGAAGCTGTTCGTCGGGTTCGAGGTGTCGAGCTTGAGGAAGATCTCGCCGACCCCGAGCGCCGAGGCCAGGCGCGGCGCGGGCACGAGCGGCGTGAAGCCCGGGCTCGACTCGAGCCCCTCCGGCGGATCCGCGGGGAGCAGAGCCGAGTAGCGCCAGAGCGAGAGCGGGCCTGCCTCGATGCTCTCGCGCGAGACGACTCGCGCGAGCTCGTCCCAGTCGTAGACCGGCTCGAGTGGCCCGAAGCAGCGCATGCAAATACCGTTCGCAATCGCCGGGTATTCGGTCTCGCAGATACGGCAACGGAGAACGTCAACTGGCATGGCGGCCCTCCCTAGACTGAGCGTTCGATGGAATTCCGGCGGATTCACGATCTCCCCCCTTACGTGTTCGCGACCGTCGACCAGCTCAAGCGTGAGCTGCGTCGCGAGGGCCGCGACGTGATCGATCTGGGTTTCGGTAACCCCGACATTCCCTCGCCGGAGATTGCGGTGGACAAGTTGTGCGAGGCCGCGGCGCGGCCGGTGAACCATCGCTACTCGGCGAGCCGGGGCCTGCCGAACCTGCGCGCGGCGATCTGCGAGCGCTACGCCACGCAGTTCGGTGTCGAGCTCGATCCCGACCGGCACGCGGTCTCGACGATCGGCGCCAAGGAGGGCCTCGCGCACCTGATGTGGGTGCTGGCCGAGCCCGGCGACTCGGTGGTCGTGCCGAGCCCCGCCTACCCGATTCACCTGGTGGCGCCGCGCCTCGCCGGCGCGACCGTGATCCACGCGCTGATCGAGGACGAGGAGATGATCGGTGCGATCGAGGAGGCTGTGCAGGTCGCCGAGCCGTCGCCGCGCGCGGTGATCGTCTCGTTCCCGCACAACCCGACGACCCAGTGCGCGACGCCCGAGACGATGCAGCGGCTCGTCGATCTCGCGCGCGAGCGCGAGTTCGTGCTCGTGCACGACTTCGCCTACGCCGACATCGCCTTCGACGGGCACGTGCCGCCGTCTGTTCTGGCCGCCGACGGCGCGCTCGAGTGCGCGGTCGAGCTGTACTCGATGACGAAGTCCTTCTCGATGGCCGGCTGGCGGATGGGCTTCTGTCTGGGGCGGCCCGACGTCGTCGGCGCGCTCGCGAAGCTGAAGAGCTACCTCGACTACGGCACCTTCCAGCCGATCCAGATCGCGGCGATCGTCGCGCTGCGCGAGGCCGGCGAGTATCCCGTCGAGGTGAACGAGATCTACCGCTCGCGCCGCGACGCGCTGATCGGCGGGCTCTCGCGCGCCGGTTGGGAGGTCGAGCCGCCGCGGGGAACGATGTTCGTGTGGGCGCCGCTGCCGGGCGAGTGGGCGCACCTCGGTTCGCTCGAGTTCGCGCTCAAGCTCGCGCGCGAGGCCGACGTCGCCGTCTCTCCGGGCGTCGGGTTCGGCGAGGGCGGCGACGGGCACGTGCGCTTCGCCCTCGTCGAGAACGAGGAGCGGATCCGTCAGGCGACGCGTTCGATTCGCAGGCTGCTTCACCAGGTCGGCGCTCCTTCCGAGGCCGAGCCGACCTGACTCGCGTATTTCGCGAACACGCCCTTCGTGTAGCGCGGCGGTGGTGGTTGCCAGCCGGCGAGGCGCGAGGCGAGCTCGTCGGCTGAGACGTCGAGGTCGAGCTTGCGGTTGGCGACGTCGATCGTGATCTCGTCGCCGTCGCGCACGGCTGCGAGCGGGCCGCCGCGGAATGCTTCAGGTGCGATGTGGCCGACCATCAGCCCGTGCGTCGCGCCCGAGAAGCGGCCGTCGGTGATCAGCGCGATCTCCTCGCCGAGCCCTTCGCCGACCAGGGCGGCGGTGACGTGCAGCATCTCGCGCATGCCGGGGCCGCCGGCGGGGCCCTCGTAGCGGATGACGACGACGTCGCCCGCCTTGATCGTGCGGGCCTTGACGGCGGCGAAGCAGTCCTCCTCGGAGTTGAAGACGCGCGCAGTTCCCGTGAACGAGAGGCGCTCGTGGCCGGCGAGCTTGACGACGCAGCCGTCGGGTGCGAGCGAGCCGCGCAGGATCGCGAGCCCGCCGCTCGGCTTCAGCGGATGCTCGAAGGAGACGACGACGTCCTGGCCTTCGCGCTCGTTGGTCGCGGAGGCGACCTCGGTGAGCGTTCGGCCGTCGATGCCGCGCTCCTCGGCGTGCATGACGCCGGCGCCGACGAGCTCGCGCACGACGAGGCCGACGCCGCCCGCGTTGTGCAGGTCGGTGGCGACGTAACGGCCGGCGGGCTTCAGGTCGGCGACGATCGGCGTGCGCGCGGAGATCGAGTCGAAGTCTTCGAGCTCGAGCTCGACGCCGACCTCGCGGGCGATCGCGAGCAGATGGAGAACGCCGTTCGTGGAGCCGCCGGTGCCGGCGATCGCGGCGATCGCGTTTTCGAACGCTTCGCGCGTGAGGACCTGCGAGGGGCGGATGTCCTTGCGGACGACGTCCATCACCATCTTCCCCACCTCGTATGCCGCCTGCTCCTTGTCGGGATGCGTCGCGGGGATCCCCGAGAGACCGCGCGGCGAGATGCCGAGGAAGTCGATCGCCATCGCCATCGTGTTCGCCGTGAACTGGCCGCCGCACGCGCCGGCGCCCGGACATGCGCAACCTTCGAGCTCGAGCACGTCCTCGTCGCTCATGCGGCCGGCGGCGTGCGCGCCAACCGCTTCGAAGACGTCCTGGATCGTGACGTTGTGGTCGCGGAACCAGCCGGGCGCGATCGAGCCGTTGTAGAAGACGAGGCCGGGGATGTCGAGGCGCGCGAGCGCCATCACCGCGGCGGGGATCGTCTTGTCGCAGCCGACGAGGCAGACGAGCCCGTCGAACAGATGCCCTTCGGCGACGAGCTCGATCGAGTCGGCGATCACCTCGCGGGAGATCAGCGAGGCGCGCATGCCGGTCGTCCCCATCGAGACGCCGTCGGAGACGGAGATCGTGCCGAACTCGACGGGCATGCCGCCCGCTTCGCGGATCCCCTGCTTCACGACGTTCGCGAGCGCGCGCTGGTTCAGGTTGCACGGCATCGTCTCGATCCACGTCGAGCGCGACGCCGATCAGCGGCTTCGCGAGGTCCTCGTCGGTGAAGCCGACGCCCTTCAGCATCGCGCGCGCGGGTGCGCGGTCGACGCCGTCGGTGAGCGCGGCGCTTCTGCGCTTCGCGGGATCGGTCGGTTGGCTGGTAAACGCTCAATGCGGCTCCCTGGTCGGCGATGCGCAGCGGCAGGACCTGCGCGTCGGGGAAACGCTGTTGCAGTTCCGTTACGGTGCCTGGCACCGGCCATGTCTTTTCCAGCCAGACGACGACGGACGGGCCGGAGCCGGAAAGCGTGACGCCCGCCTGGCCGGCGACGGGGTTGTCGCGCAGCTCGGCGAGGAGCGGCGCGTCCTCGAGCCGGAACGGCTCGTGCAGGCGGTCGTGGAACGCAGCCGCAAGGAGCGTCGCGTCGCCGGCCGCGATCGCGGCGCCGAGGAGCGCCGCCTGCGCCGACGCGGCGGCGGCGTCGTCGTGGGTCAGCGTCTCGGGGAGGCGGCCGCGGGATTCCAGCGTGTTCACGCGCTGATGCTGGGAGCAACGACGATCGGCGCGAGCGGCAAGTCGGCGGCGATGCGCGCGGTGTGCGGGCCGGCGCCGTTCTGCCAGATCAGGCAGACGCCGCCGCGAATCGCCGCGGCGAGGTTGTCGGCGTGACCCTCGAGCGGCAGGCCGAGCTCGAGCAGGTCGTCGTGCAGAAACGTGCGGTCCGCGACCAGCGCGCCGGCGACGAGGCCGGCGGCGATCGTCGCCGCGGAGGAGCCGAGCCCGCGCTCGAGCGGGATCCGGTTGACGAAGCGGAAGCGGTAGTTCTTGACCGGGGCGACGAGCGCGAATGCGCGCAGCGCGAGATGCTCGGCGTCCGTCGCAACCTCAGCGGCGCCCTCGCCTTCGACGACGACCGCGTGCTCGCCCTCCTCGACGTGCAGCTCGTTCCAGAGGTCGAGCGCCGCCGCGGCGCAGTCGAACCCGGGGCCGAGGTTCGCCGTCGATGCGGGCGCGCGGACGATCACGGACGCGTCCCTTCGGGACATGTCCGGTGCCAGGCATGGCTACGGAACTGTGACGAGTTGTCCACAGTCACGGCCGCACCTCCGCGAGAATCGCCTCCGGCGTCGGGTCGACGAGGGTCGCAGGCGGCGTGAGAACGTCGACCGCGGCGGTGTCCTTGAGCCCGTGGCCGGTGAGCACGCAGACGACGGTCGAGCCGGGCTCGAGGCGCACACGTGCGAGCGCCGCGAAGCCGGCGGCCGACGAGGGCTCGCAGAAGATGCCCTCACGGCTCGCAATCTCGAGCCAGGCGTCGGTGATCTCTTCGTCGCGGAGCGAGACGATCTCTGCTCGCCCTTCCGCAACGATCGCGTCCACCTCGTGCACGTGCGCGGGTTCGGAGATGCGGATCGCGGATGCGATCGTGTGCGCGCGCTCCGATGCCTCACCGCAGATGATCCGCGGCTGCACCCCGTCCTCGGCGAAGCCCTTCGCATATGCACACGTGTTGCCGCCGCCGCCGTACGGCAGCGCGAGCACGTCGGGCGCCCGCCCGAGTTGCTCGGCGATCTCGAAGACTGCGGTCTTCTGCCCCTCGATGCGATTCGGGTTGAGCGAGTTGACGATCGCAAAGTCGGTCAGCTGCTGGCACGCGCGGAGCGCCTCGTCAAACGTGCCGCGCACCTCGAGCACGCGTGCGCCCACGGCACGAGCCTGCGCCTGCTTTGCCGGCGCAATCGCGCCGACCGGCGTGATCACGACCGCGGGCACCCCCGCCCGCGCCGCATACGCGGCCGCCGACGCCGCCGTGTTCCCGGTCGACGCGCACACGATTCCCTGCGCGCCGTCCTCGACCGCCTTCGCAACGGCGAAGCACATGCCGCGGTCCTTGAACGACCCCGTCGGGATTTGCGCCCTCGAACTTGAACCAGAGCTCGACGCCGAAGCGCTCGCTCAACCGCTCCGACCGGATCAGCGGCGTATCGCCCTCGCCGAGCGTCAGCTCGGGCGTTGCGTCGGTGACCGGCAGCCGGTCGCGATAGCGGGCGATGACGCCTACGCCCATCCGAGCTCCGAAACCCCGCGCGCCGAGACGACCGGGTAGGGAAGCGGCCGCTTGCGCACCTCGGTCAAGTGCCGAGATCGCGACGAGCGCGTCGTCGAGCGAGCCCTCGCGCGCCTCGTGGGTGACCACGTGGATCGCGGCGCCGTTGCCGTTCGCGTGCTGCAGGATCCGCGCGATCGAAACGCCCTGCGCGGCCAGCGCCTCGGCGACGTGCGCGAGCACGCCGGGGCGGTCGTCCACCGACAGGTGAAAGTAGAACGGCGAGCGATGCTCGCCCGGCGTCGAGCCGCGGCAGCGTCCGCCACGCGGCGTCGTTCTGCAGGAATCCGGTGCCCATCGTGCCGATCACGCTGGCCATGTCGGCGATCACCGCGGAGGCCGTCTCGGTGCCGCCGGCACCCGGACCCTCGAGCGTGATCTCGCGAATCGCGTCACCCTGGAGCATGACGGCGTTGAACGCGCCTTCGACGGCTGCGAGCGGGTGGTGCTTGTCGACGAACGCCGGCCCGACGCGAACGTCCACCTTGCCGTCCACCAGCCGTGCGGCCCCGATCAGGCGGATCACCATGTCGAGCTCGTGCGCGGCGGCGATCGCGAGCGGATCGATCTGGTCGATCCCGACGACGGCGACGTCAGCGAGCTCGTAGCGAGAGTTGAACGCGACGGTGGCGAGGATCGCCATCTTCGCCGCGGCGTCGGCACCGGAGACGTCGTCGGTGGGATCGGCCTCGGCGAAACCGCGCGCCTGTGCTTCGGCGAGCGCATCGTCGTAGGACTTGCCCGCCTCCATCTCGGTGAGCACGAAGTTGGTCGTGCCGTTGACGATCCCGAGCACGCGGTGCACGTTCGTGACGACGAGCGACTCGCGCAGCACCTTGATCACCGGGATCGCCGCGCACACGCTCGCCTCGAAGCGCAGCTGCACGCCCGCGTCGGTCGCCGCGGCGAAGAGCTCCGCCCCGCGCCGCGCCACGAGCTGCTTGTTCGCCGAGACGACGTGCTTCCCACGCCGCAGGCACTCGAGCACGTACTCGCCTGCCGGCTCGACGCCGCCCATCACCTCGGCGACGACCGCGATCGACGGGTCGCCGACGACGTCGGCGATGTCGGTCGTGAGCACGCCGTCGGCCGGCTGCCACTCGCGCTCCTTGTCCAGGTTGCGGACGAGCGCCTTGACGACGCGCAGCCGGTGTCCGGTCGCGCGCTCGATGTCGTCCGCCTGCTCGTTCAGCAGCCGGTTGACCGCCGAGCCGACGGTTCCGTACCCAAGCAGTGCAACGGGTACGTCAACTGACGCCATGCGCCTCCGGAACCTCGCGCCGGCCGAGCCCGCGCAGCCGCTGGCCCACCTTCTCGATCTCGGTCTCGGCGAGCTTCGCGCGCGCATCGCGGAGGACGGTGCCGCCCTTGTCCATCTCGGCGATCCACTCCTTCGCGAACGACCCGTCCTGAATCGCGGTGAGAACCTTCTTCATGTTGTCCTTCACGCGCGAGTCGACGACGCGTGGGCCGACCGCAACCGAGCCGTACTCCGCGGTGTCGGAGATCGAGTAGTGCATGCGCTCGATTCCGCCCTCGAAGATCAGGTCGACGATCAGCTTCACCTCGTGCACGCACTCGTAGTAGGCGAGCTCGGGCGCGTAGCCGGCCTCGACGAGCGTCTCGAAGCCGTCCTGGATCAGCTGCGTCAGGCCGCCGCAGAGCACCGACTGCTCGCCGAAGAGGTCGGTCTCCGTCTCGTCCTTGAACGTCGTCTCGATGATGCCGACGCGCGCGGAGCCGATCCCGGCCGCCCACGCGAGCGCGAGGTCGCGTGCGTTGCCGCTCGCGTCCTGCGCGACGGCGATCAGCGACGGGATCCCGTGGCCGTCCTCGTACATGCGGCGAAGAATGTGGCCCGGGCCCTTCGGCGCGACCATGATCACGTCGTGGCCCGCCGGCGGCTCGATGCGGCCGAAGTGAACCGAGAAGCCGTGTGCGAAGAGCAGCGCCGCGCCGGGCGCGAGATTCGGAGCGACCTCGTCGCGATAGACCTGCGCCTGCGGGCCGTCGGGGAGCAGGAAGGCGACCACCTGCGCGTCGCGCACCGCCTCGGGCACGGTGCCCACCTTCAGCCCGGCCTCCTCCGCCTCGGCCCACGACTTCGAGCCCTCGCGCAGGCCGACCATCACGTCGACCCCGGAGTCGGCCAGGTTCAGCGCGTGTGCGTGGCCCTGGCTGCCGTATCCGAGCACCGCGACCTTCCCGTTCAGGAGGCCGACGTCACCCGCCTTGATCACTTCCAACATTTGCTGTCCCCTCCCTAGTGAACGGTCGCGGCCTTCTGCCGCGCTTGACTCGTCGGGCTTCCCGGCCTGCGCAGGCCGATCCGCCCCGTGCGGACGAGCTCGCGCACGCCGTGCGGGCGAACAAGCTCCTCGAATGCATCCAGTTCCTCCGGCCGCCCGACGATCTCGAACGTGATCGCCTCGCGGCCGACGTCGGCCACACGTGCACCGAAGACCTCGGTCATCGCAATCAGCTCCGCGCGCTTGTCTGCCGGTGCCGTGACGGTGATCAGCGCGAGCTCACGCTCGACCGACTCGCCCGGCGGCAGCTCGGTGACGCGCAGCACGTTGACGAGCTTGTGCATCTGCTTCTCGATCTGCTCGAACGAATGCTCGGAGCAGTCGACGCGCATCGTCACCCGCGAGACGCCGCGGCGCTCCGTGGGACCGACGGCGAGGCTCATGATGTTGTAGCCGCGCCTCGCGAACATCTGCGAGACGCGCGTGAGCGCGCCCGGCTTGTCCTCCAGCTCGACGGAAACGGTGTGATGGGTCATCCGGTGATCGGCTCGTGTTCGAACTCTTCGTCGGGCATCTCGATCACGTCGACCGATGCCGCGCCCGCGGGCACCATCGGGTAGCAGTTCTCGTCGGGATCGACACGCGCGTCGACGACGGCGCTGCGGCCGGCATCGAACGCGGCCCGCAACGTCGATTCGAGGTCGTCCTCGTTGTCGACCATGAAGCCCGCGCAACCGAGTGCCTCGGCGAGCTGGGCGTAGTCGGGCACCTGCTTGGTGAGGTGCGTCTGCGCGAAGCGCTCCGCGTAGAAGAGCTCCTGCCACTGGCGCACCATCCCGAGCCAGCCGTTGTTGATGATCACGACCACGATCGGCAGGCCTTCGAGCGCAGAGGTCGCGAGCTCCTGGCACGTCATCTGGAAGCAGCCGTCGCCGTCGACGCACACGACGGTCGCGTCGGGCCTTGCTGCCTTGGCGCCGACGGCAGCGGGCAGGCCGTAGCCCATCGTGCCGAGGCCGCCCGAGGTGATGAAGCTGCGCGGCTTGTCGCACTGGAGGTACTGCATCGCCCACATCTGGTGCTGGCCGACACCCGTCGTCCAGATCACGTCTTCGGTGCGCTCCGCGGCGAGGTCGCGCAGCGTCTCGAGCACGGTCTGCGGCTTCAGCACGCCCTCGGCCTTGCGGTACTTGTACGGGTACAGCGCCTTCCACTCCTGCAGCGTCTGATGCCAATGCATGCGGTCGCGCTGCTCGAGCGCCTTCAGCTCACGCGTGAGCGAGGTGAGCGCGAGCTTGAGCGGGCCGACGACGGGAATCTCCGCCGCGCGGATCTTCCCCACCTCGGCCGCGTCGATGTCGAAGTGGATCACCTTCGCGCCCGGCGCGAACGCGGACACCTTGCCGGTGACGCGGTCGTCGAAGCGCGTGCCGATCGCGATGATCAGGTCGCACTTGTTCAGCGCCCAGTTCGCGTACTTCGAGCCGTGCATGCCGGGCGCGCCGTAGTTGAGCGGATGGCTGTCGGGCAGGCAGCCCTTCCCCATCAGCGTCACGACGGCGGGCAGGCCGCCGGTCTCGACGAGCGCGAGCAGCTCGGCGGAGGCCTCGGCGTTCAACACGCCGCCGCCTGCGTAGACGATCGGCTGGCGCGATTCGGCGATCGCCTTCGCGGCTTCGCGGATCTGCCGTTCGTGCACCTTCGTCGGCGGCTTCCAGCCGGGCAGGTCGACCTCGTCGGGGTACACGAAGTCGAACTCGGCTTCCTGCACGTCCTTGGCGATGTCGACCAGCACGGGGCCGGGGCGGCCGGTGCGCGCGACGTGGAACGCGTTCTTCATCACCTGCGGCAGCTCGCGCACGTCCTGCACGAGCCAGGAGTGCTTGACGATCGGCACCGTGATCCCGGTCGCGTCGGTCTCCTGGAATGCGTCGGTGCCGATCAGGCTCGACTTCACCTGGCCGGTGATGCAGACGATCGGCGTCGAATCCATCCACGCGTCGGCGATCGGCGTGACGAGGTTCGTCGCGCCGGGGCCGGACGTCGCCATCGCGACGCCGACCTTGCCGGAGGCGCGCGCGTACCCCTCGGCCATGTGGCCGGCGCCCTGCTCGTGGCGGGCGAGCACGTGTCTGACACTGGTGCCGCGCGCGATCGCGTCGTAGGTCGGAAGGATCGCGCCGCCGGGGATGCCGAACATCACGTCGACGCCCTCGGCCTCGAGCGAGCGGAGAATTGCGTCGGAACCCAGCATCTTGGTCATCGCCATACCTCCTCGAAGTGCTCTGTGTCGGTGCGGGCAGCGGACAGGTTGTCGATCACGTCATCGGCGAATTCGCGGGTTGTCGTGACTGAAGGCCGTAGGCCGTCTTCGGCCGCGCGGACTGCGCGCTCGAGCGTGCGGGCGGCGCTCCGCTGGTTGAGGCCCTCGCCGAGCAGCAGGGAAGCCGCAAGCAGGGTGCCGGTGGCATCCGCGACGCCGAAACCGGCGATCTCGTCGTCGTCGCAGACCTGGGCGGCGAAAAGGCCCGGGCCGGTCTCGGAGAGCCAGGCGCTCGCAACCGTGCGCAGGCTCCCGGCCAGGTGGGCGGCGGCATCGACGATCGCGCCGGCGAGGTGGCCGGGCGCGGCGACCAGGTCGACCGTCCCCGGGTGGTCGCGGAAGCGGGTGAGGACTTCGCCAAGGGTCAGATGCTCGACCTCGAGGCCGTCCCAGCCGTTTGCCTCGGCAGCGACCAGCTCGGTCCACTCGGGCGTGGAGCCGACGGATGTCAGCCGGGCGCGCCGGGCCGCAGCGAGCTGGAAGGCCCGCGCGATCGCAAGCTCGTCCGTCCCGTAGCCGATCGGCTCGACGACGACCAGATCGCCGCGCACCTCGTTGTGCACGCGCGAGACGCGCCAGGCGAAGTCGAGGTCGGCCTTGACACCCTCGAAGGCGGCGTCGTCGGGCCCGGAGACGAAGACGGCATCGGCGCGGCGGTAGGCATCGCGCGTCGAGAGGGGCAGCGGGTGGCCAAAACGGGTGAGGGCCTCCCCGCCGAAGGGGAGGTGGACGTCGTTGAGGTGCAGCGCATGCAGGCGCGCAACCTCGGCGAGAACCCGGGAGGTCTCGGCCATCAGCTCGGGGCCCACGCCGTCGCCGGCCAAACAGGCCACTGTCCAAGCCCTACTGCTCATTTTGGGTCACTTTCAACTTCGCTCCTTGCCGTCGGGAAGACGCACCTCTCCTGCTGTGAGGTCTGTGTATGCGGCATCGAGTGGCCGCGTGAGCGAAATCTCCCCCTAGAGGGGGAGAATCGTGATGGTCACGACGACGATCCCCGTCGCCGGGGTCGTAAAAGGCGTGGTCGCCATGGCCATCATTGCCCTAGAAGTGTGCCGAAGGCCTTTTGCGCTGTCAAATATGCGGCTCCACCACTGCGTTTGAGCGCCCCTACCAGTCGCATACCTCGCGGCCTGCCGGTCCCACACCCGGCCGCCCCAGAGTGATGTCTGTCAACGGCAGCGACCCAAGGAGACACACAATGTTCAAGCAGCGGATCTTCACATTCATCGGAATCGGGCTTGCGGCCCTGATTCTGGTCTCGGCGGCAGTTGCAGGCACGATCACCGCCACGGCGACCGTCACCGGCGCCGGCTCGATCGCCCTCTCGAGCGGCGCGACGGCAAGCATCACCGACACGCTCGACGGCACCGACCAGACGGTCGGCTACACCGTCCCGCTCAACCTCACCGACGCCCGCGGCAGCGGCGCCGGCTGGAACCTCACCCTCACCTCGACCACCTTCACGGACGCCTCGAGCCACACGCTCTCGACGACCGCCTCGACGATCGCCTCGGTCGCGATGGCCTGCGTCGGCGGTAACAGCTGCACCAGCGCCACGAACTCGATCACCTACCCGATCACCGTCCCCGCAGCGGCGACTGCGCCGGCCGCGGTCAAGGTCTTCAACTCAGCGCTGAACACGGGCATGGGCAAGCTGACGGTGACTCCGACGATCAACGTCGCGATCCCCGGTAACAGCTACGCCGGTACCTACACCTCGACGCTCACGGTCGCGGCGGTCTCCGGCCCGTAGTTTCTCGCGCCCCGCTTGGACGCTGCCCCGGACGAACGGCGGCGAGAAAAACAGAGAAGCGCCCCGGTTTCCCCGGGGCGCTTCTCGTTGTAGAAGGAGCGGCTGCCGCTGGGCATGTCCGTTTCGCCGACGCGAAAAGCGCTTAACGATGCGGGCCTGAGGCCGCCTGTGGATAGTCCGTCACACTTTCGTTACACCGGCTGCCGCCTGACATGGCCGAAGCGGCCGTGGCCGCGCCGCGCTACCGGTTGTCTTCTCGGAGCAGGTCGGAGGTGTGCTGTTGCTCGCGGAGCGCCTCCGCTCGCGCATCGCCGGCCTGGCGCTGCGTTTCGCGCCGCTCGTCTTCGGCCGCCCAGATGCGGCGGTTGAACGCGGCGATTGCCGCCTGGTAGTCGCCCCAGGCTTCGACCAGGCTCTCAACCGGCAGCGACGCCGGAAACTCCGCGGGAACGGCGATGTCGCGGTGGGCGATCTTCGTCTGCTCGATCTGGTGCCAGTCGCCGTCGGCAAAACGGTAGGTCACGCTCGAGAAGCGCACGAGGATCCCGGTGCCGTCGGTCAGCTCGACTTCGTCTCGCCGCGCGATCTCGAGCTCGTAGCCGGGCTCCGGATCGATCGGGCCGGTATCCCCCGGCTCCACATACGCCAACCAGTGCGCCGCGACCTCGCGAGCACGCGCGCGGGGGCTGACCCCGGCGGCGAGCCGAGCCCGCAGCGGCCTCGCAGGGGCGCGGGCCGGTGCGTGGCGGGTGTCGGCAACGCTGACCCACCCGGAGTGCGAGTCGCGGTAGGCGGCGCTCAGCTGAGCTCGGCGCACGCACGCGTCGCAACGCCCGTCACTGCTCAGCCAGCCGGTCAGCCGGAAGCACTCGCCGCAGGTGAGAACCGGGTACACCTTTTCGCCGACCGCTTGCGTCCGCAACGCAGCCGCCTGCGCGCGCAGCCTCCGCCCCTCTTCGCCGTTCTCGCCCGCCTGGACCGCTTCGCCATCGAGGCGATGCGCCTCCGCGATTAGTTGGTCGGTGCTTGTGTCGCTCAGGCGCGAACGCCGAGCCGGCGGGGCCGGTCGACGTGCTCGTGGTCGTGCTCGGCGATCAGCCAGTCGTGGCCGAAGGTGCGCATTTCCTCGATGATCGGGAGCAGCGCGAGCCCCTTCGAGGTCAGCTGGTACTCGACCCGCGGCGGCGACTCGGGGTAGCTCGAGCGCGCCACCATCCCGCTCACCTCGAGCATGTGCAGCCGCTCGGAAAGCGTCCGCGGGCTGATCCCGGGGCACGCGTGCTCGAGCTCGGTGAAGCGGCGCGCGCCTTCTGAGAGATCGTGGATGATCAGCGACGTCCATTTCTGCCCGATCAGGTCGGCACATGCGGCGACTGCACACGAAGTGCCGTCGTGTACCTCACGCATGGACCGTTCAGACATCGCCATTTGAGTGTACTCCAGGGAACGGCCGTTTTTCGGCCGTTCCCCTTGTGGAAAAACGGTTACGCCGGCTGCTTCGTCGTGCGCAGGTACGGCTTGATCTTTTTGTAGCCGGGGAACGGTCGTATCGGCCTCCTCGTCGGAGACGGCCGAGGTGATGATCACGTCCTCGCCCTGCTTCCAGTTCACCGGCGTCGCCACCTTGTGCTTGGCCGTGAGCTGGAGCGAGTCGATCACGCGGAGCACCTCGTCGAAGTTGCGGCCCGTCGACATCGGGTAGACGAGGATCAGCTTGATCTTCTTGTCCGGGCCGACCACGAAGACGTTCCGCACGGTCTGGTTGTCGGCCGGGGTACGGTCGGCCAGCAATACGTGGC
>CAVXHB010000007.1:0-26219 GCA_963761365.1 uncultured Actinomycetes bacterium | reverse complement strand
CTCTTCCTGGCCGTTCGTCATCAGGTAGATGTTGAACTGGCCGACGCCGACCGCCTCGAGCTCGCGGAGCTTCGTGCACGCGTCGGCCGCCGGCCGATCACGCAGAAGCGGTCGCAGATCTCGTCGGTGACGAACTCGCCGTGCGCGGCGCCCGACGCGCGAGTGGTCCTTGTAGTCGTAGCCCTTGCGCGTCTTCACGAAGTCGGTCAGCTCGGACGGGATGTTCGAGTCCCAGCCGTACTTCTCGATCAGGTCCATGACGTGGTTCGAGACCATCGCCGGGAACCAGCGCACCTCGTCGCGCGCCTGCGCGATGTCGTCGGTCACCTTCGACGGCGCGCCGACGATGCACTCGAGCGCGGCCGGGTCGCGCCCGGCCTTCTCGGCCGCCTCGCGCGCGGTCGCCATGATCCACTCGATGATCACCGGGTCGGCGAGCTGGATGATCACGCCGTCGGAGACGCGGCCCGCGACGGCGAGCGCCTTCGGCCCGTAGCCGGCGACGTACATCGGGATCTGCGGATCGTCGAGCGCCCACGTGAGCTGCAGCTCCTTCTCGTTCCAGTTGACGGCGCGGCCGTTCATGAAGTCCTTGATCATGCGGCACGATCGTCCTCGAACTCGGCGACCTTGCATCGGCTGGCGCCCGATCACGCGCACCGCCGAGTCGCCGCGGCCGATCCCCATCACCATGCGCCCGCCCGAGATCACGTGCAGCGTCGCGTACATGCTCGCGAGCACCGTCGGGTCGCGCGTGCCCGGATTCGTGACGAAGTGGCCGAGCTTCATCCGCGTTCGTCCGGTCGGCGGCGAGCGTGAGCAGCGGGGTCGACTCCTGCCAGAGGACGTGCGAGTCGTACGTCCAGCCGTAGTCGAAGCCGTGCTCCTCGGCCAGCTCGATCAGCTCGAGGAACCGCGTGTACGGCGGGTCGGGCAGGACCGTGACGCCGAAGGTGATCGCCATGGCGGTAGCCTACCGCGAGATGCCGCTGTGAAGATCCTGTGCGCGGGCCTCAATTACTCTGACCACATCGCGAGACCGGGCTCGAGCCGCCCGCGGAGCCGCTGCTCTTCGGCAAGTTCGCGAACGCGCTGATCGGGCCGGGCGAGGCGATCGTGCTGCCGCCGGAGGCGACGCAGATCGACTCCGAGGCCGAGCTCGCGGTCGAGATCGGGCGAGGTGGCCGGCGGATCGCCGAGGACGACGCGCTCGACTTCGTCGCCGGCTATCGCTGCGCCAACGACGTCTCGGCGCGAAACCTCCAGTTCGCCGACAAGCAATGGACGCGCGGCAAGAGCTTCGACACCTTCTGCCCGCTCGGCGACCGGCTCGTCCCGGTGACCGAGCTCGGCGACGGGAGCGGCCTGCGCATCGTCCAGCGGTTGAACGGCGAGGCTGCTGCAGGACGGGAACACATCCGATCTCGTCTTCGGCGTCCGCCGGCTGGTCGCGCACGCCTCGCGGCTTCTTCACGCTCGAGCCGGGCGACCTGATCCTGACGGGCACGCCGTCGGGCGTCGGTCACGCGCGCACGCCGCCGCTCACGATGCAGCACGGCGACGTGGTCGAGGTCGAGATCGAAGGGATCGGCGTGCTGCGAAACCCGGTCGTCGCCGAGCTCAGAGCTCGAGGACGACGAGCCGCTCCTCGGTCAGCTCGCGCACCGCCCAGGCCGGGCCCTTCGCGGGTGTTGCCGGAGTCCTTGACGCCGCCGTAGGGCATCTGGTCGGCGCGGAACGTCGGTGCCTCGTTGACGAGACGCCGCCGAACTCGAGCTCGCGCGCGGCGCGCAGCGCGGCGCTGCAGGTCGCGCGTGAAGATGCCGGCCTGCAGCCCGTAGCGGCGTGCCGTTCGCGCGCGCGATCGCCTCGTCGAGCGAGGCGACCGGCGAGATCGTGCAGACCGGGCCGAACACCTCCTCGCACGAGACCTTCGCGTCGGCGCGGCGGCGCGATCACCGTCGGCCGGAGCAGGCCGTCCGCGGTCGCGTCGCCGCCGGTGAGCACCTCGCCGCCGGACTCGCCGATCCAGGCGAGGATGCGGTCGCGGTCGCCCGGCGTTGATCAGCGGCGCCGACGTCGGTCGTCCTCGTCGGCCGGGTCGCCGACCACGAGCGCCTCGACGCTCGGCACGAACGCGCGCGACGAACGCGTCGTAGACGCTCGCGCGCGACGTAGACGCGCTGCACCGAGATGCAGCTCTGGCCGGCGAACGAGAACGCGTTCGCGGCGATCTTCGCGGCGGCCGTCGTCGAGGTCGGCGTCCGCGTCGACGATCAGCGGGCGTCGCGTTGCCGAGCTCGAGGTTCACGCGCTTGCGCGGCGCCCGCTCGCGCGAGCGCCCAGCCGACCTCGGCCGAGCCGGTGAACGTGATCAGCTTGACGCGCTCGTCCTCGACGAGCACGTCGCCGATCTCGGCGGCGGGCCCGGCGACGACGTTGAGCCAGCCCGGCGGCAGCCCGGCCTCGACGAGCAGCTCGGCGAGGAACAGCGCCGACAGCGGTGTCGTCCGCGGCCGGCTTCAGCACGACCGGGCAGCCGGCCGCGAGCGCCGGCGCGACCTTGTGCGCGACGAGGTTGAGCGGGAAGTTGAACGGGCGAGATCGCGCCGACGATCCCGATCGGGACGCGGAGCGTGAACGCGAGCTTGCCCGCGCCGGCCGCCGAGGCGTCCATCGGCACCATCTCGCCGGCGAGCGTGCGCGCCTCGACCGCGGCAAAGCGTGTACGTCGACGCCGCTCGCTCGGCCTCGACCCGCGCCGCCTTCAGCGGCTTGCCGGCCTCGGCGCAGATCGTCTGCGCGGCCTCTTCGTGGCGGCGTTCGAGCGCCGCGGCGACGCGGTCGAGGATCGCTGCGCGCTCGTGGGCCGGGAGCGGCTCGGCGAGCGCGCGCCCCGGCCGCGTCGAGAGCCTGGCGGACGGCGCTGCGTTCCCTCGACCGGCCCGGCCGACGACTTCGCCGGAGTAGGGCGAGCGAACCTCGAGCCACTCGCCGGTCTCGAGCCACTCGCCGCCGACGAGGAGACGGCGGTCGGCGCTCATGCGAGCCATTCCAGTGTCCTCGAAGCGAGCCGGTCGAGTGCCACCACCGACAACTCGAGGTGCTCCGGCTTCGTATCCTCGAGCTTCGTGTGCGAGAGGCCGCGCAGGCTCTGCACGAACACCATCACCGTCGGCACGCCTGCGCGCGCGACCTCGGCCGCGTCGTGCAGCGGGCCCGAAGGCAGACGGTAGGACGTGCCCGAAACCTCGCGGATCGCCTCGTCGGCGAAGCCGATCAGCGTCTCGTCGAACAGGATCGGCTCGATGTTCCAGATTTTCTCCCACTCGACGTCGACGTTCTCCTTGCGCGCGGACAGCTCGGCAGCTTCCTTCGCGACCGCGAGCATCTCGGCGAGCTTGCCCGCATCCATGTTGCGCTGGTCGAGCAGGCATTCGGCGGTCTCGACCACCGAGGTGACGATGCCCGGCTTGGTGACAACGCCGCCCATCGTGCACACGCCGCCATGGCTCGTCGCAATCGCGCGGATCTCGAGCGCCAACCATGCGGCGGCGGCGAGCGCGTCTCGACGCTTGTCCATCGGTGTCGACCCGGCGTGCGCTGCCTGTCCCCGGAACGTTACGCGCGAGCGTTCGACGCCGAACGTCCCGAGTACGACGCCAAGCGGGATGTCCATCGACTCGAGCACGGGCCCCTGCTCGATGTGCAGCTCGAGATAGGCGCCGGCGTTTTCGAGCTGCGAACGCGCGTCGAGCGCGTGGTCGAGCGACACGCCGTACGCCTCGATCGCCTCCGGCAACGACACGCCGTCACGGTCGGTCAGTTTCGCGAGCTCGTCCTGGTCGCGCATCGACCCGGCGGCCGCTGATGAGCCGAAGAGCGAGCGGCCGAAGCGCGCGCCTTCCTCGTCGGCCCAGTTGACGAGGCGCACCGGCACCGGCGGCGGTCCCTCCGCCGCGATCCGGCGCAGCACCTCGACCCCGGCGACGACGTTCAGGGAGCCGTCGAGCCACCCGCCGTTCGGCACCGAGTCGATGTGGCCGCCGATCAGCAAGGCCTTTCCGCCTCCATCACCGAGCGTGAACCACTGGTTGCCGGCCGCATCGATCTCCTCGACCGCCCCGGTCGAGGAGACTCGGTCCCGGAGCCACCCGCGCGCCTGTTCCCACGTGTCCGTCCAGGCGACACGCTGAGCGCCGTTCTCGTCTCCCGTCAGCTCCCGGAGCTGGCCGAGCTCTTGAACGGTGCGGGCGGGATCGAGCGGCATAGGCCGCGACTCTACAACTGTGATATTTGACGGGCGATGCCCGGCCTGCGTAGCGCGCCAGCGAGAGCAGTGATTCTCGCCGTGACGACCGTGGTAGCCCTGGCCGGCCTCTGGGAGCTCTATCGCTTCGTCTGGACGTCGGCCGGCTGGACATGGCCGTTCGTGGTCAACGACACCTCGATGCCGCACCTGTGGACGATCGCGAAGGCATTCAGCCAGCCCGCGCAGGTGAACCAGCCCTCGCTTGCGTGGATCCTGCTGCAGAAATCGCTCTTCACCGCGAGGGAGGCTGCGTTCGGCTTCGCGATCGGCGCGATCGTCGGCTTCGCGATCGGGCTCGTGCTCGTCCACTCGCGCCTGCTCCAGCGCGGATTTCTGCCCTACATCGTCGCGAGCCAGACGATCCCGATCCTCGCGGTCGCGCCGATGGTCGTCGTCTGGGTCAACCCGAAGCTTCCTGCAGGCTTCCAGGGTTGGGGTGCCGTCGCGGTGATCGCGGCGTATCTGACCTTCTTCCCGGTCGCGATCAACTCGTTGCGCGGGCTCCAATCGGCCGACCCGCGTGCGCTCGAGCTGATGCGCTCCTATGCGGGCGGGCGCTGGCACGCCCTCTGGAAGGTGCGGGTGCCGACGTCGCTGCCCTACGTCTTCGCGGCGTTCAAGATCGCCGCAACCGCGAGCGTCGTCGGCGCGATCATCGGCGAGCTGCCTTCCGGGCTCCAGTCCGGGCTCGGCGGCGCGATCATCAACTTCAACCAGTACTACTCGATCGAGCCGCAGGAGCTCTGGGCGACGAACATCGTCGCCGCCGCTCTCGGCGTCGTCTTCTTCCTGATCGTCGTCGCCGCCGAGAAGCTCGTCGTCCGCCGCGCCCCGGAGCACGTCGGATGAGCGCGACTCAGCAGGTGGTCGAGATCGCGGGCGTGACCAAGACCTTCGCGCAGGGCAATGTCACCGCGCTCCAGGACATCGACTTGCAGCTCGAGCAAGGCGAATTCGTCTCGCTGATCGGCCCCTCCGGCTGCGGCAAGTCGACGCTCCTGCGCGTGATCGGCGACCTCGTCGAACCGACGAGCGGCCGGGTGACGATCAACGGCAAGCCGGCGCACCAGGCGCGGCTCGACCGCGACTACGGGATCGTCTTTCAGGACGCCGTTCTCTTCGACTGGCGCACCGTTGCGAAGAACATCGCGCTCCCGCTCGAAATGCTCGGCTGGGACCGCGCCAAGCGGAAGGCGCGGGTCGACGAGATGATCGAGCTCGTCGAGCTTGCGGGCTTCGAGAACCACCATCCGTGGCAGCTTTCGGGCGGCATGCAGCAGCGCGTCTCGATCGCACGCGCGCTTTCGTTCGAGCCGGCACTGCTGTTGATGGATGAGCCGTTCGGGGCACTCGACGAGATGACGCGGGAGCGGCTCAACCTCGAGCTGCTCTCGATCTGGCAGCAACTCCGCTCGACCGTGGTCTTCGTCACGCACTCGATCTCCGAAGCGGTCTTCCTGTCGACGCGCGTCGTCGTGATGAGCCCGCGGCCGGGACGCATCGCCGGGATCGTGCCGATCGACCTGCCGTACCCGCGCACGGTCGTGACGCGCGAGGAACCGCGGTTCTTCGAGCTCGTGACGCAGGTGCGCGAGCTCCTGCGCCTCCGCGGCGAGCATCTCCTGCCCGAGGAAGAAGCTGCAGTGATCGGAGAACCCGAATGAGCCGCCGGCTCGCCCATCAGCTCGGTGAATGGCTGCCGGCGCTCGTCGTGCTCGTCGCCGTGATCGGCGCCTGGCAGGGCGTGATCGCCGCCTTCCACATTCAGCAGTTCCTGCTGCCGAAGCCGACCGCGATCGCGAGCACGTTCTGGCACTCGCGCCACCAGCTTTGGCCGGCCGGCTGGTACACGTTCAAGGAAGCGCTCGGCGGTTTCGTCGTCGGCTCCGCGCTGGGCATGGCGTTCGCCGTCGTCGTCGCGCGTTTTCGCGTTGTCGGCACTGCGCTGATGCCGATCGCGATTGCCGCAAACGCCGTTCCGATCATCGCCTTCGCGCCGATCTTCAACTTCTGGTTCGACCCGCTTTCGCCGCACTCGAAGATGGCGATCGCCGGTGTGCTGTGCTTCTTCCCGGTGATGGTCAACACGCTGCGCGGCCTGACGAGCGTCAAGCCGCAGCAGATCGCGTTGATGCGCGCCTATGCGGCAGGCGACTTCGAGATCTTCCGCCGTGTCCGTGTCCCGACGGCGCTGCCGTTCGTGTTCACGGCGCTCAAGGTCGCAAGCGTCCTCGCGATGATCGGCGCGATCGTCGGCGAGTATTTCGGCGGCTCGTTCAGCGCACTCGGCGTCCTGATCAACTCCGATGCCCAGATCTTCGACTTCGTCACGGCCTGGGCCGGAATCGCGGTGGCATCGCTGCTTGGGATTTCGCTCTACCTGGCCGTCGTCCTCACCGAGCGACTGGTCGTCCGCTGGGCGCCCGAGGCACGGGACTCGTAATCGCGGCCCGGAGAGTAGAGAATCACCGTAACGCTCGACAGGAAAGGGGACTAAGCATGAAGAAGCGCTTCATCGTCTGGTCGGCCGGCCTCGTGGCGGTCGTACCGCTGGCGATTGGATTGAGCGCGGCCACCGCCGCGCCGCGGCAGGCGCACGCAACGAACGTCACGCTGCAGCTCAAGTGGGTGCCGCAGGCGCAGTTCGCCGGCTACTACGCGGCAGTCAAGAAGGGCTTCTACGCCAAGGAGGGCCTGAACGTCACCCTCAAGAACGGCGGCCCGAACATCATCCCGGAGCAAGTCGTCGCAAGCGGCCAGGCGCAGTTCGGCGTCGACTGGCTGCCGAGCCTGCTCGCTGCCCGGGACAAGGGCACCGACCTCGTCAACATCGCGCAGGTCTTCGCCCGCTCGGGCATGACCCAGCTGACGTGGAAGAGCTCGGGCATCAACACGATCGCGAAGATGAAGGGCAAGAAGGTCGCAAACTGGCTCGGCGGCAACCAATACGAGCTGTTCGCGGCACTCACCAAGGACGGGATCGACCCGAACAACAAGTCGGACGTCACCATCGTCCAGCAGCCGTTCGACATGAACCTGTTCCTTCAGCACAAGGTCGACTCCGCCTCGGCGATGACCTACAACGAGCTCGCCCAGGTGCTCGAGAGCGGCGTCAAGGCGTCGCAGATCAACGTGATCAAGATGCAGAACGCCGGCACGGGGATGCTCGAGGACGGCCTGTTCTCGAACGGGTCGTGGCTGAAGAGCGCCGCGAACCAGGCGATCGCGGTCAAGGTGATCAAGGCTTCTCTCGAAGGCTGGATCTATTGCCGTGACCACCAGGCCGACTGCGTGAACATCACGCTCCAGTACGGCCCGACCCTGCCGAAGGGTCATCAGGCGTGGATGATGAACGAGATCAACAAGCTGGTCTGGCCCGCAGACGCAGGTGGCATCGGCGTCATGGACAAGGCGGCGTACAACCAGACCGCCTCGATCTCGAAGCAGTTCGGCGTGATCAAGAAGGCTCCGTCGAGCGGCGCGTATCGCACCGACCTGGCGGCGAAGGCGGTGGCCGAGCTGAAGAGCGCCGGCACAGACGTCGTCGATTCGGGCTGGAAGGCGCTGAGCGTCAAGATCTCGCCCGGCGGGAAATAACAATTCCCTAAAGGTACGTCGTCCCGGACGACGTACATCGCAACACGTTTTCCACACGTAACGGTAACGAGGTGCGCTGGGGGAACCTCCCGGTTCCCCCAGACCCCCTCCACTTGTTCGCTCCGCGAACGAGCGCTACGCGCTGGGCCGCAGCGATGCGGCCCTCGTCGTTCTAGAATCCTCACCGTGTCCGTGCTGATCAAGAACGGCCGCGTGGTCACCGCCGCGGACGACTACGTCGCCGATGTCTTCATCGACGGCGAGCGGGTCACCATGATCGGAGAGTCGCTCGATCTCGACGCCGACCGTGTGATCGACGCGACCGGCAAGTATCTGCTGCCGGGATGCGTCGATCCGCACACGCATCTCGACATGCCGTTCGGCGGAACCGTCACGATCGACGACGTCGAGTCGGGCCAGACGGCCGCTGCCTTCGGCGGCACGACCTGCCACGTCGACTTTTGCATCCAGGGGAAAGGGCAGACGTTCGCCGATGCGCTCGCCGGCTGGCATGCAAAGGCAGCAGGCAAGCAGGTGATCGACATGGGTTACCACATCGCGATCACCGATCTCTCGCAGGACGGCGCACTCGAGGAGCTCGCGACCCTGCCCGACCAAGGGGTCACCTCGTACAAGTTGTTCATGGCCTACAAGGGCGCGCTCCAGGTCGACGACGAGACGCTCTTCAAGGCGATGGAGGTCGCAGCCGGTAGCGGCGCACTCGTGATGGTGCATGCAGAAAACGGTGACGCGATCGACGTGCTCGTCAAGAAGGCACTCGCCGCAGGCCACACTGAACCGCACTGGCATGCGCTCACACGCCCGCCTGAAACCGAGGGTGAGGCGACCAACCGAGCGATCCAGCTCGCTCACGTCGCCGGCTGCCCGTTGTACGTCGTCCACGTCTCGTGCAAGGAGTCGGTCGAGCCGATCGCGCTTGCGCGCGACAAGGGCTGGAATGTCTGGGGTGAGACCTGCACGCAGTACTTCTTCGTCGATTACACGTTTCTCGAGCGGCCGAACTTCGAAGGCGCGAAGTTCGTCTACACGCCGCCCCCGCGCGACAAGGCGAATCAGGATGTGCTCTGGGACGCGGTGCGCACAAATGTGCTGTCGGCGATCTCGACCGATCACTGCGCATTCCGGTGGGACACTCAGAAATCCCTCGGCCGCGACGACTTCTCGAAGATCCCGAACGGCGGCCCTGGCCTCGAAAACCGTCTGCAGATGATCCACCAGTTCGGCGTGCGCGACGGCCGGATCACGCTCAACCGGATGGTCGAGCTGCTCTGCACGAACCCGGCGAAGCTCTTCGGCCTCTATCCCCGCAAGGGAACGCTCGCCGTCGGCTCGGACGCCGACATCGTCGTCTTCGATCCCGACAAGCGCGTAACGATCTCGGCCAAGGGCCAGCACTCGAAGATCGACTACAACCTCTACGAGGGAACCTCGGTTCAGGGGTCGCCGGAGACCGTCTTGCTGCGCGGCAACGTGCTGGTGGATGGCGGGGAGCTCGTCGCGTCGCCCGGCATCGGGCAATACGTCGCGCGGGCGCGCTTCGGCGAAGAGCTTGCCGGCGCCGGCCGCGTCGTCGCCGCTTAGAAGCTCTAACCGACGACGGAAACGACGGCGTCGACCACGTTCGGGTCGAACTGGGTCCCCGCGCAGCGGCGAAGCTCGGCGAGCGCATCCTCTGTCGACATTGCCTTGCGGTAGGTCCTGTTTGTCGTCATTGCGCTGAACGCGTCGGTGCAACAGACGATCCGGGCGATCAACGGGATCGCCTCGCCGGCGATGCGGTCGGGATAGCCCTGGCCGTCCCAGCGCTCATGACAGGAGCGCACGACATGACCGATCTCGCCGAGCAGGCCGCCCACCCTCTTGAGCATCGCCTCACCCTCGATCGTGTGCGTTTCGATCACGGCGCGCTCGTCCGGGTCGAGCGGGCCGGGCTTGTTGATGATCTCGGACGGGATCCGGATCTTGCCGACGTCGTGCAGCAGAGCGACGAACTCCGCGTTGCGTCGCTGGCGCGCGTCGAGCCCGAGTCGATCGGCCACCTCGAGCGTCAGCGTTACGACATCGCGGCTGTGCTCGCCCGTGTAGGCATCGTCGGCTTCGACGTACTCGCCGAGCAGGAAGGCAGTGCCGCGGTACGCATGCCCGAGCTCGAGCGCTGCGTCGATCCGCTGCTCGCGCTCACGTGCGAGCAGTGCCAGGAGCCCGACGAGCGGCAAGATGATCACGACGAGCGCCGGATGCCGGACGGCCGCGAAGGCAACGAGCAGGCCGACCGGCGCGAGCCCCAGGTCGACCGCGTAGGTGAGACCCTGTGTCTGCAGCGGTGAGTGCCGCGCGCCGAGCCCCTCCTCACGAATCCAGGTAACGGCGCAGTCGAGCGCGAACTGGGCGGCGAGCGCCGCGAGATAGATCGGCCACGCCGACCAACGCGGTTCTCGATCGGCAACCAGCGCAAGCACGACGACAGGCCCGAGTGCGTGCCACGAGCTGACGAGCCGCAACGCCGCGCGTGGCAGGGTCATCTTTCCGGTGACGAGGCCCCGCGGGTCGCGGATCAGGTAGCCGGCGGCGACGCAGAGCGGTACCCATGAGAGCGGCAGGACGAACAGCATCGGGACGAGCACGAGCTGGACCGGGATGGCGGAGCCAACACCGATCTCGAAGCCGACCCGTGAGAGCAAGCCGTAGAGCGCCGTATAGAGGACAACGGTAAGCACCCCGGGGTGACGGGTGGTGTGCACGGTCGCAAGCACGGCGAACGACGCGACGAGAAAGGCGGCTGCGAGGCCGAGCGAGACGATCCGGTCGCGCGGAAGCAAGCCGCGGCGGACCCGCTCGCGGGTCTCGACAATCAGGCGCTCCACCTCGGGGTGAAGCTCGGGCGCACGCCGCAGTTCGTCTTCGCCGGCGCCCGAATACGCCTGGACGGGCGTCACGGACGTCACCGGCTTGCTATCGGCGGGATCGGGGTACTCGCGGTCCATCCCTTGAACGAGTGAACCTTCGGCGAACCCACAAAAGGGGGATGGAGGTGGGGCCATTCCTCAACCAAGCTGCGCCAGTTGTTCCTGCGGCGAGGGAGGGCACGTTGAAGCGGCTTATTTGCATTTTTGGAGTTGTGGCGATCACGATCGCCTCGGCGCTTACCGTCGGAACAGACGCGCAGCCAGGCGGGCCTGATCGGTGGCTTGCTCGGCCTTGCTCAGCTGCGTGTCACCTACACGCAGCCGTTCGCGCAGTGGGGCGACCGGAACAGCTACTTCCTCGCGACGGGAGGCTCGTTCGAGGGAACCAATTCCTGGAGCCTTGCCGGCAACGCGCAGGTCGTGGGCGGCAACGAGCCTTTCAACCTCACACTCGTCCTCGGACTCGCACTCGCTGCTGCTGCCGCCCGGCAGCTCGGCGACGACGCCCGCGATGTGCCTCGCAGCGCTGTCGCCGCACATGCGGCTCGTCGGGAAGGCCTCAGACGGTTCCGCCGTGCACGTGGACGTCTACGCGACCGGCTTGCTCGGCCTGGTCAGGCTTCCCGTCTCGGCCAACATCGATCTCTCGAACACGTGGGCTCCGAGCGGCGATGTTTCCCTGCTGCTCCAGAACGTGCTCGCGCTGTACGAACCTCGGCAAGACGAGCGTCGTCTTCCGCTTCTCGCCGATCGGGTCGGCGTCAGTCCAGCTGGACGACGTCTACATCGACCCGGTCTTCCACGAGTAGAGCTCAGCGCGTCTGCGGAAAGCCGAGATCAATCTTCGAGGTGGCCGGGTCGGGCCACCTCGAAGTAACTACCTTCGTACGCGTGTAGAAATCGATCCCCTCGGGGCCGTAGATGTGCCGGTCGCCGAAGAGCGAGCTCTTCCAGCCGCCGAAGCTGTAGTAGGCGACGGGCACCGGGATCGGCACGTTGACGCCGACCATCCCGGCCTGCACGTCGAACTGGAACTGACGGGCGACTCCGCCGTCTCGCGTGAAGATCGCCGTCCCATTTCCGTACGGGTTGCTGTTCACGAGGTGGATCGCCTCGTCGTAGGTGTCGACCCGCGTCACCCCGAGCACCGGGCCGAAGATCTCGTCACGGTAGTTCGCCATCTCAGGAGTGATGTTGTCGATCAGCGACGGGCCGAGGAAGAAGCCGTCGCCGTCGGGGCAGCTGTCGCGGCCGTCGACGACGACGGTCGCGCCCTCGCCGGGCGCGTTCTCGACGTACGACGCGACGCGGTCGCGGTGCTCCCGCGTCACGAGCGGGCCCATCTCGGCGTCGGGCTCCGTTCCGCCGGCGACCTTCACCTTCGGAATCCGGTCCTTGATCTTCGACACGAGCTCGTCCGCGACGCCACCGACCGTGACGACCATCGAGACCGCCATGCAGCGCTCACCTGCTGAGCCATACGCAGCGGAGACGGCCGCGTCGGCTGCCATGTCGAGGTCGGCGTCGGGCAGCACGATCATGTGGTTCTTCGCGCCGCCGAGCGCCTGGCAGCGCTTGCCGTTGCGGGTCGCCGTCTCGTAGACGTACTTGGCGATCGGGGTCGAGCCGACGAACGAGATCGCCGTGATGCCTTGATGCTCGAGCAGGGCGTCGACGGCGACCTTGTCGCCGTTGACGACGTTGAAGACCCCGTCGGGGACGCCCGCTTCCTTCAGTAGCTCGGCAGTGAGCATCGAGGCGGATGGATCCTTCTCGGACGGCTTGAGCACAAAGGTGTTGCCGCACGCGAGCGCCGGCGCCCACATCCACATGGGCACCATCGCCGGGAAGTTGAACGGCGTGATTCCCGCGACGACGCCGAGCGGTTGACGGATCGAGTAGACATCGACGCCGGTGGAGGCCTGCTCGGTGAACCCGCCCTTCAAGAGCGTCGGGATGCCGCAACAGAACTCGATCACCTCGAGCCCGCGCGCAACCTCGCCTCGCGCGTCCGACAGCACCTTGCCGTGCTCGGCGGTGAGGAGGCTCGCGAGGTCTTCGCGATGCGCGTAGAACAGCTCGCGAATCCGGAAGAAGAGCTCGGCACGGCGCCCGATCGAGAACGACCGCCAAGCGGGGAATGCGCGCGCGGCCGCCTGGACGGCTGCGTCGATCTCCTCGACGCTCGCAAAGTCGACGGCGCCGGTCTGGGCGCCGGTCGCCGGGTTGTAAACCGGTCCGCTGCGGCCCGACTTGCCCGCATAGGTGCCGCCACCGATCCAGTGGTTGATCGGCTTGACGGCGGGCGGCGCTTCGATCAGCTCGGTCATGCCAGGTCAAGGGTACCGTCCAAGGGGTGGACGGGACGCTGCTCGAGCTCGCCGAGGAGCCCGGTCTCTGGCTGCCTCCTGAGCCCTCGCGGGATGTGGTTTTTGCCGACGGCTACTGCGTGGTCGTCTACGGCCGGTCGGTCTGGGTGCACAGGATCCGGCTGGAGCCGGGCCAGGTCGAGCGGGCCGTCGAGGAGGTTCGGACGCTGCTGCGCGTGCGCAGCCTGAACGAGGTGAGCTGGTGGGTCGGCGAACGCTCGACGCCGGCGGATCTCGTCGAGCGCCTCGAGCAGCTCGGGCTCGAGCCCGACGACCCGCCCGGGTTGACCACGCTCGCGATCGCGAGGCGGCCCGACGGCGACCCGAGCGTCGAGGTGCGCCGCGTCGAGAGCCTCGACGACTATCTGACCGCGCTCGAGATCGACTGGGCCGCCTTCGATCTGCCCGTCGTCGAGCGTGAGGAGCGGCGTGTCGCCGCTCGCCTCGCCTGGCCGCGGATCGTCGACGACGGCACCTCGAGCGTCTACCTCGCGTATCTCGACGGAGAGCCGGTGGGTTTCGGGCGCGCTGTGTTCGCGCCGTGGGCGGCGCTGCTGCTCGGCGGGGCGACGCTGCCGCAGGCCCGCGGGCACGGCGTCTACACCTCGATCGTGCACGCACGCTGGCGGGAGACCGTCGAGCGCGGCGTGCCTCGGATCGTGGTCTCGGCCGGCCCGATGTCGGCGCCGATCCTCGAACGGCTCGGATTCGAGCGGCTCGGTCAGGTTCGACTGCTGCGCGACCGGTTGTAACATCGGTTCATGGCTACGGTCGAGGAAAACAGCAAGCTCGGGCAGCAGATCGTCGAGGACGCGAAGCGGTACGTCCTCTACTCGTGGTCGGTGCAGGACGCGATCAACCCGATCGCCGTCGCCGGCGCCGAGGGCCGCCACTTCTGGGACTACGACGGCAAGCGCTACCTCGACTTCGCCTCGCAGCTCGTCAACGTCTCGATCGGCTACGGCCATCCGAAGATCGTCGCTGCGATCAAGGAGCAGGCCGAGACACTCGCGACGATCGGGCCGCCGATGGCGACCGAGTCACGCTCGCGGCTCGGAAAGCTCCTCGCGGAGGTCACGCCGGGTGACCTGTCGATGTCGTTCTTCACAAACGGCGGCACCGAGGCGAACGAGAACGCGATCAAGCTCGCCCGCTGGTACACGGGGCGGCACAAGATCATCGTGCGCTACCGGTCGTATCACGGTGCGACGGGCGGCTCGATCAGCCTCACCGGTGACCCGCGGCGCTGGCCGGCCGAGCCCGGGATCCCCGGCGTCGTGCGCATGTTCGATCCGTACACGTATCGCTGCCCGGCTGGCCATCCCGATCCGTGCCCCGTCTGCACGGGTGCGCCGCACCTCGAGGAGATCCTCCAGTACGAAGGCGCGCACACGGTCGCCGCCGTGATGCTGGAAACGGTCACGGGAACGAACGGGATCATCGTTCCGCCCGACGGCTACCTGCAGTCGATCCGCGAGGTCTGCGACCGGCATGGGATCGTGCTGATCTGCGACGAGGTGATGGCGGGTTTCGGCCGCACGGGCAAGTGGTTTGCCGTCGACAACTGGAACGTCGTCCCCGACATCATCACGCTCGCGAAGGGAATCAACTCGGGCTATGTGCCAATCGGTGCGATGGTCGTGCGCGAACCGATCGCCGAGTGGGTTCGCTCACGCTATTTCGCCGGTGGACTGACGTACTCGGGGCATCCGCTCGCGTGCGCGTCGGCGGTTGCGTCGATCGAGGCTTTCCAGGAAGAGGGCATCGTCGAGAACGCGGCCGCGATGGGCGAGGTCTTCCGCACCGAGTTGTCGCGCTTGCAGGAGAAGCACCCGTCGATCGGCGAGGTTCGGGGGCTCGGCTGCTTCTGGGGCCTCGAGCTCGTGAAGAACCGCGAGACGCGCGAGCCGCTGGTGCCGTTCAACGGAGCCGGCGAGGCAGCGAAGCCCGTGGGGGCGATGGCGAAGCGGGCGCTCGATCAGGGCCTGTACCTGATGACGCACTGGAACGTCTGCATGGTCTGCCCGCCGCTGACGATCACGCGCGACGAGCTCGACGAGGGGATCGCGATCCTCGACGACGCGCTCAGCGTCGCCGACGAGTTCGTCGACTAGGGCAAGAAGAGAAGGCCCGCCGAAGCGAGCCTTCTCCTCAGGAACGAGCGCTTATGCCGTACAGGCCTGCGAAGCGCTGGAGTTGTTGGAGCCCGTCGCGCCGGCATCCTGCCCGACCGCACCGTCGTGGTAGCCAGGGGTTCCGCCGGCCGCGCCAAGAAAACCGAAGTTCCCGTTGGCATCTGCGAAGGCACCGTGAATGGCCCCGCACGGAGACGCTGAACTGTCACTGCTGTCCGCCATGACGCCGATCGGAAGTGCGAGGGCGAGCAAGGCGACGAATGCAACTGCGAACTTCTTCATGGTTTCCCTTCGGTAAATGCTCACAGGGCCAAGCGCTCGGATGAGCGCACGGCAACGGTCAACGGCCAAACAGCTAAAGCCAATCCGCTGGCTCCGACCGTAGCAGGTGCATGTTTTCGACTGTTTTCGCACCAGACAGCGCATTTCACGTCAAGTCATTAACCGAAGAGGTCGCGCTCCCGCGGCATCACGAGCTCGCGGGCGGTTCCCTCACGGCGTGCATAGGCGACGCCACGCACGACGACAACAGGCAAGCCGTCCGCCTTGCTTCTTCGCACCAGGTCGGCTGCCGCGGCGAGCTCGTCGGCGAGCGCGACCTGCGTCGAGCGGAGCCGGCGGCCCGCGCGATCCTCGGTCCCGCGGAGATCGAGCAGCGGAGCGAGACCGGCGACGCCGATCACGACGTCGGTCGTCCCGCGGCGGAACGGCCGGCCGAACGAGTCCGTGACCAGCACGGCCACCGTGACACCCGCGCGCTCCTGGATTGCGTCGCGAATGCGCCGCGCGCTGGCATCGGGATCGACCGGCAGCAGCACGAGTGTGTCCGGATCGCCGGCATTCGAGTGGTCGACGCCGGCCGACGCGCACACGAACCCGTGACGTCGTCTCGGCGATCACGAGCGAGTTGCGCGAGCGAACCACTCGTGCGCTCTCGCGCAGGATCACCTCCGATTCGCGTGGGTCGCGCCCGCCCGCGATCTCGCGGGCCCGTGCTGACGGCTCGACATCCTCGAGCGCGACGATTCGTCCCTTCGGCCTTCGAGACGACCTTCTGCGCCACGACGACGACATCGCCGTCCTCGAGCTGCGTCGCCGCCGCGATCAGCGCACCGAGATCATCGCCTTCCCGGATCTCGGGTAGGCCCTCGACGGGGACGATCGAGATCACGAATGAAGGCCCGTGATGCGAACGCCGGCGTGCGCCTTGTAGCGCCGGTTCACGTTCACGATTACCGCTGTCAGCCCTTCGAGCGTGCGCGCACTCGCGAGCGGCCCGGCGTCGATCGCGCGCCCGGCGACGAGCTTGCCGGCGAGGTCGAGCGCGAGCTGCTTCGCCGCGGCGTCGTCGCCACAGATGAGCGCGTCCTCGTCGGGAGGCTCGATGTCGAGGTTGGCGGCCGCGATCGAATGCAGGCCCGCGACCACCGGCCCGCGCACGATCTGCTGGATTCGCTCCGCCAGCGACAGCGCGTCCGGATCGGGCCTGACGCCGTCCTTGGAGAACTCGATCGCGCTCGCAACCGAAAGCAACGGCGTCTCGCCGAGCGCGTCCGCGATCGCGCGGGCGGTGTCGAGCGCGCCGTCGGCCTTCACCGCGAGCACGGCGAGCGCGACATCACGCACGGCATCCTCGTTCGTCGCGCCGACAGCTCCTCCACCGAGCTCCGCCGCGGTCGCCTGCGCACGGGCCGCCTCGCGCGAGCCGATCACCACCTGATCCTCACCGAGCGCGACGAGCCGCCCCGCGAGCGCTTTCCCGAAGCTCCCGGTTCCACCGAGGACCGCGACTTTCACGCAACCGCCCCGGCGGCGTCGAGCACGTCCTGCGCGAGCCGGCGCGTGGCGGCGGCGTCGCTCATCAGCGTTCTCGTCACGACGCAGCGCACTCCCGGCGGCAGTGGCCCTTCGTCGGCCTCGTCGATCACAAGCGCGTCGATCAGACCGGGGTAGCACGCGGCAACGTTTGCGGGTGACGTCCCTCCCGCGATCCGCGCGAGCATGCGATCGGCGGGGCCCTTGACCGCCCGGCCGCCGATCAACGGGCTGACGGCCACGCACGGAACGCGCCGCGCCTCGACTGCCGCGCGGATGCCGTCGACGGCGAGGATCGGCCCGATCGAGACGTATGGGTTGCTCGGAGCGAAGACGATCACATCGGCGCGCTCGATCGCATCGATCACGCCCGGGGCGGGGCGGGCATCAGGCGCGCCGGCGTAGTGCACAGCGTCGACTTCATCCCGATGACCTCGCTCGACGAACCACGTCTGGAACGGGAACGTACCCGCGGGCGTCTCGAGGAAGGTGCGCAGCGGGTCGTTCGTCGCCGGCAGCAGAGAGCAGCGCAGCCCGAACGCCGTCACGAGGCGGCTCGTCGCCTCGGAGAGCGAAACACCCTGGCGCAGAAGCTGCGTGCGCACGAGATGAAGGCCGATGTCGCGGTCGCCGAGCCGAAACCAGTCCTCACCACCCAGATCACCGGCGGTCTCGAGCGCCCGCCAGCTCTCGTCCGCGCGACCCCAGCCGCGCTCCTCGTCCGCCACGCCCGCGAGGGCGTAGAGAACACTGTCGAGGTCGGGACTGACGTGCAGACCGAGAATCTCGATGTCATCCGCCACGTTGCCGACGATCGCGACGTCGACGGGATCGACGACAGCCACGACGCCTCGCAGGAACCGGGCGCCGCCGACCCCGCCTGAGAGAACCGTCACGTTCACGGGTACCTCTCGAGGAAACGCACCAAGTTGGCAACGCAGACGGACGCACGGGCAGAGCCCGTACGTCCTGAAGGCGGCGTCGACAAGCGCCGCCTCATGCGGCGGCACCGAGATGGAGTGAGGCGAGCACCTTGCTGGTATGCACGCCCAGGCGCGCGCGAAGCCGCTTCAGGTCGTCCACCGTGTCGACGTCATCGATCAGATTCGGAACGTCGAGCAGGCGGGAAGGCGCGAGTGCTGCAAACCGCTCGGCACTACCAGGCCCGTAGAGCGGCGCAAAGAGCTCGGCCGAGGCGAGTGCAAGCGCGTTCGTCGTCCCGTCTGCGGCGGCCGCAAGCGCGAGCCCGTGATCCGGAATCGCACCCGTGAGTGCGAGCAGGTCTCGCGCGGTCACGCATGGGAGGTCGGCGTTCACGATCAGGTACGGCGGTCCGGCGCCGGCGCCGACTGCGGCGCTCAGGCCGGCTTGCACCGCGAAAGCCTGCCCGGCTCCTCCATCGGGAACGATCCTCACACCCGGCCACGGCATGTCGTCCGGGGTGACGAGATAGACGGCACCCGTGCGTGGACACGCAGCGAGCACATCCGCGAGCATCGCCTGGCCGAGCGCCGCCCGGGCTTCATGCGGCAGCTGCCGAAGCCTGCCCTTCCCCCCTGCGCCGCGAAACGGCACGACTACGGTCGGCATCGTCCGCAGACACTACCCTCAGGCAGCAGAAGCGCCCGGCCCGCGCGCGGCCCACTCGCGCAGGTCGTACCAATGCGAGGCGCGGAGCGCTTCGGCGACGCTAGGCTCGGTGTGTTCCGCGTTGAACACGTGACTCTCGAGATCGCAACACAGCGCGACGTCGTCGTGATTCACACCCTCGACGTTGACGAGCGCGTCCGCGGGCAGCTGTGCCTCACGCAACGTGTAGTGCTTGAACTGCAGCTCGGGTGCGAGCTCCATCAGTTGAGGCCAGTCGGGGCAGGTGCGGGAGCTCATCGGCGAACGATTGGCTCGGAAGAGGGAATTTCCTCCATCGACCAACGGCCGGTCAGCAGTACCGAGCCCGTTTCGCCGCCGGCAGGGAAGACGAAGAAGCTGGCCGCGTCGTCCAGCGTGTGCAAGAGCCGGCCGCCTTCGGCCTCCACGAGCGCGCCGCGGAGATGAAAACGTCCGTCGGCTAGCGGCAGCCGGTCGACTTCGAACCGGAGTGTGCGCTCACCGCCGCTGTGCCAGCCGAGCTCGGCCGTGGGCTGAGAGAGGCCGGCTAGCACGACGCCGTCGTCGTCGCGCAGCTCGAGCGAGACAACCGGCGGCGCAATGCTCGCATCGGAGGCGACGACGAGCTCGACGACGAGCGGCTCGCCCGACGCGAACTGTTTGCGTTCGTCGCCGGCAAGGTCGAACAGGCGAACCGAGCTGATCCGCGCCTCACCGCTTCCCCACTCGCGCAGGCCCGCAGCAAGCTCGTCCGGGCTGCGCTCCTCGGCGAGCAAGCTGCGATAGCGCGCGATCGCCTCGCGCGTCGTCCCGTCGAACGCGACTTCTCCCTGTCGCAGGAGCACGGCCCGGTCGCAAAGCCGCTCGACCGCACGCGCGTCGTGTGAGACGAACACGATCGTGCCGCCGCGCCGCTTGAACTCGGCGATCTTGCCGAAGCACTTGCGCTGAAAGTCCTCGTCGCCGACGGCGAACACCTCGTCGAGCAGCAGGATGTCGGCCTGGATGTGCGCGGCGACGGAAAATCCGAGTCTCATGTACATCCCCGAGGAGTACGTGCGCACGGGCAGGTCGATGAAGCGCTCCAGCTCGGCGAACGCGACGATCTCGTCCATCAGCTCGCGGATCCGCGCTCGCGAGAGCCCGTGGATCGAGCCGTTCAGGTAGACGTTCTCGCGGCCGCTGAAATCCGGATGGAAACCGGCGCCGAGCTCGAGCAGCGAGCCGACGCGGCCGCCCACGGCGACGCGGCCGGAGGTCGGCCGGAAGATGCCCGAGAGCAGTCGTAGCAACGTCGTCTTGCCCGATCCGTTGCGACCGACGAGGCCGAGTGCCTCGCCCGGCTCAGCTTCGAGCGAGACGTCCCGTAGCGCCCAGACTTCGGTCGTCGCCACCTTGCCGCGCGCGACGACGAGGTCTTTCAGGGTTCGGTGTGCTTGCGACGAGACGCGGAAGCGCTGCGAGACTCGGTCGGCGACGATGCGCCCGGGCTCCATCATCGTGCTGCCGCGATCGGCGCGAGTGCGCGGCGGACGATCTCGGCGAGCACCGCGACGAAGCCCGGGTCGGAGTTCGGCATCTCGATCCGATCGACCCGCATCCCGAGCTCCTGAGCGAGCTCGCGGGCTTCGGTGTCCAGATCCCAGCGGATCTCGAGGTGGTCCGACACGAAGCCGACCGGGCAGATCAGGACGTCGTCGATGCCGCGCCCGTGCAGCTCGGTCAGGTGGTCGAGGATGTCGGGGCCGAGCCAGGGCTCGCCTGTCGGCGACGCGCTCTGGAAGGAGAACGTCCACTCGGTGATGCCCGCTTCCTCGGCGACGAGACGAGAAGTCTCGAGCAGCTGATCGCGGTACGGATCGCCCTCCTCGAGGATGCGGGCGGGCAGCGAGTGCGCCGTGAACACGACGTGCGCGCCAGTGCCGCGGATGCGGGCGGCCAGGAACGAGACGAAGCCGGGGTCGTCGTGCCAGCTCTCGACGAACTCGAGCCCGGCGCGATCGCCGAGCGCCAGCGTCCAGCTGGTCGCGATAGCCCGCGATCGACAGTCGCGAATAGTGGGGGGCGAGCACGAGCCCGGCAACGGTGTCGGCGCCGGAGTCGATCGCCTTGCCGGCGGCTTCGGCAATCCGCGGCGTCCAGTGCTTCATCCCGGTGAAGACAGGCAGGCCGAGCTCGACTTCGAGGGCGGCTCGGGTCTGCTCGGTGATCGCGTTCAGCGGGTTCGCGTCTTCGATCCCGAGCCGGCGGTAGCGCGCGACGAGATCCTCGAGGTGCTCGGGCGCAATCGGCCTGCCGCCGCGGATGTCGGCGTAGTAGGCAGGCACATCGTCGAGCCGCTCGGGCGACCCGTATGCCATCAGGACGACGGCAGCGCTCATCGATCAGACGCTAGCCGACAGGGATGCGGCGGCGGCCGTTGGCGACACCATCCCTAACCCCCACCCACCCAAGGGGAACAACAAGAAACGTAGCGGTGCGCAAGCTGTCCTTTGTCACCCTTGAGCACCGAATGTGGAACTTTTCGTCCACTGGTCTGCGGCCGCGCCCTTCGACGTTTCGGCGTGGACGAGCTCACGCACGCGGCCGAGCACGACCGGATCCGTACCCGGCAGAACGCCGTGCCCCAGGTTGAAGATGTGTCCTGGGCGCCCGCCGGCGCGGGCGAGCACGTCACGCGTCGCGGCCTCGACGCGCTCCCACGGCCCGAGCAGCACCGCGGGATCGAGGTTGCCTTGCACCGCGCGCTCGCCGACGCGAGCCCAACCGATGTCGAGCGGGATGCGCCAGTCGAGGCCGATCACGTCACCGCCGGCGGCTGCCATCCGTTCGAGGATCGTCGCCGTTCCCGTCCCGAAATGAATCGTCGGCACGCCGGCGTCACGCAACGCACCGAGGACGCGTGCGGACCAGGGTGCGACGAACTCGTCGTAGTCGGCCGGTGAGAGCGACCCCACCCACGAGTCGAAGAGCTGCACCACGTCGGCACCCGCCCGCGCCTGCGCCAGTGCGTACACCACGAAGGTGTCGCTCAGCTTCTCGAGCAGGCTGTGCCACACGTCCGGCTCGCCGTACATCAAGGCCTTCGTCACGGCGAAGTCGCGCGAAGGCCGTCCTTCCACGAGGTAGCCGGCAACCGTGAACGGGCCGCCACAGAAGCCGACGACGGCCTGGTCTGCGCGCAGCTCGCGCCGCACCGCGCCGATCGCCTCGAGAATCGGTGCAACCGTTTCCGCGGGATCGGGGACGCGGAGCCGCTCGACCGCGGCGAGGGTGCGGACAGGCTCGGCGAGCACCGGCCCGACGCCTTCGACGAGCTCCACGTCGGCGCCCATCGCAACGACCGGGGTCATGATGTCCGCGAACATCACCGCAGCGTCGACGTTGTGCCGGCGCACCGGTTGCAACGTCACCTCGGCGGTCAGCTCGGCGGAGCGGTTGATGTCGAAGAAGGCGTGTTGCTCGCGAATCTGGCGGTACTCCGGAAGCGAGCGCCCCGCCTGCCGCATGAACCACACCGGAGTGCGCTCCACGGGCTCGCGCCGCGCCGCGCGGACGAGCAACGGTTCCACGCGACCTACACTAGCCGCCCATGGCGAAAGGGCCACTCGCAGTCCACTGGCTCGACTGGACGCTCGAACAGCCGCACGCCGGCGCCGTTGGCATCGCCCGCGTCGGGCTCGAGAACACCGGCACGATCAGCTGGCGCAACGGCATCCATCTTGGCTACCACTGGCTCGACGAGCGCGGGAACGCACTGATCTGGGACGGCGAGCGAACGGACATTCCGCACCTCGCGCCGGGCGAGCAGGCGATCGTCGAGGCGCGCGTTCGCGCACCGATCCCGCCCGGGCGATACGGGTTTGCACTCGATCTCGTCGCCGAGTTTCGGGCATGGTTCTCCGAGCTCGGAGGTGACCAGCTGCAGACGACAGTCGATGTCCTTCCACGTGCCGAGCCGACGCACGCCGACATTCCGGCATGGGTCGAACGAAGCGAGAGCTGGCAGCACCGCGTCGACGAAGCGCACGCCGAGGGCTACGCGGTCGTCGCCGGAGCGGTCGGCTGGAATGGGGGCCTCCTGCATCCACGGCCTCGATCGCTCGAGCGGTACGAGCCTGGCCGGGGGCGGGTCCCAGGCTTCCCCCATCCGCTCCTCTGCCCGTCCGTCGTCGAAGGCGTGCAACTCGAGCGCGTGGCGGACGTCGCCGGCCTTCCTGCATATGCGCCGCCGACGGGCGAGCCGTGGATCTACGACGGGCGGATCGTGCTCACGGCCCGACCGAGCAAACGCTAGCTAGAGCTCGATCGCGATCCGGTCGTCGATCCGCCGGAAGAAGAACGCGCCGGCCGCGAGCGCGCCGATCGCGGCGACCGCGAGGTAGATCACGTCGGCCACGCGTGGCGCTCTGCCCGCCCAGAGGCAATCGCGGATCGCGAAGATCGGCGGCGACATGAAGTTCCCCCAGCGCAGCACCTCGAACAACTTGTGGTGCCCCTGGACATGACCGGGAAGGTTGTCGACGCTCCACAGGATCGGCGTGATGAAGAACCACGGCAGCAGAGCGGCCGTGAGGATGTGCTCGACGTCGCGAAGGACGACGTTCAAACACGAGACGATCAGCGACAGGCCGGCGACGAGGCAGACGAACAACGCAGACAGCGGCACCGACAGCCAGACATACGGCCGCGCGTCCGGGATGAAGACGAGTGAGAGCACGATCAGGATCGCCAGCATCACGACGAAGGTGACGAGTTGCGTGGCGACGACTGCGAACGGCACGAGCTGGCGCGGGAAGCGCACTTTGCGCACGAGCTCGGCGCTGTCGATCAGCGAGCGTGCGCCGGTTTGCAGTGAGGCGGAGAAGAAGACCCAGCACGCAATCCCGGCAAGCAGATACAGCCAGTAGTGCGGGATGTTCGTGTTGCCCATGATCAGGCCGAAGACGAGGAGGTAGACGCCCATCAACGCGAGCGGGTTGACGAGCGACCACGCGATCCCGAGTACGGAGCCGCGGTACTTCGCGTGGAAGTTGCGGCGGAAGAGGTTCGCGAACAGCTCGCGATACCGCACCAGGTCGGTGTAGACGGCCATCGGATTCAAGTGTAGGTACGCCCGAGGATCGTCTTTGTGGCCTCGGCCGCGAGTAGCGTTGCGCCGTGACCGGAGTGCCGATCGTCCTCGCGCTCGCCGCCGCAGCCTTTGCGGCGGCGACCCTCCGCCTCCCCAGCCTGCTGACCACCCTGCTCGCGGGCTATCTCGCGCTCGTCGTCGACTTCGGCGTCGTGACGTGGGCGCTGTCACCGTTCCACGCGGTCACGATCGCCGGCCTGACCGCGGCGGAGGCCGTCCTCCTCGCTGCAGCCGTGGGCAGCTGGTGGCTGCGCGGCCATCCCGGCATCAGGGTCGCGGGGGCCCGAGCTGCATTGCGATCGATCGCGAGTGACCCTGTGACGGTCCTCTTCCTCGGCGTACTCGCCGTCGCGCTCCTCTACGAGCTCGTTCTCGGTGTGACGGTGCCGCCGAACAACTGGGACTCGCTGACCTACCACCTCGCCCGTGTTGCGGCCTGGCACCAGTCACACGGAATCCATTGGATCGCCAATGCTCCGACCGGCCGGCTGAACGAGTTCCAGCCACTCGCCGAGCAACAGATCCTCTTCCTCTTCGTCGCAACCGGAAGCACGGCGTTGTTTGCCCTGCCGCAGTACGTCGCGCAGCTCGCGATCATCCTCGCCGTCTACGGCGTCGCGCGGCGGCTCGGCTACGGCGCCGCGCCGGCTGCGCGCGCAGCCGCCCTGGTCGCGACGCTCAGCCTGGTCGCGCTCGAGTCGACGACGGCCCAGAACGATCTCGTCGCCGCGTCGTTCCCGATCGTCGCGGCCTACCTGTTACTCAGCCGCGGCGGAGTCGAGGAGCTGCTCGCCGGAGTCGCGATCGCACTCGGCCTCGGCGTCAAGCTCACGACCGCTCTGTCGTTGCCGGTGCTCGTGCTGCTCGCGTGGCGAGGTGGACGACGCACGCTGATCCGAACCTCCATCGGCGCGGCTATCGGCCTGCTTGCGGTGAGCGCCTGGGGTTACGTGTTGAACATCGCCCACACCGGTCACATCCTCGGGCACGGCCAGGGCCGCGTCGAGGATGCCGCGGCGCTGTCGTTGGCGGGCACGGCCCGGCGAACGGTGCACCTCGTCTACCGCCTGGTCGACCTCGGCGTGACGCCTCACTGGCTGATCGCAGCATTTGCGGCCGCAGGCGTTGCGGTCGCCGTGATCGCAGCCGCGCGCACTCGAAGTGCGTTCGCGGCAGTGGCGGCGATTCCACTGCTCACACCGGCATTCGTACTGCTCGTGCTGCACGTCATCTCTGCGCAGGACCCTGCCTATGTCCCGCGCGCGGCGAACGAAGACCTTTCCGGTTTCGGCCCGCTCGGCTTGGCACTGCTCGTCGGCGCCCCTTTGACGGTCGCTTTCTCTGCGCGTGCACGCAGCAAAGACCCGCGGCGGATCGCGCTGGCGCTCGGGTTTCCGGTCTACATCGTGCTTTTGGCGCTGACCGCGAAGTACAACGTGTGGATCACCCGCTTCATGGTCGTGCCGGTCGTGCTCACCGCGCCCCTGTTCGCCGGGATCTTCCGCAGCCGAATCGCCGCGCTCGCCGTGATCGTTGTCGCGGGAGCGACGGTCGGGATGACGCTCACGCACGACGCCGACAAGAAGATCAACGGAACGTTTGGTCGCCCCTGGAACCTGTCCCAGGTTCAGGCGCTCGACGAGTTCTCAGCCCAGCCGACAGGAAAGATCGTGGCGGCGTCACTTGCCGCCTACGACCGGCTCGTGCCGCCCCGTGCGTGCGTTGGTGCGGTCCTCGACCCCGACGAGCCGGCGTACCTGCTCTGGGGCCCGCAACTTCGACACCGAGTGTTCTTCCTGCCGTCGCTGAGCGCGCTCAGAAGCGCGTATCGACAAGGGCTCGACTACGTCGTGATCAGCACGGGAGTGAACGCACCCGTCTCGAAGCAGTTCGCGGCTGCCCGGTGGACCGTGAAGCCGCTCGGCACCTACTGGCAACTGGCGCAAGCTCCGGCCGGACGGCCGGTTACCGTCCTCACAACGTGCTAACGGCCTTCGATTACGCTCCTCGCCTGTGACTTCCGCCGTCGCGATCGTCGCCCTGCCGGCTACCGCGGTCGCGATCTGGCTCCTGCTCCGATCGCCGCTCCCACGCCGGATGATGGCTGTCCCTTCCGCCAATCGGTGGCACGAATCCTCCACGCCGGTGCTCGGCGGGATCGGCATCTTCGCGGGCTTCAGCGTCGGCCTTTGGGCCGGCGTCGCCGCGGGCGCCTTCCATGCCGATAAGGCACTCGTCGGAATCTACGCCGGCATCGCCCTTGTCTTTCTGGCGGGGCTCGCAGACGACCTGATCAGCCTGCCGCCGCTCGCGCAACTGTTC
>CAVXHB010000006.1:0-104210 GCA_963761365.1 uncultured Actinomycetes bacterium | reverse complement strand
CTCGCCGCGCAGATCGGTGGCGCCGGGATCGTGCTCGGGACCGGAACGCACGTGCAGCTGGTGGGCAACCGTCTCGTCGGGGACGCGATCGCGATCGTGTGGCTCGTCGGCGTGACGAATGCGTTCAACCTGCTCGACAACATGGACGGGCTCGCGGCGACGATGGCCGGCATCGCCTTCGCGTTCTTCGCGGTCGACGCGGTCACGATCCATCCAAGTCACTTCGCGCTCGTCTTCGCGCTGGCCGGTGCGCTCGCGTGCGCAGGCTTTTTGCCGTTCAATCTGCGCCCGAACCGTCCGGCGCTCGTCTTCATGGGCGACTCGGGCAGCCAGGCGATCGGCTTCGCACTCGCCGCGCTTGGGCTTGCCTCGAGCTGGCGCGTCGCGGGCACGACTGTCGCGACCCTGATCTTGCCCATCCTCGTGCTCGCTGTGCCGATCCTCGACACCACGCTCGTCACGGTCGCACGGCTGCTCGAAGGCCGGCCGATCTACCAGGGCGGCCGGGACCACTCGTCGCACCGGCTCGTGCGCTTCGGGCTCTCCGAGAAACACGCGGTCGCGCTGCTCGCGCTCGTCGCGGCCTGCATCGGCGGCTCGAGCCTCGCGTACAACGTCCTCGGCAACACGCGCTACACGATCGTCGGCGTCGTCCTGACGTTCGCGCTGCTGGTGCAGTTCGCGAGCTTCCTCGCCGACGTCGAACACCGGCCGGCGGAGGCCGGAGAGCCAGTCGCGCTGACCCAGGCATTCGCCGTCCACTGGCGGCGGATCGTCGAGGTAATCGTCGACTTCGGCGTGATCACCGGCTCGTTCCTCGCTGCCTACGTGATCGAGTTCGGCTGGCCGGGGTCGATCAGCCAGCGGTTCATCGGCGGGCTGACACTGCCCGTCTTGCTCGCCGCGCGGTACCTGACCTTCATCCCGTTCGGGCTCTACCGCTCCGTCTGGCGATACGCGGGAGCACGCGATGCGTTCACGATCGCCTCGGCGGTCATCCTCTCCGAAGTGATCACGCTCTCGTACATGGTGCTCACCCAGAACATGCGCGATTTCCAGCGCTCGTTTTTCATCGTCGACGCGCTCATTTGCATGGTTGCCGTCGCCGGGTCGCGCTTTGCCGAGCGGGCCATCGTCACGAGCACGCGCTCGGTCCGAGACAGAACCGCAAGGCGAACGCTGATCGTCGGTGCCGGGAGAACCGGGCGCAGCCTGATGCGCGAGCTTCGCGAAACCGCCGGCGAGCGCGTCGTGGGGTTTGTCGACGACAACCCAAGGTTGCGGCGTCGGCGCGTCCACGGTGTGCCGATCGTCGGGACGCTGCACGAAATGCCCCGACTGCTCGAGCGAACTTCCCCGGACGTCGTTCTGATCACGATTCCGAATGCACCTCGGGAACGCCTGGATCTCGTGGTACAGGCCTGTGCCGAGGCGGGCGTCGCATGCCGGCTCGTCCGGCGTGAGCTCGATCTCGATCCGCGGGTCGTGCTCGGCAGCACCGTCGAATGAAGACGGCGGCCGACCGCGCGTTCGCCGCGATCCCGGTGGCGCTCATCGGCGTGGCCGTGCTCACTTTCTACGCGGTGGAGGCGTGGACACGTAAGACGCCGTGGGTGTTCACCGACGAGGCCGAGTGGACGCAGATCTCCCGTTCGATCGCGTCCACAGGTCACGCCGCGCGCAGAGGCCAGCCCATCTACTTCAAGTCGTTGTACGCGTTTCTGCTCGCGCCGTTCTGGTGGATCCACTCGACGACAACCGCGTACGCAGCGATCAAGTACATGAACGCCGTCGTGATGACACTGGCGGCGATCCCGACCTACCTGCTCGCGCGAATGCTCGTGCCGCGCCGGGCCGCCGTCGCTGTGGGGCTGCTGGCGGTACTGATCCCCGGTATGACGTACGCGACCTCGATCGTTCCCGAGGTGCTCGCGTATCCCTGGTACGCGCTCTGCTCGTGGTTGATCGTGCGCGCCCTGACGACGAAGCGGCGACTCGACTATGCGATTGCGATCGCGGCCACGATCGTCGCCGGGCTGATCCGCTGGCCGCAGTTCGCCACCGTTCCCGCCTCGTTCGTGATCGCGTACGGCGTGATCTGGTTCAACGGGCCCCGCGGGCGCGCGATGCGGGCCGGATGGAGCCGGAGCGACTACATCGGAGCGATCGCGCTCTTCGCCGGCGCGATGATCCTCTTCAATCGCGTCGTACTGCAACACGAGCAGATCTGGCAGGTCTCGACGCAGTACCTGAAGAGCCGCATGCTCGACCTCGGGCTGAAAGCCGACGCTCGCCTTGACGATCGGCATGGGCATTCTGCCGGTCGTGGGTGGGTTCGTCTCACTCCGGTTACGCGAACGCCGCGATCAGCCCGCCTACCGGGCATTCGCCGCATATCTCGCGGCTTCGATCATCTGCATCTCGCTCTACACGGCAGTGAAAGCGGCGTTCCTCTCGACCGTCTTCTCGACCCTGACCGAAGAGCGCAACATGATCTACCTCAGCCCGATGCTGCTGGTCGGGACCGCGCTCGTCTTCGAGGCGCGACGGCTCGACTGGAGGCTCGTCGCCGCTGCATCGGCGTTCGTGCTCTGGCTCATCTACGCGAAGCCGGCCAACCTGCTCTTTCCCTATTTCGAAGCTCCCGGCTTCGGCATCCTCGACGTCTTCACGCGCCATTTCCAGTGGACGATCCAGGACCTTCGTCTCGCGCTCGCACTCACGCTGGCGTTTGCCGTGATCGCCCTCCGCTTTCGTCGCGTCAGGGGCGTCGCCGCCGTTCTGGTCGTCGTCGGAGCTGCCTGGATGCTCACCTCCGAGATCGCCTCGACTGTCGGCGCCGACACGTTCGCTACGCAGTTCCGCAACCACCTACCGAAGCGGCTCAACTGGATCGATCTACGGACACACGGCGCACCGGTCACGTATCTCGGCCAGGAAGTCGTCGATCCGAACGGCGTGCTGCTGACCGAATTCTGGAACCGGTCGCTCAAGCACGTCGACAGCCTCGACGGAAGCTGCTGCGGCCCGGGGCCCTTTTACGCACCCAACATCCTCCGACCGGACGGCCTGCTCTCCGGGATGGGAGACGTCCCCTACGTCGTCAGCGACAACGGCATCTGGATGCAGGGGCAGCAGGTTGCGTCCTGGAAGCAACTCACGCTCTACAAGCGTCGCGGCCCTTGGCGCCTACTCGCCTTCGAGCAACAGGTCTACAGCGACAGCTGGGCGCCGGGCTGGTCGACCTATACCTACTTCCGACCCAAACAGCGCGGCACCATGGTCGTGCACATCGGCCGCCGGGGCTACACCGGCGATGCCCCGGCGGGTGACGCGGTGATCCAGGTCGGGACGATGAAGATCGTCGCTGACCAGGCCCGGATCGGGCACGTCTATGCAACCGTCCGGCAGGTGGTTGCCAACGGCTCGGACCACGTAATCAGGATTCCCGTTGCGCAGACGCCGGTCCGGGTTGTGATCACGATCAAGCATACGATTCCGCCTTCCGTCGACCCGCGGAACCTCGGTGCTCAGGTCGCGTTCAACTTCGTTCCGGCAAAGCACCGCTAGCCGAGCAGAACCAGATTCCGCGCACATGAAGCGCAGCGCGTGCGAGCGGGCCGGCGTGCTCGAGCGCGGTCAGCGCCGCACGGATGGGCGCGGGCACCGCCACCCGCTGCGGCAGGAAGAACGGCTGTAGCTCGATCGTCGTGAAGCCGCCGGCGCGCAGATCCCGGTCGAGCTCGGCGTGGTCGTAGACGCGCGGGTCGAAGTCGAAGACGAACTTCGTGCGCGTGTAACCGGCGATTCGCCGAAAGAACGCCTGCCGGTCGTCCGGGTAGTAGAACGCGCGCAGGCAGAGCGTCAAGTCGACCGGTTCGGCCGGCTCGTACTCGTCGATGCGTGCCACCTCGAGCGGCACGCGGTCAGCCAGTCGCCCGCGAGCCTCGTCGATCATCGCGGCGCTGCCGTCGACTCCTCGATAGCGGAAACCGCGCGCGAGGAACGGCTCGGCCATATTGGCGTCGCCGCAGGCGAGGTCGAGCACGCTCGCACCGGGCGCAAGCGGCGGCCCGACACCGATCGCGACATTCGCGCGGCGCTCGGCATAGCGGCCCGGGTCGGCGTAGTCGTGCGCCGAATAGCCACGGGCGAGCCCATCGAACTTCTCGATCGGGTTGCTGCTCATAGCGCGCGCAGCCGCTCCGGGTGCTTGCGGACGAAGCGCAGGATCCCCCGCCAGTGCCACAGTGTCCGCCGCGTCAAGAGCCGCCGGTCGGTCACCGCCTGGTGGGCGTGGCGGACGAGCGCCGCCGGCACGTACCACCGTTCCCAGCCTGCGCGCATCGCCCGGTACTGGAGGTCGATGTCCTCGCCGTAGAGACGAAAGCCCTCGTCGAAGCCGCCGAGCTCCTCGAGCATCGAGCGGCGCAGCAGCAGAAACCCGCCGAGCATCCAGTCGCACTGAACCGGCGCAGTCGGCTGCGGTTCGTCGAGGTGGTAATGGCGGCGCTGCCGGAGGAGCTTACGGAGCGGCGTGCGACGAACGACCGTGCCCGTCACCGTCGGAAAGCGCCGCCGCGACGGCTGCGGCCGCCCGTCGGGATAGACCATGCGCGGCCCGGCGACGCCGCAGCGCGGATGCGCCTGCATGAAGTCGCGCAGCGCGGCGACAGCGCCGGGCTCGGGAACGGCGTCGGGGTTCGCGGCCAGCATTGCGTCGCCTCGCGTGCGGGCGAGGCCGCGGTTGAGGTTGGCCGCGTAGCCGAGTGGATGCTCGTTCTCGAGCGCCTCGATCCCGGACGGCGCCGAGCCCGGGATGTTTGCGATCACGAGCAGCTCGTCCACCTGGGGACGAAGCGCGGGGAGCGACTCCTCGAGGTCGCGTGCGCCGTCGTGCGAGACGACGACTGCGGAGACTCTCACGCCGCCAGCACCTTCCTGTACACGTCGGCGGTTCGGCGTGCGGTCTCCTCCCACGAGAAGAGCTTCGCGCGTTCGATCCCGGCCGCCGAAAGGCGCTCGCGATTCTCGATCGCGTCCTGGACGTCGGTGGCCGCGGCGCCGCCCGCGACCTCCCGTAGCGCCGGATCGTCGGAGATCACCACCGGCGTGCCGCAGGCCATCGCTTCGAGCACTGGCAGGCCGAACCCCTCGTGGCGCGACGGGAGGACGAGCGCCACCGCGCCGCGGTAGATGTCGGCCAGCTCGGCCTTGTCCACGTAGCCACGGAGGTCGGCGCCTCCGGTCCGCAGCTCTGCGCGCGAGGTCCCGATCCTTCTCGGGGCCTACGACGACGAGTGCGAGACCGGCGGCTCGTGCAGCGCGGAGCGCCGCAAGCGGGTCCTTGCGCGGCTGGATCGCGCCCACGAAGAGCAGGTAGGCGTCGTGCGCGCCACCGGGCGAGAACGCCGGATCGACACCGTTCGGCGTCACCGTGATGTTCGCGGGGTCGACGCCGTAGAGGCGCTGCACGTCGTCGCGCGTCCGCTGCGAGACAACGAGCACATGATCGGCGCTTCGCGCGGCGCGGGGAACAACGAGCCGGAAGGTCAGCCGGTCGAGCAGGCCCATTCCATTCCCTCCCGCCTCGAACGAGAGATCGTGGAGCGTCACCACCGAGCGGCCGTGCCAACCGAGCGGCAACGCGTGCTGGAAGTGCGCGAGCTCGGGCTTCAGCTGCCGAAGCAGCTGCGGCAATGACCATGCCATCCGCACCTCCTGGAAGCGCGCCGGGAGGGCCAGGGGCTCCACGCCGTCGGGGACGAGCTCGGGATGGCGGGTGACCGCGCCGAAGCGCAGGTCGGGCGCGACGCGCGGCAGCTCGCGCAAGAGATTCGAGACGTACGTCTCGTCACCCGTCCGCTCGCGCCCGAGCACGTCAGCGTCGAGCACGATCATCCGCGCCTCTCGAGGAAGCGCTTCCAGTTAGCGACGCAGACGGACGCACGGGCAAAGCCCGTACGTCCTGAGGTCGGCGCCGACAAGCGGCGCCTCACGCAATCTCCTCGTAGACAGCCTGCGTGGCGCGGGCGACGTCGGACCACGATGCGACCCGCCGCGGCGCTGGGGCAGAACACGCGCTCGATTCCGGCGCGGATCGACTCGACGTCGGTCGGGTCGACGTAGACGGCGTCCGGTCCGGCGATCTCCGCCATCGCACTGCCCTCGCTCGTCACGATCGGGCAGCCGCAGGCGAGCGCCTCGGCCACCGGCAGCCCGAAGCCCTCGTAGACGGAGGCGTAGACGAGGCAGCGCGCGCCACGGTAGAGCCGCGCCAGCTCCTCGTCGCTGACCTCCCCGAGCCAGGTGACGTTGGGCGGGGGATCGACGCCGCCCCAGCCGCGCACTCCGACGACGCGCAGCTCGCCGTCGACCGCCGCGGCGATCCGTGCCAGGTTCTTCCGCGGCTCGAGCGTGCCGACTGCGAGCGTGTAGTCGCCCTCGGCGCGGGGCCCGTCAGCAGTGAAGACGTCCTCGATCGCGTTCGGCACCACGCGAATCTTCGCTTCCGGCACTCCGAGCAGCTCGATCAGCTCGCCCTTCGTGAACTCGGAGACGGCGATCAGGCGGGTCGCGGCTCGTACGACCCGCGGTACTGCGAAGCGCGAATAGGTGCGGGTCCAGCGGTTGAACCACGCCGGCTCGCGGAGGACGCCGAGGTCGTGCACGGTCACGACCATCGGCACACGCGGCGCGAACGGCCCGCGAAAGGTCGGGCAGTGGAGAAGGTCGATCCCCTCGACGTGCAGACGCGGGTACCAGAGAACGTCGGCGGCAACGCTGCGGAGGCGCGAGCTCGCGGGAAACGCGATCTCGCGCACGGGCACCTCGAGCTGCGCAAGCAGGCCGCGCAGATAGCGGGCGGTTCCGGCGCGCGTCTGGCGCAGCGGCGTCGTGTCGATCCCTACGAGAATCGCCGGTACCCCTCGAGGAAGATCTCTCCGGTGCGCCGCCACGAGAATCGTGCAGCGTGGGCGAGCCCCTTGGCGCGCAGCTCGTCGCGCCGCGCGAGCGCATCGCGAATCCCGGCTGCGATCGCCGTCGCGCTCTCGGGGTCGGCGCGGACCGCAGCATCGCCGCAGGCTTCGTCGAGCGAGGGATGCGAGGAAACGACGACCGGCGCGCCCGACGCCATTGCCTCGGTGATCGGCATCCCGAAGCCCTCGAACCGCGAGGGGTAGACGACTGCGGCCGCGCCCCGGTAGAGGCGCGCGAGCTCATCGTCCGAGACGCGGCCGAGGCGGACGACGCCCGGGCGGTCGAGTTGCGGCTGCTCGCCCCAGCCCGCGCCGCCGACGACGGCCAGCGCGAGCCCGGAGTCGGCAAGAAGCGCGTGCGCCTCGACGAGCGTGCCGAGATTCTTCCGCGGCTCGAGCGTCGCCACGGTCAACAGATAGGGCTGGCCGAGGTCGGCCGCCTCACCGTCGGCGCGGTACTCGTCTGCGATCCCGGGGTGGGCGACGATCACGCGCTCGCGTGGGAAGCCGAGCGTCGCGACGACATCGTCGGCGGTGAACCGCGAGTTCGCGAACATGACGTCGCACGTACGCGCGGCGTTCGCGTACTTGTGCGAGTGCATCGAGCGGGTGCGGTCGGTGACCCACTCCGGGATGGTGCAGCGGCACGAGGTCGTGGATCGTGGTGGCGCGCACGCCGTGTCGTTGCGGCGGGTACATCCAGTCGGTGAAGTGGAGCACGTCGAAGGGGCCGAGCCAGCGCTCGGCCGGCGGCCAGCCGAGCCGTGACCAGGCGGTCCGCCAGCCGTGCGCACCGATGAAGGTCTTCAGCCGCAGCTCCACCGGGATGCCCGCGAGCGCCTCGGGGATCACGCGCCGTCCCTCTGGAGAGGTCGGCGCGAACGCGACCACCTCGTCTCCCGCGGCGTGCGCGGCCTCGGCGAGGCCGCGGAGCGAGCCGAGGATGTAGTTGTTGACGCCCGCCCGCTCGTGCGACAGGGGCGACACGTCGAAGGCGATCCTCACGGCTCGTAGTTGAAGAGGAAGTGGGCGCCGAGAGCACGTGCGTCGCCGTGGCCGGGGACGAGCGTGCGCGCGACGTCGAACTCGACCGAGCACGTACCGCCGCGTGAGTGAAGCGGCACGACGAGCTGGGTCGCAGTCGTCGGTGGGATCGATGCGCGCCCGACGACGCTCCCTCGCACGCGCGCCACGACCGTCTGAGCGCTCGTGTAGAGCGAAGCATCGGTCGTAAGCTGCACGTTCAATGTGCCTCCCGTGCAGTGCGAGCGCGAGTAGGTCACGCGTCTTCCCGACCACGTGTCGTTCGGATACAGCCCGTGCACGCGTGTGACGGCGACCACGAGCGGCCCGTCGACGCGGTAGAGATTGACACCGATCTGCGGGTCGCTCGCGACGATCTGACCGACCACGTCCTGCCCGAGCACGTACTGCACGTGCACGCCGAGGTTGCCGTGCGCGGTCGAGTGTGAGCATTCTCTCGGGTAAGGGATCGGGCACCCGCGTGACGCCGTACGCGTCGATCGCCCGCACGCTGCGGTTGAAGAACTCGTTCTCCCAGACGGTCTCGTCGGCCGTCGCCGCGTTGCGGAGAATCGTCACCGAGGCGTTCGCGCCCGACGGCCCGGTCGATCCAGTTCGGCTGGGGAACGCGGATGCCCGCCCAGAGCTTGCCGAGCGCGGCCTGATGGATCCCGTGCCGGCCGTTCTCGACGATGAGCGTGGTCAGCACGAAGTACACGCCGACGAGAGCGGGCAGAACGAGCATGTAGCGGCGCGGAAGGAGCACGAAAAGCGCAGAGGCGGCGAGCGACACGCCGAGCGCCGCCCAGCGCACCTGGCCGAGCGTGATCCAGTGGTCCTGCACCCACCACCAGGGAAGCAACGCGAAGGTGTCGGCGACCGCCGAGGTCTTGATGAAGTGCGGAAAGTCGACGAAGACCGGTAGCACGCCGGCCACCGCCGCTCCCGCCAACACCGCCCGCCTGCGCTGCGGCACTGCGAGCAGCGCGATCAGAGCGAACGGAGCGACATAGAAGAGGTTGCGCTCCTCGATCTTGTCCACGGATGCCTGCGAGGCGAACGCCGCCACCTCGATCGTCAGAAAGACGAAGACGGGCAGGGTGGCCGCGGCGAACGCGCGGGCGCGACCGGGTGCGAGCCAGAGCGCGATCAGCGCGGCGAACGGGAAGACGCCGAGATAGAGGTCGAGCTCGCCGAGGTGGTAGACGATGAAGTGAAGAACGCCGCCGACGGAGTAGTTGCTCGTCGTCGCGGCGCGGTAGGCGCCGAGCAGCGTCAGCGGCGAGCGGCCGCGCGCGACGGTCGCGAGCAACGCGACGATCGCCGCAACGCCGACCGTCCCGTAGAGCCACGTGAACTGCCGCAGGCCGGCGCGGCGCGTAGAGCAGCGGCGCGGTCAGGATCGCGGGAACGAGCGCGAGCGCCTGCGCCCTGGTCGCATACGCCACCCCGCCCAGCGCGAGCACGAGCAGTTGGCTCACGCGGGTCGGCCGCTCCAGCATCGCGACGAGGGCGAGCACACAGACGAGGAACACCGGATAGAACGCGTTCTCGGTCATCAGCGTGCCGGTGTAGAGCATCGACGGCACCGTGACCGTGAGCGCGGCGACGATCAGCGCGAGCGCGCCGGAGCAGCCGGCGCGCGAGGAAGTACGCAGGCACGGCGGCGAGCGACATGACGACCGCGTTGATCGACCTTCGCCGCCGCGTAGGCGTCGGGGACGCGACGAGAAGATCCGCCACGCCGGCGCGATCAGGACCGGGTAGACGAATCCGTAGCCGTGGCTCGGGACGCCGCGCACGAGGAAGTGGCCGTGCGCCGCGAACGACTTCGCGAGCTCGGAGTAGACGATCTCGTCGATCATGATCCACGGCGCGACGATCCGGTGCGCGAGCGCGGCGCGAACGAAGACCGAGACGAGCGACGATTCCGGCCAGCCAGAACCAGGCGGGAACGGCGATCGCACGCGCTCGCACGGCTCGTGACCGTGCTCAAACGATCCCGGCCCGGCGGGCCTCGCGGACGAGCTCGCCGACGTCGTCGAGGCCGACGTCGGCTGCTGCCTCGGCGATCCGCCAGAGCACCGCGTCGGTGACGCGCGTCGCCGCCGGCAGCCTGTTCGAGCGCAGCGACGTACGCGTCGGCGGAGCGGCCGAGATCGTGCTCGCGGCGGACGTACGCGCGCGCCGCTTCGCCGAGCTCGGCGGCGTGGTCGGCGGCGAGCCCGAGCGCCGCGGCGATCGTCGGCACCTCGTACTCGTCGACCGGAATCTTCAGCGCGACGTCGTCCGGCAGCTCGGCGAACCAGCCGACGTCGGAGACGAGCATCGGCTTGCCGAGCGCGAGCCCGCGGATCACCGAGCCCGATGTCTCGCCCATCGTCGGCGAGCGGAGGTTGACGAGCACGTCGCACGCCGCCATCAGCGACCACAGCCGCTCCTCGGGCACGTAGTCCTCGCGCACGATCGCCTCGCCGTGAGACCGAGCCGCTCGAGCCGCCGTTCGAGGTCGAAGCGCTCGCCGGCGGCGCCGACGAGCAGCAGCCGCGCACCCGGCCGGTCGCTCGCGCAGCAGCGCGAACGCCTCGAGCAGCTGCGGGATCGCGCTTGTTCATGTTCAGGTTGCCGAAGCAGCCGATCAGCGGGTCGCCGGCGATCTCGGCCGGCGCGACCGGCGACATCCGGCCACGCCGGATGCGGGATGCGCCAGATCGGCCCGTCGTACCCGGCTTCGCGCGCGCGCGCCTCGACGTAGCGCGAGTGGACGATCACGCCGTCGGCGAGGTCGAGCACGACGCCGGCGAGCGGGAAGCGCTCGGGCTGCGTCTCCCAGAGCAGCGGCAGCAGGTTGTCGGCGACGCCGAGCGCGAGCAGCCGGCCGATGACGCCGAGCTCGCGCTCCATCGCGTCGAAGTACCCGCGCGCGTTGCCGCGGCCGAGCGTGATGCCCGAGATCAGGTGGTGCAGGACGAACTCGTGCAGCACGACCACGCCGGGCCGCCGCGCGGAGCGCGTCGACGATCCAGCCGTGCGCGTCCGGGTCGTTGCCGACGTGGTAGAGCGAGACGTCGGCCTGCGGGACGCGCGCGTCCGGGCTCGGCGACGACGACCTCGATCCGCTCGCGCAGCGCCGGCAGCAGCAGCGCCGAGTAGTCGGCGATCCCGGACCGCGACGGCGGCATCGGCGAGTAGTAGGCGACCTTCACGAGAGGAGAGCGTCGATGCAGCCGTCCCAGGTGACGCGCTCGGCGACCGCCTTGCCGGCGCGGCCCCACGCCTTCGCCTCGTCGAGCGTGCGCGGCGAGGTACGCGCACGCCTGCGCGAGCGCGGCCGGCTCGGGCGCGACGACGACGCCGGTCTCGCGGTCGTGGACGATCTCGAGCGGCCCGCCGGCGTCGGTCGTCGTCACGACGGGCTTCTCGGACAGGAACGCCTCGTACGGAACCATCCCGAAGTCCTCGTCGACCGGCGCGTAGTAGACGGCGAGGCAGCGCGCGTAGAGATCGGCGAGCCGCTCGTCGTCGACGCGGCCGGTGAACTCGACCTGGCCGTTGAGCCCGGCCGCGAGCCGCTCGAGCCGCTCGCGGTCGGGCCCTTCGCCGGCGATGACGACGCGGAGCGTCGGGATCCGACTTCGCCGCCTCGATCAGCAGGTCGATCCGCTTCGCGCGGTCGAGCCGGTTGACCGAGAGCACGAAGTGCTCCGGCTCGGCGGTGCGGTACGGCGAGCGCCTGCGGCGGATGCGGCAGCAGCTCGGCGTCGATTCCGGTCGAGCGCATCAGCCGGTCGGCGACGTTGCGCGAGGTCGCGAACACCTTTCGCGCCTCGCCGAGCGCGACGCGGTCGAGCCGCTCGACGCGCGCGCGCGTCGCGCGGTCCTCCGGCGACTCCGAGAACTGGCCGAGCTCGGTGCGGTCGTAGTCGTAGGCCTGCCGGAACTGGTGCAGGACCCACGCGACCTTGTTCGGATGGCGGACGCAGTACGCCGGGAACTTCGTCGCGATCACGCGGTCGATCGGCCGTCCGTCGGCCTCGGTCAGGTCGAGCAGCCGCCAGAGGAACGCCTGGTCGAGCACGCGCGTCGCCGGGATACCACTTGAACGGGATCGCGACCGTCTCGGCCTCGTGGCCGCGCGCGCGCAGCTCGGCGACGAGCGTGTCGGCCATCAGCTCGGCGCCGCCGTACACGAACGGCACCTGCGGCCGGCAGACCGCGATCCTCATTTCGTGCTCGAGCCGCGAGATGCGCTCGTCGAGATCGTCGATCAGCTTCAGCACGGCGTCGTTGAACGCGCGCTGGTCGGCCATCGCCGGCTCGACGTACCAGCGCATCAGCCGGCGGAGGAAGAGCTTGACCGGCCCGGCCTTGCCGACGATCGGCCGCTCGGCCGAGACCGCCCAGAGCCGCTCGGCCTGGTCGCGCACCGAGAGCCGCACCTGGGCGGGCGTCACATCGGCGCCGCGCGGCCCTGCCGCGCGAACCTCCTCCTTCAGGCGCGCGAACAGGGCGGCGACATCCGTCCGCTCCTCAGACATAGGCCCAAGTGTAAGGCGGGGTCGTTACGGCGCCGTAAGGACGGCTCAGGCGATCAGGCGACGAGCGTGACTGAGACCGACTTCGTCTTTCCGGCGACGGTGACCCGGACCGTGTCATGGCCGGGGTGGCGCGCTTTGGCCGGCAGCACGAGATCGAGCTTCGCGGAACCTCTTCGTACTCGGATCTTCGACCAGCTCGCAAGCACGTGTCGCTTGGCATCGACCAGGGTCACTTTGACCTTCGCCGCCTGAGACAGCCGCAGCCGCAGCACCAGCGTCGGCTTCGCGTTGCCGATCGACACCGGTGACGGCGGGGCTGACCGACACCGTCGTGAGCTTTGGTCGTCGCGGCGGTGGTCCTGCTCGTGCCTCCCACCGAGCCGCTGCCTCCGGTCGAGGCTCACCGGCCGGCGGCGTGAACGTCGTCGAGGGCGCCGTAGCCGGCACCGTCACCGAAGCGGCGGCTGTAGCGGTGACCGCCTCGGCCGTACCGGTCGTCGCATTTGCGACCACGGTGTTGACGAAGCTCGATGTCACGCCGGGAAGCGAGCAGCTGTAGGTGATGGTCACATTCGGGGCCAACATGAACAGCATGTCGGCAAAGGTGCTCGGCGGGTTGCCGCAACTCGGCGCGAGCCCATCGCTGACGCTCACCGCATACAAGTACGCGCCGCCGGTGTTCGTCACCGAGATCGTCCAGGACGCCGTCCCACCGCTCGCGACCGTCCGCGAGGACGGGCTCACGACGAGCCCAATCGTGCTCGAACCACCGCCACCACCTCCCCCGCCGCCACCGCCGCCACCAGTGCTCGATGACGCGAAAGGCTTGACCGGGTTTGAGGCGGCTGACGGCACCCCTGTCCCAAAGGCGTTGGTCGCCTTCACCGTGAACGTGTAGCTCGTACCGTTCGTCAACCCGTTCACCGTGATCGGACTGATCGCGCCCGACGACCGTGCACCCCCTGGCGAAGCAGTCACCGTGTAGGAAGTAATCGTGCTACCACCGCTCGAAAGCGGGGGCGCAAAGTTCACCGTGGTTTGACCGTTACCAGCTACAGCTGAAATCGCCGTAGGCGGACCTGGCAAGGTCGGGCGCACGGACGTCACGTCGACTTCTAGGAGAGCGGATCCCACTTCAGTCCTGCCGTCCGGGAGACTGCCTTGAAGCTGAACGATGTGGATTCCCGGCTCGACCGACGGTGGAACCATCAACGTCGCATTGACGTCTCCATTCGCGTCCACGTGGACCGAACCCAGGCTTACCGGGTCAGAATGCACGGTCACCTGCATATCCGAGCTAGGGATGAACCCGCTCCCCTGCAAGGTGATGTGACAACTCGATGCGCAAACTTCGGGCTCGAGGCACGTCGTACCGCAAGCGTTCTGAAGATTCGTGTACGTCGTCTGCGTGTCGACGCCAACCTGGCCGACTGCGATGTTCTGCAGGATCGGTGGTGGTCGGTCAACGGGACGCGGATCAGGATTCGAGAACAAGAGCCGTCCGTGCCCGTCTGTGTAGTGGGCGAGGAAGTACCTGGCGATCGCCGCGTAGGCCTGGGCCTTCGGGTGAAACGATTCGTTGCCGATCACCTTTACACCCCACTTGGCGATGTCGTCGCCGAGCACCGCTTCGTTAAACCACGGGTCCTGGGTGCACAACTCGTGGCCCTTCGTGGCGTTCCAGATGTCGATGTATGTAATCCCGGCAGTCGCTGCTGCGTCAGCGATCGCCTGGTTCAGGTACGGCAGGCCCACGTTCTCGAACCAGGCTCGTTCGTCCGGTCCGATGTCCCACGCCCCTCCCAACCAGTGAAGGCAAGACGTCGTCGGCGCAGGATCGACGATGCTCGGGTACCCGAAGGCCGCGATAGTCGACGTTGGAAACGTCTGCCGCAGCTGGGTGAAGGTCTGCACGAGCTTCGGATAGATGCCGTCGACCTCCTGGGTATAGCCATTCACAGTGTGATCCTGGACGCACGCCGTTGTGAGGCATTCCTTCATCTCAGCGATGAGGCTGGCGTCGTTGCCCCCGATCCCGATCGTGATCAGGTCGCTGGGTCCAGAACCATTCTTAAGGAAGTCCCGGACGTTCGTGATCTGCGTCTGGCCTCCGGCGACGTTAGTTGGAGAGGTGTTCCCGTAGCTTGGAGCTGCCCCGTCAACGAGGCCGACGTTCTCAGTCGTGGCACCACTGCAGGCCACGAACATCGCGTTCTCAGGCAAGATGCCCAAATCAGCCCGGATCAGATTCGGGTATGCGCGGCCACTCCGGTGGCAGAGATTCAGGTATTGCTTTGCCTGCCGCTGCTGCCACCCCGACGGTTCGGTGTACGACTGTGTTGACGGCACGCAGTCGAATCCGGAAAGCCAGTAGGTCTGGAGGGTGCCGTCTCGTACCACTGGCACCGTCGTATCCTCGTAGTAGCTACCGAGGTGGAGGTCGGTGCCGCAGTCGTACGGGTTCCCGATGCCTTCCCCGGCACTATAGGAGTCGCCAAGCATCGCCATCCGTGTGGGCCTGATCCCAGCGGAGTGCTCGGCAAAACCGACGACCGTCACCGGCGTTTCGGCCGATGTCGTCGTGCCGTCTCCGAGTTGCCCGTACTCGTTGTTGTTCCAGCACTTGATAGCGCTGTTGTCCATTAAGGCGCAGGCGTGATACAAACCGGCGCTGACGTCGGCAACCCCGCTGTCGAGTCCGGGTGGGGTGGGGTTCGCGCCCCAGCAGGTGACCGCACCCGCACCAGTAAGCGCGCAGCTGTAGTAAAGACCGCTCGTGATCTCTCGAATGCCGGTCGGCAACCCGACCGCGTTGACCGGGGTCGGACTGTTTGTGTACGTTCCGTCACCTAGCTCCCCCGCGTAGTTGTCTCCCCAGCACTTGACTACCCCGGTGTTCATCAGTGCACAACTGTGGTAGTAGCCTGTGCTGATCGCGACTGCAGCGCTTTGCAGCCCGGTCACGAGTACGGGAACCGTGCTACACGGTGGATAGTTGTCCAGGGGATCGCAAAGTGTCCGGCCAGTAACCAGCTCCCAACTGACCCTGACGGTCGTATCCCCAACATTTGACGCCCCCGGTGTCCATCAATGCGCACGTGTGGTAGTACGCGCCGCTGATCGCGACTACGCCGCTTTGAAGTCCCTGTACGTCGACCGGGGCATCCCACTTTCCAACCTGGGTGCCGTCGCCAAGTTGGCCAAGGAAATTCGCCCCCCAGCATTTGACGGCACCGGCAAGCGTTAGGGCACATGCGTGGTCAGCTCCCACGCTCACGGCGGCGACGCCGCTTTCCAGCCCTGTAACCATCGCAGGCGAGGTGCTGCCGCCCGCTGGGCCCCAGCACTCGGCTGCGCCAGCCACCGTCACCGCGCATGTTCCCATTTCGCCTGCGCTGATCGAGCCGGCCCCCGTCCCGAGGCCTTGCACATCGACGGGCGTGGGGCTGCAAGGCAAGCCGGAACACATCGTCGGCCCGACACCTGTTCCGATGCCGAGCTCACCGTGCTGGTTGCTTCCCCAGCACTTCGCGCCGCCGCCGCTCGTGACGGCACAGGTATCGAACCACCCCGCAGCGACCGACACGGCAACCGGAGAGTCCGCGGCGACCGCGGAACCTACGATCAAAGTGCCCGAAATCCACAACACCACCAAAACGGCAAGGGCGTTCGATAGTGACAGCCGCGCGGTATCGCGATGCTGCCCGCGCGGCAGATCGAATCGGATCGACCGGAATCGCAATGCCCGCAAACCCACGAGCCACTACTCCCTTCCCTGCCGCACAGCTCCAAAGGACTCGGAATTCGCCTCTCGGACGACCTAACCAGGCTCGCGACTCCAGGTCAAGGGATGGCGCACCGCACCGGCGGTCGTGAAAGGAGCATGTGACTTCGCAGGGCCACCCCCCACCGTGTTCCGCCGAGCCTTGGAGCACGGCAACCTCCTGATCGCCGAAGCAACCGCACGCGAAGTCGGCTCTACAGCGATCCAGACAGAGACGCCTGGAAGCAGACGATCCTGCCTGCACTAAGGCGTCTCGATCGCGGCGCACTCGGCCCTGCCCACCTATCCGGTAAGGACGTCTGCCGGCCTTTCCGAGAACGAGCTAGGCGCGCAGGGTGACCGGGAGCGTCTTCGGGGTGCTGCTTCCGGTTTCGGTAATCCGGAGCCTGTCGTGCCCTGGGTGGCGTGCTTTGGACGGGAGCAGGAGGGAGAGCTTGTGAGCGCCAGTCTTCTCCCGCTCGATCCAACTCGCGAGCTTGTGACCTTTGCTGTCCAGGAGCGTCAGAACGAGCGTCGTGTCTTTGGAGGCCTTCACCGTCAGCGCCAGCTTCGGTTTCGGCGTAGAGAGCAGGATCGTCTTCAACCCGGAAACGTTCAGCGTCGCGAACCCTTGGCTACTTGCGGTGACCGGCTTCGGACTCGCGACGGAGACCAGCGCTGGAGACGGCGGCGGGGTCGACCCTGCCACCGTGACCGCTGCAGCGGCTGTGGCGGTGACCGCTTCGGCCGCACCGGTCGTCGCGTTCGCGACCACCGTGTTGACGAAGCTCGCCGTCACGCCGGGAAGCGAACAGCTGTAAGTGATCGTCACATTCGGGGCCAGCATGAACAGCATGTCGGCAAAGCTGCTCGGCGGGTTGCCGCAACTCGGCGCAAGCCCATCGCTGACGCTCACCGCATACAAGTACGCGCCACCCGTGTTTGTCACCGAGATCGTCCAGGAAGCCGCCGCCCCGCTCGCGACCGTCTGCGACGAGGGGCTCACGACGAGACCAATCGTGCTCGAACCACCACCACCACCACCGCCGCCACCACCACCACCAGGCGAGGGCGCGGCGGGCGTGACCCCGTTCGACTGCGCCGACGCTGGCCCGGTCCCAACGGCGTTCGTCGCAGTCACGGTGAAGGTGTACGTCACTCCATTCGTCAGGCCCGTCACAGTCAACGGGCTCGTAGCACCCGCCGCCGTCAGCCCGCCCGGAGATGCCGTCACCGTGTACGACATGATCGCCGAGCCGCCGTTCGAACCGGGTGCGCTGAAGGCGACCGTCGCTTGGCCGTTCCCCGCCGTCGCCGCCACAGCGGTCGGCGCGCCGGGAATGGTCGCACCGCTCGGCGGTGCGGACGGCGTCGCTGCGTTCGACGGCGCCGAGGCTGGTCCCGTCCCGACTGCGTTCGTCGCCGTCACGGTGAACGTGTAGCTGACGCCGTTCGTTAGGCCCGTAACGGTCAACGGGCTCGCCGCCCCCGTCGCCGTCAGCCCGCCCGGAGACGCCGTCACCGTGTACGAGGTAATCGCCGACCCACCGTTCGACGCGGGCGCACTGAACGTCACCGTCGCCTGGCCGTTCCCCGCGGTCGCCGCCATCGCGCTCGGAGCACCTGGAACCGTGGGCGGCGCGGACGGGGTGACCGCGTTCGACGGCGCCGACGCTGGCCCCATCCCGACACTGTTCGTCGCCGTAACCGTGAACGCGTAGCTGACGCCGTTCGTCAATCCACTCACGGTCAACGGGCTCGCCGCCCCCGTCGCCGTCAGCCCACCCGGAGACGCCGTCACCGTGTACGAGGTAATCGCCGACCCACCGTTCGACGCAGGGGCACTGAACGTCACCGTCGCCTGGCCGTTCCCTGCCGTCGCCGTTACACCGGTCGGTGCACCCGGCGGTTCGACGATCCATGTGACGGTCGCCGGATCGGAGTTGGCGCCTGCGCCATCGGTGGCACGTGTGAGCGGCGAGCCATCGACGGTCGCCGTCGCGTGCGCGGAAACGGTCGTCACGCCCGTCACCGCGGACGTGACCGCGACGCCGCAGCTGCCGGTCCCGCCGGAGACGATGCACGTGCTCGGCGTCGTCAAGGTGCCCGGGCCGGAGTCGATCGTGAACGAGATCGCGGTGCCGTCGGGCGCGGGATGCGAGCCGGTGCTGTCACAGACGTTCACGTGCACGGTCAGCGTCCGCGTCGTCCCGACGCCGCTCGCGCCGCTCGCGGTGATCCGGACGTTCGCGTCGTCGATCAGCGGCGAGTACATTTCGGCCGAGCTCAGGAAGGCCCCGGCTGCGGAGCCGCCCGTCACGAGCACGCGGCAGTCCGGCAGCAGCACGCCGGGCGCCCCATACCGCGCGGCATGCATGCTCGCGGTGGTGATGAAGCTGCCGCTCGTCCGGTCGTAGACGTCCGCGGCGGCGGTGGCGAGGCCGGTCGACGCACTCTCGCCCCCCGCGAACAGGACGTGCCCGCCCGACAGCGCCGTCACGGTGGGCTCGAAGCGCAGCTCCGGCAGGCTGCCGGTCGGCGTGAAGGTTCCCGATGCGGGGTCGTAGAGCTCCGCGGTCGCGAACATCTCGGAGTGGCCGCCTGTGACGAGCACCTTCCCGTCGTCGAGCAGGGTCGCGCTCACCGCGTCGCAGTTCGGAACGTTGAGCGATCCCGTAAGGCTGAAGGTGCCCGTCGCCGGGTCGTAGAGCTCGGCCGAGTCGAGGCAGGTCGCACCCTGGCCGCCACCGCCGACGACGAGGACACGCCCGTCCGGCAGAAGCACCGCCGCCTGGGAGGCGCGGGCGACCTTCAGGCTCCCTGTCGGGATCCACGTCCCGCCCGCCGGGTCGAAGAGCTCGGCGGAGGTGACCGCGCCGCTCGCGTCGACCCCGCCGGCGACGAGGACCCTGCCGTCGCGCAGACGGGTCGCCGTGAAGGAGGCTATTGCCTCGACTCCGTCGTCGACGATGCTGAACATCCCTGTCGCCGGGTCATAGAGTGCGGCGCCGGAGAGTGGAGATCCCGCCCCAATCAGGAGGACGCGGCCGTCGAGCAGCCGCGTCGCCGTCGCAGGCCACACCGACAAGTCGAGGCCGATCACCCGTGTGTCCGGGGTCGGCGCGAACGTGCCGCTGGCGGGGTCGAAGAGCTCCGCGGGCGCGTACGCACCGCCGACGACCAGCACTTTGCCGTCGTCGAGGAGCGTTGCGGTGGGGCTGCTGCGTGCCGCGATCATGCTGCCCGTGTCCGCCCAGGACGGAGAGCCGGGCGAGCCCGCCGCCGGCGCGACGCCCACCGATCCCGGAAGCGCACCGAGCGCGCAGAGGCCCACGAAAATCATCGCCAGCAAAGCCCAACCGCGCTGACCGGCCCGCAACAAACTCTTGAGACCACGCGCTTCCGTCAACGCCTGCCCCCTACCCGGACATCCGGGACTTCCGCAACCTACGCTCTCAGGTCGGTTGACTGAAGTCAAGCACCCCCGGGATGAAGATCGGCCCCCTCACGACTGTGAGCTTCGGGGTTCACGTCGGGCTAGCCGCGCAGAGTGACCGGGAGCGTCTTCGGGGTGCTGTTTCCGGTTTCGGTGATCCGGAGCCTGTCGTGTGCTGGGTGGCGTGCTTTGGACGGGAGCAAAAGTGAGAGCTTGTGGACGCCGGTCTTCTCCCGCTCGGCCCAGCCCGCGAGCTTGTGACCTTTGCTGTCCAGGAGCGTCAAGACGAGCGTCGTGCCTTTGGAGACCTTCACCGTCAGCGACAGCTTCGGTTTCGGCGCGGAGAACAGGATCGCCTTCAACCCCGAAACGGTCAGCGTCGCGAACCCTTGGCTACTTCCGGTGACCGGCTTCGGACTCGCGACGGAGACCGGGGCTGGAGATGGCGGGGGCGTCGAGCCTGCCACCGTCACCGCTGCAGCGGCGGTGGCACGTGACCGCTTCGGCCGTACCGGTCGTCGCGTTCGCGACCACCGTATTGACGAAGCTCGACGTCACACCGGAAAGCGAGCAGCTGTAGGTGATCGTCACGTTCGGCGCCATCATGAACAGCATGTCGGCAAAGCTGCTCGGCGGGTTGCCGCAACTCGGCGCAAGCCCATCGCTCACCCTCACCGCATACAAGTACGCGCCGCCCGTGTTCGTCACCGAGATCGTCCAGGAACGCCGCCGCCCCGCTCGCGACCGTCTGCGACGAGGGGCTCACGACGAGCCCAATCGTGCTCGAACCACCACCACCACCACCGCCGCCACCACCACCACCAGGCGAGGGCGCGGCGGGCGTGACCCCGTTCGACTGCGCCGATACTGGTCCTGTCCCGACTGCGTTCGTCGCCGTGACGGTGAAGGTGTAGCTCACTCCATTCGTCAGGCCACTCACGGTCAACGGGCTCGCCGCACCCGCAGCCGTTAGGCCGCCTGGAGACGCCGTCACCGTGTACGACATGATCGCCGAACCACCGTTGGACGCGGGCGCGCTGAACGTCACCGTCGACTGGCCGTTCCCCGCCGTCGCCGCGACAGCGGACGGCGCACCTGGAACGGTGGGCGGCGCGGACGGCGTCACTGCGTTCGACGGAGCGGACGCCGGCCGGTTCCGGCCGTGTTCGTGGCGGTGACCGTGAATGTGTAGCTCGTGCCGTTTGTTAGACCGCTGACCACGATCGGGCTTGCCACACCGCTCGCAGTCTGGCCGCCGGGCGCGCTCGTGACGGTGTACGACGTGATCGCGGTACCGCCATTGGCGGCGGGCGCCGTGAAGCTGATCGTGGCTTGTCCGTGCCCTGCGGCGGCGGACACAGCCGTTGGTGCTCCGGGCAGCGCCGTGACAGTGATCGTGAACTGGGCCGTTCCGGTCCCGAAGGTGATCGGATCGCCGACCGAGTCGAGGCGCGTGATCGTCGCGGTACAGGTCACCGTTGTCGTCCCGATTGGGAAGGTGATGCCACTGGTCTGATCGCAGCTGACCGGATCTGAGACGCCTCCGACATCGGTAGCAGACGGCTTCACGAATGTGACCACAGCACCGAATGGGCCGGTCGCCACAGCCGAGATCGGGCCAGGCACGTTCTGGAACGTCGGCGGCGGCACCGTTACCGTGATCGTGAACTGCACCTGCGAAAAGTTCCCCACCGGGTCGGTCGCCGTGCACGTCACCAACCCCGTCCCAGCCGTTAACTCGACCGCATGCAAGCTCCCGTTCGGGAAATTGCAAGTGATTGCAATCTGATCGGATGAATAGCCGGGCTCTGTCGCCGTCAGTCCGGCCGTCTCGTCGACGATCGCGCAGAACGACTGGCCGCAGCCGAAGGTCGCCGCAATGGTGCGGTTGGATGCGCCATTAATCGTCGGGAGCGCCAACTGGTGCGCGTACGCAAGGCCGGGCCAACCGAGAATCCATCCGGCGACCGACGCCGCGACGAGCGCAGCCGACCAACTCCCCGAAATCCTCACGCACCGCTACCCCGACCCCCAACCAGCATCAGTGCCGCCCGAGAACCGGGAACACTGCTCAACCCTGAACCCTCGGCAGCCAAACGTCAATCGACCGCGTCATGACCTCGGTGAGCGCGGTTTACGTCGATCCGACCGCGACCGTGAAGGTCGCTTTCGGCCCGACGGCGTCCCCGGCGATGCCCCAGGCCGTCAGCTTCACGCTTGAGGTGGCAGTCGGCGCGATCCGGACGCCGAGGTGCTCCCTCGTGGTCATGTGAGCCTCGAGGAAGCTGAGCCCGCACACGAGCGTCGAGCTCCCGGAGCAGCCCTTGCCACGCTCGAATGTCGGCCTCCCGAGGAGCTCCACGCCCGGCGGCAACCTGATCATCAGGACGGCGTGCGGCAGGTATGTCCCGGTCTCGTTGACGACGGTGACGGTGAAGTCGACCTCATCGCCGGGAAACGCCGCCCCCGTAGACGCGGAGACCGACGTGCTCAGCACGGTGGGTTTTGCGGCGACGTACTCCGCCGCTGTGAGCAGGGCAATCGCCACAGCCAGGATCGCGCCCGCGCGCCACGGGTGAAGCCGCGCGTCGCGACGCAACTCCCATGGCCGGGTCGGGAGCGCGAGCACGAGCGCTGCAAACGCGGCGACGACGATGACGGCGAACCCCCAGCCCGAGCCGGCCGAGATCCACTTGAAGACCGTGTCCGTCATGTGTCGCATCAGCCGCGACTCGCGGCCCTGCGACGGGCAGGTGGACGAGCTCGCCCCAGATCGTGTCGTGGAGCGGTGGGTTCTGCGACGCAGACGACCGTCAGGCCGACGACCGGCACGAACCGACAGAACGGTGAGTGCTCCGGTCAGTCGCGGACGGCGGGCGAACGCCGGCCCGAGACCGAGCGCGAGAAACGGCAGCGCCGGAACGAAGAAGCGCGGCCCGAGCAACGTGCCGCCGTAGGGCACGAAGTAGCCGCAGTTCAGCAAGAGGAAGAACGCGGTGACCGCCGCGCACACGATCGCCTCCGCTCGGTGTGTGCGGGCGAGCAGGACGAGCCCGTAGGCGGCGGCGACGAGCACGGGCGAGATCAGCAGCAGGCCGCTGCTTCCGACGAAGACCTCACGCGTGCTGTGCAGGTGCGGCAGGCCGATCCCGAAGAAGCCGGTCGCCTGCTGCTTGATCGCGACGTACCTGTACGAGAGATGGAACGGCGACCCGAATGCGAGCGCGTCGTAGAGGAGCAGCAGTGCGACTCCCGGCAGCAACGCCCGCGACGTATCGCCCGAGCGGGCGCATGCCCCGTAGCGCGACGTACGCGCCGACGATCACGAGGATCGCGGCGGTCTGATACTCGACGAGCAGCGCGGCGCCGGCAGACGAGCCCGGCCGAGAACGGCAGTCGTCGCCAAGCGAGCGCGAAGGCGCTGAAGCCGAGCGTCGCGGCCGCAGTCGTGGCCGACGCCGGTCGCAGCGAGAGGCGCGACGATCGTGCCGAGCGCCGAAGGCGACGAGCGCGGCGGCGCCGCGTCCCGGCGCGAGCCCTTCACTGATCCGTCCGACGAGAAAAGCCGCCAGCAAAAAGGCGAGGCCGCTCGTCAGCAGCCGCACGCCCCAGAGCCGCAGGTCGGACCCCTGGATCTGGTCGAGCGGCTTGAGCCGCAGCGCTTCGACGGCCGGGATCGCGGCCACCGACAGCCCCGGCGCCTTGTCGGAATACAGATGCCCGCCGAAGAGCGCCTTGTCGAACGACGGCGCCAGGCATGTGTCGTTCGAGAGATGCCCGTGCACGAGCGCCTGCGACAAGCAAAAGCGGGAGAGATCCTGATCGCTGACGCGATACACCGGGACGAACGCGACGCAGGCGATCAGCACGAGCAGGAGCAGCTCGTGCCGAGGCCGGCGCCACGGAAACGTCGTCGGCACCCAGGCGCTCACCGCGTGAGTCTAGGACGCACCCGTTACGCGCTAGGGTCGGCGCGTGGTCGGGATCGCGCTCCTCACGCTCGTGCCGGGCGAGCTCGGCGGCAGCGAGACCTACGTGCGCGGGCTTGCTGCAAGCGCTCGGCGCAGGTCGGCGAGCTCGACTACCGCGTCGCTGCTGCCGCCGGTCGCGCCGGACGCGGCGGAGGGCTGCCGACCGAGGTCGTGACCGAGTACCGCCGCGCGCAGACGATGCCGCAGCGGCTCGCCGCGATGGCGCTCGCGACGCGCGGCCGGGCCCGCTCCGCGCGCGCCTCGCCGGCGCCGAGGTCGTCCACTACCCGCTGACGATGCGCGATCCCGCCCGTGCGCGCGCCGTCGGTCGTCACGCTGCTCGACCTCCAGCACCTCGACCTGCCGCAGCTCTTCTCGCGCGCCGAGCGGGCGTTCCGCGCGGTCGCCTAGCACCGCTCGGTGCGCGGCGCCGACCGCGTGATCGTGATCAGCGCGTTCGTCCGCGACCGCGCCGTCGAGCTGCTCGGCCTCGACCCGGAGCGGATCCGCGTCGATCCATCTCGGGATCGACCACGACCGTTCACGCCCGGCGACGAGTCGAGCGCGAGCCGTTCCTGCTCTACCCGGCGCGGCGCTGGCCGCACAAGAACCACGAGCGGCTGTTCGAGGCGTTCGCGCTCGCTGCGGCGCGAGCGGCCCGAGCTGCGGCTCGTGCTCACCGGCGGCGGCCACTCGGCGCCGCGCGCCGACGGCGTCGAGGTGCGCGGCCACGTCGCCGACGGACGAGCTCGTCGCCCTCTACCGGCGCGCGGCGGCGCTCGTCTTCCCGTCGCTCTACGAGGGCTTCGGCCAGCCGCCGCTCGAGGCGATGGCGTGCGGCTGCCCGGTCGCCTGCTCGGACGCGGCGTCGCTGCCCGAGGTCGTGCGGCGACGCCGCGCGGCTGCTTCGACCCGAAGGACCCGACGCGCGATCGCCGACGCCGTGCGCGACGTGCTCGCCGACGCCGGAGCGCGTGGCGGCAGCGCGGCCTCGAGCGCGCAGCGCAGTTCACGTGGGAGCGCACCGCGCGCGCCCACGAGGACGTCTACCGCGAGCTTCTCTGACCGAGGCGCCCGGCGCGCGCGTCGCGCCAGCCCGTCGAGCACGGCGCGCTGCGCCGCGCGGCGATCGGGATGCGGCGCAGCGCTGCGCGAGATGCGTCGCCGACGACGACGCCGCGCCGCAGCGCCGCGCAGCCCGGGCGGCAGCGGCCGATCGCGCTCGACGACGGCGATCGTGTTGCGCGTCGAGTAGTACAGGTTCGTCGTCGAGGCGGCTGCCGCCGGTCGAGGCCGAGCCCTTGTGGCGCACGACCGCGTCCGGCACGAAGACGACCGCGAAGCCCGCGGCGCGGACGCGCAGCGACAGGTCGACGTCCTCGACGTAGGCGAAGAGCCGCTCGTCGAGCAGCCCGACGCGCTCGAGCGCCGCGCGCGAGACCGCCATCGCGGCGCCGTCGGCGCGGTCGACGTCGCGCAGCTCGTGGAAGCGGTCGGGCTCGCCGAAGCCCGTCGCGCCGGCCCGAGTAGCCGAGCCAGGCGTTGAACGACGCGCCCGCGTACATCACCGTCTCGCCGTCCTCGAACAGCACCTTGCACGCGAGCACGCCGGCGTCCGGCCGCGCGGCCGCGGCGCGCTCGAGCGCGTCGGCGATGCCCGGGCTCGGCGACCGCGTCGTTGTTCACGAGCAGCACCCAGTCGGCGCCGCGCTCGAGCGCGCGGCGGATGCCGACGTTGTTGCCGCCCGCGAAGCCGAGGTTCGCGCCGGTGCGGATCAGCTCGACGTCCGGGAAGCCGCGCTCGACCTCCGCGTCGGAGCCGTCGGTCGAGCCGTTGTCGACGCAGATCGTCTCGATCCCCGCGAGCGAGGCGAGCGCGCGCAGCGTGTCCTCGCCGCCGTTCCAGTTGAGGACGACCGCGACGAGCTTCATTGCAGCGCCCGGGCGTACGTCCACGCCGCGCGCAGGCCGGCCGGCCGCCAGAGGCGAGCGACGCCGCGTAGAGCGACGAGCCCGACGACGGCCGCCGGCACCGGGCCGAGCACGGCGCTCGGCACGCGAATGCGACCGCCGCCAGCCCGCCGCAGACGACCGCCGCGACGAGCGAGCCCGCGCAGAGCGCCGCGCGAGCGCGCCGAGCGACCAGAGCAGCGACGACGAGCACCGCGCCGGTCGTGACCGCCATCCCCGCGGCGATCCCGGCGAGGCCGAACGCCGCGCGGCCCGCCCACTCGACCAGCACGTGCGCGACGAGCGCGACCGACCGCGAGCAGCGGCAGCCAGCGCGCGCGGCCGCGGACGAAGAGCAGCGGGAACGCGACCGAGACGGCGACCGAGATGACCATCCACGGCGCGAAGTAGACGACGAGCCGGCCGAGCTCGGCGCCGGTGCCGCCGCCGTAGTGCGAGCCGAGCACGCAGCCGCGCGACGCGCTCGCCGGCGAGCGCGAACACACCGGCGGCCGCGCCGACGACGGCGAGCGACAGCCACGACGCGGCGACGACGTGCCGCGCCGCCCGCTCGCGGCGTCAGGTCGCCGCGGGTCGAGCGGCACCGACGAGACGAGCGCGAGCGACGTCGCCGTGACGGCCACGAGCAGCGCGGCGATCAGATACGCGTAGGAGAAGGTCGTCGCGCTGCCCGGTGCCGAGGCCGCTGCGCGAACCGGTTGCCGATCACGAAGAGGCCCTGGAGCGCGAACGGCAGGGCGACGCCCTCGGCCGAGCGCGCGCAGCCGCGCCAGACGCTCCCGCTCGGGCGCAGCCCGAGCCGCCGCCGCGCGACGAGCACGCGCCAGGGGCACGAGCAGCGCGATCGCGCCGTTCAGCGTCAGTCCCCAGCCGAACGCGACGACGCCGTGGCCGACGCAGCGCGACGATCACGACGAGGCCGGCGACGCGCGCCGGCGCGCGAATCCGAGCGCGGCCGTCGCGTAGTCGTCGAGCGCGCCGAGCGCGCTCGCGGCGACGCCGGCGTAGACCTGCGCGGCCGCCGCCGGGACGAGCCACGGCAGGAGCTCGGCCGCGTGATGCTGCGCCTCGACGCCGCCGGTCAGCGCGCTCGCGAGCGCATGCGAGGCGCAGCGATCGCGACGACGACGAGCGGGCACGAGCGGCACGGCGAGCGCGGCGACCACGACCCGACCTCGCGCGCCGAGCCGCCCGTCCGCCTGCGGCCCGGGCGAACCGCGGCAGCACGCACGACGCGCAGCGCGTTCGCGACCAGCACGAGCGCGAGATAGACCGCAGTAGGCCGCGAAGAAGCCGTCGGTCTTTACGCCGTGCCCAAACTTGCGCGAGAGAATGGCGCCCGCGACGGCCGCCGACCCGCTGACCGCGGCGGTCGAGAGCCCGGTGAGGAGCCCGCTCCCGAACGGCGCTCCGGCGTCCTCGTCGATTACCCTGCATCGATGCCGCGCGACGATACTGTCATCTGGACCGAGACCGAGCTCGACGAGCTGCGCCGACGACTTCGGCGACGTCTACGAGGGCCGCACGTGCCTCGTCACGGGCGCCGACGGCTTCATGGGCTCGCATCTCACCGACGCGCTCGTCGAGCTCGGCGCCGACGTGATCGCCTTCGTGCGCGCCACCTCGTCGGGCGCGCTCAACAACATCGGTCACCTGCGCACCGACGCTCCGCGTCGTCTTCGCCGACCTCACCGACAAGACCTCGATCGACTACCTGATGCGCGACCTCGTCAAGGCGCCCGACAAGCCGTACGTCTTCCACCTCGGCGCGCAGGCGCACGTCGGCGAGTCGTGGCACCGCCCGTACGAGACGGTGATGGCGAACACGATCGGCACGCTCAACCTGCTGCAGTCGATCGTCGACCACGGCGTCGAGCTCGAGAAGTTCGACACCGCCGGCACCTCGGAGGAGTACGGCAACGTGCGCGAGGCCGTCGCGCACCACCACGACTTCGACGACGAGGGCAGCCTGATCCTGCACGAGCGCTCGCCGATCAACCCGAAGTCGATCTACGCGACCGCGAAGGTCGCCGCCGACTTCCTGACGATGAACTACCACGACGCGTTCGGCCTGCCCGGCGTCGTCACGCGCATGTTCAACAACTACGGCCCGCGCCAGAACCCGCGCTACGTCACCGGCACGATCATCACGCAGGCGCTCGAGCGCGAGCAGATCGAGCTCGGCCCGCTCGAGCCGCTGCGCGACTTCTGCTTCTGCACCGACGGCGTGCGCGGCCACCTCACCGTCGCCGCGCACGGCGTTCCCGGCGACGTCTACGTCTACGGCCAGGGCGAGAACATCTCGATGGCGCGACTGGGTCGCGCTGATCCTGCGGGTCGGCGAGGAGGACGGGCTTCTGGCCGGCCGGGCGCGAGATCGTCACGACGCGCGCGCGCTTCCGCCCGGGCGCGAGCGAGGTGATGGCGCTGCGCGTCGGCTACGAGAAGCTGAACGCGAGACGGGCTGGGAGCCGAAGATCTCGTGGGAAGAGGGCGTCCGCCGCACGATCGCCTGGTACGCGGCGAACCGCGACAAGTGGATCGGCCGCGTCGACTGGCAGGCCGGGAGCACCGCCGGCACATCTCGCGCGTGAGGCTCGGCCCCCGCGCGCTCGTCGCGGCCGAACTCGGAGCGCTTGCACTGATCGTCGCGGCGCATGTCGTCCTGCTGACGCGACTGCTGCACACCGCCACGACCTTCGACGAAGGCGTCTACCTGCTCAGCCTGGTCGACCTGCGGCACGGCGAAGCGCTCGGCCGCCAGGTGTTCACCTCGCAAGGCCCGGGCTTCTACGTGATCCTGCAGGCGATCGGCGCGATCTTCGGCACCTCTGTCGCAGGCGTCCGGCTCGGCGTCGTCACGATCGACGCGATCGGAGCGGTCTTTGCATTTCTGCTCGGACGGAGGCTCGCCGGCCCGGCCGGCGGCCTCGCCTGTGCGGGGATGATCGCAATCGCGCCCAAGCTCCCGAACTTCGGCGGGCGCATCTTCGCCGACGCGCCGGCGATGGTGCTCGTCCTTGCCGCCCTCTGGCTCGCTTCGCTCCGACGACCGCTCCCCGCCGGCGCGGTGTTCGCGGCGGCAGTCCTCGTCAAGGTGAGCGCACTCACCGCGCTGCCGACCTTGATCGTGCTCATGACGCTTGGACGCAGACGCACCCGGGCTCTGCTCGAGGGAGCGGCGGGAGCAGCGCTCCTGATCGCGGTCTTCGCGCTCATCTACATACGCGACCTCAGCGGGATCTGGAGCGGCGCAGTCACCTACCACGTCAACTCGAGGGGGATCCCGGCCCTGAACGGCCGCCACCAGCTCGAAGGGTTCTTTGCGCTCGACCACCCCCTTTCTCTGGCTGACGCTCGCGGCACTCGCACTCCTGCCGTTCGTCTGGCGGCGTGTGTGGCCGCTGTGGCTCTGGGCACTGCTCGCGAGCGTCTTCATCCTTCGCTACCAGCCGCTGCACGACAACCACCTGCTCGTGCTTCCGTACGCATTCGCCGTCCCTGCCGGCGTGACGTTCGGGCTCGTCTCGCAGCGCTTCCAGCCGCGTGTTCTCGCCGTTGCTCTTGCCGCCGTCGCACTCGTGCTCGCGGCAGGGTGGGTACAGCAGCTTCATCGCGTGCGCCTCGACCGCACACCGGAGGATCCTGCGCTCGTCGCTCTGGCGGCACGCCTCGATCAGGTGACGACACCCGATCAGCTCGTGATCAGCGACCAGCCGATCGTCCCGGTGCTCGCTCACCGGCGCGTCCCCGGAAAGTACGTCGACACTGCCGCCCTCCGGTTCAGCACGGGCTCGCTGACGATTCCCGAGGTCTTGCGCGACACCAACCAGGTGGCGGCGGTCGTCGCCGGACGGGCGTTTTACGCCGACCACGAGCTGATGTCGGGATTTCGAAAGCGCTTCCGCCACCGCCTCGTGCTGCCCTCGGGGGTGATCTTCTATGGAAGGTAGATTGCCCCCGGTGAACGTGCTCGTCACCGGCGGCGGCGGCTTCCTCGGGTCGCACATCGTCGACCGGCTGCGCGCAGCGGGTCACGACCCGTTTGTCGCGCGGCAGGCCGAGTACGACTTGACGAGCTGGGACGACACTTCGCGCCTCTTCGCCGACGCACGTCCCGCGCTCGTGTTCCATCTCGCCGCAGAGGTCGGCGGCATCGGCGCCAACCGTGCGAACCCCGGCCGCTACTGGTTCGCGAACCTGATCATGGGTGCACACGTGCTCGAGCAGAGCCGTCTGCACGGAGTGACGAAGCTCGTCGTCGCCGGCACTGTCTGCTCCTACCCCAAGTTCACTCCGGTGCCGTTTCACGAAGAAGATCTCTGGAACGGCTATCCCGAGGAGACGAACGCGCCGTACGGAGTCGCCAAGAAGGCGGTGCTCATCGGTGCACAGAGCTACCGCGAGCAGTACGGGCTGCAAACCGCGTACCTCTTGCCGGCGAACCTCTACGGCCCACGAGACAACTTCGACCTCGAGACGTCGCACGTGATTCCGGCATTGATCCGCAAGATGATCGAGGGCGAAGGCGAAGTCGTGCTGTGGGGTGATGGCTCACCGACGCGCGAGTTCCTGTACGTCGACGACGCCGCCGATGCATTCGTAACCGCCGCTGAGCGCTACGACGCTCCCGAGCCTGTCAACATCGGCACTGGTGCGGAGATTTCGATTCGCGAGCTTGCCGACACGATTGCCGAGCTGACGGGATTCAACGGAAAGATCGTCTGGGATACGTCGATGCCGAACGGCCAGCCGCGCCGCAGTCTCGACGCCTCGAAGGCAAAGGACGCGTTCGGATTCACCGCGAGCACAGAGCTCCGCGAAGGGCTCGAGCAGACGATCGCGTGGTACCGCGAGCGAGCGGTGCATGCAGTTCGCTAGACGTGTACTCGCGGCGCCGCCGCCGGTCGCTGCTGCGGCGCTCCTCGTCGTCCTCCAACTGCTTGCGGCCGCCGCCCTCGCCCATGGGCAGGGCTGGGGCTATTCGCGCGGCGACGAAGCGATCGCCGCACTTTTGCTCGCAGTTGAAGTCACGTTGCTCTACGCCGTGGCCTTGCTGATCGGCGGGCGCATCTTCGCGCTGGGCGCGCCTCTGCTCTTCATTGTCGGGCCGGTCATCCTTGCGAAGCGGTATTTCGTCGTCGGCGGCCCGAACCTGGACTACAAGACCGTCTACCGCCACGACGTGCTGCCGACAGCGTTCGGCCTCACCGCGCGCGCCGGGATCGTCGCGGCCTGCCTGATCCTCGCAGCGGCATGGCTGGTGCTTGCGAGGACCCGGGCGCCGCTGTGGCTCACCGTTGGGCTCGGCGGCGTCGCAGCCGGCGCTGCGGCGCTCGTCGACCCGCGCACATGGCCCGTGCTGGCGGCACCCGTGATCGCTGCGCTGTGGATGCGGCGGCCGGCGGCCGTGGCCGCTGCCGTGGCGACGACGGCAGCGGGCCTCCTCGCGCTCGTGGTCTTCCGGCACGCTCCGCACATCCCGCTCGGCTGGCACCAAATGGGCGTGACGTCGGACAGCGTCCGCGAATATTCGTGGAGCAGACGCATCCTCGAGTACTTGCCGCTCGCCGGCTTCGTCGGGCTCGCGCGGCGCTCCGCTCGAGCGGCCGCATTCTTCGGAGTCGCCCTGCTGGCGGTCGTGATCTTTCCGCTCGCACGTCAGATCGACCTGACGACGTACCTGCTCGCGATCGTGCCAGGCCTTCCCGTGTACTGGCTGCTCGCGGCGAGCATCCCGTATCTCGTTCCGCACGCTCGGCCTGCCGTAACCGCGAGCTCGATCCCACGAGTTGGCGATCAGGCCTGAGGACGCGGTCGCATTCCGACAGCGAACGCGGCGGCCGCCATCACCCCGACCACGACAACGACGGCGGCGCTGCCTGCGTCCCAGACCAGAACATCCTTGCTCACCACGGTCGAGTGAAGCCACGTCCCCGGACGGATGAGCGCTCGCCCGATTGCTCCCCAGATCGTGTCTCGGTACGGAGCGGCCAAGAGGCCAGGTCAGCGTGATCGCCGTCGTCGCAACGACTGACGCCGCGGCGAGGAGTGTCATCACGACCGGGCGGCGTGCGAACGCGGGTGCGAGCCCGAGCGCGAGGAACGGAAGAGCTGGAATGAAGAACCGCGGACCCGGCGACGCGCCGCCGTACGGCAGGAAATAGCCACACTCCGCGATCAGGAACGCCGCGGTCACCGCGCCGCACGTGAGCGCCTCCGCGCGCAGGCCTCGCCGCCAAAGCAGGACGAGACCAAACGCGGCCCCGATCACGATCGGCGAGGTGACGATCAGCCCGCGATCGCCGAAGAAGACCAGGTCGGTGCTATGGAGGCTCGGGAGGTGGATGCCCAGCACGCCTGACTGCACGTCCGCGTGGTAGTTGTTCGTGTAGCTCAGTGGAACGTGCCACGGAGCACCGAACGCCGCCCAGTCGTACGCCAAGAGCAACGCGATCCCAGGGACCGCACCGACCGCGTAGCGAAGCACTGCGTGTCTGCCCTGGAGTGCGATGTAGGCCAGCACGATCAACAGGATCGCTGCGGCCTCGTATTCGATCGTGACCGCAACCCCGGCGGCCAGACCGGCCGCAAGCGGACGCCGCCGCCATGCGAGGACGAATGCGAGGAACGCCGCGCAGGCGGTGAGAACATGGTCGAAGCCGGACGCGGCCAGCGGTGCGAACAATGTCCCCAGACCAAACGCCACCATCGCCGATGCCCCAAAGCCGCGGCGCAATCCCCTCGGAGATCCTTCCGACCAGGAAGACACAGAGCAGAAACGGAATACCCAGACGCGACGAGATGCACGATCCACAGGCGCAAGTCAGCCTTGTGCGTCCAGACGACCGGACTCGCGAGCCTGACCGCCTCGGCCGGAGCGATCTCGATCACGGACATCCCGGGTGCCTTGTTCGAGTAGAGGTGCCCGTCGTGAACGGACCGATCGACCGTGTACGCGAAGCAGCCGTCGTTGCTCAGCCGGCCCGCGACAAGCGCTCGCGAAAGGCAGATCCGAGAGCTGTCCTGCTCGTCGTAGCCGGCGACCGGCGAGAGCGTGACTGCTGCGATCAGAAGGAGGAGCAGTAGCTCGGCGCGAGGGCGCTGCCACGGAATCCCACTCAACGGCAAACAGCCCATCGATTGCTCGCGTCATCTCAATCGGACTAGGTCACGATCCGCCAGTACAGGTGCCAACGTCCGCTGATCCGGTCAGACATCTGGAGGCCGAAGTTCTCGAGGCTGTCGACGGGGGCGGCGTGTGGAAGCGGCTGACCCTCGGCCCGCCGAAACTCTTGAAGTTGCCGACGATCTGTGCGACCCCGTCTCTTGGACTCGCGTCGTAATAGCCGTTGTAGATCACAAGTCCGAGCCAGAGCGACCAGACGGCGCAGATCGAGAGCAAGGCCATTCCACGCCACGTGAACCGACGGACGAACTCGGCGGTACCGACGAGAAAGAAAGGGAAGAGAGCGGTCAAGAAGCGCTGCGAGAACGAGCCGCCCCCGTCCCAGTTCGCGCCCCAGAGAGCATGAATCGCCAGCAGCGCCAGGGCCGAAACGCCGAGCGTGGCGATGAACGCGCGATTGCGCCGGTCTCGCAACAGGAGCGCCACGAAACCGAGCGTGGCGAACAAGGTCAGCGGAGTCCAGATGAACAATCCGCGGTGCAGGGTGAACAACATCTTGAGTGGCGCGGTCGGGCTGATGCCGTTGGTGCGCAGAAGCGGGTTGATGATCACATTCGATCCCATCGCCAACCGCTCCGATGTGGGCAGAGCGCGGCCGGACGATCGCTCACCGGAACTTGAACCCCGTACCGCGCCGGGGGTAAGCCGTACGGGATATGCCGGATCACCGGTAGCCCGAACAGGACTGGCGCTTGCCAGCGCCGTCGTTACGAGCATCCACGCAGCGGCGCGCCGACGCTTGAGCAGGAAGAACATGCCGACCACACCCGCCGCGAGAGCCCCATTTGCGTAGCGAGTGGCGAGCAGCAGCGCCAGGCAGACTCCGGCGCCAACGTAGTCTCGGCGTTGAGCGTCTGCCCTCGATGAGCGAAGAACGAACCAGAACAGCGCCGTCGCGTACAACGCGTCGGCGGCGTGCTTGTACGAGGGGTTGAGCGCACCGTAGAAGAAAAGCGGTGTACCGAAGAGCGTCAGGAGAAGCACGATCGGGCCCCGCGGCAGGTCGAGCTCGCGCAGGATGCGCCATCCGAAATACAGCGTGACCAGCACCGCGACGTTCGAGGCAAGATTGACCGCGACTTCACCGGAATGGACGTGGTCGAATCCGCCGCGAAGGGCAACGAGTTGCGAGGCGAGGTAGAACGGCGCATTCCAGAACGCGCTTCCGAACTGATACGCAGCGGCCGGGATATTGGCGCCAAAGAGCTTGCGCATGAAGTCGAAGTAGATCGTTCCGTCGTCGTGCACCTGCCCGTCGTCGAACGTGAGCGCGAACAGAACGAAGGCCAGGAGCCCGGCGACTCTCGGCAGCGTCAGGAACCGCTCGGCCGCAGCAACCTTGACGTGCTCGACGCGAGCGGGGACGTAAGAAATGCCGGCCTCAGCCATCTGCCACCTTCACTTCATGCCCTCACTCGCGGTCGCGCAGTTTTGCCTCGAGGAGCGCGAGCCGTTGAGCGAGGATCGTGTTCTGATCCACCAGCCTCGAGATCACCGTCGAGTAGTGCAGCAGCACGACGATCACGAACAGCAGGCCGACGGCGAACAGAACTGCAGGCGGGTAGCCGCGAACCCCGAACCAGCCGGCAATCGTGTTCAGCCCGCCGCGCCACGCCGACAGCACGACGAGCACCACTCCGGTTGCAAGCCAGAGGAGCGCGTAGCGCTCGCGCAGCCGTCTTGAACGGATCAGCTCGAAGACGACGAGCAGCATCAGGACCGACACGATCGTCGCGGCGATCGAAATGCCCAGCGGCGTCCCGGCGCCGAGCAAGCTCATGGTGCGACCGCCTCCTTCCGGAAGAGGTCGACAAACAGTGCCACGAGGATCTTCACCATGTAATAGATCGATGCGAGCGCACCGATCGACGAGCGGCCGTGCTCGCGCTCGCGCATCGTCACCGGTACCTCGACAAGGCGGATTTGATGTTTGATCGCCATCACGATCCCCTCGACCTCCGGGTAGTCATGCGGAAGGTCGGCCGCGTAGACGCCGATTGCGCGGCGGTTCGCCGCCTGGAAGCCAGAGGTCGTGTCGGTGAGACGCTGGTGCGCGATCCAGCTGACGACGCGCGCCAAGATGCGGATGCCGACGCGGCGCGCCGCCGACGACCGGTACCCCCCGCCGGAGACGAAGCGCGAGCCCACCGCCAGGTCGGCCTCACCGGCGACGACCGGTGCGACAAGGGCGCGCAGCTCGGCGGGATCGTGCTGACCGTCGCCGTCGAGCCGTACGGCGAGCTCGTACCCCTCCTCCCACGCATATCGAAAGCCGGTCTGCACTGCGCCGCCGATGCCGAGGTTGTACGGCAGCGCGACGACATGCACCCCGCGCGAGATCGCAACATCGACGGTCCCGTCGGTCGAGCCGTCGGAGACGACAACGACGTCGAGCCCAGGATCGAGCGCCTGTAGCTCGTCGATGACGCGGCCGACGTTCCGTTCCTCGTTGTACGCCGGCAAGATCGCGACGCGCTTGAGCGCCGCGAGCGGTGCGGCCGTTCCCGACGACGTGCGCAGCACTTCAGTCGACATGCGCCCTCACCCGTACGCCTGTGAGCTCCAGCAGCCGGCGCGCGCGATGCCGATAGGTGTGCTCGTCGAGAACTCGCTCTCGGGCGCGCCGGCCGAGCTCCTCTGCCTGCGCTGGATCTTCCAGCAGGTCGCGGTACGCGGCGACCGCCTCGGCGGCGTCGTGGACGACGAGCAGCTCGCTGCCGGGCTCGAACCATCGCTCGACTCCTTCATACGGGTTCGCCACGATCGCCGCCGCACACGAGGCCAGCTCGAACGGCCGCGACGACGAGGATGCATACACGGTTGCGTGTGAACGTCGCGTAATGCAGAGATTGATCCGCGCGGCGGAGATCGCCTGCGGGAAGACGTTGAACGGCACATCCCCGATCAACCGGGCTCGGCCGGTGTCACCCTGGAAGTCACGCCCGCCGAGTGCAAAGTCGACGTCCGGCAACTCGCGCGACGGATCGCCGACGAGTGCCGCCATCCACTCCCTTCGAAACTTGTCGCCGTACCCGTAGAAGAAGACGTCGGCGTCCTTGTCGACCGGCTGCGGGGCGAAGAAGTCGGGATCGGCACCCCAGAAGACGGCCTCGGCACGACGTGCCCCGAGCTCGCGCAGCCGCTCGAGACCACCCTCCGAGTTCGACACGACGAGGTCGTACTCACCCGGATCGGCGCCGTGGTAGTAGTTGAAGCCCGTGTCCATGCCGCCGAACTCGGGCAGGCTCATTGGCACGTCACCGTCATAGAAGACGACCGGGATCCCGAACCGTTCGCGCAGCGCTGTCGGGATGCCGCGGAAGTGCGCCATCGGCACGGTGAAGACGAGGACTGCGTCGGGCCGTTCGCGCTCGACGAGCTCGATCAGGTGACGGCGCCAGCGCGGAGTCACCCATCGCCAGATCGCCTCACGCGTGACGCGATCGGCGATCGAGTCTTCGGGGCTGTCCTCGCCTCGACGCAGGTAACGGTCACCGCGCAGCCGCGCGACGACCTCGCGCGCGCGCGCGTAGGACTCGCCCTCGTGGTAGACCGGATTCGGCGCAGTGCGCCACCAGGGTGTCTCCACGGGCCGGCCGCGATAGGGAGTGACGATCAGGTCGGCACCCTCGTCGTGCAGCCCCTTCCAGAGTTGCCACCACGCGGGCGTGCAGCCGTAGCGGAAGTCGAGATCGACCGCGGAGGCGACGCAGAGAAGCTTCGGGGGGCGCAAACCGCTCCCTAGTCTCGCAGGAGCGGGTTACGACGCTGTAAGGCACAGCCGCTGGCGCCGAAGGCGCGAATCAGCACTGTGACGATGACAGATGCAAGAAGCAGCCAATCCCGTGGTGGCCGGGCACCCAGTACGCCGCTGTGCCCTTCCAGTAGGTGCTGGTGCCAAGCTGGTACGGGTGAAAGACACCGGGGTTGAGCTGGAAGGAGACGCAACCTACGAGCACTGCTGCGACAAGCAGCCGGCGCACCAGTTCGACTCGCCGTGAACCGTTCGCCGCCTCATTGGCCTCCGCCGGCCAGAGCAAGGCCGCTGTCGACAGCTGCGCGGTCAGGGCGAGCAGCCACCACCGTCGAAAATCGATGCCGAACTGGCTGATCGCACACGCGACCACCGCGCAGTACGCCGCAGATGCCCAGTACCAGCGACGCTGCGTCCGAATCAGATAACTCAGTGCCGCGCAGATCGTCAGAAACAAGACGCACCACATGCCGATGCTGAAATTGACATTCCATAAACCAAACGCATCGATGAATCGCCGCTCAGTCGACAATGACATGTTCAACGCAGACGCTGCATCGAACGAATCCTTGTTCCCTCCAACTGCTTGCTGGGCACGATCGATTGTCGACTGGGGCACGCGCGCAACGAGACTCCAGAGAGCGAAACCCGCCCCGGCGACGAGCGGAACCGCCAACAGGCGAATCGCGTACCGATCGAGGCGCCGTTGCGTGGGCCCATCCTTCCGAGCAACGGTGACACGGTAGGCACAGGCGAGCAGCACCGGGACCATGAACGCAAACGTGAACTCTTCGCTGAGGGTCGCGACACTGACCAACAGGGTCATTGCGGCCACAGCCAGGACAGGGCGCGTAAGACTGCGACCAACGAAGACGAGAGCCAACATCGAAACCGCGCTGATCGCGTCGTATCGCCCCAGATACGCGTTGTCCTTGCTCGCAGCGAGTGCGTTGAGAGCAAACGGAGAGATGAGGACGATCAACCAGACATAGGGCCGGTAGCGCGATTTGGCTACCACTCTCGCGATCACGAAAGCACTTCCCAGGACTCCGGCGTAGGACAGCGCCGTGAGCACCCAGAACATCGTGAACGCACTCGACTTGTTCGGTGTGGCAAACAGGCTAAACGCCGCCCCGGGGAGACCGCGTCGCACAAAACCACCCGAGTAAGACACGAAATAATTCGAGACGTTCCAACTTGCCGCGTGATACGCCGCGCTTTGCACGTAGTCGGTGTGCAACACGGTTGCCGTATGCCATAGCTCTATGGCCAGGCAGTACAGGTATGCAGCTAGTCCGACGCGATACAGAAGGCGCGGCGAAATGCGCGCACTGTCATACCTCGGCAATGCGTTGTCCACGCAGGTCACCACGCATTTGCCGCTGTTTCGTCACCACGTTCGGAGTCTAGTATCCCTGCCTTCTGTGTTTCGCGACCTCGTTTCATGGCTGAGATCGACTCGGTCGGCAACGCGCACTCGCCGTGCCGGGCTTGCAGCGATCGCGGTCCTCGCGGTGGCGTACGCGCTTCCCACCCCGGAGTCGGGATCGAACCAGACCGCCCACTACGCGCTCGTGCGGGCGCTCGCCGACGGAACGGCGCGAATTGACCGGACACGTTTCGAGGTGGGCGACGGAGGGACCGCAGACCTCTCGAAGATCGACGGTCACTACTACGCCGCGAAGTCGCCGGGACTTGCGTTCGAGTCCTTCGTTCCGTACGTCGTGTTGAAAGCGGCCGGAGGAGCCAAGCCTGTGCACGAGCCCCATACACAACTCTGGTATCTCACGCTGTGGGGTGCGCTCTTGCCCGCAGTGGTGCTGCTGCTGCTCGTCCGGCACGTCGTCGATCGCCTGGAGCCCGGCTTCGGCGCCGCCGCCGCGGTCACCCTTGGGATCGCAACGATGGCGCTGCCGTTCGCCACTCTGTACTTCTCCCATTCGCTCTCGGCCATGCTCTTGTTTGCCGCCTTCGCGGTGCTGTGGCGCGAGCGCGAAGGAGAGGCTCGCCTCGACCTACTCGTCTACGCCGGCATCCTCGCGGGCCTCGCCGCAACCGTCGAGATCCCCGTCGCGCTGATCGGGGCGATTCTCGGCCTCTACGCGCTCGCCCGCGGCGACGTTCTTCGCCGCGCCGCCGCCTATGCCGGAGGAGCGTTCATCGGCGGCCTGCCGACGCTCGTCTACAACCGTTGGGCGTTCGGACATCCCTTCGAGTTCCCCTACGCGAACGTCGTTTCCGCTCCCGGCGGCGCAACCGTGAACAAGGTGGGTCTCTACGGGGTTACAGCGCCCAAATTCCACGTGCTCGTCGAGTTGCTGTTTGCACGGATCGGCCTCTTGACCTTGATGCCGGTGCTCGTGCTCGGAGCCGTCGGCCTTGTCTTCCTCTACCGGTCCGGCCGCCGCGCCGAGGCGCTCGTTGCCGCCGCCGTCTCGCTGGTCTACCTGCTGCTGATCGCCGGCTATGAAACGCCCTTCGGCGGCTACACGCCAGGACCCCGATTCCTCGTCGCGATCCTGCCGTTCCTGATTCTTGGTCTCGGCTCCGCCTACAAGAGGCTTCCGCTGACGACGATCGCGCTTGCGGCTGGATCGGCCGTCGAGATGGTGGCGATCACGATCACGAACCCGCTGTCGGCGACCGCCGGCGGCTGGTTTCACCGTTTCGCCCATCGGCACTTCGAGGGAACGGCGTTCAACCTGGCGGGGATTGCTCACGTCGGGGTGCCGCTCTTTCTGCTGCTGGTCTGCGCCGTCGCAGGACTCACCGTTTTCGCTTCGTCAGCGCCCGAACTGACGCGACGCGATGGGGGAACGGCAATTCTCGCGTTGCTCGGCTGGATCTTCCTTGCAGCCAGGACGCCCCATCTGGTCGAGACGCAACGCACCTGGGCCGCCCTCGGTCTCGTCGCGGCCATCGTCGCAGTTGTCGTCGTCGTGCCCCGAGCCGTTGCGTCTTCAGGGATCAGTAAGCGCCGCGCCGCGCTACGACGGCCGGGATCGTCTTGATCAGGATCGTCACGTCGAGCCAGACCGACCAGTTCTCCAGGTAGTAGAAGTCGAGCCGGACGAGGTCGTCGAACGGCAAGTCGCTGCGCCCGGCGATCTGCCAGAGCCCCGTCAGCCCGGGCAGCACGTTCGAGCGGCGGCGGTGCCAGAGCTCGAGGCGCGCATAATCACGCACGGGCAGCGGGCGTGGACCGACGAGGGACATCTCACCGCGCAAGACGTTGAGGACGTTCGGTACTTCGTCGAGCGAGTAGCGCCGCAGCACGCGGCCGACGCGCGTGACGCGCGGGTCGTCGCGAATCTTGAACAGCGCGCCACTCGCCTCATTCGCGTCCTCCAATGCCGCCTGGTCATCCGCCGCCCCTTCGACCATCGTGCGGAACTTGAGCATCCTGAAGCCCTCTTCGCCGAGACCGATCCGCTCGTCGACATAGAGGACTGGGCCGCGCGATCCGATCTTGATCAGAGCGGCGATCACCAGCCACAGCGGCAACCCGACGACGAGGATCCCCGCCGACACGGCGAGGTCGAACGAACGCTTCAGCACCCAGTCACCGCCGGCGAGGATCGGCGGCCGCAACTCGAAGAGCGGCACGGCCTGCCCGGGCACGTATTCGCCGCGCTCGACGAGCAACTCCGTCGTCCGCGGCGCGATCCGCACCTTCACGCCTCGCCGGTGGGCTTCATCGACGATCTCGAGGAGCACCTCCTCGTCGAGGCCGGCATCGGCGACGATCAACTCGTCGAGCCGCTGGCGGGAGAGCTCCTCACGAACGTCCGGCCCCGGCGCCACCTCACCCGCGAACTCGTAATCGATCCCGCCACGGCTCGCCCCGAGCGATTGACGCAGATGATTGATCTGATCGACGTCGCCGACGAGCAGCGCCTTTCGGCGCACGCCGTACGATCGCATCAACGAACCGCTTGCCGTCTCGTAGCTCCAACGAAAGATGCTGATCAGCAAGGCGACGAACAACGCGGACGCTGCATAGAGGCCGAACGTGGTGAAGTGCTGCCCGGTGCCGATCGCGAACGCCAGCGAGAGCGCGGCGACGAGCAGCACCGACGGCACGATCCGGCCGGCTCCCTCCCGCAGCTCACGCGGACCGTAGAGGCCGTTACGCGAGAAGACGAGCAGCAGCAGCAAGATCAGGAACGGCAGCCAGTCGGTCTCGTGATTCCACAGCAGATTCCAGAGGATCGGCTTCGGATCGCGAATGAGCGAACGCAGTGCAAGGGCGAGGTAGACGCCGATCACGAGCCCCGAGAGGTCGATCACAACCAGGGCGCCGATGCTCGCTGCCCGGCGCACGAGCGTCTTCAGGGGGCTGCGCGTGAGCAGATAGGGCCGCGCGGAGCGGATGTCCTCGACCTGCACGGGGTGATCGTAGTTAGCCGCGGAGCACGATCTCGCCGCGGACGGTCGGTCCGTGCACGCGGATCACCACGCCCGGCAGCGGCCCCGGATTCCAGCGCCACGGGACCGAATGCCCGCCGAAGGTGACGCCCGAGGGCCTGGCGGAGGTGGGAACCCAGAGCTGGACGTCGTGAGGCTGGCCGTGCAGGTCGAGCCCGGATCCGTCGCTGACCAGGTAGCCGGCGCGGCCGGGATGCGAGAGCTCGTCCACCCCCCACCACGAGTCGGCAGTTCGGAGATTGAACGGGATCACAGCACCCGCGCGCGCGTACAGCGGCAGCTCGTCGAGCGGGGTCGGGCGCGTGAAGGCGAGCGGGCCCTTCACCGTCTGCCCGGTGTGAAGGTCGACCCAGAGGCCGGCCGGCAGGTAGACGCGCGGCGTCGTCCCCTGGCCGGCGACCGGCGCTGCGAGCAGATCGGGGCCGACGAGCAGCTCGAGGTCCGCCTGCCACGCCTGCTCGTCATCGGGGTAGCCGAAGCCGAGCGGGCGCAGTATCGGCTGATGCGCCCGCAGCAGCTGCTCGAACATCGGCACGAGCTCGTAGTGGAGGACGGCGGCCTCGCGAAGCGCGGTCATCGCATCGGCGCCCATCGTCCACGGGGTTGCGTTCGCACCCTGCCCGCCGACCTCCATCACCGGCGAGATCGCACCGAGCTGCGCCCACCGCGCGAACAGGTCGCCCGTCAGAGTCTGCGAGTGGTAGCCCCCGACGTCGGAGCCCCAGGTCGGAAACCCGCTCGCCCCCGCGGTCTCGCCGGCGCGAATCGCCTGCTGAAAGCCGTCCCACGTTCCTTCCTGGTCGCCGGCCCAGATCCCCGGCACGACGTGGGACGAGCCGACGCGGAAGATCGCGACACCGCCGCGACCGAGCACATGCATGACATGAGTCGCGTACAAGCTCGGATAGTCGTTTTGCAGGATCGGCCCTTCACCTTCGAGATCAACCTCGTCGCCGCGGTCGGCCTTGAAGCCGTCGACGCCGAGATGTACGAGCGCGGCCAGGCGTCGCTCGAATTCCTTCGAGACCGCACGCTGCCTGAGATCGATCACGAGCTGTTTGGCCGGATCACCGAGCAACTGCGACTTCGTGTAGCCGACGTCGCACTGCGTCATCGGCGAGATCCAGAGCATGAACCCGAGGCCGAGCGCATGCACCTGCCGGATCAGGCCGGCGGGATCCGGGAAGCGGTTTGGGTCGAACGTGAGCGCGCCGACGCACGTCTCCCACGGGTTGTCGACGAGCACCCAGCCGAGTGGGATGTCGGCCGCGCGGAGCCGCGTGATGTCCTCGAGCACCTGCGCAGAGTTGTCGTAGACGTCGCGCCACTTGATCAACGCGAGCTCTGCGGGCGGCGGAATCCTCGGTTCACCGGATTGCCGCTGGTAGGCGGCTAGCGTCTGTGCGAAGTCGCCTGCATAGATGTCCTCGGTCAGCCCGGAGCCGCGCACGCAGACCTCGACGCGGTCCGCCAGCTGCGGGAATGCGCACTGCGGCTCGCTGCCGAACTGGCACCCGCTGCCACCGGTCGAGCCGGGGAACGCGAGCGCCGAGACGTTCCCTGTGTCGAGCCACAGGCCCCAGCCGGCCGAGCTCGCGAAGAACGGCACCGGTTCGTGGGAGCAGACGTCGCTCACCTTCACCGACAGGATCTGCCCGCGCAGATCGACACGATCGTCCGGCCCGCTGCGCTCGCCGCCGCCCAGGAAGTGATCGTGCGACGAGGCATCGAACGCGTCGTAGACCTGCTGCACGCCCGTGAGCGGATGCAACTGCACGTTCATGCGCGCACCGGTCGCGGTTTGCTGCACCGACACACTGGCAAAGCGGCCCGGCTCGTCGGTCGCGACCTTGTACACACCGTTCCCGAATGACTTGACCACCTTCGTCAGCGTGTGCTGCTCGCCGGTGCCGGTGAGCTGATACCGGAGGCGCGCATCTTTGTCCTCCGCGACGAGCGTCTTCCCGTTCTCGACAAGCGTCACGCGAAAGGGATTCGTGTCGACGTGAAGCACGAGGCCGGTCTTGCCCCCGCCGGACCCGCAAGCCGTCAGCATCGCCGCGACGGCGGCGACGGCGGTCAGCCTGCGCATACGTCGCTCCACGCGACCTCGCGCTCGGCCTCGAGCGCGCCGAGCTCGGCAGGTTGCCGCCGGCGCGCGAGCAGCCTCAGCGTCAGATAGATGCCGGCACGGCGCTTCGGGTCGAGCAGCTCGTAGTCGTGGAAGTGGACGTGAACGACCGGCGGCAGCCGGCGACCGAGCGAGCGGGCAGCCGAGCCGAGCGAATGCGTCGTCGGCAGCTCGAGCACGCGCCGGCCGTCGTCGAGGCGCACCCACGCCGGCTGGTCGAGCGCTGCACGCCGGTCTCCGGGCGCGAGGTACGTCGGTCGCCATGCGGTCGCCGTGCAATCCGCGTAGCCGAGATCGGCCACCGCGGCCATCACGTCCGCGTCGGTGTACCAGCCGCCGCCGCAGAAGAATCGTGGCTCGAGGCCCTGCTCCCGCAGCCAGCGCTCCCTCACGCCGCACCGCCGCGGCCGGATCGCCGCTCGTCGGACGGGCATGCGTCGGCGAGGTCCAGTGGATGTGATGGCCGAGTGGTCCGAGCGCAGCGGCTTCGAGCGCGCGGGCGACAAAGAGCGAGGAGTCCTCGCCTGCTGCGGGCGGCCGCATCAGCGACGCGACCGCGAAGCCGCCCGGCCGGCGCTCGAGCAGCGTCCGATACCGCTGCCAGACCCCGTCGTCGAGGGGTCTCTCGACGTGGCACGAGGCGACCGCGTAGCCTTGGCTCCCGGGCATGTGCGGGATCTGCGGACTTCTTGGCAGGGACGCGCCCGACCCGGGGCTGGTCGAAGCCATGAACGCGGCGATCGTACACCGCGGCCCCGACCACGGCTCCGTCGAGGCGTTTGGGCGCTGCGTGCTCGGCTACCGCCGCCTCTCGGTGATCGACCTGCAAACAGGCGACCAGCCGGTGAGCGACGAGCGCGGCGAGGTCGTCGCCGTCTTCAACGGCGAGCTCTACAACTTCCACGAGCTCCGTCGTGAGCTCCTCGCAGCAGGCCACGAGATCCGCGGCACAGGCGATTCGCCGCTGATCCCGCACGCCTACGAAGAATGGGGGCTCGCGTTTGCCGAGCACCTCGAAGGCATGTTCGCGATCGCGCTCTGGGACCGGCGGCTCGAACGGCTCGTGCTCGTTCGCGACCGGCTCGGCAAGAAGCCGCTGCTCTACGCGCACCTGCCCGACGGCTCGCTCGCCTTCGCCTCCGAGACGAAGGCGCTGCTGAAACTTCCTTCGCTCTCGCGCGAGCTCGACCTCGAACAGCTCGACGCCTTCCTTGCGCTGCAGTACGTGCCTCGCTCCGGCCTTCGCGCCGTCGAAGAAGGTGCCGCCGGGCTCATACGCCGTTGTCGAGACTGGCTCCTTGCGTGTCGAACGCTACTGGTCGCCGCAGCCTTCGACGGGCGGCGGCGACTGGGTCGAACGCGTACGCGAGGAGGTGACGGGTGCAGTGCGACGACGGCTCGTCGCCGACGTGCCGCTTGGAGCGCTCCTTTCCGGCGGAATCGACTCCTCGATCGTCGTCGCGGCGATGGCGCAGGCCCAGGCCGAGCCGGTACGGACCTTCACGGTCGGCTTTCCCGATCCCCGCTACGACGAGCGACCGTACGCCCGTGCGGTGGCTGAACGGTACGGCACACGTCACGAAGAGCTCGTGATCGATGCCGCACCCGACCTCGACCGGCTCGCGCACGTCTTCGACGAGCCGTTCGGCGACGAGGCTGCACTGCCGCTGCTCCACATCTGCGAGGCGACGCGGCAGCACGTCACCGTCGCGCTCGTCGGTGACGGCGGCGACGAGGTGTTCGGCGGCTACGAGCGCTACCGAGCGCATGCGCTCGCCGCTCGCGTGCCGCCGCAGCTCGCACGCGCTGCACTCGCCTTCCCATGGGGCCGGCGCGAGCCACGCTCCACGATCTACCGTGCACGCCGCTTGCTCGACGTCGCCGCGCAACCCACACGTGATCGTTATGCGCGGCTCGTCGAGGTCTTCCCGCTCGAGTTGCGCCGGCGGCTCTGGACGGACGAGGCCCGCGCACATGCAACCTCGACGCTGCTTCCCGCGGCCGCCGACCTGCGCGCCGTCGACATCGAGTCGTACCTGCCGGGCGACCTGTTGCCGAAGTCCGATCTCGCCTCGATGGCCGTCTCGCTCGAGCTGCGCTCGCCGTTCCTCGACCACCGCGTCGTCGAGCTCGGGCTCGCGCTACCGCGCGAGCTCGCGTCCGGGAAGGTCGCGCTCAAGCGCGCATTCGCGGCCGATCTGCCGGCCGAGATCGCAACGCGCGGCAAGACCGGCTTCGGAGTGCCGCTCGACCGCTGGTTCCGCGAGGAGCTTCAGCCGGTCGCGGTCGATCTCCTGCTCGGCGGCCCCGACCGCGGCCTCTTCCGCCGCGCCGAGCTCGAACGGCTGCTGCGCGAGCATGCCGAGCGGCGCGCCGATCACGGTCATCGGCTCTGGTGCCTGTGCATGCTCGAGCTCTGGCAGCGCACGTACATCGACGCGGGTGCTTCCGTGCTTGCGGCCGCGTGAACCGTAAACGTTCCTACGCGCTCGTCATCGCGGCGTGCGCGCTGCCGCGCATCGTCGTGCTCTTGCACGAACGCGGCGTGATCCTCGGCACCATGGAGAAGTCCGACGATCTGGCGCGCGTGCTGCTTGAAGACCGGCACGTTCGGGTACGTCCCGGGCGAGCCGTCCGCGAACACGCAGCCGCTGTACGGCTGGTTCCTCTCGGCGATCTACTGGGTCGCCGGGCGGCACTGGTGGTCGATCGGCATCGCGCAGATCGCTCGTCGCCGTCGCGACGGCGCTCGTCGTCTACGAGATCGGGCGACGGCAGCTCTCGGCGCGAGCGGGACTGATCGCGGCAGTGATCTCGACGCTTCAGCCGTACCTGATCTGGCACGACGTCCACGGCAACCGCGAGATCCTCGACCAGCTGCTCGGTGCGGCGATGTTCGGCCTGGCACTCGCGACGCCGACGCTGCTGACCGGTGCCGGGCTCGGGCCTTGTCACCGGGATCGCGATCCTGTCGAACAGCCGGCTCGTGGTGCTACCGCTCGCGCTCGCGGCGTATCTGGCTCTGGCGTCGCGCGGGCTGGCTCGCCGCTGCAACCGTGCCGGTGCTGGCGGTCGTCGCGCTCGCGCCGTGGGTGGTACGCAACAAGATCGAGGTCGGCTGCTTTGCGATCACGACCGACGCGCGCGCGCTCTGGAAGGCGAACAACCTCGGCACGTACGCGACGCTGCGCAGCGGCGACTGGATCGACGGCGTCCCCGACATCCCCCAGCGGCGACCGTCACCCAGGCCTGGACCGTGGTCCACGCCCCAGGAGGCGGGCAGGTACTTCGCGACGGACGGCCTGAAGATCCACCTGAACGAGTGCGCACAGCAGAACCACTACGAGCACCTCGTCTGCGCAGTTCTGGGAGCACCATCCCGGCGCGAAGACGAAGCTGATGGCGCAGGCGACCTGGATGCTGTGGAGCCCGACGGTCGAACGGGATGGCGGGCCCTCGGCCGGCGTCGACTCGCTACGCAAGCTGGTCGAGCCGATCTGGATGGTGGCGCTCTACCTGCTCGCCCTCGCCGGTCTCTTCTTCGTGCCGGCCATGCTGCGCGCGCTCGCGCTGATCTTCGTCGGCTACGAGACGCTCGCGGCGTGGGTGTTCGCCGGGACGACGCGCTATCGCGTGCCGTGGGACTTCGTGCTCGCGCTGCTCGCCGCGGCGGCGATCGAACGGCTGCCGTTCGGCAGGGCGCCGTTCAGACGCCCGTTCAGCCAGAAGCGATAGACCTCCTCGGTCCGCTCGGTGCAGCGGTTCTCCGGGAAGCGCTCGAGTCGCCCGCCGCCGGGCTGCGACGCCCATCGCCGCCGCGCGGGCCGGGTCGGCGGCGAGGGCGAGCATCGCCTCGGCAAGCGGCACGTCCTCGCCTGGTGGGACGAGCAGGCCGGTCTCACCGTCGCGAATCAGGTCCTCGAGCCCGCCGATCGATGCTGCGATCACCGGCCGGGCGCGCTCCATCGCCTCGAGCGCCACCATCCCGAAGCCCTCCCCGAGCGATGGCACGACAACGGCGAACGCCTGCTCGACCGCGGTCTGGATCGGTGTGACGTGCCCGAGGAAGCGCACCGCGCCGTTCAGGCCGAGCTCGCGCGCCAGGTCCTTCAGGCCGTGGTCGAGCGGCCCGCGGCCCGCGATGTCGAGGAGCGCGTCGGGCCGTTGGTCGAGCACGCGCCGGAATGCACGCAGCAGCACGACGTGACCCTTGATCGGGATCAGGCGGCCGACGCACAGGAACCGCAGCTCGTCGCCCTCGTACGGCTTTGGCTCGGAGCCCGCGACGATGCCGTAGTGGACGATCTCGAAGTCGGGCTCCACAAAGCCTTCCGTCTCGGCGAGGTAGCGCGCGAGCCCGCGCGAGATCGCAATCTGCCGGTGTGCAAGCGCGCCGAGCGTTCGGTCGCCGAGGGCGAAGACTCGTCCCTCACGGAACTCGTTGAAACCGTGCTTGGTCGAGAGCCGCACCGGCACTCCTGCGAGCGTGCCGGCGGTCTGGCCGTAGGCATCCGCATGCACCAGATGGGTGTGCAGGATCGTCGGCCGGTGGTTGACGAGGTACGAGAGGACGCGCACGAAGGTTCCGGGATCGACGTCGGTGTGCATCGGGATCGCGTCAACAGGGACGCCGCCCGCTTCGAGCGCGCGCGCGAACTCCCACGCGCCTGGCTCGTTCTCGTGCAGCATCAGGAAGCGGATGTCCCAGCCGCGCCGCTTCAGGTCGGGTAGCAGCTGCAGCAGATGCGCCTCCGAACCGGAGATGCCCGCCACCTTCTGGACGTGCAACACGATCATCGTTGCGTCACCCGAAGGACCTCGTCGGCCCAGTGGTCGACGGAGTGCCGCTCCTCGACGGCCGCGCGCAGACCGATCCCGAGCTCGTTCCGGTCGATGCCGCGCAGTCGGACGAGCTTCGCGGCCAGCTCGTCGGCATCTTCGCGGCTGAAGCGCAAATCCGGCGGCAGCACATCATCGAAGCCGCTGTTCGACGCAAGCACGGGCATGCACGTCGCTGCTGCTTCATAGACCACCTTGTCGAGGGCTCCTTCACGCATGTTGTTCACGAGCACATCCTTGCGGAAAAAAAGTGCGGGCACCTCAGCGTAGGGCACCGGCTCCTCCACCCGCGCCCCCAGCGCCTCGAGCCGGGCTCGCTCGGCGCGCTCCTCGTCGGTGAATGACGGGCCGCGCAGCTCGAGGTCGACGCCGGCGAGAGCGGCAGCCCGGACAATCGTCTCGTAGCCCTTCGCCGGCGATGTCCGTCCGAGGGCAAGGACGCGAAGCTGCCCGGTGGGCTCGCGTCGCGTGCAGGGGAAGCGCTCGAGCTCGATCCCGTGGCCGATCGCGACGACCTTCGGCGATGCGAGCGGAAACGAGCGCCGCTCGACCGTGAGCACGGCAGTCGAGACACGCTCTGCGAGTACGAGCGTGCGCGACCGCTTCCAGTGCGTGAACCAGAGCAGAATCGGAACGCCGCGCGGGCGCGCGAGCGGCGCGGCGAGCACCGCGAGCAGTGGCGTCATGTGCACGAGCACCGCGGCAGGTTTCCGCGCGAGCTCGCGGTTGAGGGCGGACGCGTAGGAGCGGCCGCGCTCGAGCCGCCCGGCGGCGCCGTAGGTGACGACCCGGCAGTTCTCGGGTAGCACGCCGGGTGCTGCGCCTGCAGCGAGCACGACCACCTCGTCGAAGCGCTTCGCGAGCGCGCGGATCTTCGGCACAGTGGCCGCGAGCACCGGGTGCTCGGGGTCGACCTGCTGGGTGACGAAGATGAGGCTGGTCACAGGAAGTCCAGATCGCCGAGTTGCAGGTCTACGCGCTCCGGCAGGGGCGCGCCGTCGAGCGACTTGCCAAGCAGCGTGAACGTCTTCGGTGTCGGCACGAAGCCGGCACGCAGATAGCGGCCGCGCTCCCGCGCGAGGCGGAATCGCGATGTCGAGGAACCCGCGCCGCCGAGCGATGATTCCGCCGAGAAGCACGTAATCGCGTGGTGCATCGGCGAAGCGCCAGTTGAGATAGTGGCCATTGGCCACTGAGTCGTCCCAGCGCTCGACGCGTTTGCCCCCCGGCAGACGAGGACGGGCCCACATGCGCACGCGCGGCAACGGCGACCAGCCGAGCCTGCCGGTGAGAATGCGCGCCGACGCGAGCGTCGGCACCGTCAGAAGCAACGTCATGCCTGCCTGGCGTGCGCGCTCCTCGTTCGCCGCCTGCAACTCGCTGAAGATGCCGCGACCACGATAGGCCGGATCGGTTGCGAGATCGACGGCAAACCCCACCGACTGTGTCGGGCCGGAGCTGATCGCAACCGAGCCGACGACCTTGTCGTCCTCCTCGGCAAGCAGAACGAGAGCCGGCCGCACGGGGTTGCGCTCGTAGAACCACTCCAGCTCCGCCTCGGCGGGGCGCTCGCCCCAGACGCGAGCCATCAAGTCGGCTACGTCGGCCCGCCGCGACGGGCTGTACTCAGCGACCCTCACGTGAAGTCGACGTGCCGAGCGCCTGGTTGAACAGGCGCCGCGCGTGCGTGCCCGCGACCGTGTCCTTGAGCGAGATCAGGTCGCATGCGCCCGAGAGCACGAGCTCGAACGTGCGCGCGGGGTACGGCTCGACGTTGTAGCGCCCGAGCCGGAACGGATTCGTCTCGCCGCCGTTCGACCGCGAGATCGAGGTGAACGCGATCTCGTAGCCCGGCCTGCTTGAGGATGCTCTCGTGCACGGGGTGGAAGTGCGCCTCCGAGCCCTTCACGTACGCATAGGCGCGCACCGGCCGGCCGAGTTTCTCCTCGAGCTTCAGCTTCGAGACCGCGATCTCGCGCACGGCCTCGTCGAGCGAGACCTCGGCGAGCGGCCGGTGCGCGATCCCGTGCGACTCGACCCGCACGCCGCCCGCGTCGAGCTCGCGCATCAAGCCCCAGTCGAGCGTCGGGTTGCGCACGCCGCGCTCGACGAGCAGCGACTCGTGCGGCAGCGGCGTCTCGTCTTCCATGTAGGCGACCGGCACGAAGATCACCGCCGGGATAGCCGTGCTTCTGCAAGCACGGGCAGCGCGTTCTCGAGCGTGTCGCGGTAGCCGTCGTCGAACGTGATCAGCACCGCGCGCTCGGCGGCAGCGGCTTGCCGAAGGTGTAGTGATCGAGCACCGCGTCGAGACCGACGACCTGGTAGCCGAGGTCTCGAACCTGCGAGAGCTGCTCGTCGAAGTGCGCCACCGGAACCGTCGTCGGGTTGTCGGGGATGTCGTTGACCTTGTGGTACATCAGCACCCGCAGCGAGCGTGCTCGCCGTTCGGCGCGAGGCGAAGGGTCGTCGACGTCTCGCCGATCGTGCGGTAGAGCGCGTTCTTGACGACCTGTTTTGCCTGCTGCGCGGTCATTTCGCCCTCAGTGTACTGCCGACCACCTCGGCGATGCGCTCCGCGTACTCGCTGCGGGAGTCGCGAGCCAGCGATCGGCGCTCCGGCGCGCGCCCGCCGCCGAGCCGCTCGCGCGAGCTCGCGGTCGGAGAGCACTCGGACGAGCGCATCGGCAAGCTCCTCGTCGGAAGACGACGAGCAGGCCGTTGACGCCGTCCTCGACGACGTCGCGGATGCCGCCGACGTCCATCGCGACCGCCGGCCGCCCGCGCAGGAACGCCTCGATCAGCACGCGCCCGCAGCCCCTCCGAGCGCGACGGCAGCACGAGGCACGTCGCCTCGTCGATCGCGCGCGCCACGATCCGCCTGGTTCGAGTCGCTCGACCCACGTCGTCTGCGCCGGGAGGTCGCGCACGAGCTGCTCGACGACGGTCGCGCCGCGAGCCGCGACCCGACGAGGCGCAGCTGCGCACCCGGCAGCCGCGGCGCCGCGAGGCGCCACGCTCGCGCGAGGCCGTCGACGTTCTTGTAGAGCTCGAGCACGCCGACGAAGAGCGCGGCCGGCGCGCGCCGGCAGCGGCACCGGCGGGCGTCTCGGTGAAGCAGCTCGAGATCGATGAACGTCGCGAACTCGCGCGGCCGGCTCGACGCCGAGCTCGCGGACGAGGCTCGGACGTGTACGGCGAGATCGTGCGCACCGCGTCGGCCCGCCGCAGCGCCCAACGCAGCGACGGCGTCCGCGAGCGGCGAGAGGGCGCGGCGGAACGGCGAGCCGTAGAGGCGCGTCGCCGTTCGCCAGTCGCCGTGCACCTCGACGACGACCTTCGCGCTCCCGTGCGCGCGAGCTGAACGAGCGCGGCCTCGTACGGGCTCTGCGTCACGATCGCGACGGCGCGGTGCTCGCGCGCGATCCGCCGCACGCGGAACGGCAGCAGCGCGTAGAAGAGCGGCCCGTCGAGGAGCGGCAGGCGTCGGCACGAGCCGGAACGTCCCGTCGTCGTGCGCGCGGCCGTCGGCCGACGTCGCGAGCACGCGCAGCTCGAACCGCTCGCGCAAGCGCGTCGAACTTCCGCTCGAGGCTCGGCGAGAGCGGCAGCTCGTAGCGCGTGCGGGCGACGAGCAGCAGCCGCGGCTTCATCAGCAGGCGCTCTGTCGACGACGCGCGAGGACCCGGTCGGCGTACTCGTCCGGAGTCGAGACGCCAGCGAGCGACGATGCTCGTGCGCGCCGCGCCGAGCCGCTCGGCGAGGCCGGGCTCGGCGCAGGATCCGCTCGATCGCATCCGCGAGCGCTCGTGCGTCGCCGGCGTCGACGAGCAGCCCGTTGACGCCGTCCTCGACGATGTCGGGAATGCCGCCGGCGCGCGTCGCGACGACCGCGCGGCCGCGGCAGGAACGCCTCGATCGCGACCCGCGGCAGGCCCTCCGACGCCGAGGGAAGCAGCAGCGCACGCGAGGCGTCGAGCGCGGCGCAAGCGCGGCCGGCTCGAGCCGGCGCTCCCACCGGACTCCTTCACGCGCAAGCGCCTCGGCCGACGCCGGTCTGCGTCCCCATCCCGACGAGATGGAGACGCGCCTCCGGGAGTCGGGCGGCGACGAGCCGCCACGCCGCCGCGAGCACCTCGACGTTCTTGTAGCGCTCGAGCACGCCGACGAAGAGCGACGCGCGGCTCGTCCGGCACGCGGCACCACCGGTCCGGCGAACGCACCGAGGTCGGAGTAGGTCGTGAACACGCCGGCCGGCTCGCGGCCGGTCGCGCGCACGAGCGACGCGGTGAAGTCGGAGACGGCGCGGTGCGCGTCGGCACTGCGCACCGCCCAGTCCGCGAGCACGGTCGCCGACGGGGCCGAGCGCGCGCGCGCAGACGCGAGCCGTACAGCCTGCGTCGAGACGTGCCAGTCGCCGTGCACCTCGACGACGAGCTTCGCCTGCGACCGCTGCCGGCGGCGCGCGAGCTCGGCCGCGACCCCCTCGTACGGGCTCTCGGCGACGATCACGTCGGGGCGGAACGAGCGGAGCTCCCGCGCGACCTCGAACGGGCAGCGAGGCGTAGAAGCGCGGCCCGTCGAGATGGCGCGGCGGAACCAGGTGGAAGCGCGGGTCGCGCGCCGGTGCCGCTGGCGAGCACACGCACATCCATCCGCTCCGAAAGCGCGTCCCACTTGCGCGCGAGGCTCTCCGGCAGCGGCAGCCGGTAGCGCGTGCGTCCGACGAAGAGGACGCGCGGCTTCACCGCGGCCGCCTCGATCAAGATCTGCTCGAGCCGGCCGTAGATCGCTTCGGGGGCAGTACGCGGCCACCGACGGCGACTGCATTCGCGCGCAGCCTCGCCTGCAGCTCGGCGTCGGCGAAGAAACGCTCGATCGCCTCGGTGAGCGCATCGACATCGCCCGGCTCGACGACGAGCCCGTTCTCGCCGTCGTGAACGACCTCGGCGACGCCGCCGGTCCGGGTCGCGATCACCGGCGTCCCGACCGCGAGCGCCTCGACGACCGTGTGCGGAAAGTTCTCCCACGACGATGAGAGCAGCGATGCGTCGGCGGCGCGGAAGAGCTCGAGCACCGCCTCGCGCGGCAGCGGGCCCCGAGAAACCGCGCGTCGCCCAGCCGCTCGAGCGCCACGCGGTCGGGCCCGTCGCCGGCGATCACGAGCGCCACGCCCGCGCGCCGCGCCGCCTCGATTCCGAGGTCGAGCGACTTCTGGGCCGTCAGCCGCCCGGCGAAGACGAGCGTCGGCCCGTCGAATCCGAGCTCGCGCCGCAGCTCCTCACGCGGGCGGAGCTCCGGCAACGGGGGCGCGGGGTTCGGCAGCACCGTTGCACGCTCGGGGGGAACGCCCCAGCCGAGTGCGAGCTCGCGCAGGTACGACGACGGCGTGACGACATGGGCCGCGCGCCCGTGCGTCGACATCGCGCGCAAGACGCAGCGGCAAGGTCGAGAGCGGCGCCGCGTGCTGGAAGTCCTCGAGCGATCCCCGCCAGAGCCGCCAGCGGCGCGCGCGCTCGTACGCCGGATCGGCCGTCAGCTTGACGACGAACGGTGTGCGCGCGAGCAGCGAGCCGAGCGACGAGCGGCCGAACATCCCCGTCGTGTAGACCACATCCGCGTGTCGCGCGAGCGTGCGAACGAGCCGCACGCCTTCGACATGACGCGCGCCCGGCGGCAGCGAACGCCGCACCCATCGCACCGGGTACTCCTCGGCGACCGGGCGGGGCGTCGGCGGTTGTCACGACCTCGACCTCGTGTCCGCGCCCGCGCAGGAACGCGGCCACCTCGGGCGCATGCGACGCGGGCCCGCCGACGTCGGGCGGCCAGATCCCCGAGACGATCAAGACTCTCATTGGGCGGCCGCCTCCGCCGAGCGGAGCCGCACGAGCCCGACGGTCCAGAAGACTCCGAGCACAACCGAGCCGACCAGCACGCCGCCCGCCGCGCCGGTCGCACCGTAGAGCGCCGCGAGCACGAGCACCGCCGGAACGAGCGCCGCAATCTCGAGCGATTGACCGATCGTGCGCAAGCCTGGCCGCCCGATCGAGACGGGAAAGCTCTTCGTCCAGCCGAACACGAATTGGATCACCGCCGCAAGCAGCATCACCCGAAACGCGTTCGCCGCCGGCACGTACTGCGCGTGAAAGACGATCCGCACGAGCGTGGGCATGAAGATCCAGAGAGGAGGCGTGACGACGACGCAGATCGCAATCGTCGCGCCGATGTAGCGGCTCAGCAGGGCGTACGCACGATCGGAGCGGCCGCGCTCGACATCGCGCGTCTGCTCGGCGATGAGCACGAGGCGCGCCGGGGCCGACAGCGACAGAAACGCCGTCTGCGGCGCTTGTGCGGCCCGGAAATTCGCCACCTGCGCGCTCTTTGCGACGACACCTACCAGCACGGTTGGAAGCGACGTGCGCACGGAGGTCAGGCCGGAGGCGATCGTCGACTGGATTGCAAACGACCGAATCGCTCGCCGGTCGTCCCCGAGTGGTACAGGCCGCACCTGCGGATAGCGGCGATACGCGGCGAACCCGACCACACTCACCGACACGGTCGAGATCGCCTGCGCGACCACGATCGCAACGAACACCGTCAGCAAACCATGCGGCGCGGCGATAACGATCGCGGCGAGTCGCAGCGCCATCGCCCAGAGCAGAAAGAGACCGCGCAGGTCGTAGCGGTTTCGCAGCGTCAGCACGGCGCCGGCCATTCCTTCCGGCTGCTGGATCAACGGAATCAGCGCTGCGATCAGGAGCGCGCCGCGCACGCCGCCGGTCCGCCAGATCCACGGCGACAGGAACGCAGCTCCCACGATCGCGAGCGTGCCCGCCGCGCCGCCGGCGAGCTTCACGAGCATGCCGATCCGAAACAGGCGATGAAAGCGCCCCCAGTCTTCGCGCGCGACATAACGATTGCCGTACTTGATCACGACCTCGTCGATCGTCAGGTCGACGAAGAGCTGGAGCAGAATCGTCGTGCTGAAGACGAGCGCGAAGCGCGCGAAGTCGGCCTTCGAGAGCTCACGCGCCGCGACCACCGTAGCGAGGAAGCCAAAAACCGCCGATCCGTACACCCCGAATGCCGTCGCGGCGCGACGGCGAATGATCCGGGAGGCCATCGGCGGCCACGAGTATAGTGGCGCCTCTTGGACTCCCGTTCGCGCGCCGCGGACCTGCTCGCGCTCGTGCCGGCGGCGGCGATCCCGTTCGTCTTTCTCCACGTGCGGTATCAGCCTGAGGCGACGCTCGGTCCCGCCCACGTGTACCTGTCGGACGCAGTGATCGCCGTCGTTGTCCTCGCGGCGATCGTCGCCGGCTTTCGCTTCGGCTGGCGTGCCGCTCGTACGCGGCCTGGCCGCTCTGGGTCGCGGTGGCGGCGCTCCTCGCACTCTTCGCGGTCTCGTGCTTTTGGCGACCACTCGAAAACACAACGACTCACCTCGTCACCGCGGCGAAGATCGGCGAGTACGCACTCCTTGCGCCCGCAGTCGTGCTCCTCTTCCGACGGCGTGCGCAGGTGGATCGATTCATCCTCGCGTTCGTGGCGTGGGGCGCGGCCGCGTCGGGCTGGGCCGTGCTCCAGTTCATGGGGGTGATCAACGAGTTCGAAGGACGCAGGCCGGGCCAGCTCGAGCCGTCCTTCCTCGGAAACGTCGACTTCGCAGCGTTCTCGGGCGCGGTGCTCGCCGTCGGGTTCGCCGGGATCGTCGCTGCGGACGCACGTGCGTGTCGCCTATGTCGCGGTCGCGGCAGGCGCAATCGGCGCGATCATCGCCGCCCAGGTCCTGCCGTACTTCGGGATCGTCCTGATGGCCGTCGCGTGTCTCGTCGTCGCGCGCCGCTCAAATCAGCTCACCCGCCGTCGCGCGTTCGCAATCGTCGCGGTCACCGCAGTCGTCGGTGTCGGCGTGCTCGCATTGCGCTCGTATGACACGGCGAACTTCCTGCGCTTCCTCGGGATCAAGCCGGCGAGCAAGACGGCGAGCGCGACGGTCCAGACCGGGTCACAGCGAACGATGCTGGCCTACATCGGACTGCGCATCTGGCTCGACCATCCACTCCTCGGTGTCGGCTTCGAACGGTCGGAGAACCGGTACCAGCCGTACCTGGCCGCCGCGAAGCGGAAGTTCCCGCAGGCCGCGTACGCATTTCCGTCCAAGCAGCATCAGTGGGGTGTCCAGAACCTCTGGGTGCAGCTGCTCGCGGATACCGGCGTGGTCGGGTTCGTGCTCGGCGTGGCGACGTTCGTGAATCGCGCTCGCTCTCGGTCTTCGAGGACCGCCGGTTGCGCTCGATCGCGGTCGGTTGGATCTTGGTCAGCATCGGTGCGTGGACCGGGATGGGTATCGTCGCCGGCATCCCCCTTCAGGCAATCACCTGGCTCGGGTTCGGCCTGGCCGCCGTCGCCGCAGGCGCACGCGAATGACGTCCGTGCTCGTCACGGGCGGCGCCGGCTTCATCGGCTCGAACCTCGTGCGCGCCTTGCTCGAGCGCGGAGACGACGTACGCATTCTCGACAACTTCTCCACCGGCAGCCGTCTGAACCTCGCGGGCGTCGACGTCGAGATCGTCGAAGGTGAGCTCCGAAGCTACGAGCGCGTGCACAACGCCGTTCGTGGGGCCGAAGTCGTGTACCACCTCGGAGCCCTGGGCTCGGTGCCGCGATCCGTCCAGGACCCGCTCACGTCGAGCGCCGTCAACGTCGAGGGAACGTTGAACGTGCTGCTCGCGGCACGCGACGAGGGCGTGCGACGCGTGGTCTTCTCGTCCAGCTCGTCGATCTACGGTTCGTCGGGGACGCTGCCACGGACCGAGGCGATGGCGCCCGACCCGATCTCGCCGTACGGCGTCGCCAAGTTGGCCGCCGAGCGCTACTGCGTCAGCTTCAGCCGCGTCTACGAGCAGTTCGAGAGTGTCGTCCTCCGTTACTTCAACGTCTTCGGGCCGCGGCAGAGCCCGCACTCGCAATACGCAGCGGTGGTGCCGCTCTTCATGACCGCGATCGCGAACGGCCGGCCAATCACGATCTACGGCGACGGCGAGCAGTCGCGCGACTTCACGTACGTCGCAAACGTCGTTGACGCGACGTTGCGAGCGGCGGACGCCGCGGATGTGAACGGACGCATCTTCAACATCGCCGCGGGGCAGCCCGCGAACGTGAACGAGCTGGCAGAGTCGATCGGGCGCATTCTCGGCAAGCCCGTCCAACGGGAGTCGGCGCCTCCGCGGCCCGGCGACGTCCGCGACTCCTGGGCGGACGTGGACGCCGCGAAGCATGCGCTCGGCTATGAGCTCTCTGTGCCGCTCGAAGAGGGCCTCCGCCTGACGGCCGACGCGCTTCTTTGAGCGAGCCGATCCGCGTCCTGCGCCTGATCGCCCGTTTGAACATGGGCGGGCCCGCTCTCCACGTCGCCTATCTGACGAAAGGGCTCGAGGAGCGCGGCTACGACACGACGCTGCTGGCCGGCTCGCTCGCCCGTGGCGAGAGCTCGATGTCGTTCGTTGCCGACGAGCTCGACGTCACGTGGCATCCGGTTCCGCAGCTCCATCGCGAGATCTCGCCGCTCTACGACACCCGCTCGATCGCCCGCATCGTCAAGTGGATCCGCGCTGTCCGGCCGCACATCCTCCACACTCACACGGCGAAGGCCGGCGCGGTGGGCCGGATCGCCGCCGCGCTCGCCGGTGACGCGCGACCGCCGATCATCGTCCACACCTTTCACGGTCACGTGCTGCGCGGGTACTTCAATCCAGGTACGACGGCTCTCTTTCGCGGGCTCGAGCGCACGCTCGCCAAGTCGACCACGCGGCTCATCGCCGTCAGCCCGGAGGTGCGCGACGACCTCGTGCAGCTCGGCGTTGCGCCCCGAGAGAAGTTCAGCGTGATCCGGCTCGGGATCGATCTCGACGACCGGGTCACGAGCGGCGGTGACGGGACGGCGCTTCGCCGCCTCTACGGCGTCTCTCCCGACGAGTTCGTGATCGGCTGGATCGGCCGAATGACGGCGATCAAGCGCGTTGACGACATCCTGCTCGCGTTCCGCAGGCTGCGAGATCGCGGGCGTGAACGCCCGCCTTTGCCTTGTCGGCGACGGACCCGACCGCGAGCAGATCGAGCACCGCGCGCACGACCTCGGTATCTCGCGAAACGTGCTGTTCGTCGGCTACCAGCGCGAGGTGGCTCCCTACTACTCGTTCTTCGACGCACTCGTGCTTCCCTCGGCTAACGAAGGGACGCCCGTGGTCGCGATCGAGGCGTTAGCAGCCGGACGCCCCGTCGTCGCAACGCGCGTCGGCGGCGTTCCGGACGTCGTCGAGGACGATGCCGACGGCATGCTCGTCCGCGTCGGCGACATCGACGGGATTGCCGATGCGCTCGAGCGGCTGGCGAACGATCCCGAGCTCCGCCGCCGGCTCGGCGACGCCGGACGGGAGCGCACGATCCCGCGCTACCGCGTCGAGCGCCTCGTGGACGACATCGACGCGCTCTACCGCGAACTGCTCAGCGCGCAGGGGTTGCCGCTGCCGGATCCCGGCCGAGCGCGCTGATCAGTCGCGCGAGGCCATCTTCGAGCGAAACCTCGGGCTGCCAGCCGAGCACCTGCTTGGCGCGGGTGATGTCGGGCCGCCGCTGCTGGGGGTCGTCCACGGGCAACGCCTCGAAGACGATCTCGCTGCTCGTGCCGGTGACCTGCTTGATCGCCTCGGCGAGCTCGAGCAGCGTTCGTTCGTCGGGATTGCCGATGTTCACCGGCAGATGTTCGCGACTCTCGGCGAGCAGAACGATGCCGCGGATCAGGTCGTCGACGTAACAGAAGCTGCGCGTCTGCGAGCCGTCGCCGTACACCGTCATCGGGTTGTTCGCGAGCGCCTGCCGCACGAACGTCGGAATCGCCCGACCGTCGTTCGGCCTCATCCGCGGGCCGTAGGTGTTGAAAATACGCACGATCGCGGTGTCGATCCCCTGCTGGCTGTGGTACGCCATCGTCAGCGCCTCGGCGTAGCGCTTCGCCTCGTCGTAGACGCCGCGTGGGCCGATCGGGTTGACGTGGCCCCAGTAGGTCTCCGGCTGCGGATGCTCCTGCGGGTCGCCGTAGACCTCGCTCGTCGATGCGAGCAGGAAGCGCGCCCGCTTGAACTTGGCCAGCCCGAGCGCGTTGTGCGTGCCCTGCGAGCCCACCTTCAAGGAGTGCAGCGGCATGCGCAGATAGTCGACCGGGCTCGCGAGCGCCGCGAAATGGAAGACGAAATCGACCGGCTCCTCGATCTCGAGGTGCTCGGTCATGTCGTGGTTCATGAAGACGAATTCGCCGGTCCGGATGTGCTCGATGTTGCGGAGGGAGCTCGTGACCAGGTTGTCGACGCAGATCACCCGGTGGCCCCGCTCGAGCAGGTAATCGGAGAGATGGGAGCCGAGGAACCCGGCTCCGCCGGTGACGACAGAGGTTGGCACGCCTCGAATAGTAGTAGTAGAGCCGGAAACCGCTGTTTCGACCCGCACCGGTTTCATACCGCGCCCTGCCCCGGCGCCAACCTGGCGCCCCGACACTGTGTCCATGAAGAACAGGCAAGCAGCGGCCCTCCTCCTTCCCCTGATCGTCGTCCTCGCGACGGCTGCGGCCGCCGCGGCGAGCAGCATCGTCACGACGACCGCCACCGTCACAGGCGCCGGCTCGGTTTCGCTGGCCGCCGGCGCAACCGCCTCGTTCTCCGACACCCTCGACGGCACCGACCAGACCGTCACCTACCAGATCCCACTCACCGTGATCGACGCGCGCGGCACGGGCGGCGGCTGGAACATGACCGTCACCTCCACGCAGTTCAACACGGGCACCTACACGCTCGCGACCGGCGCATCCTCGATCACGACGATCGCCTCGGCCTGCAACGCGGGGTCGACCTGCACGAACCCGACCAACGCGGTCACCCTCCCGATCGCAGTCCCGGCCGCTGTCAGCGCCCCGGCCGCGGTCAAGTTCTTCAACTCCGCGGCCAACACCGGCATGGGCTCGTTCACCGTCACGCCCACGATCTCCGTCACCATTCCGGGCAATGCGTACGCGGGGAGCTATGCGAGCACGGTCACCGTTGCTGTCGCGGCTGGCCCGTAGCCTGCTGCTGGTGTCACTCGGCGCGCTCGGTTTCGCGACTGGCGGTCTTGGCGCGCTCGGAGTCACGACGCCGGCAACGGCCGCCTTCTCCGTTGCACTGGATGGAACCGACCAGACGCCCGTCTACCAGGTCGCGATGACGGTCGTCTCGAACGGGCAGCAGAGCGGCTGGCATCTGCTCATCTCCGCAACGCAGTTCGTCAACGGGACGTACACGCTTTCCGGCAACCGCTTCGGCGGTTGTGAGCGTGACGCCGCCGGCCACGTGCTCGGGAGGCTCCTGCTCACTGCCGACGTCGAGCGGCTCGATCGTCTATCCCGTCACCCTGCCGAACACGGGCGGTGCGGCGGTCTACAGCGCCGCGAGCCCGACCGGAGCGCAAACGAACATCATGACGGCGAACATCCAGGTTTCAACGCCCGCAAACGTCTATGCCGGCACCTACACGAGCACCGTCACCGTCGCGATTGTGTCTGGGCCGTAGGCTGTCTGTGATGCGCCGCCTCCTGATCGCGCTCTTCGCCGCCCTCGCGGTCGCACCGCTCGCAGCCGCTGCCGCTCCAAAGCCGGTCGGCCCGATCTTCGGCGTGCGCGCGATCGGCAACCCGAAGCTCGGCTACTTCGTGTACCCCGCGAAGGCCGGCACGGTGCTGCATGGAGCCGTCGCCGTCACGAACACCGGCGACCGGGTCGGCTCGGTCAAGCTCTACCCCGCCGACGCGACGACCGGCGCCACCTCCGGCACGGTCTATCTGACCGACAGCCATCCGGTTGGGGTCGGCACGTGGATCTCACTCGGCTCGCACACCTTGACGCTGAAGCCGAGCCAGCGGACGACGGTCCCGTTCACCGTCCACGTACCGGCCGGCGCAAAGGCCGGCGACTTCGTCGGCGGGATCGTCGCGGAGACAGTGCTGCAGCGGCAGGGGCCCCAGTCGAGCCACAAGACGAACGTGCAGATCAAGGTGCGCAACCTCTCGATCGTCGCCGTCGAGGTGAACATCCCGGGACCGAAGGTCGCGAAGTTCACGATCGGCGACGTGAACGTCGGCGGCTCGAAGGGACGCCAGCAGGTGTTCGTCCACCTGGCGAACGACGGCACGATCCTCGCCAAGCCCAAGGGCTCGATCACGATCCGGACCACGACCGGCAGCGTGATCCAAACGATTTCGTTTCGCCTGGACACCTTCTTGCCGCACACCGCGATCGACTATCCGATCCAGCTCAAGCAGGCGCTCTCACCCGGAACATACGTCGCCAGCGTGCGCCTGAGCTACCCGGGTGCCGGCGCTGCAGGTGGCACCGACACGTCATCGGCCTCGCCGCAGTTCACCGTCTCGAAAGAGAACGTGCAGAAGGTCTTCAAGCCCGGCAAGCCGACGAATGTCGGCCCGGGCGGAGTGGTTGCGGCACCGGCCAGCAGCAACTCGCTCTACAAGTACCTCGCGATCGGGTTCGGCGCGCTCCTGCTCGCCGGCGGCGGCTACTTCTTCGCCGTCGTGCGCCAGCGGCGCCCGGTGACGGTGACTGCGACCCCCGTGCCGCCTCCACCACCAGCCGCAGCCGCTCCGGCCGCGGACTCTCCGGCCGTGGCTCCGCCGCCCGCGGCGCCGGCAAGCGGGCCCTGCCAGGGCTACCACTACTGGCAGGTCGACTGGATGCACGGCCAGGTCGGCCCCGACGGCGTGCTCAGGTATCCGCACCGCTGCCGGAACTGCGGCGTCGAGGTAGGCGCGGCCGACATCGGCGAAGCTGCCCAAAAAGCCGCAGCACTCGAACCTTCCTAGGCGGCCCCTTTTGGGGTGTTCGCCCGCCCAAAAAGAGGTAGGGCAGGCGCTCCGGACCGGGATCGACAGCGGCCGGGAGGGCCTGTAAAACAAGGTGCGTGCGGCGCTTCCTTATCGCGATTCCCCTCTTGGCGCTCCTCGGTGCCGCCCCTGCCATGGCCGGAAACATCAACGTCGGGCTTGCGCTCCACTCCGGCGGGCTGACCTTGCAGGGACCTGCGGTCAGGGCCGTCGCCGGGCGCTCGGTGCAGGTACCGCTGACACTCGCTGATGCTCGTGGCAGCGGGGCCGGCTGGACACTCAAGCTCGACGCCTCCGCTCCGGTGACGATCACGGCGATCACCGCGCGCTGCGCGGCAGGCTCGACGTGCACGCTCCCGAAGACCGCCGACGCGGCCGGGATCCTGAACGCGGCTCGTGACTCCGGGATGGGCGTGATTCAGCTCGTCGTCACCGTCGCGCCGCTGCACTCAGGCAGCGAGAGCGTGCCGCTCGCCTTCAGCGTCGCTTGATAGCCGTACGCGGCGAGAAGATCTCGACCTTGAGCTTGCGGAAGGCAAAGAGCGACATCCGCAGGAGCAGCCAGCCGTGCCTGAAGCGCGAGATCTTCGTGTCTCCGTACGTCCGCGCGTGATACCGCACCGGCATATCGACGATCTTCAAGTTGAGCCGAGCCGCGCCGAGGAGCAGGTCGAAATCGCCGAATGGGTCAAAGTCGCCGAAATACGAACGGCCGGCGGCGATCTGCTCGTAGCGCCGCCGTTCGAGCACTTTCGTGCCACAGAGCGTGTCCTTGACGTGCTGGTCGAGGAGCGCGCTGAACACGAGTGAGAACGCCTTGTTGCCAAGCAGGTTGAGGTAGCGCATCGCGCCCGGCTCGAGCCCATAGACCAGCCGCGACCCGTTCACGAACTCGGCGCGGCCCGTCTGCAGCGCCTCGAGAAACGACGGCAGATCGGCGGGCTGAACGGTCAGATCCGCGTCGAGGATGATCAAGACGTCGTGACGCGCCCGTGCGAACCCGAGGCGCACTGCGTCACCCTTGCCGTGTCCGGTCTGCTCGACATAGACGATTTCACGTTCGGGATGCCGTTCGATCTGACGAAGGATCTCTTCACGCGTTCCGTCGGTGGAATGACCCTCGACGAAGATCAGCTCCGTCTTCGTCCCGAGCTCGGGTGTCCGGTCGACGATCTGCTCGATCATCCCGGCCTCGTTTTTGGCCGGCACGACGATCGAAACGCTCAGCTCGCGAGGGGTCTCTGCCGGTTGCGGGCGGGCGACGAGCCAGTACGTCAGGCACAGCTGGCGCACGAGCCAGAGGTTCGCGAGGAAGCCGTTGAAGAATGCGGAGATGATCGGAATGCGGACCGGGAGCAGGATCCGCCGAGTGATCGTGATCGGCTCGAGGCCGGCCAGCCGCAGGAGGTTCGCGACGTCCTGTTGGTCGACCCAGTTCTTGATCGGTGTCCGCGTCTTCAGGCCCGCGAGCTCGAGCAGGCGGAGCGCCGGGCGCCAGAGCTGGCTGTAGGAATGGATGACGACGCGCGTATCGCTGTGCGCGTGCCGGGCCACACTGTGAAAGAGCCCCAGTAGGTCGTCGACATACGGCACGACATCGGAGAGGACGATGTAGTCGAAGGTCTGGCCGAGGTTCGCATCCTCCGCGGTGCCGAGTTCGAAGCGAAGTCCCGGGTGGCGGCGCTTCGCCGTCGCGACCATCTCCGGACTGACGTCGATCCCGACGCCCTCGCGAGGCTCGAGGGACGCCAGGAGATCTCCGGTCCCGCTGCCGAGCTCGAGGACCGACGCGCCCGGCGGCACGATCCCCTGGTGAACGGCCTGGACGAGCTCGTGATACCCCGAGCGTGTCCGTGGGCGCCGCACACGTCCTGTCGCGATGTCGTCGAACGCCTTCGCGACGTCCGAGTAGGCGGTGTCAGACATCGATGCCTCAGTTCCGCGGGCAGCTCGGCGAAAGCTTCCCACCAAGGTCATAGAGGAGCACGCCGCCGACGTCGCGTGGCTTGGCGATCCGGTCGATCGCGGGGGCCCAGATCGCGGCCTGGCGCTTGTCCAGGATCGCGTAGTCGACGTGCTCCGTCTGGAAATACGCGCGCAGAAGCTGGGTCTGGTCTGGCACCGGTGGATAGCCAACCGAAATCTGAGCAATCGTGTCGGGGTGCAGGAACGCACTCGGCGGTGAGGTCTGGAGGCGTCCTCCTGCCAGGCGGTAGCGGAAACCGCTCACGGCTTGCCAGAGCATCGCCTGACCGCCCCCTCCGACCGGCTCGGGGAACACGATCGCGCCGGACTGGATGCAGGGCCGGTAGCTCGCGTCGGTGAAGAAGGGTGGAATCGCGTAGGTGGTCGTCCCGAGCGACACGTTCGGCACGAGCAACAGCAACGTCAACGCCGGGAGCAACCACAAAGCCACGCCTCGCGCACGACGGGCCATCCAGAGGGCGACGATCACTCCCGCCGCGAGTGCAACGTAGAGCGCGAAACGCACCGGCAGCGTGTTGTTGAAGAGGCTGAGGCTCTTCTTGCCGACCCCGGGCACGTTGACACGGTCGTGGCCGAAAACGGTCGGCAGCGTCACGATGTGATGCCCGTCGACCGTCAGCTTCGGACCGAGCGATGCATACGCGGCGAGTGCGAGACCGGCGAGCACAAAGCGTCCACCTCGAGTCCGCCAGGAGTCGCGCGCGTAGAAGGCGATCACAAGGAGTAGCGGCAGGCCGAGGAAGACGCCGCGCTCGCTGTCGTTGCCGGGGAAGTGCTTGGCGATTGCGTGCGACCAGCCTGCGCCCACGGCCTCGTCCGGCGTCGGAACGACGAAGTTGAGGAGGTCGGCGACGTAGTCGCCGGGCGGTTGAAAACCGGCGCGCCGCAGATTGGTGACGGCGAAATACAGAAGTGGCGACGCGATGATCACTGCAAGCGTGTAACCGGCGGCGATCGGCCGAAGCGACCCGGCGAGCCGCCTGCGCCGCTCCGGAACAAGCAGGAACGCGAGCACGAATGCGCCGATCAGTGCCACCGTCAGCGTGAACGCGACCTCGAGTGAAAGGTAAAGCTGGAGCCCGAGCAGCAGGCCGAGCCAGAGGACGAACCTGCGGGATCCGAGGTCGCCCTCGACGTAGCGAAGAATGACCAGCGCCACCAGGGGAATGCAGAACACGCCGGTCAGCTGTGGCTGGCCCGAGATGTGTCCCAGCATGTAGCTCGAGAAGCCGAAGAGGTAGCCCCCGACGATCGCCGGCCAGAGCCGCCCGGTCAGATGCCTGCAAAGCAGGAACGCCGTCCACGCTGAAATCGCGGGCAGCAGGACGACGGCGACGTTGTACGAGCTGACCGGCCCGAATGCCCATGTCAGCGGCGCGAAGAGAAGCGCAAGCGGCGGCACGGTGTTCACCCAGGCCAGGTTGACGCCGTGTGGCGCCCACACGACGTGTGTGACGAACGGATTCAGACCGTGCACGAGCGCATGCGGCCACCACGCAAACGACCAGATCGGAATCTGCGGATCGTCCGAATCGCCGATGTACTGGCGCCCGGGCTGGATCAGCGGGTGCAGCCCGAACCAGAGAAACGAGACGAGGCAGTAGCCGAGCAGAACGCCGAGAGTCGGGTGGCGCGCGGCGCTCGACCGAAGCCATGGCAAGCGCGAGCGGGCGTGCGGCGGCATGGCCGCGCATGATACGGAGCGTCTCCGAGCGCCCCGTTAGTGTGAACGAATGCGCCGCCGGCTCGATGTCGTGACGCTCGCCGCGTGCACGCTTTTCGTCATCTCGTGCGCGGTGGCCTACGGCGGCCTCTTCAGCCACGCCTACCCCGGCGATGTCGAAACGTACGCCAAGTACGGCCGCGCGCTCGTCGAACACGGCCGGATTCCGTATCGCGACTTCTTCGATGAGTATCCGCCTGGCTCGGTCGGCATCTTCGCCCTACCGGCGCTGCTCTGGAACGCGCACTACGTACTCGTCTTCAAGCTGCTGATGACGGCGTGCGGCATCGGCTTCGTCGCCTGCGCGGTGTGGATCATGCGGCAGCTTGGGCTCAGCCGGTGGCGCCTCACTCCGGTCGTGCTCGCGCCCGTGTGCCTGGGCCCCGTGTTCCTGAACCGCTACGACCCGGTACCAGCGCTCCTCACCTCGCTCGCGCTCGTCGCTCTGCTGCGCTCTCGCGAGCGTGCGGCGGGGGCGCTGCTCGGAGCCGGCGTCGCGGTGAAGATCTTCCCGCTCGCGGTCGTGCTGCTCGCCGCGCGGCGCGCGCGGGAGCGGACGGCATCCGCGGCCGCGTTCGTGATCGCGCTGGCCCTGCTTGTGCTGCCGTTCTTCGCGCTCGCGCCCGGCGGCGTCGGTTTCAGCCTGAAGACACAGCTCGAACGCCATCTGCAGATCGAGAGCCTCGGCGCGTCAATCCTGCTCGTGCTCTCGAAGCTCGGCCTTCACCATGTCGGCTACGTCGGGCGCTCGTCGGTCGACGTCAGCGGCAATCTCGCCGCCGCCGTCGGCGCCGTCAGCACCGTGCTCGCCGTGCTGCTCGTACTGCTCGCCATCTGGGCCTACGGTCGCGGCGTCGACAGCGACGAGCGCCTCGTCACCGCCTTCGCGGCCTGTGTTCTGGCCGTGGTGGCGTTCGGCAAGGTGCTCTCGCCGCAGTACCTGACCTGGCTCGTGCCGCTCGTCCCCCTCGCTGCCGGGCGGAAGGGCCGCCACGCCGCGGTGCTCTTTCTGATCGTGCTCTCGCTCACTCAGTTCGAGTACATCGTCGACAAGCACGGGCTCGAGAAACAGAATTGGGCCGTGTGGGTCCTCGTTCATCCGCAACGTTGGGCTCGTTGCGACCTTCGGCTTTCTGCTTGCACAGCTTCGCGACACACGATCGTTGGCAAGCCGTTCCCGCGTGGTTGACTAGCGCCGTTGAGCCCCGACAACGACCTCACCGCCCTCGCGGCGCGCATCCGGCGCACGGTGATCGAGAGCGCAGCCTCAGCCGGCGTCGGCCATATCGGCTCCGCCCTCTCGATCGTCGATCTGCTGGCAGCGCTCTACGGCCGGGTGCTGCACATCCCGGCTGTCGACGACAACGACCGCGACCGGTTCGTTCTCTCGAAAGGACATGCCGCGCTCGCGTTGTATGCAGCCCTCTGCGAACGAGGCCTGATCGACCGCGCACTCCTCACCTCGTACTGCACTGACGGCAGCACGCTCGGCACACATCCCGAGCACGTCGTTCCAGGCATCGACTTCTCCACCGGGTCACTCGGGCACGGTCTGTCGCTCGGCGCCGGTGCAGCGCTCGCCGCACGGCTCCAGGGCTCCTCACGCCGCGCGTTCGTCCTCGTCAGCGACGCGGAGTGCAACGAGGGCTCGCTCTGGGAGGCGGTGATGTTCGCAGCGCATCACAAGCTCTCGAACCTGATCGCGATCGTCGACCTGAACGGCCAGCAAGCGCTCGGCTACACCCGTGACGTTCTCGACCTCTCGCCTCTCGTCGATCGCTTCCGGTCCTTCGGCTGGAACAGCATCGAGATCGACGGCCATGACCCGGAGGGGATCGCGCGCACGATCGCGCGGCCTCGCGGAGCAACCGGGTGCTCCGCACGTGCTGATCGCACGCACCGTGTTCGGCCGCGGCGTCTCGTTCATGGAGAGCAAGATCGAGTGGCACTACTGGCCGCTCGACGACGCCCGCTACGCGCAGGCACTCCTCGACCTGGCGGCGCTCGACGAGCAAGCGGTGGCAGAGTGAGGACGTGCGTTTGCGGCTCGCCTGACGGAGCTGGCCGACGCTGACGACCGGATCGTGCTGCTCACCGGCGATCTCGGCTTCACCGTGCTCGAGCCATTCGCCGAACGTCATCCGGACCGCTTCTTCAACGCCGGCGTTGCCGAGCAGAACATGGTGGGACTCGCAACAGGGCTCGCCGAGGCGGGCTTCATTCCGTTCGCGTACTCGATCGCGACCTTCGCGACATTGCGGCCGTACGAGTTCATCAGGAACGGGCCGGCGCTGCACCGCCTTCCTGTGAGGATCGTCGGCATCGGCGGTGGCATCGACTACGGCCACAACGGCGTCACGCACTTCGCGCTCGAAGATGTCGGCGTGATGCGGCTCCAGCCCGAGATCACGACGATCGTGCCGGCCGACCGGGAGCAGACACGCGCTGCCCTCGATGCGATCGCGGAGCTCGACCGCCCCGTCTATCTCCGGCTCGGGCGCCTCGGCGACCCGGTACCCAAGCTCGAAGGGCGCTTTCGCGTCGGCCGGCTCGAGGTACTCGCAGACGGAGGCGACGTTGCCCTGATCGCACTCGGCCCGCTGGCGCACGCCGCGCTCGCCGCGAGAGATCAGCTCGAGCGCGACGGGATCCGAGCAACCGTTGCGGTGGTTTCCTCCTTCAATCCGTCACCGGAGGAGGACGTGCGCGAGCTGCTTGCCGGTGTGCCGGTCGCGGTCACGGTCGAAGGCCACTACCGGATCGGCGGGCTCGGGTCGTTCGTCGCAGAGGTCGTTGCCGACGCAGGGCTCGGCACTCGGGTCACACGGATCGGCGTCGACGCGATGCCGCACGGGCTCACCGGCAGCGAGGACTTCCTCGCCGAGAAGCTCGGGCTGACGCCGGCCGCCATCGCCGCCGGGGCCACTGAAGCGCTGCATAGGCTCTAGCGGCGATGCAACGAGATGTCCCACGTGTCTCGCTCGTCCTGCCGGTTCACAACCAGGGCGAGCACATTCGCAGCATCGTCGAGGGATACATCGACGGTCTGGACGTGTTACCGATCCGCTACGAGATCATCCTGATCGTCAACGGCAGCACCGACGACTCGCAAGCGGTCTGCGATGCACTCGCCGCTGAGTTCGACGGCGTGCAAGCGCTCGCGCTCGAGAAGCGGGGCTGGGGGCACTCGGTGCGGACCGGGCTTTCGGTTGCGCGCGGCGACCTCCTTTGCTTCACGAACTCGGCACGGACGACTCGCGAGATCCTGATGCTGACGCTCGCCTATTCGCTCGCCTACCCCGAGGTCGTCGCTCAAGGCGAACCGGAGGATCCGCGAGAGCCGGCGCCGAAGGCTCGGCTCGCTGCTCTACAACATCGAGTGCAGGGCGCTCTTCGACCTCTCGGTCTGGGACATCAACGGCACGCCGAAGATCTTCCCGCGCACGTTCGACAAGCTGCTCGGCTTTGACGCGAGACGACGACCTTCTCGATTGCGAGTTCAACGTCGTCTGCCGCGCGAACGACTATCCGATGATCGAGGTTCCGATCCTCGCGACCGAGCGACATGGCGGGCGTTCGACGACGAGGTACTCCTCGGCGGTCCGGATGTATGTCGGGGCCTATGCGATGTGGCGTGCGCGCCGAGCGTCCTCGGCGTCGTGACGTCCAGCCCGGAAGACCTGTGGCAGCGGCACGGCGAGGAGTGGCGCGACCCGGCGCAGATCGCGAGCCAGTGGCGCGAGGCGAACGCCATCGATCCTCAACTCCTGCGCGGCCGGGTCCGCGGAAGCTTCTGGGACCTGCTCGGCGAGCGTGCGCTGACGCTGATCGTCACACGCGAGTACGAGCACCTGATCATGGCGCTGTCCGTCACAGACGGCCGTCCTCACGTGAGCTTCATGCCGATGCCTCACCCCTCCGGGATCGCCGTCGACGACGCAAAGCGCGAGCGTTCATGTCGCAAGCACGAGAAACCCCAACCAGATCTTCGAGCTCGAGCCCGCGACCAACGATCCCGACCGGCCGCTCGTGCCGGTGCGAAGCGACGTTCCTGCCCGGGTCGCTTGTACCTCCACGACCTCGCGTTCGTCGGCGGCGAACTGCACGGCAACGCGGTCGGCCACAATGCGGTCGTCGCTCTGCCCCGCGAGGGCGGCTGGAACCGCGTCTGGTGGCCTCGGTCGATCGAGGGCGCGGACGGGCCCGACTTCGCCCGGAACTACCTCCAGCTGAACTCGATCGCCGCCGGGCCGACGGTCGGCGAGTCGTACTTCTCCGCCTCGGCAGCGGAGCCGTCGGCGCGGCGCCCCGGCCACCAGAACTTCCCGGTCGACCGGCGAGGGGTGATCTTCAGCGGGCGAGACGCGGGAGCCGGTCGCACGCGGGCTGACGCGGCCGCACTCGGCGCGGCTCTCACGGCAATCGCCTTTGGGTCGACAACAGCGGCTACGGGGAGCTTGTCGCGATCGAGGACGGTGACGCGGCAGTGGTCGCCCGGTTGCCAGGATGGACACGCGGGTTGTGCGCTCCAGGACGGCCTCGCGTTCGTCGGCACGTCGCGGGTGATTCCGCGCTTTCGCTCGTACGCGCCAGGGCTCGATGTCGAGGCGAGCGTGTGCGGCGTCCATGCGGTCGACACTCGCGAGCGGCTCGATCCTCGGCAGCATCGTTTGGCCCGCCGGCAACCAGATCTTCGGGATCGACGGCGGTCGACGGCATCCATCACTGCCGGCTTTCCCTTTACAGTGGCGCGTGGCGCGGCAACGGATACCGCGCGAACGCGTGCGATCTTCTACAGCCTTTCGACCGGAACGGGAGACCGACTGATGACCACCGACTTCCGCTCTGCTCATGATCGGAGCGATGTACGAGAACGGCGGCAACACGACGCATCGCTTTCTGGACGGACATCCGGAGCTCTTTGTGTATCCCTTCGAGTCGCAGCTCGGCACGCGGCTCGTCGTCGACCGCATGTCATCGCTCTTCCCGGTGAAGTATCGCTGGCCCGTGTTCGCACTCGACGCGTCACCCGAGGCCGACTATCGCGCGATCATCGACGAGGAGTGCAAGGTGCGCGCCCGCACGCCGAATGTGAGCAAGTTCCGTGACTGGCCGTTCGACTTCGACGACGACGACCGCCTCGAGCACTACGTCGGCTACGTACGTGCATCCGGACGCTCGCGTGGCGCGAACATGGAGGCCTTCTTCCGCGCAACCTTCGATGCCTGGAAAGACGTTCGGCGAAGCGGAGCGGAGAAGGTCTACGTCGGGTACAGCCCGGCGCTGACCGTCGACGCAGAGCTCGTCCTGGCCGACCTCCCGGGCGCACATTTTCTCCACGTCGTACGCAACCCCTGGTCCGCGTACGCCGATACGAAGAAGCGACCCGTTCCGCTTCCTCTCGCCGACTACATGCTGTGCTGGACGCTGAACCAGTACTTCGCACGTTTGCTTGCAGAGAAATATCCGGATCGGTTCCACATCGTGCGCGCAGAGGATGTGATGGCGGATCCCGTGGCGACGCTCGGCGCGGTACTGGCGAAGCTCGAGCTCGGCTCGTCGGAGACCCTCGGCGTTCCGAGCTGGAATGGGACGGCCCTGACGGAGGTCTATCCGTGGGGAACGATTCGCCAGGCGACAACGGCTGCGAATCGGGCAACGGGCGCAGAACTGTCTGCCGAGGAGTGTGCGGCGGTGTCTGAGCGAGCCGCGCCCTACATCGACGCGTTCGAGTACGCCGGGCTCGACCCGCGCAAAGCCCACTGAGGTGTCACGGAGGGCGCTCGTCACGGGCGCCGGCGGGTTCGTCGGTGCGGGCATCACCCGCCGCCTCGTCGAACAGGGCCACGAAGTCACCGCGCTCGTCGGGATCGGCGGGGATCTCTGGCGCCTAGCCGATCTCGTTGGGAGCATCCAGCCGGTCGAGGTCGACCTGCGCGAGCCGGACGCCGTCACGCAAGCATTCCTGCGCGCTCGGCCCGAGTGGGTGTTCCATCTCGCCGCTCACGGCGGCTACTCGTGGCAGACCGACCGGCGGCGGATCTTCGACAGCAACCTGCTCGGCACGATCAACGTCCTCGAAGCCGTGCAGGAGGTCGGGTCCGAGATCGCCCTGATCGCCGGCTCCTCGTCCGAGTACGGCATCAAGGATCACGCTCCGGCCGAGAGCGAGCCACTGGAGCCAAACAGCGATTACGCGGTCGCCAAGGCAGCCGCCACGCTCCTCGCCTGCCACCTCGGCCGCGAGCACGGCCTCCCGGTCGCCACCCTGAGGCTCTACTCCGTTTTCGGACCGTTCGAGCAACCCGGTCGGTTCATCCCGACACTCGTCGCCTACGCGCTTCGAGGTGAGCTGCCGCCGCTCGTCGATCCGTCAATCGCCCGCGACTTCGTCTACCTCGACGACGTCGTCGACGCGTTTCTGCTCGCGGCGGCGCATGGGGTCACGCCCGGCGACGTATTCAACGTCGGGACCGGCGTGGAAACGACGATCGCGGCGGCGGTCGACTCGGCGCGGAGAACACTTGGAGTGAAGGCAACGCCGCAATGGGGGTCGATGAACGCGCGCGAGTGGGACACGCAGACGTGGGTGGGCGATCCCGCGCGGATCCGGTCGGCACTCGGTTGGAGCCCGGCCGTGTCGTTCGACGACGGCCTCGCCCGAACGGCTGAGTGGTTGAGGGCCCGTACGGACCTCTGGCAGCGCTACGGGCTCGACTGAAACCTCCACCGCACGTTCAATTACAGTGGGCCGGCGTGGTGGCAGTCGCCGAGAGGTTGCAGAGGTTGCAGAGGTTGCAGCTGACCAACCTTCGCAGGGTGGCGCTCTCCCGGTGGGGAGCCCTGTTCGTGCTCACCGGTGCGGCCGGAATCGCGCTGCGCATCTGGACGTACCGCTCGCCGCTGACGATCCCCAATTCGGACGAGGCGCTCGTGGGGCTGATGGTGCGACACGCCCAGCACGGCGAGTTTTCGACGTTCTTCTGGGGCAGAGCGTACGGCGGGACGCAAGAGGTCTTGCTCGCGGTCCCCGGGTTCTGGCTCTTCGGGACGAGCCTGCTCGCGTTGCGCATGGTGCCGATCGTGCTCTCCGTGATCGCAACCTTGCTGATCTGGCGGGTTGGCCGGCGGACGATCGGCGAGCCGGCCGCGGCCGTCGCAGCGGGGCTGTTCTGGTTGTGGCCGCCGTTCAACTTCCTGCAGCTCGTCCGCGAGCAGGGCTTCTACGCGAGCGACGTCGTCTATGTGGCGCTGCTGCTGCTCCTTGCGCTCCGCGTCGTCGAACGACCCGACCGCATCCGGGTCGGGCTGTTCGGGCTCGTCTTCGGGCTCGCGTTCTGGCAAACCGCACAGATCATCCCGTTCGCCGCAACCGCGATCGTCTGGACGATCTGGAAGCAGCCACGCTGCCTTCGCAACATCTGGGTGGCAGTGCCGCTCGCCGCCCTCGGCGCGCTGCCATGGCTCGTGTGGAACATCGGGCACCACTTCGAGTCGCTGAGTCAGAACCCCGGCTGGCAGACCTACAAGCACGCCGCCCGCTTGCTCGTGTCACCGGTCATGCCGATGACCGTCGGGCTCCGCGCTCCCTACACGCACGCGTTGTTTGTGCCCTCGGCGGTGCTCACGTGGCTTCTCTATGCCGGCCTCGTCGGGTTGTTCGTCTACGGCTGGATCAAGGCGCGCCGCCGGCCGGCCGGGCTGCTCTATGCGGCTGTCGTCGTGTTTGCGCTGCTGTACGGGCTCCCACGAAAAACGTCGTTCATCTCCGCTTATCCGCAGTACACGACCGTCTTGACGCCGCTCCTCGCACTGGTGGTCGCCCAGGTCGCGACCAAGTACGCCCGCGCGGTGGCATTGCTCGTGCTCGTCTTCGCGATCACGGCTGTGAACCTGCACAGGATGCAGGTCTGGCTCAAGGTTCCCCAGCCGCTGCCGAACGCGCCGCGAAGCTACAGCCCCCTGATCTCGACCCTCGATCAACTCGGCCTCGACCGCGTCTATGCCGACTACTGGATCGCCTACCGCCTGGACTTCGACACTCGGGAACGCATCATCGCGGTCGAGAACCAGTTCAGCGGCGTGAGATTCGTGGACGGGCAGGCAATACCGTCACCGGATCCCGAAGTACGCTACCGGCCATACGACCGGGAAGTTGCAGCCGCACCGCGGCACGGCTTCGTCTTCTGGCGGCAGACCGTCCGCTCGGTCTCGATCGTCCCCGCCCTCGTTCAGCACGGATACGTCCGGCATCTCGCCGGCCCGTTCGTCGTGTACGCGCCGCCGTCAGCGTGACAGCCGCACGCGAAACAACACCCAAATCGCACGGAAGCCATCGCGCCAGGTGATCTTCTTGCCTTCGGCGTGGGTGCGGCCGTAATAGGAAATCGGCAGTTCGTAGATGCGCAGCCTGCGCTTGCAGATCTTCGCGGTGATCTCCGGCTCGAGCCCGAAGTGATTCTCGCGCAGTTCGAGCGAGCGAAGCACATCGGCGCGAAATGCCTTGTAGCCGGTTTCCATGTCGGAGAGGGTGGTGTTGTAGAGGATGCACGTCAGGAGCGACAGGAACTTGTTCCCGACGAGGTGCCAGAAGAGATAGGCGCGCTGCGGCTTGCCGCCGCGCAGCCGTGAGCCGTAGACGACGTCGGCGACGCCTCTCACGATCGGGTCGATCAGCTCCGGCACCTCGGCCGGGTCGTACTCCATGTCAGCGTCCTGGATCACCGCGATCTCGCCGTCGATGACGGCGATCGCCGCTCGGATCGCAGCACCCTTGCCTGCATTCGCCTGGCGGATCACCGTTGCACCGTGGGTCTCGGCGATCGCGGCGGTGCGGTCGGTCGAGCCGTCGTCGACGACGACGACCTGCGCGTCGAGGCCGAGCGCGGCGATCCGCTCCAGCACCTCGCCGATCGTCGTCTCCTCGTTGAAGGCCGGGATCAGGAACGAGACTCTCATCGCCGCGCGATCCTAAGCGCTTCGGCCGCCAGCAGCGGCGTCAGCGCAGCCGCGCCGACCACGAGCGAGTCGACCACGCGGTTGCCCGAGTAGGCGAAGTAGTTCGACCATTCGTTCTTCGAGACGACGTAGATCCAAGCGAGACCACACACCGAGATGAGCGCCCAGGCCCAGGCGAACACCGCGATCCGCGAGCCGGCGGCGGCAAGGACGGCGAGGAGGAACAGGGGCAGCAGCAGCGGCCAGGCCTGGAGCGAAAGCGCCCGGTCGAGGAGCGCGTGCAGGGCGAGCGGGCCGATCCCAGGATGCTGCACGTGCAGAGAACGCGCGCTGAGGAGTGTGTCGGTGTGGATGTGGTGCACGGCAAGCCAGATCTGCCACGGGAGAAGCGCCGCCTCGATTCCGGCGAGAGCGACAAGCAACGGCCGCCAGCGTCGCGAGGCGAGGAGCAAGCCGACGAGCGCGGCCGCGACGAAGATCAGGCCCTCGTTCTTCGTGAGCGCCGCAGCCGCGAAGAAGAGCGCCGCAAGTGCGAGCGTCCGCGGCTCGCCGTCCTCGAGCCAGCGGGCCGCGGCGAGCAGCCCGGCCGCAACGAAGAAAGCAAGAGGAATATCTGCATAAGCCGTCAGCAGTTGGCCGGTGAAGGCCGGCGCGACGGCGAGCGCGAGCAGCCCGGGCCAGAGCAGCCACGAGCGAACGCGTTCGCGCAGCAGCGCATGCAGAGCCGCGACGCCGGCCACGCCGAAGAGCAGGAACTGGAGATGGATGAGGCGTGAGTCGAAACCGCCCATCGCGCGCGCTGCGACCGCCTCGAGCGAGGGCAGAAGCAATGGATAGTCGAGATGAGCCGGTTTCGCCGCATCGTTCGCAAACAGTGCCGGGTTGGCCCAGCCGAGCTGCATCAGCGCCTTGCCCTTCATTCCCCAGATCGCCCAGCCGTCGTAGTCGTCGAGCGGCTTCGCAGCGAAGGTCGGCCAGGAACGGACGAGCAGCGCGGCGAACGCGGCAATTCCCACCCAGCTCGCAGGTGTGCCGACGCGGAGTCGCAGCCGCACACGGCGGGCAAACGGGACCGCGAGCACAGCGAGGATTGCGAGCGCGGGCCAGCCGACCGGCACATGGACGAGCGCAAGGTGGGCCGAGACGATCCCGACCACGGCCAGGCCGAGCAGATAGGCGGTGCCGAGCGGCGCCCGCAGGAGCGTCGCCACACCGACACCGACGACGAGCTCGAGCCCGTTCGCCAGCAGCAAGCGCGCCGTCACCGCGGGCTCCCGAGGACAAAGACCACGTCCGCCGATGCTCTCGAGGAAGCGGGCAGGTTCGGCAGCAGCCAGTAGACGGCATAGGCCCGGTAGACCGCGCCGCGTGTCGTCAGCCCTTCGGGCGCCCCGGGCGCCACGTCGAGCCACCAGCGATCGCCCGGGTGTAGGCGCGCCTTCCAGCGGTCGAAGAGCGCCACCGGCAGGCCTTCGTGCACCGCGGCCGCGCGTGCGGCCTGCGCACCGGTCAGGTGCGAGCGTGCGTGACCAAGGTCGGGCCAGGTGTGCCGGGCGCCGAGAACGACGGCGACGAGCGCGCCGAGAGCGCTAAGCCGGACGAGTGCTGACGCGCACGCGTGTCGGCCACGATCGCGGCGATCAGGCCGGCGACCAGCCCGATCAGCAGGCCGACCAGGATCGAGTTGCGACGCGACCGGGCGGTCGTCTTGTGCCCGACCGCCGGCTCGATGATCTGCGCGAGCTCGACGGTCTTCGCGAGCGTCTGCTGCTGCTGGGCCGAGCGAGAGGTTGTCCGAGATCGTGCCGAACCGCGTCTGCGCATTGTCGAGCTGGCTGGCGGCGATCAGCTTCTCCACGTCGGTGAGCCCGGGAGAGTTGAGCGCCGCGTTATCGACGACGATGCGCTTCTGCAGCGCTGCCAGCTGCGCTTGGAGGTCGCTGATCTTGGTCGCATACGCGACGATCGACTGCTGGACGTACGGCGAGGTGTCGGACTTGACGATGTTCCCGAGCGCGTTGGCGGCGTCCTCCGCGTGCCTCTTCTTCGACAGCTGCACCGTGATCTCGAGTAGCACCGCACCGCGGCTCGCGGTCGAGCTCGACGCGCCGGTCGCGACCGTCTGCGTGCTCACATGCCCGCGCAAAGCGCCCACGCCGATGCCGGCTTTCTCGGCGGCGCGCTTCGAGCGCCGACTCGCCCGTGACGAGCTTCTCGATCGCCCGCGGGCTCGACTGGTAGTTGAGCACCGGCGCGCCCGTGGGCGAGAACGGCTGGCCGGGGGCGAGCAGCACCGAGGCCTGGTAGACGCTGCCGCCGGAGAGCGAGTACAGCGCGCCGACGACGATGCCGGCGACAACCCCGGCGGCGACGAGCCACCACGCGTTCGATCGCGGCCTGCTTCCAGCGTCCGAGGTCGATCTCGCGCTCGGCGCCGAGGTCGTCGTTGACCGCGCTCATCCCGCGGCGACTCTAGATGAAGCCCATTCCCACTGGGACCGGAGACCGTCCTCGAGCGAGACGCCGGGCTGCCAGCCGAGTTCGGCCTTGATCCGCGTCGTGTCGGCATTCGTGCGCCGCTGGTCGCCCGGAACCGCCGGGCCGCGCGAGACGTCGAGCGTCCGCCCGGAGATCTGCTCGAGCAGCGCGATCGTGTCGTTCATCGAGGCCTCGATCGCCCCGCCGACGTTGTAGACGCCCTGTCCGCGCGCCATCGCGAGGATCGTCCCGTCGACGATGTCCGAGACGTACGTCCAGCCGCGCGACTGCTCGCCGTCGCCGTACAGGTCGAAACGCGTCCCGGCGGCGAGTGCGAGCACGATCCGGGTGAACGCCATGTCCGGACGCTGACGCGGCCCGAACGCGTTGAAGTAGCGCAGCGTCACACAGTCGAGGCCGAACTCGCGCTCGTAGGCGGCGGCGAGATGCTCGCACGCGAGCTTGGTGATCCCGTACGGCGAGAGCGGGCGCGGCTGGGTCTGCTCGGGAGTCGGATAGCGCTCGGCGGCACCGTAGACCGACGACGACGAGGAGAAGACCACACGCACGCCGTCGCGCGCCGCCGCTTCGAAGACACGTTGCGATGCCAGCACGTTGCGGCGCAGGTAGAGCGGGAAGACGTCGCCGAAGCTGCGCACGCCCGGCTGGCCGGCGAGGTGAAACACGCCGTCGAGACCGGCGAAGTCGAGCTCGTCCTCGGCGAGGTCGACGCGCCGAACGTCGAGCCCGCGGGCGTTCTCTTCCTTCAGAGCCGGGTCGTAGTAATCGGTGAAGCAGTCGAAGCCGACGACCTCGTGTCCTGCGGCGATGAGTGCTTCAGCGAGATGCGACCCGATGAACCCGGCCGCCCCGGTGACTGCGTACTGCATTCGTGGAGCGTACCGAGCGCCTCTCCTGGAGCCCGTAGACCTTCGCGTAGCCGACGAGGTAGAGCCGCTTCGAATCGGCGACGACAGGCGAGTACTTGCCGTCCGGGAACGTCCAGAGCAGGTGCCCGGTGAGCGCGTTCAGCGCGTACGTGCGCCCCTTCAGCGTGGCGAAGTAGACGCGGCCGGCGAGCACCGTCGGCGCGCCGGAGATCGCGCCGTTCGCCTTGAACTTCCACTTGATGTCGCCGGTCGCAGCGTCGAAGCAGAAGAACGTGCCGTCGTAGGACCCGACATAGACGCGCTTGCGCCACACAGCCGGCGACGAGTAGACGTAGCCGCCCGTCGAATGCGACCAGCGCAGCTTGCCGGTCGTCGCGCCGAAGGAATACATCTTGCCGTCGGTCGAGCCGATGTAGACCCGGTCGTAGGCGACCGCCGGCGTCGCGTAGAACGTTCCCTGGTGGCCGAAGCGGGGCTGCGCCTGCGCTTTCCAGACGAGCTTGCCCGTGGCGGCGTTGAGCGCGTAGACGTGCGAGTCGTAGGAGCCGAAGTAGACGTTGCCGCCCGCATACGCGAGACCGTCCTTCACCTTGCCGCTGCGCGTGGAACGTCCACCAGCGCCGCCCCGTCGTCGCCGAGAACGCAGACACGTCGCCGTTCCAGTCGCCGACGTAGACGACGTTCCCGTGAACGAGCGGCGACGACTCCGACGGACCGATCGTCTTTCTCCAGCGCACTTTCCCCGAGCCGACCCAGAACGCGATCAGCTCACCCTGATGTTGACCGAAGGCGTTGCAGGGCGGGTGGTTGAGAAACGTCACGAAGACGGTGTGCACATCGAGGGCGGGCGACATCGCCTGGCACCGCTTCGAGACGTAGCGCCATGCTCGCTTGCCCGTCTTCGCGCTGATCGCGAAGAGCACACCGTCGTTGTTGGCGAAGAAGAGGCGCCCGTAGCCGACGGCAGGCGGAAACTCGACGAGGCTGCGGGCATGGAATGTCCACACCCGCCGGAAGGGAGGCCGGAGCGAGATTCCGGTGGCGACGCGAAGACGCTGGGCATCGCGGCCGTACATCGGCCACGCGACATCCGGCTCGATCACCTTCGGCGGTGGCGGAGGCGTCGGAACGAACTCGACGGTCGAGGAGCCGCGGATGTCGCGCGCAGCGTGCTTCACGTGCAGGTAGTAGGCGACGCCCAGGCCGAGCACGACCGCGATCACCGCGGCCGCGCCGCCAAGAATCCACTTCCTCATCGAGTGGTGACAGCGTACAAACGCGAGTAGCCGTGCAGTAGCAGCCGGCCGCCGTCACCGGACACCGGCACGTATTCGCCGTGCGGGAAGTCGAGCAGGATCGCGCCCGGTCGCACCGTCGACGCCGAGGATGCGATGCGCGAAGGAGCCCGCGTAGGCGACGCCGTCGACGACGACGGCCGCGCCCGAGATCGGCCCGCCCATGCCGATCGCTCCAGAGCGTGCGGCCGCTCGCCGCGGAGAGCGCGTAGAAGACGCCGTTGTAGGCGCCGAAGAACACGCGGCCGCGCCAGACGGCCGGCGAGGAATACACGTACGAGCCGGTGTCGCGCCGCCACAGGAAGCGACCGCCTGTCGAGAAGGCTGACAGCGAGCCCCCGGTCGAGCTCGGCACGAAGACCCGGCCGGCAGCGACGGCAGGCGTGCCGTAGATGCGGCCGTTGACCGTACCCGCCCAGCGCTCGTGTCCCGTCGTGCGCGAAATCGCGAGCAGACGACCGCAGTAGTCGCCGATGTAGACCGTGCCGCCGGCGATCGCCACCGACGAGGTCAGCTTGCAACCCGGCGTGAAGGTCCAGCGCACGCGCATGCTGCGCAAGTCGAGCGCATAGACGCGGCCGCTCCACGTACCGAAGTAGTCGATCCCGTCGCGCACGACCGGCGACGACTCGACGGGCGAGCCGACGGCGTACCGCGTGAGCAGGTGGCCATTCGAACGGGCGAGGACACGGACGACGCCGTCCATACCGTGGACGACGAGGCGATCGCCCCAAACCGCCGGGGACGAAGCCATCTTGCCGCCGGGCTGGAGGTGCTTCCAGAGCACGTGGCCGTCGTCCATCGCGATCGCAGTGACGGTGCCGTGGAAGTTGCCGACGTACGCCGCTCCGTCCGAGACGACGGCGGGAAACTCGATCAGCGAACCCGCGTCGCGTTCCCAGATCTCACGGAACGGCGGCCGGAGGTGAATCCCGGTCTGCGATTGCGTGCGGCTTGCGTCGACGCCGTACATCGGCCATTGCAGCGACGGGCGGTAGAGGACGACGGTCGACTGCGGGCGGGTTCGAAATGGCAGACGCACCGACACCGACAGGTAGCCGCCTGCGCGAACTCGAGTGATGAGAGCAACGTGGTGCCGCAGCGGAATGCGTGCAACGCCGTGGCGATTCGTGCGCGCGTTGCGGCCGCCGACCTTGACGAGGGCGCCGCGAACCCGCGCTTGCGTGTTGCCGTCGACGACCGTGACGAGCACGCTCGTTAGCGCGTGCCGATTTGCGCGGCGACTGCGTGCAGGCCCGGGTCGAGTCCGTTGCTCCGCAACCCGCAGCCTGACAACAACCGCCGCGCACGGCGACGGCGCGCGCCCGCGCGTCCCTCACGGGCACTCTCCAGCGCTGGGACCGCCTCGAGCGTCCCGCCGTCATCCTCGAGGATGACCTGCGAGAAGTAGCGCGTCATCAGCATGCCGTCACGGAACTCGCCGAGCGTCGGCTCGGGCCGCTCGCCGGCGGCGAGTGCGAGTGCGAGCTCGGGATAACGCGACCCCGCGGCGGTCGGCAGCGGGAAGCCGCCGCCGAAACGCGGGTTGACGTCGGTGACCGGCAGCGAGCCGTCCGGCTCGCGGAAACACTGGATGTTCGCGGGGCCGATGATGCGCATGGCCTCCGCGACGCGCCGCCCATGGTCGATCAGCTGCGAATCCTTGATCGTCATGCCCTTGATGGATTCGCCGCCCTTCGACTCGATCATTGTTCGGGGGATCGCATTCAGGCAGCGCGACTCGAGGTCGCAGAAGACGTCGATCGAGAACTCCTCTCCCGAGCAGACCTGCTGCACCATGGAATCGGCCGTCGTGTGGCTGAGGAAGAAGTCCAGGTCAGCGTCGTTCGTGGCCCGATAGATGTGCCGCGAGCCGAAGCCGCGCCGCGCCTTGACGAGCACCGGGAACGGCGCATCGCCCGGTATCTCGCCGGGAAGCCACGTCCCCGGGGTGGCGATTCCGTTCGCGGCGAAGAAGGAGTGCGCCGCGTACTTGTCCTCGCAGAGGCGGATCGCGTCCACGCCGGGAAGGAGCACGAGCACGCCGAGCCGGTCGCGCTCCGTCGCAAGCAGGAGGTGGTCGAGGTCGGCGAGCGGCACGATCAGTCGCACGTCGTGCTCGTCGACGAGCTGCCGGAGCGCATCGATGTAGCCCGGATCGCGCACCGGCGGCACGAGAGCGCGCCGCTCGGCGGCGTAGAGCGCGGGTGCGAGCCTGTCGACGTCGACGGCGAGCGTCGTCGCTCCGGCCCGGGCGAACGCGGTGACGATGTCGACGCGCTGGCCCGCGCACGTGAAGAGGACGACCGGCACCGAAGAGAGCCTAGACTCAGCGGGAATGCCCGGAGTGCAGGAGCGGACCGCAATCGTGACCGGCGCCACCGGCCAGGACGGGTGGTTCCTCGTGCAGAAGCTCCTCGCCGAGGGCTGGACGGTTCACGCTGCGGTCCGGGATGTCGCCGCGGCGGAGGCCGTGTTCGCCGGCCAAGCGCGACTGCACGCCGTTCGCCGCGACCTGCGCGACCCGGGGCCGTTGCGCGCGCTCGTCGGCGACGTGCGGCCCGAGGAGCTCTACAACCTCGCCGGTGAGAGCAGCGTCGCCGCGTCGTTCCTCGACCCGCAGGCGACGTGGGAGTCGAACGCGCACGTTGTCGTCCACCTGCTCGACGCCGTGCGCAACGACAGCCCCGACACGCGCATCTACCAGGCCTCGTCGGGCGAGATGTTCGGGTCGATTCCGGGAGGCGACGTCGTCCACGACGAGAGCTCCGCGCTCAACCCGCAGAGCCCATATGCAGCGGCCAAGGCGGCGGCGCACCTGCTCTGCCGCAGCTACCGCGAGTCGTACGGCGTTCGGATCGCGTGCGGCATCCTCTTCAACCACGAGTCGCACCGTCGCGGGCCCCAGTTCCTCTCACGGAAGGTCGTCGACCACGTGCTCGCCCTGCGCACCGGCGCTGCGACCGGTCCGCTCGCACTCGGCAACCTGAAGGTGCAGCGCGACTGGGGCTTCGCCCCGGACTACGTCGACGGGATGATCGCGATCCTGCGCCAGGATGCGGCCGAACCGCGGCGGCCTACCGCGACTACGTGCTCGGAACGGGTCGCCTCCATCACGTGTGGGAGCTCGTCGACCGTGCATTCGTGTTGGGGGGCTTCGAGCTCGCCTGGAATCTGGACGGCGACGACGCAGCCGCGTGGGGCGCATCATTCGCGGACTCGGGCGACGCCGGCGGTCGTCGTCGACCCGGCATTCATCCGCCCGGCCGACCCGCGCGCGATCGCCGCCGATCCGTCCCGAGCGCGAACCGAGCTCGGCTGGGAGCCGCGCCCCGGCCTCGACGTCTTCCTCGAGGACATGCTCGCGGCGCCGGTTGCCGCAGCTCAGTAGACGAGGAACGGCAGCTCTGCGACAACGCAGACCGCGAGGAGCGCTGCGACGAGCCACCAGGCGCGTCCGCGCAGGCGGTCAAGCGCGTAGCCGAAAGCAATCGCCCAAGCCGCCGCGGTTGTGAGCATGTAGGTCGCCTTGAGCACGTCACCGTCCTTCGTCGGATAGCCGACGGTGAAGTAGAGGTAGCCGAGAATGCCGACTCCGGGCAGGAGGGCGATCGCGAGGCGACGCGGCGTTCGCCACGACGCGAGCAGCAGCGAGATCCACCCGACAACGGCAAGCAAGGTAGGCGCGATGCCGAGCAGCGACTGCACCTCGAGCTCATGACGCGCGTGTCGCCGAGGGCTTTGCGCCGAGTCCTCCCTTCCACACCCAGAATCCGAAGTAGTCGCCCCACAGCTCGGAGTAGGTCGTCGGGATCGCGAGATTGCGGAAATGGGGTGTGTACGGATGCGTGACGACGTCGGGCAGGGCAGGGTCGACGTAGAAGCGCACGTTTCGACGGTCCCAGATCGGCTGCACGTGGGTCGACGGCGTGGCGACCGGGACCGGCCGCGGGAAGAGGAACGAACCTTCATAGGTCAGGCTCTGATGGACGTACCACGGGGCTGGGATCGCCGCAGCGATAACGACCACGATCGCGAGCTCCCGCCAGCGCCGCGCGACGACGAGTGCAACGCAGCACCACGAACACGGTCCAGAGCGAGAATGCGCGCACAAGCTGTGCGGCGCCGAGCGCGATGCCGAGCGGCACCGCGTAACGCCGGTCCGCGAGCGTCCGCACGCCGAGCCAGAGCGCGAGCGCGCAAAGAAACAGCGACATCATCTCCGGATGGAACATCGCCTCGTCGCGCACCACCACCGGCAAGAAGGCGACGAATGCGGCCGCGCCTATGGCGAGCCGCTCGCGATCAGGGAAGAGCTCGCGCGCAATCCGCCAGACGAGCAGCACCGTGCCGAGCAGGAAGAGCACGTTCACGGCCATCCCGGCGCGGTACGCGCCGTAGAAGCTCACCCCGAGCTCGCGCGCGACCCAGTCGAGCGATCCCGCGACGGCGTAGTAGCCCGGCGGCGTGTAGTACTCGCCGGTGCCGTGCGGCAAATGGCCACCCGGCACGAGCCCGTCGGCATACGCCATGTGGTGAAAGGCGTCGTAGCCGAGGCCGGGCGGGTAGTGGGCGACATTCCACGCGCCGAGCACGACGACGAAGGCGCAGATCGCCGCGAGCGCGCGGCTACTTCGTTGGCTTCCAGCCACCGCTCTCTCCCTTGTAGGTGCCGCCGAAGAGCGCACGCGGCGTCCGCAGCAGGATCTTTGCGTCGATGAGGGTGGAGCGGTGTTCGACGTACCAGAGGTCGAGCTCGATCCGCTCGGCCCAGGAGAGCTTCGCGCGACCATGGATCTGCGCCCAGCCGGTGATCCCCGGCTTGACATCCAGGCGGTGGCGTTGATGTTCGTCGTATTGGTCGACCTGATACCGAAGCGTCGGGCGCGGGCCGATCAGCGACATGTCGCCACGAACGACATTCCAGAGCTGCGGCAACTCGTCGAGCGACAGCCGCCGAAGAATGCGACCCACGCGCGTGATGCGCGGGTCACCCCGATCGACGGCGTAACCGGCACCGACCTTTTCGGCGCCGACGACCATCGTGCGCAGCTTTGAGCAGCTCGAAGTCTGCGCTGTTCTTGCCGACACGTGTTTGCCGATAGAGCACGGGACCTCGATCCTCGAGCTTTACGGCGATTGCTGCGAGCACGAGCAGCGGTCCCGTCACGAGCAGGAGGGATGACGCGAGGACGATGTCGGCCAGGCGTCTCATCGCTGACAGCCTAAGAGTGAGTAGAGGACGAGGTCGTACGGAACGCTGTGGCCAAGCGAGCGCGACGTCACGAAGCGGGCGTGGTAGACGGCCGTGCGCCGCAGGCAGCCTCGCACGGGCGCCAGCTCGGGCACCGGCCCCGCGCTGCTCAGGATCGCCCGCACGTGGAGCGACGCGAGCCGCGCGAGGTACACGGGTCGCGACAGGGACGGGTCGAACTCGGGCAGCGCAAGGCTGATGGCACGGCCGGGGACGTTGAACGTCGAGTCGTACCCCGCGACGCCGATCGTTCCCGATCCGACGCGTGACCGTGCGGCGACGAGCGCGTCGTAGGTCCCGGTAAGGCGCTGGATGAGCGCGGCGTGCGACTCCGCGCCGACCGTCACCGGCAGCAACCGCCGTGTCAGCGCGACCGACGAGACGAGCCACACCGCAGCAGCCGCGGTGAGCACGACGACCATCCCCCCGCGGCGCACGCCCCGCGTTCGCAGCCATGGCGCCGCGCCCGCCCCTCCGACGGCCGCCAGCACTGCGAGCGCCGGCAGAAGGAAGCGCGCTTGCGGGGACTCCTCCCACCAGATCGCGACGAACGCGAGCGCGCCGAGCCAGAGGAAGAGCACCACCCGCGTCCGTTGCGTCCAGAGCGCAAGCACTGCAAGGAGAAAGATCGCCGTGCCCACGTAGCGCCCGCGGTCGAACGCTCCGCCGTGCACGAGCAGGTCGATCGGCAGCAGCGGCAGCCGCCAGAGGCCCTGGTGCAGGCCGTATTGGTGAAGCGAGTCGTGGACCTGTTGCCGCGTGAGCGGCGTCAGCCACTTCCCGCCGAACACGAGCGGGTAGACGGGGTTGCCCGTCACGATCAGGTTCTTCAAGTACCACGCGCCGCCGGCTGCGAGCATCGTTCCGAATGCGAGGGCGAGCTCACGCGGCCGCCGTCGTACGGCGAGGCCGACCAGCACGAGCAGCGCAACGGACAGGCCGAGATACTTCGTGCCTGCCGCCGCACCCGCGCAGAAGCCGGCCCACGCCGGCGCGCCGCGCAACACATGCCAGACGGCGAGCACTGCGTAGAAGGTCAGGCCAAGCTCGATGAAGGCGGAGGTCGCCTCCCACGTGACGATTCCCTGGAGCACGAACAGGAACGCGGCAGCCGCACCGGCGAGCGGGCCGCCGAGCTCGCGCCCGAGGCCGTACACCGCGAGTGCGCAGAGGACGGCGAGCACGGCGTGGAGCGCCGCCGCCACCGAGCCGCCGCCGAGCGCGAGCCCTTGGGCGAAGAGCATCTCGACGCCGGAAGGGCTGAACCCCTCCCAGCGCCAGAAGGGATCGCCGACCGAGCCGGTCTGAAGCCAAAGCTTCGGCAGCGCGAGGTGGTACTTGAGCGCGTCGGCCGAGGTCGGCGGCGCAGTGGCTGCCACCAGGTCGAGCACCAGCGCCGCAGCGACAGCGAGCAGAAGAACGCGCGCCAGCCGGTCGCCCAGGCGGGGCCATTGAACCCTGCGCAAGGCAAGGGCGCCGGGTACAGCCGCAACGCACGTCAGCGCGACGAGCAACCAGCGGTTGAACAGACCGACTCGGCCGAGTGCGAGCAGCGCGAGCGACCAAACGGTCGAACCGAATGCGATGCGCGTCAACCCGCCGAGCAGCTCCCGTGCCGGCAGCCAACGCTCCGGGAGAAGCGAGCCGATGCCAACCCAGGACAGCGCGCAGAGCGCGGCCGGCGCGAGCAGCAGGATTGTCGGCACGACTTATGCCCGCGTGCCTTCGGGCGGCCCCCACGTCGCCGGCACGCCGCGCCGCATGAAATTCCAGAGCGCGACCACGGTCGCCCAGGTGACGAGGACGTAGTAGCGCGCTACGCCGATGCCGGCCGCGGCAGCAACGAGCAGCAGCACTTGAGCCGCGAGGACCGCCTGATAGATCCAACCGTGGGTGACGAGCGCGATGCTTGTTGCGAGCAGTGCGACGTGCAGCAGGCCGCTCGCATATCTCAGGTGACGATGCGAGACGGTCTCGACCAGGTAGATGAGCCCGAGCCTGCGCAACATCTTCCCGCGGAGCACGACCAGCCAACAGTGTTCGAACATGCGCACCTTGCGCCGGTATTCGGTCTCATTCGTCGGCGTCGGCTTCTCGAACGCCACGGCGGCCGGCTCGTAGACGGCGCGACGGCCACGTTGCACCATCAGATACGGAAAGGAGAGGTCGTGCCCGAACCGTGGGTCGACCTCCGCGTAGTCCGCGCGACGAACGGCATAGATCGCGCCGTTTCCACCGGTGACCGACCCGAGCCGCGATTCGGCGCCGCGCACGGCAAGCTCGTAGCGCCAGTAGAGCCCTTCCTGATTCGAGCCGTCAGCGGCTTGCAGCTGGAGCCGGCCGCAGACGTAGCCAACGGCAGGATCGGCAAAAGGCTCGACGAGCCTGCGGAGTGCGTCAGGCGCCCACGTCGCGTTTGCGTCGGAGAACGCGACGATTTCGGATTCCGTTTCGCGCACCGCGTGATCTTGCGCGGCAACCTTGCCGCCACGTGGGTTTCTGACCACGCGCGCGCCCGCCTGCGCGGCAAGCTCCTCGGTCCGGTCGGTCGATGCATCCGAGGTAACGGCGACTTCGAGCTTGTCACCCGGATAGTCGAGCGCGCGGAGATTCTCGACGCGCCGGACGATCACAGACTCCTCGTTGAACGCAGCGACGATCACCGCCACCGACGGCGTCGCGTCGGACCGGTGCACGGCGCGTGGAAACAGCCGGGCTGTCACCACGGCGAATGCCGGGTAGACGACGTGCGTCCAGAGCAGGCCGCCGAGACTGACCCAGAAGAGCGTCTCGACGACGATCACGCACGGACCTCGGCGAGGACGTTCCGATACCGCCCGATCGCCACATCGCGGTCGGCTTCTGCCTCGACGTACTGACGACCGCGGCGTCCCATCTCCTCGAGGTCGTATTCGCCGGCAATCAAAGCCCGAATCGTCCGGGCGAGCTCGTCAGGCCTGCCGGGTGCGATCGCGATCCCGCACCCGACCGCACGCACGACGCGGGCCGCCTCGCTGTCTTCGTCAGCCGCGTGATCACAGGTCGCCCGGCCGCGAGCACACCGTAGAAGCGGCTGGGCACGACGTAGCCCGAGAGGCCGCGCCCGAGACCGACGAAGTGGACATCCGCGGAGGAGAGTGACTGGGCGAGTACCTCGCGCGGCTGGTAGGGCAAGAATCGAACCGCGTCTGCGTCGAGCTGAGTCGCCAACGCGACGTGATCCGCGTGCCGGGCGCCGAACCCCACGATCACCGCGGTCAGTTCGTCGACGTCTCGTAGGAATGTCGTCGCGCGAATCAGATTGCCGAGATCCTGCGCGTGCCCGACGTTGCCCGAATGCATGACGACGAATCGACCGACGAGATCGTTGTCGCGGGCCCATTGATTGTCGCGCGGCTGAGGAGTGATCGCATGCGTGTCGACCCAGTTTGGGATCACTCGAATACGCTTGCTCGACACGCCCTTCGCCTCGAGCCGCTCCTCCATCGTCTCGCCGATCGCCACGACACGATCGGCGCGCCGCAGGTAATAGCGGGTCAGCTGTCCGAGCAGCCCGACGAGAGCTGGATGCTCGAGCCGCTTCAGCTCGACGGCGATCTCGGGGAAGACGTCCTCGCTGATCACGACGAGCGGCGCGCGGAAGCGACGCGCCACGAGAAGTGCGACGTCACCGACGATCGGCGGGTCGGTCATGCAGAGGACGATGTCCGGCCGTCGGGCTCCCAGGGCTCGAAGCGCCGCCAGTCCGAGGTAGCTCAGGTAGTTCGCCGACCGTTGGGAGAACGGAGCGCGGTCGAACGATGTCGAGGAAACACGGATCACCTTCACACCGTTGCGAGACTCCCGCCGCGGCAGCTCGGGGTGCCCTCGGAGACGCCCGGTGACGACGGTCACGTCGTACTCGGTCGCCAACCCTTCGCAGAGCTCGGTCAGAAGCTGTGCTGTCGCTTCGATGCCGGGGGCGTAGTACTGGTTCAGAACGAGCAAACGCAACGGCGGCGGCACAATTCGGCGACTCTAGCCGAGGTCGCCGTAGACCTCGTCGTGCTGCTTGCGCCACACGTTCCCAGGTGAACGTGCTCGCACGCTCGATCCCTCGCGCGCCCAGATCCGTGCTGTTCGCGAGCGCACGCTCGATCGCTACGACCGCATCACTCGTGGAGTCAGGGTCGAAGTAGACAGCCGCGTCGCCCGCAACCTCCTCGACCGCAGTCCCCGATGCAGCCGCCACAGGGCAGCCGCTCGCCATCGCTTCGAGCACAGGCCAGCCGAAGCCTTCGTACCGGCTGGGAAAGACGAGCGCGGCAGCGCGACGATAGAGCTCCGCGAGCTCGACCGCCGAGACGAAGCCAAGGGATCGCACGCCGTCAGGCAACCCGCCGGTGTCGGGCTCGCCGGTGAGAACGAGCTCGAGGTCGGGCCGGTCTCGTCGAAGCTCGGCAAACGCGCCGAACAGGAACGCGTGATTCTTGTGCGGCCAGCGTCGCGCCGGATAGAGAAGAAACGGCTCGCGCGGGCCGTCGTCCGGGTGAAACAGATCGTGATCGATCCCATGAGGGACGACGCGCACGCGTTCACGATCGAGACCGAGGCGCGCGATCGCGCGCTCACGGACAAATGCACTCGGGACGATCACTCGGTCCGCCCGACGAGCAGCCAGGTCGTATGCCAGCGCGCGGAAGGCGCGAACGTGCCGCGGGACGAGGGCCGGAAGATCGCGGTGAAGAACGTCATGAAGGGTCACGACCCGCGGGCGCCGGCCGTACGGCAGAGGCACCGTCAGCGGATAGTGGACGACCGCTGAATCGTCGAAGACGCGTCGGGCGAGTGCGGCCTGAGCGAACGCACGTGGCCGCATGCTCGTCGACGGCGCGCCGGCGGTCACGAGCGGAAGCCCACCCGCTGCATCCGGAACGTCCGGGGGCAGCGCGACCACGTAATCGCCGCGACCGTAGCGGCCCAGCGCCGACGTCAGCCCCCGTGCGTAGTGCTCCGAGCCGCCCATCCGGCCCGGAGCGAGCGTGAGCAGGCTGATGCCGACCATGCGCTTCGATACTGCCGGATAGCGTTGGGCGATGCCCTCCGACCTTGCGGTGATCAGCCAGGACCCGCGCTTCGGCGGAGGAGGGCTCGCGCACACCGAGGCGTTCATGACGGCGGCCAGGGACCTTGGACGAGACCCGTCGCTCTTCTTCGACCCTCATCCCGGGCTCGGTCGTGCACGCGCAACCTGGCGACGAGTCGAGGCGCTACGGCAACTTGCCGCAGCCCGCCGGCTCGAAGCCGATGCGGCGGCCGCGCGCTCGCTCTGGGTCGTCGCTACGCACGCCCACACCGGCGGTGCCGCGCCACGGTCCCGTCGCCGTTACGGGTGCTGGATCGCAACGACGATCGATGCCGAGTGGCGCGGACGTGCGCCTGGGCTTTCGCCCGCCAGGCGCATCGGCGCCGGCGCGTCCCTCCGACCGCTACGAGCAATCGAGCGGCGGGTGTTGCGTGGGGCTGAGCACGTTTACGCAATCAGCGCTGCGAGCTGCGTCGAAGTTGCCGCGAGTGCCGGCCTCGACGAGAGCGAGGTACGCCTGCTCTCGATTCCAATCGAGATCGACGCGGTTTCAATCCGCGTCTGACGAGGACTGGCGCCACGCGCTCGAGCGGCCGGTGCTGACGTTCGTCGGCCGCGCTGACGATCCGCGAAAAAACGTGCAGTTGCTGCTGGACGCATTCGCCGAGGTCCGCGCGACGCGTCCCGATGCCCGGTTGCGCCTCGTCGGCACACCGCCGGCGGTCGCGGTGCCGGACGGCGTCGAGGTCGTCGGTCCCGGTCACCGACGTCGCTGTGGAGCTCCAGCGTGCCGCCATCTTCGTTCTGCCGTCCTTGCAAGAGGGCTTCGGTCTCGTTGCCGCCGAAGCGCTCGCAGCGGGCCTGCCGGTGATCACGACTCCGTGCGGTGGCCCCGAGGATCTGGTGCGGTCATCCGGCGGCGGACGCGTGCTCGAGAGCGTTTGACCCAGGCGAGCTCGCGCACGCGATCGTTTCACTTGCCGAAGATGCTCGAGGCTGCTACTGCGATGCGCGCCTCAGGGACGGGCATACGTTCAACGGGTCCACGACCCGAACCGCTTTCGTGAGCTCCTCGACGCGGCGCTGAAGGAACTCGATGAGAACTGACGTCGCTGTGGTGATCGGCGAACTACCAAGGTGAGCACCTGCTGCCCGACTGTCTCGCGAGCCTGACGACGCAGACTCAACTCCCGGCCGAGGTGATCGTCGTCGACGCCGGCTCGACCGACGGCAGCGTCGGCGGTGGCGCGCGCGCATCGACGCGCGCGTCCTTGAAGTCGAGAACCGGGGACTCGGCTTTCTCTACAACCGCGGCGCGGAGGCGGCCGGCATCGTCGTTCGTGCTTTTCCTGAACAACGATGTCGCGCTCGACCCCGACTGCATCGAGCAACTGGCGTCCGCGCTGGACGACGATCCTGCGACGCTTCGCCGCCGACCCTGCGCCAGCTCGACTGGGACGGCACACGAACGATCCATGCGCGCACGACGCTGAGACGCGGCGGCCGGCTCGTATCACCTGCTTCCGGGCTCCGCCTCGACCCGTCAGCCCCGGACGACGGCATCGGTCGCGACGGTGTGCGCGAACGGCGCCGCGATGCTCGTCGCGGCGAGCATCTTCCGCGAGCTCGGCGGCTTCGACGAGACGTTCTTCATGGAGTGGGAGGATCTCGACCTTTGCTGGCGGGCATGGCTGCGCGGCTGGCCGACAGCGTCTATGTCCCGGGCGCCGTCGTTCGCCACCGAGTCGGGGCAGCGACCGGGGGACGAGTTGCGAAGCGTCGCATGGCTCCTCGCACCACAACCTCATGCGCTTCGCGCTTAAGTGCCTGCCCGCGGCGGCCGCCCCCCGTGTGTTCGGGGCGGAGCTCCTGCGGTCGGGATTCACTCCGCGCACTCGTGCTGCCGCCTTCGCCGGATGATCGCCGCGGGAGCTTCTTGAGATCTTCCGTCTGCGCCGACGATTCGACCCGGGCCAGCGCTCCTCGAGTGGCGCTGGCAGAATGCCCGCGCAAGATCCGGGGCGGCCGAGGCTGGCCCCTCGATGAGTCCCGCGAGCCCGGCAAGCCTGCGGACCGACGCTGCGCCGCCTGCGCCAGCGGACGTCCGACCGCCGCTTCGTCTCGTCCAGCACCTGCCGAATCCTTCGCGTGGTCGCCTCGGCCGAGTTCAAGCTCAAGTACGCCGGGTCGGCGCTCGGCTACGTCTGGTCGCTGGTGAAGCCGCTGACGCTGTTCACGATGCTCTACCTCGTCTTCGGACGGGTTCTTCAAGCTGGGCGCGGTCTCCGCACTACTCCCCTCTATCTCCTGCTCGGGATCGTGCTCTGGACCTTCTTCAACGACGCGACGAACCTGCGCTGACCCTCGATCGCGCGAGAGCTCCTGCTGCGAGCTCTCGTTCCCACGGCTCGTCGATCCCAATCTCGATGACCCTGACAGCACGATGACGTTCATGCGTGAACCTGATCGCGATCGTCGCGTTCATCGCCTGGAATCGGATCGACTCCGCAACTCGTCCTGGCTTCTGCTCGTACCCGCTGCTCCTCGAGCTCTACATCTTCACGCTGGGCGTCGCTCTGATCCTCGCCACGCTGTTCGTCCGCGTGCGCGACGTCGGGCAGGTGTGGGAGCTCTCGGTCAGCTGCTCTTCTACGCGTCACCGATCATCATCCCGTCGGATTACCTGCCGCCTTGGTCGCAACCGATCGTCTTCTTGAATCCCTTCGTGCAGATAATGCAGGACATCCGGGCGAATCGTGGTGTACACGCTGCCGAGCTCCGCGACGATCAGTGCAGCAGACCGGCTGCACAGCACTCGGAGGCAGACTCGACCCGATTCGCGTGGCGCTCCTGACACTGGGGGTCGGCCTCTATCTCTTCCGTCGCGAATCGCCATGGTTCGCCGAGCGAGTGTGAGCCGAGTGTGAAAGTGATCGAGGTCAGCGGCGTCTCGAAGACGTTCCGCTGCCACACGAGCACCGAACGACGGTCAAGGAGCATTTCCTTCACCCCTTCCGCAGCTCGCACTTCGAGCGCCAGGCGCCCTCGACGACGTCAACGTTCGAGTTCGATGGGTGAGTTCTTCGGCATCATCGGGCCGAACGGCAGCGGGAAGAGCACGCTGCTCAAGATCCTCGCCGGGATCTACCAGCCCGACTCAGGGCACGATCTCGGTCGACGGAAAGCTGTCGCCGTTCATCGAGCTCGGCGTCGGCTTCAACCCGGAGCTCACGGCGCGCGACAACGTCCGGATCAACGCGACGCTGCTCGGCCTCTCGCGGCGCGAGCTCGCCGAGCGGTTCGACGAGATCCTCGAGTTTGCCGAGCTCGAGCGCTTCGTCGATCAGAAGCTGAAGAACTACTCGTCCGGCATGCAAATGCGCCTCGCGTACTCGATCGCGATCCAGGTCCCCTTCGACATCCTCCTGCTCGACGAGGTGCTTGCGGTCGGCGATCAGGACTTTCAGGAGAAGTGCTTCGCGACGTTCGACGAGTTCAGAGCGCAGGGCAAGACGATCGTGCTCGTCTCCCACAGCCTGGAGGCCGCCGAGCAGTTCTGCGACCGCGTGCTCCTCCTGGAAGCCGGGCGTGTTCGTGCCGTCGGCGAAGCGAGCGAGGTCATTGCGACCTACGTGGGTCTGGCGGTGCATGCGCGGTGAAGAGCTCTCGATCCCCTCGCCGTAAGGCCGAACCGGGAAGCGCCGAGCGACTCTAAAAGCGCGTGCGGATCGGTTCGACCTTGAATTTCCAGAACGCAAACAGGGTCATGCGGAGCAGCAGCAAGCCGTGCCTGAAACGGCTGATGTTCGTCGTCCCATAGACGCGAGCCTGGTACCTGACCGGGAGATCGATGATCTTGAGATTGAGCCGCGCCCCACCGAACAGCAGATCGAAGTCACCGAAGGGGTCGAAGTCGCCGAAGTAGGCGCGCCCATCGGCGATCGCGGCGTAGTCGTCACGGTGCATGACCTTGGTGCCGCAAAGAGTGTCTTTCAGGTGATGGCCGGTGATCGCCCTGAACGTGTAGGAGAAGATCTTGTTCCCGAGCATGTTCAAGAACCGCATCGACCCTTGCTCCATGTCGTAGACAAGCCGCGACCCGTTGATGAACTCGCCGCGGTTGCTCCTGAGCGTCCCTGTATCACTTTTGGGCAGATCCCTCCGGCAACACGCTGACGTCGCCGTCGAGGATCATCAGGTCGTGCTTCGCTGCGGCGAAGCCCGTTCGCACGGCCGCGCCCTTGCCCTTCCCCTGCTGCGCGAGCACGGAGATGTCGCGCTCCGGATGAGCCGAGATCTGGCGTTCGATCTCCGCGCGGGTGTCATCCGTCGACCCGCCCTCGACGAAGATCAACTCGGTCGCCGTTCCCATCTCAGGGGAGGCGCTCGACAATCTGGGCGACATGACCCGACTCGTTGCGACATGGGCAGACGACCGATACCGAAAGCTCGTCCAGCGGCTGCGGCGCCGGCCGCGCGACGAGCCAGTATGTCGCGCACAAACGCGTGAGCTAACGGCCACACATTCGCAAGCAGCGCATTCGCGACGAAGGACACCACTGGTATCCACTTGGGCACCAGAATCCGGGTCGTCGTGGAGATCACTTCAAAGCCGGCGAGCTCGAACAGGTTCTCGAGGTCGCTGGGCGAAACCCAGTTCTGAATCGGCTTTCGCGGCTTGAGCCGGAACCGCTCGGCAAGCCCAAGCAATGGCCGCCAGGTCGGGTTGTACGTGTTGACGATGACCCTCGTCCGTCGGTGCGAATGCAGGGCGACGTTCTCGAGCAGAGCCACGAGATCGTGCACGTACGGCACGACGTCAGACAGCACGATGTAGTCGAACGCACCCTCGAGCGCTGCCCTTCCTCTCCCGCCTGTTGGCGGAAATGGAGATTTGGATAGCGAGTCGTGGCGAGCTCTACCATACGAGCACTGAAGATCGAGGCCCACACCCTCCGACGGGGAAAAATCTCGGCGAGCAGATCGCCCGGTCCGCAACCGATCTCCAGCACTCGGCGTCCCGGCGGAACTAATGACCGGTAGATGCGCGAGACCAACCGATGATACGTGGCGTTACGGCGCCGCCATCGTGCCTCCGTAAACGGCAAAGTCATCGAAGAAGGCCGCAATCCCATCGTAAGTGCTCGGCAAGCGAGCCGCGCTGTTGATGCGTTCTCCTTGCGGCGACGAGTGAATGCTTCCTCGGCGAGGCCCGCCATCGCTCGCATCGTAACCAGGGTGCCCACGAAAGACAGGCTCTACACTCCTCCGACGTGACCGCCGAGCCGTACCGAACTCTCCGCCTATCGCGGTAGTGGGATCGACAGCTGCCCTCCGCCGGCTGGCCCCCGGCCTCCTCGCCGTCGCGCTGGTGGCGCCTTCGGCGGCATGGGTGGCGATCGACCGCTCAGTCTGGCCTTGGGATCCGGCATGGTACGGCGAAGTGTCGGTCGACCTGTGGTCGACTCTCCGCTTACACGGCGATGCGTGGCCGCAGGCGATGGCGCACGCGTTCGGACTGAAGCCTCCCGCAGTCGCGTGGCTCGGACAGTTCTTCGTCCCTCTCAGCGGTGTGGTGGGTGGAGACGCGACCGCCCTCTTGCTCTCGAATCTGGTCTGGCAAGCGCTCACGCTCGCGTTGATCTACGTCGCCGTGCGGCGACTGGCAGGCTCGGCTGCAGCGGTCTTCGCCGCGTTGCTCGTCGGAGGCGCCCCGCTCTTCGTCTCCTCGAGCCACGAGTACTTCGCGGAGCCCGTCCAAACCCTCTCGGTGGCCTGGGCCCTCCTTCTCCTCGGCTCCGCCTCCACGTGGCGCCCGGCACTGGTCTTCGCACAGGTGCCCGGAGTCGTCTCCTTCGGCTTGTTGACGAAGCTCTCGACGCCGCCTTACATGGCTGGTCCACTCCCTCGGGGCGGCCATCCTCGCCTACCAGCACCGCCGAGCGGCGGCGCGCGAATGTCCGACCTGGAAAGACAAGCGCGTAATCGCGTCCGGGGTTCTCTCGCTCGCACTCACGGTTGGCACGGTCACCTGGTACCGGGTCAATCTCCGTCAGGCGATCAGGCACTACCACGACTCCACCAGCGGTTTGTACGGCGTCTCGAGGAGTTATTCCAGCCAAGTGCTCGACTGGTTGCAGAACTTGCGTGACGCGTCGTTCCTACCGCACCTGAGCGTCGGGTTGGTCGTACTCTGTTCAGTCGCATTCGCGCTGTCGTGCAGGCAGCGGCTGCGTCCTTCACTTCGCGATCCACTGGTCGTCGCGGCACTTGCGTGCCTGCTCTCCCTGATTGCCGTCGTAGCACTCTTCGCGACCCAACCGAACCAATCCCCCCGTTATCTCTTGCCCCTCGTGCCCCTGCTCGGAACGATCGCAGCACTTGTCCTCGCGTGGCCCAGAACTCAACTCCTTCTCGGTGCCGCCATCGCGCTCGTCGCGGTCGAGTGCCTCTTGGCCAATCTGATGAGCTTCGGCCATTTGGCCAGACCGATGTACATCCCACTCGTCGCACCAGAGCGCAACAGCGATCGCCTCGATGCGCTGAACACTGTGGTCGACCGCACGTGCACCCCCTCGAGTGCCAATCGAATCAGCATCGTCGGAGCCGATTATCCGTGGTTCAATTTCAACACGCTCACGTTGCTCGCTGCCGAGCGCTTCGAGCTGTCAGGAAGGGTGTGCTACTACACCTCGCTCGGCTACGCCGAAGCCGATCCGAGCGCGGCTTGGCGGCGGGTTCAGGAGTTCGACCCCCCGTATTACGTCAGCATCGACTACGGCAACCCGTCCAACCCGCTGCCGCCAGGGGACGATGGAGCGCTGAGAGCAGATGATCCGTTCAATCGCGTCGACCGCGCCGTCTACCAGCGCGTGCGTGCGGACAGACGCTTTAGACTGATACCGGCCAGTCGCCAGAGCGGCTTTGTCGTCTTCCAAGCGGTCCCGAAGACCGCCAAGTAGCGAGGTAGAGCCTCTCATCACCGATCACCGCCTGAGTGAACTTGCCAAAGAAGTCGGCGACGACTGGACGCACGGGCCCTACTACGAAGAGGCGGAAGTAGGGTTCTCGACGCAGTGGGACAATGACATCTGGCCCCTGATCCAGGAGTCCGACTTCACGTGCACAGTCGAGCTCGCCGCGGGGCATGGACGAAACAGCGAGCGCCTACGGCATCTGGCGAGCAAGCTCTACCTCGTCGACATCAATCAGGAGAACATCGACTGGCTTCGAGAGCGCTTTCTCGACGCCACCAACATCGTTCTCATCAAGAACGACGGTCTGCATCTCACCGGGATCGCCGACGGCGAGGCGACGTTCATTTACAGCTTTGACTCGATGGTCCACTTCGACAGCGACGTCGTGCGCCAGTACCTGCGTGAAATTCGCCGCGTCCTCAAGCGAGGCAGAACCGGGTTTTGCCACTACTCCAACTATTCCGGCGATCCCACTGGGTCCTGATCGCAACCACTCGGGGTGGAGAAACTTCATGTCGATCCCACTGTTCGAGCACTATGCCGCCAAGGAAGGTCTCGAGCCCATACGTTCGGTGCCCTACAGGTGGAACGAGGCGCCGGAGCCACTCGACGGATTGACGGTGTTCCGGAAGGTTTGACGGGCCCGGCTGACCTCGCCGAAGGGCCGCCGAGCTGCCCCGGACATCGTTCCTGATCCCGGTTCGCGACGGCTCGCAGTTCGTCGTCGCCGCGCTCGAAAGCGTCCTCAACCAGACGGACGTGGACCTCGAGATCGTCGTGGTGGACGACGGCTCCTCCGACGACACCGCCGCGCTCGTCGAAGCGGTTCAGCGGCGCGACGCGCGCGTCCGCCTCTGTCAGCTTGCTCGAGGTTCTGGGCTCGTCGCCGCCTTGAACTTCGGCCTCGAGAAGGTACGGGGCGCGTTCGTGGCACGTCTCGATGCCGACGACTTCGCGCTACCGGACCGGCTCGAACGGCAGATCGGGTTCCTCGAGGATCATCCAACAGTGGCGGTCGTCGGGAGCGCGCTCGAGCTCGTCGACGGTCGCGGTGCCCCCGTCGGTCGCGTCGACTATCCAACCGATCCGGGCATGGTGAGTCTGCGTTTGCTCGAAGGGAACGTCGTGGCGCACTCGTCCGTGCTCATCCGCCGCGGCTACCTCGACGCCGCCGGCGGCTATCGCGCCGCCTTCGCACACGCCGAGGACTACGACCTGTGGCTGCGCATCGCCGAGCATGGGGGCGTCGCGAACCTCGCCACAGTGCTGACGAGGTACAGGGTGCATGCTGGCCAGGTGAGCGCCGCGCACATCGAGGACCAGGCGGTCGCGGCACTTGCCGCACGAACGATGGCGAGAGTGCGCCGCGAAACCGGACATGAGCCGAATCTCCCTCCGACCGCGGACGTCCCGTTTCTGCTCAGCCTAGGACTGACGAACGAAACCATCTTTCAGGCGATCGCCCAGGCAGCACTCGAATGGTCGAGCATGATCGAGAAGGTCGACCCGCGCCGGGCGGCCGAGGTGCTCGCCTCGGTTTCGGGCCGGTTGCGTGCCGCATCCCTTCAGCCTGCCACGCTCGACCGCCGCGCCATCCGGTATGCCCTGCAGACCCGACGACCGGGTCAGGCGATCGCTCCCATGCTCAGGCTGTTGCGAGAGAAGCTGCCGTGATCCGGCGCAAACGACCAGGCGCCGCGATCCGGAGGTTTCGACGGATTCAGCCTTCTGCCGCCGAGCTGTACGCGACCTGGAACGCACTCGAGCTCCCGGCCAATTCCTCCACCCTCTCTGGGTCGACGCACGTTCTGACTTCGCCGATCTCGTGGCCGACGGCATCCCGTTCGACTTCCTTACCGCCCAAATCGTCCGGCACATGCTCTACCGAACGGGCTTCGGGGAACTCGAAGAAGCAGCTCTCGCGTACATCGAGAACTCGCCGTCGGCGGTGCGGTCGCTGTGCGCGAGCTATCGCGAGTCGCCGGTTGGAAGTCCCATCGCCGACTGCGAGGCCCTTGGGATGTCGGTTGCCAGTCTGAACAAGCTGTATTACTTCGCCCGAATGCGCCGCCAGCTTCCGACTCCAAGCATCGTCTTCGAATTCGGTGGGGGCTACGGGCACATGTGCCACATCCTGCAGACGCTGCTGTCGCCGAGGCCGACCTGCGTCATCTTCGACCTTCCCGAGCTGCTCGTCCTGCAATACGCGTTCTTGGAGGCGAGCGGTCTCACCACCCGCGCCCACACGCATGCGCCTGTGCGGTTGGAACCCGGTGCGGTCAACCTCGTCCCGGTTCAGTTCATGGAGACAATCGAAACTCCGTGCGATCTGTTCCTCTCGACCTTCGCACTCTCTGAGACACCGACGGCGCTGCAGAGCTTCGTTGCGGAGAGGCGGTTCCTCGGGGCAGCATCGCTCTATCTCACCGGACAGGTGACGGACGCTCCGCTCTGGAGCCAGTACGAGCTCGAAGATATGCGCACGGTGCGGCAGGCCGCGCAGGATCAGTTCGGCTGGGTCTCGATCGACCGCTTGCCTGCAGTGAGCGCCTGGGAGCTGATCGCGAGTCGCGAGCCGCTCGTCGACTGAGCGCCTCACCCCGAAGAAGCAGGTTCGACCAGGAGCTCGGTCGTTGCATGCGACGGCCTCAACGCGTCAGTCCCCGTGGACGTGGCCACCACTCGCGCTCGATAACGAACGAGGCTGCGCCGACAGCGAGGGTTCCGAGAACGAGAAGCATGAGAGTGCGAGGTGGCCGATCCGCAAGTTACCCTGAAGATCGGCATGCGACCCAACTTGCACGTTCTTACCGAGAGCGGACCCCTCGCGAACTGTGACGTGATGACCCGAGGAGAAGTCGTCCCCGATCGCGACATCCGAATAGATGACCGAATGGTTGCGAGTGACCGCGTTCTTTCCCACGACGCGTGGCCCCGCCATGTACGAAGGGTCGCGATAGAGGTCGGCGGTCGGCTCACCCAGGATGACGTGCGAACCGACGAAGGCTCCTCTCCGATTTCGACACCGTCGTGAATCACCGCCATCGGGCCGATCGTGACGTTCGCCCACTTCGCGCGTTCGAGCTGATCCAGCTGGTTGCGTGGACATCGCCGCTCATACGGGTGATTCTGCCAACGCACACCACGCACGGGGGACCTGCAATCCGTAGGACGCGGCAACCGAAGCAGATTTTGTCTTCGATCTCGCAGAAGTTCGCGGAGCGCGGGTTGCAGCGCTCCGGGATGTTCTTTGCCGAGTGGTACCTCGAGGCGTACCCGGACGTCAGAGCGGCCAAGATCGACCCGGTTGCGCATTACGTCCATCACGGCTTCCGCGAGCTGAGAGACCCGTCGCCGTTCTTCGACACACGTCTACCTGTCGCAGTACCCGGATGTCGCTCAGGCGGGCGTCAACCCTCTCCTTCACTTCGTCCGCCACGGCGCCGCGGAGCATCGGATTACGACCAGCTTGGCCAACACCACGGCCACCGTCGACCACGAGGATTCTCCCGTGGACATCTCACGCGCGGCGGCCCTGTGCGGCCTGCGTTGGCCCACGCCCGACGGGAACAGGGATGCGCGGAGCCTCCGCCGAGCGCGCGGACGAATCGACGCGAAGACCCTGCGCTCGGGCGCCGGCGGTTTCGCGAGGATCGTCATCTGCAACGGGATGGCTCGAAGTGCCTCGACCTGGTCGTTCAACGTGGTGATGGAGCTCCTGCGCCGCGCCGAGGATGGGCGCCCCGCCCGAGGCGGCTACGACGAATGGATTGCCCGGTTCTTGAGCCAAGTGCCCCGATCGGCCGGGGCCGTAGTCATCAAATGTCATTCGCTCGACCCGCTCGGTCGAGCTCTGGCGCTGAGCGGAAGGGCGAAGGTGATCTACACGCACGACGAGACATCGCCGATGCCGTCGCCTCGTCCATGCGGATGTGGGGTGTGGGTTTCGAACAGGCGCTTCAATCGATCGAAGCCTCGCTCAAGCTCGAGGATTTCCATCGGGAAAACAGGACCGCGCTGATCCTCGACTACGAGTCCATCGTCGACTCGCCGGCGAAGACCATCGAGCGAGTAGCGGTATACCTCGAAATGGACGTCGAGCCCGAGGCGATCCAGGAGATTGCGGAGGCGACGTCCATCGAGCGTATGCGAGCAAAGGCAGAAACGCTCACCGATGTCGCCTCGAAGAATCGCCTCGTGCGTGTCGGCGCCGTCGAGTACGACCGTCGAGTCGCTTCTTCACCCAGGCCACGTCCAAGACGGACGGTCTGGTTACGGCCGCGTCGTTCTCTCCCCCGACAGACTGGCCAGAATCGATTCCATCCTCGCGCGTCGTCGCGCCTGTGCAGTCAGGAGCCGCCAGTAGAGCCGCGCGCTCTCCCGACCGCCGATCTCTCTGACGAATGCCCTGACCAACCGACGCCCGTGACTCCACAAATGCAGACGGACGAGCTCGTCCACGGTGCCTGATGCAACCTGCTTCATGAACCACCGGCGGTCGACCTGTAGCAGACGCGCGTCGGCGCGTCGTTCGGCCTCGGCGAGCGAGACGCCGGGTTCTCGATGCATCTCCTGCGCAAGGTCGCACATAGCGAAGTTGCTCCCACTTGCGACCGAGCGTCATGCCCGAGACGGAGAACCGGTACCGAAGTAGCGGCTGGGCGATGTTCGCAAGGTCGTGCCGACGCGCCAATCGAAGCCACAGCTCGTAATCCTCCGCGTTCCGGAACTCTTCCCTGTATCCGCCGGCTGCGAGGACGGTCGAGCGGCGGAGGATCACCGCCGGGTGATAGAGGCAGTTCTCCCGCTGAAGGCTCGCGGCCACTTGGCGGGGTGTCATCGGCAGCTCTACCAGACGATCGGAGCTTCGGTCAGCTCCCATGTGGTAGACGAAGCTACCCGCGAGCACGATCTCCGGCCGAGAGCGCATGAACTCGACCTGCGCGCGTAACCGGCCCGGCATCGAGATGTCGTCCTGATCCATCCGTGGGACGAGCTCATCGACGAGCAGAGCTCAGCCCTTCGTTGAGCGTAGGAGCAAGGCCGCAGTTCTGCTCGTGCACGATCGCGGTCACCCGGTCGTCCCGCAACGCGTAGTCGGAAACGATCGCCGCTGACTCGTCGCTGGATGCGTCGTCGATCAAGAGCAGCTCGAGCTCGATGTCCTCCTGGGCGAGGATCGAATCGACTGCTTCGCGCAACGTGGCGGCACCGTTGTAGACGGGCAGGAGGACGCTGACCGTCATTGCTGCCGCTGCTCCCACATCGAGCGGATGCCGTCGAGAAGCTCGGTCTCCGCCTTCCACCCGAGCTCACGCTGCGCCTTACCTGCGTCGAGAACCACCCACTGCGGCAGATGGCGAGCACGGCTCCGGAATTCTCGCATCGAGCTCGAATGCGGGAGGTACGGCCGCGACTTGACAGAGAATGGCGATCAGCTCCTTCACCGAGAAGCCCTCGCCGGAACCGATGTTGTAAACCTCGAAGGCCCCTGGCCGATGGCGCAGTGCAAGCTCGAATGCGCGCGCGATATCGTCGAGGTGAACGTAGTCGCGAACGTTGTCCAGATCGCCGAAGACGCGAATCGGCCGGGCCGCAGCGAGCTCGTGGAGCGCGACGCCAATGAACCCCTGCAGGCGCTCCGGATTGAGCAGAGCTCCGTGCCGCGTTGCCAATGCGGAGCGACGTCGCCGTCAACCAGCCTTCCCTGGTGCCGAGGCGGAGGTAGTCCTCAAATGCCAGCTTCTGAATCGCGTAGGACGAGAGTGGCGCGGTCGGAGCGCTTTCGTCGAGCGGCCGTCGCGGCGTCGGCGGCCGGTAGACGGCTCCGCCGCTTCCCGCATAGACGAGATGCGGCGCGGTCCCGGCGGAACGGATCGCCTCGAGCAGCGTGAGCGAGGGCAGCAGGTTCAGCGCCGCGTCGCTGACGAGGTCGCGATCGGACGTGACGGGCGTATTGGCGTGGGCGAGGTGTGCGATTCCGTCGAGATCGGCGACGAAAACGGCGCAATCTCGTGCCGAGCTCAAGTCGCCCTGAAACCATTCGAGACCTGGGCGTTCCACCAACTCCGTCGAGAGGCTGCGACTGAGCGCACGTACTTCGCAGCCCACATCCCGTGAGATGGCGAAGGAGACGCTGCCCGAGGAAACCGGTCGCGCCGGTCACGCCCACCAGCATTTCCTCGTTCACGGCGTACCGAGCAAAACGCGACGCAGCCTATCTCGTACGCTCGGCAACCAGATCCAGCCGCGGGCGAGCCCGTACCGGTAGAGCGGACCCGCGAGGCTGCGTAGCCGGAGATACGCGCGATCCCGCAGGCCGCCGGCTCGCGCGACTCGCTCGTGGCGCTCCACCCAGAGCCAGTCGATAAGTTCGGCGAGCCTCGTCAACTCGATCGCCTCCGTAGCCACGGCATGAGCCACCCCGGCCGGAACTGTGGCCCGCGGCTTGGCGCGGTGGAGCTCGACGGCGTGGTCGAACAGCTCCTCCATCCGCGCACCCATTCGCGGGAGGTCGAACTGCGCCAGAATCCGTTCGCGCGCGTTCTTGCCCATCGCTACGAGGCGGTTCCCATCCGTGATCAGCGCGCGCAACGCCTCTGCGTACCGAGCTGCTTCCTCTGAGGGCATCGAGCGGCCGATCAGGATGCCGCTGTCCGGCGTGACGAGCTCGGCGTGGCCGCCGACGGCGGCAGCCACCACCGGGACGCCGCAGGCCATCGCCTCGTACAGCGCGAGTGCGATGCCTTCGAATCGTGACGGCAGGAACAGGACGTCTGCCGCCTGCATCACGGCGATCATCCGTACATGGGGAACCTCACCGAGCAGGCGGACCCGGCCCTGCAGCCCGCGCGCCCTGATGTATCCCCCGAGCCAGGCAAGGTCCGGCCCCCCGCCTGCGATCACCGCGGTAAAACGGCACCCCTGACCGGCGAGCAGGCTCAACGTTTCGGCGAGCACCGCCGGCTGCTTTTCCTCCGAGACCCGTCCCGCGAAGAGGATCATTGGCTCGTCGTCCCCAATCCCGAGCTCCCGCCGAACCCGAGCGCGGCCGGCGGGATTGGGCTTCAAACGCGCGGCGTCGACGTTCGCATAGCTGACCGCAACGCGATCGGGCTCCGCGCCCCGCTCGATCAGCCACGATTGCAAGTGGGATGACGCTGTGATCGTCAAGTCCAGCTGCGAGTGATATTCGATGGAGAAACGGGGATAACCGCCCTCATTCCAGTGTTCGGCCTCACTGTGGCAGTAGTCGACGAAGGTCGTGCTACGGGACGTTGACCGGAGATAGGGCAGGAGGCGATACATGCGAGCTCGCTGTTGCTCAAGAGCACGACGTCGGGGCGGCGGGAGTCGATGAGGTACGCGAGAAAGCGTGGATAGTCGACGCGTCGCAGGAACTGGTGCAGGGGAAAGATGTCCGGCGTCCGTTCCGCGTACTGAGAGAGCCAATCGTGTTGCGCCGGGATGGTCGTCGCGACGCTGGCGGTATGTTCCAGCCTCGGGTCGCCAGCTGGTCGAGCAGATCAAGATTGACCTTGTCGGCACCGCCGACGCGCAGCCACGGCCCGATCAACAGAAGATGCCGGGTGTCATGTTCCTCGAGACGATTCGTGAACGGCCATGAGTCATCGATC
>CAVXHB010000005.1:0-150820 GCA_963761365.1 uncultured Actinomycetes bacterium | reverse complement strand
CACTCCGCCTCGGTTTTTGTCTCCGCATACAGCGACAGCGGGTTCAGCGTCGATTCTTCCGGCGAGGAGTCCTTCCTGTGCACCGTAGACCGAGAGGTGGACATGAAGACGATGCGGCCGTCGAACGTCTCCGAAAGCCAACGGACCGAGTCGACGTTGATCGCACGTGTCAGGTCTGCATCCAGGGCGCAAGCGCCGTCGCCGACCATCGCAGCCAACCAGACCACTGCATCAGCCTACTTCAGCTGCGGCGCGAGCGCCGGCCTGTCGAGAACGTTCCCGTGGGACGAAGTCGATGTCCTTTAGGTACTGATCTTCATAGAGAAGGACATCGAATACCCGCACCTCGTGACCGTCATCACGAACGCAATCGGTAAGCCAACCCCCGATGTAGCCGGCGCCGCCGACGACGAGCACGTTCATGCGTCGAGGATACCCGCCGGCCCGGATCGACGTCTCTGCCTCTGGCGCGCGTTTCGAGCCGGGGCTACGATGCGTTTGAGTGTCAGTGGTCACCTAAGTACCGAGCCGGATATCGGCGGCAGAGTTGTGTCCTGCCTGCTCGGCACTAATGCTGCGTCGCGTCTTCCGCCTCTCCCGGGGCGACGTGTCGTCATGCGCAGCGTGTGGGCTTCAGATCGTGCGCGACGACAGCGTAAGTGAGGAGCAGGACGGCATTTCACGAGGACCTCGATGAGGGGAAGTACGTGGCGTACTTTGCTCCGTTTCGGAGGCGTCAGTACAGACGGGTGCTTGCGAAGCTGGCACCTCAGCCCGGAACGCGCCTACTCGACATCGGTGCTTCGTATGGATGGATGCTGGAAGTGGGCGCGGAGTTCGGCCTCGACTGCCACGGGTTGGAGCCGAGCCCAATGGAGTATCACCCCGAGCTCGAGAGCCGAATCACATCCGCGACACTCCAGGCTTATGCTGCGCGGTCATCCGATCAGTTTCGGCTGGTAGCACTCTGGCATGTGCTCGAACACCTTCGAGATCCGTTCGCGGCGCTGGACGACGTGCGCAGCCTTCTCGAACCGGGCGGTCGAGGGATAATCGCTGTCCCAAATGCTGCGGGACGTATGTACAAGCTCGGCTCAATGTTCGCTCGCCGCTTGGGTCGACCCGAGCTGATGGAAGAACTTTGGTACACGCACAATCCGAACATGCATCGCTACTACCCAACACCGGAAGCGCTGATACACATGCTGCGTTCTGCGCAGCTGCGAGTGGTTGATTCATACACGCTTGAGGCATTTGACTTGCACACGATCTGGACACGCGGGAGCAGCGCCACGAGTCGAACGCTCCTTCGGATTGCGGGCCCTGTCATCGCGGCCACGCGATTCACTGCCGCTGAAAATCTCATCATGATCGTCGAGCGCGAGTAACCACAATCGCGCTAGTAGAGGTCAGATGGCGATACCTGTCGTCTGACGATTCGAACCTTCGCACCCGATAGCTGGCGCGTGAGGACGACCTTCTCTGCAGCGGACGGCATTGCACCCCAGAACCAAAGTCGTTCGAGGTCGAAGACGTAGGTCCGAGTGCCAGGGAGCGTCGTGGCGGCCGCGCCAAAGCGAAGGCCATCGACGCGCATTTTGACGTCGAACGAAGGTGGAGCCGTCCGACGAAACTCCACGTCCACGAATGTGCGGCAGGACGCCGGCACGTCGGACGGCCGGCACAAGCGCTTTGGTAGATGGGTCTCACCCGGGACATCCCCCTCCTCGACTACGTCCCCGAGACGGGCGCGCCACCACGCGAGCGGGATCGTTTCGTCCGACTTCCGCAAATGGAGGATCTCGAACGGTGACACCGTCCTGACCGGCACTAGGTGGGCAATAGCCCATTGGTAGATGAGCGGAACACGAACGACATTTGGCACTCCGTCGAACGACGACTCCTGCGGGTTCCACACCGCGACTGCCGGCAGTCGTTTCTCGAGCTCGCCAACGAACTCCGATTGGAGGTTGACAGGCGACGCCTCCCAGAACGTGTTGAAGTAATACGGACTGGGTCTATTGAGCATCATCTCGATCGTCTTGTCGTCCCCCATCACCCACAAACGACCGGTGTGAAACACGGAATCGCCACGCAAAGCGGTAACTACCGGCTGGTAGGTCGCGCGCGCGGCGAACCGTGACGGAGCGAAGCGGCCCTTCGCCGCGTTTGCAAATGCCCCTCGATCGCCGACGAGTGCCCGAATCGTCCTGTCGACGCTCCTCGGGCCATCGGCCAACGTCCGCAGACCGGTCCTAAAACTTCCATCGGCCACCCCGAGTGCAAGAAGCACCCCGACGATGGCTGTCGTCGCACACCAGCGGCGGACCATGCCGGGCCCCAATTCAACGACTGCCCAAAGAAGAAGACCAGCAACGGCGGGCAGCCAGATCGCCGATTCAATGCCCTGCCGCAGGACCTGCTTCTGCAGCATCGCAAACGACAGGATTCCGCAAGCGGCGACGGCTGCATGTGCAAGCCGTTTCTCACCCCGATACACCACCATCCCCCACACACCCAGAGCAAGCGAAGCGGTCGCACCCCAGTAGACGAAGCCGGCCAGGTTCGCAGGGTGCCGGACCCATTGATCAAGTGTTGAGATCGAACCCCACGCGGCCGCCCCGGCTCGCAGCTGCGTTACATAGAACGTCGTGAGCCCATGCAGCTGCCCGTTCAGCGCGAAGATCCCCGCCGCGAGGGCGACCGGGGCTCCCCAGATCGCAATCGCTCGCGCAGCCGCCTTGGCAACAATGCGTCTACCCCTCGTTCGGATCTCGGCGAGGTCCACGAGCGCGATCAAGGCAATCGCGGGCGTGGCGTATCCCACCTGGGCCGGCTCGAATAGCGTCAAGTGGAGTGCAGCGACCACAAACAGGAGCCGCCGGGGCGCCAACATCATGGCTTCCGGCTCGATCGACGCGAACACGAGGACCAGGCCGAGGGCGCCGATGTAGCGGGACTCGAGCGGTGCAACACCTCCGACAACGGCAGTGATCAGGATGCCTGCCACCACCGCGAATCGGACGACAAGCGTGCGCGAGGGCACGACTCGCGACAGGAAGAGGAAGAACCCCACGATCACGTAGACCCAGAAGGCAAGAAAGCTTGCGTAGGAGATAAGCGGCCCCCACAATTCGCTCTGGGTGAAGAGATACTGGAACCCGTACGGATAGAAGAAGTCCTTCATCGGAACGAGGCCCTTCGTGACCAGGAACTGCCAGAACGTGAGATTCGTCTGGTCCCAATCGGCGGAGTAGGAGATCGAACGAGCTGCCGCAAGCTGGGCACGGAGATCGGGGGCGAAGAACAGGGCAATGAACCCGACGGATACGCCAGGGAGAAGCCACTGCCTCAGCGTCGGGTGGTTCGACCGCAACCCGGTCTGCGCATATGGCTCTAGCGTTCCCGATGAGCGCAACCTCCTCGAGGATCCGAATGCCAAGAGGAGAGGAACCAGAAGCGCAATCACGGCGGTCAGTACAAGCTCGGCCAGATCGCGGGATTTTGGAACACCAAAGTAACCGGTTCGACCGACGGCCTGCGTCACGTCCGATGAGGGATGCAGGCGACGAGTGAGGGAGGGAAGCTGGAGGATGAGGACTCCGGCAAGGGCCAGAGCCACGACGAGCCCTGCGTGCAACCTCGACCCAATCGACAAGATCGCCACGAGGACGACACCGATGAGGATGACCAGCACGAACGTGTCGAGAGGCTTCCCTGTGAGCTTCACGAGGTCGGCCCTGAGCGCACCTCGGTGCGTAGTCAGGTGGATGAATTGATCGATCGACGGCGTCGATTCGGAAGCGCGAAACTCGACTCCGTCCTTCACCGGCACTTGGACGGCGCGATACACGGCAAAGCTTGCAACCTCTGAGAGAGGGAGCACGTCGAGCTGCCGACCTCCGCTCGTGACCGCAACAGCGTGCACGACCATCGTGCTCCCAGGTACTGACCCGAAGTCGACGCGAAGGCGGTCGATCCGAGGCGCGTCGACTGCCACCGTGTAGGTGTGGCGCGAACCGGGCACGATCGTCTCGACAGCCGTTGGACCGCTCGATTGACCGTTGAGCCAGATTGCCATGCTGCAGCAAGCGCTCTTGCTGAACGTTAGGTCGAGCTGGACGACCGCGTGCCCTGGACGGTCCGCCGACGAGAGCACCGCCCAACACACGGCAAAGGCCGCGATCGCGCATACGAGCGGGAACGTCAATGACCTGCGCCCGAGCGGGCGCAGAACACCACTGCGCGTGAGCCTCACACGATGTCCGAAATGACCGCCACGTGCTCTGGCATCACGACGAGCCGCCGGTCGGTATGCCCGATCGCTCGCTGATTGCGGCTAGCCGCGCCTCGATGAGGGCCAACCGATCATCGATAGCGGCGACATCGGCGGGGTCGGATCTACGTTCGAGATCGGCGATGCGCATCGTGTGCAGATGAAACTGGGAGTCGAGATCACGAAGCACGTCGATCAGCGTCCGGTCGATCTCGTTCTGGCCTGCGAGGAACGGCCAGAGGATGCGCCGAAGCACGCGCCTGACGAAAGTGATCGGTCTCCCCCGATCAGGCTTTCCTACGAATTGGTGGCCGACGCCGCCCGCGAGTGCAGCCTCGGCGCGGACAAGTGCAGGTGCCCTTCGTGCGGCGCGGTCGGACAGATCCAAGCCGTACACCCGCTCAACGGCGCGAGCGACGCGGATCTTCTCCAAGCGCGCGCGCATGAACTCGCCCGTTGCAGTCGGCGAATGGTGTCGTTGGATGTCCTCACGCGCGCGAATCCGGATCGCTTCGAAACTATCGGGATCTCGATAAACACGTCGCATGAAGTCCGCGGCGACCTCGACGTCGGGGTCCGCCCAGACACCGTCGATCGGATACGGTTTCGCGTGCGCCGGGATCGAAATCAGCTCGAACGGCACGAGCACGCTGTTCTCGGCCGTCATGAACGTCGTGTTCCCTCCGTGAGCCGTCGCAATTACCGGCTTCCCTGCCGCCATCGCCTCGGCCATGGTGAACCCGAATCCTTCACTGCGATGGAGCGAAACGTAACAATCGCACGACGCCATCAGAGCATTCCGCTCCTCGCTCGAGAGATAGGTGTCAACAATATGAATGTCCTGCCGGGAGGACGACGCGTTCTTGAGTTCTTGAAGATGTCTTGGATCGCGGTCGCCGTTGATGCTTTTGATGACAAGGATCGGTCCTTCTCCATCGGCGAACGCAGAGGTGAAGGCAGAGATGATGGCAAGCGGGTTCTTCCGTTCGAAAACGCTGAGGAAGTCGAATGAGAAGAAGAACATGAACGAATCCGGAAGGCCGAGTGGCCGCTCCACCGCGACGTGGGGTTCTGCGGGAACCTCGACTGGTAGCGGAAAGATCCTGACGGGTTTCGAGGTCACCCCGGAGATTGCATCTGCCACGTATTCACTCGCTACCCAAACTTCGTCGACCCAGTCGAAGGCACCGTGCATGGCCACGGGAAAAGTGGGCGCCTCCCAAAACCAGACTCCGATCGAGTAGCGATCGCGAAAGAAATCGCTCCCGACGTCTTCGGCAAACACCGGTAGCTGGTCTGCGTTTACGCAAACGACATTCACGTCGTAACGGACCACCGGAAGCAACCACATCGTTGAAGGGATGGTCCTGACGGCTTACGGCGTTCGTGTACGTGTACGTCGTGAACGGAATCCCAGCGTCCGCCGCACCACGTGCAAGTTGTCGTGCCGCTTCTCCAACTCCCGACTCCGTTCGGAAATAACCGGCGACATTGACGCCAACCGGCCTCGAGCGGATGTCTTCCTTGCCGAGCAGCCAGTCTGCGAAGGCATCGGCTTCTCCAGGGTCGAATGGATCGGGCGGGAACGGCAAATGGTTCTCTTCCGCCCGTCGAACGGCCTCCGCGAACAGTGTCCGAAGCTTAGGCTCGAACGTGATCCCAAGCGACGTCGTATCGAACCGGTACCGCTCTCTCCTCCACTTTTCGAAACACTCGGTGCGAAGCTGCTCTGCGTACTGCGCGAAAAGTTCGCGCAGGTCGACTACATCCTTCAGCTGAGCCCGCGGAAGACCGGCGTGCTTTGTGATCTGTCGCGGAGCGTCGGGACTGTAGCCGCTGAAGTGGAAGAACCGGATCGGCGCACCATCGATTTCCCAGCGACCATTGAACGAAACTTTTCTCCCTGCCAGATTCCACCAAGCGACGTTGAGCCCAGGATCGCGCATGACGGCGTGATCGAACAGACTCGGAACGAAATCCACCCACCGTTGGTCGACGAATCGACCCTGCTCCGGGGCGATGACGCACTCCCGAGCGAGTCGCTCGGACCACCAGTTCAGGAACGACTCGGCACCGCGGCCGACCGCTATGAATCCGAGGTTGAACATCCCGGCGCGCAGAATCAGGGTCTCGGTGGGATCCTTGCCGTCGCGCGGGATCGGGACAAGCGTGTGAGGGGTCAGGACAATGCCGTGTTCGCGAGCCTTCTGGGCAAGGTCATCGAGAGGCGCAAACACCTGGATGTCGGGATCGAGATAAAGGACCACGTCGTCTTCATCGAGCAGTGTTCGCAGCAGCCAAGGCTTAACAGCCGTCGCAAATTCGGTCAACGAGTAGATGCCGGCCATTCGGTGGACCTCGGCACGATCGATGCCGATGTCGTACGGCGAGAGGATTCGGTCGTGCGGTCCAAACAGATCACTGTCCTCGGAAGACCCATCGAGGACCAACGTCGAAAAGGTGGCACCAGGATGATGCTCGACGAACGATCGGGCCAGGACGCGGGCGTGCGCACGGTAGTTGCGCGCGATGATCGTGCAAGCCTGCATTACGGGGGCGGATTGTAGCCAGCGCGTGTGGCAGCTCTCGCGCGGCGATGCGGAGGCGCTCCCGAGTGGCCGTTCGACGAGACGTCCGGCACCCTTTACGAACCAGGCCGTGAGGCTCGAGAGAGCTGAAATGCAAGCATCGGTATCGCGGCGGACCACGAATACACCTCGCGGGCACGCTCCCGAGCGGCCGAGCCGTACCGGTGGCGCAGTGCCGCGTCACCCAACAGGCGCTGCAGCGCGGCAGGCAACCCTTCCGGTTCGACGAGTAAACCGCTTATGTGATCCTCGACCGCATCCAATAGCCCGCCGACGCGCGTCGCGACCACCGGCCGGCCGTACGCCATCGCCTCGCGCGCGACGACGCCGTAGCCCTCGCGCCGCGACGGCACAGCAGACGACCGCGGCGCGCTCGTAGTACGGGCCGAGCTCGGCGTGCGGCACGAAGCCGACCGCCTCCGGCACCCGGTCGCGCAGCGGGCCGTCGCCGACGATCACGCGCGGCATCCCTTCGGTCGCCTCCAGGAACTCGAGGATCCCCTTCTCCTCGGAAAGGCGGCCGACGAAGAGAACGTGCGGCGGGTCGTCCGGCTCGCCGACGTGCTCGGGGATCTCGACGCCGTTCGGGATCACGCGCACCTCGCGCGCGCCGAGCGCGCGTCGCCTCGGCGGCGAGATACGACGACGCCGCGATCACAAGCCGCGCGCGGCGCAGCAACGGACGCGCGAGCCACGGCGCGCGCCGCGCGAGCTCGACGTCCGTCCCCCACACCTGGAGCACGAACGGCTTGCCGGTCGCGAGCGCGGCGATCCCCGACGGGAATCCAGTGCGCATGGACGACGTCGGCGCCGCGTGCCGCTCGCCGCGCCGCGCGCGCGAACGCGACGAGGAAAGCAGGCAGCAGCGAGCACGAGCCACGGCCGCGCGCGCAGGTTCTGCACGATCCCGTCGCCGTACGCGATCCCGAAGTGACGGAAGCTCGCGGGCGAGACGACGTCGACCTCGACGCCCGCGGCGCGAAGATGCTCGACGGCCTCGGCGACGAACCGGCCGGCGACGTCCGCCTGCCGAGCGCGGGTACGAGGTTGTCAGGACGCAGACGTGCACGCCCCGTATCCTCCCAGGCGTGGCCGACGCCCTCGCCCACGACCTCGACGCGATGGCGGGGGCGGAGGCCTACAACGCCTGGGTCGTCGACCGCGGCGCGCGCCTGGATCCACGGGCGCGTCCTCGACGTCGGCGCCGGGATCGGCACGCACACGTCGCGCTCCTGCCGCTCGCCGACGAGGTCGTCGCGCTCGAGCCCGAGCGCCGAGCTCGCCGCGATGCTGCGCCAGCAGCATCCGAGGCGTCGACGATCGTCGAGGGCGACGCGACAGCGGTCGAGGGGCCGTTCGACGCGATCGTCTGCTTCAACGTCCTCGAGCACATCGCCGACGACGAGGAGACGCTGCGCCGCTTCCGCGAGCTGCTCGCTCCGGGCGGAGCGCTGCTCCTGCTCGTGCCGGCGCATCCGCGCGCTCTACGGCTCGCTCGACGCGCGTTCGGGCACGAGCGCCGCTACGCGAAGCGCGAGCTCGCGCGCGAAGCTCGAGCGAGGCCGGGCTCGCGACGTCGAGTGCTGCGCCACGTGAACCCGGTCGGCGCGCTCGGCTGGCTCGTGCAGGCGCGCATCCGCCGCACGCGAGCACATGTCGTACCGCGGGCTCGCCGTCTACGACCGGCTCGTGCCGGTGCTGCGGCGGCTCGACCCGCTGCCGACTGCCGGTCGGGCTCTCGCTCTGGGCCGTCGCGAAGACGAGCGGCACGGCGAGCGCAAGCGCCAGGAACGCGTAGAAGTAATAGAACTGCATCGTCAGGTAGAAGACGTTCGCGGCCATCGTGCCGGCGAGCGCCGCCGTCAGCCCCCAGGCGAGCGGCCGCACGCGCGAGGCGAGCGGATCGTGCGCAGCTGCGAGAGCCGCGGCCGAGCTGCCTCGCGAGCGCGCGCAGCCGCGCGAAACACCCAGAAGAGGAAGGACGCGAACAGCGCCGTGCCGACGAGGCCGGTCTCGACGACCAGCGAGACGTAGAACGAGTGCGGGCCCCAGTTCGTCTTGCCGGTGACGAACTCGTAGTAGACCGAGAAGTTGTTCAAGCCCGAGGCCGAACAGCGGATGGCGAGTGCAGGATCTGCGGGATGAAGCTGTAGACCTCGAAGTGCGCGGACTGGGAGCCGCCGCTCGTGTTGACGCGCGAGCGCAGCACGACCTCGAAGAAATGCAGCGCGGGTGAGAACGACGACGCCGAGCACCGCGAGCGCGCCGGCGAGCGGGGCGAGCAGCGCGCGCGACCACAGGTAGCGGCGGTAGGGCAGCGCGAGCACGATCGCGCCGACGCCGAGCCCGAGCAGGCCGCTGCGCGAGAGCGTCGCGAGCTCGACGAGGAAGAGGAAGCCGATCAGGATCGCGAGCCGGCGGCGCAGCCGATGGCCGCGCTCGAGCCGCAGGTAGATCGGCGTGAGCACGAGCAGCGGCACGATCAGCATGATCCCGAGGTGGTTCGGGTCGCCGGTGAGCGCGTTCGGCCGGAAGACCTTCGCCGCCCTCGACCGCGCCGTAGACGTTGATCTTGCTCGCGCCGCCGGTGAGCGGCGAGAGCAGGTACGAGTCGAGGTTGCCGCCGCTGCGCGCGACGAGCAGCTGCGACGACGCCGTAGGCCGCGTTGAACGCGACGCCGCCGCAGAACCAGCGCGAGCGTGCGCCAGTAGTACGTCTGGCCGCGGCGCCAGAGCCACGCGACGGCCGCTGCCAGAAAGACGAAGTGGATCACGAACTTGACGAAGCCCCTTCTCGAACTGCGCCGAGCGCGTCGCGAGGTCTCGAGGTTGTAGAAGCCGATCAGGTAGACGAGCACGAACGCACCGAAGAAGCCGAGCAGCGATCGCGGTCGTTCGCGGGCACACGCGGCCGCGTCAGCGATCGCGTACGAGATCAGGAAGCAGATCGCGAGCACGTCCGCCAGCGACACGGCGCCGCCGAAGTTCCAGTGCACCTTCTCGAAGGTGCAGCAGAAGATCGTCGCGAGGAAGAGAGAAGCTCGTGATGCTGCGGAGGGTCATCCGGTGATCCGATTCAGCAGGTCGGCGAGATCCTGCACGCGGGCACGCCGCGAGAGCTTTCGCTTCCACTCCTCCGAGAGCTGCACCGGCTCGAGCTTGCCGGCGCGCCAGCGATCGCGCATCGCCTCGAGCTCGCGGGCGATCCCGTCGATGTCGTCGGGCGCGACGATCACGTCCCACCCCGGTCTCGCGCAGGAGCTCGCGCCGCCGCGCCGTCGGGCGGAACGAGCGCGAGGATCGGCCGCTCGGCCGCGAGGTACTCGAACACCTTCCCGGAGAGCACGCCGCGCCCGCGGCCGCCGGCCTCGGGAATCAGCAGCAGCAGCGCCTCGGAGTCGCGCTGGAGCGCCAGCGAGCGGCGGTGCGGCGCGTAGGGAATCAGCTCCATCCGGTCGCCGAGGATGTTCGTCGGACCACTCGCGGTCGGCGGCGCGGAAGTCGCCGACGAAGCGCGCGACGACCCCGTCCACGCGGGAGAGAGCGGTCAGGAACGGGCGTGGATCCCGCTTGCCGAAGAACGAGCCGGCGTGCGTGATCCGAAAGCGCTCCGCGCCGGGGTGGTACTCGAGGCCGCTGAAGTCGTCGAAGTCGGAGCCGTTCGCGATCGTCACCACCGGGCCGTGCGGATTGCGCGTGCGCATCTCCTCGGCGATCGCCTCGGAGACGGCGGAGATCGCCGTCCGCCTGCGAGGCGATCAGCCGCGCGACGCCGTGCTGGCCCTGCTCCTTCACGCGCACGAGCGAGGCGCTGGGAGTCGCGGTGCGGATGAGCGACGAGCGAGTCGCGCAGGTCGGCGACCCAGCGCGCGCTCGTTGCGGCCTTGACGGCGGCACCGATCAGGTGCACGGAGCCGGGCGGCGAGGTCGTGATCACGACGTCGATCCCCTCGTCACGGACGATCTTGATCGCGGCCGGGAATCGCCGTGATGTTCCAGGGCACGCCCTCGTCGGGCACGAGCAGGCGCCGGCCGAAGAGCTGCAGCTGGAGCGAGTAGCGCTCGAGCCCCGCCATCCCGTGCAGCTCCTCCGCGGGCTTGCGGCCGCGCGGGCCGAGGAAGCGCGCGCGGTGCACCCAGGCGAGCGTCGGCATCGGCAGGTGCTCGTCGCGGTGGATCCACTTCGAGTCGTCGGGCGCGAGCACGTGCGTCTCGATCCCGAGCTCCGGCAGATGGGTCGCGATCTTCAGCGGCCGCTGCACGCCCCCGCCGCCGGACGGCGGGAAGTACATCGTCACGAGCAGGACCTTCATGCGTCGGCCGGGAGGAGCCGGAATGGTCCGACGCGGGCCTGGAAGGACGCGAAAGTGGCGCTCGTCGAGCGTAAGCACATCGTCGAGCGCCGTGCCGGTGGGCAAGCACGACGATCGAAGCATCCGCCAGGCTGACACCGAGGTCCCGCATAGCGATCGATGACCGTTCTCGCCTCGGCAACGTCATCGCGGCGCCCAAGGCGCAAGCCGGTACGCACCGATCGAGACCTCTTGTAGGAGATCAGACGCGAGCTCGCGGGCCAAGTCTCGAGCTGCAACCATGTAGTCGAGCTCGGCCAGAACGAACGGGCGAGAGCGAGACGAGGCGGAGTGCCGACTCCACGCAGAGCAGCCGCAGACGGCATGCATGGCGCCGGCTCGCGGTCGTCGATCGCCGCGAGCAGCGCCACTCGTGTCGAGCAGGATCAATCCTCGCCGAAACCCTCAGCGAGGATCTCGTCGACACGCTCGGCGAGGGTTGGATCACCCGAGCTCGCAGAGCGGAACTGCGCGGTTTCGGCGTCGAGCTCGAGCTCGACGACGCTGCTCGATCGCCCTTGCGGATCAGCGTCGGCCTCGCTGACGCCCGGCATTGGGCGGCAGCACGCTCGAGGTCGCGCTTCAGCTCGTCGAGGCAGATAAACGGTCGTCTTCTTCACGCCATACATCTTGCCATACACGATGCCTCACCCGAGAAGCCGGTACAAGTGGCCTTTCCGGACAGCCCAGGTCGCTCCGTACCTGGCCGGAACGCCGGGCGCCCGGCCGGCAAGCCACGCCTCGACCTCCTTCACGCGCACGTACGGCAGGTTCGCGCGCGTGTTCGCGACGTGCACCGGCGGGGCGGCGACGACGTAGACCGGCGCGGCGGCGAGCAGGCGGTAGCTGATCTGCGGCGAGGCGATGATCACCGCGCGCGCGGGGACGCGCTTCAACTCCCGCAGGAGCGCGGGCGACAAGGCGTGCGGGTCGCTGCTCACCTGCGGCGTCCAGTGCCGGAACCCGTGCACCGCGACGGGAAGCACGAAGAGCGCCGCCGCGACCGCGGCAAGCCCGTGCCGCTCGCGAACACTGCGCCGGCGGAAGAACACGGCGCCGAGCACCAGCGCGGCCGCGCCGCCGATCAAGGCGATCCACGTGACGATGCGCGGGCCGCTGCCGGCAGAGCCCGTAGCCGAAGTCGCCCGGCCACTTGCGCTCCAGCACGATCCCGGCCGCAAGTGCGGCAGGCGCCAGCAGCCACGACCGCGCCAGCAGCGCGAGCCCGCCCGCGAATGCGAACGAGTACGGGACGAAGCCGGCAGCACGCCGCGACTGCGAAAGCGAGACGAGGTTCGAGAAGTGCACGAAGAGCGTCGGCACGAGCAGCAGCGCGAGCAGCGCGACCGTGCCGCCGAGCACGAACGCGCTCCAGCGACGGCGAAACGCGAAGCCGGCGAGCGGGACGAGCACGAGCGCCGCGACGGCGACGGCGCCGGTGCGGCTGACGAGCGCGGGCGCGATCCTGAAGCGGTGATCGGACCAGATCTGCAACTGGTTCGCATACTTCTGCAGCCCGGCCGCGAGCGCGGCCGGCGTCGGGTTGTGCCCGAGGCTCTCGTCGGCGAGCGGCCGGAGCCAGAGCAGCGCCGCCAGCGTCGGCAGACACGCTGCCGCAAGCGCGATTGCGGAACGCCGCCATTCCGCCGAGCCGCACGACGGCGTATGCGGCGAGCGGGATCAGCGCGAAGAGCGCGTAGGTCGCGTGCACGAGCGTCAGCTCGCCGAACGCAGCGGCGAGAGCAAGCGCAAGCGCCCGCGTTCTCGACTCCAGATATCCGAAGAAGAGCGCGATCGCCACCGGCACGAGCAGCTGCTTCGCTCCGGTGGCAGGAAGAGCGAACAACGTCCACGATCCGCCGTGACCGGCGGCGAAGCAATAGAGGCCGAGCTGAGCGGCGAGCACCGCCAAGCCGGCCGCCGCCGAGTCGAACACGGCGACGCCCGCCTCCCAGACGACGACGCACGCGAGCGGAGCCAGCAGCGACGCCTCGTGCCGGATGACGATTTCCGGGTCGAGCCCGGAGATCTTCGCCACGAGCGCGTCGAGGCCGTGCCACAGCGGAAACGCGTAGCCCGGGTGGAGACCGCCGTCCTTGAACTCGTCGACCGTGCGCAGGTGCAGGTTGCCGAGGTCGACGAGCTTGCGCACGCGGGCGAGGTGGAAGAGCCCGTCGCCGGTGACGACCGCCTCGACGTGCCAGAGGACCGCGCCGAGCACGACTCCGCCGGCGAAGACGCCGGCCCTGGCCGCGGAGCCGCCCGAACACCGGCCGCCGACGCCTGGACGCTGCGATCAGCGCCGCGACGCCGATCACGGCGAGCACGCCGAGCGCAAGCGTGATCGAGCCGTGCACCGTGAAGACGATCGCCCACGCGGCGAAGATCGCTGCGAGCCCCCAGGCAACCGTCGCCGACGCAGACCGCTGGCCGAACGCGCGCGCGACGAGCCAGCCGGGCAGCAACACGACCGCCGTCGCGAACGCGAGCCGGAGGTAGTCGATCACCGAAGCAGCGACCGTGCGTCGCCGGAAGCGAGGAAGCGTGCGCCTTCGCGATAGGCCGCCCGCCGCTGGCCACGGAAGACGACCGCGCGAATCCGCAAGGCGAGTGAGCAGCAGCCGGCGCGCGCGCTCGGCCTCGCGCAAGCCACGGTGCTTGGCGAGAAAGCGCAGGATCCCGCGCAGGTTCTCGACGTACAACCGGCCCCCGTGCGATGCCCCGCCGACGTGAACAGCTTCGGCATCGGCGACGAAGACGACCTGCCAGCCCGCCTGGCGGAACCGGTACGTCCAGTCCGTCTCCTCGCTGAACATGAAGAAGTCCTCGTCGAAGAGGCCGACGGCATCGGCCGCCTCGCGCCGCACGAGCAGCACCGCACCCTGCAGCGACTCGACCTCGCGCGTGGAGTCGTGAGGGAAGCCGCCGCCGTAGAAGGCGTTCAGCGCGCGCGAGCGCGGCGCGAGCTTGCGCAGGAACAGGTACTCGGTTGCGAGCCTCCAGACCGTCGGGAAGCCGCGCACCGAGCGCTGCAAGCGTGCCATCGGGGTTGACGAGCCGCGGCCCTGCGAGGGCGACGTCCGGGTGTGCCTCGGCATACGCAACGAGCCGCTCGAGCGCGTCGCCGACGAGCCACGCATCGGAGTTGAGCAGCAGGACGTAGCGGCCTTGCGCGGCGCGCATGCCGGTGTTGTTTCCGCCGCCCATGCCGCGGTTCTCCTGCTCGATCACGCGCACCTCCGGAAACCGCGTGCGCACCAGGTCGATCGTGCCGTCGGTCGAGCCGTGGTCGACGACGATCGTCTCGTGTCCTGCCACGGACTCGAGGCAGCGCTCGACCCAGGGCAGCGCGTTGAAGGTGACGACGACGACCGAGACGTCGTCAGGCATCGGGCACGGAGGCGGGCGTGCGGCGCAGGCCCTCCCAGAGGATCACGGCCAGGCCGGGCAGCGCCAGCGCCAGCGTCATCACGAAGAAGAGAAACCCGGTCGCGAACGCCGGGTCGGCACCGACGTGCAGATTGCCGAGGAAGCTGACGAAGAACGCCTCGCGCACGCCAAGCCCGTTGACGTGAACGGCACGAGCATCACGAGGAAGAGGAGCGGGCCCGAGCACGATGTACGGACGGATCGAGAGATGGATGCCGACGGCCTCGGCGGAGGCCCAGATCGCGACGATTCGCGACGCCTGCGCAAGCGTCGTGACAAGGCAGACGACGACGAGGGATCGCCCGTCCTGCCGATAGGCGTGGATGCCCTCGTACGCTGCGCGGATCGGCCGGTCGAGGCGCAGACGGCGGAGCGGGGGCACCGCAAAAGCGCAGAAGGCGCCGCACCCTGCGCGAGAACAGGACGAAGCCCGCGAGCACCGTCAGGACGACGAACAGCGCTTCGATCCAGAAGTAGGCGCCGATCGAGTAACGGCCGACGGCGAGGGCCAAGCCGATCGCCGCCAACACGAGCGTGACCGCGCCGCCGAGGGCGCGCTCGAGGAGCACGGATCCGGCGATCGGCGAGCCACGCCCGGGATGGCGCCGGGTCGTCTCGAAGATGCGCGAGGCGTCTCCGCCGACGGCCGTCGGAAGCACCTGGCCGACCGCGTACGAGACGAAGTACGCGCGGGTGAGCCAACCGAGCGACTCGTCGATGCCTCGGAGGCGGAGAAGCAGTCGCCACCGCCAGGCCTGCGGCGGCACCGTGACAATGGTCAGGAACAGCGGAGAGCGCAAGCCAGCCCAGGCTCGGCCGAGCCGACGATGTGCGCCGTCTTGCCGACGTTGATCTTGGTGACGATGTAGAGCGCCGCGAGACCGGTGACGACGATCGTCGCGCCCAGACGGAACCAACGATTGCGGAGCATCAGCTGAAGCGCTCGTGAACCCGGCGCAAAGCGTCGATCGCGTCGCGGATGTCGTCGTCGGAGTGCGCAGGCGAAAGCGGCAGCGAGAGCACCTCGGCGCCGGCTCGCTCGGTCTCGGGCAGCGGCGGCTGACGCGGCGAGAGGCGCTCGCGGTAGGCCGAGAGCAGGTGCACCGGCAGGAAGTGGATCGAGGTGCCGATGTTCTCATCGGTGAGCGCACGCTGGTACCTCATCGCGGGTCGCGCCCGCGCGCTCGGGATCGATGCGCACGACATAGAGGTGCAGCGCATGCGTGTCGCGTGCATCGCGTGCGACCGGATCGATTCCGTCGAGCTCCGCGATCGCCTCGTCGTAGGCGGCGAAGTGCCGTTCGCGGATCGCTCGATGACGGTCGAGCTTGTCGAGCTGCACGAGCGCGATCGCGGCGAGCACGTCGGACAGATTCGCCTTGTAGCCGGGTACGGCGATGTCGTACAAGCGAGCCGTGCCCGCGCCGCATCACGCGCAGGTCGTCGACCGCGCCGGCGAGGGCGTCGTCGTTCGTTGCGAGCAGACCTCCTTCGCCGGCGGCCACGTTCTTCGTCGCGTACAGCGAGAAGCAGGTGGCCGCGCCGATCGAGCCGATCTTGCGGCCGCGGTACCGCGACTCGAACGCGTGCGCTGCATCCTCGACGACCGGCAGGCCGAGCTCGAGCAACGGGTCGAGGTCGGCGGGCTGGCCGTAGAGGTGAACAGGCAGGATCGCGCGCGTCTTCGGGCCCACCAGCTCACGCACGTGCGCAGGGTCGACATTCAGATCGCCGGGGCGAATGTCGGCGAAGACCGGCGTCGCGCCGCAGTGGACGATCACGTTCGCCGTCGCCGGCCACGTGAGCGAGGTCGTGATCACCTCGTCGCCGGGCCCGCACGCCGGCGCCCAGAAGCGCGAGGTGCAGTGCTGCGGTGCCCGAGGAGAGCGCGAGCACGTGCTTCGCCTCGAAGTACTCGGCGCTGCGGCGCTCGAGCTCGGCCGCGCGCGGGCCGCTCGTCAGCCAGCCGGAGCGAATCGCGTCGGCAGCTGCCGCAACCTCCTCGTCACCGACGGCAGGAGGCTGGAACGACAGAAAGGTCGATCGCTTAGACGAGAGCGCCCGCATCGGCCGTGACGAAGCGTACGCGCTCGGCGGCCGCCTCAGCCCGCGTCACCGCCTCCTCGCGCGTCGCACCGACCGCCAGCAGCGCGCCCGCGCGATCGGAGCCGCGCCGAAGCGGCGTGAAGACGTAGCCGGGCCCGCGGTAGATGCGCGTCCAGAGCACGCCTTTCTGCCCCTGTGGCACCTCGACCGACTCGAGCACTCCCGGCGGCGCAACGAGGAAGCGCGTGACGGCGCCGCCGACCCGCTCCTTGAAGCTCGCCGTCACCTGCTCGGCGGTCGGCCGGGCACCGAGAGCGGCCGAGAGTGCGAGCCCGTTCAGATCGACGCCGGTCGCGGCCTCGACGAGCTCGGCGTCGTGGCCACCCCCGAGCCGCGCGGCGACCTCGATCACCTCCGCGCCGCCCGGGCCGACACGCACCTGCGTGTACGACGGGCCGCTCTCGATCCCGAGTGCCGTGACGGCACGGCGCGTGACCTCCGCTGCAGCCTCGGCGTGGGGTGAGGGCCACACATGCGCAAGCGCAACGCCGAACGCGGGCGGCTCCGCGGTGATCCGGTCGGTGACAGCAAGCGGGACGAACTCGCCGTCGGCGGAGAAGCCGATCACCGTCACCTCGGGCCCGTCGACGAGCTCCTCGACGAGCACGGCCCCGCTGCGCGACGCAGCGCGCGCGACGACCAGCGCCTCGTCGAGCTCCGAGCCGGCCGTGACGAGCGAGAGCCCCTTCTGGCCCTGCCGGTCGGGCGCCTTCACCACGAACGGCGGCGGCAGGCTGGGCGGCCCTTCGTCCTCGCCGAGGATCTCCCAGCGCGGTTGGGGCACGCCTGCCTCTGCAAGCGCCTCGCGCTGGCGCTGCTTGTTCGTTGCGAGCATCGCGGTCTCGGGCGAAAGCGGATGGGGCAGGCCGAGCTTCTGCGCGATCCGCGCTGCAACCGCGACCGGCCAGTCGGTGCCGGGTGAGATCACGCCGTCGAGATCGAGCGCGGCGGCGAGGCGCTCGATCGCCGGCTCGTCTTCGGTCGAGACGATGCAGCGGCTGCCGGCCAGCTCGAACCCGGGCGCGGCGGGATCGCGGTCGCAGACGGCCGTCCAGATTCCGTGCGCGCGTGCAGATTCGAGCAGGCCGAGCTGAGCCGGCCCGGCGCCTAGGACGAGAAGGCGCGGGTTTCTTTCGTGAGGATTCCCCGCCACCAGGCTTCATTCTCGCGATACCAGGCGACGGTGCGCTCCAGCCCGTCCTCGAATGCGGTGCGCGCGTGCCAGCCGAGCAGCGCCGAGGCCTTCTCGGTCGAGCCGATGTGGCGGTCGACCTGGCCGGGACGCTCCTCGACGTGGAGCGTCAGGTCGGACGGCTTGCCGAGCAGCGAGAGGACGAGCCCGGCCACCTCCGCTCACCGATACGTCGACGCCGGTGGCGATGTTCAGCACCTCGCCGGCGATGTCGTCGACCGGTGCCTCGATCACCGCCTCGATCGCCTCGGCGTCGTCCAGCACGTAGAGCCAGTCGCGGCTCGCATGCCCGGCGCCGTGGATCGTGAGCGGCTCGTCGGAGAGCGCCTGAGTGATGAAGCGCGGCACGACCTTCTCGGGGTGCTGTCGCGGGCCGTAGTTGTTGAACGGACGCACGATCACGATCGGCAGGCCGTAGGTGACGAAGTAGGAATACGCGAGCCGGTCGGCGCCCGCCTTCGTGCCGGCGTACGGCGAGCGTGGGTTGAGCGGATGCCGCTCGTCCATCGGCGCGTACTCGGCTGTTCCGTAGACCTCGGAGGACGAGATCAGCACGAAGCGCTCAACGGGCGTCTCGCGAATCGCGTCGAGCAGGATCTGCGTTCCCTCGACGTTCGTCGTGACGAACTCGGACGCGCCGTCCTCGATCGACTTCGCGACGTGCGACTCGGCCGCCGCGTTGACGATCACATCGACGCCGCCGACGAGCTCGCGGACGAGCGCGCGATCGCGGATGTCACCGTGCACGAACGAGAGCCGCGGATGGGCAAGCACGTCGGCGAGGTTCTCGAGGTTGCCTGCGTAGGTGAGTGCGTCGAGCGACACGACCTCGTGCCTGGTCGCCTCCAGCAGGTGGCGGATCACGTTCGACGAGATGAAGCCCGCGCCGCCCGTGACGAGGACCCGCTTGCTCAAAGTTCTTCCGCGATCGTGTACAACGGCCTGCCCTCCACGTCCCGCTGGATCCTCCCCAGATACTCGCCGATCAGCGCCAGGATGAATCCTTCCATGCCGAGCACGAACACGATCCCGGTACCGGCGAAGAGCGGGCCGGGGAAATTGCCGCGGTCGATCCAGAACACGACCCCGTAGACGCCGAGGACGGCCGCCGCCGTCGTGCAGACGAGGCCGAGCGCGACCCCGATCCACTGCACGGGCTGCGGCCAGAAGCCCGCGACGACGTGGAGCGCGAGGCGCACGAGCCGCAGCGGCGAGTAGCGCGAGGCATGACGCGCCGGGCTCCAGGCGACGTCGACCTCCTCGACCGAGGCTCCGCTCGCGAGCACGAGCGCCTTCGTGAACTTCTGCTTCCCGATCGAGCCGAGCAGCGGCTCGATCGCATCGCGGCGATACGCGTTGAACGCGCAGCCGAAGTCCGAGATCGGCACCCCGGTGAACCGGCGCAGGAGGCCGTTGATCACGCGCGAGGGCACGCGTGCGGCCGACCGAGTCGCGTCGGTCGGTGCGGCGGCCGGAGGCGACGTCGACGCGCTCGAGCGCGCGCACGAGCTTCGGGATGTCCTCCGGCTGGTTCTGGAGATCGCCGTCCATCGTCACGATCGCCTCCCCGCGGGCGCGGGCGAGCCCGGCGTGCATCGCGGGGTGCTGGCCGAAGTTCCGCTTCAGGCGCACCGCACGCACGCGCGGATCGGCCGCATGCAGACGCGCGAGCTCGGCGAAGGTGCCGTCGGTCGAGCCGTCGTCGACGAAGACGAGCTCGAACGGAGCACCGTCGAGCGCGGCCAGCGTGCGGCGGTAGAGCTCGTCGACGGAGCCTGCTTCGTTCAGCACCGTGACGACCACCGACAGCGAAGGGTCCCCCGCCATGGCGGGGGACCCTAATGGCCATGTCCAGGGGACTGTCCCCCAGACATGTCTGTTTAGGCCGAGAGCTCGAGCGCCACTTCGGCGGGCACTCCGACCGGGCGTCGCCTGATCGCGAACGCGGCGACCGAGCCGACGAGCACGATTGCAGCCCCGATGTACACGGCGGGAACGAGGCCGTTCGTGAACGACTGCCCCGTGCCGTAGCCGCCGTAGTGCGAAAAGACCGACGCGAGCACCGCGACGCCGAGGACGCCGCCGAGCTCGCGGATCGCGTTGTTCGCGCCCGAGGCCTGTCCCTGCGCCTCGAGCGCGACCGACGAGAGCACGACGTTCGCGACCGGTGCGAAGAAGAGGCCCATGCCGATCCCCGAGACCGCGAACGGTGCGACGAGGTCGATGTACGGCGTCGTCGGGGTCGAGACGGCCGCGATCCACGCAAGACCGAGTGCCTGCAGCGCGAGACCTGCGCCCATCAGCCGGTGGCCGCCGATCCGGTCGGAGAACGCACCGGCGAGCGGCGCGACGAGCATCGGCATCGCCGTCCACGGGAGGATGCGCAGCCCTGAGGCGAACGGCGAGTAGTGCTGCACCGTCTGGAAGAACTGCGCGAGCAGGAAGATCGAGCCGAACATCCCGAACGAGAAGAGGAGCGAGGCGCCGTTCGCAAGCGCGAACGTGCGGTCGCGGAAGTAGTGCATCGGCAGCATCGGCGCCGGAGCCCGCAGCTCCCACGCGACGAACGCCGCTGTCAGCACCACGCCGGCAACGAGCGCGCCGAGGATCTCGGGCGAGCCCCAGCCGAGGCTGTTCGCGCGGACGAGCCCCCACACGATCCCGAGCAGGCCTGCGCTGGCGAGCCCGAGCCCGGGCAGGTCGAAGCGGTCCCCGGGCCCACGGCTCTCCTCGAGCCGCAGCAGGACGAGCGGCACGAGCACGAGCCCGATCGGCACGTTCAACCAGAAGATCCAGTGCCAGGAGATGCCGGAGACGACGGCGCCGCCGACGAGCGGGCCGAACGCGACCGCGAGACCGCTGATGCCGCCCCACGCCCCGAGCGCGAGCCCGCGCTTCTCGGCCGGGACCGACGCCGAGAGGATCGTCAGCGTCAGCGGCATCACGATCGCGCCGCCGAGCCCCTGCACCGCGCGAGCGGCGTCGAGGACGGCGATCGAGGGCGCGAGCGCGGCGGCTGCGCTCGCAAGCGTGAAGATCCCGAGGCCGATCGCGAGCAACCGGCGCCGGCCGAAGCGGTCGCCGAGCGCGGCGCCGGTGAGGAGCAGCACCGCGAAGGTCAGGGTGTACGCGTTCACGAGCCACTCGAGGCCGCCGAGGCCCGTGTTGAGGTCGCGCCGGATCACCGGGATCGCGGTCGTGACGACGAGGTTGTCGAGCGAGACCATGAAGGCCGCGACCGAGGTGAGCGCAAACGCCCACAGAGTTTTGTGATTCATCACTTACCTCCTGAGGAAAAAAGAGTCGATCTCAATGGATGTCCTTCAGCCCGGCGAGCAGGCGGTCGGCCCACGGCTCGGTCTCACCGGCGGTGAGACCCATCGAGGCGAAGACGTTCAGCAGCATCCCGGTCGCGAAGAACATTGCGACGACTTGCGTGTCGAGCCCGGTCACGCGCTCGACGTAGGCGACGAGGTCGCCGTAGCCGGCGCGCACGACCACGCGGATCTCCGGGTCGTCGCAGGCCGCGTAGGCCTGCATCTGCGCCAGCAGGAACTGGCGGTTGGTCTGGAGGCGCTCGGTGTAGGCCTCGCCCATCGCCTTCAGCGCCTCCGTGCCGCGCTTGCCTTCGGCGGCCCGCTGGAACATGTCGAGCGTCTCGCGGAAGCAGCGGGCGACGACCGCCTTGAACAGCTCCTGCTTCGTGCCGAAGAGGCGGAAGACGTAGGGCTGCGAGATGCCCGCCCGCCTGGCGATCGCCTCGGTCGAGGCGCCGTGGTAGCCGTGCTCGGCGAACTCCTCGAGCGCTGCGGCCAGGATCTCCTCGCGCCGCTCGGCGGCCGACTGGCGGGTGGTCGTTGCGTTCATGGTTCGCATAGTAAGTGATCACTCACAACTTGTCAAGCTCCTTAACAGAACGTCGTCCCGAACGACGTACCGTTAGGAATTTGTAAGGAGGCGGCCGAGCGCCTCGGCGACCCGGTCGAGCTCGGCCTCGGTCAGGCGCGTGTGGAACGGCAGGGCGAGGGCGTGCTCGTAGGCGTGCTCGGCGCCCGGGAAGAACCCCTGGTCGCGATAGGCGCTGAGGAGCGGTAGCGCGTAGGTGCCGATCTGAGCTTCGATCCCCTCGGCGCGCAGCGCGGCGAGCACGTCGTCGCGGCGGTCGACCTGGATGACGTAGGCCTGCCAGCCGTGCACGTCGCCCTCGTCGGCCTCCGGCAGGACGACCGGCAGATCGCGTAGCCGCTCGGCATACGCGGCGGCGATCCGGGTGCGGGCAGCGAGCAGCGCATCGAGCCGGCGCAGCTGCGTCGTGCCGATCGCGCAGAGCAGGTCCGGGAGCCGGTAGTTGAGGCCGGGGTGGGGCATGTCGTCGCCGCGCCAGCCGTGATGGCGTAGCTCGCGCACCGCGTCGGCCACACGGTCGTCGTCGGTCGTCACCGCACCCCCTTCGCCGGTCGTGACGATCTTGCGCGGATGAAAGCTCAGACAACCGGCCAGCCCGAGTGAGCCGCAGGCGCGGCCGCCGCGGCGCGCGCCGAGTGCGCCGGCTGCGTCTTCGATCACCGGCAGATCGGGAAGCTGATCGAGCCGCGCAGGCCGGCCGAACAGATGCACGGCGAGAACCGCACGCGTCCGCGGCCCGACCACCACCTGCCCCGGATCGAGGTTCATCGTCGCCGGATCGACATCGACGAGCACCGGCTTCAGGCCCGAGAGGGCGACGACGTTGGCCGTCGCGGGAAACGTGTAGGCGGGAACGATCACCTCGTCGCCCGGCTCGAGCCCGAGTGCGAGCACCGCGAGATGCAGCGCGGCCGTGCCCGACGAGACGGCAACGGCGTGGCGCGTCTCGCACGCGCGCGCGAGCTCTGCTTCGAACTCGGGCACGCGCGCGCCCATCGTGAGCATGCCGCTCTCGACCACCTCGGCCATCGCGTCGAGCTCCTCGCGCCCGACGTCAGGCCACGCTAAACGGATGCGGGCGTTCTCTCCCGGTACCACGCGATCGTCCGCGCCAGGCCGTCGTCGAGCTCGACCTGCGGTTCCCAGCCGAGCAGCTCGCGCGCCTTCACCACGTTCGGAATGCGCAGCTCGACGTCGGCGTATCCGAGCGGCGCAAACACGATCTCGCTCGACGCGCCGGTGAGCCGCTTCACGCGCTGGGCGAGGTCGTAGATGGTCACCGACGAGCGCGGGTTGCCGATGTTGAACGCCTGCCCCACCGCTTCCGGGCGTTCGAGGCAGGCATGCACGCCGTTGACCATGTCGGTCACGTAACACCAGGCCCGGATCTGCGAGCCGTCACCGCGGACGATCAGGTCGTCGCCTGCAAGCGCGGCCTCGATGAATGCGCGGATCGCGCCGCCGCCGATCTGCCCCGGCCCGAAGACATTGAACGGATGTACCGTCACGGTCGGCAGCTTCAGCTCGTCGTGGTAGGCGTGCGCCATGTGCTCGCCCGCGAGCTTCGACACGGCGTAGGTCCAGCGTGCCTCGCCGACCGAGCCGATCGTCGAGACCTGGCCCTCGGTGACGTTGTAGGCATGCGTGCCGAACACCTCGCTCGTCGAGAAGTCGACGAAGCGCTCGAGGGTGTCGATCGTCGCGACTGCCGCCTCGAGGGCGTTGTAGGTGCCGATCACGTTCACGCGCATCGTGCGTACCGGGCTTTCGAGCACGGTTTCGACGCCGGCGATCGCCGCGCAGTGGACGAAGTGGGTCGCCCCGCGCGCGAGCTCGGTGAGCTGGTCGCCGTCGAGCACGTCGCCCTGGTGGAAATGGAAGTTGGGATGCTCCGCGAGGTCGGTGCCGGAGAGAGCGTCGCGGTGGAGATTGTCGACCGCGATGATCTCGTTTCCGTCGACCAGCTCCTTGGCGAGCGTGGTTGCGATGAAGCCGGCCCCACCGGTAATGAGGATCCGCTTACCTTGAAGGGACACGGACGCAGACTAGTCGCGCGTGAGCACGAGGTTCGTGTGCTTCGCTCCCTGCGGCCCGCCGCAGTAGGCGAGGATCTCGTCTTCGTCGAGATCGAGCACACCGCGCTCCTCCGGATGCTGCACGCGGATCGCGTACCCGGCCTCGCGGTACATCGCGAGCAGAGCGCGCGGGTCGCTACCAAACGCGGTCAGGTCGCTCGGCGCAAACTCCGCGGTGATCAGCGCGTGCGGGGACGCTTCGAACAGGCGACGGGCGCCGCGAAAGACAGCCTCCTCGGCACCCTGGACGTCGATCTTGACCACGTCGACCGGGGGCCTCAGCACCTCGAGCTGATCGAGCGACACCGCGCGAACATCCACGGTCTCGCGCCCCTCGGTCGGGAAGACACGATGATCGCCGCTGTTGTCGGTCGCGAGATAGAGCGGGATGAACGCGGAGCGATCGGAGACCGCCCACGGATAGCAGACGACGTTCGTGAGGCCGTTGCGCCAGACGTTCGCAAGGAGCAGCTCGAAGTTGCGCGGGTTGGGCTCGAAGGCGACGACGAGCCCGCGGGGGCCGACGAGGCTCCCGGCCAGGCACGTGTAGTAGCCCACGTGCGCACCGATGTCGAGGACGGTCATGCCAGGTTGGATGTGGGAACCGAGCAGGGCTGTCTCGCCAGGCTCCCACTCGCCGATCGCCACGAGCCCCGGCGTGATCACGGGATCCGCCTCCTCGAGGTAGAGCGTGCCAAAGCTCGTGTCGAACTCGATCGTCCCGGTTAGATCGGGGAGCGGCCCCCGGTGCTGCTCGGCGGCGGCCGCCAGCAGGGCGAGCCGGGTCGCCCTGCGCGCGAGATCTTGCCGGAGCCGGTTCAGGCGGGCGCTCATTGGCCAGTAGCATCGCACCGCCCGTGAAGACCGTCCTTTTCGTCGGCGCCGGCCGGCATCAGCGCCGTGCGATCGTGCGGGCAAAAGAGCTGAAGCTGCGCGTCGTCGCGGTCGACCGTAATCCTGACGCGCTCGGCCTGAAGGAGGCCGACATCGCGAAGGTGGTCGACTACGCCGATCCGAGCGCGGTGATCAAGGCGGTCGGCCGGATCAAGCTCGACGGCGTGCTGACGGTGTCGGCCGACAGCGCCGTGCCGGCGGTTGCGGCGATTGCGGCAGAGCTCGGACTTCCGGGGATCGGCGTCGAGACCGCGCACCTGATGACGCACAAGATCGCGATGCGCCGCCGGCTCGCGGACATGGGCGTGCCACAGCCGCGTTTCGCAGCTCTGCGCACGCTGTCGGAGCGGCACCGTGCGCTCGATGAGGTCGGCGTGCCGGCAGTGCTCAAGCCCGCGGACTCCGGCGGGCAGCGGGGTGTCTTCCGGATCGAGTCGATGGACGACATCGAGGCGCACCTGCACGAGGCGCTGTCCATCTCGCCGACGGGCGAGGCGATCCTCGAGGAGTTCGTCGAAGGCACCGAGATGAACGGGATCGTGATCGCGCACCGGGGCGAGCAGATCCCGCTCACGCTCTCGGACCGGCTGCGCCCGCCGGGGGTCGGCTTTGGCGTCGGTTGGATCCACGTCTATCCGGCGACGGTCTACGGCCACCAGCTCGAGGAGTCCGAGCGCGTTGCGACCTACGGCGTGAAAGCGCTCGGCCTCGACAACGGGATTGCATTTCCGCAGCTGATCGCCACGCCCGGTGGCGATGTCGTGATGGTCGAGTGCGCAGCGCGCATTCCGGGCGGGCAGATGGCCGATCTCGTCCGCCACGCGGTCGGCATCGATCTCGTCGACGTGCAGTTACGGCTCGCGCTCGGCGAGGCGCTGCCCGACGAGCTGATCCAGCCGCGCTTCAAGCAACCGCTCGCGATCCGCTTCCTGACCGCCGAGCCGGGGCCGCTGCCGACAGGCCGGGTCGTTCGAGTCGGCTCGCTGGAGAAGGTGCTCGCATTTCCGGGGGTCGTCCAGGCGGAGACGTACCTTCAGGTCGGGGAGGTGATCCGCCCGGTGCGGCTCGACGGCGACCGGCGCGGCTACGTGATCGCGATCGCAAACACAAATGTGGAGGCGCTCGAGCGCGCAGAGGCGGCGTCGCGGCTCGTCGAAGTGGAGGTCGCGTGACCTGCGCCTTCGACCTGGCGCATTACCGCGAGCTGCTCGAGGCCGCGAAGGCAGGCGGCTACCGCTTCGCGGGCTTCGATGCGCCGCCGCAGGCCGGCGACCTGCTGCTGCGTCACGACGTCGATCTCTCGCTCCACGCGGCGGTGCGGCTGGCGGAGGTCGAGGTGGAGGCCGGGGCGTGGTCGACGTGGTTTCTGATGACACGGTCGGTCTTCTACAACCTCGATTCGAGAGAGGGGGAGCACGCGGTCGCGCGGCTGCGTGAGCTCGGCGGACGGATCGCGCACCACGCCGTGTGGCCGAGCGTCGATCTCGACGAGCGGTTCGAGCCCGTCGTTGCGTGGCACAACCCCGACCCCGAGTACATGTCGACGCCCGTCGAGGGCGCGACGAGCGTGATGATGTCGCCGTGGTTCGACCCCGACCACTACCGCTCGGACTCGAACCAGCACTGGCGCCACGGCTGCCCGCACGATGCGCTCGAGCGCGGCGAGTTCGAGTGGCTGCAGCTGCTGATCCATCCCGAGATCTGGGTCTACGACGGGCAGAGCATGGCCGAAACGATGCAGTCGTTTCTGGACGCCGACCGCACGGCGCGACTCGAGCTCCTCCGGGCAGACAGGATCGATCTGTGAAGCCGATCACGATCGTCGTCACCGCTTCGGGGGCGCCGGGCACTGCCGCGCTGCTGCGCGCGCTCCGTGAGAACGGCGAGCGCGAGGTGCGGCTGGTCGGCACGGACATGTCGGATCGCTCCGTGGGGCGGCACCTCTGCGACGCCTTCCACCTGGTCCCGGCGGGGTCAGACCCCGCCTTTCCGGACGCGGTCAGAAAGGTCGCAGACCAGGAGGGCGCCGCACGCGATTCTGCCGCAGTCGTCGTTCGATCTCGAGGGTCTTGCCGGTGCGGTCGAGTTGTTCGACGGGATCGCGGTGCTCGTCTCGCCGCTCGAGGCGATCCGCCGGTCGAACGACAAGGCGGAGACCTACGCGATGCTGCATCGGTTGGGGCTGCCGGCGCCGGAGTTCCGGCGCGTGCAAGGCGCGCGCGAGGTCGAGGCCGCCGCGCGCGAGCTCGGCTATCCGGAGCGCGCGGTCTGCTTCAAGCCGGTGTTCTCGTCGGGGTCGCGTGGGTTCCGCGTGCTCGACCCGACCGTCGACCGCGCACACCAGTTGTTGCACGAGCGGCCCGGCTCCGTGGCGATGCGACTCGAGGAAGCACTCGAGCTGCTGCCGGCCGAGGGCGGGACGGAGTTGCTCGTGATGGAGCTCGCGACCGGCGGCGAGCGCACGATCGACGGGATCGCGAACGGCAGCGAGATCGTGCTCGGTCATCCAAAGACGCGCGAGGCGATGCGCGCCGGCCTCGCGATGTACTTCGTCACGCTCACCGACGATGCACTGATGGAGTTGTCTCGGAAGATCGTCGCCGAGCTCGGGATCGAGCACTTCTTCAACATCCAGCTCGTCGGCGAGCACGTGATCGAGATCAACCCGCGCATCTCGACGATCGTCTACCAGGAGGACCTGAACATCCCCTACCTCGGCGTCAAGCGCGCGATCGGCGAGATCTCCGACGACGAACTGCGTGCGCTCGCGCCGCGGATCCGCCCGGGGCGAACCGCCCTGCGCTATTTCGACCAGCTCGAATTCGACGCGTCCTGAAGGGACATGTCCAGATTGTTAGGCACGGCTACAGAACAGTTACGCGTTGTCCACAGCCCGGTCAACATCGCCGGGATTCCGTGGGCGAATGTGGAAGCGCTGCGGCGCAAGGACGTGGACGCGCAACTCGTCGTCTTCAACCGCGCAAAGCTTCATCCGGAAGCGGACTGGTCGCTCGAGCGGCACGGGCCGCTGCCCGTGCGACTCGCGACGCAGTTCGCCGCGTTCGCGCGGCTGCTGCCGCGCACGGACATCTTCCACTTCTACTTCGGGTTGACCCTCGTGCCAAAGTCCCTGCAATTCCCGCTGTTGCGCGTGACCGGAAAGAAGAGCATCTTCCACTGGCTGGGCTCCGACATTCGCGGCAAGAGTCCCGCCGAGCTCGCGTACGGCAAGCGCGCGGACGCGCAGATCGTCGGCTCCTACGACGCGATTCGCTGGGTCCCTGAAGCGCACGTGATCCCGCCCGGCCTCGACCTGCGCGACTACACGCCGCGCCCTCCGTCCGACAACCCACGGCCGCTCGTCGTGCACGCGCCGTCGAACCGCGCGAAGAAAGGCACCGCACACGTGATCGAAGCATGCGCGCAACTGCCGGTCGAGCTCGACATCGTCGAAGGCGTGCCGCACGACGAGGCGCGCGAGCGCTACGCACGTGCCGACATCGTCGTCGACCAACTGAACGCCGGCTGGCACGGCGTCTTCGCGCTCGAAGCGATGGCGCTCGGGAAGCCGGTTGTCAGCCATCTCAAGCCGGACGTCGTCGAGCGGAGCGCCGAAGCCTTCGGCATACGGGTCCCGATCGTCCCAGCTACCGCGGAAACGCTGGTCGAGGTGCTGCGGCCGCTCGTCGAGGACGCGGGCCGCCGCCGCGAGCTCGGTGCTGCCGGCCGCGCCTATGTCGAGAGCGTCCACGACATCGACAAGATCGCCGACCGCCTGCTCGACATTTACGCTGGCCTGTAGTGGCTCTCACGCGCGAGCTCAAGCGCCTCGGCACCCAGTCGGCGATCTACGGCCTCGGCGGGATCGTCTCGCGCCTTGTCGCCGTCTTCCTGATTCCGGTCTACATCACTTACCTCGGGCGGGTCGGCTTCGGGAAGATCGACACGATCGTCGCGCTCACGAGCGTGCTCGTGATCGTGCTGCGAATGGGAATCACGAGCGCGTTCTTCCGCTTCTACTTCGATTCGGAGGACGAGGCGCATCGCACGCTCGTCGTGCGCACGTCGTTCTGGTTCACGATGGGCATGGCGACGATCGGCCTTGTCGATCGGCTTCGCCGCTGCCCATCCGCTCGCACGCTGGCTTGAGCCTCGACGACCCGTGGCTCGTGCGCGCCGGATTCGTCGGCCTCTGGGCGCAGATGAACTATGCGCAGCTGACGGCGCTCTTCCGCGTCGAGGAACGGCCCGTCCAGTTCGCGATCGCAAGCGTCGCGAACGTGCTGATCACGATCGGCGCCACGATCGCGCTCGTCGTCGGCGCACACAAGGGCGCGATCGGCGCGGTGATCGGGAACTTCCTCGGCACGCTGACCGTCTACCTCGCGCTGCTCGGCTACCGCCGCTACCAACTCGGGTTCCAGTTCGACAGGCGGCTGCTGCGCTCGATGAACCACTTCGGGATGCCGCTCGTTCCGGCAGCGCTTGCGCTCTGGGCGATCAACCTGATCGATCGCTTCTTCATCATCGGCTACAAGGGCCAAGCCGAGAACGGCGTCTACTCGCTGGCCGTGCGCATCTCCAGCGTGATCATCTTCGCGATGACGGCGTTCCAGCTTGCGTGGCCGGCGTTTGCCTACTCGATCAAGGACGACGGCGAGGCGAAGCGGACCTATTCATACGTGCTCACCTATCTGCTCTTCATCACCTGCTGGCTTTCGCTTGCGCTCGGCGCGCTCGCGCCATGGCTCGTGCACCTCTTCGACCACAAGCATCAGTTCCACCGCTCGGCCGAGGCGGTGCCGATCCTCTGCTTCGCGACTGCGGCCTACTCCGGCTACAGCGTGCTCGCGATCGGCATCGGCCGAATGCGGCAGACGCAGTTCAACTGGGTCGTGAGCGGAACCGCGGCACTCGTCAACGTCGGCTTGAACATCGTGTTGATCCCGCGCTACGGGATGATGGGCGCCGCCGTCGCGACCCTCGCCGCCTACCTCGTCGCTCTTCGTCGGGATGTGGCTACGCAGCCGCCGGATCTATCCCGTCGCCGTACCAATGGCGCCGGGTCCTGACGCTGGCCGCGGCCGCCGCGGGTCTGACGATTCTCGCCCGCGAGATCGGCTCGCTGCCGGTCGCGATCGCGCTCTCGCTCGTGTATCCGCTCGTGCTTTTGCCGCTCGGTTTCTACCAGCCGGCGGAGCTGAAGCGGCTGCGGAGGCTTGTTCCGGGCTAGCCGATAAAGCAGGCGTCGTGCGACGACGACGCGACGTGCACCTCGTGCAGCAGCCCGCCGCGTGCGTCCATCACGCACAGCGTGCCGCGGTCGAGCGACGGCGTGAGCACGCGACCGCCCGTTCCCTGCTGGACGTTGTAGGAGCCGACCGGGATCGCGGTCGTTCGCAACACGCGACCGTCGCGAAGCGACTGCACGCGAAACGTCCCCGCGACGCCGCTCGTGACGTAGGCGACACCGGCGCCGAACGTGACGTGCTGCGGCGCTGCGATCGGCCGCGAGCATCAGATGCGCCTCGCCGCTCGCTTGATAGACCGCCATCTTGCCCTCGTCGCCCGAGGTGACCCAGACGTGCTCGCCATCAGGAAGGAAGCCGACGTCGTGGGCGAGGAACGGCGGCGTCACTCGTGCGGACGAACGCCGGCCGCGTCGGATCTGAGACGTCGACGACCGCGACGTGCGCTGCCACGTTCCCGAGCCCGACCCAGAGCGTGCGCCCGGCCGGGTCGAGCGTCAGGTGCCGCGCCCAACCGCCGAGGTGAAGACGGCCGAGCGACTTCCCGGTCGACAGGTCGACCGCGACGACCTCCTCCGTGCCGGAGTCCGTGACGAAGGCATGGCGGCGGTCCGGGTGGGCGGCCGTGTAGCGCGGCTGGACGAAATCGTGCAGCACGTGGCGCACGCGAAGCGCGCGGCCATCGATGATCGAGAGCGCACCGACATTCGTGTGGCAGACGAGTGCATCGCCATTGCCGACCCGCTCGACGCTGCGTGGGTCGGGCAGGACGGGGATCGAGCTGAACGACGCGACCCGCGGCAACGTCCACGACGGCCACGCGCGCCTCCGTATCGCACGTGACGACGGCAAGCGGCGCGGGCAGGGCAAATGCCGCTCCCGATCGCACCGCGAACGGTGCGACTGCGGCAAGCGCAAGGAACTCTCGCCGGTTCACCAGCCCGACGTTCCCCAATCGGGACCGGGAACCGAAAGGGGAATCGTCACATGCAGCCCGTTCCCCGTCGCCGAGATCTGAAAGCAACCCGTCCGCCCGATCCGGAGCTCGGTGCGAACGATGCGCCAGCCGGCATGGCCCGGAATCGTCAGCGAGCCGGCGAAGTTGTGCGGCCGGCGATCGCAAAAGACGTCGTTGCCTCGGACGGTGCAACGGCTCGACCCGTCCGTCGAGAAGCCAAGCTTTGTTCGCGGTCCAGGCGCCCCAAGGCGCCGACCCGAGATCGTCACCGTGCCGCGGTACGAGGGTGCGACCGCCACGAGCGCACGGTGAAGGTAGTGGCCAGTTCCGTCGGTGTAGTCGCCGTCGCGCGAGATCGCCGTTCGATACGAGCCGGCAATGAGATAGACGGGGCCGGCCTGGAGGCCGCCCTCACCCTTGCCGATCCACGGCGAAAACAAGCGCGCGGCGCGTTGGAGCGTCAACGGCAAGGGCTGCTCGCGCGGCATCGCCGCGCAGTGAAGGTTCCACGGGCTCCCGCCGAGCAGCAGGGCGATTGCGAGCGCGTGCACCTGAGGTCCTACGTTACCACGCCGACTGAGGTCCGTGGACCTCCTCCGCGCCGCTGCCCGTATGAACGGGACCACCGACCAAGGAGGACACATGCCCCGCACCCTGCTCTGCACCGCAGTCGCCCTGTTCGCGCTCACGTTCCTGTCGGCGGCAGCGGCAGCAGACGGCGGGCCGACACCCGGGACCATCCAGGGTGGCGCCGGCGTCCTCGGCACCGATGTCCGCTATGTGACGGTCGGATCCGGCCGCGAGACCACGCTCGAGGCCGTGCAGCTGAACGGCGGGAAGGTCGTGCGCTGGACGAATATCGCCGGCGGCTGGGGCATTCCCGCGGTCACCTTCGACGGGGTAACCGGCGGCCTCGCCAGAAACCGCTCGAGGATCGTGCTCGGCGGGACCGGCTTCGGAACCTGCACGAAGATCCGCTGCTCGCTGCTTCGCACGACGAGCCGCTTCGCGATCTTCAATCCGAAGACGCTCAGCCGGCAGATGATCGTTGCGCTCAAAGGCGACTTCTCCTTCGACGCACTCTCGCCGAACGGGCGGATGCTCTATCTGATCGAGCATCGTTCGTCGACGAATCTCACGAGTTATCTCGTCCGCGCGTACGACCTCACGCTCGAGCGGTTGCTTCCCAACGCGATTGCTGACCGCACGCAGCGCGGCTGGGTGATGCACGGCACGCCGGTGTCGCGTGCGACGACGGCGAACGGTCGCTTCGTCTACACGCTGTACCAGAACCAGGGCGGCTATCCGTTCGTCCACGCCCTCGACACCGTGCGCGGCGTCGCCCACTGCGTCGGGCTTCCGTGGACCGGTGACCAGAGCGTGATCAGCACGATGAAGCTGACCCTCGGCGACAACGGCCGGACGCTGATGGCGGCGGTTCCCTGGACCGGGTCGAGCCCGCCCGCGACGCTGCCGTCGTTCGCGATCGACACACACTCCTACAGCGTGTCGCAACCCGCCCAACCCGGGCCGCACGGCGGCTTCCCGTGGTGGCTGCTCGGTTTCGCCGTCGTGCCTCTGCTCCTCTTCTCCGCGCTTCGCCGAATCCGCCGCCGGCCGGGGACCTCATGGGCTCGCGCATCCGTATAGTCGATTTGGAATGGCCGCCTCGGCGCGCCAGGAGCAAGCCTGGGTGCGCGAGGCCCAGGGAGGATCAGCCTCGGCATTCGAGGCTCTCTTTCGGCTGTACTGGCCGCAGGTATTTCGAGCCGCGTATCTCGTCGTGCACGATGCAGCCGCCGCCGAAGACATCGCGCAGGAAGCCTTTCTCGCCGCGCTGCGCAGTCTCGACCGCTTCGACCGCAGCAGGCCGTTCGGTGCGTGGCTCCATCGGATCGTCGTCAACCGGGCGATCGACTGGGCGCGCAGCCGGCAACTCCGGCGCGAGGCGGGGCTCGTGGAAGCGGTTGCGCCGGATCGCAGCGCCGAGCTCTCGGACGACGTCATCGATGCGCTCGCCGATCTCACTCCCGAACATCGAGGCGTAATCGTGCTTCGGCACGTACTCGGCTACACGCCCGGCGAGATCGCGGAGCTGCTCGACCTGCCTCGCGGTACGGTCAACTCGCGGCTGCGCCGCGGGCTCGACACGCTCAAGGAGCGCCTACCGTCATGAGACTCGACCTCGAGCACGTCGAGATCCCGGACGAGACCGGTGCGGAGGAGCGCGCATGGCGCGTCGTGCGGGTCGCCTACGCCGAGCGCGAGCCCTCGAAGCCACGTGCGCAACGTGGCCGGCTGCTCGTCGCAATCGCAACCGCCTGCGTGATGGCTTCGCTTGTCGCGATCGGCGTAAGCCCGGCGGGGTCCGCGCTGCTCCATTCGTTTCGCCGGGAGATCGGTCTCACGCACGCCGCTCCGGCGCTCACACGGCTGCCGGCGCCGGGCGCTCTGCTCGTCAACTCGATCGCCGGCCCGTGGCTCGTCCAGCCCGACGGATCGAAGCGGCTCCTCGGGCTGTACGCCGAGGCATCGCTGTCGCCGCACGGGCTCTACGTCGCGGTTACCCGTCGGCACGAGCTGATGGCGGTCGACCCGAAAGGCACAGTCCACTGGTCGCTCGCGCGCAAGGGCAACATCCGTCTGCCTCGCTGGGCTCCGGACGGGTACCGCATCGCCTACCTCGACGGCTCCTCACTTCGGATCGTCGCCGGCGACGGCACCGGCGACCACGCGCTTGCCCAGGGTGCTGCGCAGGTACCGCCGGCCTGGCGGCCGAATGCGTCGCACGAGCATGTCGTCGCCTATGTGACGCGTGCCGACGAGCTCGTACTGATCGATGTGGACACCAAGCGCGTTCTGGCGCGCAACCGATTGGGCGGGGCAGCGCAGCTCGCGTGGTCCACTGACGGGCAACGGCTTGCGGCGGTCACGTCGCACGCAATCCTGGTTTTCGGCCACAACGGCGCGCCGCTCGCGACGATCAAACTCCATCGACGCAGCGGCGTCACTGCATTCGTCCCCGAAACCCATCGGTTGAGCGTCGTTCTCGGCGGGGCGCGTAGCGATGCCGTCACATTCGACCTCGACCGGCCCGGTCGCAAGCCCCAGGAGGTCTTCTCCGGCAGCGGCCGCTTCAGCGCGCTGACCTGGTCGCCGAACGGCCGCTGGCTGCTGATCGCATGGCCGACCGCGAACCAGTGGTTGTTCGTCGCGCATGACGGCCGCGTGACCGCCGTCGCGGACATCGCTGCGCAGTTCGATACGAGCCAGGCTCCGGCGCCCGCCGGTTGGTGCTGTTAGAAACCCTGTTCCTAATCGAGGTTGTTCAGTCTCGAGGCCGGTGGTTGGTGGCCGAGGCTGCCGTGTGGTCGGCGGTAGTTGTAGCGGTCGAGGTAGTCGGGGAGGGCTGCGGTTCGTTCGTGTTGAGCTGCCGTAGATGCGGCTGTATGCCCATTCGTTGAGCAGGGTCTGGATCAGCCGTTCGGCTTTGCCGTTGGTGCGTGGCCGTCTCGGCTTGATCCTGAGGTGGCTGAGACCGAGCTCGGCGAGGGTCTGCGGCGTAGACGTGCCGCTGATGTAGCAGGAGCCGTTGTCGCTCATTACGGCCTGGACGCGGACGCCGTGTTGGGCGAACCAGGCGACGGCTCGACGCAGGAACGCAGCGCGCTAGCGTGCGTTGAGGCCGTCGAGCACCTCGGCGTAGGCGAGGCGGCTGTGGTCGTCGATGATCACGTGTAGGTACTCCCAGCCGGTCGACGCCGCGCCGCTGCCCTTCCTGACCGGCGCGCTTCTGGCTCGCGCGGCTGCCGGTCACGCGGTGGCCCGCGCCCAGCCGGATCCGGCCGAGCTGCTTGATGTCGACGTGCACGAGCTCGCCCGGGTGGCGGCGTTCGTAGCGGTTGGGCGGCTCGGGCGGTTCGAGCCGCGAGCGTTTCCCCAGCCCGATCCGCTTCAACCACAACGACACGGTCGAGAGCGGCAACTCGAGCACCTCGGCGATCTCGCTGCCGGTCATGCGCAGCCGTCGCAACGCCTCGATCGCGCGTACCCGCTGCCCAGGCAGCCGTGTGGGCTGAACGGCGCGGACGCGACGAGCGGTCACAGCAGCTCACCGTCGCCCGCGCGAAAGCGAGCGACCCACTTCGCAGCCGTTCGTGCGCTGCAGCCAGCCGCCTCAGCCGCCTGCGCCAACGTCCAACCCTGCTCAAGCACCCGCCGGCACATCAACAAACGACTGCTCGGACAGGTCCGATGATTAGCGTGCAAGATTCATCCGGTGTCCTCCTCGGAAGCTAGGTGGCTTCGACACCCCCAGCCTCCAGGGAGGCCCGGATGAACAACGTCCTTAGGAACTCAGGACGCCGCGTCGAAGACCGCGGCATCGACCGCCGCCTGCCGTAGCGCGAGCGCCCGGTTGACCGCGTTCACGATCGCGCGAAGCGAGGCGGTAGCGATGCTCGGGTGGAGCCCGACCCCCCACACGGCGTCGTCGCCAACGTCCGCCTCGACATATGCCGCCGCGGTCGCGTCGGCCGATGCCGCCATCGCATGCTCGTGGTAGTCACGGATGCTGACGGCGATCCCGAAGTGCTTTTCGAATGCATCGACGAGTGCCGCGATCGGGCCGTTGCCCGACCCCGGTGACTTCGCTCTCCTCGCCGTCGACGCTGATGCGCGCGACGATCCGGTCCTCCTCCGCGCTCCAGTGCGTGTACGAGACGATGTCGTAGGGACGCGTATGGGCGAGGTAGTGCTCGTGGAAGGCGGCAAGCAGCTCGTCTGCGGTCAGCTCGTCGCCGCGGGCATCGGTGATCGCCTGCACCTTCTGGGCGAAGTCGACCTGCAGCCCGCGCGGCAGCTCGAGATGGTGCTCGGTCTCCATCAGATAGGCGACACCGCCCTTACCCGACTGCGAGTTGACGCGGATGATCGCTTCGTAGGTGCGGCCGAGGTCCATCGGATCGATCGGGAGGTACGGCACGTCCCACTCCTCCGCCTTCGATCGCTGCTGTGCATTCATGCCCTTCTTGATCGCGTCCTGGTGCGAGCCGGAGAACGCCGTGTAGACGAGCTCGCCTGCCCACGGATGCCGAGGATGCACAGGCAGCTCGTTGCACTCCTCGACGATCCGCTTCGCGTCGTCGAGACGCGAGAGGTCGAGCTGCGGATCAACGCCTTGCGTGAGCAGGTTGAGCGCGATCGTGACGAGGTCGACATTCCCCGTGCGCTCGCCGTTGCCGAACAGCGTTCCTTCGACGCGGTCGGCGCCGGCCATCAGGCCGAGCTCGGCGGTCGCGACTGCCGTGCCGCGGTCGTTGTGTGGATGCACGCTGAGGATGATGTGATCGCGGCAGGAGACGTGCCGCTGGAACCATTCGAGCCGGTCGGCGTAGACGTTCGGCGGGAACGCCTCGACCGTCGTCGGCAGGTTGATGATCATCTTCTCGTCAGCCGTCGGCCCCCACTCGGCGATCACCGCCTCGCAAACCTCGAGTGCGTAGTCGAGCTCGGTGCCGTGGAAGCTCTCCGGCGAGTACTCGAACATGATCTCCGTCGGCGTCTGCGCCGCAAGTTCCTTGCAGAGACCCGTGCCGCGCACGGCGAGATCGCGGATGCCGTCCTTGTCGAGCCGGAAGACGACTCGCCGCTGCGTCGCCGAGGTCGAGTTGTAGAGATGCACGATCGCGCGCCTCGCGCCCTCGATCGCCTCGTAGGTGCGCTCGATCAGCTCCGGACGCGCCTGCGTGAGCACGGCGATCGTCGTGTCCGCCGGGATCAGGTCGTCCTCGATCAGGTGGCGGACGAAGTCGAAGTCTGTCTTCGACGCGGACGGGAAACCGACCTCGATCTCCTTGATCCCGAGCTCGAGCAGCAGGTCGAACATCCGCTGCTTGCGCACAGAGTCCATCGGCTTGACAAGCGATTGGTTGCCGTCGCGAAGATCGGTCGAGCACCAGATCGGCGCGTGGTCGACGACGCGGTCCGGCCAGGTGCGGTCCGGCAGGTCGACGGTCGGGTAGGGACGGTATTTCCAGTACGGCATCGGCATGGCTTCGACTCCTCAGAGGGCGGACGTCTCCCTTGGGTGCAGGGAGCAGGAACGGGTATGTCGCGCGGTCGCCTCCCCTTAGCGGGGAAGGAGGAGTCCGAGGAGCAGACCGGTGCGCATTCGTCGCTCACGATAGCCGCGGCAGTGCCAAATCGCAATATTTCGGCCCGATTTGCAGGGGCAAGGCGTATCCTGCCCGCGGGTGGACGAGGCATTACTCAACGAGATGCGCATCCTCGGGGCGACCACCGCGAGCCCGCCGGAGGTGCCGGCCCGGGACACGGTGGCAGCGCGAGTGGATGCGCTGCTCGCGGACGCGGACGATCCGGACCTCCGCTACGAGTTCGTCCTCTGGGCCGAGCGGATGTCAAGCCGCGGCCCGACGGCGGAGATGCGCTCGGCTGCCCGCCTGCTGCTCTCACTCCTTCGCGACGGCTCGCCTTCGGCGATTCGCACCGTCGATGTGCCGGTGAGACTGCACATCAACCCGCGCGCAGCGTTCATCGTCGTCACGCTCGTCGCCTGCCTGACTGCGGGCGGCGTGATGGCGGCGCGCGTCGTTTCGACTCCGACACTCGAGGTCTCAGGGCCGGCCAGCGGTACGTCGATCGGACCGCTGCAGGACGGCAGGCTCGTCTTCAGTGCGCATGGCAGCCCGAGCCTCCTGCATCGCGAGCACTGGAGCCTCGACGGACATGACGTGACGAGGCTGGTCGAGCTCCGCAACGGGGCGGCGATCTTCCGGCCAGGGCGACTGGACGAGGGCGGCCACGAAGTGGACGTCAAAGCTGGTGGTGGCTTTCTCGGTGCGAGTGCCAGCAAGCAGTTCGACTTCGCCGTCGACCTGACGCCGCCCTTCCTCGACGTGCCCGGCCCCTTCCGCACCACCGCATGGCACCCGCTTGCCGTGACCGGGAAGACCGATCAGAACGCACTGGTCAGAGTCGCCGGCCGGGCGGTAACCGTCGAGGACGGCAAGTTCTCGATCTCGCTTCCCGCGCCCCAGCCTCGGCTGATCACCATCGTCGCCACCGATCCGGCGGGGAACTCGACGGTCGACCAGCAGCCGCTGACAGTGATCCCGCGACGCCCGCCGGTGCCGATGCGCGGCGTCCACGTCACCGCAGACGCATGGGCGAATCCGCCATTGCGGCAAGGCGTGCTCGCGCTGATTGCTGCACACCGCATCAACACGGTCGAGATCGACCTCAAGGATGAGGGCGGCATCGTCGGCTGGAACGCGCCGGTGCCGCTCGCACGGACGATCGGCGCCGTTCAGCCGATCTACGACCTCGCCGCCACCGTGCGACGGCTCCATGGGCTCGGCGTGCGGGTGATCGGCCGGCTCGTTTGCTTCCGCGACCCGATCCTTGCGGCGGCGGCCTGGCGCGACGGACGTCGCAGCGAAGTCGTCCAAACGCCGAGCGGCGGCGAGTATGCGGGCTACGGCGGCTTCACAAACGTCGCGGACCCGGTCGTTCGCGCGTACAACATTGCGATCGCCGTCGCCGCTGCAAAGGCGGGCGTCGACGATGTGCTCTACGACTATGTGCGCCGACCGGACGGCCCGCTGTCCACGATGCACTTCCCCGGCCTTCATGGCACTGCCGCGGATGCAGTCGTCGGCTTCCTGCGCCAGAGCCGGATCGCACTCAGCCCGTACCACACCTTCCTCGGGGCTTCAGTGTTCGGCGTCGCGGCAACACGGCCGCAGGAGGTCGCGCAAGACGTGCCGCAGATGGCGCGACAGGTCGACTACATCGCGCCGCTCGTCTATCCGTCGCACTGGGGCGCGGGCGAATACGGCGTCGCCGACCCGAATGCACAGCCGTACCAGATCGTGCAGCGTTCCCTCCTCGACTTCGAGCGCGACGTCGCCGGCACACCGGCGCGGCTCGTTCCGTGGCTGCAGGACTTCTCTCTGGGTGTGAGCTACGGCCCGTACCAGATACGCGCCGAGATCGCGGCGGCGCGACGCGACGGCATCGACGAGTTTCTGCTCTGGGATCCGGCGGTGACGTATACGTCGTCCGCGCTCGATCCGAACGCGCCTTAACGACCCGCGCAGCCGGCTCGTAACGCCGGAGCCGCGCAGTGTGATGAGCATGTACTGATGGAGATTCGCCCCGACCGCCGGACAGATGCCGAGTTACTTCAGCGGGCGCAGCGCGACCCGGATGCGTTCATCGTGGTTTGCCGGCGTCATGCCGAGAGGCTCGAGGGCTGGCTCCGGAAGGAACTGCGCGACGATGCGCGGGCCCAGGAGATACTGGCCGAGACGCTCGCCGCAGCATGGTTTTCGTCGCGCCGGTTTCGCGACCAGGGCGAGGGCGCCGGGCCTTGGCTTCACGGGATAGCGAGGAACCTCGTGCTGCGGCTGCGCCGTGACGGCGCGATCGAGTCGCGAGCCCGCGCACGTTTGGGCCTTCCGGTCGCCGAAGCAGACGTCTATGACGGCGTGCTCGACCGGCTGGGTGCGGAGCAAGAGCTTGAACGAATGTCCCTCGACCGATTGCCCGCCGAGCAGCGCCAGGCTCTCGAACTGCGTGTGGTCGAGGTGCTGGATTACGCGGAGGTAGGCGAGCGTCTTCGGATCAGCCCACAAGCTGCTCGCGTCCGTGTCTTTCGCGCCCTCAATTCACTTCGAAGTCAGATGGGAGACAGAAAATGACTGAGCAGGCAGTCGAGGTCGAGCAGCTCCTCGGCGAGCTGGGCGATGCGTTGCATCGTTATCGAGCGCGCAGGCGTCAACGCCTGGTCCGCATCTCAACAGCGGCGACCGCCGCCGCGGTTGTAGCCGTGGCGGCCGGTGCGACCTACGGCGTGCTGTGGAGCGTGTCGCCGCCGTTCAGGTCGGTGAAGACACCGCTCACACTTCCGCAATTCAACGGAAGAGACATCCTCTCCGGCAGACGGATCGACAACTCCGACATCGCCGGACGCGCTGGCTTCGTGATCGTCTGGCAGAGCTATTGCCACCCATGTATCCCCGACCTCGCTGCGGTCCAGGCCTTCGTGGCCGCCAATCCGAAGACGCCGGTGATCGGTCTCGACGTCAACGATCTTCCGGCCTACGCCAAGAAGGTCATCAGGGAGATGCACATCACCTTCCCTTCAGTCGCTGCTGACCTCACCACCATCCGGCCGCTGGGGATCGTCGGCTTCCCAACCGTGCTCGCGTTCGACGCCCACGGCAAGGTGATTGCCACCGCCGCGGGTTCGACGACCTCGCCGGATGTTCTCATCGCGGCGCTCAAACGGCTCGCGAGCGGTTAAGCGATCAGCCGTTACGCGCCTTAGTGCACGACGAGCACGGAGGATGTCGAGTGTGTGACGACGGCAGCGGCAACGCTGCCGAGCAGGTGTCCGACGAGTCCGCTGCGGCGGTGAGAGCCGAGCACGATCAGGCTCGCCTCGTGCTCCTCGGCGGTCTCGACGATCCCTTTCCAGGTCGGCGCTGCCTGGACTGCCATGCTCTGTGACCGGAACCCCGCCTTCTCTGCGAGCGATGCTCCGTGTGCGGCGGTCTCTTCCGCGGCCCTCTGTACTTCCGAGGCCTGGTTGGCGTCGAAGTGACGCTTGTTGGTCGGCACGAATCCGACGTCGGCCGGCTGCCAGACGCAGAGGACAAGCGCGTCTCGCCCGGTTGCCAGCTGCTTTGCGGCTTGCTCGATCGCGAGCGCTGCGAGCTCGGAGCCGTCGTAGGCGAAGAGGACCGGGCCGAGCGCTGTGGCGCCAGTTTCAGTCGACGCCATGTCAGTCGACGCTTTCGATTGCCGGGGTCGCGCCGGTCCAGCCCGATCGAACTCTTGCCAGCAGCGGCGGCGAGTCCCACGCTGGTGCTGTGCCGGCCAGGAAGCGCTCGAGGTCGGGCGTCTGCGGGCGTGCGCCGCTGAGCGCGTAGATGGCGACGCCGATGGCGGCGCCGCCGATGGCGAGGCCGAGCCCGATCCACAGCGCGATGCCGGTGCCGGCATCGAGGTTGCCGCCGGTCGTCGCCGCCAAGTGGACGAAGATCGGCGCGACCATGAACGCCGCCACCGCGCGCAAGAGCTCGACGATCGCGAACACGCGCTGGAGGTTGGCGGAGGGCAGTGAGAAGCCGGCGACGAACAGCGCGGGCGCGACGGTGGCGCCGAGCCCGATCCCCGTCAGCCCCGAGCCGACCAGGGTCAGCGCCTGGCTGGAGGGCACCTCGATCACGGAAGACCGCGATCCCGGCTGCGAGGAAGATCATGCCGACCAACGGGAGGTAGTGCATTGCACGTCGTCCTGATGACCACCCCGAGCGCAACCGCCGTGACCACCGCGCCGCCGACTTCCGGCAGGTAGAGCAGCCCGATGTGAACCGGGCTGTAGTGCCCGACCAGGGCGTCTGCGGTGAGTGCGGTCGCGGACACCGAGGCCGCCGCCGCGAACAGCGCCACGACGATTCCCGCGACCGGAATCGAGCTGGTGAGCATCGTGCGGATCGTCAGCAGCGGCTGCTTGGCGCGGTACTGGTAGACGACCAGGGCGACGATCGTCGCCAGGCCGCCGAGCAGCGGCACGATCGTCACGGCGTCCAGGAAGCCGTGGCTCGTGAGCTCCGAGGCGCCGAAGAAGGCGGCCACGCAGCCGACCGCCGCCAGCGCGATCGCCGGCAGGTCGCGAGGCGAGTCGGGATTGGCGGGCGGCGCGTCCTCGAAGGTCAACACGGCCAGCACGAGCGCCACGGCTGAGATCGCGGCGACGATCCAGAACAGCGGTCGCCAGGCATTCGACTCCGCCTGCAGGCCGCCGATGAACGGGCCGAGCGCGACCGCCCCGAAGATGCACATGTTCATGATCACGGCGGTGTCGCGGAGCTTGTTCGCCGGAAAGCCGATCGCCAGCGGCGGAACGGCGGCGATCAGCAGCAGGCTGGTGCACAGGCCCTGGATCACGTGCCCGGCGATGAACATGCCCGCATCCTGCGCGGCCGCCGTCAGCACCGACCCGATCACGAGCAACACCGCGTAGCCGACCAGCATCCTGCGCTGCGGTAGGTGCTGGGCGAACTGAACCGCCAGCACCGTGCCCACCGCGTAGGCGGCGTTGCCAAGGCCGGAGCCGAGGCTCATCGTCTGCGCGCTCATGTGGAGCTGCTTGGCGATGATCGGCGTCAGCGGGCCGAGCGCGGCAGACAGCGCCAGGTACGGGATCAGCGCGAACATGACCATGGCAGCGACCGCGGGATACCGGCCGGCGAGTGGGCCCTGGCGCATTACTCGCCCTCGTCGAGCTTCGTGAACGGTGACGCTGGGTGAGCTACTTGCATTCCGACCCCTTTCGGGCAGACTATTGCGATAAAGTGGAGGTCGCCTCCAGAACATCCGGAGGTAACCTCCGGTACTATACGGAGGAACCCTCCGCTTGTCAAATCGAATGAGCCAGACCGAGATCCAGCCGCAGCGTCCCCAGCGCGCCGACGCGCGCGTGAACCACGACAAGCTCGTGGGCGCCGCGCGCGCGCTCTTCACCGACAAGGGCACCTCCGCGCCGCTCGAGGAGGTGGCCGAGCGGGCCGGCGTCGGGATCGGCACGCTCTACCGACACTTCCCCACCCGCCAGGCGCTCCTCGAGGCCGTCTACGTCGACGAGGTCGAGGCAATGGCGCGCGCGGCGACCGACCTCGCGGAGCTGCCGCCCTGGGAGGCCCTCTCCCAGTGGCTGCACCAGTACGTCGGCTTCGCGGCGACCAAGCGCGCGCTCAACGAGGCGCTGATGGAGACGGATCCGAACTCGAACGTCCTGCTCACGTGTCGCACGGCGATCGTCGGCGCCGGTACCGCACTCGTCGAACGCGCACAACGCGCAGGCGTCGTGCGCGCCGACACGAACTTCATGGACGTCGTGCGGATGGTCGGCGCGATCGCGATGGTGCCGACCGAAGACCCCGAGCAGAAGCAACGCCTGCTCGAGCTCGCGCTCGACGGGCTCCGCTACCACGGGCACGGCGCGTAGGCGTCGGGTACCGCTGGTTTGTGCGTCTTACCTTCAGGGCACCCCTTCTTTACAACTCATCGGTAACGTGGATTTGAGTCTTGTTTTCGATCAGAGACGCATTTGGTGGGCGAATACATCGAGGGCTGAACGATAGGAGGAGACGAATGAATGGTTCGCGTAACAAGCTTGTCCCGCTTGTACTCGGTGTGGCACTTCTCTTTGGTGCGCTCATCGGTTCCGGCTCGGCGGTGGCCAAGCCGCAGGGCGCCACGGCGTTGAAGACGACGACCATCGTCGTTCTTGCCGGTAAGCCCTCCGAGCTCGCCTTCAAGCTCTCGAAGACCTCGCTGATCCCGCCCGGGACCGTTCTCTTCAAGGTCACCAATGCGGGCAAGATCTCGCACGATTTTGAGATCTGTGTCAACCCGGTCGTGAAGGCGGCAAACTTCTGCAAGAAGGGCCTGGCGACTCCGCCGATCAAGCCCGGGAAGTCCGCCACGGTCAAGGTCCTGCTCAGCAAGAAAGGCAAGTACGAGTTCCTCTGCACGCTGCCCGGACACGCGAGTGCCGGCATGAAGGGGCTTATGGGGATCGGTGTGAAGGTGGCTGCGCCACCGGTGACGACGACCACCCAGAAGGTCTCGACCGGACCCACGACGACGTCCTCCACGACAACGACCGCTACCACGACGACTGTCAACGATGGCTGCGCTCCGGGGATGACGATCCAGTCGACGGGCAACACCGACGGCGACGACGACGAGACGGGCCGCCCGACCGACGAGGACGGCTGCGTCTAACCCAAAACGGCGTCGTTCATCTTTCTTTCAGGCAATCAACCGATGAACCTGAAACACCTCCGCGTACTCACGGTTCACGTTGATGCCGTGAGTGCGCGAGAGGTTCCACACGTACTCAGCGTCGGCGTAGCGGCGGTGCTGCTGTGAGGCGTACTTCGTGAGCGCGGCGGCCTTGCGCTCGATGTGCCGCTTCTCCAGCGCGAAGTAGGCCTGATACGCGAAGTCGAGATTGTTCCACGGAATCTCGTAACCGAGAATCGTCGTGCGCTTGAACGCGCGCAGCCCCTCTGCTGCGACCGTCTGGTGATCCTGGTGGATGTCGTGGAGCGATGGCTGGAAGACGACGTCGGGCTCCCACTCGTTCCACAACTCGATCAGCAACTCGAGGATCTCCTGCCGGTGATCGGGAAAGGTGCGCACGTCGAAGTCGTGCACCGTCAGATTGGCGGCCGGGATTCCGAGCTCGGCCGTCGCCTCTGCGACCTCCCGTGCAAGCGTGTCCGGCGCAAAGCCTTCGGGCAACGAGCGCGTCGCGATCGAGAAAGCGACGTAGCGGACATCGGTGCCTTCTTCGACGAGGCGGGCCATCGTGCCGCCGCAGCCGAACTCCCCGTCGTCGGTGTGCGGCGCGAGCACGAGCGCCCGCTCCCAGCCCATCATGCGGCCGCCCTCTTGGCGGCGACGACGGAAAGGGCAAGCGCGCCCCAGAAGAGCGGGTCTTCGAACAGCGCGTCGTAGAAGAGGCTGTGCACCACGATCGCGACCAAGGCTAGTCCGAACGCGAGCCGGGCACGGCTGGTTGGCCCCCGGATCGGGTTCGACCGGAACGCGCCGAGGAACGCCGCGAAGATCAGCCAGACGAGCAACGCGAGCCCGGGCAGCCCGGCCTCCGCCGCGACGGTGATCGGCGTGTCATGCGATGCAGCCGCCTTCGGCTGTCCCTTGCATCCGCCTTTCAGATGGGTCTGCTTCGCATACGCGCACCGAAAGCCGCCCGTACCGACGCCGATCACCGGGTGATGAAGCGCCAGCTTGATTCCGTTGCGGACGAGCTTCGAGCGGCCGCCCGTTGCGTGTGACAGCCCCGCCTTACCCAGAATGCGATGCCTCGCCTGCGGCACCCCCAACGAGACCGCGAGTAGCGCTCCGATCGCGACCAGGATGGGAACGATCGAGCGGCGGCGCCAAAGAACCGCGAGCGCGACGACAACACCCGCGCCGAGGGCAACGAAGCTGGACTGCGAGAACGACGGGACGAGGCCCACCCAAGCGATCACCGCGACGGCAAGCCCGGACCAAGCATCGGCCACGCCGCCGAACAGCACCAGCACGAGACTCGCAAGGATCGCAACGACGAGGAAGCGGCCGTAGATCGACGGGTCGTAGAAGACGGAGTTCACCCGGTAGAACCAGCTGCTCGTCGCGTAGGCGTTGTCGACGATCAACTTCGGGTTGTAGAAGATGTTTCGCGTCGAGTACTGCCACACGCCGATCAGCGCGAAACTCACGGCCATTGCCGCGAGCTGCACGTAGAGAGCCGTCACCCAGCCAGCCCGCCACGGCAACCGGGCAAGCGACACCGCGAGCAATCCGAACGGGAGCACGTAGAACAGCAGGTAGATCGCGCCCTGCCGCCGGTCCTCGGACCAGAGGAAGGCAAGGCCGGTCCAGCCGATGAACAGCGCAAGCGGCAAGTGCCAGGTAGCCGAGCTCGCGTGCGCGACTCTCGTCGCCGAACAGATCCCACGCGAGTGCGAGGGCAGCACCGATGACGACGATGTACATCGGCAGCAGCAGATTCGCCGTCGTGTGGCCGACCGAGACCGGGATCCGCGCAGGCGCGCATGCGAGCACGGCGACCGCGAGCAGCCACGGGACACGCATGAACACCCACGCGAGGCCGATCGCGACGAGCGTGCCCGCAACGGCGGCCGCCGCATACGCGCGGTGATGCCCTGCGGGCGCAAGCCAGACCGCCAGCGTCGCGCAGCCGGCTGCCCACGCAGCAAGCCCGCCCACGCGCCAGCGGCGATCAGGACCGAGCAGGAGCGCCGAAAGGCCGAGGGCGGCGACGGCGCCCCCGAGCGTGCGCAAGCTGCGTCACCCGACGACCACGAGCGCCTTGGCGGAATGTCCCGCTGCCTGCACGTAGAGCCGGTACACACCGGGAACCCTCGGCGCGCGGAGGTGGAGCGTTCCGTGCCGTGCAGTGCCGCGCCCGCCGTTCAAGAGCCAGTCGAACGTCGGTGCGTCGGTGAGGACGAGCACCGCGAACTTCGCGCCCGGCTTGACGAGCAGGCGCGTACGGCCGAGCCGAATGTACCGCACGGTCACCACCGCGAACGGGAACGGCTTCGCACGGTTGCCGGCGGCGTCCTGTGCCGAGATCTCGAGCACGTGATTCCCGGGCTTGGCGAACCGGCCGTCGATCTTGCCGTTCCAGGTGAGCTTGCCTGAGAGCGGCTTGTCGAGCGTGAAGACGACCTGGTGGTCATCGACGATCAGAATTCCGTGGGCGGGCTCGCTGACGCGGTAGTGGATGACGAACACGTCGTTGTGCTGATCGCCGTCCGGCGAGATGTGCGTGTAGATCCGGTGACGAACGTGGACGACCGGCGGCTTGGTGTCGAGGACCATCGTGCTCGGGATCTCGATCGTGCGATGCTCGTGACCGAGATGAACGACCGGCTTGTAGTGGCCGTCGGGCAGCCTCCCGCCGTAGTCATCTTTGCCGTCGAACTCGAGCGACACCGTTCCCCGCTTGAAGGAACGGCCTGGGACGAGTGTTCGCACCTTCGTCCCATCGCGCGTGATCCACACGGTGAGGCGGTCGGAGTGGCGCAGCCTGAAGTCGATCTTCGCGATGTCCGTGCCGCACTTGCAGGTCGGCGAGAAGAGCTTGTCGACGTGGGTACGGTAGATCGGGATCAGCTCGACCTTCGCCCCTTGGGTGAGCGCAAACGCTCCAGCTGTCGCCGCGAGTAGCGCCACGCAGAACGCGGTCGAAAGCACCCGGGCCACGCCCGGGCGATTCTACGCTGGGTCGAAGCCGCGACCCGGCGGAAGAAGAGCTGCCGGATCGACCAGACGAGGAAGACGACGGCAAAGATCCCGAGCCCGACCGCGATCACATAGTTCGCCTGCGGTACCCCGGCCACTTTGATCCCGGAGAGGATGAGCACGACCCCGAAGGCGATGCGAAGCCCGCGCTCCGGAACCTTGATCGACATCTGGGAGCCGAGCAGTACACCCGGGATCGAGCCAACGAGCAGCCAGGCCATCGCGTGCTTGTCGACGTCACCGTGAAGCAAATGAGAGGTGCCGGCGACCCAGAGGAGCGCCGCCGCGTGGAACATGTCGGTCCCGACGATCTTCTGGGCGGTCAGCGGATAGACGAGCAGCATCGCAAGGCCGAAGAACGTCCCCGAGCCGACCGAGGTCAGCCCGACGACGAAGCCGCAGCTCGCGCCGATGAGAACCGCAATCACCTTGTCGCGCCTCGCCAGGAGGAACGGCGCGTCGTCGGCCCTGCCGCTGATGAAGGTCTTGACGAGCCAGCCGAGCCCACCGGCGATCAGCGCAACTCCGACGACCCGTTGAAGCGTGTTCATGCTGCCGCCGCCGACACGGTTCGCCACTTCGACGCCGACGAGGGACAGTGGCGCCGAGCCGGCAAGCATCCACAGCGAAAGTCGCGCATGGACGGTGCCGAGCATCCGATGCCGCGCGGCACCGAAGGACTTGAAGATCGCGCCGTGGAGGATGTCGGTGCCGACCGCAACCTTCGCGTTGAACCCGAAGACCAGGATCAGGATCGGCGTCATCAGGCTGCCGCCGCCCATTCCCGTCATCCCGACGAGAATCCCCACCAAGAGACCTGCGAGTGAGAACTGCCAGGTCAGGCGCGCGCTCCGGGAATCGGACAGGAGACGAACGGCCGTCCGGTGAGCCGGCAGCCGAGCTTGTAGGCCTCGCAGCCGGTGCAGAAACCGGTCGCCGCAGCGAGGAGTGCAAGCGCGGCGACGATCCCACCGAGCACTGCGCCGACGACGCCGGCGCCGAGCCCATACGCCGTTGACGCCGCCGCAAGAAAGACGAAGCCGACGATGTTCGCCGCGCGAGGCGGGCGCGAGTCCTCGAGCGGGCCTTCACCGAAGCGCGGCTGGACGACCGCGAAGTAGAAGACACACGTGATGCAGAAGCGACGGCCGAGCAGGAGCCCAGACGCAAGATTCGCCGCCAGGGCGGCGAGCAGCCACCACCAGCCGGTCGCGATTGCAAGCACTGCCAGGATCCCGATCACCGTCTGGTTGAAGCGCGGAGCGCGCGAGTCGATCACGTCGAGGTCGCGGTACGGATCGACCGTGCGAACGCTCAAGAAGCCTCCAGCACCATGCCGGCAGCGACGGTGTCGTTCGTCGACTCGTCGATCAGGATGAACGCGCCGGTTGCACGGTCGCGCTCGTAGAGATCGACCGCGAGCGGCTCCGCCAGGCGCATCCTCACGACGGCGAGATCGTTCAGCTCGAGCTGCGCCGGGCCGGGCACATCCTCGAGTGTGTGCATGTCGACCACCGAGACGAGCTCTTCAACGACCGCCCGCACGGAGCGTGTCGTGTGCTTCACCCCGACCATCGCGCCCGCCCGAAGCGGTCGCTCGCTCATCCAGCACAGGTGAGCGGTGAGCTCGCGGGCAACTGTGGGCGGCCGGTCGGGATCGGCGAGCATGTCGCCGCGGCTCACGTCGATGTTGTCCTCGAGCCGGATCGTCACGGACTGGGGCGCGATCGCCGCGTCGAGCGGCCCGTCGATCGTCTCGACGCTTGCCACCCGAGAGCGCTGACCCGACGGGAGGACGACAACCTCGTCTCCCGCCCGCCACACGCCGCCCGCGACCTGGCCCGCATAGCCGCGATAGTCGTGGAACTCGTCGGCCATCGGACGGATCACCCACTGCACGGGGAAACGTCGATCAGAGAGGTTGCGGTCACCGAGGAGCTCGATCAACTTCGAGATGCTCGAGCAACGTCGGGCCCGTCGTACCAGGGCATGGCGTCGGTGCGGTCGACGACGTTGTCGCCTCGCAGCGCCGAAATCGGAATCGGGCGTGGATCGTGCAGGCCAAGCTTGACGGCGAGCTCCTGCAGTTCGGCGTCGATCTGCGCGAAGCGCTCCGCCGAGAAATCGACCAGATCCATCTTGTTCACCGCGAAGACGATGTGAGGAGTCGCGAGCATCGATGCGATATAGCTGTGGCGACGCGTCTGCTCGATCACGCCATGGCGCGCGTCGACGAGAATCACCATCACCTCCGCAGTCGAAGCGCCCGTAACCATGTTGCGCGTGTACTGGATGTGGCCCGGCGCGTCGGCGAGCTGAAATCGCCGGCGCGCCGTCACGAATGAGCGATAGGCAACGTCAATCGTGATCCCTTGCTCACGCTCTGCACGCAAGCCGTCGGTGAGTAGCGCCAGGTTGACGTACCCGTCGCCTCTGCGTTGAGACGTCTCCTCGATGTGCTCGAGCTGGTCGGCCAGGATCTGCTTCGTGTCGAAGAGCAGCCGCCCGATCAACGTCGATTTGCCATCGTCGACCGAGCCCGCCGTCACGAGCCGGAGCAGCTCCGACTGCATCATCGACTCAGAAGTAGCCGCCACGTTTCCTGTCTTCCATCGCGGCTTCCGAGACGCGATCGTCGGCTCTCGTCTCACCGCGCTCGGTGATGTTCGTAGCGGCGATCTCGGTGACGACGTCTTCGATCGTCGAGGCATGCGACTCCACACCCCCGGTACAGCTCATGTCGCCGACGGTGCGGAAACGTACGGTCGCGGGAAAGGGCTCCTCGCCGGGATAACAGCTCGACAAAGTCGACTTGTCGCGTAGAGCATCCCGTCGCGGCGGAACACCGAGCGTTCGTGCGCGAAATAGATCGCCGGCAACTCGAGCTGCTCGCGCGCGATGTACTGCCAGACGTCGAGCTCGGTCCAGTTGGAGATGGGAAATGCGCGAATCTGCTCGCCCTTGCGGATGCGGCCGTTGTAGAGATTCCAGAGCTCGGGCCGCTGCGCACGCGTGTTCCACTGACCGAAGTCGTCGCGAAAGCTGAAGATCCGCTCCTTCGCGCGCGACTTCTCTTCGTCGCGGCGAGCGCCGCCCATCGCGGCGTCGAAGCCGTGCTCGATGATGGCATCGAGCAACGTCGTCGTCTGCAGCTGATTGCGCGATGCGCGCGGCCCTTGTCTCCTCGACGACGCGGCCCTTGTCGATCGACTCCTGCACGCTCGCGACCACGAGTCGCTCGCCAAGCTCGGCGACCCGGCGGTCGCGGTACTCGATCACCTCGGGAAAGTTGTGACCCGTGTCGACGTGCATCAGCGGGAACGGAAACTTGCCCGGACGAAACGCCTTCTCGGCGAGGCGCAGAAGCACGATCGAGTCCTTTCCCCCCGAGAACAGCAGCACCGGCCGTTCCCGCTCCGCAGCGACCTCCCGCATGATGTGGATCGCCTCGGACTCGAGCTCGTCGAGATGCGAGAGAGTCCGCGGAACCGCCGCGATGCTCATGCCGGCACCCCGAGCAGCCCGAGCTCTTCGAGCTTCGCCATCACGGCCGCAGCAGACTCCTCGGGGGTGCGGCCTTCGGTGTCTGCAGCCGCAGCTCCGGGTTCGACGGCTCCTCGTACGGATCGGAGACGCCGGTGAACTCGGCGATCTCGCCCGCGTGTGCCTTTGCGTAGAGCCCCTTCGGGATCGCGGCGCTCGCATTCCTCGAGCGAGGTTGCGACGTAGACCTCGACGAACGTGCCGTGCTCCTCGACGGCGCGGCGCGCCCGCTGGCGTGCCTCCTCGTACGGCGAGATCGCCGAAACGACCACCGCGACGCCGGCGCGGGCGAGCCGTGAAGCAACCCAGCCGATCCGGCCGATGTTCGTGTCGCGATCTTCCTTCGAGAAGCCGAGATCCTTCGTCAGGTGCTCGCGCACGACATCGCCGTCGAGCCGGTCGACGACCATGCCTCGGTCCTCGAGCTCGGCTGCGACGAGGCCGGCGATCGTCGACTTGCCGGCCGCCGAAAGCCCTGTGAACCAGACGACGAACCCGTTCACGGCTCCTCCACGTGGAGGCCGCATTCGGTGCGCTCCGTTCCCGCCCAGCGGCCTTCGCGGCCGGCGCCGGGGAGCGTCGAGTGCGTGTCGCCGATCGAGGCGTAGCCGCGGTCGTGCAGGGGGTTGTACGGCAGATTGCGCTCCCGGATGTACGTCCAGCAGTCGTCATCGCTCCAGTCGGCGAGCGGGTTCGCCTTCCAGAGCTCGTGCGCATCGTCCCAGCCGAGCTTCGGAGCGTTCGCGCGTGTCGGTGCCTGGTCGCGGCGGACACCGGTGATCCAGCAGTCGAGATCCAGCAGCGCGCGGTTCAGCGGTGCGACCTTGGCGATCGAGAGGTACAGGTCAGGCTTCGTCTCCCAGAGCTTGTCCTCGACGGGATCGCCCTCGAACACCTCGACCTTCATCTCGTAGCGCCGCTCGACCTCGCGCCAATGCTCGTACGTCTCGGGGAAGAGATAGTGCGTGTCGATCGCGAAGACGCGCGCCTTCGGGTCGAAGCCGAGGAGCATGTCGAGCAGAACCGTCTCTTCCTTCTGAAAGGAGCAGGCGAGCGAGACGCGGCCCGGGAACGAGTCGAGACAGAAACGCAGGATCTCCTGCGCGTTCATCGACTCGACGTCACTCGGCAATTGCAGGCTGGTTGCCAAGAAGCACCTCCTTCAACGTGTCTGCGCGGAGACCGAGGCGAAGCGTTTCGAGCGCGATCACCTCATCGGTCGGGATGTTGCCGAGGTTCACGGACGAGCCGTAGTGGCGAACGAACCACGCCTGCGCCGACTTCGTCGGCGCCTCGAAGATGAGATTGGAGATCGCCACCTCGTGCGCGATCTCGTCCACGAGACCTGTGCGCATCTCCCCGGTGGGACGGTAGATGCCGGCCGTCCCGCCCTCACGGCCCTCCATGATCACCTTCCACGCGCCGGCGGCCAGCTCTTCCTTGATCCACTCGACCCATTGATAGGGCGCGAAGACGGCTTCCGAGTCCTTCGAGCCGACCTCGGAGAGCACGGTGAAGTCGCGCGCGAGCTCGGCGATCAGCTCGAGCTTGCGCTCGCGCGGCAGGTCGATCACGCCGTCGGATACCTCGACGTGCGTGATCCCGAGCTCGTTCAGCCATTTCTTGTATTCGTCGACCTTGTCCTGCGCGATCACCGCTTCGAGGAAGGTGCCGCCGATCACGACGGGCTTCCCGGCTGCGCGCAGCACCTCGAGCTTGCGTGCGAGGTTCTGCGTCACGTACGCCGTGCCCCAACCGAGCTTGACGATGTCGATGAACCGGCCGGCGGTGTCGAGCACGTCTTCCCACGCGCGCGGCCCGAGGCCCTTGTCGATCACATGCGTGATTCCGCTATGAGGCTTACATTCGAGCAAAGATCTCCTTCAGCTTCTCGGTGGCTTGCGTCTGGACGTCGTGGTAGAGCGAGTTGCCGTGCGCGTCGATCCCGACAGTGAGGGGACCGAAGTCCTTGACGCGGAACTTCCAGAGGCACTCGGGCATCAGCTCTTCCCACGCGACCTCTTCGATCTCCTCGATCTGGGTCGTCTCGAGCGCGGCCGCGCCGCCGACGATCGCGAAATAGACCATCCCCAGCCGTTGCATCGGCTCGATCGCCTCGTCGGGGAAGCCGCCCTTGCCGCAGATCGCGCGCACGCCGTACTGCTCACCGAGCGGCTCGGTGAAGCGCACCATCCGCGCGCTCGTGGTCGTGCCGATGCAGACCTTCTCGTACTTGCCCGGCCCGAGCTTGCGCACGCCGGGCGCCGTGTGCAGCAGGAACGCCCCGGAGAGATCCATCGGCGGCTCGACGCCCTGGTCGAAGATGCGGACCTGCGTACGGTCGCGGATGCCGATGATGTGACCCTGCACCGTCACCTCGTCACCGGCGCGCAGCTTCAGGATCTCCTGCGGATCGGTGATCGGAAACGTGACTTCGATGAGTGTCGCCACATCGAGAATTCTCCCGGTCGTAGTCGATGTCGCCGTCGGCGCCGATGTGCGCGCTCGCGCGGCGCGCGGCCCAGCACTGGTAGTTGACCGCCACCGGATTGAGCGTCATGTGCGTGTCTGCGTGCTCGATGTGGCACTGAAGGACGGTGACGTCGCCGCCCAGCCCCATTGGGCCGATCCCGGTCTCGTTCAACAGCGCATAGAGCTCGTCTTCGAGCTGCGCGACAAGCGGATCGGAGTTGCGCGTTCCGATCGGCCGCATGATCGCCTCCTTCGCGAGGTACATCGCATAGTCGGCCGAGCCGCCGATCCCGACGCCCACGATCCCGGGCGGGCACGGCTTGCCGCCGGCGCCGACAATCGACTCGAGCACGAACTGCTTGATCCCCTTGACGCCGTCGGCGGGGACGCACATCTTCAGGAAGCTCATGTTCTCGGAGCCGGACCCCTTCGGCACGCACTTGACGTCGAGGCCGTCCCAATCCTCGATGAACTCCCAGTGCACGATCGGCAGGCGATAGCCGATGTTCGGCCCGGTGTTCTCGCGGGTGATCGTGTGCACGGCATTCGAGCGCAGCGGATGCTCGAGTGTCGCCCGCGCCGTGCCGTCGCGGAGCGCCTCGTAGATCCGCGTTGGATGGAGCGGAAAGTGCTCACCGACGCGGGCGTGGTAGACGGCGATGCCCGTGTCCTGGCAGACGAGGTTCTGTTCGCTGTCCGCGATGTTCACGTTCCGGTGGATCGTCTCGAGCACCCGCTTGCCCGAAACCGAGGTCTCGCGCTTACGTGCGTCGTCGAGCGCGTCACGCAAATCCTGCGGGATGTCCTTCAACGCCCAAACGTAGAGATGCGCCGCGGCGTCCTCCACTGACTGCTGCAGGTCGGTGGTGATGTCAACGCTCATGCAGCTGCCTTCTCCGTGGCGGCGCGGCCTGCGCGGCGGCCGAAGACGACGCATTCGAGCAACGAGTTCCCCATCATCCGGTTGCGACCATGCGTGCCCCCCGCGATCTCGCCGCACGCGTACACGCCCTCGAGCGTCGTCTCGGCGTTCGTGTCGATCACGAGACCGCCGTTCTGGTAATGGAGAACGGGGTAGGTGAGGAGCTTCTCCGTCAGCGGGTCAATGCCTCCGGCGCGGTAGCGGCGCAGCATGTACGGCAGCGACACGTCGGCGTCTGCTTCCGGAATCCGCGTCGTGTCGAGATAGACCGCAGGCCGCCCATCGGGCGTCGCGACGCCGCGGCCGGCCTCCACCTCGTCGAAGATCGCCTGTGCAACGGCGTCGCGCGGGCCGAGCGAATCCGTGAACTCCTCGCCCTCTGCATTCAGCAGCACCGCGCCGTACGCGCGCGTCGTCTCGGGGATCGAGTAGCCCTGCATGTTCGCGGGCCATGCGCCGCCGTTCGGGTGGTACTGGAGCGCATCGAGGTCGCGTGCCTCTGCGCCCAGCGCAAGCGCGATTTTCGTCACCTCGCCGGTCGCGCCGGGATGATTCGTCGAGAGCTCGCCACGAGCTTCAGCCTCCGCATAACAGCGGCCGCCCGCCGCAAGAACGACCGTGCCGGCATCGACGACGTGCTCGCCGCAGGTTGCGCGCCAGCCGCTTGCGTGCGCCGTCAAGTCGTGCAGCGGCGCATGGTCGTAAGTCGTGCCACTGCCCGCTTCCCACGCGTCGCGCAATCCCTTCGTAATCGCGTGCCCTGTGCGATCGCCGACCTGGAGGAGCCGCTTTCGGGTGGCGCCGCCGCACTTCGCGAGTCGGTAGCCGCCGTTTTCGCGCGTGAACTCGACACCGAGCTCTTCGAGCCAGTGGATCGCGCCCGGCGCTTCCGAGGTGAGGATCTCGACGAGTCGCATGTCTGCGGTCTCGTGCGAGGAGCGCCAGACATCCTCGGCGTGCTGTTCGGGTGAGTCGTCTTCGCCGAATGCCGCCTGGATGCCGCCCTGTGCCTTGGCCGAGTTGCACGACTGGAGCGAGCCCTTGGCCGCAACGGCGACACGCGCCCCGGCCCGCTCCGCGGACACCGCAGCGGCGAGACCCGAAGCCCCGCTGCCGATCACGAGCACGTCAAAGGCCTTTTCGCTCACCCGAAAAGGCTAGCAAGAATCGGCTAATCGCAAGGATTAGCGGAACTTATCAGTAGATCGACTGGAGGAGCGGCTCGATCTCGGCCGCGGTCGCCGGCCGAGGCATGTTCTGGTTGCCTGCGCGCCCGGCCGCCGCGGCGGCCACCTCGGGCAGGTCGGCCTCGGGGACGCCGAAGTCGCGCAGCCGCTCGAAGCCTCCGAGCCGCGCGAGTTCCTCGACGCTGGCGCCGCCGATCGCCGCCTCGAACCGCGCGACCGCGTCCGGTGCCTGCGTCGTGGCAAAACGCAGCCCGGGCGGCAGGCAGAGTGCGTTCATCGCGCCGTGCGACAGGCCATAGCGGCCACCGAGAGCCTGCGCCATCGCGTGGGCCAGCCCGAGACCCGCGAGCGCGAGCGCCTCGCCCCCGGCGGCGGCGCCTCGCAGAAGCATTCCGCGAGCGCCCGGATCGGCCGGGCGCTCGACGACGTCGGGCAGCCAGCGCGCGATCAGCGCGGCGCCCTCGAGCGCGCGCTCGTCGGCACGGTCGTTCCGGCCGCGGACGTAGAGCGCCTCCGCGCAGTGTGCGAGCGCGTTCATGGCCGTACCGACCGTCTCTGCCCGCGGCAACTCGAGCGTCAGCTCGACGTCGTAGACGATCGCCGCCAGGTTGGCGCCGCCGCCACCGCCGACCATCCGCCGGTCGGGTGAGCGGATGCCGAACGTCGGCGTCCATTCGGCGCCCGAGTATGTCGTCGGCACCGAAACGACCGGCAAGCCGGTCTGCGCAGACGCGTTCTTCGCAGTATCGATCGCCGAGCCACCGCCGACAGCGAGCAGCGAGTCGGCCACGGCCGGAACGTGGATCTCGTGCGACGGCACTTCCGACCAGCGTCCGATCGTCGGCGCGTCAAGCATCCACCGCGAGCTCGCAACGAGGAACGGGCGATCGAGCCCGAGCTCTTCAAGCAGGGCCGGCAGCTCACCGAGCGACCAGCGAACGATTGGTCTGTTCACCGGGGACAGGTCGGGCTCACTTTGACGAATGGGTCTAGCACTGCCGACCTGTCCCCGGTCTACCTAGAGTTTCTCGCGCGCGAACTCGAGAAACGCCTTGGCGGAGCGCGTCTCGACCCGCCCCGTCGCGCGCACGAGAAAGACGTCGCGCTCGAGCTCGAGCCCTTCCACGCGCGCCTCGACGAGCGTGCCGTCGGCGAGATCGGCCTCGACCGAACGACGCGAGATGAACGTGACGCCGTACCCGCCGCGCACCGCGCTGAGCACGGATTCCTGCAAGCCGAGCTCGAGCCTCACCCCGAGATCGCGGAGCCGCTTGCCGATGCGCCGCAGCTCGTCTTCGAGCAGCTGCCGAACACCGGCTCCTTCCTGCATCGCGATCAGATTGTCTGCCCGAAGCTCGTCGAGCGTGACCGTCTTGCCTGCAAACGGATGGCCCGGCGGGCAGACGAGAACAACCGGGTCGCGAAAGAACGGCTCGAAGGCGACGCCGCGATGACGCCGCGCGGCGCCGACGACACCGAGCTCCAGTTCGCGCGCGGCGACCCGCTCGACGATCGTCTGGGTGTCGAACACCCACAGAGTGACGTGCAGCTCGGGGTGGAGCTCCTCGAACTCGCAGAGAAGCTGGGCGACCACGATCCCGCCGGGACCGGTCGAGGCGCCGATCTCGAACGTCCCGGCAAGCTCGTCCCCACCCTCGAGGCCGACCTCTGCGACGATCTGCTCCTCGAGTGCCAGCAGCCGCTGTGCACCGCGGTAGAGACGCATTCCCGCCTCGGTCGGCTCGACGCGACGTCCGGACCGGTCGAGGAGCTGCGTCCCGAGCCGCTTCTCGAGCGCCCTCACCTGAAGGCTCACTGCAGGTTGGGTGACGCCGAGCCGCTCGGCCGCCTGCGAGAAGCTGCGCCGCTCCACGACCGCGCAGAAGGCGGCGAGCTGACGCGTGTCCATAAGGGAATCGGGGATTATATACTTGACGGTACCAAGCTAATCCCCTAGCCTCCCTCCCGCATGGCAAGCAGACATATGAGGAAAGCTTATAGAGCGCCTAGGCGGAGCAGTATGTCCAGCCGTCAGGGATCCAGCTAGACGGCTGTGCTGGCCCGGCGCAGAGCGCGCTGAGCGCGCTCAAGGGACCTCTTGGCCCGCAGGGCATCCACGCGGAGGCGTTCGCGGTCCACGTCAGTCTCCGCGATCAGCTCACGGTTCTTCTTGAGTAGCGCTTCGACCTTTTCCTGTAGTTCCTGACCCATCTGCAACCACCGTACCCTTTTGAGTATCCCCCAAACGGGGTATATACGAGGCCTGCTTAGTATCACGGTTGCTTCGGCCGGATTCAAGCCCCGTCTGGGTGATCCTCCTCGGCTCCAGCTCCCTGCTCGGCCGCTCCGGCCCGTTCCACCGCCGCCACAAGTTCGCCGGGATCGACGTGGTTGAGAAGGGCGTATAGCTGCTGGATCGCCTCATTCGAGGCGGCCAACTGGCCTTCCAACTTCTCGGCATGGCTCTCGGCTTGGGCCAGGCTGTCCAGAATCGGCCCGATGTCCTCGAGGGCATCACTGGCGCGGTCTATCTCGACCTCCAGGCCCGCCCCACTCCTTAGCCATTGGCGCTGCTTCATCCTGTGATTTATCGACCGGACGAAGAACACCGAGAACATGGAGAACATGACCACGATTGCGAGCCCCATCAGCCGGATCAGCCACACCACCCAGCGGTTGTCCACGATCAAATCGAGCCAATGAGGATTTGTCTGCTTCGGAACGCTGCCCGGCAACAGAGCCAAGGCCAGCAAAATGATCCCTGCCACGAGAGCGCCTGCGAGGAGGAAGCTCAGAACAGCGACGGGCTTGCTCGGTTTGCTCGGCTCAGCCGGCTGCTCCCCAAAGTACGATTCCATATGGCAACGCTACAACCTGAGCCCCAGGGCGTTCGGATCGCCCCCGCGGCCCTATTCGGCTTCTGGGTGTGAAAGACGGAAGGGCAGGAGCAGCTCGCGCTCCAAATCCTCACCGCGCCGCTCCTCGTACAGAATCAGAGCGGAGATCAGCGTTTGCTTGTTCGGATAGTGACGTCCGGCCTTACGCACCGATCCTTGTAGTTCAACGAGCATGGCAGCGACGTCTTCAGCGAGTACGACCGTCACCTTCGGTGTGGCCGACTTCGCTGGTCGTCCACGCCGCGGTGGCTGTACGTCGTCCGCAGGGGAATCTATGCTCTCCGGAGGAATTCCGGAAGTATTCCGGAATTCCAGAAAAGGCGATAGGATTTCCGCAGGGCGAAAAACGGAGCGCCTCCCCTGGTTAGAAGTTCGGCGCCCCGCGTGTTGGGAAAATCGCTCCTCGATCCCTCTGGCTGAGGGCAAGGAACACCGTGCCATGGCATCGGTGAGTTATCAATTACCAGACGGGTAGGACCACACCCGTCAGGGCTTTTTGGGACGTCCCTTTTTAGGCTTCGGTTTCGGGGGTGGCGGCTTCGTTTCGAGTGCCGCCTTTATCGCGGCGTCGAAGGGCAAGCGCACGTTGAGCGAGTCGGCGCGTTCGGGAAGCTTTCTTGGTGGCTTCCCACTCGGCTCGTCCGTCACGCAGTAGTTCCCCCATAGGTGAGCCGCTTGCCTGAAACGCCTGCAAGGGCTCGCCGCGTGCGCTCCGCGTCGGTCACGCCATCCCTGGCGAGGTTGTTGTAACGGAAATCGAATTCCGCGAGGTACCGCGGAAGGTGTGCCTCGGATGACGTGGTGGTAGATGCCGTCGATGCCGCGCTTGAGGATCGAGAAGAAGTTCTCGGCGGTGTTTGTGTGGGCGTCGCCCCGGACGTATTCGTCTGAGTGATCGACGGTTTCGTGGCTCGCGTATTCCCTACCGACCTTCTTGTAGGACGAGAACGAGTCGGTACGAAGGTGGGCTTCGCGGGCGACGTTGCGTCGGATCGCGCCACCGAGGTTCTCAGCGGTGACGTTGGCCATGCGGAACGAACGAACCTGGCCGCCGCGCTCGACCAGCGCGACAACCGGGGTCTTGGTGTCAGTGTTGCGGCCCGTCTGCTTCAACCGCCAATCGGGTTCGTTTGGATCGAGCGGCTTGTACTGCTTCTTGTTGGAGCGGCGCTTCTTGCCGCCGATGTAGGTCTCGTCCACTTCCACGGTGCCGCTGAGAAGGCGTGAGAACGCCGGCTGTTCCATCGCGTACCGAATCCGGTGCGCCATGAACCAGGCGCTCTTGTAGGTGATACCGAGCATCCGGTGAAGCTGGTGGGCGCTCATACCCTTCTTGGACGAGCAGAGAAGGTAGAAGGCGAGCAGCCACTTGTTTAGCGGGATATGCGACCCCTCAAAGATCGTGCCGACCGTGACCGTGAACTGCTTCTTGCAGGCGCGGCACTTCCAAAGCTTCCGCGTCGCATGGGTCAGGCGGTAGTGCTTCGGGTCGATGACGCCGCAATGCGGGCATGTCGGGCCGTCCGGCCACCGGATCGATTCGAGGTAGTCGGCGGCTTTGAGAGCGTCCTGGAAGCGGGGGTCGTAGACGCCAAAAGTGAGGTCTTCGGATGCCATGCCAGCATTGTCTCAGACAGGCGTTGGTTTGTCAAGTATATAATCCCGAGGGAATCTTATGTATCCGCGCACGTGTCCGGCAAGCGAGTCTACGATCGCCTCGTGGCCGCCGGGCTCGAGGACACGCTGATCAGTGGCTATACGCGCCTTGCCGCCGAAACGCCCCGACGGCGAATCGACGTCGAGCTCCGCATCCTCGACGTCGTCTTTGCGGGGCTCTTCGGACTCTTGCTGTTGCCGGCGATCGTGGTGATTGCGATCGCCACGCTCGCGTCCGACGGCCGGCCTGTCTTCTATCGCGGCGAACGCGTCGGGCGCCACGCCCGCTTCTTCACGATCACCAAGTTCCGCACATTGCGGCGCGACGCAGAGGAGCGCCTCGGCCCGTACCTCGGCGACGAGCTCGTGCGGCTGACCGAAGCCGAGTACACGCGCCTCGGCCGCTGGCTGAAGGCGTCGCAGCTCGACGAGATCCCACAGCTCTGGAATGTTCTGCGGGGCGACATGTCGTTGGTGGGCCCCCGGCCGATCCGGGCGCGTTTCTTCACCGAGCTCGCCGGTGATCTGCCCGCGTACTGGCAACGGCTTGTTGTTCGCCCTGGTCTCACCGGGTTCGCTCAGATGCGACGTGGCTACGAGACCTCGATGGCGGAGAAGCTCTCGCACGACCTGGAATGGATCGCCGACCGCTCGGTGCTGCTTTACCTGCGAACGCTCGTCGCCACGGGCTGGCGCGTCCTCCGGCAGACGGTCGCACGCTAACTAGACTCGGCCCGTGTGCGGGATCTGCGGGATCGCGTCGACCCGCGGCTCTGTCGACCGAGATCGGCTCGCCGCCATGTCCGCGACGCTCGCCCATCGCGGGCCCGACTCGGAGGGATCGTTCCTCGACGACGGGGTCGGCCTTGCGGCGCGGAGGCTTGCGATCATCGACCTCGCCGACGGCGACCAACCGATCTCGAACGAGAACGGTACGTGCACCGTCGTCCAGAACGGCGAGATCTACAACTTCGCCGAGCTCAGCCGTGCGCTCGAACGCTCGGGACACCGGTTCCGCACGCACTCGGACACCGAGACGCTCGTGCACGCCTACGAAGAGTGGGATCTCGCATTTGTCGAGCGCCTGCGCGGCATGTTCGCGATCGCGATCTGGGACGCACCGAAGCGTCGCCTCGTCCTCGCGCGTGACCGCTTTGGAATCAAGCCGCTCTACTACCGCGCGGTCGAGGGCGAGCTTTCGTTTTCCTCCGAGCTCGACGCGCTCCCGAAGGGGGAGCTCGACCTCGACGCGCTCGAGGCGTTCTTCGCCTTCAACACGATTCCCGCACCGCTTTCGATCTTCCGCGAGATCCGCAAGCTCCCGCCGGGTCATTTGCTCACGTGGACAGAGGGGAAGCTGGCGCTCGAACGCTACGCGCGTGTCGGACCGCTGCCCACCCGGCACGGCGAGGATGAAGCCGAGCTCGTCGAGGAGTGCCGCGCACGATTGCGTGACTCGGTGCGCGCGCACCTCGTCTCCGACGTGCCTGTCGGCGTGCTTCTCTCGGGCGGTGTCGACTCCGGCGCGCTCGCCGCGCTGGCCGCGCAGGAGAGCTCGGAACCGCTGCGCACATTCTCGATCGGCTTCGAGGAGGCATCCTTCGACGAGCTCGCCGGGGCGCGAGCGGTCGCATCCCTGTACGGGACGCAGCACCGCGAGCTCGTCGTCCGGCCGGATGCAGCGCTCCTTTTGCCCGCACTCGCTGCCGCATTCGATGAGCCGTTCGCGGACTCCTCGGCACTCCCGACGTACCTCGTCGCTGAGCTCGCAGCCGCGGATGTGAAGGTCGCACTCTCGGGTGAGGGTGGCGATGAGCTCTTCGGCGGCTACTACACCTACGTCGCCGACCTGCTCGCCGAGCGGGTCGGGCCGCTTGCATCGCTTGCACGGCCGCTTGTCGAGCTGCTTCCCACCTCAACGCGCAAAGCGAGCTTCGACTACAAGGCGAAGCGCTTCGCGCGGGCCGCGCACTTGCCTGCACTCGAGCGGCATCACGGCTGGAAGGAGATCTTCTCCCCCGACGCCCGGGCGGAACTAACTGGGCGACGACATGCATACGACCCCGTGTCGTTGTTGCATGACCGATTCGCCGAGACGGAAGGGCACGAGCTCCTGACCCGCCTCCAGGATGTCGATCTCGGCATCCCGCTCGTCGATGACCTGCTGGTGAAGACGGACCGGGCATCGATGGCGTGGTCGCTCGAGGCTCGCGTTCCATTCTTGGACACGGTGGTGACGAACTTTGCACTGTCGCTGCCGGCGTCGCAGAAGGTACGCGGCTTCGAGAAGAAGCGTCTTCTGCGCCGCGCGGTCGAGCCGCTGCTTCCGCACGCAGGTCACGCATGGACGCAAGCAGGGGTTCTCGATCCCCGCGGCGGCGTGGTTGCGTGGCGAGCTCGAGCCGTTCGCGCGCGAGACGCTCGCCCCGGAGACGCTCCGGCGTCAGGGCGTGCTGGATCCCTCGACCGTGACGCGGTTGCTCGACGATCACGTCGCAGGACGAAAGGATCTCTCCCGGCAGCTCTGGGGCGTGCTCGCGTTCACGCTCTGGTACGAGCACCATGTCGAGCGGATCACACGGGACACACGGGTCGAGCAGGTCGTCGCCTAGTGAAGGTCTGGATCGACATGACGGCGAGCGCTCATCCGCTCGTCTTCCGCCCGCTCGTCGAGCGCCTGAACGCACGAGGAGACGAGGTCGAGATCACGGCGCGCGATTACGCGCAGACACTGCAGCTGATCGAGCAGCACGGCATGTCCGCAACGGTGATCGGACATCACGGAGGGCGCTCGCGTGCAGGCAAGGCACGCCAGATGAGTGCGCGTCTGCGTGCGCTGCGCCGCTGGGCACGAGACCGATCGTTCGACGTTGCCCTCGCGCACGGCTCTCACGAGCTGACGATGACCGCGCATCGGCTCGGGATCCCGAGCGCAACGACCTTCGACTACGAGTGGGCCTGGCTCCAGCACCAGCTGGGCTGCCGAGCCGCGACGAGAGTCGTGGTGCCGGACTCGATTCCGATCGACCGCCTCGCCCGCTACGGCGCCGTGCCGCCGAAGCTCGTCCGATACGCGGGGCTGAAGGAGGAGTACTACCTCGCCGACTTCGACGCCGATCCGAGCGTGCTCCCCTCGCTCGGGATCGACAGGGAGCGCGTGCTCGTCGTGCTCCGACCGCCGCCCGATGTCTCTCTCTACCATCGCCACTCGAATCCGCTCTTTCCGCAGACTCTGCGTCACCTCGGGTCGCTCGACTCCGTTCACGCCGTCGTGCTGCCCCGGACGAATGAGCAACGTGACTACGTGCGCTCGCTCGCACTTCCATCGGTGATCGTCCCGGAGCAGGCGGTCGACGCCCAGAGCCTGATTGCATTTGCCGATCTGGTCGTCTCGGCAGGTGGAACGATGAACCGCGAGGCGGCCGCGCTCGGAGTTCCGGTCTACACGACCTACGGCGGCCGGCTCGGCGGCGTCGACGAGGAGCTGATCCGACAGGGGAGGTTGCGACCACTCACCGACCCGCGCGCGCTCGATCTTCACAAACGCGAGCGAACGACTCCCGAACAAATCCGGCGCGACCCAGACGACCTACTCGCCCTGCTCCTGTCGGCCATCGACTAAGAGCGCCTAACACAATGCGTTTGTTCCCGGTCAGCGACGCAGACGGACGCGCGCGAAGCGGACGGCCGCACCGCAAAGCCGGCACGGCCTTCATGCGGCATCGCAAGCGATGCCCGGCACGTCCTGATGGTCGGCGCCGACGAGCGGCGCCTAAGCCGCGGCCACGACCTCGAGCACATCGTCGCCGTAACGCTCGAGCTTTGCCGGGCCGACGCCTGAGATCTCCGCGAGCTCCGCGCGACTGCGCGGGCGAGCGCCGGCGATCGCCGCGAGCACACGGTTGTGGAAGACGTGAAACGCCGGCACGGCTTCGCCCCGAGCCGTCCGGAGCCGCCAGGCGGCGAGCGCGTCGTACAAGACGGCGTCGCCTGCGTCGACCGGCTTCTGAACTGCGGTTGACCGCCCTCGCGCTGCGCGAACTGCGGTGACGGGCTCGGCGCCGGCGCCGAGCTCGGCCAGGAAGGGACTCGGCCGCCCGGACCAGGTGATCGCGAGCGAGCGCCTTGCACGCGTGATCCCCACGTAGAGCAACCGCCGCTCCTCCGCCAGTTCGTCCGCACCCCGTGCCTGGCGAGACGGAAGCTCCTTCTCGTCGAGCCGCGGCAGAAAGACGGCGTCGAACTCGAGCCCTTTTGCCCGGTGATAGGTGAGCAGGTGCACGCCACGCGCACCCTCGCCGCGGGGGTCGAAACGCCGCCGCAGCTCATCGGCGAACTCCGAGAGCGTTCGCTCGCCGTCGTCGAGCTCCTCGGCCAGCCGAACGAGGCGGTTGAGGTCGGCCTGCCTGGTCTGCTCCCGCTCGCCGAGCTTGTCGGGGACGTCCGTGAGCCAGCCGGCCTCCTCGGCGAGCGAGCGTACGCGGCGCGCCACATCGGTCGCCTGCACGTTTGCCGCGAGACGCAGAAGCCGTCGAGCTGCTTCGCGCGAAAGGAGTGACGCGCCCTGGAACGGCAAGCCGGCTTCGTGCAACACCTCTTCGAAATCGGCCAGCCGAGCGTTTGTGCGGCAGAGGATCGCGATCTCCTCGAGTGGAGCGCCTTCAGCCGCGACGCGCCTCACCTCAGCCGCCAGCCATGCGTGCTCCGACTCCGGCGAGACGAACGAGCGCAGGACCGGCTCGGGACCCGAGGACTGTGTCGGCTGGAGTGTTTTCTCGACCCCGCCGAGCCGTGGTACGAGCCGGTTTGCGAGCTCGAGGATCTCGGGAGTCGAGCGGTAGTTGTGCTCGAGGCGTACGACCGTTGCGTGTGGGAACCGCTTCTCCATTCCGAGCAGCCAGTGCGCGGAGGCGCCGGTGAACGAATAGATCGCCTGATAGTCGTCACCGACGACGCAGAGCTCCTCGCTCGGGCCTCGCCAGAGATCGAGCAGCGTTTGCTGGAGGAGGTTGACGTCCTGGTACTCATCGACGGTGAACGCCCGGTACCGCGTTTGCACGTCGTTGCGGGCACGCTCATCGGTCTCGAACATGCGGATCGCCAGCTCGAGTAGGTCCTCGAAGTCGATCTCACCACGCTCTGCTTTCCGATGCTCGTACTCGCGGTAGACCTTGCCCATCAAATCGGGCGGAATCGGCGGCACATGCTCGCCGAGTGAACGCAGGTAGTCGTCGGGCCCGACGCGCCGTGCTTTCGCGCGCTCGATCTCGGTCGCGAGATCGCCGGCCGGGCGGAAGCGGAACGCCTTCGGGAGCGAATTGGCGATCTGACGCAAGAGCAGCGCCTTCGTCGACAGGATCCGCCCGGCCGAGTCCGGCGCGTAACGGTGTAGTTGTGACAGAGCGGCCGAGTGGAACGTGCGGGCCTCGACACCACCCGTGCCAAGCGCGGCAAGCCGCGCCTTCATCACGCTCGCCGCCTTGTCGGTGAAGGTCACTGCGAGCAGCTCGTCTGCCCGGAATGCACCGCTCGCCACCTGCCAGGCGATCCGTCGAGTGATCGTCGTCGTCTTGCCCGAGCCTGCGCCCGCCAGGATGCACACCGGCCCGCGCACCGCCTCCGCAGCTCGCCGCTGCTCGGGATTGAGGCCGTCGAGAACGCTCACCCGCCAACCGTACCCGCACCCTCGGCCGGGACTGTCACAAGACTGGAAAACCGTGCCGTGCTAGTGCAGCGTGTCTTCGAGCACGGCTGAGCCGGTGCGGCGGGGCTCGGCGACGATCGCGCGCAGCTTCGCGGTCACGCCAAGCGTGTCGGCTCCCGCGACGAGCCGTGCAAGCTCGTCCAGCTGTTCTTCGAGCCAGCCGCTGTCGATCGGCGCTCTCGCCGCGCGCATGATCTTCGAATTCGAGGTCGGGCCGACATCCTCGTCGTCGTTCCAGAGCTCTTCGTGCAGCTTTTCACCGGCCCGTGCACCGACGAAGCGGATGCCGATGTCGTCCTCCTTGTGTCCGGACAGCTCGATCATCTGTTTCGCGAGATCGAGAATCTTCACCGGCTTGCCCATGTCGAGCACGTAGATCTGGCCGCGCCCGCCCATCGACCCCGCCTGAACGACGAGCGACGCGGCTTCCGGAATCGTCATGAAGAAGCGCGTCATCTCCGGATGCGTGACGGTGACGGGCCCGCCGCGCTCGATCTGGCGGCGGAAGATCGGAATCACCGAGCCCGAAGACGCGAGCACATTGCCGAACCGAACGGCGACGAAGCGTGTTGCGACGTCGTCGCGCAACGCAAACGATTCGACGATCCATTCACAGAGCGCCTTCGACTGCCCGAGCAGATTCTGTGGCTTCGCGGCCTTGTCGGTCGAGATCAACACGAAACGGTCGACGCCGGCCTCCACCGCAACCTCGGCGATCGCGCGCGTCGCCAGGACGTTGTTGGCGACGGCCTGCAGCGGGTTCGCTTCGAGCATCGGAACGTGTTTGTACGCCGCGGCGTGGAAGACGATGTCCGGGGGGTAGCGCTCCAACACCTGGCGCATCTTCGAGCGGTCACCGCAGTCCGCGAGGACCGGGATCACCGCGGTGAAGTTGCGCTCGTCGACGAGCTCGCGCTCGATCTCGTACAGGGCCGTTTCACCCTGTTCGACCAGGATCAGGCGTCCGGCACCGAGCCGCGCCAGCTGTCGGCAAAGCTCCGATCCGATCGAGCCGCCGGCTCCAGTCACGAGGACAGCGCGATCGCGCACGTACGCGGCGACCTCGCCCAAGTCGACGTCCACCTGTTCCCGGCCGAGCACATCCTCGACCTGCACCGGGCGAATCCGCACAGCGAGGTTGAGGTCTCCGGAGATCAGCTCGTGCAAAGCCGGCAACGTCTTGACCGGGATTCCGTCGCCGCGGGTCAACTCGACGATCTTGCGCCGGACCTCGCCGGGCGCGGAGGGCATTGCAATCAACACCTCGTCCGGCCGGTTGTCACGAAGAATATGGGCGAGCTCGTCGGTCGGGCCGAGCACGCGGATTCCCTGAATACGGTCGTTCCGCTTGCGCGGGTCGTCGTCGACGAAACCGATCGCGGTCATGCCAAGCTGGCGGTTGCGCTGCATCTCGCGCACGATCAGCTGGCCTGCGTCGCCCGCTCCCACGACCAGCACCTCGCGGCCGCGCGCAACGATGCCGGTGCGCGGACGCTCGATCAGCGTCCGCGCCAGCAGTCGCGTACCGGCGACGAATGCGAGCAGCAGCAGGTAGTCGAGTGCCGCAACTCCACGAGAAAGACGCTCATGCGCCGGCGGAAAGGCATAGAGCACGAGATCGGCAAGCAGCGTTGCGACGGTGACGCCGCGCGCGGCGCCCCACATGTCGCGAGTCGACACGTACCGCCACCAGCGGTTGTAGAAGCCGAAGACGACGAACACTGAGAGCTTGACGGCGACGATGACCGCAAACACCTGCCACGAGAGCAGGTGCCGGTAGTAGATCGGGGTTGCTTTGTCGAAGCGAAGGAAGTAAGCGAGACGCCACGCCGCGGCGATCAGCGCGGCGTCGAAGAAGAGCTGCCAGACGCGCCGCCGGTTGATCGGCAGAACCTTCACGCCTTGACCAGCGTCGACGCGTGGCGAAGAACGCCGACCACCTCAGCCTGCTGTTCCTCCGTGATGCCTGCCCAAAGCGGCAGACAGAGGTTCTCGCGCGACGCCTTCTCGGTTTCCGGCAACTCGCCCGCCGCATGCCCGAGGTACCGCAGCGCAGGCTGAAGATGGAGTGGCGGCATGTAGTAGGCGGAGTGACCGATCTCGGCATCGGCCAGCGCCTGCGCAAGCCGGTCGCGCTCGGGTGAACGGATGCAGTACATGTGGTAGACGTGGCCGGGCTCGTCGGCGGGCAACTCGGCGAGCTCGCCGAGCCCCAGCTCCGCATAACGCATCGCCGCCTCGCGCCGCAGACGAGTCCACTCATCGAGATGCGGCAGGAAAATCCGTAGAGCGGCAGCCTGGATCGCGTCGAGCCGCGAGTTGTAGCCGATCAGCTCGAAGTCCTTCTTCGCACGAGAACCGTGAAAGCGCAGCATCCGCACTCGATCGGCGAAGTCTGGGTCGTTTGCCGCAACGAGGCCGCCATCACCCAGGCCGAAGAGGTTCTTCGTCGGGAAAAAGCTGAAGGTCGACGCGATGCTCGTCGCAATCCCCGGCGAACCAAACGCCTGTGCCGCATCCTCGACGATCGGCGGTCCGAGGCGGCGTAGCTCCTCGACGGGCGCTGGACGCCCGAACAGATGCACCGGCATGATCGCCTTCGTCCGCTCGGTAATTCTCCGTTCGACGTCGGTGGGATCGAGGTTCAGCGTCTGCGGGTCGATCTCGGCGAAGACGGGGACGGCGCCGCGCCGCGCGATCGCCTCGGCCGTCGCAAAGAATGTGAACGACGGGCAGATCACCTCGTCGCCGTCACCGATCCCGAGCGCGTCGAGCGCGATCACGATCGCGTCTGTGCCGTTCGCGACCCCGATTGTCTCCTTCACGCCGAGGTATTCAGCCGCCTCACGCTCGAAATTGTCGACCTCGGGGCCGAAGATGAAGCGGCCGGACTCGAGTGTCCGCGCGAATGCCTCCTTCAGCTCGGGAATCAGCGGCGCGTACTGCGCCTTGACGTCAACGTGAGGAATTGGAGGCACGGCGAGCCATGGTAATCGAGCGACGGCGGCGAAGGACCCAGTACGCCGCCGCTGCCACGATTCCCGCTACGACCGCATAGTCCACGTAGCCGAAGGCGTGATGCACGCCTGCCCAGCTCGCGCCGAGACCCCAGCCCGCGCCCGCCCATGCGAAGCACCAGATGCCGCTGCCGATCGCCGTCAGCAGCGTGTAGCGAGGGAGCGGAGCTTTGAACACGCCGGCCGGAATCGAAACGAACGAGCGCACGACGGGCGTGACCCGGCCGACCAACACCGCCCATTGCTCCCAGCGGCGGAACCAGCGTTCCGCCCGGTCGAGCCGCGCCACGTCAAGGTGGAACCAGCGACCCCACCTCCTGACGAACGGCTGGCCGCCGTAGAAACCGATCGCCCAGCCGCCGAGTGAGCCGAGCAGGTAGCCGATCGTCCCGGCAAGCGAAATAGCGAGGAAGGCACCTACGCCGGTCGTGTGCGTCCCGAACACGTCGAGTTGGTGCGTCAGTGCACCGGACGCGAGCGCGCCGCCATACAGCATCACGAGCTCGCTGAATGCAGGGAACACGGCGTCGATCGCCATCAGCACGAACACGGCGAGCACGCCGTATTGGGCGAGGAGAGACGTCACCGGTGCACCTTAACTTCGCAGCGTGAACGGCGCGGAGAGCTCGATCGTTCCGACCGAGCTCACAGCTGTGATGTGAGCCACGTACGAGCCGGCGGGCGCGGTAATACCGGTGGACGCTCGACCGTCCCACGAGAGTGACTGCGCGCCGGCCGCGAGGTCCGCGGGCGGATTCGTCTCGACAACCGTCCCGAAGCTCGTCTTGATCTGAAGCGTCACACTCGCCGGGCGCGTAAGTGTGAGCGCGATCTTGGCGCCGCCTTTCGACGATTTCGGCACTTTGAGCGCAGAGATCGTCAGGTCGTACTGAAATGACTGGTCCGCGACCGAGTTGCGGCCCAGATCATCGGTTGCCTTGACATTCCAGTGCCACGTGCCCTTCGGCGTCGTAGGTGTTCCACGTGAAGGTGTAAATGCCAGGGTCGCGACTGCCGCTGTCGATGGGATGCACGACCCCGTTCGGACCGATGACGGCCGCGGTCACAGTCGACGGCCGCACAACCTTGTACTCGAGCTGCTCGACGATCGTCTGATTGTCCTTGCCGATGATCGGTGCAGACACGGGCGGCGCGTAGACACCGAAGTACTGGACGAGCAATCCCTCCTTGACCGCTGCGCCGCTGCGGTCGGCGGGCCGGCTCAACAGTTGGCCGTCGAAGGCAGCGGTGACGGGCTTCCCGTAAGCGAGCGCCGCCGCAGTACGCGCGCCGAGTCGCGCCATCGTCTGAGCGAGCTCATACGTCGTCATGCCGACGCTGTAGCCGGGTTGCCCGCCGTCGACCGCGACGAGGATGATCCGGCCGTCGGCAAGCTGCCCAACCGCGGCACGCGCGTCACGCTGGGCGAGTTGGTCGGTTGCGAAGTTCTCGCTCGTGTGGAAGACCGCGTTGCCGTTTCGCACGAGCAGCGGCCCGCCGCCGAGCGCATCGGTGACGGTGCCCCAGCTCGGCGGAAGGATCAAACGGATCGTGATCTCGCTGCCGGGTGCAGCCTCCGCCTGGAGCTTGGCCGCCTCCGTGCCCGTGGCGACCAACACCGCGCCATCCGGGGGAATCGCGGTCGCTCCTGTTCCCGCGGTTGTCACGCTGGCCGTCAAATCGGTGTTAGGCGTCGGCAGCGGGAACGGCTCGAGCACGACCGCGGCGGCGCTGGCGATGTCCGGTGTCGCACCGCCCCAAGCCGGGGTGAACAAGACGGTTTGGCTTCCCTTTGGCGTCTGGTTGATTCCCGCGACAGGACGGCGCTGGCCACTCCCCTTCCACGTCCCTGCAAACGAGATCCGCCCGATATGCAGCATCCCCGTCGAGTCGACGCCGATCGACGATCGCGCAGCGGAGGGGCCGTGGAGATAGGCGCCGCCATTGACCACGATGCCGGCCGGATGTCCGTCGCTGCCGGTGGAGAAATCGCCGTCGACACCTACGGCAGTCGAGCTCCCGGACACTTCGCGTTCGAGATCGGCAACCCGTTCACGCGCGCCTCGAATCGTGCCGGCAGCGAGCACGGGTCCCAATCGGTAGAGACCGCCGGCGGAGCCCGGCGGCGGGGCCGTGATCACGGTGAAGCCGACCGGGCCGTGGGGTGTGAACTGCACCTGCTGGTCAGAGGTCACGCCTGGCATGAGCGGCACCGATTGCGCGGTTGCCGGTACGGCGAGCACCCCGGCCGCGACCACCGCGCAGCCGAATCGTCGGAACGTCGCACGCATGACCCCGCCCGAGGCTAGCCAAGCCTGCCCCGGAGCTGGTGAAGAAGCGATTAATTCCAGACGCGGACGTCGCGATACAGCGTGTCTCGCTGCACGGGGATCTTGCCGAGCCCTTTGATCGTGCGAACGAAGTCGTCTGTTGATGCGCGGTACGTGGTGCCGGCGGCTGAGACGACGTTCTCCTCGATCATGATCGAGCCGAGGTCGTCAGCCCCGAACTCGAGTGCGACCTGGCCGATCTTCATTCCCTGCGTCACCCAGCTCGACTGAATGTGATCGACGTTGTCGAGATAAATCCGGGACACAGCCTGAGTCAGCAGGTAATCGAACGAGGTCGGCATCGCGTCGCGTGCGACCTTGGCGCCGAGTCGGTTGCCATCGTCCTGGAACGTCCAGGAGATGAACGCGCGGAAGCCTCGGGTTTCGTCCTGAAGCTCCCGGATTCGACTCATGTGCTCGACACGCTCGGAAACTGTCTCGACGTGGCCATACATCATCGTCGCTGTAGTCGACATGCCCAGGCGGTGCGCATGACGCATCACGTTCAGCCACTCCGAACTCTTGGTCTTCTTGGGCGCGATCAAATCGCGAACACGGTCGACGAGGATCTCACCGCCACCGCCGGGAATCGAATCGAGCCCGGCATCGCGCAGGCGCGTGAGCGCATCCGGAACCGAGAGCTTCGAGCGTCGCGCGATGTGTTGGATCTCCGGTGGAGAAAGTGCGTGCAGATGAATCGGGTAGCGAGCCTTGATCGAACGGAAGAGATCCTCGTAGTAGTCGATCCCGAGATCGGGGTGGTGGCCGCCCTGCATCAGCACACCGGTGCCGCCGAGCGCGAGGGTTTCCTCGATCTTCTTGAAGATCACGGGTGCCGGCAGCAGATACCCCTCGCGGCGGTCACCGGGCCGGCGATAGAACGCGCAGAAATCGCAGTCGGTGACACACACGTTCGTGTAGTTGATGTTTCGGTCGACGATGAAGGTGATGCGGGTAGGGTCGGCGCGCCGCCCGCGCAGCTCGTGCGCGACCCGACCGACTGCGAGCAGGTCGCGCGACTCGAGCAGGGTGAGCGCGTCGCGGTCTGTGATCCGCTCGCCGTCGAGCGCCCTTGACAGAATTTCGCCGGTGCCGGCCGACGTGGCTTCGGTCACCTCAGAATCGACCCTGGCGCTCATCAAACCACCGCTGCCGCGGTGACGAACCGTAACTCGGGCACCTCGTCGAGCTCCCCAACCTCGTGCGCAAGCTCGAGAAATGTGTAGAGGCCGGCTCGCTCGCGCGGGCCGAACCGGTACCGCAACTTCTCGAAGTAGCGGGCGAGGAACCCGGCCGGATAGCCGTAGCGCTCGGCCGATTCATACGCGAGCGCCTCCGGGTTGGCACGTGCAGCACGCACGGAGGCGACGAGTGCGTCCTCGAGCTCGATCAGGTCGGGACTCGGCGGATCGGGAGCAGCCCAGACGGCGAACACCATCGGCAATCCCGTGCGCTCGAGCCAGAGCTTGCCGAGATCGTGGTGCGGGGTCGGATCCTCGAAAGCGGACTTGAGCGCCGCGTCTCCGATCAGCAGCTTCGCGTCGGCCGGCTCGCCGAGCGGGACGTGGGCAGCATGCGGCAGAAGCACTTTGGTGAGAACGACCGAGGTCGCGGACTCCGGAGTGATTCCGACCGTTTTGATCTCCTCGAGCGGCACTCTCGAGACGAGCTGGATCGAGTCGACCGCCCCCTCCGACGAGACGCACAGACGAGGCAGCAGCCGAAGGGTATCGGCATGTCGCGCGTATTCGATCGACGAGATCGGGGCCGTGTCGAGCTCGCCCGCGAGCAGCAGCCGGTTCAGCTCGGTCGGCACGCCGGTGACCTCCTCGTACTCGGCCTCGACGCGGAAAAAGACAGGCGCCATGTTGGCGTACGAGATGCGACCCAGCTTGATCATGCCGCCGCCGCCCAATTCATGTACACGCGACATACAGCGGGAACCCCACCTCCCTCCCCGATGCCGACGAGGCTACCGGGGAATGTGTGACATGTCTGTGACGAGCTGTGACAATTCTGAGACGGATGCACGGCTTCGATCGCGGCGAGCATGTCTGTCACGCGTCCCACCGCCGAATCTCGTTGTAGAGCGTGTCGCGCTGAACCGGGATCCTGCCTGCAGCGCGGACAACGCGCACGAGCTCGTCGAGCTTCTGCTCGGTTCCGGTTTTCGACCCGGCCGCACGGAAGATCTCCTCATGAACGAGCGTCCCCTGCACGTCGTTCGCGCCGAAGTGCAGCGCAACTTGCGCAACGGGCATGGTGAGCGAGATCCAGTACGCCTTCACGTTCGTGATGTTGTCGAGCATCAACCTGGAGACGGCGAGCATCTTCAGGTCGGCGGCGCCGGTCTGGAACGTATAGCCCCGGCGCTCGAAGACGGTGTTCTCGGGGTGGAACGCAAGCGGGATGAACGCCAGAAAGCCGCCGGTCCGGTCCTGCTGCTCGCGAAGGCGGAGTAGATGGTCGATCCGCTCTTCATAGGTCTCGACATGGCCGTAGAGCATCGTGCAGTGCGTAGGGATGCCCATCCGGTGAGCCGTGTCGTGAACGTGGAACCAGATGTCGGGATGCTCCTTGCCAGGCGCAACGAGCCGCCGCACACGATCGGCGAACACCTCGGCGCCGCCGCCGGTGAGCGCTCCGAGCCCGGCCGCCTTGAGCTCGCGCAACACGTCCTCGTGCGAGAGACCGGAGAGCGTCGTCATGTGGTGGATCTCGGACGCCGTGTAACACTTTAGAAACACATCCGGCAGCGCGTCGTGGAGCTTGCCGATTGTGTCGACGTAGAAGTCGAAATCGACGTGCGGGTTTTCGCCGTTCACCATGTGAACCTCTGTGAAGTCCGTCAGCTTCCGTTGCGCCACGACTTCCGCCACAAACTCATCCGGTGGCTTCGTGTACGCCTGCTCCTGCTTCTGCGTCGCCGCGAACGCGCAGAACTTGCACTTCACGCGACAGACATTCGTCTGGTAGAGGTAGAGATTCTGGATGAAAAAGACGCGATCGTCGCCGCCGCGAACACGTCTTGCCGTATCCGCGAGCTCGCCGAGCGCGAGGAGGTCGTCCGACTCGAGCAGCGCGAGGCCGTCTTCGAAATCGAGCCGCTCGCCTGCCTCCACCTTCTCGCGAACGCGTTCGAGCATCGTGTCGACTGCGATCGCCATCACGAAACGCGGTCCACTACGGCGTAGCTCAAAGCCTCGAGCTCCTCACGGTGCGCCTCGGCTCCCAGATGCGAGCGCGCCTTCGCTGCGTAGTCGAGCGCGGCCTCACGTGAACGCTCGAGCGCGTCCGTCGCGGCGACGCGCACAAGCGCGCCGTCGAGAGATCCCCCCGCGAGCGCCGAGCGCACTGCCGCGTCTTCCTGCGCCGCATACAGCAGCGGCATCGTCGGCGTGCCCTCGCGGAGATCGGTCCCGGGGATCTTTCCGGTCTCCTGCGATTGTCCGGCGCAATCGAGGATGTCGTCGGCGATCTGGAACGCGATCCCGAGCTCGAGGCCATATGCGCCAAGAGCGGCGTCTCCTCCCGAGCCCAGCAAGCAGGCAGCCTCGAAGAGCTTCCCGGTCTTGAGTGCACAGCGAGCGAGATAGTCGTCGATCGTCGTCTCAGGGTCTCGAGTCTGACGACGCTGCAGCGCCTCGCCGCGCGCAAGTGCCAGACACGCGTCGGCAAGCACCGCGACTGCGGTCGAGTCACCGGTCTCGGCGAGCTCGGCAAACGCGCACGCGAAGAGATAGTCGCCGGCTGAAAGAGCCGCGCCGGCGCCGAAAACCGACCACGCGGATGGGACGCCGCGCCGCATGCGTGCGCCGTCGACAAGATCGTCGTGGACGAGCGTAGCCATGTGGACGAGCTCGACGGCCACGCCCGCTGAATACGGCGGTTGCGATGCTTGCGGCGATGCCAGAAAACAGATGAGCGGGCGTAGCCGCTTGCCACCCGCAGTGAGAGCTTCGGCCGCCACCTCGGAGGCGAAACTCGGACGGCGTTCGACGGCCTGGGCCAGCCGCGCCTCGAGATCGGCCATGTACACCGCGAGCCCCGGTGTCGCCTCGACCGTAGCCAGGGTGTTCATCACCCCGCCGTCCCCGTGTGCAACGCGACGATCGAGCCCGCGAGCAACCGGAAGCGCACATCCTCGAAACCGGCGTGCTCGAGCAGTCCGGCCAGCTCTTCGGCAGGCGGAAACCGCCGCACGGACGCCGGCAGGTAGCCGTAGGCTCGACCGCCGGGGAGCAACCTGCCCGCGAGCGGCACGATCCGTTCGAACCACACCGAGAAAAACGGACGCAACACTCCTCGCGGGCGCGTGATCTCGAGCACGGCGATTCGCCCGCCCGGACGCAGGATGCGCCGGAGCTCACGCAGTCCACGCTCGAGCTCCGCAAGGTTGCGCACGCCGAAGCCGACTGTCGCCGCGTCGAAGCTTCCATCCGGAAACGGCAACGCGAGCAGGTCGGCCTGGATCCACTCGACCTCGGTCGACTTGCGCCTGGCGCGTTCGAGCATCCGCGGAGCGAAGTCGATGCCGACGACCTCGCCCGCGCCGGCGTCGAGGTCGGCAAGCGCGAAATCGCCTGTGCCGCACGCGGCATCGAGCACCCGGTCACCGGGCCGGACGACCGCTGCCGCGGCCAGCCGGCGCCAGCGCACATCGAGACCGGCCGTCATCAACCGGTTCATCGGGTCGTAGACCGGCGCGATCCGGTCGAACATCGTCCGGACGGCGTCGGGAGCGAGGGTCACGTGCGCACTCCGCAGAGAGCCTATGCGCAGGGCCCTACTTGGGGCCCTGCGAAGCCTCGAGGAACGCCGCCAGCGCGTTGAGGTTTTTTGTGCCTTCGTTCGCAAAGGACGGCATCGGACTGCCCTTGTTGACGCACGAAGGGCACTTCAGATGGGCGATCTGGAAGGCGACGCCCTTGCGCTTTGCGCCCTCGGCGGACAGATCGGGCGCACCGAGATTGTGATTGCCGATGCCGAGATAGGTGTGGCAGTTGACGCAGCCGACGACGGCGAAGAGCTTCGCTCCGGCAACCGCCTGCTTGTTGGCCGTAAAACCCTCTTTCTTTGCCCATGCCGGGACGTTCGTGAGGTGTCTCGGTGGGAAGCGCCTCCTGCGCGGTCGCGCCCTTGTAGGTGAGGATCCCCATCGAGAGAATGGCCAGGATCCCTGCGACCATCGCGACCGGGCGGTGGAGCGGACGCCGCTCGGAGCGCAGGTCGATGAACGGCAGCGCGATCAGCAGCACGAGCGCGATCGTCGGTATGCCGACCGTGCCGAGGATGACCGAGTCCGGCCACTTGAAGATCCGGAGCAGATAGAAGAGGAAGTAGAAGTACCAGTCCGGCCGCGGGACGAAACTGATCGTTCCGGGGTCGGCCGGCTCGTCGTACAGCTTGCCGAGCCACCCCGCCTGATCCGGATGGTCGGTGGTGCCAAAGAGATTGAAGCCGGTGTGGTGGCCGGGCGTCGTCCACTTCCAGATCACTGCGAGCCCGATGATCACGACCGCCACCACGAACGACATGAGCGTGTCGTGGAACATCGCGTAGGGATAGAACGGCTTGCCGCGCTCCTTGACGTCGCGTTTGTACTGCTGGAACACGCGCTCCCGCTGCGCCAGGCGATCCTCAGCCACGAACCGAGCCTCCACGCGGAGTCGGCTCCGTCAGCCCGGTGCGAGGCGGCACCGCCGGAGGTGTGACCGGGCCACTGCCGGCGGGATGCTTCGACCACGGCGGCGAGGTGACGCCGAGCCGGATGACGAGATAGAGGTGCAGGCCGATCAGCGCGAAGATCGCGGCGGGCAAGAGCAGCATGTGGATCGCGTAGAAGCGGCTCAGCGTGTCACCGTTGATGAAGGTGCCCCCTTGGAGGAACTGCGCGAGGAACGGCCCGAGGAACGGCGCCGAGCCGTTGATGTTGATCCCGACCGTCGTCGCCCAGTACGACGTCTGGTCCCACGGGAGCAGGTAGCCGGTGAAGCCCTCCGCCAGGCCAAGTGCGAGCAGCAGCACGCCGATGATCCAGTTCAGCTCGCGCGGATACTTGTATGCGCCGAACAGGAACACGCGTCCCATGTGCAAGAACATCAAGATGATGAAGACCGATGCGCCCCATCGATGCATGCCGCGAACGAGCCACCCGCCCCACAGGTCATTGGTGATGTGCACGATCGACGGGTAGGCGTTCTTCGGATCGGGCTTGTAGTACATCGCGAGGATCACACCCGTCAGCGCCTGAATCAGAAATGCCGTCAGCGTGGCCGAGCCGAGCGTCTGGAACCAGTTGGTGTCGCCCGGAACTTTGCGGAACAGGAAATATTTGACGCCGCCGACGAGCCCTGAGCGCTCCTCGAGCCAGTCGATCGGATACAAGATCCGCTCGTAGCGACTGCTGGGCGCCGCCATCAGTGCGGAGGCTGGATCGGGTAGAGCCAGGACTCCGGACCGTCGAGATGTTCGCCCGGGAATGAGAAGGTGTACTTGTGGATGCGCGCCGAGGCGCCAACGCCATCGACGTGCGAAACCGAGTACGGCGCTTCGAGGAAGAGATGCTCGTTGCGGATCGAGAACAGGTAGCGGTCGAGCGCGCGCACCGGCGGGCCGCCCGTCCGATTTCCCTCGGTGTCGTAGGCGCCGCCGTGGCAGGGACAGCTGAACCCCGACGGCGGCGTGGGAAGCGGAATCAGCGTCACATCCCGGAACAGCTTGTGCTGCGAGGGAACGACGGTGAGCGGCTGCACCGGGCAGCCGAGATGGGCGCAGTGGTTCGAGATGATCGTGAAGCTCGGCACGTTGTTGACGACACCGTTGTTCCGCACGAAGGCTGTACGCCGCGAGACCTCACCCTGCTCTGGGTTGGTCATGAACGTCGCGACGACGAACTCGCCCTCCGGGTAATCACTCACCGGGCCGAGGTCGCGTGCACCGCTCTTCTGCTTCAGGAACGCCGGCATCAGCATGAAGCCGAGGGCGGGCAGACGTGACGAGCCCGCCGATCAGGCCGCCGATCCCAAGCGTGCCGATCTCGAGAAACGCCGAGCGGCCGTACGTGGTTCGCGGCGGATCGGGCGTCTTCGCCGCTCCGCGGCCGTCGCGTCGCTCGGGCTCGACCTCGGGTGCGTTGGCCAAGCCATGGCCGCGCGCCACATCACGGGCCCAGAGGATTCCGAACGCGGCCGCGATCACCGCACCGATGCCGACGATCACCCAGTTGACGACGATGCCGACGAGCAGGGCGACCACGCCCACGGCGAAGCCGGCCGGCCAGAGGCTCGGGCCCGGGACGTGCGGATGTTCACGGCTCGGCTCCAAGTCGGTTTCTAGCGGCAAATGTTACAAACGCCCGCCCGGGCACGCTAGTCAGCGCCGGGCCGGTCCTCCGCTCCAACTATGACGAATCGCGCCGTCCCGCGCTGGCGCAGCGGTCGGAAGCCCATATTCATCCCACCGCCGGTCGACGAGGGCCCGGATCTCCGCGGTCATCTCGATCTCCGGCGGCCACTCGCGCGTCCCCTCGGCCGGGCCCTTGGCGGTCGCGTCGATCCCCAGCTTGCCGCTGACGAACTGGCGCGTCGTCGCGTGGTCGAGATGGTCGGCGGGGCCTTCGGTCAGCACGACGTCGCGAGCGGGATCGACGTTTGCCCCGACGTAGAAGGCCACCTGCTCGTAGTCGTGGACGTCGACGTGCGCGTCGACCACCACGACCGTCTTCGTCAGCGAGAGCATTCCGAGCCCCCAGATCGCGTGCATCACTTTGTGCGCGTGTCCGGGATAGGCCTTCCGGATCGAAACGATGCAGCAGTTGTGGAAGGCCCCGGCAACCGGGAGGTCGTAGTCGACGATCTCCGGCACTGTCGCGCGCACCGCCGGCAGAAAGATCCGCTCGGTCGCCTTGCCGAGCCAGGCGTCCTCCTGCGGCGGCTTGCCCACGACGATCGACGGATAGATCGCGTCCCGGCGCATCGTCATCGCCGTGATGTGAAAAACCGGAAACGGCTCGGCGGGCGTGTAGAAGCCGGTGTGGTCGCCGAACGGCCCTTCGTCGACGAGCTCGTCCTGCTCGACGTAGCCCTCGAGCACGATCTCCGCATTCGCCGGAACTTCGAGGTCGATGGTGACGCCTTTGACGACGTCGACGGGCTCGCCGCGCAGAAGGCCGGCGAACATCAGCTCGTCGATGTGCTTCGGAAGCGGTGCGCTCGCCGCGTACGCCGACACCGGATCGAGCCCGAGCGCGACGGCGACCTCCATGCGACCGTCCGTCGCGCGATAGTCGGCGCGGCCGTCCTTGTGGAGCTGCCAGTGCATCGCCGTCGCACGCGGCCCCAGCACCTGCATGCGGTACATGCCGACATTGCGCTTGCCGTCGCGCGGATCGCGTGTGATCACAGCCGGCAGCGTGATGAACGGCCCGGCGTCTCCAGGCCAGCACGTTTGCACGGGCAGTCGTCCAAGATCGACGTCGTCGCCCTCGAGGACGATCTCCTGGCAGGCTCCCTTGCGCACGGTGCGCGGCGGCGAGTCCGCGATCGACTTCAGCTGCTTGAGCCCACGGAGCTTCTCGCCGAGGCCCTGCGGCGGCTGCATCTCGAGCACGTCTGCAAGCTTCGTCGCAGCATCGTCGAGCCGCTCGACTCCGAGCGCGAGACACATGCGCCGCTCGGTGCCGAATTGGTTGACGAGCAGCGCGTGACTGCTCCCCTTTGGGTTCTCGAACAAGAGCGCCGGACCGCCTGCGCGAATCGTGCGGCTGACGATCTCTGTCACCTCGAGCTGAGGGTCGACTTCGGCGCCGACACGCACGAGCTCGCCCTCGCGCTCGAGGAGCGCAATCCAGTCACGCAGATCGGATGTGGCCATTAGTTAGTACGGGCGGACGTGACGCTTGCGCTCGCTGCGACGCTCGCTCGCACGATGCGCCAGCTCGCCCAGCCCGATCACCGCGAGGAAGATCAACCCGGTGATCAGCATGATCAAGATCACATGCTTGCCGTCGGAAACCGGGTCGAGAACGATCATGGCGCGACTTTACTCAAATGGCGTTCGATCGCCTGTTCCACCTCTGACGGATCCGGCGTGCCGCCCAATGACCGAACGGCGTCGATCCAGGCATCGCCGTCGCCTTCTGCCCCGGCGGCACGCAGCGCCGCGCACCGGGAGATCAGCTCGGCCATCGCCGCAACGGCGTCGACGCCGCCGGCCTCGGCGATCCGCACGAGGCCGTGCGCGTAGAGGTAGTCCCCGAGGAGAACCCGTTCGGTTTCGTCCTCAGGATCGAAGAGCCGCGGCCTGCCGTAGTGGACGAGATACGCCTCGTAGACGGTCTCGAGACCGAGCTCGAACCGGTCGGGCGCGAGTGGCGAGAACACCTGCTCCCACTCCGGCACCTCGCGCAGGGCACGCGCCCAGAGCGGGCTCTCGAGCCGGGCTTCGGCGGCGATCGTCTCAGCCGCCGGCAAGCTCACCGACTGCCTCGATCGTCGCGTCGATCTCCTCGTCCCCATGCGCAAGCGAGGGAAACAAACACTCGTACTGGCTCGGTGCAACGTAGATCCCGCGGTCGAGCAAGCCCCGAAAGAGCTCCCCGTACCGCGCCGTGTCCAGCTGTTCGAATTTCGTCACAACTGTTAAGGGGTCTGACCCCGAAGCGAAGAACGTCAGCATCGCGCCGACCCTCTGGACGAGGCCGAAGGGGGCAAGGCCGGCTTCGAGTCGAGCCGCACGTTGCTCGAGCTGCTCGTAGACGGATTCGTCGCGCAGGCGTCGCAGCACCGACACTCCGGCGGCAGTGGCCAGCGGGTTTCCCGAGAGTGTGCCCGCCTGGTAGACGTCGCCGGCCGGGGCCAGTCGAGACATGACATCGGCAGACCCGCCGAACGCTGCGAGCGGGAGCCCACCGCCGACGATCTTGCCGAGGATGGTGAGGTCGGGTCTGACCCCGTAGCGCTCCTGCGCACCGCCGCGCGCAACGCGAAAGCCCGTGATCACCTCGTCGAAGACGAGCAGCGCACCGGACGCGTCGCAGAGTGCGCGCAGCGCCTCGAGGAACCCCGGCAGCGGCGGGACACAGCCCATGTTGCCGGCGACGGGCTCGACGAAGATCGCTGCGAGGTCTTCGCCGTGACGCTCGACTGCGGCCGCGACCTGATCGACGTCGTTGTAGTCGACGACGATCGTGTCGTCGACGACGGCCTGCGGCACTCCCGGCGACGCTGCGATGCCGAGCGTCGCGAGACCCGAGCCCGCCTCGGCGAGAAACGGATCGGCATGGCCGTGGTAGCAGCCTGCGAACTTGATCATCCGTGTGCGATGCGTCACGGCGCGTGCAAGGCGCAACGCAGACATCGCGGCCTCGGTCCCCGACGAGACGAGGCGCACCTGTTCGACCGACGGCACCGCCGCAACAATCTCCTCAGCCAGCTCGACCTCGCGCTCCGTCGACGCGCCGAACGTCGTTCCGTCGAGCGCAGCTTCGCGGACGGCCTCCACCGTTTCTGTGTCTGCGTGACCAAAGATCAGCGGTCCCCACGACTGCACCCAGTCGAGCAGGCGACCGGCCGTCGGCAGTCTCGAGGAACGCACCGCTTCCGCGCCTGACGAACAACGGCTCGTCGAGCCCCACGCCGCGCATCGCCCGCACGGGCGAGTTGACGCCGCCCGGGATCAGCTTCTGCGCGCGGTGCCAGAGCGCGCTCCTGACTAGAGCCAGGCGGACATCTCCTTCGCCCAGTACGTGACGACGACATCCGCGCCCGCGCGTCGGATCGCCGTCAGCGATTCAAGCGCCGCCGCCCGCTCGTCGAGATCGCCTGCGGCGGCGGCGGCCTTCACCATCGCGTATTCACCGGAAACGTTGTACGCAGCGAGCGGCAACTCGAACCGCTCGCGCACCGCGCGGATAACGTCGAGATAGGGCAGCGCGGGTTTCACCATCAGAACGTCGGCGCCTTCGTCGACGTCGAGCTCACACTCGCGCAGCGCCTCGCGAACGTTGCCCGGATCCATCTGATAGCCGCGCCGGTCCCCGAACGCCGGCGCCGAGCCCGCTGCATCGCGGAACGGCCCATAGAAGGCCGACGCGTACTTCGCGGAGTAGGCGACAATCGGCGTCTCAGGCAGCTCCGCCCTGACCGCCTGGACGCGCCCGTCCATCATGTCGCTGGGGCAGACAACGTCGGCGCCCGCCTCAACGTGCGAGACAGCAGTGCGTGCGATCAACTCGAGTGAGGCATCGTTGTCGACCTCGTCACCGCGCAGCACGCCGCAATGCCCGTGAGCCGTGTATTCACACAGGCAGACATCGGTCATCAGCACCAGCTCGGGGAACCGCGGTCGCAAGGCGCGCAACGCCTGCTGGACGATTCCATTCTCGATCCAAGCGCCCGAGCCATCATCGTCTTTCTCCTCCGGAATACCGAAGAGCAGCACTGCCTTCACCCCGGCGCGCAGCAGGTCTTCGCACTCGCGCACAACACCTTCGACTGTCAGCCGCGAGAGTGCCGGCAGCCGTTCGTTGGTCAGTGCCTCCGGAGCGACGAACAGCGGCTGGACGAGATCGTCGAGCGAAAGCGTCGTCTCGCGAACGAGGTCGCGCAGCGCGCCAGATCTCCGGAGGCGGCGGAGACGGGTAACCGGAAAGGCGCTCACCCTGAAATCGTACGCGCAGGTGCGCCTTCCGGCGACTCCGCCGGCTCGATCTCGACCGGGATCCCCCCGCTTCCCCAGGACTCGAACACGAGCCGCTCGGAGAAGAACTCCCAGATGGCGCGGCCCGCAGCGAGCAGCGGCAGCGCGATCAGCGCCCCCGGGATGCCGTCGATGTCGAAGCCGGCGAGCAGTCCGAAGATCACCAACAGGGGGTGGAGACGCAGTGCGCCCCCCATCACGTTGGGGACGACGATGTGCCCCTCCAGCTGGAAAATCCCAACAAAGAGGAGCACGACCCACAGCGCCGAGATCGGATGCACGACGAGTGCGTAGATCGTCGGTGGAACTGCACCGAGCCAAGGACCGATGTACGGCAGCACCTCCGTCACCGCCACCCACGCACCGAACACGAGCGCGTAGCTTTGTCCGTGCGGCAGAAGTCCCGTGACGCCGAACAGGTACAACCCGAGCCCGGCGCTCGTTCCAATGATCAGCGAGAGCGCGACCTGACCGCGCACGTACGCGACGAGCGCGTGCTCGATTCGCGATACGAGCGGGCGCCCGCCGTACGGCGGGAACCGTCGGTCGACAAATCCGGCGAACCGGTTCATGCCGAGCAGCATGTAGATCGATACGACGAGGATCAGCACGCCGTCGAAGAGCGCACGGCCAATCGAGATGGCGGCACCCTCGAGGAAGTTGATCACACGGTGCGTGTACTTGCCGACGTCCCGGTTCCGGATTCGCTTCACGATTCGGTGCCCGCTCTTCTCGATCTTGATCGAGCGGAGATGGTGGCTGTCGAGCCAGCTCTGGAAGCGATCGACGTCGCGATCGGCCGAAACCTGGTGAGTCCGTCCGCGCTCAACGGTGAAATACGCATTGAACCGGTCTGCTGCCGTCTTCGTCTGGCTGACGACGACGGTGGTGAGAGCGACAACCGTGATGATCAGAGCCCCGGCCACAGTGATGTACACGAGCGCGACCGCGATGCCGCGGCGCACGCGGAACAGCCCGAGCGTCCGTACGACCGGGTCGAGCAGGAACGCGATCAACGCGGCGACGACGAAGAGGAAGACGACGTGACCAGCCGCCCGCGCGAACAACCAGGCGAACACGATCAGGAGGGGCAGCCCGACCAGCTGAACCCAGCGCGGAATCTGGATTCGCGGCGCGCCGCCGGTCGAAGCGTTCATGCAACCGATCGTACAACCGGCTCGGCAGCGTGGATCGCTCCCGATCCTGACTGGTTCGAAGGCGCTCTGGCGCTCGATCCGGAGTCGATTTGGGAGGATCCGCGGTTGAAGCGCCGCTGGCGGTCCGATACGGTCCGGCTGATGTCGCCGCCCGCGAAATCAGGGCGTGCACGCCCCACTGCCCTTCGGCACCGTGGTAGACAGCAGGAGGCGCACCGCCGTCGGCTCGCTGTCCTCACCGCAATCGCCGTAGTCGGGCTCGGCACGCTCCTCGTCACTGCCTTCGGAGGCGGCGACCATCCGGCCGTCGCGGTCCCGCCGCCGGCCTCGGCCGTCCGGCTCCTACCCGCCGGCCCACCGGCCCCGCAGGTGATCGCGCGAATCGGAACAACCCTGAAACTCCAACTGCCCGTCCACGCGAGCCGCGTCACCGCAATCGGATACTTCGGTTCGGAGGATGGCTCGATCGCACTCTCGCCGGTCGGCACGCAGGCGAACGAAGGATTGCTGAAACGACTCGTCCACACGATCCTCGGAAGCGGCAGCGGGTCGACGCGCTGGTACTTGCTCGCCGGCGGCCACGGACCTTCGACGTCGGCGCTCGACGTCGGCGCCGCACCGGGCACAGATGTCTACTCACCGGTGAACGGCACCATCGTCGGGATCGGCAAGGTCGTCCTCAACGGACGCACATACGGCGCGCGGATCGACATCCAGCCGAACGACGCACCTTCGCTCGTCGTATCGATCTCGCACCTCTCGGCCGACCCGTCGCTGACCGTCGGCGAGATGGTGAGCGCCGATGCCTCGCAACTCGGCGTCGTGCTCGATTTCGCGCGCGCGGAGAAGCAGGCGCTCTCGCGGTACACGAACGACTCGGGCAATCACGTGCTGATCGAGGTTCACCCCTCCGCGACGCTCCAAGCGCGCTGAAAATCCTCTTCATCGCCGACGTGTTCGGCACGCCCGGACGCCGCGCTGTGGAATCACAGCTGCGCGGTCTTCGCGAGGAGCTTGGAGCCGATTTCTGCATCGTCAACGGCGAGAACGCCGCCGACGGTCGCGGGATCACGGCAAAGATCGCCGAAAGCCTGCTCGCGTCAGGCGCCGATGTGATCACGCTCGGGCAATTGGGTCTGGGGACAACGCGGCTTCGCGCCGTACCTGTCCGGTACCGACCGTGTGCTCAGGCCCGCAAATCTCTCGCCCAATTCACCCGGACGCGGACTTGCCGTTCATGACGGCGTCGCGGTGATCAACCTCCTGGGGCAAATGACGCTCAACCCATTCGAGAGCCCATTCACGGCCGCCGAGCGACTCGTGGAGGAGGCACGCCGCGAGACGCCCGTCATCGTCGTCGACTTTCACGCCGAAGCAACGAGCGAGAAGGTGGCGCTCGCCTACCACCTCGACGGTCGCGTCACCGCCGTCCTCGGCACGCACACGCACGTCCAGACCGCCGACGCGCGCGTGCTCGCCGGCGGCACCGCGGCGATTACCGACGCCGGCATGACCGGGCCCCACGACTCGGTGATCGGCAGCGTGCCCGAAGGCGCAATCCGGCGGTTCGTCACCGGGCTGCCGGTCCGGCTCGAGCCGGCGACCGAAGACGTGAGAATCGAGGGCGTCCTGATCGAATGCGGCGCAGACGGCCGGGCTACGAGCTGTGTGCCGGTACGCGTGCCGGCCAACTGAGCAGAACGAGCAATCCGATGAGCACGAGATTTCGGGCGAGCACGAGGCCCGCTAGGTGCAGATGGAACACGTACTCCGAGTAGCGCGACGGGAAGAAGACCTGCGTCATCACGAACGCGGCGGCGAGAAGCGCGGACGCTGCTGCACCACGCCGACCACGGACGAGCGGCACGAGCGGCACGAGCCAGATCAGGAACTGCGGTGAGAGCAACTTGCCGAGAACGATGAAGGCACACACGCATGCGGCCGCGTAACGGATCAGACGGTCGCGCTCAGCCGGACCGCGGGCGAAACGCGATCCACAGACCGATCAATGTGGCGATCTCGAACGCGGTCGTCGCCGCCGCAACCGTCCCGTGCCCTGCGAGGTTGAACGAGCCATGGCTCAGGATCACATTGGGATGGCCAAAGGTGGTCAGGAAAGACGCCGCCGTACTCTCGATCTGGAGCGGCCGTGACGCCTGATCGCGAAACGAATGCCACAACCCGTCCGGTGCGAGAACCGCAAACGGGAGCATGGCGACGGCGACAACGGCGAGACCGCATGCAGCTGCATGCGCAAGCTCACCGGGTCCCCGACGTCGAACCGTCCACACAATCGCAAGCGGAATGAGTACGACGCCGAAGAACTTTGCGGCGACGGCTGCGCCGAGCGCTGCAAAACCGAGTCGGTGACGGTCGCGTACGAGTGCCGCGAGCCCAGCCGTCACGAACAGCGTCGGCCAGAAGTCGAAACGCGAGAGCGCAAGCGAGCCGATGAGGAGAGGCGACACGCTGATGAACGCGAGCGCGCGTAGCGATGAACGTGCGGCGGCAGCGAACAACAGGCAACCGACACCGCAGGCTGCCATCAGCCAACCGAACGTATCCGCATAGCTGCCGACGTACGTTGGTGCGACGAAGACCGGCAGCGCGCCCGGCGGATACACGATGGCAATGTCTCGGTACGGCAGAAGACCGTTCTGGATCGCGAGGCCGTACCTCTCGTACGTCGGGGTGTCGGTGATCTGGTGGTGGGCGTAGAACCAGTGGTGTAGGAGCTCCCAACAGCCGAGGAAGACCGCAGCCGCAGCGACGAGGACTAGGCCGCGAGCAGCGTGATCGCGACGAAGGGGAAGAACCACGGCAGGTAGAGGTAGGAGAAGTGCGTCAACACGAGTTCGAAGCCGATCAGCAACACGCTAGTGAAGGCGGCAAGCTGCAGCTGCGACCGCCGGCGCGGCCACCAGCCGAGCGCCGCTGCTCCGGCAACGAGCAACGCGGTGAGCACGATCTGCACCAAGTGGAGATTCGGCAGCCCACGGGCGTGGTACTGCCGCCAGTCCCAGATCGAGAATGGGGAGTCGCGGCCGAACTGGTAGCCAAAGGTTCGGTGGACGAACTGCCCCGCGGCGTGCCACGGCGACGGTTCGAAGAAGAGGACAAAGAACGCGATGACCGTCGCAGCCAGGAAACCGAAGACGAACGCCGCCCGTGACGGTAGCCGGCGAGCGTCGGGATAGCCCGACCACAACGGCAGCACGAGGAGCGGCGCAAACTTCGTCCACGAAGCGAGCGCGGCAAAGATCCCGCGCACGGGCGCCGACGTCGCGAACAGAAAGCCCCAGACGAGTAACGCCGGCTCAATCGCATCGTTCGTGTTCGAGCTCGACGCGTACTGCGAGAACGGCCACGCCGCCCACGCGAAGGCGAGCGTGGCGGCAAGTCGCGGCCCGCCGAGCTTCCTGCCCACGAGGCCGAGGCCGAGGAGACAGAGCAGATCCCAGAGGATCGACGTCGCGTGTACGGCCGGCAGCGTGTCCCACTTGCCGCTCCAGCCGAACGCCCAGTAGCCGGGCAGATACGCCTCGTACGCAACCGGGCCGTAGGTGTCGCCCTGCGCGTCCGCCGCCTCGCAGCGTCCGTTCGTCTGGATCCTGTCGCGCACCTCACCGTTTGCATCCGCGGGACCGCATTTCGGCCGATCGCCTTCGATCGGGAAGTTGCCGTAGGGACTCTCGCCGTGCCAGATCCGGTCGGCGCCGATCACGCCTGACAGGCCGACGTCGATCACATTCGAGTCGCGCACGTTCAGGATCACGCGGAAACCGACAAGGAAGGCGGTCAGGCCGACCAGCAGCCAGACCGGCCACACGGTCGCACCTCGCGGGGCACGGTCGCGCCGGCCCACCCAGAAGCAACGAGCGACTAGCCACACGAGACCGGGATAAACGAGCGGCATCGCCGCGAAGACGTTGCCGCGATTGAAGAACCACAGCGAAACCGAGAACGAGACCAGCATGAGCAAGTCGACGTTGCGGAGCGACCAGAGGCGGCGCCAGTCGGCGAGCCCGAACAAGAAGACGGCGCAGAAGCCGAGCCAGACCGGATAGCTGTTGATCCTTCTTGCCGCCGAAGGCGCCCGGCGATCCTCGCGCCATTCCCCACGCGACCTGCGGCCCGGTCCATGCCTCGAGCACGACACCGGTTACATCGTCGACCTTCCCGGTCGCGATCTCGCCTGCATCGCCCGACCACACGTTGATCGTCCAGATGCCTGCGCTGTAGGTCGCGTCGGTCGTCGGCTTCGGCGGATACCGGCTGAGCCAATCGGCGACCTTGTCGTAGTCGACGAAGATCGTCGTTGCCTGCGCGTTCGTCAGCCGCGGGCCCGCCGCCTGCGCCGGCGCCGCGAGGACCAGCGCAACAAGTCCAGACCAAAACCGCTTTCAGCGGCGAAACGACCAGAGCTTGTTCCCGATGAAGTTGAGCGGCGTCACGAGAACGATCGCCACGGCCTGCGAGACGATCTTGCCAACACCGAGGACCTCGATCAGGCCCAACAGCAAGCCGAGGTTGCACAGGTATGCGAACGCCGCAACGATCAGGAACCTCAGGCCCTGGTACGCGACATGTCCACGCTGGTGCCTGAACGTCCAAAGCCGGTTCCACACGTAGTTGTTCGTCGCGGCGACGAGAAACGATCCCGTCGCCGCGAGCAGGTAGTGCAGATGCGCCTGCTTGAGCAGCAGCGCGTAAACGGCGAGGTTGACGAGATAGCCGCTCGCGCCGACCGCGCCGAACTTGGCGAGCTGAATCCAGTTGTGGGGGCGCCGAAGCGCCTGCATGGCGCGATTCTCGAGCACAGCCACCGACGACCGAGGCTATCCGATCAGGCGGCGGAGGTCGTTCGCACCGCGGCGGTCACCCCGCAGGCTCCTCGTTGCCCACGACGAGCGGGACGAACCGTACGGGGATCGAGGCGAGGAGCCGCGCACCCTCGACCGTGCGCTCGAGCACGCACAGCTGCTGGTGGCGCCGGCCGAGCGGCAACGCGATCCGCCTGGTCTCCCGGAGCTGCCCGAGCAAGGCCGGCGGGATCTTCTCGGCGGCGGCCGCCACCGCGATCCCCTCGTACGGTGCGGACTCGGGCAAACCGAGCCAACCGTCGCCCACATGCACGTGCACGCGTCCATACCCCGCAGCCGCGAGCGTCGCCCTCGCGCTGTCGGCGAGCTCGGGGATCCGCTCGATCGAATGAACCTCTTGCGCCAGCTCGGCAAGCACAGCCGCCTGGTAACCCGATCCAGTGCCGACATCGAGCACTCGTTCGTCGCCGGCAAGCGCAAGGCCCTGACAGATGAAAGCGACGACGAACGGCTGGGAGACCGACTGCCCGTGTGCAAGCGGTAGCGCCGCGTCCTCGTAGGCGAGGTCGCGCAGGTGATCGGGAACGAAGAGCTCGCGCGGCACCCGTCGCCATTGCCGCAAGCACGCGCTCGTCTGAGATACCGCGGGGCCGGAGCTGATCGTCGATCCAGGAGCTCGTCACGCCACGCGCGCGACGCCGACCCCGAAGTGCGCCAGGACGAGCGCCTTGATCTCGGTGATCGAAGCGGGTGGATCGCCGAGCCCGATCGTGAGCATCGGCACCTCCGAATCCTCGGCCGCAAGCGAGCCGTGACTGCCGCCGCCGATATGGCTGCCACCGCCGAGATCGGCGAACTCCCAGCCGGGCGCCGCCGACACGAGCACCTCGCCCGCGTTCGGGTTGTGCAACGCAGCCTCGGCACGCAGTCGTCCGTCGAGAAACTCGTCGAGCAGCGCAACGTCCTCGTCGCCTGCCCGCCGGGCGACGAGCTCGCCATCGTCGAGGAAGAGCGTGAGGTCGACCGAAGGCTCGTGGTCGAGCGCGGCCGCAAGCTGACGTGGATCGTTGCCGTAGAGCATTGCGGCGCGATTCGAGGCCGTGACGAGTGCGCCGTCCACTTCCAGCCGCGCAACCTGGTCGATTCGAGACTGTCCATGATCCGAGCAGAGCACGACGGCGTAGCGTTCGAGGAACTCGTCCCGCCCGCCGGCCGCATCGACCAGCGCGGCGATCGCCGCATCCGCACGTGCAAGTGCGAGGTGCGCGGTATCGGGCCCGGACGCATGCGAGGCGTAGTCGTAGTCGGGGAGATAGAAGACGAGCAGGTCGAAAGCGTCGCGCGTGACGAGCCAGCGCCCAACCTGGCCGGCATAGGCGTCGATCGAGCCGCCGGCGCGATTTCGAAAAGCGGCGCCGAATGCGACCGTTGCGCCGGTGCGATCCGACTCGTAGATGCTGTAGTAGAAGAATCGCTTCGGTCCGTACACGGGCGGCAACCCGGGCACCGCGGACGTGTGGCGGTTGCGACCCCGATACGTCGTGATGTTGATCGCCGCCGTCGTCAACCCCGCATCCTCCAGCGACTCGAACACGGTCTCGGCGCTACGGAAGAGGTGATGCTCGTTCAGGTTGATGATCGAATCGCGGAGGCCGCGCGCGATCCCCGATGCGACCAGTGCACCGAACGACGAGCCGTACTCGACGAGGCGCTGCTCCTCGCGGTTCCACCACACGAGATGTGGAATCCCATGCACATCCGCATGTCCGCCGGTGGCAATCGAGGCGAGGCAGACAGGTGTCAGCGAGGGAAAGGTCGAAACCGACCGGCGGTACGTTCCCGCTTCGAGCAGGAAGCGAAGCATCGGCGTGTCGGTCGCCTCGAGCATCGACGGCGTCAGGCCGTCGATCACGATCAGGATCACGGGCTTTGCGTCAGTCACGAGCGAGCGTTCGCAAGCCGGCGTACCGCTCGGGCTCGCGCCTGCGCAAACGCAGCGCGAGCGCGGGCAACACGACCGCTTCGAGATAGCCGAGCGCCGGAACGAAAGCGAGCCCGGCCGTTACAACAGCGGCAAGCCCGACCAGCACCGCCGTTCCACCCCGGGTGCCGCCCCGCCGCAGCGCGCCCGTGACGATGATCGTCGCGCCGAGTGCGCCGAGCACACCCCCGACCGCCCCCGCGACCGCCTCGTCCCAGTCGAAGCGGGCAAAGCCGATCCCCACCGCGACGGCGGCCGCGCCGAGCGCAGCGGCGACAAGACGCGGGAACAGCCCGGCGGCGAGAACCCCGACGGCCGCGCCGAGTCCGGCCAGAAGCCCGATCGTGTACCAACTGCCCATCGGCGAACACTCTAGTGGGGCGGGATGTGTTTGCGACCGAACGCAAAGGGAGATACATCGATGCGGAACCACCAACTGCGATGCCGACCGACTCTCCTCTCCTCCTCTTCTTCTCCTCGGCTCGATCGGGCCCGTCACGGCGGATGGAAAGCCTGCTCGCGCACATCGCACGCAAGGAACGCCACCGCATCCGCGTGATCCAGGTCGACATGGACGAGCGGAGCGACGTCGCCAGGCGACTCCGCGTCGACGTCGCCCCGACTCTGGTTCTCGTCCACGGCAAGCGTCCGATCGCCCGGATCGAAGGCCGCGCGAGCGCTCCGCTGATCGAAGCGATGCTCGAACAGCACCTCGCAGTAGGCGCCGCGGCAGCCGTCTGACGTATTCGAGTTGACTTGCACGCCGCCGCCGAGCACGATGGACGTGTGCGGCGCTCTCTCCTCACTCTCTGCCTGACCGCACTCGTTCTCGTTCCGGCTGCGCTGGCGCGATTCGACGCTCCGCGCTGCGACGATCGGACGCCAAAAGGAAGCTTCATCGACTGCTTTTCGGGTGCGTATCACGGCACGGGCTTCATGCCGCCGATGGATCAGACGATGTCGTTCCGTCTCACCAGCCCCACCGCCCTGCACAAGAGTGCACTTTGGCGTGCCTGGCTCGCCGATGCGAAGAAGACGGGCAATCGCAGACCGTGCCAGAACACGAACGCGATCCCGTACATCGGCTCGTTCTCGTTCTACGGCAGCGGCTCGTTCATCGGCTGCTCCGAGGCAAAGCCGAACATGCTGAACGGCTACTTCGCGTTGAAGCGAACGTTCTTCTACGCAGACGACGAAACGACCGCAACGCTCACGCACGGTGTGTTCACCGCGGCGATGGGTCGCCTGAACGTCGTCGAGCTGGTGTTCAGCGATGCCGCTCACCAGCACTACTCGCAGCCCGAGATCGTCCTCGGGCACTACACGCCGTAAAACGAGCCTCAGCCGCAGCCGCGGTCGAACGCGAACCGCGTCGTGCCGAGCAACCCGCTCGGGAGCACTCTCAGCCGGCAGATCCTGTTGCTTCCTGCGGCAGTTGGGTTGACCGTCAGCGTCAGATGCCATGTCGTCGCGGACGGGAACACAACGCGCCGCGCGAGTCGACCGTCGAGGACGACGCGAACCGACTGCGGTTGCTTCACGAGCATGACCAGGTCGAACTCGCCCGCACGACAGCCGTAGACGTTCAGCACGGCAACGCGATCGACATCACCGTTTGGCAAGAGACCGGTCGTGATCGTCGACAGGCGAAGCGGAGGGACGATCTTCCAGAGGCCGAGGCCCTGCCGGTCGGTTCCGAACTGCGGTGACGAGCCCACCTCCGCCCCGATGAGCGTGTAGTTGACGGGTGCGACGGCGAAACCTGCCGAGGAGCCGGCGCCGAACGGGCGCAACTCACCCGTTGGCAGGACGTCGACTGCCTCTTGGGGCAGCGGTCCCGGAACCTGATCGCCGGGGAGGTCGTAGACCCACCGGATCCGGCGATTCCAGAACACGTTCTCCCAAACTGCGTTCCACCACACCTGGCCGTCGTAGATGTAGGCAACCGGCCGATCAGCGCGGATGTCGATCCACCGGCGCACGGGGCCGAGCAGCCGGAGCTTCTGCGCACGCGCCTGGGCAGCCGTTTCCCGGCTGGCGCTGACCGACCCCGCGCCCAAAGCCAGCAACAGGACCGCGGGCAGAAGCACACCGAACCGTCGAGGCAGGAGCGCGAAGAGTGCCGCCGCGGCGCCGACGGCAAGCCCGACCACGAGCTCGGTCGTGTGCAATGACGTCAGCTTGCGAAGATGCTCGAGCGGGATCAGTGAAAACGCGCTCGGAAGCGCATCGGGCGTCACGAGGGTCCCGAGCGGCAGCATCACCACGCCGGCGGCAACCGCAAGCGACACGAGCGACCGCACGAGGTAACCGCCGGGCAAGCCCCGGTCGAGCCAGAGTGCAAACGCGAGAAAGAGCAGCGGCGCCAACGCGATCAGGTCGCGCTCGGCGAGCAACCCGACCTCACGAGAGGCGAACACGCCCACTTCGAGCACGAACCACACGACAGCCGCTGCCGAAACCGCCACGAAGGCGCGCACCCGCGCGTCGCGCTCGCCGCGCCGGAGCCCGCCCCAGAGCAGGACCAGCAGGGCGCAGAGCGGAAAGATTCCGGCAAGCAGTCCGACGTCGCCCGCGTGGTACCCGACGAACCGCGCCGCGCGGGCGAACGAGTAGCTTCCTGCGACGTCGCCGTATCCGCCCAGCAGGCTTTCGTGCGCGCTCAGCCTCCAACCAACCCAGAGCGCACCGACGAGCCCCGCTCCCGCAAATGTCGGCGCGTACGGCGAAAGCCGAACCCAGCGACGCGCGATCGCAGAGTCAAGGGCAAGCGCCGTTGCGAAGACGGGAACGAGCACCACGCCTTGAAGACGCGTCGCAATCGCCAGGATCGCTGCAAGCACCAGTACTGCCTGGCGACCGCGCGTGGGCGATTCGAGTGCCCGGGCTGCCGCCCAGACGGCACAGATGACGACCGGGTAGAACGCGACCTCGCTCATCACGAGCCCCGAGTACGCAAGCCCGGGGAGTGCAAGGGTGAGAGCCGCGGCGGCGAGTGCCCAACGTGTTGCCATCAGCGACCGGCCCCAGACGTACACGGGCACCGCCGCGAGCGACATCAGCAGCGCCTGGAGCACCTTGAGGACCGCATAGCCGTGCTCGAGGTTGCCGATGCTCAGCGGCAGCCCCACGACAGCCGGCACCACAGCGCTGTAGAAGGGCGTCGGGCCGCTGAGAATCGCGAGGTGCCCGGCGTGATACAGACCGCGGCCGAGCAGCCCGTAGATCATCTCGTCGGGCGCGATCCACGGCGTCGGGACGCGAAGCCCGGCCCACGCACGAGCGACGGTCGACGCGGCGACCAGAGCCGCCAGGATGCTCCAGCTCTTGCCGGCTCGAGTCACTCGCACTCGAGCTGCGCGATCACGGCAAGTGCAAATGCAGCCGCGCGCGCACCGTCGACCACACGATGGTCGAACGTCACCGAAACATTTCCCATCCGGCGCACGACGACCTGATCGTCGCGCACGACCGGCCGCGGTGAAATTCGGTGCACACCGAGAATCCCGACTTCGGGGAAGTTGACGATCGGTGTGACGATCAGGCCCGAGAGCTTCCCGGCACTCGTCACCGTGAATGTCGAGCCGCGCAGTTGATCCGGTGTCAGCGTCCCGCCTCGTGCCCCCTCGGCCAGGCGCTCCACCTCATCGCGGAGCTCCTCGACCGTCAGAGTGTCGGCCGACCGCACGACAGGGACAAGGAGCCCTTCGTCAGTCTGTACCGCGACGCCCAGGTCGTACCGGTCGAGGTAGACGATCTCGTCCCCTTCGATCCGCGCGTTCAGCTCGGGGAACTCTCGCAGCGACGACACCGTCGCGCGGAGAACCGTGGGAAGCAGCAGCGACATCTCGACATGCGAGAAGTCGCACTCTTCGACGTAGGTGACCGCAGGTACCTCGCGGTGGGCGCGCGAAAGATGCTCGGCGATCTGCCTGCGCACACCACGGATGCGCTCGCGCCTGCCGTCGGCCGCGCGCGGTCCGGCCGTTCGAACGTCGCCCTCCGTGATCCTGCCTCCTGGCCCGGTGCCACGAACGGACTCGAGCCCAACACCGAGCTCCTTCGCGATCCGGCGCACCACGGGAGTCGCCTGCGGTGCCGCACGCGGAGCCTCGTCGCCCCCGATCACCACGAGCAGTGTTCCGACCGGCACGACCTCGCCTTCGCCCACCAGGATCTGCGCCACCTTCCCGGCTGCAGGCGAGGGGATCTCGACAGTCGTCTTGTCAGTTGCGATCTCGACGAGCGGCTGGTCCTCGGCGATCTCGTCACCCTCCGCAACGAGCCAGCGGGCGATCTCACCCTCGGTCAATCCCTCGCCGAGGTCCGGGAGTTTGAACTCGTACGCCACTAGAAGTCCAGGAGCTGCCGGATCGCATTCGACACGCGCTCGACCGACGGCACGTAGAGATCCTCGAGCTGCCAATACGGATACGGCACGTCGTAGCCGGTGACGCGCAGCACCGGCGCCTGCAGGTGCAAGAGCGCCTTCTCCGCGATCACAGCCGCCAGCTCGGCACCGAACCCGGCGGTACGCGGCGCTTCATGCACGATCGCGACGCGGCCGGTCTTTTCGACCGAGGCAAGAATCGTCGCTTCATCAAGCGGGCGCAGCGAGCGAATGTCGACGACCTCGCACGAAACCCCGGTCGACTCGGCGGCTTGCTCGCACACCGGCACCATCGCGCCGTAGGCGATCAATGTCACCTCTTCGCCCGCGCGCGCGATCCGTGCCCTCCCAAGTGGGACGATGTGCTCACCCTCAGGCACCTCGCCGCGCGCGGTGCGATAGACGAGCTTCGGTTCGAAGATGACGACCGGATCGGGATCGCGGATCGCCGCCGCGAGCAACCCCTTCGCGTCGGCGGGAGTCGATGGAATCGCAACCTTCACGCCAGGCGTGTGCACGTAGTACGCCTCCGGGGAGTCATCGTGCAGCTCCGGCGCGCGAACGCCACCGCCGTACGGCATCCGAATCGTGATCGGAAAGCTCATCGCACCCCGCGTGCGCCAACGGTAGCGGCCGACGTGCGTGATCAACTGGTCGAGGCACGGGTACGAGAACGCGTCGTACTGCATCTCACAAACGGGACGCAGGCCCGCCATGCAGAGACCGATCGCGGCTCCGAGCATCCCCGCCTCGGCAAGCGGCATGTCGACGCAGCGGTCCGGCCCGAATCGTTCCTGGAGCCCGACAGTTGCGCGAAACACTCCACCGGCGCGGCCGACGTCCTCACCGAGCACGAGCACCGAGTCGTCGCGTGCGAGCTCGGTATGGAGCGCATCGTTCACTGCCTCCACAAGGGTTAGCTCAGCCACTCCGAAGCTCCTTGGCGAACATCGCCGCGATCTCCGGCGGCGGGTCGGCGTAGGCGTGTTCGTACAGCAGCGCAGGATCGGGCGGTGGTTCAGCTTCGGCTTCGGCAATCCCCGTGCGCATCGCATCCTCGGCATCCGCGCGCGCCTGGGCGACGAGCCCGTCGTCGAGCACACCGGCCTCGAGCAGATACCGCTCGAACCGGCCGACGCACTCGTGCTTGCGCTCTTCTTCGACACGCTCGAGGTCGATGTACGCGCGCGGATCGTCGGCGGTCGCGTGCGGCGCAGCGCGATAGTGAACGGCCTCGATCAGCGTCGGCCCGCCGCCGGCGCGAGCCCGTTCGACCGCCTCGCTGGCGGCCTCATACACCGCGAGCACGTCGAGCCCGTCGACACGCACACCAGGCATCCCGTAGCCAACGGCCTTGTCGGCGAGCGTTTCTGCGTGGGTCTGCGCCGAAAGCGGTGTCGAGATCGCCCAGCCGTTGTTGTTACAGATGAGCACCAGCGGTGCCTGCATGACCGCGGCCAAGTTCGCACCTTCGTGAAACGCGCCCTCCGACGTCGCGCCGTCTCCGAAGAACACCATCGCCACACCCGGGTCGCCCTTCAGCTTCTTTCCCCACGCGAGGCCCGCCGCGTGCGGAACGTGTGTGGCGATTGGAACGCAGATCGAGGCGACGTTCCAGTCGAGCGGATTCCACCAGCCGGAGGGATGGCCGCGCCACCACTGCAGGATCGTCGCCGGCGGCATGCCTCGCACGAGCCCGATCGGCGACTCGCGGTAACTCGGGAAGATCCAGTCGTCCTCGCCCAGGGCGAACGTCGCACCGGCCTGGATTGCCTCGTGGTTCCACGCGATCGCATACGTGCCGATGCGGCCCTGGCGGTGATAGACGAGCGCACGCTCGTCGAACACGCGCAACAACACCATCCGCCGGTAGAGCTCGAGCAGTTCGGCTGCCGCCAGCGACATCAGGCGAGAACTGTAAGTGCGTTGCGTTCGGCGGTGAACGAGGCTTCGGTCACGTCACCGAGGTCTTCCCCGTCGACCTGAAGCGGTAACGGCTTGTCGCAACGCACCATCAGCGCGTCCAGGTCGTGGCCGGCGAGTACCGAGGGGTCGGCGGCGGTGGTTCCGCGCACCATGCGCACGAGCAGCCGCGGAACGGCCATCGGCCTCACTTCGCGCGGCGCGACGAAGTCGAGCCCCTCCTCGAACGCCGCGTCACGCAAGAGCGTGAACGGCACGCGGCCGGCATAGGTGTACGGGCGCCCATTGGCGACAAAGACGAACGCCGCACGACCGTGGCCCTCGATGTCGAGCTGCGGCTCGATGTGCAGCCGCTGCTCGACCAACGACCGCGCGACCGTGAGCGCGAAGATCGTGTTGCTTGCGCGCCGGCCGTCGGCGCTGCGCCCGCGGCCGTCGACGCGCCGTACCGCTTCTCCGTCCAGGCCTACGCCGGCTGAGAAGAGGAAACGTCTGCCGTTGACACTTCCCAGTGCGATCGAGCGTGTTCGCGTTTCCGCCAGAGCGGCGGCGATTGCTAGTGCCGCGACAATTGGATCGCGCGACAGGCCGAGCGCGCGTGGGAACACACTCGCCCCACCGCCGGGAACGAATCCAAACGGAACACGGCCGGCGGCGCCGTTCACCGCTTCGTTGTATGTGCCGTCGCCTGCGAATACGACGATCGCATCGGCAGAATCCGCTGCTTCGGCGGCAAGCTCGGTCGCATGGCCACGTGCTTCCGTCTGGCGCCGTTCGACCCTGGCGGTCCGCCGCAGCGCCGCCTCCACCTGCTCGACCTGCGGCCTGGTGACACCGGTCGAGTACGGATTGACGATCAGGATGACGCGCTGCACGCTGAGAAACCTACGGGGGCGTCGCATAGCCGCGCATCCCGTCGAACAGGACTGCGAAGAACCGGTCGGCCAGCGAATTCGTGTCGCCGCCCGGGCGAAGCCAGGTATAGGCCCAGTTGGCGGCTGAGAGAAAGAGCAGGGCCGCGGTCGCAACATCGAGATCCGTGCGCAGCTGGCCGTCTTCGACCCCCTCGCGGAAGAGGGCTCGGATCCGTTCCTCGTAGCGGCGGCGCTCGGCGATGAACTCAGCGCGTCGGTCTCCCTCGAGCGCACGCCACTCGCGCGTGAAGACCGTCGCTGCGTCGAGTTGCTCGGCGACGACCCGCAAGTGGCCGCGTAGCGCGATCCGGATCTTCTCCGTCGCCGGCGCATCCTCGGGAACGCCGTCGAGCGCCGCGTGAAAGGCGGCCGCACCGTTCCCTGCGACCTCCCAGAGGAGGTCCTCCTTCGAGGCGATGTGGTGGTAGAGCGAGGCCTTCTGAATCCCCAGTGCCTCAGCCAGGTCGGCCAGCGAAGTGCCGTGGTAGCCGCGCTCGGCGAAGAGGCGAGCGGCCGTCCGTGTCAACTCCTCGCGCCTCGTTGACATCGTGTGCGCTAGCCTACCGATCGGTAGGTTGCCCATGACGGAAGCCGAATTCATCGAGTATCTCCACACGGGGGGCCAGGTCGAGGCCGGTGACTGGATGCCCGACGAGTACCGGGCCCGGCTCGTCAAGTTCATCCAGATGCACGGCAGCTCCGAGCTGATGGGCGTCCTGCCGGAGCGCGAATGGATCCTGCGCGCGCCAACGCTGCAGCGGAAGCTCGCGTTGACCGCGAAGGTGCAGGACGAGGTCGGCCACGCCCAGCTGATCTACCGCGTCGTCGAGGATCTCGGCAAGCCGCGCCAGGTCTGCCTCGACGAGCTTGTCGCCGGCGAGGCGAAGTTCCACAACGTCTTTCACTACCCGACGAAGACATGGGGCGATGTCGGCGTGATCGCATGGCTTGTCGACGCCGCCGCGATCATCAGCCAGAAGGCGCTCCTCAAATGCTCGTATGCACCGTACGCACGGATCATGAAGAAGATCTGCTGGGAGGAGTCGTTCCACATCCTCCACGGCCGCGATGTCGTGCTCACGATGATGAACGGCACCGATGCACAGCGCCAGCTCGTACAGGAGGCACTCGACCGCTGGTGGGGGCCGCTGATGCAGTTCCACGGCACGAAGATCCCGCCGGACGAGGATCCGATGCTGCACTGGCGGATCAAGTCGCAGGGAAACGAAGAGGCGCGGCAACAGTTCCTCGAGGGATACGTCCCCGAGATCTGGGAGATCGGACTGACGGTGCCCGACCCGAAGCTTCGTCGCTCGGACGACGGCGTGTGGACGTACACGGAGCCCGACTGGGAGGAGTTGCGGGCGGTCGTCACCGGTCACGGTCCCCGCTCCGCCGAGCGGCTCGAGCTGCGCCGGCGCTTCCTCGACCAGGAGCGCTGGGTGCGCGACCTGATGCTGGCGGCATGACGTGATCTTCGAAGTGTTTCGCCAGGAGAAAAAGGGTCAGGCGTTCGCGCACGCAGGCTCCGTCGAGGCGCCCGACGCCGCCTTCGCCGAGGCGTGGGCGCGCGAGCAGTACGGCCGGCGAGGCGAATCTGAAGCGCTCTGGCTCGTTCCCCGGGATGTTTTGCACGAGGTGCACGACTTCCCGGACGAATTCGATCTCAAGTACCGGCGCGTCGACGGCTATTCGCTGAAGAGCCGGTTGAAGGAGGCCCGTGAACGAGCGGGTACGTCAGCTCCTCGAGCTCGCTGACGACGATCTGATCGTCGGCTGGCGCGACTCGGAGTGGACCGGGATCGCGCCCACGCTCGAAGAAGACGTTGCCTTCTCGTCGATCGCGCAGAACGAGATCGGGCACGCCCGCGCGGCCTACGAGATCGCAGCGGCGGAGCTCGGGACGACAGCCGACGAGCTCGCATTCGACCGGCGACCGGAGGAGTACCGCTGCGCGCCGCTCGTCGAGCTGCGGTTACTGGACTGGGCTCACGCGATCGCGCGTCGCTACCTCTACGAGCAGGCAGACCGGATCAGGATTCAGGCGTTGATGGCCTCGGACGACAGCGAGATCGCAGGGCTTGCGGCAAAGATCGATCGCGAGGAGACCTATCACCGAATGCACGCCGAGCTGTGGGCGGATCGGTTGCGTGACGAGCCGCGGTTCAGGCAAGCACTCGACGACCTGCGGCCCTACGTCGACGGCGATCGCAGCAAGCGCACGTCCGAGTTCGCCGAGCTGTGGGACGACATGACGAGCGTGCGCCGCTCGATTCCGAGTGCGCAATGGTGACCGCCGACCAGGTGTGGGCGGCGCTCGACGAGATCGCCGACCCCGAGATCCCCGTGATCTCACTGGTCGAGCTCGGCGTCGTACGCGACGTTTCGGTCGAGGGCGACCACGTACATGTTTCACTGACACCGACCTTTCTCGGCTGTCCGGCGCTCGAGGCGATGCAGCGCGCACTCGAGTCGAAGATCACGGAGCTCGGCGGCGATCCAGAGGTCGAGGTGGTCCGCGGCGACGCATGGTCGACCGACCGGATCACGCCCGTCGGCCGTGAGAAGCTTCGCGCCGCCGGCTTTGCGCCGCCACCGCCGAGGGAAACAACGGCACCGCGTCTGCTTCAGCTGCAGGCGAAAGCCTTTCGCTGCCCGTACTGCGGCTCAACAGAGACCACACTCGAGAACCTGTTCGGGCCGACGCCGTGCCGGTCGATCCGCTACTGCGAGAGCTGCCGGCAGCCGTTCGAGCAATTCAAGACGATCTAGCAATGCTGGACATCGCGACGAACTGGTCGGCGTCGGGGGAGAGCGAGCAGCTTTGGTTTCTGGGCACGCTCGCAACGATCAAGTTGCCGGGCGAGGCGAGCGACGGACGGTTCGCGTTGATCGAGTTCCTGTTTCCCCGCCATGCATCGCCACCCCTCCATACGCATCCGCAGGACGAGAGCTATGTCGTGCTGGAGGGGCAGCTGACGGTTCAGGCCGCCGAGCGGCGCTTCGAGCTCGCGCGCGGGTGAGACCGCCGTGGTGCCGATGGGCGTCGCGCACACCTTTCGCGTGGACAGCGACACGGCGCGTGTGCTCGTGCTGAGCACGCCGGCCGGCCTCGAGCGCCTTGTTCGAGCCGCGTCGGTGCCGGCGAGGGAGCCGACGCTGCCCCCGGCTGACGCAAAGCGGCCATCCTCAGAAGAGCTGGAACGCATCTTCCGCGAGCACGGCCAGGTGAATCTCGGCGCGCCGCTGGCGCCCGGCGACTGACGCGTCGCTAGTCGTTCGTGTCGGTGCTCATCGCGAGCCAGATCACCACGCTGATCAGGCCGATCACGCCGGTGAGCGCTCCGCCGATCCACCACATCGAGCCGGTCGCGAACACGGCGCCCACGAAGAACGCGGCGACAAGTGACGGCAGGCCGAGCCACAGCATCCAGCGGTACATCTCTTTCTCGGCCAGCTGTGCGGCCGACGGGCCCGCGACAACTTCGAACGTAGGCGGTGCGGAAACGAACTCGGCAGATGCGACTGCGCTCATGTCTCTCCTTCGGGGGTGGGCGCAGCCAAGGCGCCGATCAATAGGACTTGCTTTCTAGCAAAGAACTAAATGTTGCGTTAGCTACAAAGTGTTACAATCGTGCCGATCCGCACGAGGCTTCCCATGGCTGGGTAAACAGCGCAGGGCGGACGCACGGGCAAAGCCCGCACGTCCTGAAATCGCTAGGGCAGGCGGGGCCTACGCGGTCGGCGCCCCGGCGAGGCTCGGGTAGGTGCCGGTGAGCAGCAGCAGGTACGCGTAGGTCTGCACCTCGTAGCGGAGCAGCCACGCGCTGATGTTGCGCATGCCCTCGCTCATCCGGCCGACTGCGAGGCAGTAGAACCAGCCGAGAACGGCAACGATCTGGTTCACGAGACGGAACACGTAGACGAGGATGAGCGCCGGGATCGCGAGGATGATGCGGAAGAAAACGGTCAGCCTGCTCTGCGCCTGCGGCGGGTCGACTCGAACGTCGATCGGGTACGGATCACTGCCCGAGAACGGCGGCCACGGGTCCGCGAGCAGGAAGACATACCCCGTCACGCGCGTCGAGTAGCGCAGGTAGCTCGCGTTGAAGTCGTGCAGCCCTTGGGGCACGCTGCCCGCGAAGAGGGCCGCGAACCACGCGAACAACGCGGAGAAGAGGACGGCGATTCCCCAGATCTCGAGCCAGATCACGTGCGGGATCACGAGCAGCAAGCGGAAGAACACTGTGAGGCGTGAACGGCGCAGATCGTCGGTGACGATCAGGCCGATCGGATGATGAGTGATGCCTGCCTCCATTGATCTATCCCTCCTCGAACTGGAAGCCGCTTCCGCTCGCGAGGGTCGGGTAGCGATCGGTCAGCAGCAGTAGGTACGCGTAGGTTTGCGCGTTGTACCTCAGGCAGTACGCCATCAAGTCACGCATCCCTTTTGGAACACGGCCGATCGCAAGCGCGATCACCCAGCCAATCACCGCGACGACCTCCAGAACAGTGCCGAGCACGATCAGCAACACGAACGCCGGAATCGCGAGCGGAATGCGGAACAACGTCTTCCAACGCGCCTGCGGCCGCGGCGGGTCGATGATCAGATCGACCGGATAGGTGCCGTACCAGCCACGGAATCCGGGGAACGGGTCGGCGACCAGCCAGAGGTACGCCTGGACATGGACGTAGTAGCGAAGGGAGCGAGCTGTCCACTCGTGCAACCCGCGCACCGTACGACCTCGCGCGAGCGCGACCACCCAATTGACGACCGCGACCGGAAGCGCCAGGTACATCCACAGCCCGGCGACGATGAGATGGGGATACGCAAGCAGGAAACGCAGGAAAACGGTCAAGCGCCAGCGGCGGAGATCGTCGCGAACGACGAGCTGGACCGGGTGGATCCGTTCGGCCGGCGTCCCCGTGAAATCGGCATCGCGCTTCTCGAGGAACGCAGCGACGCCCTCGGCGAAGTCGGGCGTCTTCACGAGCTCGGCCTGTGTCCCCGCCTCGCGTCGAGCTGCTCCTCGAACGTCGCCGTCTCGGCAGCGTCGAGCAGTCGCTTCGTCTCCCACACGGCACGCGTCGGCAGCGCGGCGAAGAGCTCGCGCGACCTCTGCCGCGCGCTCGGCGAGCGCGGCCGTCCGGCACGACCTCGGAGACGAGACCCCACTCGAGCGCCTCGGCCGCCGTCAGAGCTTGCCGGCCCGTCGTCAGCCACTCGAAGGCGCGCGCCTGCGCCGAGCAGACGGCGCGCGAGCCAGGTGCCGCCGGAGTCCGGCACGAGCCCGATGCCGACTGAACGCGGGCACGAAGCTCGCGTCGCTCCGCGGCGATGCGCACGTCGCACGCAAGCGCAAGCGAGAGCCCAGCGCCGGCAGCCGGGCCGTTGACCGCAGCGAGCACCGGCTTCTCGAGTGCGCGGATCGCGAGCACGTGGCGGTGGTACTGTCGCGCGCAGCCGGTCGGCGACGTCGCGTGCGCCGTCGCGAAACTCCTGCAGGTCCTGCCCGACGCAGAAGCCGCGACCGGCGCCGGTGAGGACGACCGCGCGAACCGTCGGGTCGCGCGCCTCCTCGAGCGCCGTCGCGCAACCCGTCGTGCACCGCGCGGTTCAGCGCGTTCAGGACGTCGGGCCGGTTGAGCGTGATCGTCAGGACGGCGCCGTCGCGCCGTGGGCTCGACCTCGGCCACCGTCTAGCCCGGCCGATCGAGGAACGTTCTTGATCGCGTCCCTGGCCTCGTCGTTCAGCATCGACAGCGCACAGCCAGTCACGCGCGTGGCCGACCGTCTCGTGCCACGAGAGATCGCGCCACCAGTTCAGCTGCTGCTTCGTGTAGCGCATCGTCTGCGGCAGCTTCGTCGCGAGGCTTCGCACCACCTCGTCGACCTTCGCGTCGAGCTCGGCCGCCGGCACCGCCCAGTTGATGAGCCCCCACTCGGCCGCCTGGCGTGCGCTGGCAGCTCGCTCGCAGAGCATGAGGATCTCGCGCGCACGGCGGTCGCCGACCATGATCGGCAGCCACTGCGTCGCGCCGCCGGCCGGTACCGAACCGTGCTCGGGCCCGACGTGCGGATGAACGCGGAGTCGACCATCACCGTCAGGTCGCACGCCATCTGCAGCTCGTTGCCGCCGCCGACCGCGATCCCCTGGACCCGCGCGACGCGTCGGCTTGCCGATCTCGCGCAGCCGGTCGTGCATGTCCTTGAACGCCCCGAACCACTTCCAGTACTCGCGCGGGCTTGCCGACGAGATCGTCGCCCCAGGCCTTCAGGTCGGCGCCGACGCAGAACGCGCGGCCGGTGCCGGTGACGACGACGACCCGAATCTCGTCGTCCCACGAGGCGTCCTCGCACGCACGGGCGATCTCGCGCAGCATCCGGAAGTCGAACGCATTCAGCACCTCGGGCCGGTTGAGCCGGATCGTCGCCCGCGGCGGCCTCCTTCGTGTAGACGATCCGCTCGAAGCCGAGCTCGTCCGGTGCGACGGGCCTGGGCGCGTCAGGCTCAGACATCGGCGACACGAAGCACCTCGAATCGACCGCCCATCGCCACTGCATCGACGCCGGTCGCCTTGAACTCGGGCGGTGCGCACGGCCGCCTTGAACGCCGCGCGGTCGGCGAACTCGAACTCGGCGTAGTACGGTACGTCGGGCTCGCCGGCGGCGGAGCCGAAGATCTTGCCGTGGCGGAACGTCGCACCTCGACACGTCGGCAGAACTCGACGTGCGTCGAGTACCGCTCCGGGTCCGGCGCTTCGGCATAGAGTACGAACGCTCTGACCATCGTTCCCTTTCGTCGACCGAAGGAGACTAAGCGATGCCCGGAAAGACTCGTTCACTTCGAGCTGCCCGCCGACGACGCCGATCGAGCGAAGAAGTTCTGGAACGGCCTCTTCGGCTGGGACTTCGGAGACTCGGCCATGCCCGACATGGAGTACTACATGGTGCGCACCGGCGAGGATCAGGCGGCGCCGTCTACCCCGCTGAAGAGAGCGGGACGAAGGTCTACTTCGACACCGACGACATCGACGCGTCGATCGCGAAGGTGCGCGACGGCGGCGGCACGGCCGACGACAAGCAGCCGATCCCGCACGTCGGCTGGTTCGCGCACTGCAAGGACACCGAGGGCAACACCTTCAGCTTGTTCCAGAGCGACGAGTCGGTCGCCGGGTGACGGCAGTCGTAGTCGCTCTCGCGGTCTTCGCGGGACTCGCGGGCTCGGTGCAGGTCGCGGTGATGGGCCGCTTCGGCCAGCGGATCGGAGTACTCGAAGCGCTCACGTTCGCGACCTGCATCCAGCTCGCGCTCTCGGTCGTGATCCTGCTCGTCGCCCGCGCCGGCACGGGCGGCCTTGGGGGCGCATTTCGTGCGCCGCCGTGGATGTGGCTCGGCGGGTTGATGGGGCTGACGGTCGTCGTCACGATCACGTTCGCGCAACCCCGCATCGGCGCGACCGCGACGATCGGGATCCTGATCGCGGGCCAACTGGTGATGGGCGCTGTGATCGACCGCTTCGGTCTGTTCGGCGTCGAGCAGATCGCGATCTCCTGGCCTCGTGCGCTCGGCATCGCGCTCCTCGGCGTGGGCGCAGCGCTGTCCCTGGTGCGTTGAGCCAGCGCGGGAAGATGTGGACCGCTCTCTGGGCGGTCTACATCATCTGGGGCTCGACGTATCTGTTCATCGCGATCGCGGTCGAGACGATCCAACCGCTCACCGCCGTCTCCACGCGCTTCATCGCCGCCGGGCTGATCATGGCGGCGATCGTCAAGCGGCGCGGGGGCACGATGCGCGTCTCCCGCCGCGCGTTCGGATCGTGCGTTCTGATCGGCTGCCTGTTGCCGGGCGCGAACGCCGTGCTCTTCTTCGCCGAGCGGAACGTGCCGACCGGGCTCGCATCGCTGCTGATCGCTTCGGTGCCGCTCTGGGTCGTGATCCTCCGCCTGTGGGGACGTGAGCGCCTGCAGGCGCGGACGCTGATCGGTGTCGGCGTCGGATTCGCCGGCGTCGCGGTGCTGCTTCGACCGTCCGGCGGAGCAACGACGGCCGGGATCGTGCTCTGCGTCGTGTCGGCGGTGATGTGGTCGGTCGGCTCGGTCGCCGCTGCGCGCCTGCCGATGCCCAGCGACGTGTTCGCAGCGACGGCATGGGAGATGCTCGCAGGCGGAATCGTCCTGCTGCCCTGGGGGCTCGTGTCGGCCGGCGGGATGTCACCGTCGCTCGCCTCGTCGCTCGCCTGGCTCTATCTCGTCACGATCGGGTCGGTCGTCGGCTACACGGCCTACGCGTGGCTGCTCGCTCATGCGCCACTCTCAACGGTCTCGACGTATGCCTACGTGAACCCGATCGTCGCGATTCTGCTCGGCGTGCTGTTTCGCCACGAGCATCTGACCGTGCGGATCCTGATCGGTGCGGCGATCGTCGTCGCCGCCGTGGCGGGCGTCGTCCGGCAGCAGCCGCCGGCGGCGACAGCACCCGAAGAGGGAGTGCAGATGAGGCCGACGATCTCGTCGGGGCTGACGGGCGCACGCGGGAGCTCGAGGCCCGTGGCATCGCGGAGTGCGGCGACGACCGCGGCAGTCGCGACGACCGTGGGCGGCTCACCGACACCCTTCGCGCCGTAGGCGGCGTTCGGCTCGGGCTCTTCGATCAGCACGGTTTCGACCGGCGGCATGTCGAGTGTCGTCGGGATCAGGTAGTCGGTGAAGCTCGCGTTCGTGATCAGACCGTCGCGGGTCTGGATCTCTTCCATCAGCGCGAGCCCGAGCCCCTGCGCGATGCCGCCTTCGATCTGTCCCTCGACCGCGCGCGGGTCGATTGCCTTGCCGATCTCCTGTGCGACGCCGATCCAGACGATGCGCGTCAGACCGAGCTCCACGTCGACCTCCGCCACGACCTTCATCGCGCACGCACCGAACGCGACGTGTGCGCGCTCGCCGGTGATCTGGCCGGTCTCGGGATCGAGCGGGGACGTGAGTGGATGACGGTAGATGCGCTCGACGTCGACCTCGCCGCCGCCGCGTGAATCGCGCTCGGCGAGCGCAGCGCGACATGCATCCCGGACCGCTCCCGAGACCATCATCGTTTGGCGGGATGCGGAGGTCGAACCGGCGGAATCGACGGTGGCCGTCGAGTGCGGCGCGAGGCGCACGTCGTCGATCCCCAGCTCGGTCCGGGCGACCTGGAGGATCACGTTCGACACTCCCTGCCCGGCTTCGGCCGCAGCGCAGTGGATCTCGGCGGAGCCGTCAGCGAAGAGCCGGACGCGGGCGGCGCAGTAGTCGTCGAAGCCTTCCGAGAAGCAGAGGTTCTTGAAGCCGGCGGCAAATCCGGTGCCCCTGCGAACGCCCTCGCCGCGGGTGGTGTTGCCGGCCCCGCCGGGGAGACGGAGCGAATCGCGAGGAAGCTCCTCGGGGGGCGGCGGCTCGAGCGCAGCAGCTTGCCTGATCACCTCCGCGACCGGGAGCGCTCCATCGATTCGCTGGCCGGTTGGCAGGGTGTCTCCGGGTGCGAGCGCATTGCGCAGCCGAAGCTCGATCGGGTCGATCTCGAGGACCGCGGCGAGCTTGTCCATCTGCGCTTCGGCAGCGAAGCAGGTCTGCACGGCCCCGAAGCCGCGCATCGCGCCGCACGGCGGGTTGTTGGTGTAGACGACGGTGGCGTCGAGGAGCGCATTCGGCACCGCGTAGGGCCCGCAGGCGAAGCAGGCGGCGTTCGAGCAGACGGCGCCCGAGCTCGATGCGTATGCGCCTCCGTCGAGCAGGATCCGCATGCGCACGCAGACGACCTTGCCGTCACGCGTGGCGCGGTGCTCGGCCCAGATTCGCGACGGGTGCCGGTGGACGTGACCCGTGAACGACTCCTCGCGGGAGTAGACGATCTTCACGGGTCGATTCGTATGCAGTGCGAGCAGAGCCCCGTGAATCTGCATCGAGACGTCTTCCCGGCCGCCGAACGCACCGCCGACTCCGGCAAGGTGAACGCGAACACGTTCCGGCGCCAGGCCGAGGCAGGGAGCGATCTGCGCACGATCGACGTGAAGCCATTGCGTTGCGACGTAGATGTCGATCCCGCCTTCGCCGTCGGGCACGGCGAGGCCTGACTCGGGACCGAGAAACGCCTGGTCCTGCATGCCGGTCTCGTAGACGCCGGTGACGACGACGTCGCCCTCGACGTCCGGATCGCCGTGCCGGATGACGATGTTGCGAACGACGTTCGCACGCGAGTCCTCGCGGAAGCCGTGCCCGGCCGTCGGCCGGTCCGGGTGGAGCTCGGGCCCGTCGAAGGCGCGCTCCATGTCGGCGACCAGCGGCAGCGGCTCGTAGTCGACGCGCACCTTGTCGGCGGCGCGGCGCGCCTGTTCGGGGTGCTCGGCAGCGACGAGGACGACCGCCTCGCCGAAGTACCGGACGCGGTCGACCGCGAGCACCGGCTGATCGCGGAACTCGAGCCCGTAGCTCTTCTCGCCCGGAACGTCCGCATGCGTGAGCACCGCGTGCACGCCGGGCATCGTCACCGCCTCGGAAATGTCGATCGCCGTGATCCGCGCGTGAGCGTGCGGGCTGCGCACCGTGTGCCCCCAGAGCATCCCGGGTGCGCTGAGGTCGCTCGAGAAGGCGAACTCTCCCTTGACCTTCGGAATGCCGTCGGCGCGAACGATCGACTCGCCGATGCGGCCGAGCTCGAGCTTGCGGGGCGCGGTTGTCGTCGTCACTGCGGCCGCCGCCCGTAAAGAGGTTGTTCCCCCGCCCAGGGTGGGGAGTCGCCGCCCACTTCCCGCCAGGATCATCACCCGCCGGCGGCTTGCGCGCAACCTGTCCTTTACACCAATTGCGTAACGATTCATCCCGAACCGTCCGTTGCAGCGATGCGCACTGCATCGAAGATCTTCTCGTAACCCGTGCAGCGGCAGAGGTTGCCGGAGAGGGCCTCGCGGATCTCGTCGTCGGACGGGTTGGGAGAGCGCGCGAGCAGATCGGCCGCCGCCACCACGAGCCCCGGCGTGCAGAACCCACATTGCACCGCGCCGGCTTCGACGAAGGCCCGTTGCACCGGATGCAACTCCTCGTCGCCGGCGAGGCCCTCGACCGTGATCACGTCGTGACCGTCGGCCTGCGCCGCGAGCACCAGGCAGGAACAGACGAGCACGCCGTCGAGCAGCACCGAGCAGGAGCCGCACTCGCCCTGCTCGCACGCGTTCTTCGAGCCCGGGTAGCCGAGCTTCTCGCGCAATGCAAACAGGAGCGACTCCCCTTCCCAGCAGTCGGCCTCCGCCTCGATGCCGTTCACGCGGACGGAGACCCTCATCCGACGACCTCCGGCAAGCGCCTCTGGTTGTCGTCGCAGACGGACGCACGCGGAAGCAGACGGCAACGCCGGCGAAGCCGGCATCGCCTCCGTGCGGCATCGCAAGCGACGCCGCGGCCCGCACGTCCTGACAACGGCGCCGACAAGCGTCGCCTCATGTGACCATCGTCCGTTCCAGGGCGCGCGTCGTCAGCACACGCAGCGCATGGCGCCGGTAGGCGGCCGTCCCACGCACGTCATCGATCGGCGCCGCCGCCGCGGCCACCAGCTCCGGAAACGACGCGGCGTCGGCGCGTGGCGCGCGAACGACGAGCGGCCGCGGAGATGCGGACCCGATCGACGCCCGCAGCTCCTCTCCGGCCGATACCGCCAGCGAGACGACCGCAATCACCATCGCATTCCGAGGACCGACCTTCATGAACGTCTGGGGGGCACGCGAGGGGGTCACCCACACAGCCGCAATCAATTCGTCCTCGGCGAGCGCATTGCGCTTGACGCCCGTGACGAACTCGAGCAGGGGAACGCGCCTCGATCCGCGTTGCGAGACGCACTCGATCTCCGCATCCTCGATCGCGAGTGGCGGCAGCGCATCGCCGGCCGGTGACGCGGTCGCGAGATTCCCGCCGATCGTGCCTCGGTTGCGGATCTGCGGTGAGCCGACGGTGCGTGACGCTTCGGCGAGAGCCGGCAGCAGCTCTGCCAGCTCGCCGCTCATCGCTTCCGTGTAGGTGAGCCCGGAGCCCAGGCGGAGCGCACCGTTCACCCGCCCCCAACCGCGCAGCTCCGCCACCTCGTTCAGATTCAAGACGGTCGCCGGCCGCGTGCGGTCGAAGTTGAGCGCAACCATCAGGTCGGTCCCACCCTGGATCGGCAGGGCATCCGGCCGCTCGGCCTTCAACCGCAGCGCCTCAGCCAGCGAGCGCGGCGTCAGAACCTCCACGCGCGGAACTGTACGGTTTTCCCATGGCTTCCCCACTGACGCGGCGGCTGGCGGTGGCGCGGGGGGACGAGCCTGCCGACCTAGTGATTCGCGGCGGCCGCGTCTTCTCGGCATTCACGAGGGAGTGGCTCGAAACCAGCATCGCCATCGTCGACGGCTACATCGCGGGCCTCGGCGACTACGAGGGTGCCGAAACGCTCGACGCGACAGGCCGCTACGTCGTCCCCGGCTTCGTCGATGCCCACATGCATCTCGAGTCCTCGAAGCTGCTCGTCGACGAGTTCGCCCGGCTCGTGCTGCCGTTCGGAACGACCGCCGTCGTTGCCGATCCTCACGAGATCGCGAACGTGCTCGGCACCGACGGTGTCCACTGGCTGCTCGACGTCTGCGATGGGATTCCGCTCGACGTCTGGTTCATGGCCTCGTCGAGCGTGCCGGCCTCCCACTTCGAGTCGCCACGACGCGAGCTGACGACGGGGGACCTCGACGCGCTGCTGCGGCGCCGTCGCGTGATCGGGCTGGCCGAGATGATGAACTTTCCTGGAGTGATCTCCGGCGACGAGCGCGAGCTCGCGAAGCTCGCCCTGGCCGGCCATGTCGATGGACACGCGCCGGGTGTGCACGGACGCGAGCTCAACGCGTATGTCGCAGCCGGCATTCGTTCCGACCACGAGGCCTACACCGCCGATGAGGGCCGCGAGCGCCTGCGCGCCGGCATGTGGCTGTTGATCCGTGAGGGATCGGCGGCACGCAACCTCAACGCACTTCTCCCGCTGCTTGCGGAGTACGGCCCAGGCCGGATCGCTTTCTGCACCGACGACCGTGAGCCGGAGCACATCGCCGAAGACGGGCACATCAACTCGATGCTGCGAGACGCAGTGGCGTTCGGAATCCCACCCGAAGACGCATTGATCTGCGCCACCCTCAACCCAGCGGTGTGGCACGGCCTTTCCCACCTCGGCGCGATTGCGCCCGGCTACCAGGCCGACGTGCTCGTGCTTCCCGACCTCGAGCGCTTCGTGCCCGACGTCGTGCTGAAGTCGGGTCGACCCGTCGCGGAAATCCCGAGAGCCGTCGTGCCCGACTGGGTGCGACACACGGTGCGGATCGGCGCGCTCGGACCGGAGATGTTCCGCATTCCGTGGCAGGGCGGGCGCGCGCGTGTGATCGGGCTCGTACCCGGTCAGATCGTCACGGAGTCGCTCGTCGAGGAGCTTCCGGCACACGCCGGTGAAGCTCGTGCCGATCCGGCGCGCGACCTGGCGAAGATCGCCGTGATCGAACGACACCTCGGCACCGGCCGAACCGGGCTCGGATTCGTTCGCGGCTTCGGCTTGCAACGCGGCGCGCTTGCATCGACGGTCGCCCATGACGCACACAACATCGTCGTCGTCGGCATGAGCGACTCCGCCATGGCAGTCGCAGTGCGGCGACTCGCGAACCTCGGCGGCGGGATCGTCGTCGTCGACGGCGCCGAGGTGCTCGCAGAACTGCCGCTGCCAGTCGCCGGCCTGCTGTCCGACGCGCCGCTCGACGAGGTCGTCGCGCGCAGCCACGCGATCGTCGCCGCGGCGCGTGAGCTCGGCTGCACGATCGAAGCGCCGTTTCAGCTGCTTTCGTTCCTCGCGCTCTCGGTGATTCCGAGCCTGAAGCTGACCGACCGCGGCCTCGTCGACGTCGACCGCTTCGAGCTCGTTCCCCTCGCGGTGTCGTCGTGATCCTTGCGAACGCCTGGATCGTGACGATGGACGACGCCGGCACCGAGCACCAACGCGGCTGGCTGCGGGTCGAAGACGGCCGGATCGCGGCGACCGGCGACGGCGACCCACCGGAGCCGGGCGACGACCTGCACGGCGCCGTCGTCACGCCCGGTTTCGTCAACACGCATCACCACCTCTACCAAACGCTCACGCGGGCACGCGCGGCCGATGCCGACCTGTTCACGTGGCTGAAGGCGCTCTATCCGGTGTGGGCGCGGATCGACGACGAGATGGAGTACGCGGCCGCCCGCTGCGGTCTCGCCGAGCTCGCACTGTCGGGTTGCTCGACCGTGTTCGACCACCACTACGTCTTCCCGCGCGGCATCACCGGCCTCGTCGAGGCCGAAGTCCGGGCGGCGCAGGAGCTCGGCGTGCGGATCGCGGCATCGCGCGGCTCGATGGACCTCGGTGAATCCGACGGCGGCCTGCCGCCCGACTCGCTCGCCGAGCAGATCGACGACGTCCTCGCCGACACCGAGCGGCTCGCGACACTCGATGACGGCGACCGGGTCCAGATCGTCGTCGCCCCTTGCTCGCCGTTCTCCGTGACGACACGGCTGATGGAAGAGTCGGCGGCGCTCGCCCGGCGCCTCGGCCTCCAGCTTCATACCCACCTCGCCGAGACGGCCGAGGAGGAGACGTACTGCCGCGAGATCTACGGCTGCACGCCCGTCGAGTACCTCGAGCGTGTCGGCTGGCTCGCCGAGGATGTGTGGTGCGCGCACTGCGTCCATCTCTCGCAATCGGAGGTGGAACAGTTCGGCGCCCACGGTGTGGGTGTCGCGCACTGCCCCGCATCGAATCTGCGGCTCGGCGCCGGCATCGCGCCCGTGCGTGCGCTCCTCGATGCGGGTGTTCGCGTGGGGCTCGGTGTCGACGGCTCGGCCTCGAACGAGCGCGGCGATCTCTTCTTCGAGTTGAAACAAGCGCTGTTGATCGCGCGCGGGCGCGGCGGGCCGGGCGCGATGGGCGTGCGGGAGGCTCTACGCCTGGCGACGCGTGGAGGCGCCGCAGTGCTCCGCCGCGACGACCTCGGCTCGCTCGAGCCCGGCAAGCGCGCCGACATCGCCGTCTGGCAGACGGATGGGCTCGCGCTCGGCGGCGCCGAGGATCTGGTCGCCGGGCTCGTTCTCTCGGGGCCACATCGGGTCGATCGGCTCTACGTCGGCGGCGAGGAAGTCGTGCACGGCGGCTCGCTTCTGAGGGCCGATGAGCAGGAGATCGCTCGCGAGCACCGCAAACAAGCCGCGAGACTGTGGCGATGACGCTTTCCACCCACATCCTCGACACCGAGCGCGGCAAGCCGTCGGCGGGCGTCCGGGTCGAGGTCTGGCACGGCGACGAGCTCGTCGGCTCCGGCGAGACCGACGTCGACGGCCGCATCCAGGAACTGGCCGACGGTGCGGCAGGGACGTATCGGATCATCTTCCATCCGCATTCGCCGTTCTTCCACCGCGTCGAGCTCGAGGTCGAGCTCGGCGAGGGCCACCATCACATCCCGCTGCTCGTCTCCTCGTACGCGTGCGCGACCTACCGCGGCAGCTGAGCGTCGAGCAGTTGGCCGAGCTGTTCGAAGGACGAACACGCTTCGTCGAGCGGCTCGCACCTCTCGAAGACCCACTCGGGCGTGCGCGAGAGATTGCGGCGCAACTCTCCGACGAGGAGAAGAAAGAGGTACTCGACGCACATCCGGCGATCGGGGCGACGACGCTGTCTGCGCGGTCGGCCGCCGAACAGGGAGCCGATTCTGCCCCGGAGCTCGACCAGCTGAACAAGGCATATGAAGCGCGGTTCGGCTTTCGCTTCGTCGTCTTCGTGAACGGCCGGCCGAAATCGGCGATCGTGCCGGTGCTGCGTGAGCGGATCGAACGGACCCGCGAGCAGGAACTGGCAACGGCACTCGACGAGCTCGTCTCGATTGCGGAGGATCGGTGGCGGCGCTCCTAGCGGTTGGCGATTACTGGTGGGGCTGGGGCGATCTGCTCTTCCGCTGGCTGCACGTGATCGCGGCGATTGCGTGGATCGGCTCGTCGTTCTACTTCATCGCCCTCGACCATCACCTCGCGCCGCCGGCCGACGAGCGCGACGCGGCGCGGGGAGTGGGTGGCGAGGCCTGGGAGATCCACGGCGGCGGCTTCTACCGGGTCGAGAAGTTCCGCGTTGCGCCGCCCGCGCTGCCGGAGCCGCTCTACTGGTTCAAGTGGGAGGCGTACACGACATGGTTGTCGGGGTTCGCGCTCTTCATCGTCGTCTTCTTCATCCATCCGCAGACCTTCCTCGTCGACCGCTCGGTCGCGCATCTCTCGAGCTGGGAGGCGATCGTGATCGCCGTCGGCGGCCTCGTGGTCGCGTGGATCTACTACGACCTCGCCTGCCGGCTGCTCGGGCGCGACGAACGGCTGCTCGCAATCGCCGTCTTCGCATTCGTCGTGCTGAGCGCGTACGCCACGTCCCAGCTCTTCGCCGCGCGAGCCGCCTACCTCGAGGTGGGAGCGATGCTCGGCACGATCATGGTGGCGAATGTCTTCTTCGTGATCATCCCTGCGCACTGGGAGCTCGTGCGCGCGAAGCAAGCCGGACGCGAGCCCGACCCGCGCTGGAACGCGCGAGGCAAGCAGCGGTCGGTGCACAACAACTACTTCACGCTGCCGGTGGTGTTCGCAATGTTGTCGAACCATTTCCCGTTCACCTACGGGCACAGTCACGCGTGGGTGGTTCTCGTGTGCCTGATGGCGATCGGCGCGATGACGCGGCATTTCTTCAACCTGCGCCACACGGGGCGGAATGCGTGGTGGATCCTGGCGGTCGCCGCCGCTGGGATCGTCGGACTCGCGATCTGGCTTCGTCCACACACCTCGACGGCGGCAACCACAGGGCCCGTGCCGGCGTTCGCGCAGGTGCAGTCGATCATCGACCAGCGCTGCGTGCCGTGCCACGCGGTTCATCCGACGATGGCGGGCATCTCGTCTGCTCCCGGCGGAATCGCCTTCGACACCGCCGCGAAGATCAGGCTCCTTGCCGCGTTGATCAAGACGGCGGCCGTCGACAGCCACCTGATGCCTCCGTCGAACGTGACCAACATCACCCAGGCCGAACGCGATGTGCTCGCGCGCTGGTTGACGCATAGATAGCTTCCAACCATGCTCGAGATTCTCGCCGCCGGCTTCACCTTCCGCGCTCGCTTCCTCGATGAGGATGCGCCGGCCACGGTCGCCGCATTTCGCGCAATCTTGCCGTTCGAGGACCGGATCATCCACTGCAAGTGGAGCGGCGAGTCGAACTGGATCCCGTGGGGCGACCGCGAGCTCGGGATCGGAGCCGAAAACGCGACGTGCTATCCCGCACCCGGCCAGCTGCTGCTCTTCCCGGGCGGTATCTCGGAAACGGAGTTGCTCTTCCCGTACGGCCACTGCGCATTCGCCTCGAAGGCGGGCCCGCTCGCGGGCAACCATTTCGCCACGATCGTCGAAGGACTCGAGCAGCTGCCCGAGCTCGGCCGACTCACCCTCTGGCAGGGTGCGCAGGCGATTTCGTTCCGCGAGGGTTAGCGTCTGGCGTAAAGGGCTCTCGCACAGCCAAGCGCACTGACGCCGGCGCACAGAGAACTCAGTGTCTGACACCGACGGTGTCAGACACTTGAAATCGCCTATCCCCGCGCTCGGAGTGTCTTCCGGGGCACTGGCGTAGTCCAGCAGCGCCTTCTAGTAGAGGGTCGGGAACTATAGGCTCGCGTTCCCGTTTACGCGAACAGGAGGAGAGATGAGACGACTCACGGTTGGTGCCTCGATGATTGCGGCTCTGGCGCTGCCGTCGGTCGTGCTCGCGAACGAGAATCTGCCGCTCGGCAAGTACACGACGACCGTCAAGACTCCCGCCAGGCTCAAGGGCACATGGGTGTTGGACTTTCTGAAGGGTGGCAAGTACACGATCAGCGACAATGGTGCGGTCGTCGTGCGCGGTCACTTCACGTCAACCTCGCGGATCTATCTCAGCAACGAGACCGGCCCGGCTGCCTGCCCGCAATTCGGGGTCTACGCATGGAGAAAAACGGGCGAGACGCTCAAGTTCACGAAGGTCAGCGACTCCTGCGTCGGCCGCGCGGTTGTGCTCGGGCACCCCTTCACGGCGACGGGCGCGCATTGAGCGAGCTCGCCTCTTTCATCGCGGGAATGCCCAAGGCAGAGCTGCACCTGCACATCGAGGGGACGCTGGAGCCCGAGTTGAAGTTCGAGCTCGCTGCTCGCAACGGGCTCGCTCTGCCCTACGGGTCGGTCGAGGAGATGCGGGCGGCGTACGACTTCAACAGCCTTGCCTCGTTTCTCACCATCTATTACGAGGGCATGAACGTCCTCGTCACCGAGCAAGACTTCTACGACCTCGCGATGGCGTACTTCCGCAAGGCGCACTCCCAGAACGTCGTCTACGCCGAGATCTTCTTCGACCCGCAGGGTCATACCTCGCGCGGCGTCGCGTTCGAGACCGTCATCAAGGGCTTCCGGCGCGCGAAGGAGGACGCCGAGAAGACGCTCGGAATGCGCACGCAGCTGATCATGTGCTTCCTGCGGGACCTGAGCGCGGAGTCGGCAATGGAGACGCTCGAGCAGTCGCTGCCGTACGGCGATTGGATCGTCGGAGTCGGTCTGGACTCGGACGAACGGGGCAACCCGCCGCTGAAGTTCAAGGAGGTCTTCGAGAAGGCCCGCGACGAGGGCTTTCGCCTGACGATGCATTGCGATGTCGACCAGGAGAACTCGGTCGGGCACATCTGGCAATGCCTCGACGAGATCAAGGTCGAGCGTGTCGACCACGGCGTCAACGCGCTCGAGGATCCGGCGCTGATCAAGGAGATCAACAAGCGGGGTCTCGGCCTGACCGTCTGCCCGATCTCGAACGGCTTCGTCACGGACGGATTGAAAGCGCAAGAGATCAAGCTCTTGCTCGACGGTGGTGTCCGAGCGACCATCAACTCCGACGATCCGGCCTACTTCAACGGGTATATGAACGAGAACTTCATCGCTGTGCAGGGAGCCGTCCAGTTGACCCAGGACGAGATCGTGCAGCTTTCCCGGAACGCATTCAACGTCACCTGGCTCCCACAGGAGGACCGCAAGGCGTACGTAGAAGCGCTCGACGCGTACGCCGCGAAGCCAGCCTGAGCCTTCCGGCCCTTGGCCGCCTCAAGCAGGACCTATCCCCGTGGGGTTTGCGCTTCCAGCTTTGCCTGCGCCCGCTCGGCTAGCTCACGCGTGCGTTGAGCGTTCGCCAAGACGCGTTCGTGCCTCGCGTCTCGTTCGGCGCGCTCAGCTTTCGTCAACTTCTTTTTCGCCATCGTCCTCTCCTAGAAGTCGTTCGATGTTGGCCAACGTGAGGGCGATGTCGCTCACGTTGAAGAGTAGAGCAACGATCTCGGCTCGTTCGATCAGAGGATCGGCCATCCGTAACAGTGTGCATGCCGACAGGCCACCTCGCAATCCGCGAATTTCGGGCCTGTCCGCAACGGCAGGGGGCGGAGGTGCCGTGCCCGCGCCTAACGTTCCTCGCGCACGTACGGCGCCCCGAGTGCAGCCGGCGCGCCCAGCCTCCGCCGCGCGCCGCTCGCCGACGCGAGCACAAGCACGACGATCGTCATCACGTACGGCAGCGTGTTCGTCCAGAGCGCGGTCGGGCCGATGCTGATCTCCCGTGCCTGCAGCTGTGGCGCGAGTGCCTGCAGCGCGCCGAAGAAGTACGCACCCACGAGGCAGAGCTCCGGTCGCCAGAAAGCGAAGATCACGAGCGCGATCGCGATCCAGCCCGCGCCGCCGGTAATCCCGCTCACCCACTGCGGCGTGATCGCGAGCGTGAACGTCGCGCCAGCGACACCCGCGAACGCTCCGCCGACGAGCGTGTGGATGTACCGGTACGCGACGACGTTGATGCCCATCGCGTCGGCGGAAGCCGGCGACTCGCCCACGGCGCGCACATTCAGGCCAGGTCGCGTCTTCGAGAGATAGAGCCACACGCCGATCACGCAAGCCCACGATGCGTACACGAGAACGTTCTGGCCGAAGATGATCGGGCCGACGATCGGCCAGTTCTGGAAACTCGAGGGGAACACCGCATTGAACGTGTGACGCGCGGGATTGTCGGCGAGGTTCAGGTCGTTACCGAGATACGACGAGAGCCCTGCCGCTCCCGCGAAGATCGTCAGCGCGAGCCCCGACACGATCTGGCTTGCGCGCAAGGTGATCACGAGGAACGCGTGGATGAGCGCCATCGCCGCGCCGGCAAGCGCCGCGACGCCGATCGCCGCCGCGAGCGAGATCCCGGTGCCCGTGTGCAAGCGCTGCACCGTCCAGAAGCCCATCACGGCCCCGACGAGCATCATCCCCTCGACGCCGAGGTTGAGCACGCCGGCGCGCTCGGTGAGCAGCTCGCCGAGCGACGCGTAGAGCAGCGGTGTGCCGTAGGCGATGCCGGACGCGATCACAACGACGAGCAGCGAGTTGTTCACGTCGTCGCCTCGACTGCCTCGGCGCGGACCTGCCGCTTGAACGTGAAGCGGTAGCGCACGAGCAGCTCGCCGCCGAGTGCGGAGAACAGGATGATCCCCTGCATCACCCCCACCAGTCCGGACGGGAAATCGGCCCCCTGCAGCACGTTGCCGGCGTTCTGGAGACCGCCGATCAGGACGGCGACGAGCACCACCGCGAGCGGGTTGTAGCGTCCGAGCGCAGCGACGACGATCCCCGTGTAGCCGTAGTACTGCTTCTGCAGACCGTTGGGATCGGCGTCGAGCGTCTGCCGGAAGTCGCCGTCCTGGCTGGCGCCCCCGAGACCCGCGATCGCGCCGGAGATCGCCATCACCGCGAGGATCTTCCGGCGCGTTCGCATGCCCGCGTACCTGGCCGCCCGCGGTGAGTCGCCGAGCACCTGCGCCTCGAAGCCGAAACGCGTCCGCGTGTAAAGAACCCAGAGCACGAAGGCCGCCAGCACGGCGAGCCCCGCACCGAGCGGTAGTGGTATTCCGCCCTGCTTGTGAATCGTCAGCGCGGGCCAGAGCGCATTGTTGGGGAGATCCTTGCTCGTCGGGAAGACGCTCGCGTTGAAACCCGTCGTCTGACGCCAGTACGAGTTCGTGTTGAAGACGAGGTACGTCAGCAGATACGCCGCGACGTAGTTGAGCATCAGCGACGTGATGATCTCGTTCGTCTTGAAGAACGCACGCAGGACTCCCGGAATCGATGCCCACGCCGCGCCGCCCGCGCAGCCGGCGACCACCATCGCCGCGATCACGATCGGCTTCGGCCACCCGAGACCGCCGAAGTAGAGGCCCGCCGCATCGGCGGTGATCGCGCCGATCAGGAGCTGACCCTCGCCGCCGATGTTGAAGAGCCGCATCCGGAACGCTGCGGCGGCTGCGAGCCCGGTGAACGCGAGCGGCGTCGCTGCGATCAGCGTCTGGCCGATCGCCCCGTTGTTCACGAAGGCGGCATCGAAGATCTGGCGGTACGCGGGCAACGGGTTGTGCCCGGTTGCAAGCAACACGAGCCCGGACGCGAAAAACGCGAAGACGATCGATCCCGCGGGGACGGCAAAGAGCAGCCAGCGTGGCTGCTGGAGCCGGCGTTCAATCCTCACGCGGGTCGTGCCCTCCTGCCATCTGGAGTCCGATCTCCTCGACGCTCGCATCAGCACGGGACGTCACACCCACGATCGCGCCCTCGTACATGACGGCGATCCGGTCGGCGAGGCCGAGGATCTCGTCGAGATCCTCGCTGATCAGCAGCACGGCGACGCCCTCGGCGGCGGCGTCGCGCAGATACGAGTGCACGGTCTCGATCGCGCCCACATCGAGGCCGCGCGTCGGCGAGGCGGCGACGACGAGCTTCGGCTTTCCGGAGAACTCCCGCGCGAGCACGACCTTTTGGAGATTGCCGCCGGAGAGCAGGCGCGCCGGCGCCGACGGCCCGGGCGCCGCGATCGAATAGCGGCGGATCAGGTCGACCGCGCGCTCCCGGATCGCTCCGAGCCGTAGGAGCGGCCCGTGCGACGCGTAGTGCTCGCGATAGGAGCGCAACACCAGATTCGACGCGATGCTGAGACTCGGCGCGACGCCGGTGCCGAGCCTGTCCTCCGGGACGTAGGCAACTCCCGCCGCCTGGGCCGCGCGCGGGTCGCCGCGCAGCTTACGGCCGCCGACGCGTACCTCGCCCTCTCTCTGATGGCGGATGCCGGCGATCGTTTCGGCGAGCTCGCGCTGCCCGTTGCCGGCAACACCGGCGATCGCGACGACCTCGCCGGCGCACACGTCGAGCGTGACACCGCGCACGGCCGCGTCACCGCGATCGCCCTGCGCCCAAACCCCCTCAAGTTCGAGCACGGCCGCTCCCGGCGTGCACTCCACGCGCGAACCGCTGCCCTCGGCCGCAAGCTCGCGCCCGACCATCAGCGACGCCAGCGAGCGCGGCGTGGCGTCCGCAGTGGACACGGTCGCGACCGTACGTCCGCCGCGCAGAACGGTGACGCGGTCGGCGACCGCCTTCACCTCGTGCAGCTTGTGGGAGATGAAGATGACGGTCCGTCCCTCGTTGGCCATCTCGCGCAGCGTCTCGAAGAGGACGTCGGCCTCCTGCGGTGTGAGCACCGCCGTCGGCTCGTCGAGGATCAGGATGCGCGCCTCACGGTAGAGCGCCTTCAGGATCTCCACGCGCTGCTGCTCGCCGAGGGAGAGCTGCCAGATCCGGGCGCGGGGATCGACGTGCAGGCCGTACCGAGTCGAGAGCTCCCCAACGCGGCGCTCGATCGCGCGATGACGTAACCGGAACGCGCGCCCTTCGCCGCGATGGTCGCCGAGGACGACGTTCTCCGCGACCGTGAAGGGCTCGACCAGCCGGAAGTGCTGGTGCACCATGCAGATCCCGGCATCGAGCGCATCCCGCGGCACGTGGAAGTCGACCTCCTCGCCGTGCAGGAAGATCTCCCCCTCGTCCGGGCGGTAGAGGCCGGTGAGAATGTTCGAGAGCGTGCTCTTGCCGGCGCCGTTCTCGCCGAGCAGCGCGTGCACCTCGCCGACGGCCGCCTCGAAGTCGACGCCGTCGTTCGCGAGCACACCCGGAAACCGTTTCGTGATCCCGCGCATCGAGACGGCGGAAGACGGAGGGGCGCCATTGCCGGCGCCCCTCCGCTCATCCGTTCTCGGCGATTCAGCCAACGGCTACTTGCCCGTCGGGCTGCCGATCACGCCCTTCACGAGCCAGTTCATCCCGTAGAGGCTGTTCGTTCCGCCCTTGAGCGTCTGCATGGTCTGACCCTTCGGAACGCGCAGCTTGCCGCTCTGGTCGTAGAGCGGGCCGGCGAACACGTTGAAGGTGCCGTTCTCCATCGCGTGCATCCTCGCGGCGATCTTGGCCTTCGTCGCCGCACTCACGCCGGGCCCGAACGGAGCGAGCTTCGTGAAACCATCCTTGAGGCCGCCGTAGTAGAAGCCGGACTTCCACGTGCCCGCCATCGCCTCCTTGACGCGCTTGACGTAGTACTCGCCCCAGTTGTAGACCGCGGCGGTGAGCCACGACTTCGGCGCGAACTTCTGCGCGTCGGAGTCGTAACCGACCCACGGGACGCCCTTCGACTCGGCGAGCTGCCCGGTCGCAGGCGAGTCGACGTTCTGTCCGAGCACGTCGGCGCCGGCGGAGACGAGGCTCTCAGCAGCCTTCTTCTCTTTCGCCGGGTCGAACCAGTTCAGCGTCCAGACGAGCCTGACCGTCGCGCCCGGATGCGTGTACTGGGCACCGAGCGTGAACGCGCTCGAGTGCCGGATCACTTCGGGAATCGGGTAGGCGACGACGAGACCGAGCTTGCCGGTCTTGCTGGCGGCACCTGCCGCCATGCCCGAGAGGTAGATCGTGTCCTCGCCGGCGCCGAAGTACTCCGAGAGGTTCGTGGCGATGTCCGTGCCCGTCGCCTGCTCGAACGAGCACGTCCGGATACTTCGCTGCGAGCTTCTTGTCGAAGAAACCGTACGACGTGCCGAAGATCATCTTGTAGCCCTGTTGAACGAGGCTCGCGACCGTCTGCTGGAGCTGCGGGCCGGGAGCGATGTTCTCCTTGTAGGTCGTCTGCACCTTCGACCCGAGTGCCTTCACCACGGCGAGCCTGCCCTCGTCGTGCGCCTGCGACCAGCCTGCGTCGTTGTGCGGACCGACATAGATCCAAGCCACCTTGAATACGTCGCTGTGCTTGGCGGATCCGGCGGTCGCAGCGACCAGCGCGACGGTCGCCGTTGCGATCGTCAGCAGGAGCGCCGCGAGCGCGAACTTCGTCCTTTTCATGTGCTCCTCCTCGGTGCGCGGGGTTCCCGCGACTCTAAACCGAATTCAGCGGGTTTCAATGAGCTCGGCACCGACGGGCGCCTGGGCACTCCAGGGGAAGTCGATCCAGCGGTCGGTCCGTCGCCAGACGTACTCGCAGCTGACGGTCGAACGCTGCTTCTCGTACAGAACTGCGCACCGCACCTCGGCAACCTTGCCCTCGCAGAAGTCCTTGACGAGCGCGAGCGTCGCGCCTGTGTCGGCAACATCGTCTGCGATCAGCACCCGCGTCTCCCTGAAGTCGATCAGGTCCGGAACCGGCGGTAGCAGCATCGGCATCTCCAGGCGCTCGTCGATCCCGGTGTAGAACTCGACGTTCATCGTGAAGGTGTTCTTGACGTCGAGGGCGTAGGCGATCGCACCGCCGACGAGCAGTCCCCCGCGGGCGATCGAGAGCACGATGTCGGGCCGGTAGCCGTCGCGATACACCTGCTCGGCAAGCTCACGGGAGCCCTCGCCGAGGTCGTGCCAGCTCATGATCTCGCGCTCGGTCAGGAAGCGAGTCTAACCGCCTCGGCCAGAACGTCCAGCGCGAGCGCGATGTCCTCCGGGCTCGAGAGCTCGTCCGGCGAGTGGCTGACCCCGCCGTTCAGGCTGCGGACGAAGAGCATCCCGGTCGGAACGCCGGCGGCCGCGAGGATGCCGGCGTCGTGGCCCGCGCCCGAGACGAGCTCGGGCGCGCCGGGCGCAGCCGCACGAAGCGCCGCCAGCGGCCCGCCGCTCATCGCGACCGGTTCCGTGCGATAGGAAGGCTCGAAGCCGAGGCTCGCGATCAAGCGATCGAGCTCTTCGGAGGTCGGAGCGCGGACGTCGACGGAGGCGGTCACGCGAGCCGGGACGACGTTCGCAGCTCCGGGCTCGACGACGAGGCTGCCGACGGTGACGACGGCGTCCAGGCCGGGGGCATCCCTTGCCCGCAAGACGAACGCAGCCGCTTCGACGAGTGCGTCCTCGCGGGCGTCCATCGGCGTCGTGCCGGCGTGGTCGGCGCGACCCTCGAAGACGAGCTCGCCGCGGGCCTGGCCGACGATCGCCGTGACGATTCCCGAGCGGCGCGTCCGTGCGGGCGAGCACCGGGCCCTGTTCGACGTGCAACTCGAGGAAGGCGCCCGGAAGCCGGCCGTCCTCCACGCACGCGCGACTGCCGGCGCAGCTTCGTTCCTCGTCGCGGAAGGCGACGACCGTGAGCGGAACGTCGACCCGCTCGGCGATCTCGATTGCAGCGACAACGCCGAGCGCGCCGTCGAAGCGGCCGCCGTTCGGCACCGTGTCGAGGTGGGAGCCCAGCCAGAGCTGCGCCATCGCCTCGGCGGCCGAGCGTGTTGCCGGCGCGGTCCGTCTCGACGGCGAGCCCGGCCTCGACGAGCCAGCGCGCCGACGAGCTCGTGCGCGGCATCCTCCTCGGGCGAATAGCCGATCCGGGTCGCCCCGATCGCGTACAGATCGTCGAGCCGCTCGAGGACCCGGCTCACAGGCCGAACGGATTCGACGGCCGCGAGCCGGTGGCCGTGATCACGGACTTCGTCTCGAGGTAGAGCTCGAGCGCCTCGATCCCGAGCTCGCGCCCGAACCCGGACTGCTTGTAGCCGCCGAACGGGATCCCCGGGAACGCGGTGTACGGCATGTTGATCCCGATCGTTCCGGCCTTGATCCGCTGCGCGAGCCGGTGCCCCCGCGCGGAGTCGCCCGTCCAGACGGTCGCCATCAGCCCGTACCGCACATCGTTTGCGAGCCGGACGGCGTCGGCCTCATCGTCGAACGGAATCGCAACGACGACGGGTCCGAACACCTCCTCCTGCGCCACCGCGCTCTGCGCGTCGACCCCTGCGATCACCGTCGGCGGGTAGAACGCACCCGGCCCCTCGACGATCCGACCTCCCGCCGTGACTTCGCCGGCCGCGCCTTCGACGAATGCGTGCACCTTGTCGCGGTGAGCGGTCGAGATCAGCGAGCCCATTTGCGTCTCCGGATCGAGCGGGTCGCCCACCTTCACGCGCCCGGCCAGCTCGGTGACGCGCGAGACGACCTCGTCGTACACGGAGGCCTCGACGAGCAAGCGCGAGCGTGCCTCGCATGACTGGCCGGCGGAGTAGAAGATCGCCCACGCCGCACTCGCAATCGCGTCGTCGAGATCGGCGTCGGCGAAGATCAGGTTCGGGCTCTTGCCACCGAGCTCGAGCGTCACGCGCTTGAGCGGGTCGGCGGCGAGGCGCATCACCTCGGCGCCGGTTGCGGTCGAACCGGTGAACGCGATCTTGTCGACGCCCGGGTGGCGCACGAGATACGCGCCGACGTGGCCGTCGCCGGGAACGACGTTGATGACGCCCTCGGGAATGCCGACCTCCGTCGCCAACTCGGCAATTCGGAGCGCCGACAGCGGCGTCTGCGGATCCGGCTTGAGCACGACCGTGCAGCCGGCGGCGAGCGCGGGCGCGAGCTTCCACGTCGCGAGCATCAACGGGTAGTTCCACGGCACGATCTGACCGCACACGCCGACCGGCTCCTTCAGCGAATAGAAGAGCAGCGAGCCACCGATCGGGTTCGAGCGCCCGGCGATCGAGCCGATCGCACTCGCGTAGAAGCGGAAGTTCTCGATCGACTGCGCAAGCTCGGCCTTCACCGACGAGATCGCCTTGCCGACGTTGCGCGCCTCGAGCTCCGCAAGCTCCTTGCGGTTCGCGACGAGCGCGTCTGCGAGAGCGTGCAGGAGGCGCGAGCGCTCGGTCGGGCCCGTCTTGCGCCAGTCACCTTCGAGCGCCCCGCGCGCCGACTGCACCGCCTGGTCGACCTCCGCCTCGGTCGCGAGCTCCACCTCCGCGAGCGGTGCGCCGGTTGCCGGCTCGTAGAGCTGGGTCATCGGTCCCGGACGATAGTGTCCAGGGCGTGGGCGACGACGCCGGTTCGTCCGGCCATGTGGACGTCAGGGCCGCAAGGATCCCCGACCGCGACCGGCTCCTGCGCGAGCTGGTCGCCGCGGGTCTCGACGCGAGGCCGGTCGACGAGCTCTCGATCGAGGTGATCTGCGTGGACATCGGCAACGAGGCGGCACAGGACGACATCCTCGCGCGCGCCGAGCAGTTGATCGAGTCCGTCGGCGCCGCCTTCATCCCGATCAAGCACGCCGGCGTGATCTACATCCGACCTCCTATCGGATAGACGCTCCAAGATGGCGACGCAGACGGACGCACGGGCAAAGCCCGTACGTCCTGAAACGGCGCCGACAAGCGGCGCCTCGGTCCGACCACCAATCGGCTGACCGCAATTCAGTGTCAGACACCTTTGGTGTCTGACACTCGTGGTCACAGTCGTTCGAACAGCGCAGCCTGGCCCTGGCCGACGCCGACGCACAACGTCGCGACGCCGTAGCGGCCGCCGCGCCGGCGAAGCTCGTGCAGCAGCGAAACGACGAGCCGCGCGCCGCTCATGCCGAGCGGATGGCCGATTGCGATCGCGCCCCCGTTCACGTTCACCTTCTCTTCGTCGAGCCCCAGCTCGCGAATGACCGCCAGCGATTGCGATGCGAACGCCTCGTTCAGCTCGACGAGATCGACCTCGCCGAGTGCCACACCGGAACGCTCGAGCAGCCGGCGCACCGCCGGGACCGGCCCGATCCCCATCACCCGCGGATCGACCCCCGTGACCGCGGAGGCGACGAAGGCACCCAGCGGCTCGACGCCGAGCTCCCGTGCGCGCTCCTCCGAAGCGATCACGAGCGCGGCCGCTCCGTCGTTGATCCCGGAGGCGTTGCCCGCCGTGACCGTCCCGCCCTCGCGGAAGACCGGTTTCAGCGTGGCGAGCTTCTCGAGCGAGGTGTCGGGCCTCGGGTGCTCGTCTTGCGTGACGTCGCCAACCGGCACGAGCTCGTCGTCGAAGCGCCCGGCCTCGGCCGCCGCCGCCCAGCGCCGTTGTGAGCGCAGGGCGAACGCATCCTGGTCCTCGCGTGACACATCCCAGCGTTCGGCGACGTTCTCGCCCGTCTCGCCCATCGATTCGAGCGGGAACATCGCCTCCATCCGCGGGTTCGGGAAGCGCCAGCCGAGCTGTGTGTCCCACTCGGTGTCATCGCCGAAGCCTGGGCGCTCACGCGCGAACGGCGCGCGCGACATCGACTCGACGCCGCCGGCGACGAAGAGGTCGCCGTCACCGGCAATCACGGCGTGACACGCGCCGACCACCGCCGACAGCCCCGATGCACAGAGCCGGTTGATCGTGACGCCCGCGACCGAATCGGGCAGCCCCGCCAGCAATGCAGCCATCCGGGCAACGTTGCGATTGTCCTCGCCCGCCTGGTTTGCGCAGCCGAACCACACGTCTTCGATCTCGCCGGCGGGCACTCCTGCGCGGGAGACCGCCGCCTCGATCGCGATCGCTGCGAGGTCGTCTGGCCTCACCCCGGAAAGCGCGCCGTCGCGCCGCCCGATCGGCGTGCGGACTGCGCTCAGGATCACAGCCCTAGACATAGGTCGCCTCGACGTCCGACCCCGCGCGGCGGAACAACTCCGCGACCGCCCGTCGGCCTTCGTCGCCGTAGCCGGTTGTCCGTTCGTTCACGTACATCGCGACGAACCGGTCGGCGGTCTCCGCGGTCGATGCCGCGGCCGAACCGCTCCGCATATGCGAGCGCCTCCTCGCGGTTGTCGAGGCCGACCTGGATCGCCTCGCCGAGAACCGCAGAGACGTCGCCGAGCCGGTCGAGATCGCGGCGTGCGACGTTGACGCCGAGCGGCAGCGGCAGGCCCGTCTCCTCCTGCCACCACGTCGCCGAGGTCGAGCAGCTTGCGCAGGCCCGCCTCGGCGTAGGTCAGCTGTCCCTCGTGGATCAGCAGGCCGGCGTCGGCCCGTCCCGAGACCACCTCGTCGAGGATCTGGTCGAACGGCAGCTCGCGAACGCGCACGTCCTCGCCGAGCGCAAGCCGGAGCACGAGGTACGCGGTCGTCAGCCGGCCGGGGATCACGATCTCGACGTCACGGAGATCGACCGTCGCTCGCGGGCGACGACGACCGGGCCGTAGCCGTACGCCCATCGACGCACCGTGCGGCATCAGCACGTACCGGTCGGCGACGTGCGGGTAGGCGCCCATCGAGATCGCCGTCACCTCGAGCCGGCCTTCCGTCGCCCACTCGTTCAGGGTCTGGATGTCCGAGACGACCTGCTCGAACTCGAGCCCGCGCGGGTCGACGCGGCCCGCCTCGAGCGCCCAGAACATGAACGCGTCGTCCGGGTCTGCGCTGTGTCCGACGCGGATACGCACCGCACGTCGACGCTAGCAACGCACTACGCTCGGGGCGGTGACCAAGGCGCCGCTCTCGGAGGCGATCCAGGACTACCTGAAGGGGATCTACAAGCTCCAGGAGGGAGACGGCCGCGTCGACGATCACCGCCGTCGCGCGCGACCAGGGCGTGTCGCCGGCCTCTGCGTCGGCGATGGTGAAGAAGCTCGCCGCGCTCGGCCTGCTCGAGCACGAGCCCTACCGCGGCGCGCGGCTGACCGACGCCGGCGAGCGCGTCGCCCTCGAGGTGATCCGCCACCACCGGCTGCTCGAGCTCTACCTCGCCCAGACGCTCGGCCTCGACGTCGACGCCGTCCACGACGAGGCCGACCGGCTCGAGCACGTGATCTCCGAGGAGCTCGAGGCGCGGATCGACCAGGCGCTCGGCTTTCCGACCCACGATCCGCACGGCGACCCGATTCCCGACGCGAACCTGAAATGGCCGGCAGCGCAGCGAAACGTAGGATGAGACCGTGGCGCGCTTCCGCAATCCGTTCTCATTCCTCTTTGCGCGGCCGCAGAAGGAAGAGCTGATCGCCGAGTACGTCGATCCGCGAGCACCATCGCGGGCGGTCGCTCGACGAGATCCTCGACGATCCGCACGTCGTCGAACAACTGCACGCCCGAAGAGATCCGCCGCCTGCTCGAGCGTCCCGAGGTCATCCACGCGGTCGGCGAAGACGTGATCGCCGCGCAGCGCTCAAAGCTCTAGGTCAGACCACGACGCCCGCGCTCGCGGGCGAGCTCGACGACGCGCGCGCCGACTGCGAGGTCCCACGCCGCGATCCCGTTCGACTTGAAGACGACGATGTCGTCGTCCGACGCGCGACCGGCCACCTCGCCGGCGACGACCTCCTGCAGCTCGTGCACCTCGAGCCAGTCGAGCACGCCGCTGGCGACCGGCTCGATCAGGTCGCCCGACTCCGAGCGTCGACTGCTCGCGCGAGTCGCAGCAGACGAACGCCGCCCGCTCGAGCACGACGTTGTCGAGCTCGCGCCGGCGACGGATCGTTCGCGCCGACCGCGCAGACGAGCGCGCCGTCGGCTGAGCCACTCCCCGCGCAGCACCGGATCCTTCGACGTCGTGACGGTGACGACGACGTCCTGCTCGGCGGCGTCGCGGTTCGACTCGGCCGGCTCGCAGTCGTGCTCGCGGCAGAACGCGGCCAGCCGCTCCTGGTCGCGGCAGTAGACGACGACCCGCTCGATCGACGGCACCGCCGCGCGGATGCACGCGATCTGCGACGCGGCCTGCCAGCCGCACGCCGATCACGCCGAGTGTCGCCGCGCCCTCCTTCGCGAGAAGCCGCGCGGCCACGCCCGACGCCGCGCCGGTGCGGAGCTGCCCGAGCTTGTCGGCCTCGATCACCGCCTCGAGCCTCGCTTCCTCGAGCGAGAAGAGCACGACGACGAACGGTGTGCCCACGGATGTCCACGCGTACGTCTTCAGCCCCGCGTACCCGAGCTCGCGGTCGACGCACGCCATCACCGCGAACTGGCCGTCGTCGAGCGGCAGCCGTTCGCGCGGCCGGTTGTCGACCGCGCCGCGCGCTTGCCGGTGGAACGACTCCTCGACGGCCGCGAGCGCGTCGGCGGGCGTGAGCAGCTCGGCGACCTCGGCCTCGCGCAGGTAGAGCGGCACGCGGGGACGTTAGTCGTGGACGATGATGCGATCACCCTCGATGCGCACGACCGAAGACCACGGGACCTCGTCGTGGCGAGAGTGCGCACGTAAACCGAAGTGCTCGACGAGCCCCGAGCGGCCGACGCAGAGACCGGTCACCTCCAACTTCCGCGCGGTCAGCTCGGCGCGGAGGTCGTGGCAGTAGCCGAGCTTGCCGGCCGGACTCGGTGACGACCTTGCGCCCCATGAGCGACGAGAACGTTCTCATCGGTGTGCTCCGGGAATCCTCTCCAGATAGGGCCGAAGCCGGTCGTCGCCACGGCCGAGCCCGAGCTCGGTCGCCGTTCGGCGCAGGACGACCTGTGCCGACTTCAGCTCCGCGACCTCCTCCCACGGGACGCGCACGCGCCGGCCACCGCCGATCCACCCTGCAACACGGCCGATCCAGCCGGCACGCTGGCCCCAGTAGCCCGGGCCGACGAGAATCGCGACGACGCGCGGGGTCTCGCCGGGGCCGCCTTCGATCGCCAGGTCGTCGACGTTGCCGCAGCGGCGTCCTTCGCTGTCGAGCAGCTGATGGTCGAGGATGCCCAGGCCGAGGTCGAGCTTGGGCATCAGTTCTGCCCCGCGTTCGTGATGATCATCAGCGGAATCGCGCTCAACGCGACGACCATGATGATGAACAGGTAGACGACGCCGAGCACGTTCGCCAGCCGACCGTTCCGATGCGCGCCCATGTAGGCCGGGTCGTTCGCCACGAGCAGGATCGGCAGATACGTGAGTGGCAGCGCGACGACCGAGAAGATCACCGCGTACTCGGTCAGCACGACCGGATCGACGCCGGTCATCACGATCCCCACGCCGAGCACGAGCAGGACGATCCACGTCAGCGTGAACCGCGGCGCGCCCGATGGATGCCGGTAGCGGCCCCATTCCCAGCCGCAAAACTGGGCCAGGTTGTAGGCGCCGGAGAAGACGGTGTCGATCGAGGCGCCGCCGACCGCGAACAGGATGCCGACGATCGCGAGCAGCAAGGCCGACCTCGCCGAGCGGCTGCTGCGCGCCGAGCGCGATCGTGACCCGAGGTGCTCCGGGCTGATGCCGTGCCGAGGAAGAACGCGCCGCCGACGATCATCAGCGCGATCGAGAGCGTGCCACCGAGCGCGTAGCCGACGATCGCGTTGGTGCGGTTCAGGCCAAGATCCTGTCGGCTTCCACTGCTCCTCGACACCACCCGAGGAGTAGAAGTAGACCTCGTATGGGGTCATCGCCGCCCCGAGCAGGCCGACGACGAAGTACAGGTAGAGCCACGGGTTGTTCTGCGAGATGTGCGGCAGGAAGCCGTGGCCGACCTTCGTCCAGTCCGGCGAAAGCTTCACCGCGGCGACCGCGAACACGAGCATGCAGAGCCCGCCGTAGCCGAAGATCTGCTCGAGCCAGCTGAACGACGTGATCCAGATCACGATCGCGAACCCCAGGCCGGCGAGCACGAGCAGCCAGCGGTAGGGAAGCCCGCAAAGCAGTTGCAGCGCGATCGCGACGCCACCGAGCTCGGCGGCAAGCGTCATCAGGTTCACGACCTCGGACGAGACGAGCGCTCCGAGGCCCGCCTTGAATCCGACGCGTTCCCGCACCGCGTCGAAGACCGCCTTGCCCGACACAGCGGCGACGCGGCCGGACATCTCCGAGAAGAGAATGATTCCGACAACGCCGATCGGGATCACCCACATCAGCTGGTAGCCGAACGTCGCGCCTGCCGCCGTGTTGAACACGAGATCGCCGATGTCGACGAAGCCGCCGATCGCCGCGAGAATCCCGAGCGCGAGGCCGAAGACCTTGTTCACGGACAGTCCCCGGCCTTGTCGAGCGCACGCTCCAACGGTGGCTCCGGTGGCGCGATCGCCCGGATGGTCATGCAGCTGCCGGAGCAGCGTCGCCAGGACTCGGCAGCATGCTTCGCTTTCAGCACGCACGCGCGCCTCGAGCCCGGTAGCGGTCGGCCGCTTCGAGAGCGCATCGGCGAGGTTCGCGGCCTGGTTCATCAGCTCCTCGGCCTGCTCGCGCGCAAAGAACACGTACGTCCGGCCGCGGGCAACGCCGTTCGCAACGACGGCCCCTTCGCAGGCGATCGAGTCGAGCGTCGCGGAATCGTTCGTCAGCGCGTGACGATCGACCGTCCCGCCGTTGCAGCCCGCAAGGACGAAGACGGCCAGGAACGGGGCGATGCGCCTGGAAACCATCGGGAGCGGATTCCCGCGGCTTCAAGCCCGGAAACGCAAGGGGCGGGCTCTTCGTCGAGAACCCGCCCCGGTTCGAGCGCCATCGAGCTGGACGCGCTTAGATCCCGCGCACGCCCGGGCGGTTGTCGGGGCGGACGCCGGTCGACGTCGACCGGCCGGTGAACCGCTCGTTCTTGTAGTTGGCCGCCGCGTGGTAGCGGATGCCTGCGAGCTCCATCACCGAGAGCGAGCTCTTGGCCGAGACGGACTTCGCGTTGCTGCCTGCGCTGTCGCCGGCGAGCGAGTGGGCCTGGGCGGCGGGTGCGACGCAGGCAATGCCGGCAACGGCGAACGTGAGGATGGAAGTGCGGCTGATCATCTGAAGTCTCCTTGTTGGCTCCGATCGCGGGCTGCGATCTACTGGGGGAAGGAGACAGCCGGTCGAGGAAAAATACGTGCGGCTTGCGAGAATGCGCCCGGCAAGATTCGAACTTGCGGCCTCTGCCTCCGCAGGGCAGCGCTCTATCCCCTGAGCTACGGGCGCTTGCTATCTACTGATCGGTGCCAGACTTCAGTCTGGCTCCGTCAACTCAGGAGTGTAGCCGCGCCTTCTGGCCGCCGATCTCGAGCGCCGCGCCGTCGGGCACCTCGACGCGCACGTAGGCGAGTGCGAGTCCCGGAACCGCGCTCGTGACTCGACCGACAGTTGCGCCTTCGTACAGCACTTCGTCCGCCTGGCCCGCTTCGCCCTCGACATCGAGCACGCGGAGCGTTCGGTTCACGTGGCCGCGGTTGTGCAGCCGCGCGAGCGGCTCCTGGCCCGGATAACAACCCTTCGTGAAGGAGATCGCGCGCTCCTCGAGCCCCGCCTCGCCCGGCAGGATGCCGTCATCGAGCTCGCGACCCCACCGCGGCGTGCGGGCGAGGATGCGCAGGCGTTCTAGAGATTCGTCCGCTGGATCCGGCTGGTACGGAGGATCAAGCAGTTCGAATGCAGGCGCGCCGTAGTCGTGGTTGGGAATGCCGTCGCCGTGGCCGAACACGATCGCGGAGGTGTGTTCCTCCAGCTCGATCTCGCACCGTGACGCGATCCGCATCCTGCGCAGGTGTTCGAGGACGACGGCGCCGAGCTCGGGCTCGGTCAGCAGCAGAAAGTCGTCCTCGCCCCGCCGCCAGACGAGCAGCGGCGCAATCACGCGGCCCTTGGCAGTCAGCAACAGCGCCTCGCAACTCTCGGCGGCGAGGACGTCGTTCGAGACGATCCGCTGCAGCAGATCGGCGGCATCGGGACCCTGCACGCGCACGTATGCGCGGGGACGGACATAGCTCTTGGTCGCAACACCCATGCGAACTAGTGTAGGGACGGTGTTCAGGTCGATGGCCGAAAAGAAGGTGCGCGCGGCCGGCTTTGATCCCGCGCGCCTGCCACCGGGCCAGTACCTGACCGAGAAGTGGCCGGTGCTGCACGCCGGCGACGTGCCTCGAGTCGACGTCGCGGCGTGGACGTTCCGCGTCTACGGCGAGGTCGAGCAGGAGATCGAGCTCGACTGGAAGGCCTTCAACGAGCTGCCGCGCTCGTCGAACGTGCAGGACATCCACTGCGTGACGCGGTGGAGCCGCTTCGACACCGCGTTCGAGGGCGTGCACTGGCGCGAGCTCGCGAAACTGTGCACCCCGAAGGCGAGTGCGCAGTTCGTGATCGCACACGCCGAGCACGACTTCACCTCCAACGTCCCGCTCGCCTCGCTCGAAGCCGAGAACGCGCTGCTCGCGACGCACGCCGACGGCGAGCCGCTCGCACTCGAGCACGGCGGGCCGATGCGCCTCGTGATCCCGGGCAAGTATTTCTGGAAGAGCGCCAAGTGGCTCCGGGCGATCGAGCTCTCAGCGGTCGACCGGCTCGGCTTCTGGGAGCGCTACGGGTACCACAACGATGCAGATCCCTGGAAAGAAGAGCGGTATTCGTTCTGAGCGCCCGCGAATTCCCTCGAATGAGGGAGCGCAATTGGGACTAAAGCCGGCGGTCGACGTGCCGATAAGTGTGAGTGAAACACCCCCTCACCCCTCACCCCTGAGAATGCGAAGGGCCCGCTAAGCGGGCCCTTCGGTTTCTCTAGCTTCGTCGGATGACGAGGTCAGAGCTTCCTCTGACCCTTGCAGGTGCTCTTACATCATCCCCGACATGTCGGGCATGCCACCGCCGCCGCCACCCGAGTTCTTCTCGGGCGCCTCGGCGACGATCGCCTCGGTCGTGAGGATGTTCTTCGCGATCGACGCGGCGTTCTGCAGCGCCGAGCGCGTGACCATCGTCGGGTCGATGATGCCGCTCTTGACGAGATCCTCGACCTCGTTCGTGTCGACATTCAGACCCTGGCCCGGCTTCGCCGAGCGCACCGTGTTGATCACGACCGAGCCCTCGAGGCCCGCGTTGGTTGCGAGCTGGCGAAGCGGCTCCTCGAGTGCACGCAGAATGATCTGCGCTCCGGTCCGCTCGTCGCCTTCGAGCCCGTCGGCGACCTTCTTGACGGCATCGGTCGCGTTCAGCAGCGCAACGCCGCCACCCGGGACGATGCCCTCTTCGAGCGCCGCGCGAGTCGCCTGGAGGGCGTCCTCGACGCGATGCTTCTTCTCCTTCATCTCGGTCTCGGTGGCTGCACCGACCTTGACCACGGCAACACCGCCGGAGAGCTTGGCCAGCCGCTCCTGCAGCTTCTCGCGGTCGAAGTCCGAGTCGGTCGTCTCGATCTCGGCCTTGAGCTGCTTGATGCGGGCCTTGATCGCCTCCGGATCGCCGGCGCCGTCGATCAGCGTCGTCGAGTCCTTGTCGACGACAACCTTGCGTGCACGGCCGAGCTGGGCGAGCTTCGTGTTCTCGAGCTTGAGGCCCATCTCCTCGGTGATCACTTCGCCGCCCGTGAGGATGGCGATGTCTTCCAGCATCCGCTTGCGGCGGTCGCCGAAGCCCGGCGCCTTGACCGCGACGGCCTGGAACGTGCCGCGCAGCTTGTTGACGACGATCGTCGCGAGCGACTCGCCCTCGACGTCCTCGGCCACGATCAGCAGACCCTTGCCGGCCTGGATCACCTGCTCGAGCAGCGGCAGAAGATCCTTGATGCCGCCGAGCTTCTGGTTCGCGATCAGGATGTAGGGGTCGTCGAGGACCGCTTCCATCCGCTCCGCGTCGGTGATCATGTACGGCGAGAGGTAGCCCTTGTCGAACTGCATGCCCTCGGTGAACTCGAGCTCGAGGCCGAACGTCTGGCCCTCCTCGACGTTCACGACGCCGTCCTTGCCGACCTTCTCGATCGCGTCGGCGATGACGTCGCCGATCTCACGCTCACGCGATGAGATCGTCGCCACGCGGGCGATGTCTTCCTTGCCGTTGATCTCGGTCGACTGCGCCTTCAGGTTCTCGACCACCGACTCGACGGCCTTCTCGATGCCGCGCTTGAGCCCCATCGGGTTCGCACCGGCCGAGACGTTCTTCAGGCCTTCGCGAACGATCGCCTGGGCGAGAACGGTCGCGGTCGTCGTGCCGTCGCCGGCCACGTCGTTCGTCGCCGTCGCCACCTCGCGCACGAGCTGCGCGCCCTGGTTCTCGAAGACGTCTTCGACCTCGATCTCACGTGCGATCGTGACGCCGTCGTTGGTGATCGTCGGAGCGCCGAACTTCTTGTCGAGCACGACGTAGCGCCCCTTGGGGCCAAGGGTGACCTTGACCGCGTCGGCGAGTGTGTCAACGCCGCGCTGGAGAGCGCGGCGAGCGTCCTCGCTGAACTTCAACTCCTTATGAGCCATCTCTTTTCCTCCCGTTTCCTAAGCCTTGACCTTCGCCCGGGCGGGCGCGCGGTCTGCGACGACCTTTGCGAGAACATCGCTCTCGCGCAGAATCAGATAATCGGTGCCTTCAATCCTGATCTCGGTACCGCCGTACTTTGAGAAGACGACCGTGTCGCCCTCACTCACGTCCATCGGGATGACCTCGCCGGTGTCCTGGCTACGCACACCCGGGCCCGCGGCGACGACGTTGCCGCGCTGCGGCTTCTCGAGGGCCGTGTCTGGAAGGACGATCCCGCCGATCGTGGTCTGCTCCTCTTCGAGGGGCTCGACGATCAGGCGGTCGCCCAGCGGCTTCAGATTCATACGTTCAACCTCCACTGGTGACAGTTCAACTGGGAACCTTCGGAACTTTCGGCACTCAAGGTGGGAGAGTGCCAGCCAGGGGAGCATAGCGGAAGAATGTGAGTCGGCGAGGCTGAGGTTCCAGGCCCATGCGGCGTGAGTTCTCGTCCGGCGGCGTCCTGGTCCGGCGCCTGCGGGGCCGCTGGATGGTGGCGGCGATCCGCCCCGCCGGACGGCCTCCCGGGCTCTGGGCGCTGCCGAAGGGCCAGATCGACGAGGGGGAAAGCGGCGAGGAGACCGCCCTGCGGGAGATCGCCGAGGAGACCGGGGCGACCGGCCGCTCGCTCGGAAAGCTCGGGGACGTCCGCTACCAGTTCACGTGGGAGGGCGAGCGGATCTTCAAGGTCGTCTCCTTCTTCCTCGTCCGCTACGAGAGCGGCAAGCTGGGTGAGATCCCGGAGGCGTTCCGCCACGAGGTGGCCGAGGTGCGCTGGCTCCCGCTCGACGACGCACCCCGGCTGCTCGCCTACCAAGGGGAGCGGCGGCTCGCCGAGAAGGCGATCGCCGTTCTGGCCGGAGAGGAAGAAATAGGATGAGGGCCGGTTGCCCGCCTTTGCGCTGAACTTCTACTCGCCGATCGTCGAGGCGCAGCTTCGCTCGCACCGGAAAACGGCCACGATCCGGCTCGGCGACAAGTCCCGGAAGTACAACAAGGGGATGATCGTCTCGGTGCTCGTCGGTGCCCGCTACGGCCCGCGCCAGCACGTCTTCAACGCCGTGATCGACAAGGTCGACGTCAAACGGCTCCGCGATCTCTCACCGCGGGAGATCGAGCACGACAACCCGGAGATCCGCCGGCCGGAGGAGATGGCGACCTTCCTGAGCCAGCTCTACAACCGCGAGGTGTCCGAGGACGACACGGTGACCGTCATTCGCTTCTCGGCGATCAAGTAACGCCGGCAGTGTCTGACACCTGCGGTGTCAGACACTCGTTCCTAGTCCCGCCGGATCTTTCACGCCGAAGAGCTCGGCTCGCGAAGCTTCCCGCCGCACTCCTCGCACTCGACGGCGAAGGCCGACGAAAACGGCGCGTTGCAGGCCGGGCAGCGATGCAGCAGCTCGCCGCCGCACGCCGGGCACGTGGCCGGGCAGCTCGGCCTCGAACTCCTCGAACCAGCGCTGGGCCGCGCCACAGGCCAGACAGAAGGCCGCCCAGTCCCCGAGCACCTTGCGCCGCTCCTCGCGTAGCCAGTCGGACGCCTTGCCCACGTGTGCAGACGATAGCGGCGGGGTACAGTTCGACCCGGTCTATGGCAACAGCACGCGTGGCCGAGCCGGGCGGCTCGCTCGGCGAGGTAAAGGAGTGGGGCCTCGACCGCGAGGACCTACTGGGGATCTACCGCAACATGCTCACGACGCGCAGCGTCGAAGAGCGCGGGCACATCCTCTACCGCCAGGGCAAGATCCCCGGCTCGTTCTACACCGGCCGCGGCAACGAAGCCGCGGCGGTCGGCGTCGCGACCGCGATGGGGCCCGAGGACGTGGGCACGCCGCTGCACCGGGACATGGGCGTCCACATCACGCGCGGTGTCGAGCCGTGGCGCGTCTTCGCCAACTACATGGGCCGCGTCGACGGGCCGGCGAAGGGCCGCGACGGCAACGTTCACATGGCCGACGCACGACTCGGCCTGATCGCGATGGTTTCGCATCTGCCCGCGCTTCTGCCTGTCGCGGTCGGCTGCGCGCTCGCGTTCCGGATTCGCGAGGAGAAGCGGGTCGCCGTCGCCTGGTTCGGCGAAGGCGCGTCCGCGCGCGGCGACACGCACGAGGGGATGAACTTCGCCGGGCGTGCGCCAGTTACCGGTCCTGTTCGTCTGCGACAACAACCAGTGGGCCTATTCGACACCGACACATCTCGAATACGCGGTCGAGCACCTCGCCGATCGCGCGCAGGCCTACGGCTTCGAGGGTGTGGTCGTCGACGGCACCGACGTGCTCGCCGTCTACCGCGAAGCCAAGCGCGCGATGGAGAAGGCACGCGAGGGCGGCGGTCCGACGCTGATCGAGTGTCTGACACTGCGCATGGAAGGCCATGCGGTCCACGACGACGCCTTCTACGTGCCGAAGGAGCTGTTCGAACGCTGGGCAGAGAACGACCCGATCGAGCGTTACCGGCTCTGGCTCCACGAGCACGCCGAGTTCACCGACGCGGAAGAGGACGACATCAAGGTGCACGTCAAGAAGGTGCTGAATGACGCGCTCGAGAAGGCCGAGGCATCGCCGCTGCCCGATCCCGCAACGCTGCTCGACGGCGTCTACGCGACGCCCGACGACCTCGACACGCCGCACCACAAGTGAGCGAGAAGACGTATCTGCAGGCGATCTCCGACGGCCTCCGCCAGGAGATGCGGCGCGACAAGCGCGTGTTCATCATCGGCGAGGACGTCGGCGTCTACGGCGGCGCTTTCAAGGTGACGCTCGGCTTCCAGGAGGAGTTCGGCCCGTGGCGCGTGCTGGACGCGCCGCTCTCCGAGACCGCGATTCTCGGCGGCGCCACGGGCGCGGCGATCATGGGCATGCGCCCCGTCGCGGAAATGCAGTTCGCCGATTTCATCTCGTGCGGCTGGGATCACCTCGTCACCGTCGCCGCAAAACAACGCTGGCGCGCGGGAACGCCCGTGCCGATCACGGTGCGGCTGCCGTCCGGCGGCGGGTTCTCGGGCGGGCCGTTCCATTCTCAGAACCCGGAGTCGTCGTTTGCGCACATCCCCGGCCTCAAGTGCGTCTGCCCGGCGACTCCCGAGGACGCGAAGGGACTGCTGGTCTCCGCGATCGAGGATCCCAATCCCGTCCTCTTCTTCGAGCACAAGCACCTCTACCGCCGAATCAAGGGCGAGGTGCCCGACGAGCGCTACACGACGCCGATCGGCGAAGCGCGCATCCATCGCGAAGGCACCGATGTGACCGTGATCACCTGGGGCGCGATGGTCTACACCGCCGAGGAGGCAGCATCGAAGCTCGACGACCTCTCGGTCGAGATCATCGACCTGCGCACGATCTTGCCGTGGGACAAGGACGCCGTCCTCGCCTCGGTGCGCAAGACATCGAAGGCGCTCGTGCTGCACGAGGACACGCGCACCGGCGGCTTCGGCGCCGAGATCGCCGCGACGATCGCCGAGGAGGCCTTCGAGGACCTCGATGGGCCCGTGCGGCGGATCGCCGCGCCCGACACACCGGTGCCGTTCTCACCTGCACTCGAGGCAGCGTTCATCCCGCAGGTCGAGGACGTCGTCGCGGGGCTGCGCGAACTGGCGGAGTATTAGTGGCAACCGGCACCGTCGTCGACGTCGTCATGCCCCAGATGGGCGTCTCCGTCTCGGAGGGGACGGTGACGAAGTGGCTGAAGAACGTCGGCGACACGATCGAGGCCGACGAGCCGCTGCTCGAGATCTCGACCGACAAGGTCGACACGGAGGTCCCCGCAAACGCGAGCGGCGTCCTCAGCGAGATCCTCGTCCAGGAAGGCGAAACCGTCGAGGTCGGAACGGTGCTCGCGCGAATCGGCGGGGACGCGGGAGCCGCGCCGCCTGCGCCGGAAGCGCGAGCCGCCCAAGGAAGAGCCCCCGGCGCCGGCGCCGGCCGAAGCCGCTGTCGAGCCAGAGCCAGAGCCTGAGCCGGAACCCGAGCCGCAGCCTGCGGCACCGACCGAGCCGGCCGGAAACGGCCACGCCGGCGACGAGCACACATTCGTCTCCCCGGTGGTCGCGCGCATCGCCTCCGAGCATGGGATCGACCCCGGGCAACTCGAAGGCACCGGCCGCGGCGGTCGCGTCACCAAGCGCGACATCATGGCGTTCGTCGACTCGGGCGCTCAGGCGACGCCGGCCACGCCCGAGCCTTCACCACCGCCGCAACAACAGCAGCAACAACAGCCGCCCGCCGCTCCGCAGGTGCGGGGCGAGCTCGGCCAGGGCGAGCAGATCGAGCCGATGAATGCGATGCGCCGCGGGATCGCCGAGCACATGCGCCGCTCACTCGACACGGCCGCGCACGTGACGAGCGCGATCGAGGTGGACATGGCGAAGGTCGTCGCGATTCGCGAGAAGCTGAAGCCCGAATACGAGAACGCCTACGGCGTCAACCCGACCTACCTCAGCTTCGTTGCGCGCGCCGCGGTCGAGACGCTCAAGGACTATCCGTGGATCAACGCCGAGCTGCGCGGAGAGTCGATCGTCACACACAGCTTCGTCAACATCGGCTTTGCGGTGGCGCTCGCAGGTGGCAAGGGGTTGATCGTGCCGGTCGTCAAGCACGCAGAAGGGCTGAACCTGCTCGGGATGGCGCAGGCGATCTCCGACATCGCAGAGCGCGCACGCACGAAGCGGCTGACGCCCGACGACGTCCAGGGCGGCACCTTCACGATCACGAACCCGGGCAGCTTCGGCACCTTCCACGGCACCCCGGTGATCAGCCAGCCGCAGAGCGGCATCCTGGGTACATACGCAGTGGTCAAGAGACCCTGGGTGATTCAGGACGAACGAGGAAATGACGCCATCGCAATCCGGCCGATCATGAACCTGACGCTCACCTACGACCACCGCCTCGTCGACGGCGCCTTGGCCGGCCAGTTCCTGCACGACCTGCGCGAGCGCCTGCAGACCTGGGGCGAGTCCGACTACTGGAACCGCGTTTCTGCGCGAAGCCTGAATCGCCGCGAGCGGCGCAAGGCAGAGCAGCGATGCACCGACAAGCTCCGCGTAGTTCAGCGAGCCGTGACGAAACCCGTTGAGTGTCATGTCGTTGGCGATCATCGAGCCGAAGCCGCGGTGACGCTCGACCGCGGCAAAGCCTTCGAGGCCGAGCGCGATCCCGCCAATCCCGATCAGAGCGAGCAGCAGCCACGCGAGGCGATGTGCAACACCTTGGCGGGCGAGCCCGACCAGAACGAGCGCGCTCACTCCGAGCAGTCCGGAGCCGATGCGGAAGAGCGCGTCAGACGGGTGCGAGAGAAAGTCCGGAACCCCGTCGGCATAGCTCGGCCACGACACATGCGCCGGCGCTGTCCACGAGGAGAACGCGGAGGCGACGAGCAGCAGCCCGCCCACGGCGGCAAGTGCGAGCGCCAATCTCCCTCTCTTCGTTCTCGGCCCGGCCACGCTCGGGTATCAGGGTACCCTCGACCCCGGTGAACCGTGGCTACGTCATGGATCTCGGGAAGGTCGAATACGAGGCCGCGTGGGAGCTGCAGCGCTCGCTCGCCGCTGCGGTATCGCTCGGCGCGATTCCCGACACCGTGCTCTTCCTCGAGCATCCGCCGACGATCACGCTCGGACGGCGTACCGAAGAGGGCGAGGTGCACGTTCCCGACGGAACGGACGTCGCCGTCGTCGAGACGAACCGCGGCGGCCGGTCGACGTATCACGGTCCGGGCCAGCTCGTCTGCTATCCGATCCTCGATCTGAAGCGGCATGGCAAGGACGTGAAGAAGTTCTGCCGCGATCTCGAGGAGGCGATCATCCGCGCAGTCGCGGCGTTCGGAATCGAGGCGACGCGGATCGAGGGTCTCACGGGCGTGTGGCTCGATTCGCCGCCGCGCAAGATCGCGTCGATCGGAGTGCATTTGTCGCGGTGGGTCTCGACGCACGGGTACGCCCTCAACGTCGACCTCGACCCGGCGCCATTCACGGACTGGATCACCGCGTGCGGCCTCTATGACGCGTCGTTCACATCGATGGCGCAGGAGCTGGGGCGGCCGGTGGCCGTCGACGAGGTGCGACCGGCGGCACGTGCCGCGATCGCCGAGGTGTTCGAGCTCGAGCTCGACGAGCTGCCTGGCGACGAACCGGGCCTCTGGCCGCAGCCGCTGCACGCACAGCTCGCTGCGAGCCTAGCGAATCCCGGTGTCGATCGAGAAGTTCCTGCGGTGGGTGCCGGCACGAACGACGACGGTCGCGGGCGTCATCCGCATGCCGACACTCGCGCGCACGGTCCAGGTGCCGGTTGTCAGCGTCAGCCGATAGCGGCCGGCGGCATCCGTTTTTGCGACAACGGACCGCCCACTGTGCGTGAAGGTCAGCTTCGCCTGCTTCGCGGGGCCGTCGCATGGCGTATCGGCCCGGCAGACGGGCGTCAGCGGCCCGATCGTCACCGATCCCCAGAGAATGCCCGTGGCGAGGACGGCAAGCAGCATGGCCCCAAAGTACCCCTCTAGACTCCAAGCCATGCACGAATCGCTGCCTGTTACCGAGCGGCCGCGCCGGCCGGAGTGGATGAAGGTCCGGGCGCCGAGTGCAAACACGCGCTTCTACGACGTCAAGAAGCTGATCCACGGCGCGAGCCTGAACACGATCTGCGAGGAGGCGCGCTGCCCGAACATCGCCGAGTGCTGGGGGCGAGGCACGGCGACCTTCCAGATTCTCGGCGATACGTGTACGCGCGCCTGCCGGTACTGCTACGTCCACTCTGGCACCCCGGAGGCGGTCGATCCGCTCGAGCCGCTCCGGCTTGCGCAAACGGCAGCCCAAATGGGGCTGGAGCATGTCGTCGTCACCTCGGTCGACCGCGACGACCTAGCCGACCGCGGCGCCGGGCACTACGCGGCGACGATCCGTGCTCTGCGAGCCAAGCTCCCGAACGCAAGCATCGAAGTGCTGACACCGGACTTTCTCGGCGTCGAGGAGCACGCACTCGAAGTCGTGCTCGAGGCGCGCCCGGATGTCTTCAACCACAACATCGAGACCGTCCGCCGTCTCCATCGCCGGATGCGTGGCGCCAAGGGGAACTACGACGGCTCCCTCTCGTTGCTTGCGCGCGCGAAGGAGCTCGCCGCCTATCCGGTGTTGACGAAGAGCGGGATCATCGTCGGCCTCGGTGAGCGCAACGACGAGGTCGTCGACACGATGCGCGATCTGCGCACGGCCGGCGTTGACGTCGTCACGATCGGCCAGTACCTCCAGCCGAGCGCGAAGCACGCTGCGATCGACCGCTGGGTTCACCCGGACGAGTTCGACTGGCTCCGCGAGCAGGGCGAAGCGCTCGGCTTCGGCTCCGTCTTCGCAGGCCCGCTGGTGCGTTCGAGCTACCGCGCCGACGAGCAGCGCGCAGCAGCCGTCAGCTGAGCTCAGCCGCCGGCGTGAAAGTGGTGGTCGCCGCTCTTACCCGGCGATGTCGGCGGCTTGGGCAGCGCACCGTCACCGTGATGCGTGGACGAGGAGCCGACGAGGCCGCCGATCAGGTTGGACACGTCCGGCGTGCCGAGACCGGTCGGAATGTCGTACCCCGGTCCTGCCTGGAAGCCGAGGTCCGAGTTGGCGATGTTGTTGCCCTGCGTGATGTCGTGGAAGTCGCTGGAGTACTGGCCCTGGTCGGACGCAATCGCATAAAGCGCGGGATTCGCCTGGCCAAGCGTGTCTTCGCCTGCGGCCGCGCGCGCCTGATCTGCGAGCGCAAAGATCGCCGCCCAGTGCGGCGGGCCAACACTCGTGCCGCCGAAGCCGCCGAGCTGCCCTGAGAACACGATCAGCTCGGCACCGTTGATCGAGGCGAGGTACGAGACATCGGCAACCGTCCGCATCGAGTTGTTGTTGAACGGCGCCTGGTAGGCGGGCACGCCGAAGACCATGCTCGGAGCACCGCCGGTTGCGACCGTGAACGGGAAGAGATCCGGCTCGTTCCAAACCTGCTCGCCGCCGTACTGCTTGCCGTTGCCGCTGCCCCTGAGGAGGCCGCCCGGATACGGGTTGCCCTCGGTGCCGCCGACGGCGGTGGCGAGCGGGTCAGACGCCGGGTATGCGGCGACGGCGTACGGGTCTCCGTCAGTTGCGCCGAAGTCGCCCGTGCCGGCCACGATCGTGCCGCCGGCCGTGGTTGCTGCCTCGAAGGCCGCGTGGAACGTGGCGAACGCGGTCGGAGAGACGAGGTCCTCGTCGGAGCCGAAGCTCTGGCTGATGATCGCACCCGGATACTTGGGCGCGCAGCTCGCAACAGTCTGGGCGAGATCGTCACCATCGTCGGACGGCGAGACCGCGAGCACGATCCTGGCACCGGGGGCCATCGCATGCGCGTACTCGACGTCGGCCGAGGTCTCGACGGCCCAGGTCGGGGCGTTCGGATCAGGGTTCGACGCCGTTCGGCGCGCCGCAGTACGAGATCTGAGTCGACGGGATGCCGAACAGCGAATCGAACGACGCCAGGTCGCTCTCGAGAGTGGCGCTGCCGAAGGCGACGACGACCATGATCGTCTGGCCGGCACCCGTCGGTGCGCGCTTGCCGGTCGGGAAGTCGTAGGCCGCCTGGAGCTGCTGCGGCGTGACGCAGACCCTGCCGGGGCAGAGCGTCTTGCCTTTCCCGGCCACATCGGCCGCACCGAAGCTCGAAACCGGGCCGCTCGGGATGAAGGTCGTGCCGCCCGGGTGCATCACGGCGCCGTGAGAAGGTGGGTTGGCGGAAGCAAGCGACGCCGCAACGACGCAGGCGACCGCCAGACCCATGGTGGAACCCTTCAAGACGTTCCCTCTCAATGCCCGCAACGTGACCCCTCTCAAAAGTTAACCGCCTGACCGCAGGCCCACATCGTTACCCACGCCTTGGCCGACCGCAAGTGCCCCCTTTAGTGGTGTTGCTCCCTCGAACGGGTGAAAAAACCGCTCCTAACCGTGCGGTTTTGCCATCGCGCGGTAATCGAGCGCCTTCTCGATGATCGCCTCATCGACGCCTTCCTCACGCGCCACTTCGCGCAATGGCCGCCCGGATGCAGCCGCCTTCGCGACGATCTCACCGACCTTGTCGTAGCCGATGTACGGGTTGAGCGCAGTCGCCGCCGAAAGCGTCAGCTCGGCGTAGCGCTCTGCCTGCTCGCGGTTGGCCTCGATCCCATCGACACACTTCTCGGCCAGCAGGCGCGACGCAGCTGAGAGGAGCTTGATCTGGTCGAGGAGATTGCGCGCGATCAGCGGCACGAAGACGTTCAGCTCGAAATGGCCCTGCATGCCACCGATCGTGATCGCCTGATCGTTGCCGATCACCTGCGCGGCGACCTGGGTGACGACCTCCGGGATCACCGGGTTGACCTTGCCCGGCATGATCGACGAGCCTTTCTGGAGCTCGGGCAGGAAGATCTCGCCTAGGCCGGCTCGCGGCCCGGAGCCGAGATAGCGGAGGTCGTTGGCGATCTTCGTCAGGCTGACGGCGACGACCTTGAATGCGCCCGAAGCCTCGACCAGCCCGTCCCGCGCGGCCTGCGCCTCGAAGGGATCGGCGGGCGGGTTGATCCGAAGCCCTGTCTCCTTCGTCAGGCGAGCACGGACGCGCGCAGCAAATTCTGGGTGCGTGTTCAGGCCGGTGCCGACCGCGGTCCCGCCGAGCGGGATCTTCCCGAGCCGCTCGAGCGTGCCCTCAACGCGCGCCTTGCCCTCGCGGATCTGCGCGGCGTAACCACCGAACTCCTGCCCGAGGGTGACCGGGACCGCGTCCATCCAGTGCGTCCGCCCCGACTTGACGACGTCGTCGAACTCGCGTGCTTTCGCTCCAAGTGAATCCGCGAGCAGGTCGAGAGCTGGAAGCAGGTCGTTGACGACGCGGTCGAGCGCAGCCAAATGCACAGCCGACGGAAAGACGTCGTTCGAGGACTGCCCCATGTTCACGTCGTCGTTCGGGTGCACGCCGTCGCCGGCAAGCGTCGCGATCACCTCGTTGGCGTTCGTGTTCGACGATGTGCCGGAACCTGTCTGGAAGACGTCGATCGGGAACTGGTCGTCGAGCTCGCCGTTCGCGATCCGGTCGGCGGCGGCAGCGATCCGCTCGGCCTTGTCCGGAGCGAGCAACCCGAGCTCGGCGTTGACGCGCGCTGCAGCAGCCTTGATCCGCCCGAGCCAGCGCGCGACCTCGTGCGGAATCGGCTCGCCGGAGACCGGGAAGTTTTCGATCGCCTTACGCGTCTCGGCGCCCCAAAGCTCTTCGGTCATGGCTTGGACTCTAGTGCTCGGGCCGTTTCCAGCAGCTCATCCCAGCTCGTCAGCTTGACGCGCGGGCGGCCGCGTGGCTCGCCGAGGCCGCGCTCGTGCCGGTCGATCGCCTCCCAGCCCGCGTACTCGACGAACTCGACGTCACGTTCGCGAAGAAGATCATCGAGCTCGCCCTCACCGGGGGAGAGCACGCCGGCGGCGGCATCCTCGAGCAGGCGGTCGCACGTCTCGGCGGCGTCCTTCTTGTTCGTGCCGATCACGCCGCTCGGACCGCGCTTGATCCAACCGGCGACATAGACGCCCGGCTCTCCGGTTACTCGCCCTTCGACGTTCGGGATCACGCCGCGACCCTCGTCGAACGGAACGCCCGGTAGCGCAACGCCGCGGTAGCCGACGCTGCGCAAGACGATGCCGCACGGAATCATCTCGACGTCCTGCGTTGGCACCGCCTTGATTTGACCGCCATCGCTGACAAGCGAATTCCTGACGATTTCGATCGCCTCGACCTTTCCTTCGCCGAGGATCTGCACCGGGGAGACGCAGAAACGAAGGACGAGGCGCTTCGGCTTTCCTTCGGGCTCACGCGCCGCGAACTCGCGCAGGATGTCGACGTTTCGCCTCGCGCGCGGCGGGCCGGCCTCGAGCGCCGCCTCGCTTGCCGGGTCGAGCTCGAGATCGGCCGGATCGACGATCACGTCTGCGCCGCCGAGCTCGCCGAGCTCCTTCAGCTCGGGCGGGGTGAACGCCGCCTGGGCCGGACCGCGGCGGCCGAGCATCACGATCTCTCGGATCCCGGCGGCGACGATCGCCGCCGCCGAGTGGTCGGTGACGTCGGTCGGAGCCAGCTCGTCCTCCGTCCGCGCGAGCAGCCGCGCGACGTCGATCGCGACGTTGCCGTTCCCGATCACGACCGCACGCTCGGTCGAGAGATCGAATTCGAGGTGCTGGTAGTCGGGGTGGCCGTTGTACCAGGCGACGAATTCGGTGGCAGCCCATGAGCCGGGCAGGTCCTCGCCGGGAATGCCGAGGCGACGATCGGTTTGCGCGCCGACTGTGTAGACGACGGCGTCATAGAGGCGGGTGAGCTCGGCGTGGGTGACGTCGCGGCCGACCTCGACGTTGCCGAAGAAACGGAAGCCCGGCTTGGCCGCGGTCTTCTCGAACACGCGCGCCGCGGTCTTCAGCTCGGGATGGTCAGGTGCGACGCCGAGCCGGACGAGACCCCATGGTGTCGGTAGGCGTTCGAGCAGGTCGACCTGCGCATCGGCCGAGAGCAGGCAGTCCGCGGCGTAGAACCCGGCCGGGCCGGAGCCGACCACGGCGACCCGCAGAGGCCTGTCGCTCACGTTGTTAGAGGCGAAGCTTAGTGGCTGCAGCCGGCGTGCGCTTCGTCGCCTTCGGCGACCTGGAAGCTGTGGCCACACCCGCACGAGCCCGAGGCGTTCGGGTTCTCGATCTTGAAGCCCGACTCCTGGAGCGACTCGACGAAATCGACCGTGGCGCCCTCGAGGTACGGAACGCTCGCCGGATCGACGACGACGCGGACGCCGTGGAACTCGGCCTCGGTGTCGCCTTCGGTCGCGCCGCGGTCGAAACCGAGCGCGTACTCGAAGCCGCCGCAGCCGCCGCCGCGAATGGCGACGCGGAGCACCTCGGCCTCGCCGGCCGGCTCCTGCGCCATCAGCGCCTTCACCTTGTCGGCGGCACGCGCGGTCAGTGTTAGCGCTGCAGTTTGGCGGGTTTCGATCGTTGCCACGGTTTTCAGTGTACCCATGGCCCTCGGCGAGGCAACCTTGGTAGCGTCCAAAGCCCTTGTTCGACGCCTGGCTACCGTTTGCGATCTACGGGTTGTTCTCGCTGGCGATCCCGGCGTCGATGATCGTGTTCAGCTTCCGTTTCGCCCACCGGCCGAAGCGAGCGGTGCGCGCGCGCGGCATCCCGTTCGAGTCCGGCGTCTCCCTCGGCCCGGCACCACAACAGCGGTTCACGGTCAGCTTCTACCTGACGGCCATGCTCTTCATCCTCTTCGACATCGAGATCGTCTTCCTGTATCCGCTGGCCGTGATCCTCCACTCGCTGGCGTGGTTCGGATTCCTCGAATTCCTCGTCTTCCTCGGGATCCTGCTGCTCGCGTACGTCTACATCTGGCGCAAGGGAGCGCTCGAATGGCACTAGACGAGCCGCTCAAGGACCTCGGGCTCCACTCCGAGCGCGTGCTCTGGGAGGGCAAGGGGCCCGGCAAGTTCGAGCAGGAGGTCGCAGGCCTCGAGCGCAAGGTCAGCCTGACGACGCTCGAGAAGGCGGTCGCCTGGGCGCAGACGAAGTCGATGTGGCCCGACACCTTCGGGCTCGCCTGCTGCGCGATCGAGATGATGTCGATCGTCTCGGCGCGCTACGACATTGCGCGCTTCGGCATGGAGGCATTCCGCTCCTCGCCGCGGCAAGCCGACCTGCTGATCGTCTCCGGCCGGGTCTCGAACAAGATGGCCCCGCCGCTGCGTCAGATCTACGACCAGATGCTCGAGCCGAAGTGGGTGATCGCGATGGGCGCCTGCGCGAGCTCAGGCGGGATGTTCAACAACTACGCGATCGTGCAGTCGGTCGACAAGGTCGTCCCGGTCGACATCTACGTGCCCGGTTGCCCGCCGCGGCCCGAGCAGCTGATGGAGGGGATCATCCGGCTGCACGAGGCCGTGCAGGCAGGCGTGCCGCCGGCCTACGAGCTGCGGGCGGTCGCGACATGACCTACGAAGGAGTGCCGGGGCTCGTCGAGACCGTGGAGGCGCACGGGGAAACGACGCTCGTCGTCGATCCTGCGCGCCTGATCGAGGCGTGCACGCACCTGCGCGACACCGAAGGCTTCAACTTCCTCTCCGACATCTCCGCAACCGACTACCTCGGCTGGGGAAGCGTCGGCGTCTCCGGCTACATCGGCACCGCGGCGGGCCGCGACCTCAACCTGCCGGCGACGCAGGGCCTGCAGGTGCTGCCGCAGGCGAAGACGAAGCGTTTCGCCGTCAACTACCACCTGCTGTCGGTGAGCGACTCGCCGCGACGCGTGCGCGTGCAAGCGTGGGTCGACGACGGCGAGGCAGTCTCCTCGGTCGTCGGCGTGTGGCCGACCGCCGACTGGCACGAACGCGAGGCCTGGGACCTGATGGGGATCCCGTTCGACGGCCACCCGAACCTGAAGCGGATCCTGCTCGACGACGACTGGGAAGGCCATCCCCTCCGCAAGGACTACCCGATCGGCGGGGAGCCGGTTCGCTTCTCGGAGGACGAGTAGTGGCGACTGCACCGGCCAAGACGCGTGCGCCGATCTACGAGGGCACGCGGATTCCGCATCCGATTCCCACGGTGCTACGCGTCTCGGATGAGCTGCGCGCGACCGGCGACGTGATGACGGTCAACTTCGGCCCGAACCATCCCTCGACACACGGCGTGCTCCGCCTGGTCGTCGACCTCTTCGGCGAGGACGTCGTCGGGCTCGAGGCCGTTGTCGGCTATCTCCACACCGGGTTCGAGAAGAACATGGAGCAGAAGACGTGGTGGAAGGCGATCACGTACCCGGAGCGGATCGACTACCTCAGTTACCAGCACAACGAGCTCGTCTTCGTGCTTGCGATCGAGCAGCTGCTCGCACTCGAGACACCACCGAAGGCGTCGTGGATGCGCACGTGCCTCTGTGAGCTCAACCGCATCCACTCGCACCTCGTCTGGCTCGGCACCGCCGCGCTGGAGCTGGGAGCGATTTCGATGTTCTGGTACTGCTTCCGCGAGCGCGAGCAGATCCTCGACCTGTTCGAGATGGTCACCGGGGCGCGGATGCACACGCGCTACTTCCAGGCAGGCGGGCTCGCGGAGGACATCCCGCGCGGCTTCTATCCCGAGGCGCGCAAGTTCGTCGAGTGGATGCCGCACGCGGTCGACGACTATGAGGCGCTCGTCGATCGCAACAAGATCTGGCTCGAGCGCACCCAGGGGCTCGGGCTGCTGTCCGCCGACGACGCGATCGCGCTCGGCCAGTCGGGGCCGGTGCTCCGCGCCTCCGGCGTCGACTGGGACCTGCGCCGTGTGCAGCCGTACCTCTCCTACGCCGACTGCGAGTTCCGCGTTCCCGTCCATCACGAGGGCGACGTGTACGCGCGCTACCGCGTGCACATGGAGGAGATGCGCGAGTCGACGAAGATCATCGCGCAGTGCCTCGACCGGCTCGAAGGGATGGAAGGCGAGCCGTGGATCGCCGACGACCGCAAGGTGGTGCTGCCGCCGCGCGAGGAGCTCCACACCTCGATGGAGTCGCTGATCCACCACTTCAAGATCGTCACCGAGGGATACCGCGTTCCCGAAGGCGAGATCTACGTGACGGTCGAATCGCCGCGCGGCGAAATGGGCTGCTACGTCGTCTCCGACGGCGGCCCGAAGCCGTGGCGGGTCAAGTTCCGGGCCCCGTCGTTCGTCGCGCTCGAGGCGACGGCGACGTGCATGACCGACGCGCTGATCGCCGACATGATCGCCGTCGTCGGCTCGCTCGACACGGTGATGGGCGAGGTCGACCGTTGAGCTCGTTCACCGAAGAAGTTCGCGAGATCGCTTCGCGCTTCCCGGACGCGCGGTCGGCGACATTGCCCGCGCTTCGGCTCGCACAGGAGAAGCACGGCTGGCTGCCGCCCGAGGCATTTCACGAGGTCGCCGACGCACTCGGGCTGACGCCTGCCTACTGCCAGGCGGTCGCCTCGTTCTACGACATGTACCACCTCGAGCCGGTCGGCAAGCATCTCGTCGAGGTGTGCACGAACCTTTCGTGCGCGCTTGTCGGCGCTCAGCGCGTCGTCGACGCGTTCGAGGAGGAGCTCGGCGTGCGTGCGGGCGAGACGACCGAGGACGGCGAGATCACCTTCCGCACCGTCGAGTGCCTCGGCGGCTGCGGTTACGCGACCGTCGTCGCCGTCGACCACCGTTACCGGCACGACGTGAAACCGGATGACGTGGCGGCGATCGTTGCAGAGGTGCGGCGATGACGGAGCGGAAGATGCTGCTCGCCGACGCTCCGCGCTACGCGCAGGTCGAGAAGGCGCGCGCGATGACACCGGACGAGCTGATCGACGTTCTGCTCGCGGCGAATCTGCGCGGCCGCGGCGGCGCCGGCTTCCCGATGGGGCGCAAAGCCTCGCTGATCGATCGCAAGAGCGCGAAGCCGAAGTACCTCGTCGTCAACGCCGACGAATCGGAGCCCGGTGCGTTCAAGGATCGGCAAGTGATCGCCGAGCAGCCGCACAAGCTGATCGAGGGCTGCTTGATCACGGCGCACGCGATCGAGTCGATGGACGTCTTCATCTACATCCGTGGCGAATACGTGGCCGAGTACGAGATTCTCCAGGCCGCGGTCGACGAGGCCCGCGCCACAGGCGTGTTCGGCGATGTCGGCATCACCGTGTATCGCGGCGCCGGCGCCTACATCTGCGGTGAGGAGACGGCGCTGCTCGACTCGCTCGAGGGGCGGCGCGGCCAGCCGCGCCCGCGGCCGCCGTTTCCGCCGGTTCAGGGGCTGTACAACGCGCCGACGCAGATCAACAACGTCTGCACGATCGCGACCGTGCCGTCGATCCTCGAGCTCGGCGCCGCCGAGTTCGCGAAGATCGGCTCCGAGAGCTCGCCTGGAACGGTGGTATTCTCGATCTCGGGCAACGTCGTTCGACCGGGCAACTACGAGCTCGAGCTCGGCACGCCGATGCGTGAGCT
>CAVXHB010000004.1:0-35688 GCA_963761365.1 uncultured Actinomycetes bacterium | reverse complement strand
GCCTCACAGGAGCGCGCCGAGCGTGAGGCGCCGCCCGTCGGCGCCGACCTCAGGACGTGCGGGCTTTGCCGTGCGTCGTCTCGCGTCGCCGACTTCGGTGCGTTTCAGGTCGCTGTGCGGATGAAGGTGATCGTCACGCGGCCGCGTGCGCAGGCGGGCCCGCTGGTCGGGCGGCTCGAGGCGCTCGGACACGACGTGGTCGAGTGTCCGCTGATCGAGATCGAGCGCACCTCCGACGAGCCGATCGACTGCGCCGGGTACGAATGGGCGATCGTCACGAGCCCGAACAGGCGCCGACGAGGTCGCTCGCCGCGCGCTCAACCTGCCGAAGGTCGCCGCGGTCGGGCCGGGCACGGCCGAGCAGCTGCGCAGCCTCGGGATCGAGCCCGACTTCGTTCCCGAGGTCTCCTCGGTCGATGGGCTGCTCGCCGAGTTTCCACGGGGAGGGGAAGATCGTCTACCTGGCCGCCGAAAATGCCCGCCGACGGCCGATCGACGCGCTGAAGGCCGACTACGTGCCGCTCTACCGCACCGTGCTGTTGCAACCGGATGTGCCGGAGGGTGACGTCGTCGTTCTGGCGTCGGGCTCGGCGGCCCGTGCCTATGCGTGGACCGGCGGCAAGGCCCCGGCGGTGTCGATCGGCCCGGAGACGACGCGTGTTGCGGAATCGGTTGGCCTCGAAGTCGCGGTCGAAGCCGAAGCCCACGACCTCGACGGGCTCGTTGCCGCGGTCGAGCGGTTTGCGCAGAGCATGAGTTTCCGGTACATCACATTCCTGACGGACTTCGGAGTCCAAGACGACTTCGTCGGCGTGTGCCGCGGGGTGATGCGTGGGATCGCGCCCGACGCGACCGTGATCGACATCACGCACGGGATCCCAGCCCAGGCGGTCACGCAGGGTGCTGTTGTGCTCGCTCGCGCGATTCCGTATATGCCGGTCTGCGTCCACCTGGCGGTCGTCGATCCCGGGGTCGGCAGCGCCCGTAGACCGGTTGCAGTTCGCACGGCAACGGGGCGGATGTCGTCGGGCCCGACAACGGCCTGCTCATGCGCGCCGCGGATCGGGAGGGCGTCGATGAAGCCCGCGCGTTGACGAACCCGCGGTACCACCTCGAGCGCGTCTCACGCACGTTTCACGCGCGGGACATCTTCGCACCGGCGGCCGCGCATCTCGCCGCGGGCGCGCATTTCGCCGACCTCGGCGACGAGATCGATCCGGGCGACCTGACGCGCGTCAATCTTCCGGAGCCCGAGGTGGGCGAGACGAGGGTCCACGCGACGATTCTCACCGTCGATCGCTTCGGCAACCTTTCGCTCAACGTCACCCGCGAGCATCTCGACGCGCTTTCAATCGAGGCGGGCGGGTGGGTCGAGCTCCAGTTCGCGCTCGACGCGTACTACGCGCAGGTGGCCGAGACCTACACCGACACGAAGCGTGGCCAGCTGATCCTCTACGAGGACTCCTACGGCGCGATCGCGATCGCGATCCGCGAGGGCAACGCCGCGAGGCTGACGGCGGCGGGCCCGGGCGACAAGGTGCGGATCCGCGCGACCGCCATACCCGACGGTTCGTAGAGGGGCGACGGCTTAGAATGCACGCCTGATGAACGTCGTTGTCTCGAATCTCAAGGGGGGCGTTGGCAAGACGACCACGGCCGTGTATCTCGCTGCGGCCGCTGCCGCTGCCGGCTACGACCCGGTGCTTCTGATCGACGCCGACCGTCAGGCTTCCTCGGCCGAGTGGCTCGAGGAGCGGCCGGTCGACGGGGTGACAATGGTCGAAGCCCCCTCCGAGCGAACGCTGACCAAAGCGATGGGCAGCCACGATGGTGTGGGAGTCGTCGACACGCCGCCCGGCGACGAGCGACTGGTGCAAATCCGCGATCGGCTCGGCGGATGCCGTCGTGATTCCGACGCGGGCCGGAGGCGTCGAGTTCTCGCGGGTGGTCGCGACGCTCGAGATGATCCCTGCGAAAGTCGCCCGCGGCGTCGTCATCTGCTCTGCCCGGCTCGGCACGAACGACCTCGAAGAGACGATCGCCTGGTGGAAGGCGGAGAAGGTGCCGATCTGGGGTGTCATCCCCGAGCGCGTGGGCATTGCGGCGGGGCCCGAGGCGCGGCTGTACCGCGAGGGTCTCGACGAATATGCCGCTGTTCTTCGGCGGGCTCTGCGCGGCCGCTGACCCAAACCGATCCCGGCTGGCCGAGGCCTAGACGGGTCCACCGTCCGGGAACTTGTCGTAGGTCTCGAACACGGTGTCTGTCATCGTCTTCGCCGGTTCGTCCCCTGCTCGCTCCGCCTCGTGTCGGGCTCTCGCGATCGCTTCGAGATCCTCGGCCTTCTCCCGATTTCGCTGTCTGAAGCGCTTGAAAAGGTCAAACATGGCGAGAGTTTCGCATCCTCCGCCCAGGGTAGGATGGACGCACCCGTCCAGGCGGGCCGTTCTGCGGTGAGGTTTCTCGGCTTGATGTCGGCACGCGCGATGGTCGCGCGTCGACGCACGTCGAGGATCGCCTCGACGACTCGATGCCTCAGAAACAATGGGAAGCGACCTCTTCATACATCTGCGCGTCGCCGCCTCGGCGCTGACGCTGCTCTTCTTGCATGCCCCAGCGCGCGTCCCGGCGTTCTGGGAACGTCTCGCGACCTGCGAGACCGGACATATCGGTCAGCCGGCCGATGGGCGGCCACGGTGGAACTGGGGTGCCCTCCACCGGCATCTGGAAGGCACGACCTACGAGGGCGGCGTCGGCTTCTACTGGCGCACGTGGCACCTCTGGGCAGGCGAGCTCGGTCTTCTGCGTCTCTACCCGCACGCCTACCTCGCTCCGCCGACGGTTCAGGTGCGTGTCGCGCAGTACGGGTTCGCCCGCGGCGGCTATTGGGGCTGCAACCGCTGACCTCTGAGCTACTGAGGGCGTCAGAGAGGCGGCTGCGGAGCGCGGCCTCCCAGCGCCGCGGCGGAATCAGCTGGTCGTGTGCTCGCGGTGGCGGATCGAGACGCGGGCGAGTGCGAAGACCATGACCGGGACGCCGGCGAGGACGAAGACGTCCGCGACGTTCAGGGCGAACGAGCCGACGACGATCGGATTCGGCACGCGCCCGCCATGTTGATGCGCCGACACGAGATTGCCGAGCACGCCTCCCGCGACGACGCCGGCCGAGCCGGCGACGAGCCGTGACGGCAGCACGGCGAGCAGGAGCAAGACCACGACGAGGCGGCAGTGAGCGCAGACCACAGCTGCGAACGCTGGTGGAAGTCCGACGCCCTCATCGGCAGCGCCGCGTTCACCGCGAGATCGACCGCCGCGAGAACGGCTGCGGGCACGAGGACGAGTGTCAGCCGCAGTTGCATTGCTCCACCATCGGCAGGACTGGCAAGGACCTGAACTTCTCAGGGATCGCTCAGCTCACTCACCCGAGCCGCTTGGCGAAGCGGCGTCCCGTCTCCTCGAAGCCGAGGCGACGGTAGAAGGCGTGTGCGTCCGCTCGGCTCTCTGCGGTCGTCAAGAACAACAGAGAGCAGCCGAGGGCCCGCGCGGCGGCTTCCAATTCCGATACCAGCGCCTCTCCGATTCCGCGCCGGCGGAACCGGGAATCAACGACGATCGCACTGATCTTCGCCACGGGATCCTCGTCAACGATGGTGAGGCTCGCGTGGATAGTCGCCAAGCCGACGACCTCTCCGTCCATCGCCGCGACAACGCAGCGGTCAGCTTCGCTGGCCGTGAGGCGGGTAAGGCGGTGTGTCACCGCGGTTGCTGAGGTCGGGTAGCCGAGCTGCCCGATCAGCTGCGCCAATGCCTCTGCATCGTCGGGGTGGGCGTCTCGGATCTCCAGAGCCACAACTCAAAGAGCGTAGAGAGGTACGGAACTTTCCATCAACTCGCGGCCAGAGCTCGTACCGGAGACGCCTGAAGCGGAGGCGACGTATTGGGGACCGGGCGCTAACCCGCCGGATCGCGCGTGTCCCGCCTGCCTTGGGAGCGCTCGACGAGCTTCTCGGCCATCGCCGCGGAGTCCACTCGACCCTCCGCAATGAGTGCGCTCGCTTGAGAAGGGTCGCCGTGGTCGGCCGCGACCAGAGCGTCCTCGATCGCCCGGTTGTCGAGATCCTGCTGCGATTCGCCGGTTGCGAGCATGAGTCTCGCGCGAAGGTCCGCGAGGATGGTGTCCACTCTGTCTCGCGAGTATGCGGCTGCCCCGGTGGTCGTCACAACCCAGGACCGCGACCGGGTGCCATCCCGTTTACGAACGTCGAGACAGGTACTCAGGCCGACGCGTCCCATCTGAAAATCACTGATCTCGGGCCACGGAATCCGAGTAGTGCGGCCGAGGTTCACGACGGTGACGCCTTGAGTGTCCGCGCGTAGCCGCATGCGGTGCACAACGACAATCGGTACTAGCGCCAGGGCGGCGAGCACGACCCCGGAGGTCGTGAAATGAGTACGCACGACGGCAAGGGCACCAAGTAGAACGAAGACGAGCGTCACCGTCCATCGCGTTCTTGCGTATACGACCACCCTTGCAGTATCGGGCAGACGCACCGGCGTCTTCATGGCACGAGAGTCGTTAGTCGAGACGGCGGTTCGCGAACTGACTGGCAATTGCCGGGTCATGGTGGTCGAAGAACAAGGACTCACCGCGATCCATTGCCGCGATACGCCCCATCTCGTCGTTCGTCAGCTCGAAGTCGAAGACGTCGAAGTTTTCGCGCATGCGCTCCGCCCGCACCGACTTCTGGACGACGATGACGCCGCGCTGGATTAGCCAACGCAGTACGACCTGAGCGACGGACTTGCCGTGCGCAGCGCCGATCTCAGTCAGCATCGGGTCGGAGAAGAGGTTGTTCCGCCCTTCGGCGAACGGTCCCCACGATTCGATCTGCACGCCGCGCTCGCGCATCAGCCCCTGATAGTCGGCGCGCTGGAAGAACGGGTGGCACTCGACCTGGTTGATGGCCGGCGCAATCTCGTTGTGCTCGATGAGATCGACAAAACGGTCCGGGTAGAAGTTCGACACGCCGATCGCGCGTGCGAGGCCCTCGCCGTTGAGCTTCTCCATCGCGCGCCACGAGCCGTAGTAGTCGCCGAACGGCTGGTGGATGAGATAGAGGTCAACGTAGTCGAGGCCCAGACGGCCGAGGGAGGCCTCGAATGCACGCCTTGCCTTCTCTTCGCCTTGATCCTCGACCCACAATTTGGTTGTGATGAACATCTCGGCGCGGGGAACGTCGCTGGCTGCGATCGCGCTGCCGACCGCTTCCTCGTTCATGTACGAGCGAGCGGTGTCGAGTGAGCGGTAGCCGGTTTCGAGTGCGTCGATGACGGCTTGCGCCGTCTGGTCGGCTGGAATCTGGAAGACGCCGAAGCCCAGAATTGGCATCTCGACACCGTTGTTCAACGTCACCGTTGGGACGGTTGGTGTGGCCATCAATCGCTTCTTACCCGAATCGCCCTGCTTCGCCTATGTGTGACGCAGGAACCTGAAGTAGAACGCCGCGAACACCAGGACGATGCCAACGTTGGCTGCCAGTCGTTCCAAGAAGTGGTTTCGGAAGAACAGAACGTCCATCCCGACCACGACAGCGGCCATCGCGACCACATACAGCGCGGCGGTGGCCGGCCTTCCCATCGGGCCACCTTACCGCCGTATGATCGCGCCGTGCCGTTCACGCTCATCAACATCAAGGAGGATCTGGAGAACATCGGCACTAGGTTCGACGGCGCGCCCGACCTGGAGTTCCGCGCGGCGACTAAGGCGCTCGAGCTTGAGAAATCCGCGCTGAGTTATCAGCGCGTCCCGCCCGGCTATCGCTTTCCGTACGGCCACACGCACATGAAGCAAGAGGAGGTGTACGTGGTCCTGCGCGGGAGCGGGCGAATGAAAGTCGACGACGAGATCGTCGAGCTCAAGGAATGGGACGCGGTGCGCGTTCCGCCCGGTATGTGGCGAGGCTACGAGGCCGGGCCGGAAGGTCTCGAGATCCTCGTCATCGGCGCGCCCAACCTCGGCGAGGATCCGCGCGAAGACGTCGATGGCCAGCGCAACTGGTGGGTTGACTAGCCGCTGGTGACGCGGAGCCAAGCCGTTCAGAGACGGCGAACAACAGCGACGACTCCCCGGCCGACGGCATCCAGCGTGACCACGCCGACCAACAAGAGTGCGAGCACCACGAGGGGTGCGCCGCCCTCCCGATCGCCGTGAGCCCGTGCGATCACGATTTCCGCAACGCCGACTAGAAGTGCAACGGTGAACAACACTCGGCCGGGCTGGGAGAGCCGCAGCCGGTGACCGAGCCATCTCCAATAGCCTCGGAGTCTCGCCACGCGTGAAGTCTAGGTCAGAGGAACGAGCGGCACCTTGGCCAGCGCTCCGGAAGACATTCCGAGCGCGGGGATGGGCGATTTCAAGTGTCTGACACCGTCGGTGTCAGACACTGCGTTCTCTGTGCGCCGGCGTCAGTGCGCTTGGCTGGGCCACCGTCCTCTCGCCTGACGGCGAAGACTCGAAGAAGTGGCGAGGGCCGGACTTGAACCGGCGACACCACGGTTTTCAGCCGTGTGCTCTACCAACTGAGCTACCTCGCCGCGGCCTTCGAGTCTAGCGACGCCTAGTCGAAAAATGTGTCTGCGTCCGAATAGGGCGGCGCGCAGCAGCAGAGGAACCGCAGCGCCGTCTCGGCGGTGATCTGGTGGCGGGCACCGGCCGGGATCAGAACTGCGTCGCCGGGCCCAACCTGTCGGCGCGTGCCGTCGACTTCCATCTCCCCTTTGCCCTCGAGCAGGAAGTAGATCTCCTCGGTGACCGCGTGGTAATGGCGTTGCGTCTCACCGCCCGCCGGCACTGAGGCCTCCGCGAGGCTCTGCTCCGCGGTGTGGTGGAGCTCGCGGATCGTCGATCCGTCCTTGGTCGTGAACGCGTTTGCGCCGGCCAGCGAGCTCACGTCCATCGCGCCGAGCCTACCTTTGACCTAGCCTCCTTCGAATGAGTGACGTCGTATCGACGCGTCCGGTTGCGCTGATCGGTGCCGGCCTCGATCTCGGGGCGGGTCGGCGTGGCGTGGACATGGGCCCGTCGGCGATCCGCTACGCGGGCCTCCAGGAGCGGATCGAGCAGCTCGGTCGCATCTGCGTCGACTGGGGCGATGTCGACGCTGGGCTACCCGAGGCAACCGAGATCGGCGATCCCCGGGCCCGCTATCTCGATTCGATCAAGCGCTCGTGCGCTCGTGTCGCAGCGCTCGTCGCCGATGCGCGCGAGAGCGGCCACCTGCCGCTCGTTCTGGGCGGTGATCACTCGGTCGCGATGGGGACGCTGGGCGGGCTCGCCAACGCGCACGGGCCGGGTGCAGTCCTCTGGGTCGATGCTCACGGCGATCTCAACCGTCCGGAGACCTCGCCGACCGGCAACGTCCACGGCATGCCGCTCGCCGCCGCCTTCGGCGTCGCCGGCGATACCTTCGCCACCGACGCGTGGCCGTTCCGATCGCTCGAGCGCGCCGCGCTCGTGGGCGTCCGGTCGCTCGACGAGGGCGAGCGTGCGCTGATCCATCAGCTCGACATCCGCGTCTTCACGATGAGCGACATCGACCGCACCGGGATCGAGCCGGTCTTGCGCGAGGCGCTCGCCTTTCTCGAGGGTGCGGCGTTTCTCCATGTCAGCCTCGACCTCGATGCCGTCGACCCGATGTTTGCGCCGGGGGTCGGCACACCGGTTCGCGGCGGGCTGTCATACCGCGAGGCCCACCTCGCGGCCGAGCTCGTCGCCGAGTCCGGCCTGCTCGACTCGCTCGAGCTCGTCGAGGTCAACCCCGTGCTCGATCGAGAGAACGAGACCGCGAAGCTCGCCGTCGAGCTGGCGGCGAGTGCGCTCGGCGCGCGAATCCTGTAGGAATGGCGGCCATGTCCCATGGCCGTACGCTCTTGCCGCTTGCCATGGCCGTGCTCGTGCTTCCCGCGTGCGGTGGCGGGACGTCGGGGAGCACCACCACCACGACAGCGAAAGCGACACTCGTCACGGCGGGATTGACTCCGCCCACCGGTTGCTATCTGACCGTGTTCCTGATCGAGACCGTGACCAAGTCGCAGACTCTGCACGTTCAGAATCAGCTGCTTGCGAATCGCCTGATCACGCAGGTCTCGTTCGTTTCGAAGGCACTCGGGCTGCGGCGGTTTGCCGTCAAGCACCCGCTTGCCGCTCAGGGTTTTGCTGTGAATCCCTTCACCGATCGCTTCGAGGTCGTGCCGCGCACGCACGGCAGCATGTTCGCGATCATCGGTGGGTTCGCGACGCACGGCGGGCCGATCACGAACGTCACGCCGGCCGCCGCCTGCGGTCAGGCCCAGTAAGACTCAGGGCTCGTAGTACACGCGGCCTTTCAGCTCATCCGGTAGGCAGTCGACGCCGAAGCCGGCCGGATCGTCGTGCGGGTAGACGTACCCCTTGCCGCGGCCGAGCTTGGCTGCTCCCGGGTAGGCAGCCGAGCGAAGCGCGTCGGGCGGGCGCAGGTGCCCGTGCTCGCGCACGTCCGCGGCCGCAGCCTTGAGCGCGGTGTAGGAGGCATTCGACTTCGGCGCGCTTGCCAGATAGACCGCCGCCTGCGCGAGATTCAGGCGCGCTTCGGGAAGACCGACGTGCTCGACTGCCTGGGCGGCCGCGACGGCGATCAGCAGCGCCTGCGGGTCCGCGTTGCCGATGTCCTCGGAGGCAAGCACGATCATCCGGCGCGCGATGAAGCGTGGATCTTCGCCCCCTTCGAGCATCACCGCGAGGTAGTAGATCGAGGCTTGCACGTCACCAGCGCGCGTCGACTTGATCCAGGCCGAGATGAAGTCGTGATGCGCATCACCCGTCTTGTCGTAGACGAGTGGGCGCTTCCGCGCGGCATCCTCCACGTGTTCTTCTCCAACTGTGCCGCCGGCGGTCTGCGCGGCGAGCTCGAGGATCGCGAGCGCGGTGCGGGCGTCACCACCTGCCCGCCGCGCGATCAACTGCTCGATCTCCGCAGAGAGCTCAACCGAAAGCTCCGCTGCTCCGCGGCGAACGACCTCGCGCAGTTCGTCCTCGGAAAGCGATTCGAGCTCGTAGAGCTGCGTGCGTGAGAGCAGCGCCGAGTTCAACTCGAAGTACGGATTCTCGGTCGTCGCTCCGATCAACGTGATCAGCCCTTCCTCGACGCCGGGCAGAAGCGCATCCTGCTGCGCCTTGTTGAAGCGGTGAATCTCGTCGAGAAACAAGATCGTGCGCTTGCCCGTCGCACCGAGCCGCTCGCGCGCGCCTGCGAGTACCTCGCGCACCTGTCCGACCGTCGCCGAGACCGCGGAGAGCTCCTCGAACTCCGCCCCGGTCGTATTGGCGACGATGCGCGCGAGCGTGGTTTTTCCCGAGCCCGGCGGCCCGAACAGAACGAGTGACGGCACGCGGTCGGCCTCGATCGCAACCCGAAGTGCGCGCCCCGGCCCGATCACGTGCTTCTGGCCGACGAAATCGTCGAGTGTCCGCGGCCGCAACCGCTGCGCCAGCGGCGCCGCCTCCTCGAGCCGCCGCCCGGCGGCTTCGTCGAAGAGATCAGGCATGTGGGCGCAAGTATGCTCGCGGACGTGACCGAAGCTTGGAACGAGGTTGCGAACGATCGCCTCGCGGGGGCACTTCAGCCGGTCGCCGAACAGCTCGTTGACGGTTTGGCACCGCAGGTGGGTGAACGTTGGCTCAACCTGACCACAGTGCTGACGTCGATCGAGAGCCGCGTGAGCAGCGCCGGTGGCGCGGTGACGGGCCACGTCGGTGATTGCGAGGATCTCCCGTTCGATTCGGACGCATTCGACGTCGTCGCATCGGCGTTCGGTTTCATCTGGGCGCCGGACCATGTGAGCGTCGCCTCGGAGCTCGCGCGCGTCACGCGTCCCGGCGGACGGCTCGGGTTCACCGCGTGGAAACCGAATCCAAAGCTCGGCGAGCTCTACCGCCGTTTCACCGACGAGCCGCTGGATGGGCGCGAGTCGACCGAATGGGGCCGCGAGGACCATGTCGAAGACATGCTCGGCGAGGACTTCGAGCTCGATTTCGAGGACGGCACACTCTGGATCGAGGCCGAGTCGGGCGAGGAACTATGGGAGATCTTCTCGGTCTCCTCGCCGCCCGTGGTGGGGCTCGTCCGCATGCTCGACGAAGCGCAGGGCGAGGAGTTCCACCAGGCGTTCGTCGAGCTGTTCGAGTCCTATCGCGAGGGCGACATCGTGCGTGCGCGCCGCCGATATCTCCTCACACTCGGCCGGAGGCGCTGACGCTCGAGCTGCAGGATCCGGCCGGCGCGTTCGAGGCGCTCGAGGACTATCTCGCCGGCGAGCGCTTCTGGGGACGTGAGGACGTCGTCGCCGATCTCTACCTCGGCTACGGCCTCTCGGCGCCGCTTCGGCGGGTGCACTCGCCCGCTCCGGCGGAGCCGTGCCGGTTGCCGGTGCTCGCGTGCCGAATCCGCGATGAACGGCAGCCGACGCTCGAGGCCAAAGGTCAGTTGCGCATCGGCAGTTGGGACCAGACGTGGACCGACGAGGCGTACGCCGGAGCGATTGACGCGGTGCGCGCGGCGATCGAGCGCGGCGACGTCTACCAGGTGAACCTGGTCCAGCATCTGTCGGCGGCGTTCGAAGGCGATCCGTGGTCGCTTGCCGCGGCGCTTGCGCCTCTCCAGCCGCTCGTGCGGCGGCCGCTTGCGGGGAAGGACTGGGCGATTGTCTCCGGCTCGCCCGAGCTCTTCCTCGGCCGTCGGGGGCAGACCCTCGTCACGAAGCCGATCAAGGGGACACGGCCCGCCGGACAGGACGTCGAGGGTGTGAAGGACGACGCCGAGCACGTGATGATCGTCGACCTCGAGCGCAACGATCTCGCGCGTGTGTGCGAGCCGGGATCGATCCGCTGGCCCGAGCTGCGCGCGCAGCATGAGCTCGCCGGCGTGACGCATCTCGTCTCGACGGTCGAAGGCCGGCTGCGCGAGAACGTGACGCTCGCAGAGATTCTCGGCGCGACCTTCCCCGGCGGCTCGGTCACCGGCGCGCCGAAGATCGCCGCGCTCGACCTGATCGCCGCCCTCGAGCCTGTCGGGCGCGGCGCGTCGATGGGAGCGCTCGGCGTGGTGCGGCCAAACGGTGACTTCGAGCTTGCGCTGACGATTCGGACGTTCGCGATCGCCGACGGCCGGATCCATCTCTGGGTCGGAGGCGGAATCGTCTGGGACTCCGAGCCCGAGGCCGAGATCGAGGAGTCGTGGGTCAAGGCGCGGCCGCTCCTTGCTGCGATCGGCAGTCTCGTCGCGGCATGACGCTGCTTTCAGTTGCAGTCGCCGGCCGTGGGGTCGTCGACCCACGCGAGCCGGTCTTTCACGCAGACGACGAGGCGGTCGTCCGCGGCACCGCCGCCTTCGAGACGATTCGCATCCGCCGCGGACGCCCGGTGCTGCTCGACCGCCACGTCGAGCGGCTCGAGCGCTCGTCACTTTCGCTGCGGCTGCCGCCTCCCGATGGTGCGCGAGAGGTTGCGCTCCAGGCGGTCGAAGCCGCCGCCACCGATGAGGGCGCCCTGCGGCTCTTCCGCACGAGCTCGACGCTCGTCGCCACCGTGTCTGCACTGCCGCCGGGACTCGAGGCGCTGCGCGACTCGCGGGATCGCGCTCGTGACGATGCGTGTGCTCGCGCACGGGTTGCTCACGGGGATCAAGTCGACGAGCTACGGCGAGAACATGGCCGCGGTTGCCGAGGCCGAACGTCGCGGCGCCGACGACGCACTCTTCGTCTCCGAGGGCGACATCGTGCTCGAGCTGACGACCTCGAACATCTGGTGGCGCGACGGCGATGTCTTGACCACCCCTGCCGTTTCGACGGGCGTCTTGCCCGGCGTGACGCGCGCAGTCGTGGGCGAGCTTGCGCGCGAAGCGGGCTACCGCGTGCGCGAGGGCGCGTTCACTCTCTCGACGCTCACGGGCGCGGAGGAGGCGTTCACGAGCTCGGCGGTGCGCGAGATCGTGCCGGTGATCGCCGTCGACGGCTGTGAGCTGCCCCGCGGCGCCGTTGCGTCGAAATTGCAGGCATTGCTAGAAGCCGTCGAGCGGTAGCTACCCTTCACCCATGGGAAAGCGCGAAAAGGAAAAGGTTCGTCTGGGCGGCATGGCACTCGCGAACGGCGTACTCGTTCACGGCCCCACGTCGTGGGCTTGCGCCGTTCGTACCGAAGACGGCCAGATCAAGGTCGTCGCCCGCCGCAAGCGGTTGTTCGGCTCGAGCTTGAAGAACCCGTTGCTCCGCGGCCCCGTGCGGCTCGCCGAGGGGTTTGCCTTCCTACCCGACGTGAAACGCGCGCTGCCCGAGGCGCAGCTGCCGTTTGCCCGCGGGCGGGTGCTTACCAGCATGCTCGGCAGCGCAGTTGTTCTCAACGTCGTCCGCCGCACGCGGCTGAGCGGCGCCGCAAAGGAGCTCGTGGGTGCGCTGATGGCGTTCGCGCCCGCCGTGCTCTCGCTCCGGGAGGGGGCGGTCGCCGCCTACCACGGGGCCGAGCACATCACGATCGGCAGCTACGAGCACGGGGAGAAGCGCGCCAGGGAGCACGAGCGCTGTGGAACCCACCTCGTCGGACCGCTGGTCGCGACGACCACCGCCGGCAACCTGCTCGCCTCCCGCGCCCCGCTGCGGTTCCGGTCCGCTGCCCGCGCGGCTGCCACCGTCGGCGCGCTCGCCGCGTCCACCGAGGTATTCGCCTGGATGCAGCGCAATCCCGAGCATCTGCTTGCCCGCGCGCTCGCAAAGCCCGGCCACGAGTTCCAGCACCGGGTCGCCACGGCAGAGCCGACGCAGGCTCAGCTCGAGGTCGCCGAGGCAGCGCTCGCCGCCTGTCTCGAGCTCGAAGATTCCTAAGGCCTTAAGGCGGCCGGACGGCATGCCGATGAGTCTCTCGATGGTTGCCTCTGCCGGGTCAATTGCGCGCGACTTCGCGATCACGTGGCTCCCCGTCGCGTTCTTCTTCCTGATGATGGTTGTCGTCTACCTGCTCTGGCGCACCTTGAAGATGATGCCGCGGGTCAAGCCGATGGAGATCACGCCCGGCTCGTCCTCGTCGGTGACGTGGAACGAGGTGGCCGGCCTCGAGGAGGCGAAGAGCGAACTGCAGGAGGTTGTCGAGTTCCTGCGCGATCCGAAGCGGTTCGAGCGGCTCGGCGCGCGCGTTCCCAAGGGGATCCTCTTCCACGGCCCGCCCGGCACCGGTAAGACCCTTGCCGCAAAAGCGGTCGCGAACGAATCGGGCGCTCGTTTCTACGCGCAGAGCGCCTCGGCGTTCGTCGAGATGTTCGCCGGCCTCGGCGCAGCGCGAATTCGCAAGCTGTTCGAGGAGGCGCGGAACAACGCGCCGTCGATCGTCTTCATCGACGAGCTCGATGCGGTCGGGCGGACGCGCAGCGGCCACTCGTTCAACCGTGAAGCGGACCAGACGCTGAACCAGCTGCTCGTCGAGCTCGACGGTTTCGGCCCGCGCGATCAGGTCGTCGTGATGGCCGCGTCGAACCGGCTCCAGGATCTCGATCCCGCTCTGCTGCGGCCGGGCCGCTTCGACCGCCAGATCTACATTCAGCCCCCCGACTTCACGGGCAGGCTGGCGATCCTCCACGTGCACACGCGCAACAAGCCGCTTGCGCCGGATGTCGACCTCGAGCTCGTGGCGCGGCACACCGCCGGCCTCACCGGAGCGGATCTCGCGAACATCGCGAACGAAGCTGCGATCGCGGCCGGGCGTACGTTGCGCACCGAGCTCATCAACGCCGACTTCGATCATGCGATGGACCGCGTGATCGCCGGCCTGCAGCAGCGTCGCATCATCACGGACAAGGAGAAGCGAATCCTCGCCTACCACGAGGGTGGTCATGCGCTGATGGCCCACCTGATGAGCGCCGTGTCACCGGTGCAGAAGGCGACGATCATCGCGCGCGGTACCGCGCTCGGGTACACGCTCAACCTGCCCGAGGAAGAGCGCTACCTGCACACGAAGGAAGAACTTGTCGACTGGATGATCGTGACGCTCTCCGGACGCGCCGCCGAGCAGGTCGTCTTTGGTCGAGTGACGAACGGCGCTGCGAACGACCTCGAGAAAGTCACCGACCTTGCCCGTTCGATGGTCTTCGAGTACGGAATGGGGGAAGGGGCCGTCGCGCGCACGATGCGCGCCGACAACTACGCGCTTTCGGAAGAGACGAAGCGCATGCGTGACCAGGAGCAGGCAAGGCTGACCGATCAGGCCTACCAGGAAGCGATCCGCTTGATCACGAAGCATCGCGCTCTGCTCGATCGCGTGGCAAGCGCCTTGCTCGAAAAGGAGACGCTCGTCCGCGAAGAACTGCTCGAGATCTTCGGCGAGGTCGAGCCGGAGTCACGCGCCTCCGACCACGTCGGGGTCGTGCGCGCGCTGAACGCCGAGCTTTAGTTTTACGCGGACTTCACGGACTTCAGCTGCGAGAAGTCGACGGAGTTGCTCGGGGCTTTCAGCGCCACGACTTTGTCCCATTCGTCGAAGTTGATCGCGCCCGAGCCGCTCTTGCGAATCGCGACCGGATAGGGCTTGCCGGTCGTCGCGATATAGAGCGTTCCACCCTCTGAGCGGTCGACGATGCCGATCGCCGGCTGGCCGCCGATCGTCGTCTCTTTCCCGACGGTGAGCGTGCCGTGCGAGGCGAACATCGCGGTGAAGAGCTTCGAGATGTCGGTCAGGGGTGTGAGCGACGCTAGGCGACCGGTCGCCGCGGGAGCCTTCAGCCATTTGCCCTTGAAAAGCGTCGCCGCGGCGTTGCCGCCGAATTGCCGCCAGAATGAGGCGTCGCCCCTGAAGTACGCGGAGTCGTCGATGCGGATGATGTCGAAGGCGAGCCCATTGGCCGTCATTCGCCCTTCGCCGCCCTTGCCGGCGACGAGGCGGAGGTTGATGACGAGCGCGGTGCCTGCCGAGCCGGAGACATGCACGGAGCTCGCGGCGAGTGCTGCCGCCTTTGCGTCCGCGACGATCTGATCGGCCGTCTTCGATGCCTCGCCGTTCGATTTCGCGTCACCCGCGCCACCCGAGCCGCCGCAACCTGCAAGGAGCGCGACGGCGGCAAGCGTTGCTGCAACCGGTGCCAGCCTCATGCCGGCGATCTTCGCACGTTGACCGGCGGGTAGCATCGCCTGCGATGACCGCGCGCGGGATCCACCACGTCGGCATCGCGGTCGACGACCTGGACTCAGCGGTCGAGACCTACCAGCGGTTGTTCGGCGCGGAGCTCGAACATCGTGAGAGCGTGCCCGACCAGGGAGTCGAGGCCGCGTGCCTTCGGATTGGCACCGGCAGGATCGAGCTGCTTGCGTCGCTCGGCCCGGATACGCCGGTGGGCAAGTTCCTCGCCAAGCGCGGGCCGGGCATGCACCACGTCGCCTTCGAGGTCGCCGACGTCGCGGTTGAGCTCGAGCGGCTGGCGGCCGGCGGCGCCGAGCTGATCGACGAGCAGCCGCGGCAGGGCCTGTTCGGCCTCGAGGTCGCGTTCGTCCATCCCGCCGCGACCGGCGGGGTCCTGGCAGAGTTCGTGAGCAGTGGCTGAGGAACGTGTCTGGCTGGAGATCGCCTTCGAGGGCGGTCAGGCGCTGCGCGTCACCGTTCCGCTCGCGACGGCCGAGGATCTCGACCGCGCGCTCGCCTCGGACAACCGGGACTCGCTCTCGTTCGAGGCCGACGACGGGCGCTACACCGTGGCGCTGAGCAAGATCGTGTTCGTGAAGCGCTACGCCCGCGAGGCCACCGTCGGCTTCGGGGCTGCTGCCTGAGTAGTTCTCTGGGTTAGCGCCCGGGCACTTGGGGCAGGGTGAAGCGTGTCCCTGATGGCGACCGAGCCCCGCAACCGCGAAACAGAGGCACAGCGCGTCCGTGCGCTGGTCGATTCCGCCCAGCAGGGTGAGCGCGACGCGCTCGAAGAGCTGTACCTGATCCATTTCGACCGGATCTACAGCTACCTGCACGTCACGGTCGGAAACCGGCACGACGCCGAGGACCTGACGACGCAGACGTTCATGAAGATGCTCGAGTCGATCGGGAGGTTCCGCTGGGGAACTGCGCCGTTTTCGGCCTGGCTGTTCCGGATCGCCCACAACCTGGCGATGGACCATTTCCGCGCCTCGAAGCGCTGGCAGCTGGAAGAGGAGGTGCCGGAGCCCGAGCCTGACGAGGCGACGTCGGCCGAGGCGATCGCATTCGACTCGATCGATCGCAAGTCGATGCTCGAGTTGATCGACGACCTCTCGAACGAGCAGCAGCAAGTGCTGACCCTGAAGTTCGTGTTCGGGTTCTCGAACGGCGAGGCGGCGACGATCCTCGACAAGACGGAGGGCGCCGTGAAGTCGCTGCAGCATCGCGCGCTCGTGACGCTGCAGAAGAAGCTCGAGAGGCAGGGACCGGCGCCCACGGGCGACAACTAGGCTCCAAGCGTGGCGCTCGAAGTTGGCATCGTCGGCCTCCCCGGGGCGGGCAAGACGACGCTCTTTACGGCGCTCACGAAGACCGGCGGCGGCGAGTATGGAAAGACCAACGTCGGCATGGCGCACGTCCTCGACGACCGGCTCGACGCGCTTGCGCGGGTCGTCTCCGCGAAGAAAGTGACGCCGGCGGCGATCCGCGTGCAGGACGTTCCCGGCACCGGCCCCGCGCTCCTGGGCGCGCTTCGGCAGGTCGACGCGCTGCTCGTCGTGCTCGACGGGCACTCACCGGAGGCCGATCCGGCCCGCGATCTCGAAGACCTGAAGCTCGAGTTGCTCGTGGCCGACCGCGATCACGTCGAGCGGCGGCTCGAGCGGGTCGAGAAGCAGGCGAAGTCCGGCGACCTGAAGCTGCGCGCCGAGGTCGAGGAGCTGCGCAAGGTGCTTGCGCACGCGGATGCCGGCGGGACGCTGGCGGAGTATCCGGGCGAGTTGCCGGAGGGGCTCGAGCCGCTGACGACGATGCCACTGATCGCCGTCGAAAACGGGCCGGGCGGGATCGACCTCGCACTCGAAGCGGAGCTCGCCGAGCTGACCGATGAGGAGGCGGCTTCGTTTCGTGACGGCGGCGCCTCCGCGCTCGCCGAGGTCGTTCGGAGGCTGCGCGACGCGCTGAAGCTCGTGACCTTCTTCACGGCGGGTGAAAAGGAGACGCGTGCCTGGACCCTGCACGACGGCCAATCGGCGCTCGAGGCTGCCGGAACGATCCACTCCGACATCGCCCGCGGCTTCATCAGGTGCGAGGTGATCGATTGGCACGACCTCGTCGAGGCGGGATCGCATGCTGAGGCGTCCCGCCGCGGGCTGCAGCGCCTCGAGGGCAAGACCTACGTCGTCCGCGACGGAGACGTCCTCAACATTCGATTCAATGTCTAACTCTTGCAGCAGCCGTCGCGGCAGCAGTCGCAGTCACATCCACACGTCGCAGCCATGCGTCCCTCCTTTCATCGATAGACGTCGATGCAGACCTTAGCTGATACATTGACGGATGTCGATGAAGACGCTTGCGGTCATCCCGCGGCTCTGCTGCGGTCCCGACGTTCCGGCTCTACCGGCGGCACAGGCCGAGCGGCTCGCAGCCCGGTTCAAGGCCCTTTCTGACCCGACCCGGGTTGCGATCGTCAACCGGCTTGCCCAGGCTGCAGAGACGTGCGTCTGCGATCTGACGGCAGCGTTCGATCTTTCCCAGCCGACCATCTCGCACCACCTGAAGGTGCTCCGTGAGGCGGGACTCGTCGAGTCGACGCGTCGCGGCACCTGGGCGTACTACAGCGTGAAGCCTGAGACACTCGCCGGGCTCGCTGCCGCACTCACTCCGTAAGAGGACCGAACCGATCGCGGCTGCCGGACGAATAAGCGCCGATTCGATGACCCGCTGGAAGCACACCCTCACCCGTGACGAGTGGCTGCGGCTCTCGATGTTCGGTGGCGCGGTGCTGCTTCTGCACGTGCTCGGCTGGGGCCTCTTCCTCTACTACTCGCCGAGCAACCCGGCGCTCGCCGGCCTGGGCGTGCTCGCCTACACCTTCGGCCTGCGGCACGCATTCGACGCCGACCACATCGCCGCGATCGACAACACGACGCGCAAGCTGCTCCAGGAAGACCAGCGTCCGCTCGGGATCGGGTTCTTCTTCTCGCTCGGGCATTCCTCGATCGTGTTCGGGCTCGCAACCGGGCTCGCCGTCGCCACGCAGACCGTCAGCTCGAGGATCCCGTCGTTCCAGCACTACGGCAGCGCGATCGGCGGCAGCGTCTCGGGCACGTTCCTGTGGCTGATCGGGATCCTGAACCTGATCGTGCTGATCGACATCGTCCGGTTGTTTCTCGACTTGCGCGGCGGCTCGTACGACGAGGAACGGCTCGAGCAGCGCCTGCTCGAACGCGGCTTCATGAACCGGTTCTTCCTCGGCCGCATCGCGCGGCGGATCACGAAGAGCTGGCAGATGTATCCCCTCGGCGTGCTCTTCGGCCTCGGGTTCGACACCGCGTCCGAGGTCGCGCTGCTCGCGCTCGCGGCGGGCGTCGCAACGCACCACGTGCCGTTCCTGGCCGTCGTGTCGCTGCCGCTTCTGTTCGCCGCCGGGATGAGCCTGATGGACACCGCCGACGGCGCGTTCATGTCGCAGGCGTACGGGTGGGCGTTCTCGAATCCCGTGCGAAAGATCTTCTACAACATCAGCGTCACGAGCCTCTCGGTCGCAGTCGCGCTGGTCGTCGGCACGATCGAGTTGCTTCAGGTCTGGGGTTTCTTCGGCTCGCCTCGACTTCGGGAAGCTCGGCTACGGCATCGTCGGGCTGTTCGTGCTGACGTGGGCGCTGTCGGTGGCGGTCTGGAAGGTGCGCCGAATCGAGGAGCGCTGGTCCGCGCCCGTCACCGTCAGGCCGAGATGAGCCCGACGCCCGCGAGAGTGAGGATCACGCCGACGAGCTGAAATCGCGCCACGCGCTCCTTCAGGACGAGCGCGGCCAGGATCACCGTGACGATCGGGTAGAGCGAGGCGAGCACCGAGGTGAGGCTGACGAGACCGCGGCCGGCCGAGGCCGCGAAGAGCAAGTTGCCGAGTGTGTCGCCGACGCCGACACCGAGGACGATTGCGAGCGACCAGCCGGCCGACCCGGATGCTCGGCCGACGGAGCACGACGACGCCGATCACGAGCGCGGCGGCCGTGATCCGAAAGACGAACGACGCCCACCATGGATCCGCCGCGCCGGCGGCGTGCATCGGCGGGAAGTAGAACCCGAAGCCGATCGCGGCCAGCAGCGCGAGCCCGACGCCCGCCGCAAGCCGCTTTCCGCCCTCCTGGTGCTCCTGCGATGCGAGGACGACGCCGACGATCGCGCACCCGATCCCGGCGAACTGAACGGTGCGCGGCCGGTCGCCGGTCGCGATTCCGAAGATCACCGGCACGATCGCGGAGGCGCCTGCGATCGGCGCGACGACGGCCATCGTTCCCGTCGCCATCCCGCGGTAGTAGGCGTACAGGCCGAGCGTTCCCGAGATCGCCGCCGGAATCGCCCAGAGCACGCGCCAGTCGTGTGGCCCGTGGCCTCGCGCTGCAACGACGATGCCGAGCACGATCACTCCGCCGAGCTGCGCCCAGAGCATCACGCGCAGCGCGCCGAGCGTCGCGTGCCTGCCACGGACCGACGAAATCGGCGACTCCCCACGCGAGGCTCGCGCCAAGGGCGAGTAACAGCGCAGCAGTCAACGCCGATCACTCGACGGGGCGCGTGGCGGCGATCGAGTCGAGCTGGTTCGCGTGGTAGAGCACCGCCGCCTCCGCCGTGCGTGCGGCGCGCATGTCGTGATGCGCGGCGACGCAGTGGAGCAGCTCGGCTTTCTGTTCCGCCGAGTCAGCCCCGTCGCGAGCGACTCGATCAGGCGCAGGCCGAGATGCACGTGGCCGAGCAGGCGGCCCTCGTCGGTCGGCGTGAACGCCGGCCCGCGGGTGAGCTCGAGCGTCCGGCCGACATCGTGGACGAGCGCGGCCGCGAGCACGAGCTCGCCGCGCAGTCGCGGATGGAGCTGCGCCGTCTCGCGGCAGAGCGTGGCGACGCCGACCGTGTGCTCGAGCAACCCACCTGCGTAGGAGTGATGGGCGTCCGGTGTCGCCGGGTAGGCGGCGAGATCGCACTGGGCGAGCACCGCGCGCACGGTCGCTGCGAGGCCCTCGTGCGTCAGACTCGCCGACGAGGAACTCGAGGAAACCCTGCAGCTCCTCGGCGTCTCGGCGGGCGGTCGGCGTGAGCGACGCCGGGTCGACATCGGTCGACTCCAGCGTGCGCACGTCGAGCTGGAGGCGGTCGCGGAACCGCTCGACCCGGCCGAGCACGCGCACGGCGTCGCCCTCGGCGAAGCGGCCGTCGAGGAGCTCGACGTCGTTCCAGACGCGCGCATCGATGCGCCCGGACGGGTCGACGAGCTCGAGCGCGAGGTACGGGGCACCGCCCTTCGTGCGCAGCTTCCGCTTCGCCTTGACCGCGAAGACAGCCTTCGACGACGCGGTCTTCTGCAAGCTCGGAGATCACGACCCACTCTAGGACGAGCTCGGCGAGTTCGGTAGCCTCAGATCGTGCCCACGCTCTCGCCGTTTCGGGCGCTCCGTTTCGACGAGAGCGCAGGGCCGCTGGCCGAGCTCGTCGCACCGCCCTACGACGTGATCGGCCCGGAGCAGCGCGAGGACCTGCTCGACGCCAATCCCCACAACATCGTCCACCTGACGCTGCCCGAGTCTCCCGAGCAGGCGGCCGAGTCGCTTGCCGCCTGGCGCAAGGAGGGTGTGCTCCGCGAGGAGGAGCCGGCGCTCTGGTGGATCGAGCAGGACTACAAGGGCCCGGACGGGATCGAGCGCAGCCGCGAAGGGGTCGCCGGCTCGATCGAGGTGACGCCCTACTCGGCCGGTCAGGTGCTGCCGCACGAGCGAACGCATGCCGACGTGAAGGAAGGCCGTCTGAACATCGTGCGTGCGACGCGGACGCAGCTCGAGCCGATCTTTCTGCTCTACGACGGTGACCCGCCCGTCTCGCGGCCGGACCGCGACCCGGACCTCGATGTCGAGGAGAGCGGCGTGCGCACGCGCATGTGGAGGCTGCCGCCGCAGGAGCTCGAGCTCCCAGGTCCGCTTCTGATCGCCGACGGCCACCACCGCTACGAGACCGCGGTTGCGTTCCGCGAGGAGCATCCAGAGGCAACGCACACGTTTGCCGTGCTCGTCTCGACGCGGAGCCCGGGGCTCGAGATCTTCCCGACGCATCGGGTCGTCCCCGCCCTCGAGTCCGGTCCGGACGGGATGATGACGTCGACCTGGGACGAGGACGCGCTCGCGTTCTACTGCCAGGGCAACTTCTTCCGCGTCGATTCCGACGACGAGCTCGATGCGCGCGAGGTCGAGCGGTACGCGAGCGACGTCGAGTACACGCCGAATGCGCAGGAGGCGATCGACGCCGTCGACAGCGGCATGTACGAGGCGGCGTTCCTCGTGCGGGCGCCAACGGTCGCAGCAGGTGGCGGAGTTCGCGAAGCGCGGCGAGACGATGCCGGCAGAAGTCGACGTTCTTCTACCCCAAGCTCACCTCCGGCCTCCTGCTCCACCCCGTATGAGCCCGTGGCTCGAGCTCTGCCGGGCGGCGGTCGCCGACGTGAAGGCCGTGCTCGTACGCGATGCCCACGCGCGAGGAGCGCGAGCGGGTGGTCGGTCGCGGCGAAGGTGGCGACGACACCGGCGCGCTCGACGAGGCGGTCGAGTCGGCGACGCTCAAGCACTTCGAGCGCGACGACGTGCGCATCGTCTCCGAGGAGATCGGCTTCAAGGGCGAAGGGCGATACACGGTGCTCGTCGATCCGATCGACGGCTCGCAGAACGCCGAGCGCGGGATCCCGTACTTCTGCTTCTGCGTTGCGGTCGCCGACGGCGACACGATCGACGACGTGTTCTTCGGCTACGTCTACGACTTCGGCGCGAACGAGGAGTGGTATGCCGTTCGCGGCGGCGGCGCGTTTCTCGACGGCAAGCCGCTGACCGGCGGCACCGAAGGACTTCATCGAGATGCTGTCGCTCGAGGCGACGAAGGCGACGCTGATCGGCGAGAGCCTCGAAGTGCTCGCCCCGCTCACCGACCGCGTCCGCGTGATGGGCGCGCAGGCGCTGACGTACTGCCATCTCGCGGCCGGCCGCACCGACGCGGTCGTCTGCCTCAAGCCGTCGCGGGCCGTCGACTTCGCCGCGGCGCAGCTCGTCGTACGCGAGCGCGGGTTCGCGATCGAGCTGTTCGACACGCCGCCGATCGGCGCGGCGCCGCTCGACCTGAAGGCGCGCTCGCGTGTCGTCGCCGCGGGCAGCGTTGCGTTGTGCCGCCAGATCACGGATGCTCTCGGCACGTGAAGCCCCGCGCGGTCATAACACCAGACGGCCGCACGCTCACCGTTCGTGAGGGCGGCGATCCGGCGGGCGTTCCGGTGCTGACGATCTCCGGCACGCCCGGATCGAGCACGCTCTACGAGCCGCATGTGCGCGACGCGGCGGAGCGGGGGATTCGCCTCTTCTCGTACGACCGTCCCGGGTATGGCGGCTCGACGCGGCACGAGGGACGTACCGTCGCCGATTGCGCCGGTGATATCGCGGCCGTTTGTGACGCGCTCGGCGTCGAACGGTTCTGCGTGTGGGGAATCTCCGGCGGCGGCCCGCACACACTCGCTGCCGCCGCGCTCTTGCCCGAACGCGTCGCCGCCGCGGCGTCGCTCGCGTCGGTTGCGCCGTACGACGCCGAAGGACTCGACTTCTTTGCCGGCATGGGCGAGCAGAACATCGAAGAGTTCAAGGTTGCGCGCGATGACGAGGCGGGGCACAAGGCCGCGGCTGCGCGCGACCGCGCCGATCTGCTCGCGGCAACGCCGGGACAGCTGGTCGAGTTGTGGCAGACGCTGCTCGGGCCCTCCGATCGCCTCGTTGCGACGGACGCGTTCGCGGAGTTCCTGCTCGACCACATCCGCGCGGGGATCGAGTCGAGCGGCGACGGCTGGTTCGACGACGACCTGGTGTTCCTGCGGCCATGGGGATTCGACCTTGCCTCGATCCGCGTCCCCGTCCTGCTGTTGCAGGGCGAGCAGGACAAGTTCGTGCCGTACGGCCACGGCGTGTGGCTCTCCGAGCACATTCCCGGCGTAGAGGCCCGGCTCACGAAGGAGGACGGGCACCTGACGCTTGCCGAGTATCGGGTTCCCGAGGTTCACGAGTGGCTGCTGGCTCGCTACGCTCAGGGTTGATGTCACCAACGCATGCAAGCGTTCTCAGCGCGCTCGGGAACGTGATCGACCCGGAGCTGCGCAAGCCGGTCACCGAGCTCGACATGGTGCGTGACATCGCGATCGACGGCGGCGACGTCAGCGTCCGGATCGCGCTCACCGTCGTGGGCTGCCCGCTTCGCTCGTCGTTTCAGGATCAGGTCGCGAAGGAGGTCGGGGGCCTCGAGGGCGTCTCGTCGGTGCGGCTCGACTTCGACGTGATGACGCCTGACGAGCGTGCCGCGCTGACCTCGAAGCTGCGCGGCGGCCGCGCGGCCGACGACAAGACGATTCAACTCGATCCGACGACGCGCGTGATCGCCGTCGTCTCGGGCAAGGGCGGCGTCGGAAAGTCGTCACTCGCGGTCAACCTCGCCGCTGCACTCGCGACGCTCGGACGCGAGGTCGGCGTGCTCGACGCGGACATCTACGGGCACTCGATTCCGCACATGCTCGGGATCAACCAGAAGCCGATCCTCGTCGACCGGCTGATGATTCCGCCGGTCCGGCACGACCTGAAGCTGATGTCGATCGGCTTTTTCACCGACGACAACGCGCCGCTGATGTGGCGCGGGCCGATGTTGCATCGCGCACTCGAGCAGTTCCTGCAGGACGTCCACTGGGGCGAGCTCGACGTGCTCGTCGTCGACATGCCGCCCGGCACGGGCGACGTCTCGATCTCGCTCGGCCAGATGCTGCCGCGTGCCGAAGCGGTGGTCGTGACGACGCCGCAGCCGCTCGCGCAGGAGGTCGCGAGCCGTGCGGCTGCGATGGCGCAGAAGATCGGCCTTCAGGTGCTCGGTGTCGTCGAGAACATGACCTCGGAGGTCTTCGGCTTCGGCGGCGGCGAGCGCCTCGCGACGCAACTCGGCGTGCCGCTGCTCGGGCACGTGCCGCTCGATGCCCGCCTGCGTGAGGCCGGCGACTCGGGCGTGCCGCTCGTCCTCTCCGACCCGGAGTCAGAGCCGGCCGAGGCGATCTTCGAGATCGCCCGCGCGCTCGACGCGAGCCGAAGCGGCGGCTTCACGAAGACGCTGCCGCTTGTCTCCTGACGAAGCCCGGGAACGTCTAGCGGCGCTTGGGTTCGGCGCGGCCGATGTCGAGGTGCTCGCGGCGCACTTCCTCGCCGCCGAGGACTCGGGCCGCAAAGGGCACGGCGTCCGCCGGATCGAGTGGCTCGAGACGTGGAGCGAGTTGCGGACGGATGTGCAGCCGCGGCGCCTCGTCTCGGAGCCGGGCTACGAGCGCTGGGACGGAAACGGCGCGCTCGGCTACCTCGTCCTCGACGCCGTGTGCGACGCGCAGCTTGCAGACCCGCCCGACCACGCCCGGCTCGTCGTCTGCGGCGCGACGTTTCCGACCGGCATGCTCGGCCACTGGGTGCGACGTCTCGCCGACGGCGGTCTCGTCGCGGTTCTGACTGCAACCTCACCACGCCGCCTTGGCCATCCGGAGGGCGGTCCGAAGCTCGCCGGCACCAATCCGCTCGCGATCGCCATCCCGTCGTCAGACGGGCGGCCGATCGTCGCCGACGTCTCGATGGGGAACCTCACCTACGGCGATGTGCTCGCCGGTCGTGCGACTGAGGACGAGTTGCGGCCGTTCGGCGGCGAGCAGGCGCACAAGGCCTTCGCTCTTGCGATCGGCCTGCAGCTGGTCGTCGACGCGCTCACGCCCGCCGAAGGGTATGGCGCCGTGCTGCTCGTCGCGCGGCCCGAGGCCGATCCGGTCCCCGCGCTTCGAGAGCTGGCGAGTGGGGTACGTCTTCCCGGTGGCTAAAGCTGCCCTCCTGCTGGCTGTGCTCGCGCTCGGCGGTGCTCCCGCACGTGGCTCGGCCATCACCTTCGGGAAAGCCGGCGACCAGGCGACGGCAACGCTCCTGCACGTCTTCTACGCAGGCGGTGGGCACTGGAACGCCTGCGACGTCAGCGCCGCATGCGGGCAGGGAAACCAGGACTGGGGCGACGACTCGCTGACCTACGCGCTCTGGCTGCGCTGGCAGACGACCCATGACCCTGCGGTGCTGCCCGCAATGCGCGAGCTGTTCGCGACCGCGCCGAGCTATCCCGCGCCGTGCACGGGCACGTGCGGGTCGTGGAGCGACGTCCCGGAATGGGACGCGATCGCAGCGCTACGCGAGTACGCGGTGCTCAACGATCCGAACGCGCTCGGGAAAGCGGGATTGGCATTTGCGTATGTCGACGGGAGTGACCTGTATGCGCTCGGCGCCTGCCCCGACATCCGCTACCAGCAGCCGCACGGGCAGGACAATCAGCTGAAGACGCTCGAGACCGATGCGAATGCGATCAAGGCTGGGCTGCTTCTCTTCGACGCGACGAAGCAGCATGGGTATCTGGACGCGGCTGTCAAACGCTATGCGGCCGTGCGGGCGCGGTTTCTCGACCCGAAAGTCCCGCTCTACTCTGTCTACGTCTTCGACGACGGGCAGAACTGTAAGCAGGTGCCGCATCGCTTCTTCGCCTCGGTCAACGGCGACATGATCTGGAGCGGGCTCGAGCTCGCGCGCGCCACCGGAGATGCCCGCTACCGCAGCGATGCGCTCGCGTCAGGGCGCGCCGTCGTGTCCGATCTGTCCGACGGGGCCGGCGTCTTCGTCGACCTTCAGGCCGAAAACGACATCGTCGAGCCGCTGGTCGAAGCGATGTACGCGCTTGCGACCGCTGCGAAAGCAACGTTCGCGCGGACGTGGATCCTGACGAATGCCGCCGCCGCCCTGTCGGATCGCGCAGCGAATGGCTCTTTCGGCCGTTTCTTCGACGGGCCCGCGCCGACGGCAATGACCACCGCCTGGCAGGCCAACGGCGGGCTCGCGCTCGAGATTGCGGCCGGCGCGCTCGATCCCGGCGGTGCCGTTCCCGCGGGTGACGCATGGGCAGGTGCGCGGCAGGTGAACCGGAGCGTGGGGATCGGGGACACGGTTGCGATTCACTGCCTCGGCGGTCGCGTTCTTCGGCACGCTCGGTGAGACATGCTGCGAGGCGGGGCATGCCCGTGTCTTCATCGACGGGCGCGAGACCTTCGACCGCACCGGGATCTGGCAGAACAAGTCGAGCTCGGGCCATTCGATTCCGGGCACCGTGCTGTTTGCCTGGCGCTGGGCCCGGCGTGGTGTCCATCACATTCGCTTTGCGCCCGGCGTTCAGAACGGCAAGGAAGGCGGGCCGTTCCTGCACATCACCGGGTACCTCGTTCGCTAGGGAAAGTTGGGGTCGTCGCGGATCGCGGCGAAGTCGGGGTCGCGGCGGGCGAACTCGACGTACTTCTCGTTGATCGCCACGGCTTGGCCGAGATGCGTGAGTGCGTCGGCGGCGCGGCCCGCGCGCGACTCGGCGCAGGCGAGGTTGTAGAGGACGCTCGGATTATCGGGATGCTCATGCAGCGCTTGCTCGATCAGCGCGATCCCTTCGTCGAAGCGTCCGGCATCCAGCAGCGGTGCAGCCGCGAAGAAGCTCTCCCACGCCGAGACCTCGAAGGCGCGCCCAGGCTCGCCGCCGATTGCGAGCACGAGCGTGTCCTCCTCCTCAGCCACCGCCACGCGCTTCAGCGCCGGGTTGCTGATGAAGACGATCGTGCCGGCGGGTGCGTCCTGGGTCTCGCCGCCGATCGTGAAGGTGGCGCGGCCGCGCACGACGACGTATGCCTCCTCGTGCCCGCCGGCGCCGCTGGTCGACTCGTCGTGCTCCTCGATCACATGACCGCCGATCTTTTCGGCGGAGTAGGCGTTGATCCCGAACGCGCGAATGCCGAGTCGCCTGCGTACCGGATGCCAGACGACGCCTGCGACCGGGATCTCGTCCAGCTCGTCGAGATGCACGGCTTCCCACCCGGTCATCTGTTACGGAGCTCCTCGAGCACGACCGGGTCGATCTGGTCGATTCCCTCGACGCGCTCCTCGAGGTTCTCCGTCCCCGCCCAGCGGGCGAAGGCCGACTCGAGCTCGCCCGTCGTAGCCGAGCCGGGCGAGGTGCTCGCGCAGCTCATCGGCGAGCGCAGGCGTCGACCGGCAGCCAATCTGCGCGCGGCGTGGCGCCGAAGAGCGCGCGGTGGATGCGGTGCAGGCGGGCGAGCTCTCCGATCGGATCGGAGTGATCATCCACGCGCAGGTCGACGAGCTTGTCCGATAGGCCGGCATAACCACCGTCGCGCTCGACGACGAGCAAGGCTGCCGACTGCTGCCCGCGGCGGTCGCCGCCGGCGGCTTGCGCAGCCGCGAGGCAGTCGAGCAGCCGGTCGGCGAGCGGCCGTCCCGCCGTCGCGGCGAAGGTGTCGGCGAGCGCTGTGACGGTTGCCTCGGAGACCAGGATGTTTCCCTGTGCCGCGAATCCCGTCTCCCGCGATGCCGCCTGCCCAGTCCATGCACTCGTCACCGGTGAACGTCGCGCTCCCGCCCTTCGCGTCGACGACGCCGAGCTGTCGGTGGTCGCGGCCGTCGTCGCCGGCGGTCAAGCCGTCGACCACTTCACGTGCCGAGCGTCCCTCGCGGAGCAGGCGCAGCCCCTCGGGGCCGTAGCGCGGGTTCGCGTATGCCTGGGTCGCGATCGCACCCACGTGAGGCTCGGCCCACGGGACGACTGAGCCGACCGCCAGGAACTTCGACTGCGTCGCGACCCCCCACTGCCCGGCGTCCAGGTCGCACGCGGCGATCGAGTAGGTCACTCGAGCTCGATCGTGTCGCCGGGCTCCATGCGCACGATCGTCGCGTTTTCCGCCTCTTCCTGCAGCTGGTCGGGCGTCCCGCGCAGGAGCGGGAATGTGCCCCAGTGGCAGGGGATGACGCGTGGGTTGCCGAGCATGTCGATCGCGATCGCAGCCTCGCGCGGCCCCATCGTGAAGTAGTCGCCGATCGGCAGCGCGGCGTAATCGGGGCCCCAGAGGTGGCGGATCAGCTGCATGTCCCCGAATACGCAGGTGTCGCCGGCGAAGTAGACCGTCAGCTCCTCCTCGAGCTTGATCACGATCCCGCAGGCCTCGCCGGCGTAGGTGCCGTCGGGTGTGCTCGACGAGTGGAACGCGTTCGTGAGCGCGTAGGTGATCCCGTCCAGCTCGATCGAGCCGCCCTTGTTCAACCCGGGCATCTCCCCGATGTTGGCCCCTTGACCGCCGAGCCAGTCCTTCAGCTCGACCTGGCAGACGATCGGGGCGTCGGGAAAGCGCTTGGAGAGCTCGACCGTGTCGCCGACGTGGTCGCCGTGGCCGTGGGTGACGCAGATCACGTCGACCCGGTCGGGCACCTTCTCGTCCTCCGGCGTCTTCGGGTTGCCGGTCAGGAACGGGTCGACGTAGATCCGCTTGCCCCGGTCGCTGCCGAGCATGAAGGCCGAGTGGCCGAGCCAGGTGAGAGTCGCCACGGCCGAGCGAGCATAGAAGGACCGTCCGGCCCGAGCGCGAAGCTAATGAGCCGTGGGACGGCGTTACTTCCCGGGTCTGCTCGTCGCGTTGGCGGCGGTTGCCGATTCCCGTGGACGCGCATGGGCTCGCGCTGGACGCCCTCCTCACCGCTGTGCCCTTTGCCGCCGTCGCGGCGATCGCTGCGTTCGGTGGGTACCTCGACCGCCGCGACGACGCGGTGGTCGCGCTCCAGGCCTTGCTGTGGGGCGTCGCGCTCGTGTTGCTGATCGTCTCCTGCGAGGTCCGCTCGAACGCGATCCACGGTGTGCCGCCCCTCGCCGTCTCGTCGCTCGTCGCGTGCCTCGGCGTGTTCGCGATCAAGGCCGGGGTTGCGGTTGCGCCGTACGTGCGGCGCCTCGCCGAGCTGCGGCCGCGAAGCCGTAACGGGTCAGACCTTCGTTGTACGCAACCGCAACGCTCGTCCGCGGAGCCAATCGACAGCGACGGCTGCAGCGCGCAATCCGAGACCAGGCGTCAGAACGGCAACGCGGACGCGGCCGAGCGGGCCACGTCGATCAGCGGCTGCACCGCGAAGAACGAGCCCACGGTCACGACGAGGCAGATCGCCACGCCCGCGCTGAGGGCGAGGTCGCGCGGCGGTGAGCCGCCGGCGGGTGCCATCTGCAGCTCGACCCGGTCGCGGAGGAACATCGAGCGCACCACGGCGAGGTAGTACGCCGCCGAGACGATCGTCCCGATCACGCCGGCGACGATCAGCCACCACCAGCCGTGCCGGTACGCGGCGGCGAAGGCGTAGAACTTGCCGATGAACCCGCCGGTGAGCGGGAAGCCGAGGAAGCCGAACATGAACATCGCCATCGCGGTGCCGAGGAAGGGCCGCTCCCAGCCGAAGCCGGCGAGGTTGTCGAGCGTCACCGGCGCGCCGAGCTCGCGCTCGCGCGCGGCGATCACCGCGAAGGCGCCGAGCGACATCGCGCAGTAGGGGATCAGGTAGTAGATGAGCGCCCGCCCGCCGAGCGCGTTCGCGGCGGCGATCGGGATCAGCATGAAGCCTGCGTGCGAGACCGACGAGTACGCGAGCAGCCGCTTCACGTTGCGCTGCACGAGCGCCGCGATGTTCCCGATCGCGAGCGAGGCGATCGCGATGCCGGCGATCGCCCATGTCCACAGGCGCTCGTTCGTCGGGGAATGCGGTCAGCAGCAGCCGGTAGGTGACGACGAGCGCGGCGACCTTGGTCGCCGACGACATGAAAGCGGTCACCGGGGTCGGCGCCCCGGTGTAGGCGTCGGGCGTCCACATGTGGAACGGCGCCGCCGAGGTCTTGAACGCGAGCCCGGCGACGATCATCGCGAGCCCGAGCACGAGCATCGAGTCGTGCGAGTGGCCCGCGGCAGCGATCTTGTCGAAGCTGAGCTGGCCGGTCGTCCCGTAGACGAGTGCCGAGCCGAAGAGCAGCGTCGCCGAGCCGACCGCGCCGATGATCAGGTACTTGAGCCCGGCCTCGAGCGACCCGACCAGGTCGATGTCGATCGCGCAGAGCACGTAGAGCGAGATCGAGAACCACTCGAGCCCGAGGAAGAGCGTCATCAGGTTCGAGGCCTGCACGAAGAACGCCATCCCGGCGCCGGCCGCGGCGAGCAGCGCGTAGTACTCGGCGACGTGCTCGTCGCGCCAGCGCTCGCCGTAGGAGATCAGCACCGCGACGACACCGCAGCCCGCGATCAGCACCTGTGCGACGGCCGCCCAACGGTCGCGGAAGATCGAGTCGCACGACCTCGGTCGTCGCGTGCGGGCTCTTGTCGGCGAGCACGATCGCGAGCACGAACGCCGCGATGAAGCCTGCCCCGGCCGTTGTCGCCGAGACCTGCTTGCGGACGCGCTTCGGGACGAACACGGCGACGAGCAGCAGCAGGCCCGCAGCGCCGATCATCGCCAGCGACGGCGAGAGCGCGAACCAGTCGACGTGCGGCTTGTTGATCATGGCAGCACGTCACAGGGAGGCGCGTAACAGGTGTATCCCGTCGGCGCAGAGACAAACGAGTGGTCGCTGACCGCCGCCGGCCACGCCGAGAGCGCGAGCAGCAGCGCGACGAGCGGCACGACGATCGCGAGCTCGCCGCGGCGCAAGTCGAGCGCTGCGTCACTGACCGCCGGCCCGACGTCCTGATGGAGCACGGCGGAGATCAGCCGCAGCATGTACATCGCAGCGAGCACGATCGCGACCGCGCCGATCACCGCCCACGCCCAGCCCTGCTGGAAGACGCCGGCGAGGATCAGGAACTCGCCTGCGAAGTTGGACGAGAGCGGCACGGCGAGCGCGATGATCCCGGTCGTCATCAATACGGTCGCAAGCGCCGGTCGCCCGCGGGCCATCCCGCCGAGCAGAGACGAGCTCACCGGTTGCCGTGCGCCGCTCGACCATCCCGGCGAGCAGGAAGAGCGTCATCGAGATCAGCCCGTGGTTGACCATCTGCAGCACGGCGCCGTTGAAGCCGAGGTCGTTCGCGGCGAACAAGCCGTAGGTGATCAGCCCCATCTGCGCGAGCGACGAGTACGCGATCACGCCGCGGATGTCGGGCGCGCGGAACGCGAGCAGCGAGCCGTAGACGAGCCCGATCGATGCGAGTACGAGGATCGGCACGCGGAAGTCGTGCGTCGGGCCCGGGAACTTGGCGATCGCGATCCGCAGGAAGCCGTACGCGGCGACCTTCGAGATCACGCCCGACAACAATCCCGACACCTCGGCGGGCGCCTCGCGGTAGGCGTCCGGCAGCCAGCCGTGGAACGGCCAGAGCGGCGCCTTCACCGCGAACGCGATCGCGAAGCCGAGGAAGAGCCAGTCGTTCGAGCTCGTCCCCATCTGCGTCAGGTCGAACGTCCCCTGCTGGAGGCCGTAGACGACGATCGCCGCGAGCATCAGCAGTGATCCCGCGACCGTGTAGACGATGAACGTGATCGTCGCGCGCAGCCGCCCGGCTCCGCCCCACACGCCGATCAGGACGTACAGCGGGATCAGCATCGCCTCGAAGAACGCGTAGAAGACGACCAGGTCCTGCGCGGAGAAGACGCCGACGACTGCGCCGGTCAGGAAGAGCAGCAGCCCGAAGTACGCACGCGCTCGTTCGCGGCCGGCCCACCACGCGTACATCGACGCCGCCGCGCCGCAGATCGAGGTGAGTCCGACCAGCCACAACGAGAAGCCGAACTGCCCGACGTGCCAGCTGACGCCAAGGTCCCGGAACCACGCGTGCCGCTGTGAAAGCTGGAGCGCACCGCTGTTGAAGTCGAATCGCCGCACCGCCTCGATCCAGAAGCCGACTTCGACGAGCGACACGAGCGTCGCCAGTGAGCCAATCCAGACCCGCGGCAGTGGCACCAGCCAGATCGCGAGCGCGCCGGCCATTGGCAGGACGATCAGGATGGTTGTCAGCCAGTGCGTCATCGCGTCGTGATGAAGACGATTGCGAGGACGCCGACGCCGCTTGCGAGCGCGAGCACGTAGGAGCGCACGAGCCCGTTCTGCGCGCGGCTGACCTCACCCGCGCCGAGGCGGAAGCCGCGCGTCACCTCGTCGATCGATCCGGCGATCACCGGCTGCTCGAAGAAGCGGCCGAGGCCGCGCGAGATCAGGTCAGCGGGCTTGTAGAAGACGAGGCTGTAGAGCTCGTCCCAGTAGAACTTGCGCTCGAGCAGCGTCCAGGTGCGCGGCACGCGAACCGTCTGGCGCACGTACATCGCGTAGGCAAGCCCGATCCCGGCCAGGCCGACGCCGACCGCTGCGGCCGAGGCGATCCCCTCCTGCCAGCTCGACGCCTCCGCGAACGGCCGTGCGACCGGCGCGAGCCACGTCGAGAGCGGCGTCCAGATCGGTGCGAACTGCAGGAAGCCGCCGACGACGGAGAGCCCGGCGAGCGCGGTCACCGTCCACACCATCGAGATCGGACCCTCGGCCTTGCCGTGCAGGTGCGGCTGCGCGTCACCCTCTTTCCCGAAGACCGTGAAGAACAGTCGGAATGTGTAGATCCCGGTCAGGAACGCGCCCGCGAGCCCGCACGCAAACAGCACGTAGCCGAAGGCGCCGCGATCGAGCAGCGCCGCGAGGATCGAGTCCTTCGAGAAGAAGCCCGCGAACGGCGGAATCCCGACGAGCGCCAGCGAGCCGATCAGGAACACGATCCGCGTGTGCGGCATCGTGCGGCCGAGCCCGCGCATCTTGCGGATGTCCTGCTCACCGGTCAGCGCGTGGATCGCGATCCCTGCAGAGAGGAAGAGCAGCGCCTTGAAGAAGGCGTGCGTCATCAGATGGAACATGCCGTTCGGATACGCGCCCGCCGCTGCGCCGACGAACATGTAGCCGATCTGCGACATCGTCGAGTACGCGATCACGCGCTTGATGTCGAACTGCACGAGCGCGATCAGGCCCGCCATCAGCAGCGTCGCCGCGCCGAGCCCGGCCGCCAGGTCCTCGACGAGGTACGCGTTCTCGAACAGGACGTGCGTGCGGACGATCAGGTAGACGCCGGCGGTCACCATCGTCGCTGCGTGGATGAGCGCGCTTACCGGCGTCGGCCCTTCCATCGCGTCGGGCAGCCATGTGTGGAGCGGAATCTGCGCCGACTTGGCGACGGCGCCGCCGAGCAGGCCGAGCGCGATCAGGTTTGCGATCGCACCGCCGTGCGGCGAGGCTGCGAAGACACCCGCGTAGTCGAGCTTGCCCGTGTGCTGGATCAGCAGGAAGAGCGCGAGCACCATCGTCGCGTCGCCGAACGCGTTCATCACGAACGCCTTCTTCGCCGCCGCGACCGCCGATGGCCGGTCCTGGTGGAAGCCGATCAGCAGATAGCTCGAGAGGCCGACCATGCCCCAGCCGGCGAGCAGCATCAGCAAGGTGCCGCCTTGCACGAGCAGCAGCATCGAGAAGACGAACAGCGACATGTAGGCGAAGTAGCGGCGTTCCTCGTCCTCGCCGTCCATGTAGCCGACCGAGTAGGCGACGATCAGCCCACCGACCCCGGTGACGATCAGCATCATCATCACGCTCAGCTGGTCGGTCAGCAAGCGTTAATCCGAAGTGGTACTGCCCCGCCGAGAGCCACGTCCACGATGTGGTCGCGTGCGCGCGGTCGCCGGCATCCTTGCCGAGCATGACGACGAAGGCGACGATTGCCGCCGCGAACGCGCCGAAGGTCGTCGCGGTCGAGAGGTAGCCTGCGCCGCGCCGCGAGATGCGGGTTCCCGCGCCCGCGATCGCGAGTGTGGACGCCAAAGGCAGTCCAAGACAGATCCAGGCGGCCGCATTCATCCGCGCAACGTCCGCAACTTGTCGACGTCGAGCTCGACGTTACGTCTGCCCATCGCCACGATCAGCCCGAGCCCGACGACGACCTCGGAGGCGGCGATCGCCATCACCGCGATCGCGAACACCTGCCCGTCCTCGTGACCGAAGCGCCGCGCGAACGCGATCAGCGCCAGGTTCGAGCCGTTGAGCATGATCTCGACCGAGAGCAGGATGATCAGCGGGCTGCGGCGGATGAGCACGCCGAGCGCGCCCGTGACGAAGAGCAGCGCGGCGAGCACGAGGTACCAGCGGACGTCAGGACCGTGCATCGTCCTCCAACGTGCGCGCGTGTGAGCCGAGTACGACTCCGCCGACTGCCGCGATCAGCAGCACGATCGAGGTCACCTCGAACGCGATCAGGTGATCGGTGAGGAAGAGACGGCCGATCGACGCCGGTGAGCCGAAGGAGCGCGGGATCGTGGGCTCGTGGTGGAGGCCGCCGCTCGTCAGCGCGAGCGCGACGATCACCTCGGCCAGGATCGAGCCGGCCGCGAGCACGGTGCCGACCGCCTGCCACGACGGCCCACCAGCCCACGGCGCCTCGAGGGTGCGGTCGCCGAGGTAGGCGATCACGAACAGGAACATCACCATCACCGCGCCGCCGTACACGAGCACCTGGCCGGCCGCGACGAACTCGCCGCCGAGCAACAGGTAGAGCACGGCAAGCGACGAGAGGTTCCCGATCAGCGCGAGTGCGGAGAAGAACGGGTTGCGGAAGCTGACGACTGCAAGCGCGCTCGCGATGCAGGCAAATGCCGCGCCGAACCAGACGACCCAGACGATGAAGTTCGCCACGGCTAGGAGTTGGACTTGTAGTACGGGATCGGTGTGTCGTACAGATCCCGATCGGCTACGGGCACCTGCTTGATCGGCTCGGCGAGGAGCATGTCCTTCGTGTAGATGAGATCGTCGCGGTTGTACTCGGAGATCTCGAAGTCGTTGCCGAGCGTGATCGCGTCGAACGGGCACGCGAGCTCGCAGTAGCCGCAGAAGATGCAGCGGCTCATGTTGATCTCGTAGATGCGTGCGTAGCGCTCGCCGGCCGAGACACGGTTGTCGGGAGTGTTCTCTGCGGCGACGACCCGGATGCAGTCGGCCGGGCACGCCGCGGCGCAGAGCGAGCAGCCGACGCACTTCTCGAGGCCGTTCTCGTGGACGTGGAGGCGGTGGCGGCCGCGGAAGCGCGGATACACCGGCCGCTTGTACTCCGGGTACTGCTGCGTGATCGGCTTCTTGAAGACCTGCTTCAGCGTCACGCCGAAGCCCTTGAAGGTGGCCGGAACCAAGACCGCTCATACCCACACCACCAGGAGCGCCGTGACGAGCGCGTTCACCGTCGCGACCGGCAGCAGCACCTTCCAGCCGAAGCGCATCAGCTGGTCGTAGCGCAGGCGCGGTTGCGAGGCGCGCAGCCAGATGAACGCGGTGACGAGGATCGCGAGCTTCGCCAGGAACCAGATCGGCCCGAGCGCGTCGAGCGAATGGACCCACGGGAAGTGCCAGCCGTCGAAGAAGAGCGTCACCGCGAGCGCCGACAGCACGATCATGTTGATGTACTCGGCGGTCTGGAAGAGCCCCCAGCGCATCCCCGAGTACTCGGTGCTGTAGCCGGCGACGAGCTCGGTATCGGCTTCGGGCAGGTCGAACGGCGGCCGCGACG
>CAVXHB010000003.1:0-165775 GCA_963761365.1 uncultured Actinomycetes bacterium | reverse complement strand
GCACCTGCGCGAACCGGTCGAGGTCACCCCCGAGCTCGCGCGGAAGAACATGCGCTGGGCCCCTGGTCGCTCACCGGCCTGTTCCTGCTGATCTTCGCCGGAACGTTTGGCGTCGGGTTCGTGTACCTCTGGCTGTCTTAGGTCGCTTGCGTCGTCTCCTGGCGCTCCTGGTCAGCAACGCAGAGCGGACGCGCGGCATAGCCGCACGTCCTGAGGTCGGCGCCGACGAGCGGCGCCTCGGGTCCATCTTCATCACCGAGCTCGAGCCCGGTGAGGGGATCCGGCTCGCAGTCAAGGACCTGTTCGACACCGCCGGAGTCCGCACCACGTACGGCTCCGCCGTCTTCGCCGATCACATCCCGAGTGCGACTGCCGATGCCGTGAAAGCACTCGAGGGCGCGGGGTACGCGAATGTCGGAAAGACAAATCTGCACGAGTTCGCCTACGGGGTCACATCGCAGAACCTCCACTACGGCACGGTTCCGAATCCATCGTTCCCCGGGCGGATCGCCGGAGGCTCGAGCGGCGGTTCCGCCGCTGCACTCGCCGCTGGGCTTGCCGACGCGGCACTCGGAACCCCGACTCAGGCGGTTCAATCCGGATTCCCGCTGCGTGTTGCGCGATCGTCGGCTTCAAGCCGACCTACGGGCTCGTCTCCACCGACGGCATCTTTCCGCTCGCGCCGAGCTTCGACCACGCAGGGCCGATGGCGCGCGATGTCGAGACCTGTATGGAGTTGATGCGCGTGCTCGGCGGGCTCGAGCCCGAGGAGGCGCGCCCCGTCCGGGTCGGGATCGCCTGGGTGGACGCAGCCGATCGCTCGTGCGGGAGCGTGTCGGAGCGGCGGGTGCGCTGCTCGACGCGGCGCCGGTCGCGTTTCCACTCCCGGAGGGGACAACACCGCTCTTCATGCACGAGGTCGCTGGCATCCACCGCGAGCTCTACGCCGAACAACCCGAGCTCTACGGCGAGAACCTGCGCCCGAAGATCGAGCGATGCCTCGAGGTGACGGATACGGAGGCAGGGGCGGCAACGGCGGCGCGCGTCGAATACGAGCGGCAGGCCTTCGCCGCGCTCGAGGGATTCGACCTGCTCCTGACGCCGACGCTGGGATTCGTCCCGCCCCCGGCCGATGTCGACGAGATCGCCACGCGCGAGGCGATCGTCCGCTTCACGTTCCCGTTCAACCTGCTCGGCTGGCCGGTCCTGGCGCTCCCATGCGGCCTCGCCGAGCAGGGCCTGCCGGCCTCGGTGCAGCTCGTGGGGCGGCCGGGGTCGGACGGCCTGGTCCTCGCTACCGGGGCCTGGTTGGAAGCAGCGCTCAAGACCTAGCCGCAGCCTGCCGACAATCCAATCGATGCCTCGTTTCGCCCTCCTGGCCGGATTCGCGGTCGCGCTTGCCCTGATCCCCCAGGCCTCGGGTCGTAATTCGGGATCGCTCGTGCCCGGCGCGCCGAAGGGGCTGCGCGCGTTTCTGCTGCGCGCGGACGAGCCGATCCTGCATGAGTTCTCCCGCACACCCTCTTTTTCGTGGTCGCCGGTTGCTGAGCACGGCGGCCGCTACCAGTTCGAGCTCGCCACCTCTCGCACTTCCAGGACTCGACGCTGGTGTTCAAGGACAACAACGTCCCGTTCCCGGCCGAAACGATCTCGCGGCAGCTTCCTTGGGTCACCGGCGACCCGTACGCGCTCTGGGCGCATGTCCGGTGGATCTCGAGCGACAGTCAGCGTGCGACTCCTTGGAGCGTTCCGTTCGGCATCAACATGCAATGGCTGACCGTGCCGACACAGCTCCCCGCGCCCGAGGGGTTGATCCGCTGGACGCCCGTCGACGGCGCGACGTCGTACGAGGTGCTCTACACCGATTTCATCCCCGCAGTCTCCTTCCAAACGACGACGAACGTCGCCGACGAACGCGAGTACTTCACGTTCCACACCGCCATCGGATACGGCACGATTCACTGGCGGATCCGCGCCGTACGCAACCTGGGCGTGGGCGGTGCGACGAACGGGCTTCCTGCCGTCAGCTACGGCCCCTGGAGCCCGACCTATGCGACGGTGAACAACCCGCAAGCGCTGAGTGCCGTGGTCGCCCCCACCGACACGGTGTCGGACGGGTGGGACATTCAAGGCAAGACCAAGCCGCAGGTGCACGGGCTGACGCCGGGCTTCGCGTGGACGCCAACCGCGCCCGTCATCACGCGCGGCCTCGATCCGGGCTCGCCGCTCTACCGCGTCTACATCTATTCGGACAGCCGCTGCGTCAACAAGATCTTCACGGGCTCGATCGTCGGCTCCCCGAGCTTCGCGCCGCGCACGATCGGCGGTCCGATGCCGCTACCGGCGAACACGCTCGACGTCACGGCCGCAGGCTCAGAGCCCTACCTCACCGGTGCCGGCTCCGAGGGCAATGCAGTGGATGCCACAGGCAAGCCGGTGAAGCCGAACGAGGCCTCAACAGGGGCGTCGGCATCCTCGTCCGCAAGTAGTGGCGGGTCGGCTGCGAGCACGCCGGGCGGTGACGCGACGACGAAAACGACCGGCACCGAGGCCGGCGTCGACCTCTGGGATTCCGGCTGGCCGACGGGTCGCTTCTATTGGACCGTCGTACCGGTAACCGTCGTCGGGATTCCTCCGAAAGCGTCTGCTCCCGGTGGTTCCAGGCGTTCCCCCGCCCCCGGAGCCGGTCATCTACCAGGACACCGCAGTCGGGCAGGATGCGTGTGAGGCGGGCGACGTGATCAGCTTCGGTAAGAACTCGAAGCCGGTCGTCACGGTCGCCGGAAAGCCCTTCATCTCCGGCGTTGCGCCTTCCGGTCGCATGATCGCCGCTGTGGGATCGAAGCCCGCGGTCTACGCCCAGCCGATTGTTGCCTGGGAGCCCAGCTTCAATGTGTCGAAGTACCAGGTCGAGGTTTCGCGGACGCTCTATCCCTGGCACGCGAAATGGCGGCTGAACACGCAGGCGACCTCGATGGTCTGCCGTTGACGAAGCTCGACGCCGGCTCGTGCATGGCTACCGCGTGCGGGCGATCAATGACTCTCTGCCCGCCGGTGCGCGCGCCGTGGCCGGTCGGCGCCGACGAGGATCACGATCACGGGCGACCGCTTTGCTGTCGTCAAGTAGCCACCGCTAACGTGACGGGCCTTGCGGCCCGACCTTCGTTTCGCACTCGAGCTCGCCGACGCCGCCGATGCGATCACGCTCGGACGGTTCCGGGCAACCGACCTGCGAGTTGAGACGAAGCCCGATCTGACGCCGGTGTCGGAGGCCGACGGCGCCGTGGAAGAGATGGTCAGGGCGATGGTTGCGCAGCGGCCGGGTGAGAGTGTGTTCGGCGAGGAGTTCGGTGACGACGGCGGCAGCGTGCGCTGGATTGTCGATCCGATCGACGGGACGAAGAACTATGTGCGCGGAGTGCCCGTGTGGGCGACGCTGCTTGCACTCGATCGCGGCGGATCGGTCGAGGTCGCGGTCGCGTCGGCTCCGGCGCTCGGGCGACGTTGGTGGGCCGTGCGCGGCGAGGGCGCGTGGGCGGGCGGGGAGCGGTGCGGCGTTTCGGCGGTCGGTGCGCTGGCGAACTGCGTGGCCTCGACGACCTCGTCCGCGGACATGCCGCGGGGCTCGCGCACGAGCTCGCCCGTCGAGCGTGGCCACGCGCGGGTTCGGCGATTTCTGGCAGCACTGCCTCGTGGCCGAGGGAGCCCTCGATGTCGCGACCGACGAGTCGCTGCAACTGTGGGACTACGCAGCCGTGGCGCTGATCGTCGAAGAGGCCGGCGGCCGCTGCACGACGTTCGACGGCGAGTCACCAACTCCGGGCGCGTCGTTTCTCTCCAGCAACGGTCACGTTCACGACGACGTGGTGGCGCTTCTGGGGGGTCAGACCCCTTAACAGTCGTAACGAATCTGCACCAAGTAGCCGCCTCGGGGTAGCGCTTCACCCGTTGCCGCGGCAGGCTACAGCGATGCCACGTACGTTACGAATGCAGGCGGCCGGAGCTACCTACCACGTGACCGCTCACGCCGTCGCCGGCACGAAGCTTGTACGTAAGGACGTCGACCGGATACGGCTCTTGGCGGAGCTCACTGCTGTCGTCGAGACGTACGGGTGGGTCTGTCTTGCCGCGTGTCTCATGGACAACCACTACCACCTTCTCGTTACGACACCAGAGCCAAATCTCGCGCGCGGAATGCAGCGACTAAACGGTGCATATGCAACGTTTTTCAACAACAAGTACCGGCGGAAAGGCCATCTCTTCGGATCGCGCTACTACGACCGACACATAGAAAGCGAAGGACACCTTCTAAACACGTTTCGATACATCGCACGAAACGCAGCGGCAGCTGACCCGTCGCTTCATCCACGTGCTGATCGCTGGAACAGCTACCCAGGCGTTGTCGGTGCTGCCGAGTGCTGGCCCTTCATCGCAAGACAGGAGGTGCTCGAAGCACTTTGGTCCGGAACCCTCCGCGATCGCCGTTTTGACGGAGTTCGTTGAAGGATCGGAAGCGCCGGCGTGAGTGCGGTAGCCGGGGTCAGACCCCGGCTTCTCGGGCCACGGCCAGAAGGGCCTCTTCGTAGATCCGGTCGCGCTCGAGGTGGTCGAGCTCCGCGCTGAGCAGATCGCTCGGAGAGAGTGGCTCCTCACGCGGCGCCGCAGCTCCTCACCGCCGAGCCGGACACCGAGCTCGTCAGCCTGCTCGATCGTGGCGATCGCGCGGTTCAAGACGAGCGTCGAGCCACCCGTGGAGCAGCGTCGCTTCGGCCAGCGGGCCGCGGATCTGGATCTCCTGATGCGGATCTCGGGCCAGCACGCCGCGAGCGCCACACGCCAGGACGGGTGCGCCCACGTGATGTCGGAGATCGCGGTCCGTCGAAGAACTCGGCCAGCTCGGCGAAGCGGGGTCGCTCCACTCCGAGGAGTCACGATCAGCCGGTCGACGACGCCGGCGAGCTGCTCCCAGGCCGGCTCACCGAACCCCGGCTCGCCGCGCCAGCGGCAGAAGACGGGCACGTCCGAGATCAGCAGCGGCAACACGATCGACGCCGGGGCGACGGCGTCCGGTTTCCGCGCAGGACAACTCGATCACCTCGCTGCAGATGTGGCGCTCGCCGCGTCGAAGCACCGCACCGAAACCTCGGCGTCGAGGCCGTTCGGCTCATCCGCGTGCGGAACGAGAAGGATCGTGCGCGACGGATGGCGCTCGGCCATGCCGCTGAGCGTCTCCTTCGGCCGCCTCGAGCCATTCCGGCGGCACCCAGACGCAATGCGTCATCACGCTCGTGCGCATGTTCGACGCCTCGCCGCTCGACGCGACTGCGGAGGCGCGCCAGCTCGCGCTCGATCTCGCGCGATCGTCGTGTCCTGGCCGTTCCAGTCCTCGGTCAGTGCCGTCGCCACGAACGTCCGTCTCGGTGGATCAGCTCGTCTGCGGAAGGCGGGCCCCAGCTCCCGGCTGCGTAGTTCGGGAACGCTGGATGGTCTCCGCGCGCCACGGCGCCGCCATCGCGTCGACGAGCGCCCACTGCTCCTCGATCTCGTCCGACCGCGTGAAGAGCGTCGCGTCGCCGAGCATCGAGTCGAGGATCAGCCGCTCGTACGCCTCCGGCACGCCCTTCGCGGAAGCCGCTGCCGTAGAGGAAGTCCATGTTCACGTTACGGATCGCCATCCCGAGCCCCGGCACCTTCGCGCCGATCGCGAGCGAGATGCCCTCGTTCGGCTGCACGTGGATCAGCAGCACGTTCGGCCGCAGCGACTCGGCTGCGACCTCCTCGAACGGCGGATGCGGCGCGCGCTTGAACTGAATCGCAATCGTCGTCTCGCGCCGGGCGAGCCGCTTGCCCATGCGCACGTAGAACGGCGTATCGGCCCAGCGCCAGTTGTCGACGTAGAGCTTCGCCGCGACGAACGTCTCGGTGGTGCGAGTCGCGCGCGACACCGTCTTCCTCGCGGTAGCCGATCACCTCGTCGCCCTCGACGAACCCGCGCCCGTACTGACCGCGGACGACCGATCTTCGGGCCAGGCGTGTGGATCGCCTTCAGCACCTTCACCTTCTCGTTCCGCACCGAGTCGGCGGTGAAGTCGATCGGCGGCTCCATCGCGGTGATCGCGACGAGCTGGAGCAGATGGTTCTGGAAGATGTCGCGCATCGCGCCAGCCTGTTCGTAGAAGGCGGCGCGGCCCTCGATCCCGAGCGACTCGGCGACCGTGATCTGCACGTGGTCGATGAACTGGCGGTTCCAGATCGGCTCGAAAATGCCGTTTGCAAAGCGCAGCGCCAGCATGTTCTGGACGGTCTCCTTGCCGAGGTAGTGGTCGATCCGGAAGACCTCGTTCTCGGTGAAGTGCTCGCCGATCAGCGCGTTCAAGCTCGCGCGCCGACGTCAGGTCGGGCCGAACGGCTTCTCGATGATCAGCCTGACCCAGCCGTCCCGGTGCGCCGCTCGCCGAGCGCCGTGATCAGCATCGCGATCGCGCTCGGCGGGACTGCGAAGTAGTAGACCCGGTTGCCGTTCGTCCCGTGCTGCTCGTCGATCGCTTCGCCAGGTAACGGCTCGAGGTTGTCCTCGTTGACTCGTCGGAGAACTCGACGTGTGTAATGCATCCCGGCCGCGAGCTTGTCCCAGACCTTCTTGTCGAACGGGTCGCGCGCGTGCGCCTTCACGGCGTCCTTCATCCGTGCGCGGAACTCGTCGTCGGTCTCCTCGCTGCGTGCCGCACCGACGATCGCGAACCGCTCGGGCAACAGGTGGTGGTAGGCCAGCGAGTAGAGCGCCGGCATCAGCTTGCGCGAGGTCAGGTCGCCGGAGGCGCCGAAGATGACGAGCGTGCACGGCTCCGGGCGGCGCCGAGGCCGAGCCCTTCGAGAAGTGGGTTCGCTCGCCCTCGCTCACTCGTCTTCGGACGCCTGCACCGCGTGCCCGCCGAACTGGTTGCGCAGCGCCGCATTTCACCTTCGCCGCGAACGACTCGTCCTGGCGCGACGCAAAGCGCGCAAAGAGCGCCGCCGTGATCACCGGCACCGGCACGTCTCTCGGCAATCGCCTCGGCGATCGTCCAGCGGCCTTCGCCGGAGTCCTCGACGTAGCCCTTGATCTTCTCGAGGTGCGGCCCTCGGCCTCGAACGCGGCGTGGAGCAGATCGAGCAGCCAGGAGCGGACGACCGAGCCGTAGCGCCAGATCCCGGCGATCTCGTGCAGGTCGAGGTCGAACTCGGACTTCTCCATCACCTCGAACCCCTCGGCGTAGGCCTGCATCAGGCCGTACTCGATCCCGTTGTGGACCATCTTCGTGAAGTGGCCGGCGCCGGACGCGCCGACGTGCGCATAGCCGTCCTCGGGCGCGAGCGACTTGAAGATCGGCTCGAGCCGGGAGCCAGCCTCGGCGTCGCCGCCGACCATCAGGCAGTAGCCGTTGTCGAGGCCCCAGACACCGCCGGAGACACCCGCGTCGATGAAGTGGATGCCGGCGCTCCTTCGCCTCGGCGTGGCGGCGCTGCGAGTCGTGGAAGTTCGAGTTGCCGCCGTCGACGATCGTGTCGCCCGGCTCGGCAGGAGATCAGCTTCTGGAAAGTGTCCTCGGTGATCTTCCCTGCCGGAACCATCGACCAGAACGCGCGAGGCGCATCGAGTTGGTCGCGCAGCTCGGCGAGCGTCGACGCCGTCGCCCGACCCCTGGGTCGTACGTCTTCAGGTCGTGCCCGGCCGCGGTGAGCCGCTTCGTCATGTTGCCGCCCATGCGGCCGAGGCCGATCATGCCGAGCTGCATCAACTCCTCCAGGTGGACGCGCGCGACCCTGCGGCCGCGCTCTTTCAGCGATGCGAAATCGCCGGCGGCCTGGGCGCGGATCAGCCGCGCGAAGCCGAATCTGGCCGGGAATCCCGAGCTCCTTGCCGTAGTCCTCGACGACCTGGATGAAGAGGCCGGTGTTCGGGCCGCCCTTGTGGAGCTGGCCGGTCGAATGCAGGTAGCGCGGGCCGAGCCCGTGCGTGATCACGCAGCCGGTCTGGGCGCGAGCCTGGTCGGCGAGCATCCGACCTTCTCCATCGCGGTCGGCGTCGGGTTCACGAACGCCTGGATGCAGACGTAGTCGCCTTCGCCCGCCTGCGCGAGCAGCTCCTCGACGGAGCTCTCGTCCTCGAGCTCGACGTCGCCTGCGGCGAGCACCTCGTTCGTCCGGTCCTTCGCCGCCTGCACGTCGGGCTGGTCGAACGGATTGATCCCGAGGATCGACCCGGCAACCGCGGTGCCGAACTCCCAGCGGAAGAACTCCTGTCCGAGCTCGTAGGGATCGGGCAGCCGAACCTCCTGCGCCTGGCGATCCGAGCCGTCCGGCGACTCGCCGGGCGCCGGAATCAGCCCCTTGCCCTGCTTGCCGGTCGACTCCGCGACGAGCTGCTCGGCCCAGAGGCCGAAGCCGTCCTGGTTCGGCATGCAGATCTTGTCGCGCCCTTCCTGCCAGCCCTCACCGAGCGAGAGCCCGAGCTCGAGCCCGGGATTGCCCTCGGCGTGCCGGCAGGCCTCGACCATCTCGGCGGTGCGCTCGAGCAGACGGCCGATGTCGACGTTCATCAGCGCCGCCGGCACGATCCCGAAGGGCGAGAGCGCCGAATAGCGGCCGCCGATCGTCGGCTCACCGGGAAGATCCCGCGGAACTCGCGTTTGCGGGCGAGCTTCTCGAGCTTCGAGCCGGGATCGGTGATCGCGACCCACTGCGCGCCGTTCTTCGTCTTCGACCAGAAATGGTCGGTGTGCGACCGGGTCTCGAGCGTGCGAGCCGGACTTCGACGCCGCGATGAAGAGCGTGCGAGGGAGGTCGAGCTTCGCCTCCAGCTCGCGAATCGCCTGCGGATGCGTCGTGTCGAGGACGTGGAAGGTCTCGACCCCGAACGAGATGCCGCAGCACCTCGGGAGCGAGCGACGAGCCGCCCATCCCGAGCAGGACGACCGCGTCGAACTCCCCGACGCGTCGTCGACGAACTGCTGCAACAGGTCGACGTCCTCGCGCATCCGCGTCGGCTCGTCGAGCCAGCCGAGCCATTTCGCCTCGTCCTTCGCCGTCCAGACCGACGCGTCGCGCGACCAGATCCGTTCGACGAGCTCGGCGCCGCTCGCTCACTGGTCAAGCGGCCGCCAGCTCGCCGCGTTTGGCGCGGATGCCCTGCCAGCAGCTCGTCGAACGCATCGGCGAACTTCTGCACGCCTTCGGCCTCGAGCACCTCGACGACATCGTCGTAGTCGATGCCGGCCGCCGCCAGATCAACGAGCAGCTGCTCCGCCTCGGGCCAGCCCTCGAGAATCGTGTCTCCGCGAACCTCGCCGTGATCGGCAAACGCCTCGACGGTCTCCGGCGGCATCGTGTTCACCGTGTCGGGGCCGATCAGCTCCTCGACGTAGATCACGTCGCGATAGGCGGGGTTCTTCGCCGACGTGGACGCCCAGAACGGCCGCTGCTTCGTGGCACCGGCGGCAGCCAGGCTCTCCCACCGCGGGCCGGCTGAACGCCTCGACGAAGTGCTTGTAGGCAAGCCTGCGCGTTGCGACGCCGAGCTTGCCCTGCAGCTCCGTGTTGCCGAGCTGCGGCGAGCCGGTTGTCGACCTCGGTGTCGACGCGCGAGACGAAGAACGACGCGACCGACGCGACCTTCGACGGATCGCCGCCGTCCGCGACGAGCCGCTCCAGCCCGCGCAGGTAGGCCTCGACGACCGCGGCGTAGCGCTCGAGCGAGAAGATCAGCGTGATGTTGATCGAGATCCCGCGGCGGTCGCAGTCCTCGATCGCCGGCAGGCCGCCTTCGTCGCCGGAATCTTCACGAGCAGATTCGGCCGCTCGACCCTGATGCAGATCCAGATCGCCTGCGCGAACGTCCCCGCCGTGTCGTGCGCGAGACCCGGATCGACCTCCATCGAGACGTAGCCGTCAGCCCCGCCGGTCCGTCCCAGACCGGACGGAACACATCGCAGGCCGCGCGAAGTCGTCGAGGGCGAGCTCGAAGAAGATGTCGCGCGGATCGTCGGTCTCGAGCGAGCAGCTCCTTCAGCTGCTCGTCGTAGGCGTCGCCTGGCGAGATCGCCTTCTGGAAGATCGACGGGTTCGAGGTGAGCCCCGTGACGGAGTCCTCGTCGATCTGCCGCGCAGATCGCCCGCGGCGACGAAGTCCCGTGAAAGGTCGTCGATCCAGATCGACTGGCCGCGCGCAGCAAGCTTTGCAGCCGCTCGTTCATGCCTTCATCTCCTTCTCCATCACGGCAACCTTGTCCAACCGCGCCGTACCGCTCGCCGCCGTCGTATCGGCAGCGACGAAAGATCTCGACGAGCTCGCGCGCGACCGACGGCCCGATGATCTCCGAGCCGAGGCAGAGCACGTTCATGTCGTCGTGCTCGACCGCCTGATGCGCGCTGTAGAGGTCGTGGCAGATCGCGGCGCGGATCCCGGTCATCTTGCAGGCCGCGATCGCCGCGCCGGCACCCGAGCCGCAGACGAGCACCCCGCGCTCGGCGTCACCGCGACTGAATCGCCTGGCCGACCTCGCGCGCCTTGTCGGGATAGTCGATCTTGACCGCGTCGTGCGTGCCGAGGTCGATCACCTCGTGACCGGCGAGCACCTCGAGCACCGCGTCGCGGAGGTGCACCCACGATGGTCGAATGCCACGACGATCTTCATGCGGCTCGACAGTATCGGTTTCCCCCGTTCGAGGGTCGCCGTTCACCGCATCCTCGGCCAAGTGCGTCCGGCGTCCGGAAGTCAGGCCGGACGCCGTTTTCTTTCTACAACGGCAGCTCGACCCGGAAGGTCGTGCCTTTGCCCGGCGTCAGACCGGCAGATGATCCGCCCATCGTGGGCCTCGGCGATCGCCTTCGTGATCACAAGCCCGAGCCCGGTCCCCGGAATCGCCTGCTCGGTCGCCGTCGACGAGCGGAAGAACCGTTCGAAGAGCCGCTCCTGCTCGGCCTTCGGAATGCCGATCCCGGTGTCTTCGACCTCGACCACGCCGTTGCCCTGCTCGGCGAAGACCGCGCGGTCACGTTTCCACCCGCGGGTGTGAACTTGACCGCATTCGAGATCAGGTTCGACACGAGCTGGGCGAACCGTTCGCGATCGGCGCGCACAGCGACAACCCCGTTCGGCTCGAGCTGCAGCTGCACCTCATGGGAGCGCGCGTCAGCGCCGCCGCCTCGACCGCCTCTGCCACGAGCTCTTCGAGCCGAACAGCATCGTCGAGCTGGAGTTGGATACCACTCGCGTCGAGACGTGCGACGAAGAGCAGGTCGCCGACGAGCCGCTGAAGCCGCTCCGAGCTTCGGTACACGATCGAGAGGAAGCGCTCCTGCTCGGCAGCAACGCCCCGGCCTCGCCTTCGCGCAACATCTCGAGGAAGCCCATCATCGACGTGAGCGGCGTTCGCAGCTCGTGCGAGACCGTCGCGACGAACTCGTCCTTCAACCGGTCGAGCTCACGTTCCTGCGTCACCTCCCGCAACGTCCAGATCCGTCCGATCAAGCCCTCTTCTCCGCGCACCGGAGCCGTGTAACCGATGAAGACGCGCGACTTATCGCGGAGCTCGAACTCATCGACCGAAGGCTCTTCAGGGTTTTCACGCAGGCGTTTCATCGTCGCGGCGTAGCGCTCGGGATCGGCCATCTTGTCCGTGATCGAGAGCAGCTGGTCGATCACATTCGTGGCATCGCCCATCCGCAGATCGGCCGCAATCCTTTGCATCGGCCGGTTGGCGATCTCGACGTTGCCGTCGAGGTCGGTGAGCACGATGCCGTCGATCGTCGAGTCGAGCACCGAGCGGAGCTCGCTTGCGAGGAGCTCGAGGCCGGTGTTCTGGGCCGCGAGCTCCCGCTCATGGCTTTCGATCGACTCCGCCATCGTGTTGAAGTTGCTCGAGAGCGCGCCGATCTCGTCGTCACCGCTCACCTCGACTCGCTCCTGGAGCTGCCCGGACGCGATCAGCTGCGTGGCGCGGGCGACGCGGCGCACGGGCTCGACCACACGTCGCGAGACGTAGACCGCAAAGAGCCCGATCAACAGCAGCGAGCCGGCGAGACCGACGCCGCCGAGCCCAACGGCGTAACTCTCGGTGCGGTCGGCGCGCGCGCGCGAAGCATCCGAGCGCGTCTGCTCGGTGTTGACGAACGCATTGAACTCCTTGCGCAAGTGGTCTTGTTCACGCAGGCCCGCGCTGCTGATGACGAGCTCCTTTGCCTTCTTCGGATCGCGCACTGCAATCTCGATCACGAGCGAGGCCCACGTGGCCGCGTAATGCAGGACACCGTCTTGAAGCGTTTGCGCCCGCAGCTCGCGCGTCTGGTCGCCCGCCGAAAGCGCGACGAGTTGGTTGGACACGGACCGCAAGTTCTGGCTCGCGACCCTGAGCGGGCCGAGATAGACGCCCTTACGGGTGATCGCGTAGCGCCTGGCGTCTGTCTCGAGGTCGAGCACGATCTGCTCGAGGTGGTTGGCGCTGGCGATCACCGTCTCGGAATGGCCGCGCGCACGCTGCTGATCGCGTACGTTGCGAAGCGTCACGATCAGAATGACGAAGACGGCGCCGATGAGCACGCCAAGCGCAGTACTCGCAAACAGCATCCGACGCCGCAGGCTTCCAGATTGCTGCATTGCTCACATATTGACCGCAGATATCGATGGCCGTCCTGATTTCATCCAACCTTCGCAAGGAGATCGCCGGAACTGCCCTGTTCGACGGGGTCTCCTTCAAGGTCGAGCGCCGTGACCGGCTGGCTCTCGCGGGCGCGAACGGAGCCGGCAAGACCACCCTGCTCCGAGCGCTCGCGGGCGAGATCAGGCTGGAGGGCGGTGAGCTCGCCTGGGAAAAGGGGGCCCGGGTCGCCCTCCACGATCAGCGGCCGCCCGCGACGAGCAACCGGCCGCTCCGTGAATACGTCCTCGCCGGCACCTCCGATCTCGTCGCCGTCGAAACCGAACTTCGGCGGCTCGAGGCGGCGATGGCAGGCGGGGACCACGATCCGAAGACGCTCGCACGGTATGGGTCCGCGCAGGCGCGGCTCGAGCACGCAGGCGGCTACGACTGGCGCGAGCGCGCGGCGGGGGTGATCCGCGGCCTCGGCTTCACGGACGACGATCTCGACCGGCCGCTCACCACCTTCTCCGGCGGCGAGCTGACGCGTGCGTCCCTCGCGCGGGCACTCGCGGCGCAGCCCGACCTGCTGCTCCTCGACGAGCCCACGAACCATCTCGATATCGACTCGATCGAATGGCTCGAAGAGCTGCTCCGCACGATCGACGCCGCGGTGATCCTCGTCGCGCACGACCGCTGGTTCCTCGAGGCGGTGACCACCGCCGTATTGCAGCTCGAAGGCGGCCGCTCGACCTTCTTCCCGGGCGAGTGGCACGTGTGGCGCCGCGAGCAGGCGGCGCGGGCGATTCACGCGGCGAAGACCGCCGACCGGCAGGCGGAGGAGATCGCCCGCCTCGAGCGGTTCGTCGAGCGGTTCCGCGCGAAGAACACGAAGGCCAAGCAGGCGCAGTCGAAAATGAAGCAGATCGGCCGGATCAAGGCTCAGCAGGTCGAGGCCGGCGGCCCCGCGCGGCGGACACTCGGCTTCGAATTCCTGAAGCCGAAGCGCTCGGGGCGCATCGTCGTCGAGACCGTCGCGCTCGAGGTGCGCGCCGGCGACAAGGAGCTGCTGCACGACGTGTCGTTCGCGCTCGAGCGCGGCGAGCACGTCTCGCTCGTCGGGCCGAACGGGGCGGGCAAGACGACACTGCTCGAGACGCTGCTCGGCCTGCGCGAGCCCGCAGCGGGAACGGTGCGCCTCGGCCACGACGTCGTGCCCGCGTACTTCTCCCAGCACGAAGCCGAGCTCGACGAGCGCGGCTCGGTGCTCGACGCCACGATGGGGGCGACGGGCTTGAAGCGCACCGACGCACAAGCGCTCCTCGGCCGCTTCCTCTTCTCCGGCTGGGACGAGCACGAGAAGCCGGTGGTCGCGCTCTCGGGCGGAGAACGCCGCCGGCTCGCGCTCGCGCACGTCGTGGCGAGCGGGGCGAACTTCCTCGTCCTCGACGAGCCGACCAACCATCTCGATCTCGAGAGCCGCGAGTCGCTCGAGGCCGCGCTCGAAGCGTTCCCCGGCACCGTGCTGCTCGTGTCGCACGATCGCGCGTTGCTCGATGCTGTGTCGGGTCGCTTGCTCGCGATCGAGGACGGGCGACTGGTCTCCTACGCGGGAGGGTGGGCGGAGTACCAACGGCGCGGGGAACCTCAGCTCGTCCCGAAGCCAAACCGCCCCGTCCGAAACCGAAGGCGAAGGCGCCGCCAACCGCAGAAACCAGAACAGAGCCCACTCGAACTGGTCGAGCGCGAGATCGCGCGCAGCGAGTCACGCGTGGCCGAGCTCGAACGGCAACTCGCCGAAGACTGGACGAACGTCGACCTCGTCGCCGCCCACCGCGTCGCGCGCGACGACCTCGCCGCGTTGCTTGCGCGCTGGGAATCCTGTTCAGCGGCTAGCTCTGGGGACAGGCCGTCACACTTCCGTAGCCATGCCTGGCACCGGACATGTCCGTTTCGGACTACGGCCCAGAATGCCGCGAACGCGTCCGGGTCGGTCGGCACCGCGTCGATCTCCTGCCACCGCCCGTCGCGCAGCGTGATCAGCAGCACCTGGTCGATGTCGATCTCGCGGCCGAGCCGCTTGCCGCGGGCCCGATAGACCGCCACCGCGTGCTCGTCGTCGGCGAGCGCCCAGCGAAGCTCGCTGCGATACGTGCCCTCGGTCAGCCGGCGCGTCACGCGGAAGAGCTCGAAGATGTCGTCACGGCCGCGGTACTCGCGCGCGACCGGCACCGATCCCGCCACCCGCCAGACCGCGTCCTCGGCGATCACCTCGAACAGCGCGCGCGGCTCGGCGCCGCCGAAGGCGTCGAAGACGCGCCGGATGTCGTCGACGGCGTCTATCGCTCGAGCGGCGCCATCGTCAGGCCGTAGCCCTCGAGCTGGGAGTGGTAGAGCTCGGCCAGCTCCTGATCGCCCGACCACACGATCGCCTGCCCGGTCGTGTGGATCTTGGTCGCCGAACTGCATGCCCTTGTCGTAGTCGACGCCGGGAATCGTCTGCGCGAGCGCGAACGCGACGCCCTCGAAGGTGTTGTGGTTGTCGTTCAGGACGATCACCCGCCAGGCATCGCCGGTTCGCGATCCCGTGCCCTTGCGCACGCGTTCCTTCGGCGGCGTCAGTCGTGCTCATGAGGCGTCAAAGGTAGCGATCACGGCATCGGCGATCACCCGCAGCGGCCGGCCTGAGACCTGGCTCGCCTTGCGCAAGCGCGCGAACGCGTCGGCCTCGGAGAGCTTCTCCTTCTCCATCAGCAGGCCCTTGGCCCGCTCGATCGCCTTGCGGGCGGCGAGCGCCTCGTGCAGCGAGTCGGCCTCGGCCCGGACGGCCACGAGCTCCTCGTAGCGCGCCCGTGCGGTCTCGATCGCGGGGACGATGTCCTGCTCGCGGAACGGCTTCACGAGGTAGCCGTAACACGCCGACCTCGGCGGCGCGCTCGACGAGCTCCCGCTGGTCGAACGCCGTCAGCATCACGATCGGGATCGGCCGCTCCTCGAGGATCCGCCGCGCCGCCTCGATTCCGTCGAGCCGCGGCATCTTCACGTCCATCACCGCGAGATCGGGCTCGTGCTCGCGCGCGAGCTCCACAGCCTCCTCGCCGTCGCGCGCCTCGGCGACGACCTCGTAGCCCGCCCGCTCGAGCAGGCCGCGCAGGTCGAGGCGGATGATCGTCTCGTCCTCGGCGACCAGGATCCTCATGCCGGGAACCGCACTTCGGCGCGCGTGCCGCCGTCGCCCGTGAGCTCGAGCGTCCCGCGCAGCTCGTCGCGCACGAGCGCGCGCACGATCGAGAGCCCGGTCCCATCCGTTGCATCAGTGCCGATCCCCGGCCCGTCGTCGCTGATCGCGAGCACGACGTCGCCGTTCGTGCCGGTGGAGGTCGACCTGGACACGGCCGCCGCCGTGCTCGAACGCGTTTCCGAGCAGCTCCGAGAAGACGAGCGCGAGCGCGGTCGCGCGATCGCCCGCCAGCGTGAGCGGCTCGAGGTGCTCGTCGACCGCGCGGCCGTCCGCCGACACCCTGCACGAGCGTTGCGCGCAACCGCCCGAGCAGATCGGCGAGATCAACGTCGTCGTCGCGGCGCTCGGTCAGCAATTCGTGCACCGCGGCAATCGCGAGGATGCGGTTCACGGAATCTTCGAGTGCCTTCTGCGGGTCGACCACGCCGTCGGCGCGCGCCTGGAGTCGCAGCAGCGACGCAACGGTCTGAAGGTTGTTCTTGACGCGGTGGTGGATCTCCTGGGCGAGCACGCCCCGCATTACCGCGCGGCCGTGCTCGAGCGCAACGGCTGCCTGCTGCGCAATCGACGCGAGCAGGTCACGGTCGTGCTGGGTGAAGGGCGAAGCCCTGTCGACGACGAGCTCCCCGATCTGACGGCCGCGCCAGCGCAGCGGCTGGCGGATCGCGTGCGCGTCCGCACGCCCCTCGGGCCAGGCAATCTCGCCGTCCTCGAGTACGAGCGCGGCGCCGGTCGCCGAGAGCGCATCCATCGTCGTCGTCACGATCGCTTCGAGTGATTCCTCGAGATACAGGGACTCGGAAACGGCTTCCGAGATCCGAGCGAGCGCCTCGAGCTCATGGACGCGGCGTTGCGCCTCGCTATAGAGCTTGGCGTGCTCGATCGACTGGGCGACCTGTGCGGCGATCACGAGCAGCAGGTCGATCTCGTCCTCCGTGAACTCCCGCGGCTCGCGCGTGCGCACGTTGAGCGCGCCCTCGAGCCGCTCGCCGCGGGCCAGGATCGGCACGGCGAGGATCGACTCGTATTCGTCCTCGGGCAGATTCGGAAAGTTCTTGAAGCGCGGGTCGAGGTGCGCCTGGCGAGAGATCGCGACCGGCGCCCGGGCAGCGGCCGCCGACCCCGTAATTCCCTCGCCCGGCCGCATCCTGGGCCGGTGGGTCATCTCCTCGACGCTCGTGCCGTGGGTGGCGCCGCAGCACCAGTTCGCTTGCCTGCTCGTCGTAGAGGTAGACGAAGCAGGCATCGGCGTGGAGCGCGTCCGCGACCTTGGTCGCAACCTGCGAAAGCACCTCTTCGAGGTCGAGCGTCGAGTTGACCGCCTCGATCGTCTCCGTCAGCAGGCGCAGGTGGCGTTCGCGGATGTCCATCCGCCCGCAAGCGTACGCTCGCCGGGCTCTGTCTAAGTTTTACAAACAACTTACGCAGATAAGGGGAATTTCCTTGAAAAGCGGGAATAGGTTCACATCGTGAGTGCTCTTGCCCTCGACCTTCGCGGCACCGCCGGCTTCCTCGTGGCGGACGCGCGCGGACGGGTGGTCGGGCGGGTCGAGTGCGCGATGTACGGAACCTCCCCGAAGAGCCCGACGCACTGTCGGTGCGGTCGGGATTCATGGCCCGGCGCCGGCGCCTGGTGCCGGCCGAGTCGATCGAACAGATCGATGGTGGATCCAAGGTCATCGGCCTCCGGCGTCGACCGCGACTCGATCCGAACGTTTCTCTAGGCCTTAGAGCACACCCAGGTAACGGTCCAGCTCCCATTGGGTGAGCTGAACCCGGTAGTCGTCCCACTCCTTGCGCTTGAGCCGGATGTAGTTCTCGAAGATGTGCGGGCCGAACGCGCGCTGCATCAGTTCGGACGACGCAAACTCGTCGATCGCCTCGCCAAGCGTCTCCGGGAGCGAAACGATCCCGCGCTCCTGGCGCTCGTCCGCGGACAGGTGGTACAGGTTGGTCTCCATCGGCGCGGGCAGCTCGTAGTTGCGCGCGATGCCCTCGAGCCCGGCGTGCAGCAGGGCGGCGAACGTGAGGTATGGGTTGCACGCCGGATCGGGGCAGCGGAGCTCGGCGCGGGTCGCTTGCTCCGATCCTGGCTTGTAGAGCGGGATACGGACGAGCGCCGAGCGGTTGCGCTGCGACCAGGCGACGTACACGGGCGCCTCGAATCCCGGCACGAGGCGCTTGTACGAGTTGACCCACTGCGCAAACACCGCCGATAGCTCGCGCGCGTGGTGCAGGAGGCCGGCAATGAACGCCCTGCCCGCAGGCGAAAGGTGGTAGGCCTCGCCCTCGGCGAAGAACTGGTTTCGGCCGTCCTTGAAGAGCGACATGTGTGTGTGCATCCCCGAGCCGTTCTCGCCGAACAGCGGCTTCGGCATGAACGTCGCGTAAACGCCGTGCGTCGCGGCGATCTCCTTCACGATCAACCGGTACGTGATCGTGTGATCGGCCATTTCGAGCGCCGGTGCGTAGCGCATGTCGATCTCGTGTTGGGACGGCGCCACCTCGTGGTGGTGGTACTCGATCGGGATCCCGACCGCCTCGAGCGCCTTGATCGTCTCGAAGCGGAGGTCGGTGGCGGCATCGAGCGCGGTCATCGCGAAATAGCCACCCTCGTCGAGCGTCTCAGTGCCCTTGCTGTCCTTGAACAGGAAGTACTCGAGCTCGGGGCCGACGTTGAACGTGTCGAAGCCCATCTGGCTCATCCGCTCGAGCGCCTTGCGCAGCACGTGCCGCGGATCGCCCTCGTACGGCTCGCCGTCGGGCTTGACGACGTCGCAGATCATCCGGCCGACCTTGGCGCCCGCGATCGTCGGCATGATCTGGAAGGTCGCGGGATCGGGAATCGCAACCATGTCCGACTCCTCGATCGCGTTGAAGCCTGTGATCGAGGACCCGTCGAAGCCCATCCCGTCGTCGAGCGCCCCGCGCATCTCGGCCGGGGTGATCGCGAAGCTCTTGAGGTGGCCCTCGAGGTCGGTGAACCAGAACAGGACGTAGTCGACCTTTTCGTCTTCGATCCGCTTCAGGACGGCGCTCCGCGCCTCGGGATCCGAAGTCGCACGCGCCCTGCTCTCGATCATCCCCATCTGAAATCTCCTCCCGATCTGGACGGCCGGCTCGCTCTAAGCTAACGTGTCTGTACGCGCGCCGTCGAGCACGGCCGCGGAGGCAACGAGGCCTCGCGACTCTTGGAGTCGTGGGGCTTTTTTGTTGGACCAACGGAAGACAAGCGAAACGCGGGAGGAAGGCAATGGCGAGCGAAGAGAAGCACTACCTGTCCAACGGCCCCGACACGGGGACGGCACCCGCCGAGGCGCTCGAATTCGGGCGCTCGACGCAGGCGAAGATGGTCGATCTGAAGTTCACCGACCTGCTCGGGTCGTGGCAGCACATGTCGCTGCCGCTCTCGGCGTTCGAAGAGAGCGCCTTTGACGAAGGCCTCGGCTTCGACGGTTCGTCGATCCGCGGCTGGCAGGGCATCTCCGAAAGCGACATGCTCTTGATGCCGCAGGCCGACACGGCGATTCTCGACCCGTTCTGCGAGACGCCGACGCTGTCGATCCTCTGCGAGATCCTCGACCCGATCACCCGCGAGCCGTACAACAAGGATCCGCGGCGGGTCTCGCGGCGCGCCGAGGAATACCTGCGCTCGACGAACATCGCCGACACGTCCTACTTCGGGCCCGAGAGCGAGTTCTTCATCTTCGACTCGGTCTCGTACGACATGCAGGTCAACCGCTCGGGCTACGAGGTCGATTCGTCCGAAGGGCACTGGAACTCGGGCAAGCCCGGCCTCGGCTACACGGTGCGGCCGAAGGAGGGGTACTTCCCGCCGTCGCCGTCGGACTCGCTGCACGACATCCGCACGGAGATGGTGCTGACGCTCGAGCGCCTCGGCATCCCCTGCGAGTTCCACCACCACGAGGTCGCGACCGGCGGCCAGTGCGAGATCGACATGCGCTTCGGGACACTGACGCGCATGGCCGACCAGGTGATGACCTACAAGTACGTGGTCAAGAACGTCGCCCATCGGCACGGCAAGACGGCGACGTTCATGCCCAAGCCGCTCTTCGGGGACAACGGCTCGGGGATGCACTGCCATCAGTCGCTCTGGAAGGAAGGCGCGACGCTGATGGCGGATCCCTCGGGCTACGCCGGGCTTTCGCAGCTTGCGCGCAACTATGTCGGTGGGCTGCTCGCTCATGCTCCGGCGCTGCTCGCGTTCTGTGCCCCGACGACGAACTCATACCGCCGGCTCGTGCCGGGGTACGAAGCACCTGTCAATCTCGTCTACTCGCAGCGCAACCGCTCGGCGTGCATCCGCATCCCGATGTACTCGAGCTCGCCCAAGGCGAAGCGGATCGAGTTCCGCTGTCCCGACCCGATGGCGAACCCGTACCTCGCGTTCTCGGCGATGCTGATGGCCGGCCTCGACGGAATCGAGCGCGGCCTCGACCCGGGTGCACCGGCGGACTTCGACCTCTTCGAGGAGTCCCACGGCGAAATCGCTCAAGTGCCCGGCTCGCTCGGCGAGACGCTGGATGCGCTCGAGGCCGATCACGCCTTCCTGACGAAGGGCGGCGTGTTCAGCGAGGAGTTGATCCGGACATGGATCGGCTACAAGCGCGAGAACGAGGTCGACGTCGTCCGGCTGCGGCCGCATCCGGCCGAGTTCTTCCTCTACTACGACGCGTAGGCGCCGCTCGCGACGCCGCTCCGCGCGCGCCCGGCGAGAGCCGGCACGCCCGTCGGCGTAGGCGGCCTCGAGCGCTCCGAACAGTTCGCGCGCTAAGCGCCACGGCCCTCACAGCGAGGGACACGCTTCGACGTGAGCGAACATCCGGCTCGTTCGAGGCCGGCATCGCACCGGAACGGCGCCGCAAGCGGCGCCTTGTCCGACCGCTGCTGCTACGAAGGCGTCGCCGACCTCAGCGTGTACGTCGACCCGGCGGCGCAGGGCCGCGGTGTCGGACGAGCCCTGCTCGAAGCCCTTGTCGCGAGCGCCGGGGACGCGGGGATCTGGACGCTCCAGGCCGGGATCTTTCCGGAGAACGAGGCTTCGCTCGCGCTGCACCGCCGTTGCGGCTTCCGCGTCGTGGGGACGCGCGAGCGGATCGGGCAGCTGGACGGCGTCTGGCGCGACGTGCTGCTGCTCGAGCGGCGCCGCACCGTACATTCTCGGCGCGTGCGCTACGTCTTCGCCGACTGCCGCTGGTCGCTCGACGACCCGGACTGGGGGCGCGCGCAGTACCTCGCCGGCCACATTCCCGGCGCCGTCTTCATCGACCTGGAACGCGATCTCGCCGGGCCGCCCGGGCCGGGCGGTCGCCATCCGCTGCCGGCGAGCGACGAGTTCGCACGCGCGGCCGGCGCCGCGGGGATCGGCGAGGGCACCTTCGTCGTCGCGTACGGCTCACTCGGTGGTGCAGAGCGGCTCTGGTGGCTGCTGCGCCACTTCGGCCACGACGCCTGCGGCGTGATCGACTTCGCGTCGTGGCGCGGGCCGCTCAGCTCCGGCGAGGAGAGCGCCCGCCCCGCCGTTTTCGAACCTCAGCCGCGCAGCGGCGACACGATCGATCGCGACCGAGCTCGCTACCAGGCTCGGCGAGCTCGTCCTCGTCGACGCCCGCCTGCCCGCCCGCTTCCGCGGCGAGCCGAACCCGATCGACCAGGTTCCCGGCCGCATCCCCGGCGCGCTGAACGCGCCGTGGAGCGCCGACACGATTCCCGAGCTACCCGACGGCGAGCTCGTCGCCTACTGCGGCTCGGGCGTCACGGCGTGCGTCGTCCTGCACCGGCTCCACCTCGCCGGGCGCGAGGGCCGTCTCTACCCCGGCTCCTGGTCGGAGTGGGAGCAGCACCCGGACCTGCCGCGTGAGACCGGGTAACTGGCACGGGCCCAGACGCGTTGTACTGGCGTGACGCGTCGCTGCGCCGTTCGCTCCCTCCTCGACCTGGTGCTCGTCACCGCCCTGCTCGTTGTGTACGGCTCCTCACCGTGGGCATGGCTCGGAGGGCCCGTCTCGGCCCTCTTCATCTGGACGCTCGAGTGCTCGGGACGCGCTACGCCGCGGCGGTCGACGTCGAGCCGTATGCGGCCAGGTACCGCTCCCACCGCGTTGGAATCTTCGGCGTCGCGAGGCTGATGAACAGCACGGGCGCGGGCGGCTTCGGCGAGTGATGGAGCACCATCTGCACCTCGTGCGGTAGCCGGTTGCCCTTCCGCAGGTTGCAGGGCGCACACGAGGTGACGACGTTCTCCCAGATCGATTCGCCGCCGCGGGAGCGCGGAACGACGTGGTCGAGCGTCAGCCTGCTGCTCGCCGTGCCGCAGTAGACGCAGCGCCAGCCGTCACGCGCGAAGAGCGCCCGGCGGGAGATCTTGCGCTGGACGATCCGCGGAACGCGGACGTAGTGCACGAGCCGGATGACATGTGGCCACGGAAACGTCCGCGTGGCCGAGCAAAGTGGTCGATCGAGCTCTTCGATGACCTCCGCTTTCCCCTTGTAGACGAGCACATGGGCGCGCCGCAGCGAACAAACGTTGAGCGGCTCGTAACTCGCGTTCAGGACGAGAACCTGCTGCACCCTGACCAGAAAAGTACCCGATCTGAGCGCCTACCCCGCCATCGCCCGATCGACTGCCTCCTGCTCCTCGGGTGAGAGAGCCACGGAGGGCCGGCCGCGGTCGAGCTCCTTCATGTAGATCCGGGCGTAGTCGCGACCCTGGATCGCCGTCAACACGATCCCGTTCCGGGCGGCGTCGAGCAGCGCCAGCGAGGCGGACTGATGGCCGCCGGTGTCCTCGTAGGCGTCGTAGCGGACGATCGCGGTGTTCGCCACGGCCCCATCCACCCGCCGGTCGACCCGTGCAATTCCCGCCGCGACCTCGTCGATCGCCTTGTTCACGTCGTCGACCCGGCTCTGGAGCGAGACGGCGAACTCGACGAGATCCTTGCGCCCGCCCCCGATCAGCACCCGTTGTGCATCCCTCAACCGGCGGACACGAACCCACGCGACCCAGGCAAGCGCGCAACCACCGACGCCAACCACGATCGCGACGACTGCAACGACGGCAGCGACATTCGCGGAAATATGCACTACGGCAGCGAGAAGATGACCGGATAGATGGCCGAGTTGTTCGACTTGTTGGTCTCACCCGGCACCGTCGCCACATCGACCGTCAGATTGACCTGCGATGCGAATGGCACCTGGCCGAGATTGCCGAACGTCAGCGTCTTGTCCTCGCCCGGGTTGATCACGTCCAGCGTCTGCGTCTTCGTGATCGGTCCGCCCTGCGCCTGCGGGCGTTCGATCGTGAGCGTGACGGGGATCTGTACCTCCTGCGAATCGCCGCCGTTGTGCACCGTCACCTCAAACGTGAGCGTCGTCGTCGCCGTCACGGTCGTCAGGGTTCCCGCGATCAGCACCTGGCCGCCCGGCTGTGCAGTGACGCTCCCGATGTTCGTGCCGTGGAGACCGGTCGGCGTGCTCGTGGCGGCCCCGCGCACGCGCAGAAGGATGAGCGACATGAAATGGGCCGGAGCACTCAGCAGGTCCGTGCTGACCACGAAATGCGACTCGGGCACCGCAACGCCGGTGACGTTGTCGCGCTCGAGCTGCTGCACCGCGAGCGCCTTGAAGAGGTCGTCCCAGACCACGTCACTTGCGATCAGCCGCTCGGCATCGGCGGCGAGCACGACCGAGTCGGCGGTCGTGTCCGTCGACTTCGACGTTTTCTGGAATGTCGTGGCAAGACCCTGAATTCCGCTGACGCGGAGCTGGAGTGCCTCGACGAGATGCTGGTTCTCGTCACGCAGCGGTCCGGGCGGGTTGAGGTTGACGGCAGCGGTGACGTTCTGCTGCTCCTGGCCGGCGATCCCCTTGAGCCGGAGCTCGATCTGCGCGACTGACAGCCCCGGCGTCGTCAGCACAGTCATCAGCGACTTGCCGTTCGCACTCGACTGCGCGGCGATCTTGCCGACGCTGTCCATGTAGTGCGTATACGAGTCGCGCTTCGACGCGCTCGCGCAGGATTGGATCAGCAGCGCGAAGGCGAGCACGAGGAACACGACGAAACCGACGAGGAGGAGCAGCCGCACGAGCGGAGCGGCGCCGCGAGGCGGCCCAAGGCGCCGGCGCGGCCCTCCCTGACGCCGCGGCAGCCGCGTGCGCGGCGCGGGCGCCTCCGTGGTCTCGGCCTCGTCCTCGAAGAAGTCGAACTCGATGTCGTCTTCGTTATCCATCTATTCCGGCTGAAACTATCGCAGGGAGAGGACTTCCCCTGGATATGAAGTAAAAGCCTGAGTGTCCACAGCGGCCGCAGCGCAGGAGCTGATTCTCGGCCGTTACCGGCCGCTGCGTCCGCTCGGCTCGGGTGGGATGGGCCATGTCTGGCTGGCGCGGGACGAAAAGACAGGCCTCGACGTCGCGCTGAAGATGGTCGCCCGTGAAGGGAAGGCCGCCGCGCGCGCCGAACGCGAGGCGAAGGCCGCGGCCGCGCTCCGCCACCCACGCTGCCAGCGGATCTACGCGCTCGCGCGCGATCCCGGCCACGTGTACATCGCCTACGAATACGTCCCGGGCCGGACGATGCGTCAGGCCCTCGCTGCAGGCGAGCTCGACGATCGGGGCGCGGTCGAGGTTGCGACGCAGGTGCTCGAGGCGCTCGCGCACGCGCACGGCCGGGGCATCGTCCACCGCGACGTCAAGCCGTCCAACGTGTTGCTCGCCGAGAGCGACGTGATCGACGTACGGCTACTCGACTTTGGGCTCGCGCAGATGGAGGAGTTCGACACTCTGACCGCGATCGGCGACGTGCCCGGCACGCTCGCGTATGTCTCCCCCGAGCGGCTGCTCGGCAAGAACGCAACCGCGGCGGCCGACGTCTGGGCGGTCGGCGTGATGCTCTGGGAGACGCTCGCCGGATCTCACCCATTTCGCGGGAACGACGCCGGTGAGACATCGCGCCGGATCCAGGCCGGCGCGCCGTCGCTCGCCGACGTGAGGCCAGATCTCCCTGAGGCGCTCCGACGCGCGGTCGCAAGCGCGCTCATCCTCAACCCCGTCCGTCGGCCGGAGGCAGGAAGGCTGGCAACGGAGCTGCGCGCGCTGAAGCAGAAGCGGCGGAAACGGAAGAGCACCAAGCCGCTCGAGCTGCCTGCGCTCCGCCTCGAGCGCAGCCGCGTTGCGCTACGCGAGCGGGTGTTGCCCGGCGTGCTTGCCGCCGCCTGGACCGGCTGGGCAGCAACGTCGCTGCCCTTCTTCCCCGCTGGCTGGGCGCTGCCGCTCGCGGCGGGTGCCGGTGCGCTTGCTCTTGCTGCCCCTCGCGCCGGCGCCGCAGCGGCGTTGCTCGTGACGTTCTTCCCCCTCGCGAACATCTCCCTTGGCCTCGCCGTCCTGTTCGCGGCGCTCGCCGCCGGCTGGCTGGCCCTTACCTGGCGTGACCCGCGGTCGAGCCTGCTGCTCGCCGCGGGCCCCCTGCTCGCGCCACTCGGCGCCCTGGCGCTGCTACCGCTCGTTGCACAGGCCGCGCGCGGCACGGTGCGCCGCGCCGTCCAGACCGGCGCAGCCGTCCTGCTGGCAGCGGTCGTGGCAGGTGTCGAGCACCAGCGGCTGCCTTTCGGTGCGGGTGTGGCGCCGCTCGGCGTCGGGATCGCCGGCAGCCGCCGCCCGGGTGCCGTCGCCTACGCACTCTGGCATGCGCTCGCCGCCCACCCGGCGCTGATCGCGGAGACGTGCATCCTCGCGGTCGCCGCCGCACTGCTCCCGCGTGTCCGCGGCCCCTGGCCGATCGCGGTTTACGCAGCGGGTCTGCTCGCGGCGGCCGCGCTTGCCGCTCCGGCGGCGGCACTCGCGCCGATCGTCGCAGCGGCGTGGATCACCGCATCGATCCTTGCCTTGTCTGGACCGGCGACGAAGAGGTACTCGTGGTTGCGTAAGTGGGACACGCGGCCGACCCGCTCGCCGCGCGGGTTGTAGATCCCGATCTGGGCACCGACGTAGCGCTTCGACTCGATCTCGATCCGCCCGACGTGACCACGCTGCGCCAGCAGCTCCTCGACGTGAAGCCGGATCGTGGAAGCCCTCGTCGTTGAACGAGAGCATCAGCCATGGCGCATGCAGGTCGCACAGCAGCTCGGCGAAAGCAGCGGATGCCTGCCGGCGGGAGTTGTAACGGCTCTTTCGGTCGCGGCAGTCGACCCGCTTGCCCGCGATGCCGTACTGCTCGGGGGCGTCCCAGCGGACGAGCGTTTCCCACACGTGGTAGTTGGAAAAGTAGGAATGATTGTTGTAGGGCGGATCGATGTACACGAGGTCGACATCGAGGTTCGGTGCGAGCTCGTTCGCGTCCTGGCGAAGCACCGTTCCCGGAGGCCCTTGAATTTGTTCCGGGATGCGAAGCTCGAGCTCGTTGTTGGAGCGCTGCGACCACGACTTCAGGTAAGCCATCTGCAGGCCGGTGGTGCTGTCGACGCGGTCGGCGGCCTCGAGCAGCGACGTGAGCACGACCCCCCGCTCGACGGGCGAGAGCCGATAGCCGTCGATCGCCGTCCTGATCGCGTCGATCCGCCGGCCGTTGTGGGGCTGCACGTAGCGGGTTCGGTGGCAGAACGCCTCCGTGAAGTACCCATCCTGCCCGGGAAGCGCCGCAAGCTCGGTCAGAACGCGTGCCAGCCGGGCTCTGTCGACCGATCCGTCCGCTGCGATGTAGGCATGGCCCAGCGCTTCCGAATACGTGGCGAGGTCGTTCGAGACCACTTCGAGCCCGAGCTCGCGCAGCGCCTGCCCGACCCTGGTGGTGCCGGCGAACAGGTCGCAGGCCGAGCGCACGGGCAGCAGGGACGCAGCGAGCCGGATCAGCGGCACCAGCGTCCGTTTCGAACCGATGTACTTGATCACGTTGTCAGCCTAGGCCCCGCAGACGACGTAACTAGACTGGCCCGCCGGGGTATACCCCCCGCCGAATGAGCGTTCTCCGCACCATCGAATCGAAGCTCGAGTCCCTCTTCGAGGGCGTGTTCGGTCGCGCCTTCAGGACGAACGTGCAGCCCGTCGAGCTCGCGCGCAAGCTCGTCAAGGAGATGGACGACCACCGCAACGTCTCGGTCTCGCGCGTCTACGTGCCGAACGAGTACACGATCTACCTCTCACCCGCCGACCGCGAGCAGTTCTCGAGCTTCGAGGACTCGCTGCGCGACGAGCTGCAGGACTACCTCGCCGAGCACGCGCGCCGCGAGCGCTACGTGCTCCTCACGCCGCCGCAGGTGAAGCTCGAGACCGACGCCGACCTCGACATCGGCGTCTTCGGGATCGCGACGCGGCTCGTGCGCGGCCCCGGAACCGGCGCCGGAGGGCGCGCCGGCGGAGCAGGCCAGTCCGGGGAGACGATGATCTACAAGGCGGTCGCACCTCCGGAAGGCGAGCGCGGCCGAGCGCCGTCACGGCGCTACCCGCCGCCGCGCTGACGATCGCGGGGCAGCGACACGAGCTCGCCGGCGAACGGGCCGTGATCGGCCGCTCGAAGGACTGCGACATCCAGGTCTCCGACCCGAACGTGTCGCGGCGCCACGCCGAGGTCCGGCGGGACGGCAGCTCCTACACCGTGGTCGACCTCGACTCGACGAACGGCATCGAGGTCGACGGCAAGCGCGTGAAGCGGCTCGAGCTCCAAGACGGCTCGCGCTTCACGATCGGCTCGACCGAGATCGTCTTCTCCGAGGAGCTCTCGTAGTGCTGGGATCGGCACACGTCGAAACGACGCTGCTCGTCCTCAAGATCGCCTTCCTCGTCCTGCTCTACCTCTTCATCTGGCGGATCGTCCGCTCGGCGGCGCGCGACCTGCGCCTGCCGCAGGAGTCGATGATCCTGTCGCCGCAGCAGGCGTCGGCGCTGCTCCCGCAGCCGGCCGCCCGTGTCCAGGGCGAAGCTCGTCGTCGTCGACAGCCCGGCGCTCGAGAAGGGCGACGTCGTGACGCTCGATTCGCACGCCCTCCGCGTCGGCCGCGGCGGCGACAACGACCTCCCGATCGAGAGCGACGAGTACGCCTCCGCGCATCACGCGCGCTTCGAGCCGCGCCGCGACGGCGTCTACGTCGAGGACGTCGGCTCGACGAACGGCACCTTCGTCAACGGGATCCGGCTCACGCGCGAGCGGCGGCTCGCACCCGGCGACGTCGTGCGGGTCGGCGAGACCGACCTGCGGTTCGAGCCGTGAAAGTCGGCCAGCGGTACGGCGAGACGAATCCCGGCCGGAAGCGGCGCCGGAACGAGGACGCGTTCGTCTGCGACCCGCCGCTGTTCGCGGTCGCCGACGGGATGGGCGGCGCGCAGGCCGGCGAGGTCGCCTCGTCGCTCGCCGCGGCCGCGCTGACCGAGCGCGGTGACGGAGACACGGGGGACGGAGAGCGCCGCGTCGCCGAGCTGATCCAGGAGGCGAACCGCCGCGTGCACCAGCGCGCGACTCGACGACGAGGCCGCCTCGGGGATGGGGACGACGATGACGGTCGCGCTCGTCGACGAGGACGGCACGGTCACGATCGGCCACGTCGGCGACTCGCGCGCCTACCTCCTGCGCGACGGATGCGCTCGAGCAGCTCACCGACGACCACTCGCTCGTCGCCGAGCTCGTGCGGCGCGGCGAGCTGTCGCCCGAAGAGGCCGAGGTGCACCCGCAGCGCTCCGTGATCACGCGTGCGCTCGGCACCGACCCGGACGTCGACGTCGACATGTTCACGATCCAGGCGCGAGCGGGCGACCTCTTCCTGCTCTGCTCCGACGGGCTCTCGACGATGGTCGACGCCGAGACGATCGCCGCGCATCGTCGCGCAGAACCGCCACGACCTCCGTGCGGCGACTCGCGCGCTGATCAAGGCGGCGAACGACCGCGGCGGCGACGACAACATCACCGCCGTGCTGTTCGAGGTCGCCGACGCGAGCGGCTGACGACGAGACCGTCGAGGCGCCGCTCGCGGCGGAGGACGAGGACACGCTGCACCCCGAGGACGGCGTCGCGATCGGCGACGGCGACGGCGACACCTCGATCGTCGCCGGTCGAGGAGACCCGTAGCGCCCGCGAGGCGGAGCGGCGATGCGCCGAGCCCGAGAAGCCCCGCGTGCCGCTCTGGCGCTGGTTCGCGCTCGCGCGCTCCTGATCCTCGCGCCTCGGCGCGCTCGTCGCTCTTCCTCGTCATCTGGGGGCTCGCGCGCTGATGACCGAGCGCAACCGCGAGCTCGCCTACCTGATCGCCGTCGGCGGCCTCACCGGCGTCGGCTTCGCGAGCGTCTACATCGCCCGCCAGGCCGTGGTCTCGTGGGGCTCGCTCACGCTACGCGGGCTTCTTCATCGCGCTCTACCTCGCCGCGCACCTGATCGCGCGCAGGACGGTGCCGAACGCCGATCCGTACCTGCTGCCGATGGCCGGCCTGCTGACCGCGATCGGGCTGACCGAGATCTACCGGCTCGGACCGAGCGACGCGTTCAAGCAGGGGCTCTGGATCGTGATCGGCGTCGCGCTCTTCGCCGTCGCGCTGATCGGGCTGCGCCGCGACTACCGCGTGCTCGAGTCGTACAAGTACCTCTTCGGCCTCGGCGCGATCGTGCTGCTCTTCCTGCCGCGGCTCCCGGGCATCGGCACGACCGTCAACGGCGCGCGCCTCTGGGTGCACGTCGGCGCGCTCCAGTTCCAGCCGGGCGAGCTCGCGAAGATCTTCCTGATCGTCTTCCTCGCCGCCTACCTGCGCGAGAAGCGCGAGGTGCTCGCACAGGGACGGCTGAAGGACCTCGGCCCGCTGCTGCTGATCTGGGGCGCGACGATGCTCGTGCTCGTCGAGACGAACGACCTCGGCTCGGCGCTCCTCTACTTCGGGATCTTCCTCGCGATGCTCTACATCGCGACGGCGCGCCTCTCGTTCGTCGCCGTCGGGCTCGGGCTCTTCGTCGTCGGCGGCTTCGTCGCCGACCGGGAGATCGCGCACGTCCACGAGCGCGTCACGATCTGGCTCCAGCCCTGGACGACGCAGAAGGTCTACTGCCCGTCGACCGGCGACGCTCGCGCTCCGGCAGGACTGCCAGAGCTACCAGCTCGTGAAGTCGCTCTACTCGATCGCGAACGGCGGCTTGGCCGGCACCGGGCTCGGCAAGGGCACGTTCACGACGACGTGCGGGCAGCAGCTGATCCCGTACGTGAACACCGACTTCATCTACTCGGCGCTCGCGCAGGAGCTCGGGCTGATCGGCGCCTCGGCGCTGCTGCTCGTCTTCATGCTCTTCGTCGCGCGCGGGATGAAGATCGCGCTCCAGGTCGACGACGGCTTCTCGAAGCTGCTCGCGGCCGGGCTCGACCTTCGGCTTCGCGCTGCAGACGTTCATCATCGTCGGCGGCGTCCTGCGGCTGATCCCGCTGACCGGGATCACGCTCCCGTTCGTCTCGTACGGCGGCTCGTCGATCGTCGCGAACTTCCTCGTGCTCGCCGGCCTCCTGCTCGTCTCCAACCGGGCGAACTCGCTCAGCATGAACAAACAGATCTCCCGCGTCGCTCTGTTCGCCTCGTGCTGCTCGCCGCGCTGATCGTCGCGACGACGTACTGGCAGACGTGGGCCTCCGGCGGGCTGGCCGCGCGGCAGGACAACGAGATCCAGCGCGTCGCGCAGTTCGAGATCAGGCGCGGGCTGATCTACGCCTCCGACGGGAAGACGGTGCTCGCGACGAACGTCCGCGCAAGAAGGCGGCGGCCAGACGCTCTACTTCCGCACCTATCCGACGCATGGCTTCGCCTCGCAGGCGATCGGCTACTCGACGCAGAGCCGCTCGCGCGCCGGGCTCGAGCGCGCAGGAGAACTCGTACCTGACCGCGTCGAACAAGAACGTCGGCACGATCCTCGAACACGCTCGGCGACCAGCTGCGGGGCGCGACGATCACCGGCAACAACCTCGTGCTGAAGCTGAACGTCAAGGCGCAGCGGATCGCGGAGAGCCTGCTCGCCGGCAAGTGCGGCGCGGCGGTCGCGCTCAACCCGAAGACCGGCGCCGTGCTACGCGATGGCCTCGTCGCCGACCTACGACCCGAACCTGATCGAGAAGCCGCGGGCTACGCGAAGATCCAGGCGACGCAGGCACCGTGCGCGCCCGCGGCGCCGCTGCTGAACCGCGCGACGCAGGGCCTCTACCCGCCGGGCTCGACGTTCAAGACGGTGACCGCCGCGGCCGCGCTCGACGACGGCGTCTTCACGCCGACCTCGACCTTCTACGACCCGGGCTACTGCACCGAGTACGGCAAGCGGGTCTCGAACGCGCTCGACCAGACCGGCGGCGCCGAGGCGTTCGGCAACGTCAGCCTCGTCGAGGCCTACGAGCACTCGATCAACGCCGTCTTCTGCAAGATCGGCAAGAAGCTCGGCGCCGGGAAGGATCCTCGACGAGGCGAAGAAGTTCGGCTTCTACTCCGTGCCGCCGCTCGAGACGCCCTCCGACTGCGCGGTCTGCCTCGGGGCTCTACAACAGGGCGCGCAAGCTCTTCGACCCGAAGACACCCCGACACCGCAGTCGACCCGGGCCGGCTCGCCTTCGGCCAGGAGCGCATGCTCGTGACGCCGCTGCAGATGGCGATGGTCGCGGCCACGATCGCGAACGGCGGCAACGACGCCGAGGCCGACGCTCGTCAAGCAGGTCGTGACGCCGGGCGGCAGCGTGGTCACGCAGCCTGCATCCGCACGTCTGGAGCACGCGGTCAAGCCGGCGACGGCGGCGGCGATCCGCGACATGATGGTGCAGGTCGTCCAGGGCGGGACCGGCACGCGGCGCAGATCCCCGGCGTGACGGTCGCCGGCAAGACCGGCACGGCCGAGACCGGCGACTGCAGCTACTACGACGCCTGGTTCATCTTCTTCGCGCCGGCCGAGCACCCGGTCGTCGCCGGCGCGGTCGTCGTCGAGAACCAGCTGAACGGCTTCGGCGGCGCGATCGCGGCGCCGATCGCGAAGGCGATCATGCAGGCGATCCTTCCGGCGGCGTCGAACGCGAAGCCCTAGAGCCATGGCCACAGATCCCTTGCTCGAACGGAGTTCGACGGCCGCTACCTGATCGTGCGCAAGCTCGGCTCGGGCGGGATGGCCGACGTCTACCTCGCCGAGGACCAGGAGCTCGGCCGGCGCGTCGCGCTGAAGCTGCTCAACGAGCGGCACGCCAACGACGAGCAGTTCGTCGAGCGGTTCCGCCGCGAGGCGCAGAGCGCGGCCGGCCTCAACCACCCGAACATCGTCTCGATCTTCGACCGCGGCCAGGCCGAGGGCACCTACTACATCGCGATGGAGTTCCTCGACGGGCGCACGCTCAAGGAGCTGCTCGTCCGCAACGGCCCGACGCCGATCCCGATCGCGATCGACTACGCGCGGCAGATCCTCAGCGCGCTCGCGTTCGCGCACCGCAACGGGATCGTCCACCGCGACATCAAGCCGCACAACATCGTCGTGGGCCACGACGGACGGCTGAAGGTGACCGACTTCGGGATCGCGCGCTCGGGCGCGTCGCAGATGACGGAGGCCGGCTCGATCGTCGGCACGGCGCAGTACCTCTCGCCCGAGCAGGCGCGCGGCGCGCCGGTCGACCCGCGCTCCGACCTCTACTCGCTCGGGATCGTGCTCTACGAGATGCTGACCGGGAAGGTGCCGTTCACCGGCGACGCGCCGGTCGAGATCGCGATGAAGCACCTCCGCCGATGCCGGAGCCGCCGTCGAAGCTGCGGCCCGAGGTGCCGCACGACCTCGACGCGATCGTGATGCGCGCGCTCGCCAAGGATCCGGACCAGCGCTACGCCTCCGCCGAGGAGATGGACGCCGACCTCGCGCGCGTCGCGCGCGGCGTCGCCGTCTCGCAGAAGACCGAGGAGGCGATGACGCAGGTGCTCGCCGGCGCCGGAGCGGCGACCGCGGCGACGATGGTGACGCGGCCGAGCACCGTGACGGCGCCACCCGCCTACCGGCCGCCGGGGACCTACTACGAGGAGCGACCGGCGCGCCGCTCGGTCTGGCCGTGGCTGCTCGGCCTGCTCGCGATCGTGATCGCCGCCGTCGCCGGCTACCTGCTCTACCAGAAGATCCAGAATCAGCTCGGACACGAGCAAGACGATCGCCGTCGTCGACGTGCGCAGCGAGGTCCAGTAACCTCGCGGAGCAGAAGCTGAAGGACGCCGGGCTTCGCCGTGAAGATCGAGAAGGCGCCGAACGACACGATCCCGCGCGGCGAGGTCATCGGGCAGGACCCCGGGCCGGGGATCAAGATCGCGCGGAGGCTCGACGGTGACGATCCTCGTCTCGACCGGCAAGCCGAAGGTGACGGTGCCGGACGTGCGCAACAAGACGCTGAACGACGCGATCTCGCCGCTGAACGACGTCCACCTGACGGTCGAACGTCCACGATGTCCACTCGCCGACGGCGCCGGTCGGGTCGTCGTCGGCCAGAGCCCGGCCGGCGGCGAGCGGTGCTCGCGGCACGAAGGTGCGGCTCAACGTCTCGCAGGGCCCAACCCGGTCCCGATTCCGAACGTCGTCGGCGAGCCGTTCGCCAACGCCGCAGAGCGCGCTCGAGGGCGCCGGCTTCACGTCGTGCGCAAGGACACGCCGTCCAGCCAGCCGAAGGGCGAGGTCGTCACGACGACCCCCGGTCGGCTCGAGCGTCGCGAAGGGAGCGACGGTGACCGTGACGGTCTCGAGGGCCCGGCACCTCGGCGGTCCCCGACGTGACGCGGCAGCCAGCAGAACGACGCCGCGAAGATCGCTGCAGGCAAGCGGCTTCGCGGTCACGATCGTGACGGAGGCGTGACCGACCCGAGCCAGGACGGGATCGTGCTCGGCCCAGGATCCGCCGGCCGATAGCAAGGCGAAGCAGGGGACGGCCGTGACGATCAGCGTCGGCCAGCTCGTCGCGCCGACGACGACCACCACCGCGACGACGGCGTCCACCGCGCACGACAACGACGACCGCACTGACGACGACCACGACCACGCCTTGACCCGCGTCGTCGTGCTGATGGGCGGCCGCTCGAGCGAGCACGAGGTCTCGCTCGCCTCGGCCGAGAGCGTCGCGGCGGCGCTGCGCGCGCGGGGCCACGAGGTGACGACGATCGAGATCGGCCGCGACGAGAGCGTGGCTGCCCGACGGCGCGACGGTCGAGCTGTTCGAGGAACCGGAGGTCGTCTTCCCCGTCCTGCACGGCCCGCTTCGGCGAGGACGGCACCGTGCAGGGGCTGCTCGAGCTCGCGGGCGTCCCCTACGTCGGCGCCGGCGTGGCGGCCTCGGCGCTCGCATGGACAAGGATCTCTTCAAGTCGGTGCTGCGCGACCACGGCATTCCCGTGACGCGCAACGTCACGCTGCGATCGGGCGACGACGCCGGCGAACCCGTTCGGCTACCCGGTGTTCGTCAAGCCCGCGCGGCTCGGCTCGTCGGTCGGCATCTCGAAGGCGCACGACGACGACGAGCTCGCGCACGGCGGTCGCGCTCGCGTTCGAGCACGACGAGAAGGTGCTCGTCGAGGAGTTCGTCGACGGGATCGAGGTCGAGGTCGGCGTGCTCGGGAACCAGCGCGCCGACGGCTCGCTGCCGGGCGAGATCGTCGTCTCGCGCAACGAGTGGTACGACTACGCCGCCAAGTACGAAGAGGGTGAGATGGAGCTCGTCGTGCCGCCCCGGATCACGCCCGCGCAGATTGCCCGCGTGCGCGAGCTCGCGCTCGCCGCCTTCGTCGCGTCGGAGTGCGAGGGGATGGCGCGCGTCGACATGTTCGTGCGGAACGACGGCGAGGTGCTCGTCAACGAGCTGAACACGATCCCCGGCTTCACCGCGCACGAGCGTCTACGCGAAGCTCTTCGAGGCCGTCAGGGATTCCGTACGGCGACCTGCTGGAGCGGCTGATCGAGCTCGCGCTCGACCGGCACGAGCGGCGCGCGTCGCTGAAGTACTGAGTTGACGGTGCCAGAGCTATACCTCTGGCACCTTTCAGTCACTCAGGGGACGAAGCTCGATCCCTCGAGGTTCCAGGCCTGCCGCGGTAGATCGGTTGACAGCGGTGCGATCGCGAACGCGCCCGCCGTTGCGGTGATCCACCAGAAGTCGCCCGTGAGCTCGGTTCCGACGACGACACCGCTCGACAGAGACGCGTCCGAGAACCAGATCTGACGGCTGATCGTGTCGGCGACGTAAAACCCTGACGCCGGGCCCCCCGCTGCGTGCTGCCCCTTGACGACCATGATCGGATTGAGCCCGTTGCCGAGGCCGGTCGCGATCGTCTTCACGTTCCCCTTGCGATCCATCGCGAGCAGCCGGCCTTCCGCGCTGTCGTTGTCGATCGAGAGCAGACACCAGCCGGACGCCGTTCCGAACTTCGCCGGCGCGATCGCGATGTTCTCGGCGCCGCCCGGGCCCGGGTACGAGCCGATCGGCTGCACGCGCCCGTCCTTGCGCACCGCGAAGAGCTGGCCACCGTCAGAGGCCGAGCCACCCGTGGCGGCGAGCAGCGCGTAGCCGAAGCGTCCGGCATCGTCGAACGCGATCGCGCCGTCGGAATTGCTGCCCGCGGGCAGCCGCGCGAGCACGGTCAGGTTCGAGCCGTCGCGATTCAGCCGCACGACGCGGTTGTCGGGCGTGTGGCAGTACACACCGTCGGGCCAGTACTTGTTCGGCGGCACCGCGCAGCGCATCTCTTCGCCACCCTGGTCGAACGCGGCAAACGGCCTGACGTTGCCGCCGCCGGCGTCAGCCGCTTCGATCTGTCCGAGGTTCTCCGCGTTCCAGAGCCACTCGCGGCCGGTCCACAGCGCCTGGCCGAGCGGCAAGTCGGTCTGCGCGAAGAGCGTGAAGTGGAGCGTGGGCCCGTTCGCGGCCGCCGCAGGTCGCGACCAGGGCAAGTGCAAGAAGAACGAGGCTAGTTCGCAGTGACTTCATTGACGTGCACCTGCGACATCGTCCCGAGATTCGTGATCCACACGACGAAGTACGACCCCCGGGCGTTGGTGAGGTCGAACGTCGTCTCACCGTTGACGGTCTGCGGACTCGACACCGTGTGGAACGGACCGTTTGGGCTGTCGCCAGCCTGGATCTCGGCCGTGAAACCCGGCGTGTCGGTCGTCACGGTCACGTGATGGAGCGTCGTGTCCCGCCCGCAGGCGAAGGACGAGTCCGACCCCTGCCTTGCCGAGGCCGCGAGCGGCGAGCGGTAGTCTTCCGTCTCCCAGAAGGTCCCGGCATTGCCGTCTGTCGCCTTCGGCGCGTCTGCGTTGTGCTCGTTTCCGTTGCCGGGCGGTGGGTCGTAGGCGGTAACGCCGCTGAGCGCGACCGGCGTACCGGCGGCGCCGGCCGTCGAGCCGGGAGAGCCATGGTTGCGAATGATCACGACCGCGAGTACCGCAACGGCAATCGCCAGTCCGAGTGCGACGAAGATTGCGGCGACCGGCACGCGCGGCCGTCGCCGCGCCCGCCGTGCGGGTTGGGCCTGCGGTGGCGAAAGAACCACGCGTGCGGCGAATTGCCTTCGGCGAGGCAGCCCTCGAGCTCGCGGCCGAAGTCGGCCATGGTCGCGAACCGGTCGTCGGGCCGTTTCGCGAGCGCCCGCGCGACAGCGGCGTCGAGCCGCGGCGGAACGTCGGGACGCCGCTCCGATACCCGCGGTGCCGGTTCGTTGATGTGCTGCATCGCGACGGCGACGAAGTTCTCGCCCGAGAACGGCAACTCCCCGGTGAGCAGCTCGTACACGAGGATCGCCGAGCGAGTACACGTCGGTGTGCTCGTCCACATGCTGGCCCTGCGCCTGCTCCGGTGCGATGTACTCGGAGGTGCCGAGCACGGTGCCGGTCTGCGTGACGCCGCGATGCAGGTCGAGCGAGCGTGCGATCCCGAAGTCCGTCACCTTCGCCTCGCCGTTGCCGTTCAGGAGCACGTTCTGCGGCTTGACGTCGCGGTGGATGTAGCCGTTCTGATGGGCGAAGGCCAGGCCGTGCGCGATCTGGATCGCGAGCTCGAGCGCACGCTCGATCGGCAGCGGCCCTTCCCGCTCGACGAGCTGCTTCAGGTTCTCGCCGCCGACGTACTCGAAGACGATGAACGGCGTGCCGTCGTCTTCGCCGCGGTCGATCACGGTGACGATGTTGTGGTGCAGCAGGCCGGCGACCATCTGCGCCTCGCGGCGGAAGCGCTCGACGTACTCGTCGTCGTCGGCCAGCTGGCGGTGCAGGACCTTCAGCGCGACGGTGCGCTCGAGCACCCGGTCGCGGGCGCGATAGACGCTCGACATCCCGCCGGAGCCGACGAGCTCCTCGAGCTCGTAGCGCTCGGCGACAACGTCACCAACCATCAATGGAGACCCCTTCCCCGCGAACGAAACCGCTAACCCAGGGCAGCGGCAAGCGCCTCTTCCCAGACGCCGAGCGCTTCATCCAGCTCGGCGTCGGTGATCACGAGCGGTGCGAGCACGCGGATGCAGTTGCAGTGGATCCCGCAGGTGATCAGCAGCAGGCCGCGGGCCAGTGCCTCGTCGATCACGGCCTGCGCCAGCTCGGGCGCCGGGGTCTTGGCGGCCGCGTCGGAGACGAACTCGATCGCCAGCATCGAGCCGAGCCCGCGGACGTCGCCGATCACCGGCCAGCGCTCCTGCCAGGCGAGCATCCGCGCCCGGATCGTCTCGCCGATCTGGCCCGAGCGCTCGACCAGTCCTTCCGACTCGAACACGTCGAGCACGGCGAGCGCCGCCGCCTGTGCGACCGGGTTGCCGACGTAGGTGCCGCCGACGGCGCCCGGGGAGCCCGCATCCATGATCTCCGCGCGGCCGAGCACGCCCGAGAGCGGCAGGCCCATCGCGATCGACTTGGCCACGCAGACGAGGTCGGGCTCGACCCCGTAATGCTCGCAGGCGAAGAAACGGCCGGTGCGCCCGAAGCCCGTCTGCACCTCGTCGGCGATCAGCACGATCCCGTGCTTGTCGCAGATGCGCACGCAGGCCGGTCATGAACTCGGGCGGCGCGACGACGAAGCCGCCCTCGCCCTGCACCGGCTCGACGACGATCGCCGCGACCGTCTCCGGCGCGACCTCCTCCGTGAAGGCGCGGTCGAGCGCGGCGAGCGCGTCGGCAGCGGTGATGCCGCGGTACTCGTACGGGAACGGCACGCGGTAGACCTCGGGCGCGAACGGGCCGAGCCCCTCCTTGTACGGCTTCGTCTTCGAGGTGAGCGAGAGCGAGAGCAAGGTGCGTCCGTGGAAGGCGCCCTCGAAGCGATCACGGCGGAGCGCTTCGTCGCGAGCCGCGCGAACTTGACCGCGTTCTCGACCGCCTCGGTGCCGGCGTTGAAGAACGCCGCCTTCACCGGTCCGGAGATCGGCACGAGCGCGCCGAGCCGCTCGGCGAGCGTGACGTAGACCTCGTAGGGGACGATCGTGTAGTCGGTGTGGCTGAAGCGGTCGAGCTGCTCCTGGGCGGCGGCGACGACGTCCGGGTGAGAGTGGCCGACGTTGAGCGTGCCGACGCCGCCCGCGAAGTCGATGAAGGTGTTGCCGTCGACGTCGGTGATCGTCACGCCGCGGGCCGAGTCGGCCACGATCGGGAAGGTCAGCGCGAGCGGCTTGGCAACCGCGCGGCCCGCGCGCTCGACGATCTCGCGCGAGCGGGGGCCCGGAATCTCGGTGCGCAGCTGGATCGTCCGGGTCGTCGCCACTTGAAGTGTCCGTACGGGACTGGCTTCAGCCTGTCCCCGTTGATCGATCTGTAGCTGCGAGAATCGCGCCATGGTTCTGTCAGACCGCACGATCGCGCGCCTGCTCGAGGAGGGCCGGATCGAGATCGACCCCTACGATCCGGCGCTCCTGCAGCCGTCGAGCGTGGACGTTCGCGTCGACCGCTACTTCCGCGTCTTCCGCAACAACCTCTACCCCTACATCGACGTCAAGACCGAGCAGGAGGACCTGACCGAGCTCGTCGAGATCGACGACGAGCCGTTCATCCTCCACCCGGGAGAGTTCGTGCTCGGCTCGACGCTCGAGCGGGTGCGGCTGCCGGACGACCTCGTGGCGCGGCTCGAAGGGAAATCGAGCCTGGGGCGGCTCGGGCTGCTGATCCACTCGACCGCCGGCTTCATCGACCCGGGCTGGGACGGGCACGTGACGCTCGAGCTCTCGAACGTGGCCAACCTGCCGATCACGATCTACCGCGGGATGAAGATCGGCCAGCTCTCCTTCATGGAGCTGACCGAGCCGGCGGCCGCGCCGTACGGCTCCGGCGCGCTCGGCTCGAAGTACCAGGGGCAGAAGGGGCCGACGCCGAGCCGCTACTACAAGAACTTCGAATGAAGGTGCTCGTCACCGGCGCGGCCGGGTTCATCGGATCGAACATCGTGCACGCACTGCGTGGGCAGGACGTCGACGTGCGCGCGCTCGTGCGCGACCCTGCCAAGGGAGAGCGGCTCGCGACCTGGGGTGCGGAGGTCGCGACCGGAGACGTCACCGACGCGCACAGCGTGCTCGCCGCGGCGCGCGGCTGCACGCACATCATCCATCTCGTCGCAATCATCCGCGGCCAGCCCTCCGACTTCGAGCGAACCATGGTCGTCGGCACGCGCAACGTCCTGGCTGCCGCGCGCGCGGTGGGTGCGCAGCGCCTCGTGCAGATGAGCGCGCTCGGTGTCGGCGAGCACACGCGCACACTCTCGCCGTACTTCGCTGCGAAATGGCAGCTCGAGCACGACGTTCGCGACTCCGGTCTCGAGCACGTGATCATCCGGCCGAGCATCGTCTTCGGCGCCGACGGCGGCGTGTTGCCGATGCTCGTCGGCCAGGTGCGGCTCTCGCCGGTCGTGCCCGTGATCGGCTCGGGCAGAGCGCGGCTCCAGCCGATCTGGGTCGACGACGTCGCGGCGCACTTCGTCGCGGCACTCGACCATCCGGGGACTGCGAACCAGACGTTCGAGCTCGGCGGCCCCGACCAGGTGAGCTGGGACGAGCTCTACCTGCGGATCGCGGCGGTGCTCGGCAAGCGCCGCTCGCTCGTCCACATTCCGGCCGGCCTCGCGCGCACCGGCGCGCGCCTGACCGAGTGGATCCCCGGCGCGCCGCTCTCCGCCGACCAGGTGACGATGATCGAAGACTGCGGCGACAACGTCGTCTCACCCGAGCTCGACGCCGCCCGCACGTTCGACCTGCCGCGCGTGCCGCTCGACGAGCAGATCAAGCGCGCCTGTTGAAGACATGTCCCTGAACAGGCTCGCAGACATGTCCAAAACCAGCAGAACGACATGTCGGCTTACGACGGTGCGGCACAGAAAACCCCTGCACGAAGTCCGCTCCACAATTTCTTAACGGTACGTCGTTCCGGACGACGTACGGGTGTTGAAAAAGAAAGAGGGCCGCACAAAGGCGGCCCTCGATCCGGTGACCAGCTTGGACTTCGTAGAGGCGCTTCCGGCCGATCCTCGATCGGCGGCGCGTCTGCTGCGCGAGTCCCCCACGCTGGCTAGGCGATTTCCCGGTTCGGTCCCGGGGACACGCCTCTACGAGCTGGTACCTCCACTGCCCGTACAGGAAATCTCCATCTAGCCGGACCACCTCCTTTCCGCGGTTAGCCCGTACTTTACCGAGCCGGTCAAGACGGAGTCGGTCTACGTCTCGATCTTGACCACCCCGTCCTCGACCCGGACGGGGAAGGTGCGGACAGGCAGGTAGGCCGGCAGGGCCAGCGCCTTGCCGGTCTTGATGTCGAAACTCGCGCCGTGGCGGGGGCAGAAGGCGACACCGGTCTCAGGGTCCCAATTGCCCATGCAGAGCGGGCCGTCGTCGTGTGAGCAGCGATCCTCGATCGCGTACAGCTCGCCGTCGAGTTGTAGACCCCGACCGAGTAGGGCGCCGCCTCGACCAGCTTCATCTCGCCCGGTGGCAGCTGATCGAGGGGCCCGGCCTCCAGGTCAGGCAAAGTCGAGGCCCTGCCAGTCGTCCGGCAGGGGCGTGCCCTTGGCGCGGTGCAGAGCGACCTTGACGACGCCGAGGCCGAGCAGCGCGCACTTGAGCCGGATCGGCGTCAGCGGAATGCCGACCTCGTCGAGCAGCGTCTGCTTGTCGAGTGCGGCCGCCTGCGCCACGGTCTTCCCCTTCAGATGCTCGGTCAGCATCGACGTCGCCGCCTGCGAGATCGCGCAGCCGCGGCCGGAGAACTTCACGTCCGTGATCTTGTCGGCGCCGTCGAAGGTCAGATCGATCGACACCTCGTCGCCGCAGAGCGGGTTCTGGCCCTCGGCATGCGCGTGCGGCTCCTCGATCGTGCCGTAGTTCCGCGGGTGCTTGTAGTGGTCGAGGATCACCTCGCGGTAGAAGTTCTCGTCGAAGTCGTCGCTCATGCGTGCACCTCGATCACGTGGCGAACGCCGGCGGCGAGCCGGTCGACGTCGTCCGGCGTGTTGTAGAGGTAGAAGCTCGCGCGGTTCGTCGCGGCGACGCCGAGCCGGTGCATCAACGGCTGGCAGCAATGGTGGCTCGCGCGGATCGCGATCGCGTCGAGGTCGAGGAGCTGCGCGACGTCGTGCGGGTGCACACCTTCGACGTTGAAGCTGACGATGCCGGTGCGCCGGTCGGCAGGCGGCCCGTAGAGCGTGACGCCCGGGATCTCGCCGAGCTGCTCGAGCGCATAGGCGGCGAGCGCGTGCTCGTGCTGCTCGATCGCCTCGAGCCCGACGGCTTCCAGGTAGTCGATCGCCGCACCGAGCCCGACAGCCTCCGCCATCGGCGAAGTACCGGCCTCGAACTTCGCCGGCAGCTCGCCCCAGGTCGTCTGCTCGGCCGTCACCTTGCGGATCATGTGGCCACCCATCAAGAACGGCTCCATCGCCAGCAGCAATTCGGTGCGGCCCCAGAGAAAGCCGATCCCGCTCGGCCCGCACATCTTGTGACCCGAGACGGCGAGGAAGTCGGTGCCGAGGGTCTGGACGTCGATCCGCCGATGCGGTGCGCCCTGTGCGGCGTCGCACACGTGGATCGCGCCGTGCTCGTGAGCCCACTCCGCAATCCGCGTCACGTCGTTGACCGTGCCGACCGCGTTCGAGACGAGCCCCGACGCGACCACCTTGACGTTTTCGAGGCCGTCGAGCAGGTCGAGCCGAAGCTCGGCACCTTCGCGAGACCGGGAGGATCGCGAACTCGGCGCCGGTGCGCTTCGCGATGTACTGCCACGGCACGAAGTTCGAGTGGTGCTCGAGCTCGGTCGACGAGCACGATGTCGCCCGGGCCGAGGTTCGAGAGGCCCCACGCATAGGCGACGAGGTTGAGCGCCTCGGTCGCATTGCGAACGAAGATGATCTCGCGCTCGGTCGGCGCGTTGACGAACGCGCGCACCTTCTCGCGCGCACCCTCGAGACCCGCAGTGGCGCGCTCGCCGAGCTCGTAGACCCCGCGATGCACGTTGGCGTAGGAGGTCTCGTAGAAATGGGTCATCGCGTCGAGCACCTGGCGCGGCTTCTGCGAGCTCGCCGCCGAGTCGAGGTAGACGAGCGACTTGTCGTGGAAGCGCTGCTCGAAGATCGGAAAGTCGGCGCGCAACTTGGCGGCGTCGAGCGCCGGAGAGACCTGAACGGCCATGTTCCTACTGTAGCGGCGGGCTCTCGGCGTAGGATCGGCCCGGATGCGGAGGCGGGTGCCCACGAACGCCGTCGTCCTGCTCGGCTACGTCTGCGTCTCGTTCGCGTACTTCGGCTGGCGGCTGCTGCCCCATCCCGGCCGCCCGTACATCGGCCAGGGCCGCGACCCGCAGATCTTCATCTGGTCGTTCGCGTGGTGGCCGCACGCGATCCTGCACGGCGAGAACCCGTTCGTCACGCACGCGATCTTCGCGCCCGACGGCCTCAACCTCACGTGGGCGACGTCGATCCCCGGGCTCGCGCTCGCCTTCTCGCCGCTGACGCTGCTCTTCGGCCCGACCGCCTCCTACAACGTCGCCGCACTGCTGCTGCCGGCGCTGGCCGCGTTTACGGCCTACCTGCTCTGCCGGCACCTGACGCGCTCGACCTGGGCATCGGTCGCGGGCGGCTACCTGTTCGGCTTCTCCTCGTACGTGCTGGGCCAGGAGCTCGGTCACATGCATGCGAGCTCGGTCTTCCTGTTGCCGCTGATCGCGCTCGTGACCGTGCGCTTCCTCGAGGGAACGCTCGACGGCCGCGGGCTTGCCTGGAGGCTCGGCGTGCTGTTCGCGCTCCAGCTCACCTTCTCGACCGAGATCCTCTTCACGGCGTCGCTTGCGCTCGCCGTCGCGCTTGCCCTCGGGTTCGTCTTTGTTCGCGCGTGCCGCCCGCGGATCAAGGCGATGGTGCGGCCGCTCACCGGCGCCTACGCGCTCGCCTTGCTGCTCACGAGCCCATTCGTCTACTACGCGCTCACCGGCTTCGAGTCGGGCTCGATCAACCAGCCCTCACTCTTCGACGCCGACCTGCTCAACTTCGTCGTGCCGACGCACCAGATCGCGATTCTCGGCCGCTGGCATCTCTCGTCGCACTTCCCGAGCAACGACGCCGAGCGCGGCGCCTACCTCGGGCTGCCGACCCTCGTGATCGTCGCCTGGTTCGGAGTGCGCTTCCGGCGCCTCGCGAGCACGCGCTTCCTGCTGGCGGCACTGCTGCTCTCGGCGCTCGCAACGCTCGGAACATCGCTCTGGGTGAACGGGCAGAAGGTGGCGTGGCTGCCGTGGCGTGAAGTCGCTCGGCTGCCGCTGCTCAACAACGTCCTGCCGGTGCGCTTCTCGGTCTTCACCGCGCTGCTCGCCGCGGTGATCGTCGCGCTCTGGACGGCACGAAGGCGCGGCGCGCTCGCGATTGCGCTACCGGCTCTCGCGATGCTTGCGCTGATGCCCGGGTTCTGGCGAGCGGACTACCGCACGACGCCGGAGCGCTGGCCGTTCTTCACGCGGAGCTATTACAAGATCTGCTTCCCACGCAACGAGAACGTGCTCGTCTTCCCGTATGGGTTCTGGGGCAACTCGATGCTGTGGCAGGCCGAGAGCGGCTTCTGGTTCCGGATGGCGGAGGGCTACCTGCAACCGAAGCCGCCGCCGTACTACCTGACGAACCCGGTCGTGCAGGAGCTCACCTACACGCTCGACAATCCGACGCCCGCGCAGATCCTCTCGCTTGCGCGGGCCAAGCACGTGAGCCGTGTGCTCTCGATCGGGATCTACGTACACCCAGACGGCAACGAGATGCACCGCTTCGGGCCCGTTCAGGACCTGGGAGGCGTGCTGGTCAGCCCGGCCTGCGGCAACCCGCCGCTCGCAGGTTCTACCCCGTGACTCAGGCCTGCGGAATGCGCGCTTCGAGCGCGGCGCCGAGCGCCTCGCGCACCGGCTCGAGCTCGATCCGGTCGAGCACGTCCTGGAAGAAGCCGCGCACGATCAGCCGCTCGGCCTCGCGCGCGCGAGAGGCCGCGGGCCATCAGGTAGAAGAGCTGCTCGCGGTCGACCCGGCCGAGCGTCGCGCCGTGCGTGCAGCGAACGTCGTTCGCCATGATCTCGAGGCCCGGGATCGAGTCGGCGTGCGCGTCCGGCGAGAGCAGCAGGTTGCGGTTCTCCTGGTAGGCGTTCGTCTTCTGCGCGTCGGGCTCGACGCGGATCATCCCGCGCCAGACCGGCGCGCGCCGTCTCGCGCAGCGCGCCCTTGAACGCGAAGTCGGACTCGGTCGACGGAGCGATGTGCTCCTGGAAGGTGTCGTAGTCGAGGTGCTGCTCGCCGTCGGCGAAGTAGGCGCCGGTGACGCGCGAGGTCGCGCCGGGGCCGCTCAGGTCGTTCTGGATGCGGATCTTCCCCTTCTTCGAGCCGAAGCCGCCGGCGACCCAGTCGAGCTCGGCGTCGCGCTCGACGCGCGCGTGGTGCGTGCGCGAAGTGCCAGGTCTCGCGCGAGAGGTTCTGGATCGAGACGTACTCGAGCTTCGCCGCCTGCTCGACGAAGAGCTCGACGACCGCGTTCGAGTAGCCGTGCAGGTCGGGGCGCGCCGAGGCGTACTCCTCGATCAGCGTGAAGCTGCGAGCCCTCCTCGGCGACGACGAGCAGCCGCCAGAAGAGCGAGCCGTCGTCGACCGAGTTCGCGATCCGGACGTAGAGCGGCTTCTCGAGCACGACGCCCTTCGGGACGTGGACGAGCAGGCCGTGCTGCCAGACCGCCGCGTTGTGCGCGGCGAACTTCTCGTTCCAGCCGACGAGCGCGTAGAGCCGCTGGTTGTCCTCGTCGAGCGGCTCGAAGGTGATCCCGTCGGGCGCGCGCGTCGATCTCGATCCCGGCCTCGGTGACCGTGGCCAGGCCGGCCACGTCCAGGTCGAGCATCTGTCCACGTTCGGGACGACTGTCCCGGGGTCTGACCCCTGGACTGCCGAAAGCGGCAGGGTCGAAGCCCTTCAGGTCGGTGAACCGCCAGGCCTCCTCGGTTGTGTCGGGCAGCGGCAGCTCCGCGTAGCGCAGCCGCCGCCGACGGCGTTAGCCAACCGAGCCTTCCATCTGCAGCTGGATCAGCCGGTTCATCTCGACCGCGTACTCGAGCGGGAGCTCCTTCGTGATCGGCTCGACGAAGCCCGACACGATCATCGCGGAGGCCTCCGACTCGGAGAGGCCGCGCGACATCAGGTAGAAGAGCTGCTCCTCGCCGATCTTCGAGACGGTCGCCTCGTGGCCGATGTCGACCTCGTTCTCGTCGATCTGGATGTACGGGTAGGTGTCGGAGCGCGAGTCCTCGTCGAGGATCAGCGCGTCGCAGACGACCTTCGACTTCGAGCCGCGTCGCGCCCTTCGCCACCTGCGAGCAGCCCGCGATAGCCGGCGCGGCCGCCGTTCTTCGAGATCGACTTCGACGTGATCACCGAGGTCGTGTCCTCGCGCGACGTGGACGCACTTGCCGCCCGCGTCCTGATGCTGGCCCGCGCCGGCGAACGCGATCGACAGCACCTCGCCGTGCGCGCGCGGTCGCCCATCAGCCAGATCGCCGGGTACTTCATCGTCAGCTTCGAGCCGAGGTTCCCGTCGACCCACTCCATCGTCGCGTCCTCGTATGCGACGGCGCGCTTGGTGACGAGGTTGTAGACGTTGTTCGACCAGTTCTGGATCGTCGTGTAGCGGCAGCGGCCGCCCTTCTTGACGACGATCTCGACGACCGCCGAGTGCAGCGAGTCGCTCGAGTAGATCGGCGCGGTGCAGCCCTCGACGTAGTGCACGTAGGCGCCCTCGTCGACGAGGATCATCGTGCGCTCGAACTGGCCCATGTTCTCGGCGTTGATCCGGAAGTAGGCCTGGAGCGGCAGCTCGATCTGGACGCCCGGCGGCACGTAGATGAACGAGCCGCCCGACCAGACGGCGGTGTTCAGCGCCGCAAACTTGTTGTCGTTCGACGGGATGATCGTCCCGAAGTACTGCTTGACGAGCTCCTCGTGCTCGCGCAGGCCCGAGTCCATGTCGAGGAAGAGCACGCCCTGCGTCGGTCAGCTTCTCCTGGAGCTTGTGGTAGACGACCTCGGACTCGTACTGCGCGCCGACGCCGGCGACGAGCTTCTCCTTCTCCGCCGCGGGGATGCCGAGCTTGTCCCAGGTGTCGTGGATGTCGGCCGGCAGGTCCTCCCACTTGTCGACCTGCTTCTCGGTCGGCTTGATGTAGTAGTAGATGTTGTCGAAGTCGATCCCGGAGACGATCGCCGCCCCAGGTCGGCAGCGGCCGCGCGAGGAAGTAGTCGAGCGCCTGGTGGCGCATCTTCCGCATCCAGTCCGGCTCGTTCTTGTGCTCGGCGATCGCCTCGACGACCTCGTGCGAGATGCCGCGGCCGGACTTGAAGAAGTAGTCCTTCGCCTCGTCCGGATTCGAGAAGCCGTACTTGATCCCGTAGTCGGAGCCGATCCCCTGGACGATCTCGGTCTCGGTCTGCGCCATCAGACGCTCACCTTCTCCTTCTCCCATTGCTGCATACCCGGATTCCTCGAGCTCGTGCGCGAGCTCGGGGCCGCCACTCCTTCACGATCTGCCCGTCGACGAAGACGTGGACGAGAGTCAGGCGTGATGTAGTTGAGGATCCGCTGGTAATGCGTGATCACGAGCGCGCCCATCTCCGGGCCGACGAGCTCCTTGACGCCGCCCGCGACGACCTGGAGCGCGTCGATGTCGAGCCCGGAGTCGGTCTCGTCGAGCACCGCGATCCGCGGCTTCAGCATCGCCATCTGCAGGATCTCGACCCGCTTCTTCTCGCCGCCGGAGAAACCGTCGTTCAGGTAGCGCGACGCGAGCTCGCGCGAGACCTTCAGCCGGTCCATCTCGGCGAACAGCTCGGTGCGGAACTCCTTGACCGGGAATCGGGTCGTCGACGCCGCCGGCGCGCGCCTTGCGGACCGCGTTGATCGCGGTGCGCAGGAAGTTCGTCACCGTGACGCCCGGGATCGCGTGCGGATACTGGAACGCGAGGAAGAGGCCCTTCTGTGCGCGCTCGTCGGCGCCGGCCTCGGTCATGTCCTCGCCGTCGAGCAGGATCTGCCCTTCGGTGATCTGGTAGGCCGGATGGCCGGCGATCGCGTAGGCGAGCGTCGACTTGCCCGAGCCGTTCGGGCCCATGATCGCGTGCACCTCGTTCGTGTCGACCGCGAGATCGACGCCCTTGACGATCTCGGTGCCGTCCTCGAGCGCGACGTGCAGGTTCTTCAGTTCGAGTAGTGCCATGTGGCTCACATGGTAGCCGAGGGGTAGTCAATCCTTGATTTCCAGCGATTCGGCGGCCTGGCGGCGATGCCGAATCGAGAATGAAGTCTGGTACCATCATGTCCATGGGTACAGGACTTGTCTCACCAGTTCATCTGATCTTTCTCTTGCTTCTGGCACTCCTGCTCTTCGGGGCCAAGCGGCTGCCTGAAATCGGCCGGTCGCTCGGAACCGGCATGCGCGAGTTCAAGGATTCCGTCTCGGCCGCGACCGACACGACAAAGGTCGAGACGCGCTCGGAGCTTCCGCCGCCCGCGCCTGCTGCACCTGTCGCACCGGCGCCGCCGGTCGAGCAGGACCGGCCCGCGTCGTAAGCAATGGGTAGCGGACTCGTCACACCGGTTCATCTGATCTTCCTGCTGCTGCTGGCGCTGCTGCTCTTCGGTGCCAAGCGGCTTCCGGAGATCGGCCGCTCGCTCGGAACCGGCATGCGCGAGTTCAAGGACTCGGTCACCTCGCACGACGACAAGGTCGAGGCCCGGTCCGAGCTTCCCCCGCCTGTCGCAACTCCGGCTCCGCCGGCCGCACCGGAGACTCCTCCGGTTGCCGCCGAGCCTGAGCGCGAACCCGAAAACGTCTCCTCCTAAGGGGCTTTAGGGATGGCGCGGGTGCCGCGGCCGAGGATGCCGCGCAAACTCGAGCACGGAGAGGAAGCATCTCTCGTCGAGCATCTCGACGAGCTCCGTCAGCGACTGTTCGTCGTGATCGGCGCACTCGCCGTCGGAACGGTGATCGGGTTCGTCATCCATTCGCACCTGATCCAGTGGCTCGCGCTCGACCTCCCGAAGAAGTACCGGCATTTCGTCTACCTGACGCCGACCGAAGGCTTCACGACGACGCTGTGGATCTCGTTCTACTTCGGCTTCGCGCTCGCATTCCCGATCGTGCTCTGGCAAATCTGGGCGTTCTTCATCCCGGCGATCCAGAAGACCAAGGCCTCGCTGTTGCGCTGGCTGAGTGCGCTCGCCGCGGTGCTCGCGGTCGGAGGCGTCACGTTCGGCTACTTCGTCGTGCTTCCCGCGGCGCTGCGCTTCCTGACGAACTACAACGCGAAGCAGTTGCACTACCTCCCGCAGGCAAAGCCGTATCTCGGCTTCTGCGTCCACGTGCTGCTGGCGATGATGGTCGTGTTCGAGCTGCCGGTGTTCCTGGTCGGCCTGACGCGACTCGGGATCATGCCCACCGACAGGCTGCGGAAGAACCGGCGGATGGGCTACTTCCTCTGCGGCGTCGTCGGCATGGCGGTCGCGCCGAGCGTCGATCCGGTCACGACGACGTTGCAGGCGCTGCCGCTGTTCGTCCTCTTCGAGGGGTCGATCTGGCTCTGCGTCTTGCTCGACCGGCGCGCCACCCGGTTGAAGACCGCCGCAGTCCAGACGTGACCGGCGCGGTCTCCGCCGACTGGGTGCTCCCGGTCGACGGCCCGCCGCTTCGCAACGCCTTCGTCGCCTGGGAGGACGGGCGCATCATCGAGGTCGGCGAAGGCCGTGCGAACGCCACTACGCAGGAGCCGTGATCCTGCCGGGGCTCGTCAACGCGCATTCGCATCTCGAGTACGCCGTGTACGCAGGCTTCGGCGACGGTGAGCCGTTCGCCGGCTGGCTCGCGACGCACATCGCCCGCAAGCGCGCACTCGACCACGATGCGATGCTCGCGATCGCGCGGCGCGGCGCCGCCGACTCGCTCGCCGCCGGGATCACGACGACCGCCGACTACAGCTTCTCCGGGGCGGCGGTGACCGCGGCCGCCGAGCTCGGCCTCCGCGCCACCGTGTACCTGGAGGTCTTCGCGTCGGACCCCGCCGATGCCGCGGCCCAGTTCGAGGCGACCAAGAGCCGCGTGGACGAATCCGAGCTCGTGCGAATCGGCGTCTCGCCGCACGCGCCGTACACGTGCAGCGTCGAGGTCTACCGCTGGGCGCTCGCGCTCGGCATTCCCGTCGGCACGCACCTCGCCGAGAGCGCAAACGAAAACGACTGGCTCGAGCACGGCAGCGGCCCGATGACGGCAAACGCCGCCGTGCTCGTCGCTCCGACCGGCAAGCGCTCGGTCGGCACGCTCGAGGAGGTGCTGTGCCCGGAGCTCCTCTGCGCGCATTGCGTGCAGGTCGAGCCCGACGAGATCGAGCTCCTCGCCGCCCACGGGGTGCCGGTCGCACACTGTCCGCGCTCGAACGCCATGCTCGGCTGCGGGATCGCGCCGCTGGCGGAGTTGCGCGCGGCGGGGCTTCGCGTCGGGCTCGGCACCGACTCGCCCGCGTCCACGCCGTCGATCGACCCCTGGGAAGAGCTCCGTGCGGCGGTCTACATGGCGCGCGCACGCGAACGACGTCCCGATGCGCTCGGGGCCGGGGAGGCGCTGCGGCTCGCGACGATCGGCGCTGCCCAGGCGCTCGGGCTCGACGCTGAGATCGGCAGCCTGCTACCGGGGAAGCGGGCCGACCTAACCGTCCTCTCACTCGCCGGAAGCCCGTACGATCCCGTCGAGGATCCGGCGGTCGGGGTCGTCTTCGGCGGTTCCCCCACCGGCGTCCTGGAGACGATCGTGGACGGCGTGTCCCGCTACCGGCAAGGAGAAAGCGCGTGGCAAGAGGTACGCAGCACCGCAAGCGCCGCCCGCAGGCGCATGCTCGCGTAGCCGCCCAGCCGGCGAAGCCCAAGGGAAAGCGGGTCAAACACCAGAGCTGGGAGGACCAGCTCTTCTTCGCGCGGCTGCGCCATCACGCGAAATGGGTGTACGCCCTCCTCGCCCTCGTCTTCGTGATCGGCTTCGTGATCTTCGGGGTCGGCTCGGGCTCGACCGGGATCAGCGACGCACTCCAGAACTTCTTCTCGAGCAACACGTCGAGCGGGTCCTCCGCATCGTCACTGCAGAAGAAAGCCGAGAAGCACCCAACCGTGGCGAAGCCGTGGCACGACCTCGCGACCAAGCTCGAGGCGGACGGGAGGCTCGACGACGCGATCGTCGCGCTCAAGCGGTACACGGCACTCAAGCCGAAGAATCAGACCGTCCTCGAGGAGCTCGCGAGCGTCTACCAGCGGCGGGCCACCGAGTTTCAGCAGGTCTACACGGATGCCCAAACCCGCAGCGCGATCCTGGCGCCCACCTCGTCGTTCCAGCCGGTGACCACGTCGGCGCTCGGGAAGGCGATGGCGTCGCTGACGAACCCGATCCAGTCTGCGGTCACGGGCCAGATCAGCAGCCTGACGAACACGGCCTACACGAAGATCATCGAGCTCGAAGGCGACGCGGTCGGCGTCTACCAAACACTGGCCAAGCTGAGCCCCGACGACGCCGTCACGCAGCTTCGGCTCGCCCAGGTCGCGCAGACGGCCGGCAACGTCAAGGTCGCGATCGGCGCCTACAAGCGCTTTTTGAAACTTGCTCCGGACGACCCGCTCGCAGCCTCCGCTCGCAAGGTGCTCAAGCAGCTCGAGGCGCAGCAGAAAGCCAGCGCGGCTACTGCGACACCCGTTTCGACCCACAAGTAGACTCGGCGCGTTCCAGAACCGGGGGGAAGGGAAAACCGATGAACTTCGACATCAAGACCGAACAGCTCGCGGAGGGCGCGTACGTGATCTCGCTGGCCGGCGAGGTCGACCTCTACACGGCCCCCGAGTTCAAGCAGCAGCTCCTCGAAGTGATCGCCCAGGGCGCCAAGCACGTGATCGTCGACTTCAGCAACACCACCTTCATCGACTCGACGACGCTCGGCGTGCTCGTCGGCGGTGTCAAGCGGCTGCGGACGAACGACGGGCAGCTGACACTCGTCTGCACCGACCGGAACATCACCAAGATCTTCGAGATCACCGGCCTCGACCGCGTGTTCTCCATCTTCAGCAGCCGCGATGAGGCGGTGGCCGCGATCGGCAAGGAGCTTCCGACCTCTGCGTAGGTTCGTTCTGCTCGGGGTTCTCGCAAGCGCCGCCTTGGTCGCCGCAGGCTGCGGCGCGGTAGGCCGCGTCACGTCCGGCGATCCGGCGACCGGCAAGACGCTGTTCGTCGCGAAGTGCGGCGCCTGCCACACGCTGGCGGCTGCAAAGACAACCGGCACGATCGGGCCGAACCTGGACGACGCCTTCCGCGCCGACAAGAGCCCGAGCTTCGCGTCGGCCGGAACCGAGCAGACGATCCGCGACATCGTCCGCGGCCAGATCGCCTATCCGGACACGGATCCAGGAACCTCTGACCCGAAAACAGGCGCTCCCTATCAGGGGATGACGGCAAACCTGCTGCATGGCCAGCAGGCGAAAGACGTCGCCGTCTTCGTCGCCAAGTGCGCCGACGTGCCGACCTGCACGGTTTCGGCCTCCGGCTAGCTCTGGCGCGCTGAGATCAACGACGACGTGCGTGACGGGTAGCGCGAACCGCTCGCGCGCGCCCTCGACCACGCCACGCTCGAGCCAGTTCGACTTCCCCTTCGGGTGGGTCGAGATCACGAGCTCGTCGGGAGCGAACGTGCGGATCGCGTCCTCGATCGCCTGGAGCGGGTCGCCGTCGCCGACCTCACCGCTCGCGGTGATTCCCGCCGCCCGCATCGCGGCCAGCGAAGTCTCGAGCCGCTGCTGCGCCTCGTCCCGGGCACCGTCCTCGTCGGAGACCCAGTGCTTGAGCGGCGTGTTCAGGGCAGGCACGACGACGAGCACGTGCTCGTTGACGCCCTCGGAGCGGCGCCGGAGCTCATTGAGCAGCGGGGCGCCCCCGACCGTCTCGTTCGCGATCACGAGGATGCGCCGCTCGCCCGCCGGATGGGCGGCAGGCGCCTGCTGAATCGGACGTTCACGGCGCCCCTGCGTGAGGATCCACCACCCGACGACCGCCGTCTCGACGATGAAGACGGCGAGCCCGATCCAGGTGTTGATCTTCGATCCGATCACGATCAGCGCGCCGTAGGCGATCGTCAGGACGAGAAACCGGAATGCGGACTCTTCGGTCCGAAATGGGTTCTTCATTGGTGGTTACTCCACTTAGAGGATGTAAACCGTGACGTAGACGACGATCCACATCACGTCGACGAAGTGCCAGTAGATGCCGCCCACTTCGATTCCATGGTGGTGCTCCGGACTGAAGTGCCCGCGGAACGCACGTATGCACATCACCGTGAGAATGATCAGCCCGATGAGCACGTGACAGCCGTGCAGGCCCGTGAGCCCGAAGAACGTCGCTGCGAACGAAGAGTCACTCGTGTTGTAGCCGAGGCGGTGATACTCGATCACCTGCGTCAGGAGGAATGTGAGGCCGAGCAGAATCGTCAGGACCATGCCGGCCTGAAGCCCGGCGCGGTTGCCGCGCTTCACCGAGACCGTCGCCCAGTGCATCGTGAAGCTCGAGGTGACGAGGATGCACGTGTTGACAAGCGCGACGAACCACGGCCGCTCCCACGGAATCCCTGTCGCCGGATTGATCGTCGGCCACGGGTGTGTGTTGTTGACGACGCGGTCGAAGAAGTAGATCGTGAAGAACGAGCCGAACAGCATGATCTCCGACCCGATGAACAGGAAGATGCCGACGACCGTCGGCGCGATCCGCGAGCTGTAGTGGATCGGCGGCGGATGCAGGTTCGCGTCGCCGTGGCCATGGCCATGCGCTTCGGCGGCAGCCCCGGCGGTCATGCGTCTACTCCTCCGACGGAACGTGCCAAGTCAGTAACGCAGACGGACGCGCGGGCAAATACAGACGGCCACGCCGGCCAAGCCGGCATGGCCTCCAACGGCATCGCAAGCGATGCCTCAGCCGCACGTCCTGACGTCGGCGCCGACGAGCGGCGCCTCATGAGTCGGACACCACGTGGTCGATCGGCAGGCCGGTTTCGGTGCGAAGCCGCTCGAGCAGGTCGCGCCGCAGCCACCCGGAGCGAGCCTGGGGGAACGTCGAGACGATGATCTCGTCGACGCGTTCGTCGTGAACGGCGTTCAGCGCCGCGGTGAACGGATCGGGGTCGACGACCTGGCCGTGAGCGTCGATCCCCTCGGTGCGTAGCAGCGAGAGCGCGCGGCGCAGGCGCCTGTCGGCTTCCAGCGTCGCGACGTGGTCGCTCTGCGGCGCGACGATCAGGAAGCTGGCCGGCCCGCTCTTCGCGCGGGCGCGGATCCGGTCGAGCAGCTCCGTCGAGATGACGGTCTCGTTCGCGAGCACGAGGACGTTCTTCTCGTCGACGGCGCTTTCGCCCTCGGCGATCACGTGCCTGACCGGAATGCCCTTGGCCGCGCGCTCGATCTCTTGAACGACGTCGCGGCGCAGCCAGCCCGAGCGCTGGGGGCTGTGCGTGGAGACGACGATCTCGTCGGGGGCGGGCTCGAGCTGGGCAAGTGCGTCCTTCGCCGCCTGCACCGGGCTTGTCTCGACGACGAATCCCTGAGCACGAATCGACGATTGGCGCAGCAGCTGGAGCGTGCGCTCGAGTCGCCTTCCGGCCGACGCCCTGCGCGTGTCTTCGTAGACCACATATCCGCGACGCGGTTCGCTCACCGGGGCGATCACGGTCACCTGGATGTCCTCATCCGTCGCCCGAGCACGCAGCATGTCGAGCAGCGTCGACGAGGCCGCGGTCTCGTTCGCGATCACCAGCACGTGTGACACGCCAGCTTCATTTCCGTTGCGACCGGTTCGGGCTTGGCGGCGCCGAAGATCGCGTGGCGCGCGCCGGGGACGCCGTACTCGTAGGGCCCGCCCACGACCTGCGGAATCTCGTCGAAGTTGAAGATCGGCGGCGGCGAGGCCACCTGCCACTCGAGCGTCATCGCCCGCCACGGGTTCGCCGGTGCTTTCGGCCCGTGCGACCACGACCAGATGAAGTTGTAGAGGAAGATGATCGTCGACAGGCCGAGCCCGAACGACGCGATCGAGATGAACAGGTTGAAGTCTGCGAAACGGCTCGCATAGTCGGCGACGCGGCGCGGCATTCCCTGCAGGCCGATGTAGTGCATCGGGAAGAAGGTCAAGTTGAACCCGACGAGCGTCAGCCAAAAGTGCAGCTGGCCGAGCTTCTCGTTGTACATCCGCCCCGTCATCTTCGGATACCAGTAGTAGATGCCGGCGAAGAGCGTCATGATCGAGCCGCCGAAGAGCACGTAGTGGATGTGCGCCACGAGGAAATACGTCCCGCTCGCCTGAATCGTGATCGGCACCGAGCCGAGCATGACCCCCGACAACCCACCGATCACGAAGTTGGCGAGGAAGCCGACGGCGAACAGCATCGGCGTCGTGAAGTGGATTCGCCCTTCCCACATGGTGGCTAACCACGAGAACACCTTGATCCCGGTCGGCACCGCGATCAGCAGCGTCGTGATCATCATCGGGACGCGCAGCCAGCTCGCCATTCCGGCGACGAACATGTGGTGGGCCCAGACCGAGAAGCCGAGGATCAGGATCGCGAGCAGGCTCAACGCCATCAACCGGTAACCGAAGATCGGTTTGCGGCTCATCACGGCGATCACCTCGGAGACGATTCCGAATCCGGGCAGCATCATGATGTACACGGCCGGGTGGGAGTAGAACCAGAAGATGTGCTGGTAGCCGAGCGCGTAGCCACTGTGACCGGATTCGAAGAAGTTCGTGTGCAGCACGCGGTCGAACATGACGAAGAACTGCGAACCGGCGATGAACGGCGTCGCGAGAACGACCAGCGTCGAGGTGGCGAAGTTCGCCCACACGAGCAGCGGCATGCGCCAGAAGGTCATTCCGGGCGCACGCATCGTGATGATCGTGACCAGGAAGTTGAGCGCAGTCATGATCGAGCTGGCGCCCGCCCACTGCACGGCCATGTTGAAGAACACCTGCCCCATCGGTTGGTGCGAGCAGAGCGGCGCATAACACGTCCATCCGGCCGACGGCCCGCCTCCCGGCGTGACCATCCCGATGATCAGCATCAGCCCGGCGATCGGCAGCAGCCAGAACGACAGTGCGTTCAGCTTCGGGAACGCCATGTCGGCGGCGCCGATCATCAGCGGGATGACGAAGTTCCCGAGCGCGGCGAAGCCCGGGATCACGACCAGGAAGATCATCAGCGCCGCGTGGTTCGAGATCAGGACGTTGAACGTCTGCGGGTTGAAGTACTGATCACCCGGCTTTGCGAGCTCGGCGCGGAAGAGCAGCGCGAGGAAGCCGCCGACGACGAAGAAGAAGAGGACCGTGCAGAGGTACTGAATCCCGATCACCTTGTGGTCGGGGTTGATCCGGAAGTAGTCCTTCCACGTCTTTGCTCCGTGACCCTCGTGCGTATCCGGCTTCGTCGGCTTGCCGGACATGTAGTGGAGCCAGTAGTCGAAGCCGCCGATCCCGCCCAGGAAGCCCAGCGGGAAGACGACGAGCGCAACCGAGACGATCGGGCCGCTCTGCCAGAGCGGGTACCAGTGCGCAGCCCAGCGGATCAGGCAGGTGATCCCGAGCCAGAAGAAGCCGAAGAGCGGCATGACCCAAAGGACGCGGAGCCATCCCGGGTAGGTGAAGCGATGCCAGCCCGTCGGCGGCGGCTTCGGCGCGTGGTCGTCGTGCGCCGGCCCGTGCCCGTTCGTCGTGTGATCGTGAGTCAGCTCAGCCACTGGTGTTCTCCGCGAGATATTGCACGAGCTGGTCGAGCTTGTCCGCGGGGATCGTCTGCGCGAAGTTCGGCGGCATCACACCGGGTTGATAGCCAGGCTCGACGTACTTGTTCGGGTCGACGATCGATTCCTTGATGAACGCCGTCAGATCTTCGTGCGCCCGTGCAGCTGCCGCCTTCAACTTGTCGAGCGACGGCCCGACCACGCCGGCCGCGCCTGGAATCGCCTTGAAGGCGTGGCAGGCGCTGCAGCCGCTCGAGGTGAACGTTGCCGCCGCACCTCCGCCCGCAGCCGGCGGCGGGGGCGTCGTGCCGGCGCTCCCGTACCACGTCGCGTAATCGGCCGCGCTCATCACGATCGCCTTGTTGCGCATGTACGCATGACCAAGGCCGCAGAGCTGCGTGCAGATGATCGGGTACGTCCCAATCCGGTCCGGCGTTACCACGAAGCTGTTGTTCAGCCCGGGGACAGCATCCGACTTCTGACCCATCGCCGGCACCCAGAAGGAGTGGATGACGTCTCTCGAGTGGAGCGTCAGCACCACATGCCGATTCACCGGCAGGCGCAGGGCGTCGGTGTACGACTTGCCGTTCGGATACGTGAACGTGTAGGCGAACTGCTCGGTCGTGACGGTGATCCGCAGCGGATTCCGGCCGGCGCGGCTGTCCTTGGCCAGCACGATCGCACTGACGATGGCGATGGCCGTCACGAGCACGAATGGGATCGCGGTCCAGACGATCTCGAGCGTCGTATGACCATGGACCGGCGGCCCGTCCGAGAGGTCGCCTTCCTTGACCCGGAACTTGAGCAGCGCGTAGATCAGGACAGCCGCGACGATCGCGAAGATCCCGAGGCAGATCCAGATCGTGAACCAGTAGCTGAACCAGATCCGTCCGGCTTCCCGGCTCGCGGGCGTCGGCAGCCAGGGGATGAAAACCGCCACGGCGGTGCCGATCGCGAAGGCGACGACTGTGAGGGCAATCAGCTGGAGTAGCGAGCCCCGGCGCACCGGGCGGAACCCTACTGGATCGTCACAAGCTGGACCGCCAGAACCGAATTCACGGGCTATTCCGTTGTCTCAAAGATCACGTTCTCGGGCATACCTCGTCAACGAAGGAGGTTGGACAAATGGGTATCGGAGTCAGCTTGGTTCTGATCGCGATTGGGGCAATCCTCACATGGGCGGTCAACGCAACCGTGTCCGGCGTAGATATCAACGCCGTCGGCGTCATCCTGATGATCGTCGGCGCAGTCGGACTGCTCCTGTCGCTGATGTTCTGGTCGTCCTGGGGGAGCTACGGCGTGTCGCGCGGTGGCACTCGCCGCGTCACCACCGTCGAAGACGGCCCGGCCGGGCCGCCTGCTCCCTAGACCGCCGTAAATTTCGCTGCTAGGGGGCAGAGGTATAGCTCTGCCCCCTTCATCCTAGAGGAGCACGCCACAGGCAGCTCGAACGCGAACGTCGAGCCGCGCCCCGGTTCCGAGGTGACCCAGATCCGCCCGTCCATCCGTCGGACGAGCTCGCGGCAGATGTAGAGGCCAAGACCGGTGCCCCCGATGCCTCGGGTCATCTGCGGGTCGAGACGATAGAACTTGTCGAAGATCCGGCGTTGCTCGCCGTAGGGAATCCCCAGTCCTTCGTCGCTGATCGAGAAGCGCACGTGACGCCCGTTGCTTTCGATCGAGAGCCGAACCTCGCCGCCGTCGGGTGAGTACTTGACCGCATTGTCGAGCAGGTTCACGAGCACCTGGCGCACCTTGTCCGCGTCGGCCGCCACCGCCGCCGGCTCTGCCGGCGCCTCGAGCTCGAGTCGAATTCGTGGGGGCAGGTGCGCACGCTGGGCCTCGACGACGTCACGCCCGAGCACCAGCGGATCGCACGGCTCGACGAAGGTCGAGAGGGCGTCGGTATCCAGCCGGCTCGCCCAGAGGATCGCGTTCACGGTCCGCGCCAGCCGGTCGGACTCGTTCGTGATCACGCTCAGGAGCGTTTCGTTCTGCTCTGCGTCCAGGACCACGTCTTGGCGCTGGAGCGTCATTGCGGCGCCGTAGATCGCGGCGAGCGGAGTGCGAAGCTCATGCGAGACCGTCGAGACGAACTCCGTCTTGAGCGTGTCGAGCGCCCGCTCTTCGGTCAGGTCGCGAAACGCGTACACCGTGCCGTCGATGACAGCCACGCCGGTGATCGACAGCCAGAGCTCGGGCTCGCCCGTGCCGAGCGGCAGTGACTCCGGGCGCGGGGGCGCGACGGGATCGAACGAGATCGGCACCCGCTGGACTACGGTGCTCCAGCCGGGGATCGCCGCAATCGCCGGCCGGTCGAGCACCGCCGAAGCCGGGAGTCCGGTAATCGCCTCGGCAGCACGGTTCCAGTAGCGGACAACCCCCTTCGTATCGACGAGCATGACGCCGTCGCCGATCGAGGCCAGCACCCGTGCCGCCTGCGAGCGCTCCTCGGCCGCCCGGTAGAGCTGCGCATTGTCGACCGCGATCCCGACGCGGCGGGCGAGATCAACGGCCAGCTCGAGGTCGGCCTCGTCGTACTGTCTGCCGCTCTCGGCCCAGATGAAGCTGATCGCGCCGAGCGTGCGTCCGCGGGCGCTGATCGGGACGATCATTGCCGAGCGCAGGCCGAGCTGATCGAGCACCTCCTTCAGTTCCGGTCGTTCCGCAGTCGCCTCGTCGAGCAGCGCCTGGGGGATCTCGGGCATGAGTTGGGGCTCGCCACTGCGCAACACGAGCGGAACGCCGGTGTCGTCGGCCGGGTCGGCCGGAAAACGCTCGGTGAGCTCCCAGGCCCAGCGAACCTTGTCTGGGTCGACGTGCGTGGTCGCAAGCCGCCGGATCGACCCGTCTTCGGCAAGCATGTCGACGGCGCACCAGTCGGCAAGGCCGGGGACGACAAGCTGCGCAACACGCGTCAAGGTGTCTTCGTAGTTGAGCGACGATGCAAGCAGCGAGCTCGCCTCTCCGAGGAACGACAGCCGCTGCTGCGCGGTCCGCTCGGCCTCCCGCAGCGCCGAATGGTTGACGGCGAGCGCGACGCGATCCGCAATCAGCTCGAGCAGCAGGACGTCGTCCTTCGTGAACCTTCCCTTCTGCTCGGAGCCGGCGTGGACGACGCCGATCACACGGTCCCCGGCCTCAAACGGAGCCGCAACGAGCGATTTGATCCCGCGGGCGCGGAGCACCGGGCTGACGAGCTCGATCTCATCCAGGTCGTCGACGAGCCACGATTCCTTGCTCGCAGCCACGTTTCCGGCAAGCCCCTTGCCGAGCGGGACCGGGACCGCCCGGTTCAACTCTTCGTCCTGGAAACCGACGGTGACGCGCAGCACGAGGTTCTCGCCCGCTTCGTCGAGCAGGAGGATCGCGGTGGTGTCGGCGTCGAGCACCTGGCGAATCTCCTCGAGGAGCGAGGGCACCAGATCCTGCAGCGAGAAATGCGACAGCGCCGCCTTCGTCACCCGCTCGAGCCTGCGGAGCATGCTCGCAGCCTTCTCCTCGGTCACCGAGCGGAAGAAGCTGACGACGTAGCGCAACCCGCCCTGCGCATCGCCGATCCGGATCGAGCGCGTAAACGACACCTGCTCCTGCCCGCCGCCCGCGGGACGGAAGCGGACGAAGAGCTCCGCCTGGTCCTCGCCCAGCCGAACGCGCTCGCCGGGCAGGTCGGCCGGGTCGAGGGGCCGTCCGTCCATGTCGAACAGCTCGAACCGCTGGCGGTGCGTGCCCATCGCGGACCCGAGCAGCTCATCCGTCGACCCGGCACCGAGCATGTGCGACGCCGCCTCGTTCGCGTAGACGATCTGCCCGTCAGGCGTACGGATGGTTACGCCCTCGCTGATCCCGTCGAGAAGCGCGTCGAAGTCCTCACGCGTGAGCGCCGCCTCGCGTCGCGAGCGTTCGGCGATCGCATCTGCTGCGAGCTCGCTCAGTGCTCCCCCCTCCATTTCCCGCGTTGCGCAGGGTAGCGCCGAACGGCAGAAGCTGTCCAGAGGGGCGAAAAACCGCCCCTCTGGACTGACCTGTTCCTTACGCGGAGACCGGCGCGGCGGGGGCTTCGCCGTACTCGCGCTCGATCCGCGCGAGGTCTTCTTCGGAGCCCTGCCGGATCGGGCCCTTGAACCAGTTGCGAGCCGACAGCAGGTACCAGCCGCCGAACAGGATGAACGCGCCGCCGACCGTCAGCAGGGTGTAGTTCGCGAGCTGCCAACTGAAATCGCTGCGCCACGGAATCCCTTGGGGCACCACCGGCATGATGAAGACGAGGCAGATGAAGACGATCCAGATGATCGCGACGATGTCGATCCACTTGTAGTGACGGCCGAGACTCCACGCTCCCTTCTCGAACGCATCGCCTGCCTTGAACCGCAGGATGATCGGCAGAACGAAAGCGATGTAGAGACCGATCACCGCAACGGACGTACCGACCTGGTAGCCGACGTATGCATTCCAGAGTGTCGGCACCATCACGGCGAATGCCAGCACGGCGATCATCCACACCGAGAAGATCGGAACGCGATCGCGCTTCGACACGCGGCTCCAGAGCTGATGACCGGGTACGGCCCGGTCGCGCGAGAACGCGAAGTTCATCCGTGAGGCCGAGGTCACCGACGCGATCGTGCAGAAGAGCTGCGCGAGTACCGCGATGAACGAGCAAGAGCTCCGCCCAGTGGCGGCCGAGTGAGGTGTCCCAGATGTACTGCACGTCGTAGCCTCCCGCCCCGAGCGTCCCGGCGACGTCCGGCACCGCAAAGGTCACGGCGACGAGCAGGATGAAGCCGAAGAACACCGAGACGACGACGGACATCAGCAGCCCCCAGGCCGCGCCACGCGAGGCCTGCTTCGTCTCCTCGCTCATGTGGGCGGAGGCGTCGTAGCCGGTGATCGTGTACTGGGCCATCAGAAGCCCGGTGGCGAAGACGAACCAGAAGACGATGCTGCTGAAGCTGTGACCGGAGAACCCGGTGTTGTTGATCGTCTTCGTGAAAACGAAGCTGACCGACTGGTGATGGTCGGGCACGATCGCGAGGACGGCGACGATGAAGACCACACCCGCCATGTGCCACCAAGCCGAAACGGTGTTCAACATCGCCGTGATCGGGACCTTGAACATGTTGATCACCGCGGCTCCGAGGATGATGTAGCCGTAGGTGAAGAGCAGCCAGCCGACCGAGTTCGGGTAGTTCCAGAGCAGGTTCAGCAGCGACGTGAGGAAGATCGCCGCGCCGTAGCCGATCGCCGCCGTGACGGCGATCTGGCCGACGAGGTTGAACCAGCCGGTGAACCATCCCCAGGTCGGGGTTCCGAGGCGCGACGACCAGAAGTAGAGCCCTCCCGCAGTCGGGTAGGTCGAGGCGATCTCGGCCATCGCGAGCGCGACGATGATGCAGAAGCCGCCGACGATCAGCCAGCCCCACGTGATTGCGACCGGCCCGCCCTGGCTGAACGCGATGTAGTACGAGGTCAGGCAGCCGGCGAGGATCGAGATGATCGTGAACGAGATGGCGAAGTTCTGGAAGCCGCCCATCGAACGAAAGAGCTCCTGGGCGTAGCCGAGCCTGTGCAGCTGTTCCCGGTCGTCGAGCGAAGCGGTGCTCATTGCTCTCCTTCTTCGTCGTTGGATGCGCTATTTACCCGCGTTCGCGGATGCCCTGTCAAGACGACCCCATTTGGGGGAGGATTGACGCCATGATCGGGCTGGAAGAGCTGCGCAGGGAGGTCGAGAGCGGCGCGATCGACACCGTCGTCTGTGCGTTCACCGACATGCAGGGCCGGCTGATCGGCAAGCGCGAGCACGCGGCCTTCTTCCTTTCGGAGTCGGTCGAGCACGGTCTCGAGGGCTGCAACTACCTGCTCGGCCTGGACATGGAGATGGATCCGCAGCCGGGGTATGCGATGGCGAGCTGGGAGCGGGGCTACGGCGACTTCCACCTCCTGCCCGACCTCGCGACCGCTGCGGCGGATCCCGTGGCTCGAGGGGACGGCGCTCGTGCTCTGCGATGTGGCCTGGGAGGACGGCGCTCCGGTCGTCGCCTCACCGCGGCAGGTCCTGCGCGCCCAGGTCGAGCGTGCGCGCGCGGCCGGCTTCGAGCCGATGGTCGGCTCCGAGCTCGAGTTCTACCTGCTGAAGGAGACCTACGCCGAGGCGCACGCGAACCGGTTCGAGAACCTGACGCCGTCGGTGCCCTACATCCTCGATTACCACGTGCTGGCCACGACCTACGACGAGGGGCTGATCCGCCAGATGCGCAACGGGATGGTCGGCGCCGGCATCCCGGTCGAGAGCTCGAAGGGCGAGGCGTGGCCCGGCCAGCACGAGATCAACTTCCGCTACGCGGATGCGCTGACGATGGCCGACAACCACGTCGATCTACAAGAACGGCGCCAAGGAGATCGCGCACCAGAACGGGTGCTCGATCACGTTCATGGCGAAGCCCGACCACACCTGGATCGGCAGCTCGTGTCACGTGCACATGAGCCTGTGGCGAGACGGTGCAGAATGCGTTTGCCGACGAGGGCGAGGTCGTTCGGCTCGTTCCTCGCCGGCTGGATCGCGTGCGCGAACGAGCTCGCGCTCTTCCTCGCGCCGAACATCAACTCGTACAAGCGCTACGCCGCCGGGAGCTGGGCGCCGACGACGCTCGCCTGGGGACGCGACAACCGCACGTGCGGCTTCCGGATCGTCGGCCACGGGTCCGGCAAGCGCGTCGAGACGCGCATTCCGGGCGGCGACGTCAACCCGTACCTCGCGTTCGCCGCGCTGATCGCAGCGGGGCTGTACGGGATCGAGCAGAAGCTGGAGCTGCCGCCGCCGCTCGAGGGCAACGCGTACGAATCCGACGTCGAGCGCTTTCCCTCGGCGATGCGTGACGCGATCTCGGCGCTCGAAGACGGGACGATGGCGCGCGCGGCATTCGGCGACGAGGTCGTCGACCACTACCTGAACTACGGGCGCACCGAGCAGCGGCTGTTCGACGCGGTCGTGACAGACTAGGAGCGCAAGCGACTGTTCGAACGCGGCATGACGCTGACGGTGATCAACCCGGCGACGGAGCAGCCGCTCGCGGAGCTCGAGCAGGCGGGTGTCGAGGAGACCGACGCCGCGGTCGCACGCGCGAAGGCGGCCTTCCCGGCCTGGCGCGCCGTCGCGCCGGCCGACCGCGCGCGCCTGCTTCGGCGCCTCGCGACGCTCGTCGAGGAGCACGCCGAGGAGCTCGCGCAGATCGAGTCGCAGAACGTCGGCAAGCCGATCGCGGGCGCCCGCGGCGAGGTCGGGATGGTCGCGCAGGTCTTCCACTTCTACGCCGGCGCCGTCGACAAGCACTACGGCGAGACGATCCCGGTTGCCGGCGGTGTCGACATGACCTTTCGCGAGCCGCTCGGCGTCGTCGCGTCGATCGTGCCCTGGAACTTCCCGCTCAACATCGCCTCGTGGAAGCTCGGTCCGGCGCTCGCGTGCGGCAACACCGTCGTCCTGAAGCCGGCCGAGCTGACGCCGCTCTCGGCGCTGCGGCTTGGCGGAGCTCGCGCTCGAGGCCGGGATCCCCGAAGGCGTCGCTGAACGTCGCTCGTCGGGCCCGGGTCGGTCGTCGGGCAGCGGCTCGTCGAGCACCCCGACGTGGCCAAGGTCGGCTTCACCGGCTCGACCGAGGTCGGCCGCGAGCGTGATGGAGGGCGCCGCGGCGACGATCAAGCGCGTGACGCTCGAGCTCGGCGGCAAGTCGGCGAACGTCGTCTTCGCCGACGCCGACCTCGAGCGCGCGGCCGCGGCCGCGCCGTACGCGGTCTTCGACAACGCCGGCCAGGACTGCTGCGCGCGCTCGCGGATCCTCGTCGAGCGGTCCGCCTACGACCGCTTCCTCGAGCTGCTCGTCGAGGCGACGCGCGGGGTCAAGGTCGGCGACCCGGCCGACGACGCGCACCGAGATGGGCCCGCTGATCTCGGCGGCGCACCGCGAGACGGTCGCGTCGTTCGTCGAGGGCGAGCCGCTGTTCCGCGGCGAGGCGCCCGCCGGTCCCGGGTTCTGGTACCCGTGCACGCTCGTCGAGGCGTCCAACGACGACCGGGTCGCGCGCGAGGAGGTCTTCGGGCCGGTTGCGGCGGTGATCCCGTTCGCCGACGAGGCCGACGCGATCCGGATCGCGAACGACACGCCCTACGGGCTCTCCGGCTCGATCTGGACGCGCGACGGCGCGCCGCGCGCTGCGCGTCGCGCGCGCGCTCGAGACGGGCGTGCTCTCGATCAACTCGAACAGCTCGGTGCGTCCGTCGACGCCGTTCGGCGGGTTCAAGCAGTCCGGCTTCGGCCGCGAGCTCGGCATGCACGCGCTCGACGGCTACTCGGAGATCAAGAACGTGTTCTATTCCACGGAGCTGATGGGACGGCTCGACGGCAAGGTCGCGGTGATCACCGGCGCCGGCGGCGGCATGGGCCGCGAGGCCGCGATCCTCTTCACCGTCGAAGGCGCGCAGGTCTGCGCCGCCGACGTCAACCTCGCCGCGGCGGAAGAGACCGTCGCGCTCTGCTCCGGACGAGGCGTTCGCGTTCGAGGTCGACGTCGCAGACGAAGCCCAGGTCAGCGCGATGATGAACGCGACGGCGGAGCGCTTCGGCGGGATCGACGTCCTCTACAACAACGCGGGCATCTCGCCCGACGACGACGCGTCGGTGCTCGACACGTCCGTCGAGGCGTGGCAGCGGGTGCAGGACGTCAACGCGAAGGGCGTCTTCCTCTGCTGCAAGCACGGGATCCCGTACCTGCGCAAGCGCGGCGGCGGCTCGGTGATCAACGTCGCCTCGTTCGTCGCGATCGTCGGCGCCGCGACCTCGCAGATCTCCTACACGGCGTCGAAGGGGGCGGTGCTCGCGATGAGCCGCGAGCTCGCCGTCCAGTTCGCGCGCGAGGGGATCCGCGTGAACGCGCTCTGCCCGGGCCCGGTCGAGACGCCGCTCCTGCTGAACATCTTCGGCGACGACCCGGCGGCGCTCGAGCGCCGGCAGATCCACTGGCCGACCGGCCGCCTCGGCGAAGCCGCGCGAGATCGTCAACGGCGCGCTCTTCCTCGCGAGCGACGAGTCGTCGTACGTCACCGGCTCGACGTTCCTCGTCGACGGCGGGCTCACCGCGGCGTACGTCACGCCTGAGTGAAAGATCGCGCCCGTGTCGTCGTGATCGGCGGCGGCGTCGGCGGCTGCTCGATCCTCTACTGGCTGACCCGGCTCGGCTGGCAGGACGTCGTGCTCGTCGAGCGGGCCGAGCTGACCAGCGGCTCGACGTTTCACTCCGCCGGGCTCGTCGGCCAGCTGCGCGGTTCGCTCAGCCTGACGAAGATGATGATGAACTCGGTCGAGCTCTATCGCACCCTCGGTGACGAGGTCGGGCTCGAAACCGGCTGGCGGGAGGTCGGCTCGCTGCGGCTCGCCTCCTCCGAAGAGCGGCTGGAGGAGCTCCAGCGCCAGTCGGGCTGGGCGAAGACATTCGGCCTGCCCCTCGAGCTGATCAGCGGCGGAGAAGCACAGGCGATGTTTCCCCCGATGTCGACCGACGGGGTCGTCGGGGCGGCCTACCTCCCCACCGACGGCTACATCGATCCCTCGCAGCTCACGTTCGCACTTGCCGCAGGTGCGCGACATGGCGGCGCCGAGATCTACACCTCGACGCGTGTCACCGCGATCACGACGCACCGCAACCGCGTCACGGGTGTCGTCACCGACAAAGGCGCGATCGAGGCCGAGGTCGTCGTCAATGCGGGCGGCATGTTCGCGCAGGAGCTCGGGGCACTCGCGGGCGTGAACGTGCCGATCGTGCCGATGGCGCACGAGTACCTGATCACGAAGCCGTCAGGTTTGCCGAATGAGATGCCGACGATGCGCGATCCATCGCTGCTCGTGTATTTCCGGCCGGAGTCGGGCGGGCTGATCATGGGCGGGTACGAGCGGACCCCTGCGCCGTGGTCGCTCGACGGCATCCCATCGGATTTCAACGGCAAGCTGCTCGCGGAAGACTGGCCGCGCTTCGAGGAGCTGATGGAGAACGCCGTCGTTCGCGTGCCGTCGCTCGCCGACGCGGAAGTGATCAGGCTGATCAACGGCCCGGAGGCGTTCACGCCCGACGGCGAGTTCATCCTCGGCCCGACCGGCGTGCGCGGCTTCTGGACCGCGGCCGGATTCTGCGCGCATGGGCTCGCCGGCGCCGGCGGACTGGGGCAACTCGTCGCCGAGTGGATCATCGACGGCACGCCGTCGCTCGACGCCTGGCACATGGACTCGCGCCGCTTCGGCCGCAACTACCTCTCGCGCGAGTACACGCTCGCGCGCACGACCGAGGTGTACTCGACCTACTACGACGTGAAGTACCCCGGGCACGAGCGGCAAGCGGGCAGGCCGCTGCTCGTCTCCCCCACCTATGCGCGTCTGCAGGAGCTCGGCGCGCGCGTTCGGGGAGAAGTCGGGCTGGGAGCGCGCGAACTGGTTCGAGCCGAACGCCGCACGCGGTGACGAGTCGCTCCGCCCGCGCGGCTGGGCCGGACGGCTGTGGTCGCCCGCGATCGGCGCCGAGCACGTCGCTTGCCGCGAGACGGCGGCGTTGTTCGACGAGACGTCGTTTGCGAAGATCGAAGTGTCCGGCGAAGGGGCCGGCGACTTCCTCGAGTACCTCTGCGCGAACCGCGTCGTCCGCGACGTCGGCGCGATTACGTACACCTCGATGCTGAACGCGCGCGGCGGGATCGAGTGCGACTTCACGGTCACGCGGCTCAGCGACGAGCGGTTCCGAATCGTCACGGGGACCGCGTTCGGTCAGCACGACCTTGCGTGGATTCGCGAGTACGCGCCGGAAGGTGTCGCCGTCGAGGACGTCACGGCGGCATATGCGTGTCTCGGGCTCTGGGGACCGAGCGCACGTGAGATTCTCCAGCCGCTGACGACGACGCCGCTCGACTTCCCCTACATGCGCGCCCGCGACCTCGCAGTCGGCGAGATCGGGTGCAATGCGATGCGTGTCACCTACGTCGGCGAGCTCGGCTGGGAGCTCTACTGCGCGTTCGACCAGGGCCTCGCGCTCTGGGATGCGATCTGGGACGCCGGTCGCGAACATGGCCTCGTCGCAGGCGGCTACAAGGCGATCGACTCACTGCGGCTCGAGAAGGGCTACCGCGTGTGGAGCTCCGACATCACGCCCGACGACACGCCGTTCGAAGCAGGAACGCAGTTCGCGGTCAAGTTCGACAAGGGTGACTTCATCGGCCGCAACGCGTTGCTCGCAGCGCAACAGCCGGAACGGCGCCTCTGCTGCCTGACGCTTGCCGACCCGCGTGCAGTCGCGCTCGGCTCCGAGCCGGTGCGCGTCGAGGGCGAATCGGTCGGCCGCGTCACGAGCGGCGGCTACGGCTACACGGTCGAGCGCTCGATCGCCTACGCCTACCTGCCGGCCGACCGCGCCGAGCCCGGGCGGCCCGTCGAGGTGGAGATCTTCGGGGAATGGGTCGCCGGCGAGATCGCCGTCGAGCCGCTGTTCGACCCCGACGGGAGTCGCATTCGCGCATGAAGATCGAGCGCCTCGGCGGCGGGATCACGAACCGCAACTACAAGCTGACGGCCGGCGGCGAGTCGTTCGTGCTGAGGATCGGGGGCAACGACACGAGCCAGCTCGGGATCGACCGCACGATGGAGCACGCCGCGTCCGTCAACGCCGCGGCGCTCGGGATCGGGCCGGAGGTCGTCGACTTCCTCGAGCCGGAGGGCTTTCTGATCACCCGCTTCGTCGAAGGCGAGCCCGGCCGGATCGACCTGGAGGAAGCGCTCGCGATGCTGCGCCGCCTGCACGCAGGGCCGCCGATCCCGGGCCGCTTCGACAGCTTCCGCGTCGTCGAGGCCTACGGCGAGCTTGCACGCCCGGCCAAGTACGACTGGGCCCACGAGCTCGCCGGGCGGATCGAAGCCCGCCTCGGCTCCCGTCCACTCGTCCCCTGCCACAACGATCTGCTGCCTGCGAACTTCATCAACGACGGTGCGCGTCTCTGGCTGCTCGACTGGGAGTACGCAGGCATGGGCGACCCCGCCTTCGATTTCGCGAACTTCGCCGTCAACAACGGCGTCCCGGTCGGTGACGACGATCCGGACGAGCACGTCCTGATGCGGTTCATGTCGGATTTCCGCGAGGCGATGTGGGGTGCCGTCCAGCAGACGCTCTCGGAGCTCGAGTTCGACTTCTCGGCGTATACCGCCGAGCATTTCGAGCGCCTCGAGCGAACGGCAGCCGAGCCCCGTTTCCGCGCGGCGCTCGGTTGATGTCACATCTCAGTCGCGCACCGTCAACGCCCAGGCGCGAACGAGCTCGCTGCCGTCCGGCGCGAGACCATGAGCGGTCATCTGGCCGGCTCCGAGTGCCGCATCGTCCGGAATCTTCGGCCGCGTGTCGATGCGGCCGTCCAGGCCGGCGGTCGTCGTTCCGTCATCCAGATCGGCCCCGGCGGCGTCGATGAAGGTGAGCGTGACCTCCGAACCCGGGGCGAACCCTCCCGCGGTCACCCGAACGCGCTGCCCCGGCGAGACCGACGCGAGCTTGGTGTCGAGATTGCCCGGGTTGGTCACGGCGCCGAGCGTCAGTGGGAACTGCACCACGACGAAGAAGCTCGAGTGGGCGATGTTTCCCGAGCTGTCCTGCGCCTGACAGGAGACGAGCGAGGTCCCGAAGGAGAATGCGGAGCCGCTCTTCGGTGAGCAGTTGACCGCGACCGGCCCGTCAACTGCGTCGACCGCGGTCGGCGGGAGATAGAGGACGGTAACGGGCGCGAACAACGCCTGGACGCTCACGGCCGCCTTGGCCGCGATTACAGGCGGAGTCACGTCGTCGTCGTTGACGATCGTCACCGTGGCGTTCCGGTGAACCGGGTCGAGCTGGACGTTCTGCGGGTTGACGAGCTTCACCTGGAACGTCTCTGTCGGCTCGATGTTCGTGTCGCCGAAGACATCCACAGAGACATCGCGGGACGTTGCCCCGTGATCGAAGATGAGGTGACGCGTGGTCGTGGCGTAGTCCGCCGGCGACGCCGTCCCGCCGGTCGCTGTCCCGTCGACGGTCTGGACGTCGACCTGGACGTCCTTCTCGCTCTTCCGGCTGAGCACGGCATGGAGGACGATGCTCTGCGTCCCGGAGTCACCCTCCGTGATGCTCGGGTTCTCGCTGAACCCGATAGTCGGCGGTTGGTCCAGGTCAACGATCGTCACCTGGGCGAGCGGATCGATCGGAAAGGCACCGAACTCCGGTGAGGCCTGGATGAAGAATGTCTCGTCGTACTCGTCGATCCCGTCGGTGACGATCTGAACGGGGATGAAGCCGACCGCCTGCCCTGGCGGGATGAACACCACTCCGCTGGTGTGGACGTAATCGATCGGGAAGATGCCGCCGGGAAGGCCCGTCGCGGTACCGTCGAAGGTCGTGTAGAAGATCGCAGCGCCTGTCGACGGCGCGGGAGACGTGAGGAAGACGGGGATGTTCTGGACTCCATCGACCTCGGGCACCGTCATGTCGTTGATGAAGAACCCCGGGATGACGTCTGCACGGGCGGGGCCGGCCGCCGAGCCCACCAGCAGCGTGCCGAAAGCCAAGACGGCCAGCAGAAGACCCCGCATCAGACGATTCTCGGCATCGCCTGCCCCGGTGTCAACGGGCGATGGGGATCAGCCGGCGGCGACGGACACGGCTGCGGTGCCAGGTGCGCCGAGGAACGAGGCGAGCAACGCGTGGGTCGTTCCGTCGAGGACCTTGATCTGGGAACCGCCCCCGGGCCCGGCGCCGACGACGACAGCCGGCCCGGAGCCGTCGGCAAGAACGCCGGTTGCGATGGCAATGCCGCCGTCGAAGGTCGACGAGAAAGCGCCCAGCGACCAGAGCCGTGCGTGAGTCTTGTAGGCGAACGCCCGCACGACCGCTGCCGTTCCGGGACCGGACCCGGCGATCACGTACGCCTTACCCTTCAGCGAGGCAGTCGCAAGGGTCACGCCGCCGCGGAAGGTAGGGGAAAACGGCACGAACGAATCGAGTAGCACCTGCGTCGCGGCATCGAACACGTCCACCGTCGGCGTCGTGCCCGCTCCAGATCCGACGACGACGTCCGCTTTCCGGTCCGCGTTGACGTCGATGCCCGCCACCGTCACGCCGCCGTGGAAGGAAGGGGTGAAGGGTGAGAACGTCGTGACCAGCCTGCGAGTCGCGCTGTCGTAGACCTTTACCTGTGTCGTCATGCCGGGGCCGCTGCCGACGATCAGGTCGGCCCTGCCGTCACCGGTGACGTCGGCGAGCGCAACCGTCACGCCGCCTCGAAACGCACCCGGGAAAGGAAAATAGGAAGCGATCGGTTTGCCCGTCTTCCCGTCCAGGACCTTGACCACGGCAACGTTGCCTTGGCCCTCGGCGACCGCGAAGTCCGTGACGTTGTCCCGGTTGACCGCACCGAGCGCGACCGAAATCGGTCCCGTGTAGCCGGTGCCGAACGGCGCGAGGACGCGCCGCAGCTTGTGCGAGACGGCGTCGAAGATGCGCAGTCGCCCGCCCGTCGCGACGACGATCCGTGCACGGCTCGCCGGCGGCGGCGCAGCAGACGGGGTCGTGGCGGCGAGGCCGGCCGGCGTCCACGGGTGAAGGGACCCTTGACAAGCGCCGGCGGTGTTCGCGATCCAGTCGTGAACGACGGCGGCAGACGACTTGGCCGTGCGATCGACGTAGTAGAGGCCGCTCTGCCACCCAGCCAGGCCCGCCTCGTCGATCAGGTGGTAGATGTTGACGATCTTCACGTTCGGGTCGCAGGCGAGCAGGTCGAGCATCTGCGAGTACCAGGTCGCCTGGTAGCTCTCGGTGGCGAACTGGCCGATCACCCCGCCGGCGGCATTCGCGCTGGTCTCGGTCCCGACGTAACCGATGTGCCCGGTCGAGTCCGTCTGGATACCGACCTCGTTCAGGCTCACCGGCAAGCCGCCACCGGCCTGCTGACCGATCGTCCGCTGCGGCGTCCCGCTGAAGCCGTCGTAGAAGGCCTGGTAGATCCGTGGCAGGTTCGAGACGGTCGCCTCGGTCGGCGTGGCGTAGCCCTGCGAGAAGGGCAGCGACTGCGGGATCGGATAGGGGTGGTAGTCGAGCCCGTCCATCAGCGGCTTCGTCCGGCCGGTCTTCGCGACGAACGCGTGGAACCAGGCACCGAGGTCGTGCAGGAACGTCACTGGCGTCGTCGACGAGTTGCTCGCGGCAGCCGGGTTGTCGTTGCCACGCGGCGAGAGCCCGACGCCCCACACGAAGTTCTCGCTGTTCACGGCCTTGAGGACGTCGTAGGACGCGACGAGCGCCCGCCCGCAGATCTCGGCGGATTGATTCAGGCCGCTCTGGTCCCACTGGGGATTCACGAACAGGGGCTGGTTGCACTCGTTCATCACGATGAACTGATGCACGGTCGGGAACATCGTCGCGACCTGACCCGTCCAGGCTGCGAACTGCTGGATCTTCGCGGTGTCGCCGCAACCTTCGGGGTCGGTCGAGCTCGTGCAGCCGGCAGCGCCCGTGAAGATCTGCGAATGCAACGGGAACAGGTCGAACTCGATCGACACGCCGCTCGACGCCGCAAGGTCAAGTGCGCGTTGCACCCCCTCCTGGTCGGGCACCGTCGTCGGCGAGGTGTCGTCCCACCGCAAGGTGATCGAGTCGTTCTGGAGGCCTTCGGCGCCCGCCGTCGCGTAGAACCAGCCGGCCTGGGCAACGTCTCTGCCCGCGTCGTCATTGACGCCAACCGAGACGTCCGCGCGCGCTGCTCCGCCCAGCGCGAGCGCGGCAGCCATGATCAGGATCAACGCAGCCTTCGGCCGGCCGAGCATGCCGTCGACGCGCCGGGTCAGCGTCGGCTGACTCAGCTCGTAGCTTGCAGCGTCAGCGGATCAACTCTCGCTGCCGCTCCCACGATGGACTGCACCGCTGCTTCTGGCGCGAGTCTGTCCGTGTTGACCACGAGGTCATAGTGTGTCGGAAGCTCACGACTGACCCCGTAGAACCGTTTCAAGTAAGCGGCGCGACTCTTGTCTGAATCCTTCAGGATCTTCTCGGCCGACTTCGCATCGAGACCCTCGACATCGGAAAGCCGACGCAGACGGCTTTCGGTGGAGGCAGTCACAAGAACACGCAACACATTTTCGCGGTCTGCAAGCGCAAAGGATGCCGCGTGCCTCACGATGACCACGTTTCCCTCGTCGGCCGTTTCAAGAATCGCGGCGCGAATGAGGTCGCGCAGAGTCTCGGTTTGCTCGAACCGATGGAAGTCAACCTCGAGTTTCCGTCCGGCGCTGCGCGACTCGGCTTCCGAGACAGCCTCCGGATAGAGCTTCTCCGTTCGGGCGGCGGCGAGGATGATTTCGTCGTCGACGTACCGAAACTTCACTCGCTCGGCGAGGAGCCTCCTCCGACCTCCTGCCCCCCGGCACCCTCGATATGCGAGACGCAGATCACAGACGTTCGCATTTCAGCCATGCTATAGAACCGCCGCGTTACAGGATTTCCACGAATGGGCCGTGAAGGATTCGAACCTTCGACCTTGGGATTAAGAGTCCCCTGCTCTACCAACTGAGCTAACGGCCCGCAGGGCGCGCGTAGTCTAGCGCCAGGATGAGGGTGCTTTCAGTGGTCGGGAACCGGCCGCAGTTCATCAAGTCCGCGCCGCTCTCCGCCGCGCTCCGTGACGCCGGGATCGACGAGGTCGTCCTGCACACGGGCCAGCACTACGACCCTGAGCTCTCGCAGGTCTTCTTCGACGAGCTCGGCCTCCGCGAGCCCACCTACCGCCTCGACATCCGCGGCTCCGATCCCGAGCGAATGCTCCCGGGGATCCGGAACGCCGTCGAGCAAGAGCGTCCCGACTGGGTGCTCGTCTACGGCGACACGAACTCGACGCTCGCAGGTGCGCTGGCAGCCGGTGCGACGCCGGTCGCGCACGTGGAGGCCGGCCTGCGCAGCTTCGACCCGGCGATGCCGGAGGAGCGAAACCGGATTGCCGTCGACCAAATGGCGGCGCTCCTTCTCTGCCCGGACGAGCGCTCCGCGGCGCAGCTCGAGTCGGAAGGCGTCCGCGGACGGCGCGAGGTCGTCGGCGACGTCATGCGTGACGCACTTGACCTTTTCGTGCCGATCGCCGACCGGCTGGCGCAGAAACGTCAGCAGCCCTACGCGCTCCTCACGATCCACCGTGCGTCGAACACCGAGCCCGATCGTCTGCGCCGGTTGATCTCCGAGCTCAACGGCACCGGTTGGACGTTTGTCTTTCCCGTCCACCCGCGCACGCGCCACGTGCTCAACGAGAACGGCATCCAGCTCTCGCCCGACATCGATGCGATCGATCCGCAGGGGTACCTCGAGCTGCTCGCCCTCCTCCGCGGGGCGACCCGTGTCGTCACCGACTCAGGCGGGATGCAGAAGGAGGCGTACTGGCTCGGGATTCCGTGCGTGACGCTGCGCAAACGCACGGAATGGGTCGACACCGTCGCGGCCGGTGCGAACACACTCGTCGATCCGGACGATCCGTCGAGCCTTGGCTCCATCTTGACGAACGCCGAGTTCCCGGCGGATGCGCCGCAGCTCTACGGCGATGGCCACGCGAGCGAGCGCATTGCAACCGCTCTGTACGCTAACCAGCCGTGAATTACGACGTTGCCGTCATCGGCGCCGGTTATGTCGGCGTGCCGCTCGCCCAGGCCTTCGCGGACGCGGGCCAACGCGTGTTACTCATCGATGTCCTCCCGGACCTCGTCGCAGCGCTCAATCGCGGTGAGAGCCACATCATCGACGTGCCGTCCGAGCAGCTCGAGCCGCACGTCACGGCGGGCCGGATCGTCGCGAGCACCGATTACGAGCAGCTGAAGCATGCGGCGGCGATCCTGATCGCACTGCCGACGCCGTTGACGAAGCAGCGCGAGCCCGATCTCTCCTACGTCGAACAGGCCTCACACGCGATCGGGCAAGTCCTCCAGCCCGGCCAGATCGTGGTGCTCGAGTCGACGACGTACCCCGGCACGACGCGCGAGATCGTGCAGCCGATCCTCGAGGAGCGCAGCGGGCTCAAGGCCGGCGTCGACTTCCACCTGGCGATGTCACCCGAGCGCGTCGATCCGGGTCGCACCGACTGGACGACGAAGACGACGCCGAAGGTGCTCGGCGGAATCAACGCCGCCTCGACCGAGGCGGCGGCGGCGGTGTATCGCGGTGCCGTCGACACGATCCACACCGTCTCGACGCCCGAAGCGGCCGAGCTGACCAAGCTGCTCGAGAACATCTTCCGTTCGGTCAACATCGCGCTCGTCAACGAGCTCGCGCAGCTCTGCGACCGGATGAACATCGACGTGTGGGAGGTGACCGGCGCCGCGGCGACGAAGCCGTTCGGATTCATGCCGTTCCAGCCCGGCCCCGGCCTCGGCGGCCATTGCATCCCGCTCGACCCGTACTACCTCGCCTGGAAAGCACGCGAGTACGACTTTGCGACACGCTTCATCGAGCTTGCCGGCGAAGTGAACAACAACATGCCGTACTTCTGCCGCTCGGTGATCTCCCAGGCGATGAACCACGGGCTGCAGAAATCGATCTCGGGGTCGCGGATCCTGATCCTCGGTGTCGCCTACAAGGCGAACATCGGCGACACACGCGAGACGCCGGCCGAAAAGCTCGTCCAGCTGCTGCGCATCGCGGGCGCCGAGGTCGCCTACCACGACCCGCACGTGCCGGAGTTCGAGGGCATGAGCTCGGCTGCGCTCGAGCCGGAATCGTACGACTGCGTCGCGATCGTCACGGCTCATTCGGCGATCGACTACGCCGAGCTGGTCAGCCGCGCCAAGGTGGTCGTCGACTTCCGCAACGCCACGAAGGATCTCCAGAGCGAAAAGGTGTGGAAGCTCTGATCAACGTCGGCCAGGTCGGGCTCGGCGCCTGGGGAGCAAACCTCGTCCGCAACATCGACGAGCTCGCAGAGCTCACCTGGATCTCCGACGCGTCGGCAGAACGGCTCGACCTCTTTGCACGCCGCTTCCCGAATGCACGCGCCACTCGAGAGTTCGGAGACATCCTCGCGGATCCGGCCGTCGAGGCGGTCGTGATCGCGACCCCCGTGCCCACGCACTACGCCCTTGCACTGCAAGCGCTGCAGGCCGGCAAGCACGTCTTCGTCGAGAAGCCGCCGGCAATGCGGGCCGGCGAGATGGAGGAGCTCGTGCAGGTCGCCGAGGAGCGCGGTCTCGTGCTGATGCCCGGCCACCTGCTGCTCTACCACCCGGGCGTGCTCAAGCTGAAGGAGCTGGTCGACTCGGGCGATCTCGGCGAGGTGCTCTGCATCTACGGCAACCGGCAGAACCTCGGCACGATCCGCAAGGACGAAAATGCGTTGTGGTCGCTCGGCGTCCACGATCTCTCGGTGATCCTGTACCTGGTCGACGAAGAGCCGTCGGAAGCGTGGGCACATGGCAATGCGTTCCTCACCCCGGGCGTCGAGGACGTCGTCTTCTGCTACCTGCGCTTCCCGAGCGGCAAGATCGCGCATCTGCACCTCTCGTGGCTCGACCCGCACAAGATGCGCAAGATCACCGTCGTCGGCCGCGACAAGATGGCCGTCTTCGACGACATGGAGCTCGACCGCAAGGTGACGATCTACGACAAGGCTCCCGAGCAGCCCGCGCAGAGCTACGGCGAGTGGCAGACGCGCACGGGTGACATCTTCAGTCCGAAGATCCCGAACGACGAGCCGCTGCGGCTCGAGCTGCAGCACTTCCTGCGACTCGTGCGCGACGGTGGCGACGGCACCGAGGCGCGCGACGGCCTGCAGGTCGTGCGCGCGCTCGAGCGGCTGACGGAGTCGCTGCGTGGCTGACATTCACGACACAGCGGTGGTCTATCCCGGCACGGTGCTCGGTGAGGGCGTGAAGGTGCTCGAGCACGCGGTCGTCGGCAAGCAGCCGACGCTCTCTCCGCGTTCGACCGCGAAGCGCGACCCGCTCCCGCCGACGGAGATCGGTGACGGCACGATCGTCTCGACGGGCGCCGTCGTCTTCGCCGGCTCGAAGATCGGCGAGCGCGTGATTCTCGGTGACCAGTCGTGTGTACGCGAACGCGTGTCGATCGGCGACGACGTCGTCGTGGGTCGCGGCTCGCTGATCGAGAACGACACGACGATCGGCGCGCTGACGAAGATCCAGGCCGATGCCTACATCACCGCGTACTCGACGCTCGAAGACAACGTGTTCATCGCGCCGTGCGTGGTGACGACGAACGACAACTTCATGGGCCGCACGGAGCAGCGGCACGATCTGATCGCCGGGCCGACGATTCGCCGCGGGGCGCGCATCGGCGGCGGCGCCGTTTTGTGCCCCGGGATCGAGATCGGCGAGGAGGCTTTCGTCGGGGCGGGTGCGGTCGTGACCAAGGACGTTCCGGCGCGGATGCTCGTCGTCGGCAACCCTGCGCGGGTGCTGCGCGAGGTCTCCGCCGACGAGCTCCTCTAGCTCGAGCTAGTCGCCACGGAGAGCGAATAGCTGATGCGGCCCTGCGCAGGTGGAACGAACTCCACCTCCAGGTAGTACGTGCCGGTCTTCGGCACCAGGAACGCCAGGCGCTGCTGGCCGCCGACCGGCACGGCCGTTGCCGCCCGGTCGGGAAGCACCGCCGCCTCGCCCTCGACGGTCGGCGTGCCGGGATTCCAGAGCACGAGACCGATCGACCGGCGCTGCGATGGGCGACAGCCGCACGTACACGTGGTGCCCCTTTCGCAAGTTGATCGAGTAGACGTCGACCGGATCGTCCCAGTAGTCCAGTGAGGCGGTGATCGTGCGCGGGGGCCCGAATGGATGCGCCTGCTTTCCGGCATTGTCGTTGGGCTCGTACCGGTCCGGCTGCGGCAGCTTGACGCCGTTCTTGAGCCACGTCAGCGCGGCCTGCACGTCGAGCCTCCCCCAGCCGGTGAGCGAATCCCGGCCCGCGGGGCACTTCGAGCACCCGGTCGCCGCATTCACGTCGCGCGCCGAGCGCTCGAGCAGCCACACGACCTGATCGGCGGAGAGCTTGGGATCCACGCCGAGCAAGAGTGCCGCTGCGGCCGCGACCTGCGGCGCGGCGAAAGAGGTTCCGATCGCGACGCGAAATTCCGGGGGACCGCAATTCGAGTACGGCTGGCCGGCGCAGTCGGGCTGTGTCGTTGCATCGACGAGGTTGCGGGGAATCGTCGAGAACATCTCGTCGCCGGGCGCGGCCATGTCGACGAACACCCGGTCGCGATTCGAGTAATCCGGGACCGAGCCGTTCTGGCGCAGCGCACTCACGCCGAGTACGTGCGGCAGCGCAGCCGGATAGTCCGCGTAGGGCCACGGAATCGCGGGCGATTCGGTCCCGTTGCCGACGGCCGCGACCACGACCACGCCTTTCGACACTGCGTACTCGATCGCGTCCCGTTCCGCCGGAGAGAAGTAGTCGTTGCGAAGGTCTTGCGGATCGCGTCCGCCGCCGAGGCTGAGGTTGATCACCTGCGCGCCTGCTCCGACGGCCCACTTGATCGCAGCGACCTCGCCGGGCAGGTAGACGTTGCCGTCGGGCTGGACGACCTTCGCGATCAGCAACTGCGCGTTGAACGCGAGCCCGGCGATGCCCTTGCCATTGCCCGCATCGGCAGCGATCAGGCCCGCCACGAACGTGCCGTGGCCGTCGGTGTCGCGCTGCCAGCTGGTGCCGGCGACGAAGGAGCGCCCGGCGGCGATCCGGCCGGCGAACTCCGGGTGGCCGTAGTCGATCCCGGAGTCGATCACGGCGACCTTGACCGGCTTCAGCGTCGGTTGCTGAGGCCAGAAGGTCCAGGCGTGGTCTTGCTCCAGGTACCACTGGTGCGACGCGAGCGGATCGGTGTTCGGAAAGGCGAGCGCGAGTGCCGGTACGGCGAGGGCCGCGGCGACCACGCAGAAGAGAATCCTGTTCACGTTTGCAGAACCGGCTGCGAGACGCCGGGCGAGAGCCCGCGTCCCGGGGCACAGCGTACGCGGTATGCGCCGGGTGAGAGCGCAGCGCTCACGGCAAACGCGCCGCTGACGTCGGTCGTTCCGGTCGCAACCGTCGTCCACCCGACGCCGTCCTGGCGCTGGATCTGCACCGCTGCACCCGAGAGTGCAGGTTTCATGCTCCCCTGAACCATGCCCGCGCCGAGGCTTGCCGATACGAGCGGCGCCACCGCCACGTTGAGGAGAGCCGCGCGAATGTCTCCCGCGGCCAGGCGGTACTGCGTCGTCGCCTGAGGCCTGATCGTGACGCTGAACGAGCCGTCGCCCGCGGGCGTGACCGGCGACACCGTCTGCCACGTGCCGTCGGCGCCCTTCGCCTCCAGCGAGACGCCTTGAACCCCGCGCGCAACACCCGTGAGCGACGCCGTGCCGCCATACGAAAGCGGTACCGCAGGCGGAGTCAGCGCAAGCCACCCGATGCTGAACCACGTCGAGCGCAACCCGAGCGCCGTGCGTACCGTCGCGGCGGTCAAGGTCACGTCGCCCTTCGTGCCGACCGCATTCACGCTCCCCACGCGGCCGGACGGGCTCGGCGTGAGCGTGAGCGACTCGAGCGCACCCGGCACCTTCAGGGCGGCCGCGGCTTTCCGCGCGTCGAAGAGCACCGGCCCCCAGTTGTGGTACGGCGACAGCGTGTCGTAGGGATCGGCGACGGAGACGAGATAGGGGATGGGCTTGCCCCACGCCTCGCCGGCCGAGACTGTCCGTCCGCCCGAGCTGGACGAGAAGTAGGTGGTCGCAACCTTGCCGTTGTAGAGAACGACCTGCCGCGCGGTTGCGTGTACCGCGGCGGTCACCGAGGGCGACTCGGCCCCGATCCCGCCGTACACCTGGCTGCGATCGTCGTCGTACAGGTCGTACGCGCGCGCGGTAACGACGTTCTCCAGCTCCGCGAGCGCGTAGGAGCGTGCGGCGACCGCCTGCGTCTCGAGTGCGGCAGCCGGCCACGACGACGGCATCTCGCGCCCGACGACACCGAGCACGTATGACTCGAGCCCAAGTGTGTTCACAACCTGAAGCTTCGAACCGGTGGAGACGATCTGCAGCTGACCGTGATACGAGGCTCCTCCCACGCGGAGCGGCGTCGCGCCGGGCGAGAACGTCAGCGGCGAGACGAGAGTTTGACCCGAGACGACGAGGTCGGCCGCGACTTTCACCGTTCCGGCCGGGAGCGACACGGTGGTGCCGGCGCGGTCGACGACCTTCCAGGGAGAGTCGGACGTGAGCGCCGTGCGCCGTGCGCCGTCGACGAGCAGCACGCGCACGGTCGGTGAAGGCCCAACTGCAACTGTCGTCCCCTGGTAGTAGTGCGCGAGGATGCGGCGGTAATCCCAGCCGTGCTGCGCATATCCGTCGGCACCCCATTGCGCCATGCCGATCGCGTGGCCCCAACCGTGGCCGCTGATCACGAGCGTGCTTGCCGACGCGCTCTCGGCCAGCTTCGGTGCGCTCGTGGTCGTCGTCGCATCGTGGTGGTGGTCGTCGCCACGCGGTTCGTCGTCACGGGCTTCGTCGTCGTACCGACCGACGTCGTCGGAACGGTGGTCGTCGTGAAGACCGGCGCCGTCGTCGTTTCAGGACCGGTCGTCGTCACCGCGGTCGGGCCGCCGGCGATCGGCGTCGTGTCGGTGGGGTCTGCGACAAGCCTCGCTGATGCCGCCCCCGCGAGCCCGAGCAGCGCAAGCGAGGTCAGCAGCAGGGCGCGACGGAGCACCGGTCCACGGTAGCAATGCAATCTGAGGTCTTTGTTAGCGCGAAAAGACGCTAATCGGCGAGCAGTGATGCGTACTGCCGTTCGTAGTACGCGCGAAAAGCGTCAGAGCGCTTGATCACTTCCCACCAGTGGCGGTTTTCTCGGTACCACTCGACCGTTGCCGGCAGCCCCTCGGCGAGCGACCACTGCTTCTTCCAGCCGAGCGAGTCGAGCTTCGCCGACTCGAGCGAGTAGCGGCGGTCGTGACCCGGCCGGTCGTCGACCGAACGAATGAGCGACTCATCGGTACCGGTCAACTCGAGCACGCGCCTGGTGATCTCTCTGTTCTCGACCTCTTCGCCGCCACCGATGTTGTAGATCTCACCGGCGGCGCCTTCGCGCAGCGCAAGCTCGATCCCTGCGCAATGGTCCTCGACGTAGAGCCAGTCGCGGACCTGACGGCCGTCGCCGTACAGGGGCAGCCGCTCACCGTCGAGCGCGTTTGTGATGAAGAGCGACAGAAGCTTCTCCGGATACTGGTTCGGGCCGTACGTGTTCGAACCGCGCGTGACCAGGGCATCGACGCCGTGCGTGCGCACGTACGAGAGCACGAGCAAATCGCCTCCGGCCTTGGCCGCCGAGTACGGACTGGAGGGATGCAACGGATCATCCTCGTTCGACGAGCGGCCTGGCGGCAGATCGCCGTACACCTCGTCGGTCGAGACGTGGACAAGACGTACCTCCGACGCGCGCGCCTCCTCGAGCAGCGTGTTCACGCCGATGATGTTCGTGCGCAGGAAATCCGCGCCGTCGCTGATCGAGCGGTCGACGTGCGTCTCGGCTGCGAAGTTGACGATTGCGTCGCAGCCGCGGGCTGCCGCAGCGACTCCGGCAGGGTCGACGATGTCCCCGCCCCGGAAGTCGTGAGTGACACCGTGCAGGTTGGCGAGGTTGCCCGCATACGTGAGCTTGTCGAACACGACGACGTCATCTCCGGCTGCCGCAAGACGCCGCGTGAAGTGCGAGCCGATGAAACCGGCGCCGCCGGTGACGAGAATGCGCACGGCGAAAGGCTAGCTGGCTGTCTAGGGAACGATGTTCTGGTTGACGTGGAAGAAGTTGTCCGGGTCGTACTGCCGCTTGACCTCGACGAGCCGATCGTAGTTGCCGCGGTAGCTCGCCTTCACCCGGTCCTGACCTTCGTCCATCATCATGTTCACGTACGCGCCGCCGGCCGAGTACGGATGCAGCGCCTCGAAGTAATCGATGCTCCAGCGCCGGATCGCGTCGGCGTTCGCCGGGTCGGGGTCGACGCCGGCAAAAACCGATGCATACGTCGCGTCGCGATAGCTCCATGCCGTGTCGTGCGGCCCGACATCGTGCGCGGCGCCGTCGATCGGATACATGTGCATCGTCGACTTCGGTGTCGGCAGCGCCGAGCCGAACTTCGCGTGAAGCTTCACGGCCTCATCCGGAATCTCCTTGACGAAATCCGCACGCCAGTACCACTGGTCGCCTGCCGGATACAGCGCATCGAAGGCACCCTGGATCGCCGCGTGCGGCATCGGCCCGACGCCGTGCATCAACGGCTCGGGCAGAGCGTCGAGCAGCGGCGCCATCGCCGCGGCGGCGGCAGCCTCATCGTTGCCGACGAAGCACCACACGACCCCGCAGATGTCGCGCAGCCACAGTTCCTCGGGGAACGGCGGGCCGGCGGGCACCGCGCCGAAGAGGAAGAAGCCGTTCAGCTCGCGCGGCGCGCCGGGCATGAACTCGCGGTAGGCGGTCATCGCCTCGACGGCGACGTCGGTGGGCCAGAAGGTCGGGCCGGCAACTACGCCGGGGACATCGTGCAGGCGAAACAGGAAGGAAGTGACGATCCCGAAGTTCCCGCCGCCGCCGCGGATGCCCCAGTACAGGTCGGGGTTCTCGTTCTCGTTGGCGGTGACGACGCTCCCGTCGGCGAGCACCACCTCGGCCTCGAGGATGTTGTCGATCGCGAGGCCGCATTTGCGCGTCAGGTGACCGATGCCGCCTCCGAGCGTCAAACCACCGACGCCTGTTGTCGAGATGATGCCGCTCGGCGACGCCAGGCCGTGCTTGCCCGTCGCTCCGTCGACCTCGCCCCAAACGCAGCCGCCGCCGACGCGAACCGTCTTTGCCTTTGGATCGACGTCCACGGTCTTGAGCCCGGACAGCTCGATCACGAGGCCGTCGTCAACGCTGCCGAGGCCGGCGCCGTTGTGCCCACCGCAGCGCACGGCCGTGTTGAGCCCCTCTTTGCGGCCATAGTTGACCGCAGCGACGACGTCGGCGGTGTTGGCACAGCGCGCGATCAGCGCGGGCCGCTTGTCCCACATCGCATTGTTGAGCTTCCGAGCCTCGTCGTACTCGGGGTCGCCCGGCGTGATCACCTGCCCGCCGAAATCCGGGATGCCAGCCATCTACGGCAACCTTAACGCTTCGAGGCATTCGTGCAAACCCTCCTGCCAGGGCGGCAGTTTCGGGGCCCCTTTCTCCGACCGGAGCACCGCCGTAGGCGGGCCGCTCGGCGCGGGCCCCGTGCTCGGCGCTCGTGATCCGCCGCACGCGGCAGTCGACCCCCGCCTCGGCGAAGATCGCCTCGGCGAAGTCGGCCCAGGTGCAGTCGCCCGCGGCGGCGACGTGGTAGATGCCGTAAGGCAGCTCGACCACCTCCCGCACGCGGCGGCGAGGTGGCCGACATAGGTCGGGCAGCCGCGCTGGTCGTCGACGACTGCAACCTCGTCCCGCTCGGCGCCGAGCCGCAGCATCGTTCGGACGAAGTTGTGGCCGGTCGAGCCGAAAAGCCACGACGAACGGACGATCCAGGCCTGATCGCCCGCTGCGGCCTCCCCGTGCAGCTTCGTCCGCCCATACGCGCTGAGCGGGTTCGGCGCGTCCGACTCGACGTACGGCTCGCCCTTCCGGCCGTCGAAGACGTAGTCGGTCGAGAAGGCGACCAGCGGGACGCCGAGCTCGGCGACGTGCTGGGTGCCGCCGACGTTGACCGCCGCCGCGCCCTGCGGGTCGTCCTCGGCGCCGTCGACGTTCGTCCAGGCCGCCGCGTGCAGGACGAGCTGCAAGTGACTCTTCGTCACCAGGTCGGGGGCGGGGTAACAGACGTCCCACTCGTCGAGGTCGACGGCAAGCGCCTCCGGGTAGATGCGCGCCAGCTCGGTGCCGAGCTGGCCGGCACCGCCGGTGATCAGGACGCCGCGGCCGTGTCCCGTGGCGAGAGAAGAGGCGATCGCGTGCTCCAGAGATCGACGACACGGGGGTCGTCCCAGGGGTGGGTGTTCTCGTCGGGGTCGGCCGGGTCGAACTCCGCGGTGACGAGGTAGCAGAAGAGCGAATCGGTGAGCGCCTCGTAGCCGTGCGCGTGCATGCCGGGGACGTAGAGCGCGACCGGATTCGCGTCGCCGATGTCCTCGGTGAACACTTCGCCGCTCTCGCGGTCGAGCACGACGACGCGCACCATCCCCTCCAGGCAGACGAAGACGTCGTCCTGTCCGCGCTCGTGGTAGTGGAGGCCACGGATCACGCCCTTGCGCGAGCGCGACAGGTTGGCCTGGACGAAGGGCTTCGGCAGTCCGCTCGCGCGCGCAAGCTCGGCGAACCAGCCGCGTTCGTCCTCATGCAGGGTCAGGGGAAGACGAACGACGTTCACTTGTTGACCCCGGTCTCCTCGATCTGCCGCCCGACGGCGGCGAGATCGCCCCAGTGCTTGCCGCCGTCGTGCCACCAGCCATCGACCCGGCGCACCTGGAGATTGCCGCGCCGCGCATACTCGCGGTTGACGTCGGTGATCTCGAGCTCACCGCGACTCGAAGGCGCAAGGTCGTCGATGATCTCGAACACGTCGGGTGGATAGCAATAGAGACCGACCACCGCGTCGTTCGATGGAGGCGCGTCGTAGCGCTTGTCGACGATGCCGGCTTTCTCGACCACGTCCATCACGTTTCCGTCGCCGTCGTAGGCGACCACGCCGAAGCTCTGCGGGATCGTCCACTTCCTTGACGAACACCATCGCACCTTCGTCCCACGAGCGGACTGCGTCGGCCTGCGCGTGCTCGAAGATGTTGTCGCCGAGGCACACCACGAGCTTGCCGCCGGCGGCGAAGTCGCGCGCCATCCCGACCACCTGCGCGATCCCGCCCGGTTCGACCTGCACCTTGTAGGTCAGATCGAGATCGAAGAGAAGCTCTTCGCCCCCGCGAGAGTGCACGTGTCCGTTGCCGAGCAAGTCGATGAAATCGCCGGCGTGCTGCTGCCCGTGACGAGCAGCACTTCGCGCACGCCCACGCGCTGGAGCAGCTGAAGCGGGTAGTAGACCATCGGCCAGCGCCCGACCGGCAGCAGATGCTTGTTCGTGACGCGCGTCAGCTCTTCGAGCCGCGTCGCCGTCCCGCCTGCGCAGATCAGGCCCTTCACGCGGGCGATGCTACGCGACGTCCACCGGCGGCGACCGCGCCGGCGGCCGCGGCGACGCAGCGAAATCCCGGCGACCACGGCCCACATCGCGACGTCGCCGAACGCGTGCCGAACCTGCAGCCCGGCGAACGGCGTCAGCGACCATGCCGCCTGCGCTGCGCTGCCGTAGACGCCCATGTATGCGCCGCGGATGTCGGCCGGCGCGAATCGCGCGACAACCGCCTGCGAGGTCGGCACCCACAGCATCTCGCCGATCACGAAGACGTCATCAGCAGCAGCGACGACGCCGACGGCTGTCGGCGACCCGAAGGACGAGGAACGGGAAGCCCATCAGCGGCATCGCGACCGCGAGCTTCAGCGACGGCGAGAACGCGCGCGACCGCGCGGGTCAGCCGCAGCTGGCCGAACGTCACAAGCCCCGCGTTGATGATCACCAGGAAGCCCCAAGCCGCAGGCGCGATCCCGTGGGAGGTGGCGAGCGAGATCGGCAGCAGCGAGTCGAACGCGACGTAGGTCATCGCTCGCGAGAACCGACGAGCCGATGAAGAGCAGAAACGCATGGTCACGGCGCACCGCACGCGAACGAACTGCGCTGCGGCGGCGACTCCGGTGCGTGCAGACCGCGTGCTCGGCAGGAACCGGACTGCGACCACGCAGAGCGACCAGGCGTCAGCGCGAACACACCGATGAAGAGGTGAGTCCAGGAGTTGCCGAGCAGGAGTAGCGCCGCCGACCGGCGGGCCGAAGCGAGACGCCGAGATTGTTCGCGACTCGAACGCGCGGCGTAACCGGCCTCGCGCCGGTCCGGGCGCGACGAGGTCGGCGACCAGCGCGTCGCTCGGCGGCGTTGAACATCGAGCCGCACACGCCGGTCAAGCGTCATCAGCGACGAGCCCGGCGATCACGTGGTGGCCGACGGCGAGAGGACGCGAGCGGCACGACGGCGAACGCCGCCATCGCGACGAGCATCACCGGACGGCGGCCGACGTGGTCCGAGAGGTGGCCGCCGATCGTAGCCGGCAGGCGATCGCCGCGATCGCGCCGCACAGGAAGCGCGACCGACAGCTGGACCTGCGACGCGCCGAGATGCTCGATCGCCCAGATCCCGAGGAACGACGAAGACGCGCACGAGTCCGGCAAAGGTCTCCGGTCGAAGGCCGACTGCGAGCAGCGGACGGATGCTCGCCGGGTCGACAGCATCGGTCCCCCAGATCAGACGCGCGAGCTTCTGAAGCACTACGTCGCCGTGCTCGCCGAGCGGCGACGGCTCGACGCGACGATGGCGCGCGCGAACGGCTGCGGCAGCCACCAGTTCCAGCGCCCGAAGATCGCCATCAGGCTCGGGACGAGCAGCGAGCGCACGATCGTCGCGTCGACGAAGATCGCGACCGCGAGCCCGAGCCCGAACTCCTGCAGGCCGACGATCCGTCCTGCGATGAAGCCGGAGAACGCAGCGCACATGATGATCGCCGCGGCGGTGATGATCCGGCCGGTGCGCTCGAGGCCGTGCGCGACCGCGGTGACGTTGTCGCGCCCCGTGTCCCACGTCTCGCGCATGCGGGTGACGAGGAACACCTCGTAGTCCATCGAGAGCCCGAAGAGCATCGCGAACAGGAAGATCGGGATCCAGCCTTCGACCTGCCCGAACGTGTACAGGCCGAAGAGCGTGTGCCCGACGCCCCACTTGAAGACGACGACGAGCATCCCGTACGCGGCACCGACCGACAGCAGGTTGAGCAGGATCGCCTTCAGCGGCAAGAGCAGCGAGCGGAACGCACGCAGGAGCAGGAGATAGGTGAGCACGAGCACCGCGGCGATCAACGGCGGGAAGTAGGTGTAGGTCTGGTGGAGGAAGTCGACGCCCTGCGCGGGGGCTCCGCCGACGAGCACAGCCGCGGATGGTGGAAAGCCGCGCGTTGGGGATGAGGCGGCCGCGCAGCCGTTTCACGAACGCCTGCTCTTGCGGGTACCCGTAATCGTGGCGACCGGCGAAGATCAGCTGTTCGTAGGTCTTGGTCGCATCGACGTAGCGGCCGGTCGTGCCTTCGTACACCGCCGCCACCTCCGGGTCGCGTCGCACCGACGCAGTGAGGCGCTCGATCGCGGACTGCACGCCGGGCGCCAGCACCGAGCCGCCGGAGGTGTGCACGAGCACCTGCGCCGGCCCAACGGCACCCGGGCCGACGGCCTGTCGCAGGACGTCGAAGCCGCGGATCGACTGCGGCGAGCGCGGGATGCCGAACGTCGATCCCGGCGTCAGCTTGAGATAGAAGGCCGGCACCGCCGCCGCGATCAGCAGCGCGGCGCCGCCGGCGAGGAACGCATACGGCTTCGCCATGATCCAGCGTGCGAGCCGCGCCCAGAACGTGTGCTCCGGCGTCTCTGCCTCACCGGGCAGGATGCGCTTGCGCACGGTGCCACGCCGCCCGTAGTAGGAGAGCAGCACCGGTTGAAGCGTTGCCGCTGCGAGGATCGACATGCACGGAATCAGGAAGCCCGCAACGCCCAGCATCCGCATGAACGGCAGCGGCATCGCGAGGAGGAGCGCGAGCCCGAGCGCGACAGCGACTCCGGAGAACATGACGGCGCGGCCGGCGGTCTCCATCGTGCGCACGACCGCCTCGTCCTTCTCGAGGCCGCTCGCCAGCTCCTCGCGGAAGCGATAGACGATCAGCAGCGAGTAGTCGACGGCGATCCCGAGACCGATCAGCTGGATCAGGTTCGTCGCGTACGTCGGTGTTGTCGGCGACATGCGCGATCCCGTAGAGGATCCCGAGCGAGCCCATGATCGTGCACAGCGCGAACACGAACGGGATCGTCACCGCGAACGAGAGGCCGAACACGGCGAACAGGATCAGAAGCGCAATCGGAATCGCGATCCCCTCGCCCTTCTTCAGATCCTGGCTGAAGATCGGGTCGAGGTCGTGCTGGATCGGCCCCGCCCCCGTGACGTACACGTGCGCCACGCCCGGCGGCGCGCCGAGCGCCGCCAGCAGCGGTTCGGTGAACTTCTTTGCCTGAGCGATGTTCCACCTCGAGACGATGTCGCCGAACACGACGTTCGTCCCCGCCGAGAGGAGTTGCGTCGGCTTTGCGGTCGGCACGCTCGTCGCGGCACGGTCGACCACCAGCTGCAGGCGTGCAAGCTCGGCCGGCGTCCGCGCGGCCGAGAGCTGGAAGACGACGGTGAAGGAGCCGTCCGGCCGGTCGCCGAAATGCTGGTCGAGGGCGTCGCGGACGCGCTCGGAGTCGGTGCCGGGCACCGCGAAGGTGTTGGAGAGAAGCGGCGCGAGCTTCGTGCTCCCAAAACCGCCGGCGAGGAAGACCACGACCCAGAAACCGAGCACGAGGGCGCGGTGCCTCAGCACCAGTCTCGTCCAGCCCCCCACGTTCTCAAACCTAGCCGCCCGGGTACCGTTCGGGTCGTGACAAGACGAGACCGTCTCCAGGATGAGATCGAGGAGCTCTTTGCCGACCTGTGGCAGGTGCCGCGCTTCGCGGGAACCCGTCGCGGCTTCCGGCCGAATGTCGACTCCTTCCACACCGACGACCCGCACGAGCTGACCGTCGTCATCGATCTCCCCGGGGTCGATCCTGCGTCGCTCGAGCTCGTCGTCGGTGAGCGCGTTCTCGCGATCGCCGGCGAACGCCGCCGGCCGAAGGTCGACGGCGGCGTCTCCTACCAGCAGATGGAGATCGAGTACGGCCCCTTCACGCGCCACGTGCGGCTGCCGGAGGATGTCGACCCGGCGCGCGCGCACGCACGGTACGAGCACGGCGTCGTCACGATCACCCTGCCGGTGATCGACCAGCCCGCGCCGCGCGGCCGCGTCTCGATCGAAGATGGGCGCGCGAATGACCGACCTGCTCTTCGACGCGCCGACCGATTTCGAGACGGAGATCGAGCTGCCGGCGACGCTGCCGGTGCTGCCGCTGAAGGAGACGGTCGTCTTCCCGCAGTCGATGACGCCGCTCGCGATCGGGCAGGAGCGCTCCGTGAAGCTGATCGACGATGTCGTCGCCGGTGACCGGCTCGTGGCGCTCGTGACGGCGCGCGATTCGTCGATCGAGGCGCCGGGCTGGAGCGACCTCTACGAGATCGGGACGGTCGCGATCATCCACAAGATGATTCGCGTCCCCGACGGGACGCTGCGCATCCTCGTCGGCGGGTTGCACCGGATCCGGATCGCGAAGCACATCTCCGACGATCCTTACCTCGTCGCCGAGCTGGAAGCCGTACCGGACGAGAACGTCGACACACCCGAGGTCGAGGCGCTGACCCGCAACGTGCAGGGCCTGTTCTCGAAGATCATCAGCCTCGCGCCGTATCTGCCCGAAGAGCTGTCGCTCGCGGCGACGAATGTCGACGATCCGAGCGCGCTCGCACATCTCGTTGCCTCGACGCTGCGGACGATCCCGACCGCGGAGCGCCAGAGGATCCTCGAGACGGTCGACGTCGAGCAGCGCCTGCGTCAGATCTCGGCGATCCTCTCGCGCGAGGTCGAGGTCTTCGAGCTCGGCTCGAAGATCCAGTCGCAGGTGCAGTCGGAGATGGAGAAGGGACAGCGCGACTACTTCCTGCGCCAGCAGCTGAAGGCGATCCAGGACGAGCTCGGCGAGGGCGATCCCGACCAGGCCGAGGTGAAGGAGCTGCGCGAGCGGCTGGAGGCGCTGACGCTGCCGGAGGATGCGCTCAAGGCCGCGGAGCGCGAGCTCGGCCGGTTGGAGCGGCTGCCGTCCGCTGCTGCGGAGTACGGCGTCATCCGCAGCTATCTCGAGTGGATCCTGACGCTGCCGTGGGGCACCGTCACCGAGGACAATCTCGACCTCGACCACGCGCGCAAGGTGCTCGACACCGACCACTTCGACCTCGACAAGGTCAAGGAGCGGATCATCGAGTACCTCGCGGTCGCGAAGTTGAAGAAGGAAGTGTCGGGCCAGATCCTCTGCTTCGTCGGGCCGCCCGGCGTCGGCAAGACATCGCTTGGGCAGTCGATCGCGCGCGCGCTCGGGCGCAAGTTCGTGCGCATGTCGGTCGGCGGCGTGCGCGACGAGGCGGAGATTCGTGGACACCGGCGCACCTACATCGGCGCGATGCCGGGCACGATCATCCGCTCGATCCGCGACGCCGAGTCGATGAACCCGGTGATCCTGATCGACGAGATCGACAAGATGGGCGCAGACTGGCGCGGGGACCCGTCGAGCGCGATGCTCGAGGTGCTCGACCCCGAGCAGAACAAGAGCTTCCGCGACCACTACCTCGATCTGCCGTTCGACCTGTCGAAGGTGCTGTTCATCTGCACCGCCAACACCGCCGACACGATTCCGGGGCCGCTCTACGACCGGATGGACACGATCTCCCTCTCCGGCTACACGGAAGCGGAGAAGCTCGGAATCGCGAAGAAGTACCTGCTGCCGAAGCAGCTTGCGGCGGCAGGGTTGAAACGCGTCCAGCTGACGCTGTCGGACAAGGTGCTGCGCACGATCATTCGCGAGTACACGCGCGAAGCGGGCGTGCGCAACCTCGAGCGGCGGCTCGCCGACGTCTGCCGCAAGGCGGCGACCCAGGTCGCGAAGGGCAAAACCCAGAAGCCCCGCATCGACGAGAAGAAGCTGCACGAATGGCTCGGCCCACCGCGCTTCTCGGGCGAGGTGCGGAAGCGCACGTCAGCACCGGGTGTCGCGACCGGCCTTGCGTACACCGCGGCGGGAGGCGACGTGCTGTTCATCGAAGCCGCCGCCTACCCGGGCAAGGGCCTCCTGACGGTGACCGGCCAGCTCGGTGACGTGATGCAGGAGTCGGCGCGCGCCGCGTTGTCGTGGGTGCGCTCGCACTCCGACCAGGTCGGGGTCGAACCGGACTGGTTCAGCGAGCACGACATCCACATCCACGTGCCCGCGGGAGCGGTACCCAAGGACGGCCCGTCCGCCGGCGTGACGATGGCAACTGCGATCGCATCGCTGGTGCGCAACGAACCGGTGGCCGAGGATGTCGGCATGACCGGCGAGATCACGCTGACGGGGCAGGTGCTTCCGATCGGCGGCATCCGTGAGAAGTCGCTCGCCGCTCAGCGTGCGGGCCTGAAGCGCGTGATTCTCCCGCGCGAGAACGAGGCCGAGTTGGCGGAGCTGCCGCCCGAAACGCGCGCGGCGATCGAGTTCATCCCGGCCGACACGATCGAGGACGTCTTCGCCGCCGCGTTCAGCGGTAAGGCGACGGCTCGGTCGGCGCGCGGCCCGCGCGCGGTCGAGCGCCAGGCTGCGAAGAGCTCGTAGCGCGGGCGTTTACGCGCGGAAAACACGGCGAACATCGGTCGATGACCGCCGCTGGGTAGAAGGAGTTGCGGAAAGCGCTTCAGCTACGGCGCGACCGTCCAAATGGAGGTTCTTCTGATGAGAAAACTACTGTTCGTTCTAACAGCGACCGCTTTCTTGTCGCTCCAGGCGTCGGCGTTCGCCTCGACTCCGTCCAGCCATTCGGCGAGCGCGAGCTGCAAGGCGCAACTCGTGGCCATGGGTAAGACCAACTTCGACGCGAAGTACAAGACGACAGGCGGCTGCATCTCGCAGATGTCGAAGCTGACCGCAACGCAGCGGCAGGCTCTGTTGAGCGCCGAGAAGACGTGCCGCGCCGCCCAGACCGCGAATGCCTCAGCGTTCGCTTCCACGTACGGCACGACCACGAAGAGCGGCAAGACCGGCTCACAGGCAGATGCATTCGGCAAGTGCGTCTCCAAGACCGCGTCGGCCTAGTCGACTCTCACTCCCGCGCGGCCCGGGGCGGCGTCCCCGGGCCGACGCGCCTCGACTCGCTAGCGCGGCTCCAGCATCACAACCGGAATCTCCCGCGCCGTCTTGGTCGCGTACTTCGCATAACCGGGGAACCCCGCTGTGAACGCCGCCCAGAGCCGGCCGTGCTCTTCGACGGAAGCCTTGCGTGCAGTGACGCGTGCGCGGATGCGGCCGATCTCGACCTCGGCGTGCGGATCACTGCGAAGGTTGAGCCACCAGCCGGGCGTGTAGTCGCTGCCGCCGTTCGAGGCGACGACCACGAAGGCCTCACCGTCACGGACATAGAGCAGCGGAGTCGTGCGCGACTTGCCGGACCGTCGCCCGGTCGTCGTCAGGAGCAGCACCGGCATCCCTTGCATGCCGCTTCCGATCCGGCCACCCTTGCCCGGTAGAGCGCGGTGTGAATTCCGCTCGCGCACTTCATGAACGCTCGCCTGCCGAGCTGGCTGATCGACCGAGAGTGCGTTATTCGGCGGGCCAAACCATCAGATCCAACATCTGTTCCGGCATCGGATCCTCGGTCGGCGCCTTGCTCACGCGCCAGCGCTTCCCTTCATGCTCGATCTCGTCACCGACCGCGTAGACCTTGTCGCCGCTGTCGATCTCCGAGGTGTGGGTGCTCTCGATCGATTGGTCGGGGGGCGGCGGAAAAATCAGACGATAGACCGGCACGCCGAGCAGGGTACTCGTTCCGCCCGGCTCGCGATGAATTTCAGGCGACGTGAAAGCTCGTCACGAGCTCGCGGCAAGCCGTGTCGTCGGCGCCCCTCGTACGGCGACAGACCAGCTCGTACTCCTGCCGGCCGCGCAGCACGAATGTGAACTCTTCGATCAACCCGTTGTGGTCGATCGCGTAGCCACGGGCATCGAGCCCATTGACCTCGAGCGTCCGGCGGCTCGAAACCTTCCCTTTCAGCTGCTGCGCGAGCCGCGCGGCAACGCCGTCGAGCTCCTTGGCGGCCGCCACCTGTTTTGCGCGCACATACGGGTGGACGAGCCGAAACGCGTTCACCTGGACCCGGTCGACCGGGCCGTTCGAGGCCGTGGCCCCGTTCACCTTCCAGGCCGAAGGGGCCAGAAACCTGAAGCCACTCCCCTGAACCTGCTGCCAATTGCTGTTTCCGGCACCCCCGCAGCCTGCAAGGATGAGGGCAAGCACCAACAATGGTTTGCCCCTCGAGGGGCCCGGAAAGGAAGTACGAGATATGAAGGCGAGAGACAAGGTCTATGACGCAGCGGAGAACATCAAACCGTACGTGGAACGGGCGATGGAGGACGAGAAGCTTCGCGACGACGTGATGCGGGCCTTCGGAAGCGCCCGCGAGATCTACAAAGATCTGATGGGCGAGAAGAGCGCGGTCACGCTCGCAAGCCGAGTCGCCACCGACGACGACATCCGCGACAAGCTTCGGGAAGCGATCGGAGATCTCCGGCACGCAAGCGAGCGGCTTCAAGGGAAGGAAAAGCACTCGGGTCGCAACACGACTCTGCTCGTCGCCGGGATTGCACTCGGGCTGCTCTTCAACCCGATCACAGGCCCGGAGACGCGCCGCTTCATCAAGGAGATGCTTGCCTCAGGCGACGAGCCCGAGCGCACGAGCGACTCCAAGAACGGCCGCGGCTAGCGCCTCGGCTTCGCCGCGGAGAGACCCGCCGTCGACGCGATGTCGGTCGTACCGATCAGCATCGCTCCCGGCTCGGGTGCCTTGACGATGCCGGGTGGGCTCGGCGCCCACCCGGTTGCGATCGGGAACGGCAGATTCTGGATCCGCTTCCACGACTGCAGATAGGTCGTCGGGTCGACCGCGCCGTCGTAGCCGAGATAGATCAGCGAAACCGGGTGCACCTCGAAATGCAGGTGCGTCGAGGTGCCCTCGGCATCGCCCGTATTGCCCATGAACCCGATCACCTCGCCGGCGTTCACGCGCGCGCCATTTCGCACCGAGATCGAGAAAGCCGCCAGGTGCGCGTAGTAGAAGAGATTGCCCCGGTGGTCGCGTAGCCAGAGCCGATTGCCGCCAAGCCGGTTCCAGCCGACCGAGAACACCGTTCCGTCCGCGACCGCGAGCAGCGGCTGGCCGAGCTCGCCGAAGATGTCGTCGCCATGGTGATAGTTGACGTCGGACCGGTCGGCGCCATAGGTGTCGATGTACGACGAGACTCCGTAGACCGGGAAGACGTACGTCCCGACGCCGAGCGACGGGGTCACGAGCTGGGGGACGCCGACGAGCGGCTCGATCGTCTTCGGGAGAAGTTGCGGACGGTCGCCCGGCAGCGGCGCGCCCGGCGCTGCGGGCAGTGCGATTGCCGGAACCGTGCCGGGCGCCGTTTGCACGTCAACCTCCGCGTGACCGAGTTGAATCTCGCTGCCGGCAGGCAGGCCGCCGTGTGGAGCGGTGAGGTGGACATCGACGGCGGTGATGAATCCGCGGTAGCCCGCCGCCGCGCGCGGTGCACTCGTGTCGATGCCGCTCGACTGGAGCGTCAGATATCCCCAGTCGCCGAGTGCGACCCGCCGCTTGGTCACCGTGTTGCCAAGAGCGTTCAAACCGACGACGCCGGTGCCGTCAAAGTTTCCGTTTGCGCTGTCTGCACCGGTTGCCGCCGTCGCACTCGCCGTCACCGAGTCGGCCGTGATCTCGCCACCGAAGATCAGGGCCGTCTCGACACCGCTCGACGCTGTCGCGTTCGCCTGATGCCCGATCTTCGTGTCTGCGCTCGCCGTGGTCTGTCCGGTGACGATCACCGAGCCGTCGGCCGGGTACACGAAGGAGGCGCTCGTGACCGGCTTACCCGCCGGCGGCACACTCACTGCCGCCGTGCTGCCTCCGGTTCCACCGGGAACCACCACACGAACCGCCCAGCTCTGGGCAGCGGCGCCCGGAGTGCGGTCGGCCGACGCCACGCCGCCCGGCACGGCACACGCAAGTGCGACCGCGACCGGAATCGCTCGGCGCACGACGATCAGCCGAGCTGCTTGCGCGCGAACTCGCGGAAACGCTCGCGCGCGTCGTCGTCGGGCCCGACGGTGACGGGATCGTCTTCGACCGAGCGCGCAATCTCTTCGGCGACGGCCCGCACCTCAGCCGCGACCGCTTCGCGGTTGCGTGGGTCGCGCAGCAGCGCCTCGACCCATGTCTCGGTGCCGTCGTGCTCCGTCACGTCGTGCTCGACGAGTAGCCGGCCGAGCAGGATTCCGACCCTGAGGTAGGCGAACGTTCGGAACGCGAGCAGCTTGCGCGGCGTGTCGACGAGCTCGGCGATCGCGGGGTCGTCGGCCTGGAGCTCTGCGACGATCGACCCGATCGGCTCATCGACCAGCGGAAACCAGATTTCCTCCGCGCCGGTCATACCACCGAAGTGTAGGCGATGATGCGACGGTGGACGCCCTCGCCGCCCTCGCCGCCGACCCGCCGGCTGCAGCGCTCTGCTTCGACGTCGACGGCACGCTGGCTCCGATCGTGCCCGACCCGGCCGACGCGCGCGTTCCCGAAACGACCCGCGCAGAGCTGCGACGCCTCGCCGGCCGCTACGGGCTCGTCGCGTGCATCAGTGGGCGCACCTCCGAGGTCGCACGCGCAATCGTCGGTGTGCCCGAGCTGACCTACGTCGGCGAGCACGGGCTCGAGCTCGACCCGGCCGCCGGCGAATGGAGCGAGCGCATCCGCGTCTTTGGCGCGACTGCCGGCTGGCCCGTCGAGGAGAAGCCGTTCTCGGCCGCCTTCCACTACCGGACCGCCGCCGACCCGGCGGCCGCACGACAACGCCTCGAGGAGATCGAAGCCGAGGCCCGCGACCGAAGGGTTGCGCACGCGTTGGGGGCGCCTCGTGCTCGAGGTGCTGCCGCCGGTCGAGGCGTCGAAGCGCACGGCCGTCTCGCACCTTCTCGAGCAACACGGTCTTCGGCGCGCGCTCTACGCCGGCGACGACGCGACCGATCTGGATGCGTTCAGCGCGCTCGACGGGCTCGAGCTTGCCGTCCGCGTCGCCGTCGCCTCAGCCGAGATGCCTACGGGACTGCGCGAACAAGCCGACGTCGTGGTCGAATCGCCCGCTGCGCTCGCGCGGCTTCTAACCAAGCTTTAGCGCATCACGAACACGCCGCGACTGGCGACGGGCAACGTCGAGCTCGGTGCGCTGCGCATCGTCGAGCGCAAGGCTGATCCGGTCGTCGCCCACACGTCTCACTGCAGCGACCTTGGCGAGGTTGACGATCGTCGAGCGGTGGATTCGCATGAAGCGATCGCCGGGCAGTGTTTCCTCGAGCTCGCGCAGAGACGCGGTCGAGAGGTACGACCGGTCGTGGACATGCACCCGGCTGTAGTCGCCCTCGGCCTGGATGAACTGCACCTCGTCCTGATCGATCAACTCGGTTCTGCCGCCTGCGACAACCGGGATCTTGCGTGCCGTGCGTGCTCCCGGCGTCGCGCGCGCGAGCAGCCGCTCGACGACCCGCGCCAGACGCTCGGGATCGACCGGTTTCAACAGGTAGTCGAATGCCTCGACCGCGAACGCGTCGACGGCATACGCGGCATGCGCGGTCACAAAGACGATTGCGGGAGGCTCGGTGCGGCCGCGGACGAGCCGTGCAGCGTCGATGCCCGAGGCACCCGGCATCTCGACGTCGAGGAAGAGGGCGTCGCATTCGCCCGCGAGCCCGAGCGCCTCGGCCGCGCTCGTCGCCTCGCCCACCACCTCGACCTGCGGATGAGCTCCGAGCAGGTGGCGCAACTCCGAGCGCGCCGGCGCCTCGTCGTCGACTAGGAGCACTTTCACCGAACGGGCACCTCGAGCCGAACCACCGTGCCGAACGGGAACGAGCGCAGCCTCACGCCCTCGCCGTAGAACGCCGTCAGCCGGTGGTTGACGCTCGCCAGGCCGAGACCCGTACCCTCCCGCTCGGACACGCCCGGCTCGAGCACGCGCTCGATCGCCTCCCGCGCGATCCCGCGACCGTCGTCACGCACGGTGACGCGCAGCCGGTCGCGCCGAACACGCGCGCGCACCTTCAAATGCAACGGCCGGTCGGTCTTGCCGTGTTTGACCGCGTTTTCGACGAGCGGCTGGACGAGAAACGGCGGCAGGCGCACGGCAAGCGCCTCAGGAGGCACGTCGAACAGGACGAGGAGTTGATCGCCGAACCGGGCCTGCTCGAGGTCGAGGTAGCTCTGCACATGCCTCAGCTCTTCCTCGAGCGTCACGAAGCCGGGCGGGCGCGACAACTTCGAGCGCACGTAGTCGGCGAAGGCGAGCACCAGGCTTCGCGCGCGATCCGGCTCGGTCCGCACGAGCGACGCGATCGTGTTCAGCGCGTTGAAGACGAAGTGAGGCTCCATCTGCGCCTGGAGCGCGACCGTCGTCGCGTTCGCGAGCTCGGAGAGTTGCAGTTGCGCCGAGAGCTGATCCCCGAGCTGCGAGAGCATGTCGACCGAGCTCTGATCGAGCGGTGAGCCGGCCGTTGCAAAGGCGACGATCGCCCCTGCCGGCCCGTCTGAGAGACGCAACGGGACGACGGCCGCAGCGCCGAGTGGGCACGCCGCGTGGCCGCATTCGACGCGAAGCCCAAGCGGGGCGAGCAACGGCCGGTCCTGCGCCAGCGCCTCGTAGACGGGCCGGATCGGTGCGTCCCCGGCCGCGTGGTGGTCTGCGCCCGCGCCGATGAAGGCGAGCACGCGCTCGCGGTCCGTGACCGCAACCGCACCAAACCCGAGCTTCTCGAAGAGCTCGTAGGCGAGCGTGCGTGCCGCCGTTTCGGAGAGGCCACGCCGCAGCTCGGGCAGCGTCGCCGCAAGCAGCTCGAGCACCGGCGCCTGGCGGCGCTGCCTCCGGACGCGCGCCATCAGACCAGCGCGAGAACCTCGTCGAGCGCAGTGATCCGAAGGCCGCTCCAGCCCGCAAGCGCCTGCCACTGTGGCTCACCGTATGGAACGAAGAGAACAGGTGTCATCCCCACACGCGCGGCACCGCCGAGCTCGTCGTTCGCACCGTCGCCGACGAAGATCGCATCGGCAGGGTCGACGCCGAGCGCGCGCGCGGTCGTCAGGTAGATCTCGGGCTCGGGTTTCATCAGCCCGCTGTCGGACGAAAACGTCTCCACGTCGAAGAGCCCGGCGAGGTCGCTCTCCGGCCACGCCGCCGGCACCTCTTCCGAACACACCGAGATCAGCCCGAGCTTGAGGCCACGCTCACGCAGTCGTGCAAGCGTGTCGCGTGCACCGTCACGTAGACGCAGCACGTTCCGGGCAAATTCGTGCCGCGCAGCAACGTGCGCGTCGATGTGCTCGTCGGGAATACCGAGCATGCGGTAGGAATCCGCGAGCGGCCCGGTCTGCGATGCCTTGTAGCCCTCATGCCAGCGGCGTTCGAACTCGCCGGGATCGATCGCAACGTGCGCGGCAATCCTCGCCTTGAGCACCTCCGCCTCGGCGACCGGCCACTCGACCAGCGTGTCCCACAGATCGAAGATGACTGCTTTCACGGGCGCCGCTTGCGGAGCTTCTCGACTTGTTTCCACGTGTGCGTGTTGACGACGTCTGCTTTGGTCAGCCACGCCCGCCGCGCCTGGCCGACCCCGAGCTCGACGTAATCGAGCGCAGCGATCTGATGGCCGTCGGAGTCGACGATGAGCTTGAGCCCGGCCTCGCGCGCTGCACGTGCGTGAACGTCGCTGAGGTCGAGCCGGTCCGGCTGCGAGTTGATCTCGAGAAACGTGCCCGTCTCGAGCGCCTTCTCGATCACGCGGTCGACGTCCACCGGCGACGGCTCGCGCTTGCCGATCTTGCGCCCGGTGAGATGGCCGATGCAATCGACGTACGGGTTCTCCATTGCCGCCATGACGCGCTTGGTGGGCTCTTTGTCGAAACCGTGATGCACGGAAGCGACCACCCAGTCGAGCGTCGCGAGCTCGCCGTCGGACAGATCGAGGCTGCCGTCGGCGCGAATATTGACCTCGACCCCCTTGAGAATTCGGAGCGAGACCTCCGACTGCAGCTCATCGATCGCCGCAGACTGCTCGGCAAGCAGGCCGTCGCGCAAACGCTGCGAGTGATCGCAGATCGCGTAGTACTCGTAGCCCTTTGCGACGGCACGCGCGACCATCGCTTCGAGCGAGTCCTTGCCGTCCGACCAGGTCGTATGCGTGTGCAGGTCGCCCCGCAGATCGCGCAGTTCGACGAGCTTCGGCAGGGCGCCCTCACGCGCTGCTTCGAGCTCGCCGCAGTTCTCCCGCAGCTCCGGTGGGATCCATTCGTAGCCGAGGAAGGCATAGACCTCGTCCTCGGTCGCGAAGGCGTGCACCTCGCCGGATTCGACCTCCGTGACGCCGTACTCGGAGACCGAAAGCCCGCGCCGCACTGCGGCCTCGCGCAGCGCGACGTTGTGCTCCTTCGAGCCCGTGAAGTGCTGGAGCAGGTTGCCGTACGACTCGGGCGGGACCACTCGCAGATCGATCTTCAGGCCGTCCTGGGCGACAACGGTTGCCTTCGTCGATCCCCTCGCCGCCACCTCGACCGCCCACGGCGCAGTACAGAACGCATCGAGCAGCGCCTTCGCATCGCTTGCAGTCGCAATCAGGTCGAGATCGCGGACGGTTTCGCGGTATCTCCGCGCGGAGCCTGCAATCGAGACCTGCAGGGCCGAGGGATGTGCGGCGAGCTCTGCCGCGCGGGCACGCAGCTTCGGGAGCGTCGTCCCGAGCAGCGCGCGGCGCGGGCCCTCTTCGGCCCGCGGCTTCTTCAGCCCGGCGAGGATCTTCTCCTCCGATTTCGCACCGAGGCCGGCGAGACCGCGGAGCTGCTGGGCCTCGGCGGCGGCGCGGAGCGCGTCGATCGTCGTGATCCCGAGCTCGCGCCACAGGCGGCGAGCGGTCTTGGGGCCGAGGCCGGGGAGGCGCATGAAGGTGGCAACCTCGGTCGGCACCTCGGCCTTGCGCTTGGTCAGGGCATGGATCTCGCCGTCGTCGACCACCTCGACGATCTTCTGCTCGATCGTCTTCCCGATCCCCTGCAGCTCCTTGGCGCGGCCTTCGAGTGCGAGCTGGGCGACCGAGCTACCGGTTTCCTTGATCCGCGTCGCAGCCCGGCGGTACGCGGCGATCCGAAAGCCGTCGGCGCCCTCGAGCTCCATCAGGTCGGCAAGCAAGTCGAACTGCGCCGCCAGATCCACGTTCTTCGGCAGCGACCGGCTCATGACGTCGATGATAGGGCGACCCGTGCGCGCCACCATCTGCCTGCCCACCTACAACGAACGCGAGAACCTCGAATCGATGGTGCGCGCCCTCGCCCTCGAGCTGCGAGAGGGCGACCGCATCCTCGTGATCGATGACGCCTCCCCCGACGGCACGGGCGTGATTGCCGACGGCCTCGCCGGCGAGCTGCCGTTCGTCAGCGTCCTCCACCGAGAGCGCAAGGAGGGCCTCGGCCCTGCCTATCTCGCCGGCTTCGCGCGCGCGCTCGCAGACGGGGCCGAGCTCGTCCTCGAGATGGACTGTGATTTCTCGCACGATCCGAAGGACGTGCCGCGGTTGATCGCGGCCGCCGAGGAGGGTGCCGACCTCGTGCTCGGGTCGCGGTACGTCGCCGGCGGCTCGATCCCGAACTGGGGGCTCGTGCGCCGAGCGATCTCACTCGGCGGCAACGTCTATGCGCAGGTCATCCTCCAGAGCCGCTTGCGCGATCTGACCGGCGGTTTCAAGTGCTTCCGCCGCCGAGTGCTCGAGACGGTCGACCTGGCAGCGATCGACTCGAAGGGATACGCATTTCAGATCGAGACGACCTACCGCGTCCTGCGCGCGGGCTTCGACGTTCGTCGAGGTACCGATTGCATTCGTCGACCGCGAGCACGGGCACTCGAAGATGGATGGGGCGATCGTGATCGAGGCTGTGTGGAAAGTGCCGCTGCTGCGGCTTCGCTCCCTCACCGGCCGTCTGTAACCTGGTCGGCCGTGCGCGAGATCACCGACGCGAGCTTCGAGCAGGACGTCATGCAAGCCGGCAAGCCGGTCGTCGTCGATTTCTGGGCACCGTGGTGCGGGCCGTGCCGGGCCGTCCACCCGGTGCTCGAGGAGATCGCCGGCGAGACGGAGAAGGTCGAGTTCGTGAAGCTCAACATCGACGACAACCCGGCGAGTGCGTCGCGGTTCGACGTGCTCTCGATCCCGACCGTGATCCTGTTCGCCGAAGGCGAGGCGAAGGAGACGCTCGTCGGCGCGCGCCCCGCAGGGCATTTTCGCGAGAAGTTCGCGGGCTACTCTGTAGTGCTCGTAGCCCGGTAGGGCGTACGGCGCGCCGTCGAGCAGTAGCTCGACGCCTTCGCCCACTTCGACTCGGCCGACGACCGTGAAACCGTCCGCAGCCTCGACCGCCGCCAGCAACTCGTAGTCCTCGCCGAAGCCGAGATCGTCGATAGCCGCGCCGTCCGCGAGTGGCACGCGGTCGAGCTCGATCACGCAGTGCACGCCGGAGCGCCGCGCGAGGTGCGCCGCATCGACTGCGATTCCGTCGGAGATGTCGAGCATCGCGTGCGCATGTCGCGCGAGCCGTTTTCCCTCTTCAAGGCGAACCGGCGGCCGAACGTACCGCCGTTGCCGGAAAGCGGCCCCCGCCGCTCCGAGCGGTCCGGTGACGACGAGCAGATCGCCGGGGCGCGCGCCTGCCCGGCCCGGGACGCGCGCCGAGTGCCCGAGCGCGGTCACGCCGACCACCACCTGGCCGGCGGTGCTCGTGTCGCCGCCGGCAACGCGCACTCCGCTCTCGGCAAGACCCTCGTAGAGCGCGACCACGTCGGCGAGCTCCGTTTGCGGCGGAGCCGCAAACGTGACGAGGAGCGCCTCCGGCTCGGCACCCGATGCGGCCAGATCACTGAGGTTGACGGCGGCTGCGCGGAAACCGAGCTCGCGCCACGAGATCCAGTCGAGCCGGAAGTGCACACCCTCGACGAGCACGTCCTGGGTGACCACACTGCCGCCGGCCAGTTGCGCCGCATCGTGCTCGACGCCGACGATCAGCCCGCGGCGCTCGAGCTCCGCGAGCAGCCCCAGCTCACCGAGCTGCGAAAGCCTCATCGACCGCCTCGCGAAGGCCGGGGTCGGTTGCAGCACGGATCACGGCAACTCCTGCCGCGCCCGCGCGGATGCACGCACCGGCGTTGGCCGAGTCGATGCCGCCGATCGCAATCACCGGGATCGAGACGGCGCTGCAGATCCGCTCCAGCTCGGCGATCCCGAGCGGTGGATCGGCGTCTTTCTTCGACGGGGTCGGCCAGATCGGCCCGACGCCGAGATAATCGGCATCCGCCGCCACGGCCTGGTCGAACGTGACGGCCGAACGGCCGAGCAGCAGGCCACGCGCCCGCGCCCGGTCTGCGCCCGAATCGGACTGGCCGAGGTGCACGCCGTCTGCGCCGAGCTCGAGCGCGGCGTCGACATCGTCGTTGACGACGAACGTCGTGCCGAGTGCGCGGAATCCCTGCCCGCGTGCGACCACTTCCGCGGTCGGGCCCTTCACGCGCAGCTGCAGAACCGTTGCGCCGGCGACGATCGCGCGCCGCGCCGTTTCGATGTCCTCGACGATCGCATGCACCCTCACGACAGTCGTGCCCTCCGGTCGAGCGTCTCGGGATCGAGCGCGGCGAGTGCGTCGTACAGCCCGACGTGAAAGCTGCCGGGGCCCTTTGCGTCACGGGCGGCGTCCTCGCCTGCCACACCGAAGGCGACCAGTGCTTCGACGGCGGCGTCGAGCGGGGAGTCGGCAACCGCAAGGAAACAGCCGGTGACGGCACTCGACATGCACCCCGTTCCCGTGATCGAGGCGAGCAAGGGATGCCCGTTTGCGATCGCCACCACGCGCTCGCCGTCGGAGACATGGTCGATCGCACCTGTGACCGAGGCGACGACGCCGAGTTGACGTGCCGCAGCACGCGCGAGCCCGGCCGAGTCGCCGCTGTCGCCGATCGCCTCAACCCCTCGCACCTCGGCATCGACGCCGACCAGCGTGGCGACCTCGCCGGCGTTGCCGCGCAACACGGCTACGGCGACCTGGTCGAGGATCTTGTGCGCCGTCTCGGTGCGGTAGCTCGTTGCTCCGGCGCCGACCGGGTCGAGCACAACGGGAATGCCGCGCTCGTTCGCCACGCGTCCGGCGGCGAGCATCGCCTCGACCCAGTGGGGTGAAAGCGTGCCGATGTTGAGCACGAGCGAACCGGCGAGCGCAACCATTTCCTCGACCTCCTCGCGCGCGTGCGCCATCACAGGCAGCGCGCCGAGCGCCAGGGTCGCGTTGGCAGTCTCGTTCATGACGACGTAGTTCGTGATCTGGTGGACGAGCGGCTTGCGTTCGCGGATTCGGCGCAATGACTCACCGGCGCTCATGCGGCTCCTTTCAGATTGAAGACGTCGACCGGGCCCTCGCCGGCGCCGAGCTCCGCCAGGCCGTGGCCGACCGCGGCCGACGCGACGCGGGCTGCTTCCCGCGCGGCGTCTGCAAGCGGCAGGCCGCGCGCAAGGAGCGCGGTGAGAGTGGCGGAGTGTGTGCAGCCGGCACCGTGCGTCGCGGCGGATGGGTGCCGCCGGACGGCGATCTCGACGTGGTCGTGACCGTCGAAGAAGTGATCGACGGCGGTGTCGCCGTGCCCGCCGGTGACGATCACCGCCGCAGCGCCGAGCTGATGCAGCCGCTCCGCCAGCTCGCGACGCGAAGCGTCGTGACCGGCAAGCGCCATGGCTTCGGGCAGGTTCGGCGTGACCACGGTCGCAAGCGGAAAGAGCAGCGTGATGAGCGCACTGGCCGCATCGTCCTCGAGTAGACGCGCACCGGAGCTCGCAACCATCACCGGATCGACGACGAGTGGGGTCGGATGCGTCTCGAGATAGGCGGCGACCGTCTCGATCATGCGCCGGGAGAAGAGCATCCCGGTCTTCGCGGCGTCGACGCCGATGTCGTCGAACACCGCATCGAGCTGAGCGACGACGAACTCCGGAGGGAGCTCGTGAATCGCCGTCACCGCGACGGTGTTCTGCGCGGTCAGGGCAACGAGAACCGACATGCCGTGCGCGCCCGCTGCGGCGAATGCCTTCAGGTCGGCCTGGATCCCGGCGCCGCCGCCCGAGTCGGAGGTCGCAATCGTCAGCGCTCTCGGAACCACATTCACTCCCTTCGCCGGCATGACCCGGATCAGGTTCGACGGGTGTGATCTCAGCCGCTCCCGTGCGGCACCCCGGTGCGACCAGCGTACTGAACGGACACCTGTGGACGCATTTGTCCTGAATTTGTCCAGTCGCTGCCCCCACCTTGCGTTAGCGTGAAAGTGGGTGGTTTCCCCCGGAGAGGGTGGGGCGCGGACCGTGTGCAGAGCAGGCACGGGTGGGGGCGGCGGCGGCGGCAAGGGCCGCCAGTACGATCGGCCGATGGCGGTAACCGCACTGTCGATCGAGTTGCTTGAAGGCGCTGAGGAGCTCGCCTACCGCGGCGAGGAGCCGGCGCGCGACGCGCGCACGGCGCCCATCCCCGACGAGCTCGAGCCGCGTGTGCGCAGCGCAATCGGCGTCGAGACCCTGTACGCCCACCAGCGGGAGGCCTGGGACGCCGCGGCTCGCGGGGAGAGCCTGATCGTCACCACCGGCACCGCGTCCGGGAAGACCCTCGCGTTCAACCTGCCGGTGCTCGACGCACTCGCACGCGATCCGAAGAGCCGCGCGCTCTACCTCTACCCGACGAAAGCGCTTGCACAGGATCAGTTCAAGGTGCTCAACCGCTACCGCGTCGCGGGCGTGAACCCTGCGATCTATGACGGCGACACACCGATCGAGCACCGCGGTCAGATCCGGCGGTCGGCGAACGTGATCCTCTCCAACCCCGACATGCTCCACATCGGTGCGCTCCCACACCACGACCGCTGGGCAGACGTACTCGCGAACCTCCGCTACGTCGTCGTCGATGAGGCACACGTCTATCGCGGCGTGTTCGGCTCGCACGTGGCGAACGTGCTGCGCCGGCTGCGCCGCCTCGCGCGCACGTACGGCGCGGAGCCGCAGTTCCTGCTCGCGTCGGCGACGATCTCGAACCCGGGCGAGCTGGCGGCGAACCTGCTCGGACATCCGGTCACCGTGATCGGCGACGACGCTGCGCCGCGGGCCGAGCGCACAGTCGTTCTCTGGAATCCACCGTTGGTCGACGAAGAGCTCGGGCTGCGCGGGTCGGCGCTCGCCGAGGCGGCCAAGCTCCAGGCAGCTTTCGTCGAGCAGGGCCTCCGCACGCTCACGTTCGCCAAGAGCCGGAAAGCAGCCGAGCTCATCCACCGCTTCACCGCCGAGCGCCTCGGAGACGACTCGCGGCTCTCGCCCTACCGCGCCGGCTACACCGCCCAGCAGCGACGCGAGATCGAACGGCGGCTGGGAGCGGGCGAGTTGCTCGGCGTTTCCGCGACGAACGCACTCGAGCTCGGGATCGACGTTGGGCTGCTCGACGCGGTCATCTCGGTCGGCTTCCCCGGCACCGTCGCATCACTCCGCCAGCAGTGGGGGCGGGCAGGACGCAGAGGGCACGGGCTCGCCGTGCTCGTTGCGACCGAGGACGCGCTCGACCAGTACTTCATGCGCGAGCCGGCGAAGCTGCTCGGACGCCGCGTCGAAGCCGCGATCCTCGACCACGAGAACCGCGAGGTTCTCGCGGGCCATGTTCGGGCAGCCGCCTTCGAGGCCCCGATCAACGACACCGACGCCGAGATTCTCGGCAGCGCAGCACTCGAGGCGGCGGCGGCGGACCCGGAGCTCAAGCACACGGCGGCGGGCTTCGTGTGGGCGGGCAAGGACTACCCGGCTGCACGCGTGCCGCTGCGCTCGACGGACGCGGACGTCTTCACGATCGTCGACGCCGACTCCGGCGCGGTCCTCGGAACCGCGGAGCGCTCGCGCGCGTACACGACTGTGCATCCGGGCGCGATCTATCTCCATCTCGGCGAGTCGTACCTCGTGCGCGAGCTCGACGAGCGCTCGCTGCACGCTGTCGTCGAATCAGCCTCGACCGATTGGTATACGCAGGCGAAGAAGGAAACGCAGACGACGATCGTCCGGCCGCTGCGTGAAGAGCGGCGGCTCGGGTTGCCACTCGTCTTCGGCGAGATCGAGGTGACCGAGCAGGTGGTCGGCTACGAGCGCAAGACGATCAGCTCGCAGGAGCGAATCGAGGTCGTGCCGCTCGAGCTGCCGCCGTCGACCTTTGCGACCGAGGCGATCTGGTTCGTGCCGGAGCACACGCAGCTCGCCGAGCTGGAGGAGATGCCCAAGCTTCTCGGAACGCTGCACGCGGCCGAGCACGCGATGATCGCGATGCTGCCGCTCTGGGCGATGTGCGACCGGTGGGACATCGGCGGACTTTCGACCAACTACCACCTCCAGACCGAGCGGCCAACCGTCTTCATCTACGACGGACACGCCGGCGGGGTCGGCATCGCCGAGCGCGGCTTCGATCAGTTCGAGGGCTGGGTAGCCGATACGGCGGCGATGATCGCCGGCTGCCCATGCCACGACGGCTGCCCTTCGTGCGTGCAGAGCCCGAAGTGCGGCAATCTCAACGACATGCTCGACAAGGCAGGCGCGCTCGAGCTGCTCAATCGGCTTCTAGCGTCGCGAGGGCCTTCTTGAGCGACTGCCGGGTCGTCAGCAGGCCCGCGTAGAGGTCGCCGTGCCGCTCCACGCGGGCGAGCACGGCCGCCATCGTGAACGCGGCCGGGTCGAGGTCGGGGCTGACCTCCTCCCAGCGAAGCGGCGTCGACACAGGCGCGCCGGGCCGCGGCCGGACCGAGTAGACGGAGGCGATTGTCTTGCCCTCGCCGTTCTGGTTCGCGTCGATCAGCACGCCGCGCCGCCGCGCCTTCGCCCACTGCGTCGTGGCAAGCTCCGGATGGGTGCGCGCAATCGTGCCGGCGACGAGCTCGGCGAACGCCCGCGAGTCTTCGTAAGTCGAGCGGCGGTCGAGCGGCACGAGGATGTGGAAGCCCTTGCCTCCGGACGTCTTTGGGAACGACGCAAGACCGAGCCCGTCGAGCAACTCTTTCACGAGCAGTGCCACCTCGAAGGTCTGGGCCCACGGCACCTCCGGCGTCGGGTCGAGGTCGAAGAGGACGAAGTCGGGGCGGTCGGGCTTGTCGATCCGCGAGTACCACGTGTTCATGTCGATACAGCCCATGTTCGCCATCCAGAGGAGAGCGAGCTCGTCGTTCACGAGCGGGAAGCTCACCCGCTTCTTGCCGCCGCCGCGCTCACGCGTCGACACAAGCGCGCTGAACGTCGGGATCCATTCCGGCATGTGCGACGGAGCGTCTTTCTGGAAGAACGCCTTGCCCGCGATCCCGTCGGGGTAGCGGCGCATCGTGAACGGCCGGCTCTTCAAGTGGGGAATAAGGACGGGAGCGACGGCCCGGTAGTAGTCGATCAGGTCGCCCTTCGTGATCCCCTCATCGGGCCAGTAGAGCTTGTCGAGGTTTGAGAGCGCCAGCTCGCGCTTGCCCTTGCGTACGACATCGGACGACGGCTGCTCGCGCCGCACCTCCCGCGCGGACTTGTCGTCGCGCAGCCCCTTGTACGACGGTTGGCGCACACGGTTGTCGTGCGTCCACTCGCTGAACTCGACCTCGGCGATCAGGCGCGGCTCGACCCAGACGACGTCGTTCTTGCGCACACGCGGCATCTTCGGGACTTCGGGAAACGGCGAGTCCTTGCGCTCGAGCGGACGGAGCAGCTTCAGTAACCGATCGATCTCCTTCGAGTCGAAGCCGGTGCCGACATTGCCGACGTACCGCAGCCCGCCGCCTTCGTTGACCGCGAGCACAAGCGATCCGAAGCTATCCGCGCGGCGGCCCTCGCCTCGCGTATAGCCGGCGATCACGAACTCCTGCCGTCCGTGCGTCTTGATCTTCAGCCAGTCGCGCGTTCGCTTGCCCTGGGCGTACTTCGATGCAAGGCGCTTGGCCATCACACCTTCGAGACCCTGCTCCTTCGCTGCTTCGTAGAGCGCCTCGCCGTCGTCGAAGCTCTCCGACAACCGCACCGACTTGATCCGCCGGTCGATGAGCTCGGCAAGGCGCGACTGACGGGCCTCGAGCGTCAGGTCGACCAGCGGTTCGCCATCGGCCTCGAGCAGGTCGAAGACGAAGAAGACGAGCGTCCCCGAGTTCTGCTGCATCGCCGAAAAACTCGGACGGCCGCGCGCATCGAGCGCGCAGACTTCGCCGTCGAGAACGGCGTTCGGCGTCTTCAGCGCGCGCGGCACCGCCTTCGCAACCTCGGGGAAGCGCGACGTGAGCGACTTGTCGTTGCGCGAGACGAACTCGCATTCACCGCCGCGCACGTAGGCAAGCGCGCGGAAGCCGTCGAACTTCACTTCGAAGCCCCAGCCGTCGCCGCGGGGCAGTTCGGCGGCGAGCGTTGCGAGCATCGGCGTGTACTTGCGCGGCTCGACCGTCTCCGCGTCCGAGTCGCTGCGCTTGATCAGCAGCCAGTTCTGCTCCTTGCCGTCGAGGTGGGCCGGCACGAGCGTCCAGTCGCCCTGCAGCCGCTCGCCGTCGAGCCGAACGGTCAGCTGGCCGTCGCGCTTCTCCTCGAGCAGCTCGTAGGTGCCGTGGTCCCAGATCTCGACCGTGCCCGCGCCGTACTGGCCGGCCGGAATCTGCCCGGAGAACGTCGCGTACTCGAGCGGGTGATCCTCGACGTGGACGGCGAGCGCCTTGGCGCCGGGCTCGAGTGGCACGCCCTTTGGCACCGCCCATGAGGCCAGGGCACCCCCGCGTTCGAGCCGGAAGTCGTAATGGAGCCGGCGGGCATCGTGCCGCTGGATGACGAAAATCGGGCTGCCGGAGTGCTTCCGGCCCCCGAACGGCTCGGGTGTCTTCCCCGGATCGCGCTTGCGCTTGTAGGCCTCGAGCTTCGCCATCTTTTCCACAGGTCGGGGAGGTTTACCTCGCTTCACCTCGGGACAAAACCTTGCCGAGCTCCTCCACCTGACGGGGGGTAGGCGTTCGAGGCCCGCTTCATGCGGGCCTCAGCGTTTTTATCCACGGGTTGAAAACCCTGTGGACACTGTTAATTAAATGTCCGGACGGGATCTTCAGGCTCCCGGACGAGTGACGGTCTCGTCCGGACATTCACGAATAAACGCCCATCTCGCGGAATTTACGTCGCCGGAGGCGCCGCCGCTCCTCCGCGGAGAGCCGGTCGAGCTCCTCGAGCTCCTCGCTCAGCGCCTCCTTGAGCAGCCGGGCCGCCTCGCCGGGATCGACCTGCGCCCCGCCCTCAGGCTCCATCACGATCCCGTCGATCACACCGAGATCCAGGCAGTGGACGGCGTCGGGCTTGAACGCCGCTGCGGCCCGTTTCTTCTGGCTCTCGTCTCGCCAGAGGATGGCGGCACACCCCTCGGGTGAGATCACCGAGTAGATCGCGTTCTCCTGCATCAGCACACGGTCCGCGACGGCGAGCGCGACCGCGCCGCCGGAGCCGCCCTCACCGATCACACAGGCGATGCTCGGGACGTTGAGCCGCGCCATCCGCGCCTGTGACCGGGCGATTGCGCCGCCCTGGCCGTGCTGCTCGGCGGCGACGCCCGGATAGGCGCCCAGGTGTGTCGACGAGCGAGAGCAGCGGGAAGCCGAACCGGTCGGCGAGATCCATCGTCCGGATCGCCTTCGCATAACCCTCGGGATACGCCATCCCGTACTGGCGGTCGAGCCGCTCCTTGAGGTCGCGCCCCTTTTGATGTCCGACGAGCGCGACCGTTCGTCCATCGAGAACACCGATTCCGGTAACGAGCGCGCCGTCGTCGGCTCGCCCGCGATCGCCGTGCAGCTCGACCCAGTCGTCGAGGATCCGTGCGACGTAGTCGAGCGTGTAGGGCCGGTCAGGATGCCGCGCGAGCTCGACGACCTGCCAGATCTCCTCCTCGGTCGAGGTCGACTCGGCGCGTAGATCCCGCAGCTGGCGACGGAGGCGCGTCCGCTCCGCTGTGACCTTCGTACCGCGCAGGAGCGGCAAGCTCGAGAGCTTGCTCAACCGCTCGCGCAAACGGTGCTCGGCCTCACCGGCCAAAGAGACGCAAGAGCCGGGCCAGGTAGAGGCGCTGCTCGGATCGGGGAACGATGGCGTCGAGATGGCCGAACCGCAGGTTCTGCTCGGCACGCGCGAAGTCCTCGGGAAGCTTCTCGCGCGTCGTCTCCTGCACGACACGCGGACCGGCGAATGCGATCAATGCGCCCGGCTCGCCGATCGTCACATCACCGAGCGACGCGAAGCTCGCGAGCACACCGCCGGTCGTCGGATGCGCAAGGATGCTGAACATCGGCAGGCCCGCGTCGTGAAGGTCTTCGAGCGCACAGACCGTTTTCGGCAGCTGCATCAGCGAGAGGATGCCCTCTTGCATGCGCGCGCCACCCGAAGCGGAGACCGAGACCAGGGGGCTGCCGCGCTCGATCGCGGATTCGCACGCGCGCGCGTAGCGCTCGCCCACGGCACCGCCCATCGAGCCGCCGAGGAAGCTGAAGTCCATCACTGCCAGCTCGAGCGGCAGGCCGTCGAGCGTCGCTCGGCCGACGACGATCGCCTCGCCCAGTCCGGTGTTGAGCTCGGCCTCGCTCAAGCGCTCGGCGTACGGGCGAAGATCGAAGAACTCCAGCGGATCAGCCGAGCGCACGTCGGCTGCCTCTTCGACGAATGAGCCCGCATCCGCAAGCCACGCGATCCGAGCCCGCGCAGGCATCGGGAAGTGATGGCCGCACTGGCCGCATACGTACAGCGCGGCCTCGAGCTCGTCATCGCGATAGTGGGACTGACACCCGGGGCAGGTGTTGGCGTGCTGCTCGTCTGCCGGCGCCGGAGGCAGCTGCTCGACCTTGACGTCGATGCGGGACTCGGTCATGGCCATAAGGAATCCTAGGCGACGAGGCGATCGAGCGTTTCCGGCAGGCCCGAGAGGTCAGGTAGCTCCGCAGTGGGCCGCGGGCCGGGTGTCTCCCCCAGCCGGTTGATCCAGATGCTTGGGAGACCGAGCTCGTTTGCCGGAGCAATGTCGTGGAAGAGACTTGCCGCGACATGAACGTGGCGCGCGGGATCGGCCCCCGTGCGCGAGGCGAACTCCTGCCAGTGGCGAAGAGCAGGCTTGTAGGAACCGATCTCGCTCGCAACGATCGTTTCGTCGAAGGGGACGCCGAGCAGGTCCTTCGACGCCTCGATGTAGTCGGGATCCGTGTTCGACAGGATCGCGAGCTTCCACCCGCGATCGCGAGCTTCGGTGAGCGCGGCACGGACCTCCGAAAACGGTTGCCAGCGTGGCAGGGATTCGGCCAGGCCCGACTCTTCACCTGCCGGGGCGCCGAGCCCGCGCATCGCCTCCGTCATCACCTCGCGGTAGCTCAACGAGCCGTCGGCCTCGAGCTCCGGCTCGAGCTCGTGGTAGCGGTGCAGCTGCCCGTCAGCGCGTTCCTCGCCGAACACGCGCGCAAGCTCGGCGCGAATCCCGCCGTTCCAGTCGATCAGCGTGCCGTAGCAGTCGAATGTCGCCCAGCGCGTCATTTGCCTACTCGGAGTAGCGGCTGATCACGATCGTGGCGTTGTGGCCGCCGAAGCCAAACGAGTTCGATGCCGCAACCTCGAGATCGGGAACCGCGCGGGCGACATTCGGGACATAGTCGAGGTCGCAGTCCGGATCTGCCTCGGTGTAGTTGATCGTCGGCGGCACGATCCGATCGCGGAGCGCGAGGATCGTGAAGATCGCTTCGATCGCGCCCGCACCGCCGAACGTGTGGCCGGTCGCACCCTTGGTCGAGGAGATCGGCGTCTTGCGTGCGTGCTCCTCGCCAAGCGCGAGCTTCAGCACCCGCGTCTCGGCCGAGTCGCCGAGCGGGGTCGAAGTCGCGTGTGCATTCACGTAGCCGATCTGGCTCGGTTCGAGGCCTGCGTCGCGGATCGCCATCTTCATCGACCGGGCGGGGCTCGCACCGGTCGGATCGGGCTCCGTCATGTGCGAAGCGTCCGCCGACATTCCGTAACCCGCCAGCTCCGCGTAGATCTTGGCGCCGCGCGACTTCGCGTACTCCAGCTCTTCGAGCACGAGGACGCCGGCGGCCTCACCCATGACGAGGCCGTCGCGGCCGTTGTCGAACGGACGCGAGGCGCGAACCGGATCGTCGTTTCGCCGCGAGAGCGCACGCATCGCGTCGAAGCCCGCGATGCCGACCTTGGTGATCGGCGCCTCACCACCGCCGGCAATCATGGCGTCGACGCGACCCATCCGGATTTCGTCGAGCGCGTCTCCGATCGCCATGTTCGACGCTGCGCAGGCGGTGCACTGGCTCATCAGCGGGCCCTTCGTGCCGAGGTCGATCGACACCCAGCCTGCGCCCATGTTCGGAATGATGCTGGGGATCGAAAACGGGCTGATGCGATCGGGGCCGCGGTCTCGAAGCACGTCGTAGCACTCTTGAAAGGAATTCAGGCCGCCGATGCCGGTCGCGATCGATGCGCCGATCCGCTCGGGGTTGGAGCCGATGTCGAGCCCCGAGTCCTCGTGAGCCTGGTGCGCGGCCGCAAGCACGATCTGGGCGAAGCGATCCATCCGCCGCGCCGCTTTCCGGTCGATCCACACGGTCGGATCGAAGTCCTTCAGCTCGCAGGCGAAATGGACCGGATAGCCCGTCGTGTCGAACTGGGTGATCTCGTTCACGCCTGACTCCCCGGCGATCAGCGCCTTCCACGACGAATCGACGTCGAGGCCCAGGGGGCTGACCATGCCAAGGCCGGTGATCACCACCCGCCTGCGCTCGTTGCCGTTTCCGTTCGTGCTCACCCGTTACATCCCCAGTCCACCGTCGACGAGTAGTACCTCGCCCGTGATGAACGAGGCGTCGTCCGAGCAGAGGAACCGTACCGCCCGCGCCACGTCGACGGGATCTCCGAACCGGCCGAGCGGCGTGTTCTTGAGCATCAGCTCCTTGGCCTCGTCCGGCAAGACGTCCGTCAGGCGTGTCTGAACGTACCCGGGAGCGACAACGTTGGCTCGCACACCCCGCGAACCGAGCTCACGCGCGAACGACTTGGTAAAGCCAATGATGCCCGCCTTCGACGCGGCGTAGTTCGCCTGGCCCCAGTTGCCGTGTAGGCCGACGATCGAGCTGATGTTGACGATCGAGCCCGCGCGCTTCTTCATCATCGGTCGCGTCACCGCGCGGCACGTGTAGAAGACGGAACTGAGGTTTGTCTCGATCACCTCGCGCCAGTCGGCATCGGACATCCGCGCGAGCAAGCCGTCTCGCGTCAGACCGGCGTTGTTGACGAGGACATCGATATCGCCGGCCTCCTCGACCAGTCGCGACGCATCCTCGGCCGAGGAGACATCGGCCTGAACCGCTCGGCCGCCGATCTCGGCAGCGAGCGCCCCCGCCTCGTCGGCTCCAGCGTTGTAGCCGATCACCACCGAAGCGCCGGCCGAGGCGAGCTCGCGGACGATCGCGGCTCCGATCCCTCGCGAGCCGCCGGTGACGAGCGCAGACTTACCGGCGAGCGAGCAGAACGTGGCGGCGTCAGCCAAGCTTCTGCACGGCGGCGTTCAGCGACGCAAGGTCGTTGACCGGGAACGCGCGCACGGAACTGTCGATCCTCTTCAGTAAACCGCTCAGGACGTTGCCCGGGCCGACTTCGACGAACGTCGTCACGCCGTGGCCGATCAGCTCGCTCGCGGCCTGGGTGAACCGAACGGGTGCGGTCAGCTGCTCGAGCAGCAGCGTGCGATACCGCTGTACGTCCTCGAGCTTCGCGGTCACCGTCGACATGAACTCTGCCGTCGGGATCTTGAAGTCGATGCGGTCGATCGCCGGCCTCAACCGCTCCGCGGCATGGGCAACGAGCGGTGAATGGAACGCACCGGAGACGCGCAGCCGGACCGCACGGCGCGCACCCTCGTGCGCCGCCTCCGAGCAGCACTCGTCGACCGCCGGTGTCTCACCCGAGATCACGAGCTGGCCCGGGCAGTTGTAGTTCGCCGGCCACACGTTGTGGATCTTCTTGCAGAGTGTCTCGACGACCTCGTCGGCGAGACCGAGGATCGCCGCCATCGAGCCGGGCCGCTCCCGCGCTGCCGCCGCCATCGCGAGCCCACGCTCGCGCACGAGTGCGATCGCCTCCGAGAGGCCGATCGACCCGGCCGCGCCCAGCGCCGAAAACTCCCCGACGGAATGTCCCACGACGAAGTCGGGCTTGACCCCGCGCGCGCGCAGTGCAGCGTTGATCGCGAGGCACGTCGTGACGAGCGCCGGCTGCTGCACGTCGGTTTCCATCAGCTCCTCGTGCGAACCGGCAAAGCAGATGCGGCGCAGGTCGAGACCGGAAGCCTTGCTGCCCGCGTCGAAGACCGCCATTGCTTCGGGCTCGGCCTCGGCGATGTCGCGACCCATCCCAGGCTCGAAGGAGCCCTGGCCCGGGAACATGAATGCGATCTTCGTCATCAGTCCGCTCCGTTCATCTCTTGTGTCCATTCGATCAACGCCGAGCCCCACGTGAGGCCTGCGCCCATTCCGGTCATCAGCACCAGTTTCCCAGGTTTCAGCCGTCCGTCGTCGGCAGCATCCGCCAAAGCCAGCGGAATCGAGCCTGAAGAGGTGTTTCCGTACCGATCGACGTTGACCACGACCTTTTCCTCGGGGATGCCCAGCTTCCTGGTGGCGTGGTCGATGATGCGGATATTGGCCTGGTGGGGCACGTAGACGTCGATCTCGTCCACCGTCCGGCCGCATTCGGCCAAGACCGCCTCGGCGGAGCTGACCATCACCCGCGTGGCGAACTTGAAGACCTCGCGCCCGTTCATCGTCAGGCGGCCCGAGCCGTTCTCGGAAAGGCGCGAACCGCTGCCCGGGATGAACAGCTCCATGCCCCCACCCCCGTCAGCTCCGAGCTCGAACCCGAGGAAGCCGCCCTCCTCGACGTATTCGAGCACCACCGCCCCGGCGCCGTCTCCGAAGAGCACGAGCGTCGAACGGTCGGTCCAGTCGAGCACGCGCGAGAGAATGTCGCCGCCGACGATCAGCGCGCGATCGGCCAGGCCGCCCGCGAGCATTCCATATCCCTGGACCAGCGCGTACATGAAGCCGGTGCACCCGGCCGAGAGGTCGTACGCCGCGGCGTCGACACTACCGAGCTCATTGGCGAGGAGTGCCGCTGTCGACGGAAACGTCATGTCGGGCGTGACCGTGGCGACGATGATCAGGTCGAGGTCCTCCCCGCGAACACCGGCCTGCGCCAGTGCCTGCCGCGAGGCCGGCAGCGCGAGATCTGACATCGCCTCGTCCTCGGCTGCGATCCGCCGCTCCTTGATCCCGGTGCGCGACGAGATCCACTCGTCCGTGGTGTCGACGATCTGCGCCATCTCATCGTTCGTCACGACCCGCTCGGGCACGTGGCTACCGAGGCCCGTGATCGAGATCGGGCGTCCGTTGGCGCGCGCTTTCATTGGTTCCACCGCAAACGTCAGGGTGCCGCGCACCGCAAGCTCACCGCCGACCGAGGCGCGCACCTTGCCCTTGCCGATCGGGCCGCGCACGACCTCGACGTCGCAAACGAGGTCGAGCACATCCCCGGGTCGAACGATCCGCTTGAAGCGCACGTCGTCGATCCCCGCGAACAATGCGAGCTTGCCGTGGTTCTCAGGCTGCGAAAGCACCGCGACGGCGCCACACTGCGCAAGCGCCTCGACCATCTTCACGCCGGGCATGATCGGGTTGCCTGGGAAGTGCCCCGCGCAGTCTTCCTCCGTGACCGTCTTGCGTGCGACCACGCGCTCGCCCGGGACGAGCTCGAGCACCTCGTCGACGAGGAGAAAGGGATCGCGGTGCGGAAGGATTTGCTCGATCTCATGCTTGCCGAGGGGCGGCGCCACACGCCTACTCTAGTGACCGTGCCCCTCCCACCCGACGTCGTCCTGCCGCGGCTGCGCGGCTCCTTCGGCAGGACGTATTACTACGCCGTCGAGACCCCTTCGACCCAGGAACTGCCACCCGAGGACGCACCACACGGCGCCGTCGCACTCGCCGAGCACCAGACCGAGGGCCGCGGGCGGCGCGACCGCGTCTGGATCGACGCTCCGGGCGCAGGACTGACGTTCTCGGTCGTCCTTCGCCCTCCGCCGCCGGTCAAGCGCTGGCCCGAGCTGACGATCGTCGCCGCCGAAGCGGTGGCAGGCGCAATTGGGCCGGGCGCGGCGCTCAAGGAGCCGAACGACGTCCTGCTCGACGGCGCAAAGGTCGCGGGCGTGCTCGCACAGGCGCGCCTGCCGGCGAGAGTCGTCGTCGGGATCGGCGTCAACGTCGGCGTCGTCCCCTGGGAAGGCGCCGCCGCAGTCGACGCCGACCGGCTCGAGTTGCTGGTCGAGATCCTCGCCCGCCTCGAGCGCGGCTACGACGGGTGGGTCAGGGAGCGGTCGGCGGGGGCGTGGCTGGTGCGGCAGGACCCGTGATCGGCGCGCTCGAGTTGCCGGCCGAATCCTTTGCCGACACGGTGTACGAAGTGACGGGCGGGCCGACCCACGGGAAGGTGAAGATGCCGGCCGGCTCGGCCGCCGTCACCGTCTGGCCGTTGATCACTGCGGTGAGCGTCGCGGGCTCGCTCAACTGGAAGCGCAGCGTGGCGTCGTCGACGAGCGTCAGCACGGGCGCGGCGGTATCGATCACGAACGGGACTTGAAGCGAGACCATCGCCAGCGGATCGGTCGCCGTCACGACCACCGTGAACTCGCCGTCCGGCAACCGGATCCCACCCGCGGTCCCGTCCCAGCCGACCGTCTGAAGGCCGGGACCGAGCGGGCCCGTGAAGAGGGTGACCACAGGGACACCCGCACGCTGGACGACCACCTGAACCGGCACCGTCTTCGCGAGCGCGAACCCGAACGAGACCGTGTCGCTCGACCCATCGGCGTTCGGCGAGAACGCGGTCGGGGTCGCCGTCAATCCGGAGAGCGTCCGGTCGATGACGATGTCGGCGGATTGTGTCGCCGTCTGCCCGGCTGCAGTCGCGACGGCGACGAGCTTGTACTTGCCGTCCGGAAGAGAGCTCAGGTCCCACTCGAAGTGGTCGTTGCCGGCCGCCACCGTCGTGTTCAGGAGCTGGAGCGTGCCGACCCGCACCGTGAGTTGCGCCTGACGGGCGAGTGCGAAGTCGACCGCCGTCGTCAACCCTGTTCCGTCGGCGTTGAGCGTCAACACCGAGGGCGAGGCGGTGAGCCCCGTGAGCAAGGTGGGTGACGGCGGTGGCGGCACCCGCGGTAGCGCGCCGCCGATCGTCCCGGAGGCAGGGAGCACACTCGTGCCTGCGCTGATCGTCCAGGCGAACGGTCCCTTCCCGGCCGTCGCCGAGTTCCACACCCAGTCGACGAGCTGCGAGTTGCCCGCATGCGACGTGACGACCTTTCCGGTCGCGTCGGCGATCGACAGTGTCCACGGCCGCGCGCTCGAGAGGCGAGCCTGGAACCGGATGTCGCCGCCGAGCACGCCGCCCACGACCGGTGAATAGAGCTTTGGCAGACCAGTGGCTGCGACGCTGCGAATGACCTGCGGCAAGAGAGCGTATTCGTATTTGCCGGGGCAATCGGTTGGTCCAGTGTCTCTGTGACCGGAGATCGCGCGCAGCGTCACCACCTTCCCGGCGCGGAACTTCCCGTTGCCGCCGGAGGTGTAGACGACTGTCGAAGACGGATCGACATGCGCGACGTCGAGCCGCCACGCGAGCAGCCTGACGAGCGCAGCCTGCATGGCAGGCGGCGGCGTTGCGTTCTCAAAGTTCCCGATCAGCGAGATCCCGACCGTGCCGGTGTTGAACCCAAGCGAATGTGCGCCGATGACGTTGCGCGTGATTCCCCCGCCGCGACCCTCGTAGACCGTGCCGTAGCGGTCGACGAGAAAGTTGTAGCCGATGTCGTTCCAGCCGTTTCCCTGCACGTGGTAGACCTCGATCCCGCGAACGATCGCGGCAGACTGTGCAGGCGTGTAGTTGTTCGTGCCGGCGGTGTGATGAACGATCGCAAGCTTGAGCGACGGTGCGTACAGCGGCTTCGCGCGAACGATCTTCTCGTCGGCCTGCCAGTCTGCGCGCGGCACGATCGCGGGCGAGCCTGCGATCGAGAGCGTCCGTTGCGGCTTTGCGTTCGTGCGTGACCACAAGTAGTACGCGCGCAGACGCGTCACGTCACCGTGAAGACGAAACTGCACGCGGCTCGATGCACCGGTCCAATCCAGGTTCCCGTCGTGCCAGCCGGGATGCGCCTCACGCGAGCCCGAGTCCGGACCGCTGTCGGCGTCGGCAGTCGACCAGGCACTCCAGCCCCCCTTGGCCGCAAGCGTGCGAAATGCGACCGTGCCGCCCCCCTGCCAGTGCAGGCCGAGCATGTTGAACCGAATCGGCGCCGGCGACGCCTGGAGCGCCCGTGGCCCGAGCGCTACATCGCGCGAGACCATGGTCACGTCCGCCGCCTGGGCGGCGGCGGGGAAAAGGAGCGTGATGCTCAGGATGAGGAGCGCCTTCTTCAAATGTTGACCCCGGTAATCGAACCGTGCCGGAGACCGGCTTCGCCTTCAAGCCAAAAGACCCTCTCCGAATACAATCCTTACGAGTGAAGAAATGGCTCCTGCTCGTGTTCTTCGTCGCGGCTGTTCTCGCAAGCCCAGCAGCAGCCACGCCTCCGCGCGTCCTGGTGATCCATTTCGGGCCCGACCTCGAGATCAACCCGGTCACGAAGGATTGGGTCAACCACCAGCTCGGAGTCGGCGACAACGGCCACTACGCCGCCGTCGTGATCGAGCTCGATACCCCGGGCGGCCTCTCCACCTCGATGAAGGCGATCTATCAGCGTGAGCTGCGCGAAAAAGTTCCCGTGATCGTGTACGTCGCGCCCAGCGGCTCGCGTGCCGCCTCCGCCGGCGTGTGGGTGTCGCAGGCGGCCGACGTGCTCGCAATGTCACCGATCTCCAACATCGGCTCCTCGACTCCGATCGATTCGAGCGGTGCGAACATCAGCTCGGATCTCCGGCGCAAGGTGATCAATGATGCAGCGGCTTCGCTGAAGGCACTCGCGGCCGCGCATCAGCGCAACACGACGTGGCCGGTGCTCGCCGTGACGAAGGCCTCGAACCTCACCGCACAACAAGCGCTGAAGATGAACGTGATCGACGCGATCGCACCGTCCCTGCCGGCGCTGTTGCGACAGCTCAACGGCTACAAGACGAAAGACAGCCAGCGCCCGTTCACGTTGCAGCTCGCAGGTGCGACGTTCACGAATGTCTCGCCGGGCTTTCTCACGCGTTTTCTGAACACGCTGATCGATCCGAACCTCGTATCGCTGCTCTTCCTCGCCGGCATCGCCGGGATCGGCTTCGAGATCTTCCACCCGGGGATCGTGCTGCCCGGCGCGCTTGGCGCCGTGTGCCTGCTGACCTCACTCTTCGGCTTGTCTGTCCTGCCGCTGTCGTGGGCCGGGCTTCTGATGGTGCTGCTCGGTGTCGCACTGCTCGTGATCGACGCACACGTCGTCACCCACGGCGCGCTCACTGTCGCGGGGCTCGTCTCGATGGGCATCGGCTTAGCAACGCTCTTCCACAACCTCCCGTCGCCGTACCACACCTCCGTTCCGCTCGTGGTCACGCTCACCGTGGCGATCGGCGGGTTCTGGGCTTTCGCGATCGGCAAAGCGGTGACGGCTCGTCGACAACCCGTGTCCGTCGGACCGCAGGAGATCGTCGGGATGGAGGGAGTCGTGCGTGACGGCGGGCTCGTCTACGTCCGACGGCGAGCTCTGGCAGGTGCATTCGCCCGAGCCGCTCAGGCCGGGCCAGCACGTGCACGTCGACGGTCTCGACGGGCTGACCCTCAATGTGCACCCTGTCTAGTAGGTCCGGCTGTGGCTGCTGCGCTGATCGTTCTCGGCGTCGTCCTCTTCCTGCTGATCCTGTTCCTGATCAGCGCGATCAAGGTGGCGCGCGAGTACGAGCGCGGAATCGTGTTCCGGCTCGGCCGGCTTTTCCCCGAGCCGAAGGGACCGGGGCTGTTCCTGCTGATCCCGATCGTCGACCGGATGGTCAAGGTCGACCTGCGGACGATCACGCTGCAGATCCCGCCGCAGGAAGTGATCACCAAGGACAACGTGCCGGTGCGCGTGAACGCGGTCGCCTACTTCCGGATCGTCGATCCGAAAGCGGCGATCGTCCAGATCGAGAACTACATGGTCGCGACCTCGCAGATCGCGCAGACGACGCTGCGTTCGGTGCTCGGCCAGCACTCACTCGACGAGCTCCTCTCCGAGCGCGAGAAGATCAACGCGATCCTGCAGGGGATCATCGACGAGCAAACCGCACCGTGGGGAATCAAGGTCTCGATCGTCGAGGTGAAGGACGTCGAGATCCCGCAGGGCATGCAGCGCGCGATGGCGCGGCAGGCCGAGGCCGAGCGCGAACGGCGCGCGAAGGTGATCAACGCAGAGGGCGAGTTCCAGGCCTCCGAGCGGCTGAAGGACGCCGCGCTCGTGATCGAGGAGCATCCGGTCGCACTGCAGCTGCGCTACCTCCAGACGCTGCTCGAGCTCGGCTCGTCGGCGTCGACGACGATCGTCTTCCCGGCGCCCGTCGACATCATCTCGTCGTTCCTGCCCAAGGCTTCGCCGCGGCGCGGTGACGACGGATCTTCGTCGTGACCCGCTCGCCGGGCGCTGGGTCGCAGTAGCACCAGCGCGCGCGGCGAGACCGGGCGCGTCGGACGCGGTCGCAGACGACCCTGCCGAGCTGTCCCTTCTGCGCGGGGCACGAAGACAGGACACCGCCGGAGACGCTCCGGCTCGGTGACGGCCCGACCGGCTGGGCCGTCCGGGTCGTACCGAACCTTTACCCGGCGCTCGAGCGCCAGGAAGTCGTCATCCATGGACCCGAGCACAAACGCTCGCTCGGAGAGCTCGCCGACACAACGCTCGACCTGATCGCCGAGGCGTGGCAGCGCCGTGCACGCGACGTCGGGGGCACGGTCTTCCCGATCGTGAACGAAGGGCACGAGGCGGGCGCTTCGCTGCCTCATTCGCACTCACAGCTCGCCTGGCTACCGGGCCCGCCACCCGCCGTGCTCGCAGAACGCGGGCTGCCCGACACCGTGCCGATCCTCGAGCGCGACGGCCTCGCCGTCGGCTGTCCGCGGGCAAGCCGCGTTCCCTACGAGGTGCAAATCGCGTCGATCCGCGATCAACCCGAGGCGCTCCGCAGCGATCTCCTCGCCCCCGCCCTGCGACTCCTCGCCGAGCTCGTCCGCCGGATCAACCGGGTGCGCGGAGAGGCGACGCCGTTCAATGCATGGATTCACGATGGCCCGCGCTGGCACATCGAGCTCGTGCCGCGGACGACGCGGTTCGCCGGCCTCGAGCTCGGTGCGGGCGTCTACATCAACCCGGTCGCCCCGGAAGACGCTGCGGTCGCGCTGAGCGGTTAGACGCGCTGCTCGCGGAACCTGCGTGCAGCATCAATTGCTGCACCGAGGTTGAGGCCCTTGTCCTTGGCCTGCTTGATCAGCATCACGGTCTCGACCGCATTCATGTCGTAGATCCGCTGCTTCTTGCCCTTGGTCGGAATCTGGGCCTTGTTCGTCCAGTAGTCGAGCTGCATCTTCGAGATCCCGGCGAGCCGGCAGACCTGGCCCAGATAGAGCTCGACCTTGTCGAGATGCTCGGCCAGGTCGATCGGCTCCAGCAGGTCGACTTGCTTCATATACGCCATCCCTCGTCCCTACCTTCTGCGTGGGCGATCCCTTAATCGGAAGGTATATCGCCCTTCTTCGCAAAAGGGAAGAGTTTGGCCGTGAATTCGGCCGAAACCTTCTTATTCTTCGGGCGGCGGAGGCTCGGCGGAGCTGGCGGCCCCAGGGTTCTCCCCGGATTCGTCCTCGTCGCCCGGGTCGATCACCGGCGCCAGGGTCGAGACATTCTCGCCCTCCCGGAGTCGCATCACGATCACACCCTGGGTGGCCCGGCCGAGCCGCTTGACGTCGGAGACCGGCATCTTGATCACCGTGCCGCCGTTGGAGATCAGCATCACCTGATACCCGTCACGGACCACTCTCGCGCCGACGAGATAGCCGCGCGCTTCGGTCAGCTGCACCGTCTTCACGCCGAGCCCACCGCGTCCCTTCTTCGGATACTCGGATACACGCGTCCGCTTGCCGTAGCCGTTTTCGGTGACCACGAGCAGGTCGGAATCGGGCGCCGCAATCGCAACCGAGATCACCTCGTCGCCGGCGCGGAGCCGCATCCCTTGCACACCGGACGCATCGCGACCCATCGCGCGCACGTCCTGCTCGGAGAAACGGATCGCCTGCCCGTTGCGGGAGACCATCAGCACGTCGTCGTCCCCCGATGAATGGCGCACGCCGACGAGCTCGTCGCCTTCGCGCATCCTGATCGCGATGATTCCGTCGGCCCTGAGCGGCGTGTTGTAGGCCGCGAGCTTCGTCTTCTTCACGACACCGTTCTTCGTCGCGAAGAGCAGGTACTCGGCCTCCTCGAAGTTACGCGTCTGGATCACGGCGCGCACGAGCTCGTCCTGGCGGAACGGCAGGAGGTTGACGATCGCCCGGCCCTTCGACTGGCGCGAGCCGAGGGGTAGCTCGTGCACCTTCAGCCGGTACACCTTGCCCACCGAGGTGAAGAAGAGGACGTAGTCGTGCGTCGAGGCGACGAAGAGGTGCTCGATGTAGTCGTCGTCCTTCAAGTCCATCCCCATCACGCCGATCCCGCCGCGGCGCTGCTCCCGATACGCGGTCACCGGCAGTCGCTTGATGTAACCCGACTGCGTGATCGCGATCACCATGTCTTCCTCCGCGATCAGGTCCTCGAGCTCCAGTTCCTCCTCGGCCGCGATGATCTCGGTGCGGCGGTCATCGCTCTTGCCGTAGATCGCCTTCAGCTCGAGCAGCTCTTCCCGAATCAGGGCGTCGATCTTCGCCTCGTCGGAGAGCAGTGCGCGCAGCTCACCGATTCGCTCGAGGAGGTCGCGATGCTCATCCTCCACTTCTTTGCGCGCCAGCCCTGTGAGCCTGGCGAGCCGTAGCTCGAGAATCGCCGATGCCTGGATCTCGGTGAGCGTGAACTGCTCGATCAAGCCGATCCGCGCCTCGTCCGTATCGCTCGACGCGCGGATCAGCGCGATCACGGCGTCGAGGTTGTCGAGCGCGATCAGGTAGCCCTGCAGGATGTGCGCACGCTTCTCCGCCTGCCGAAGCTCGTGCTGCGAGCGGCGCGTCACGATCACGCGCTGGAAATCGAGGTAGTACGTCACGAGCTCGAGGAGAGACAGCGTGCGCGGCACGCCGTCGACGAGCGCGACGGCGTTGTAGCCGAACGTCGCCTGGAGCGCGGTGTGCTTGAACAGCTTGTTCAGCGCGACCTGCGGGATCGCGTCCCGCTTCAGCTCGACCTGGATCCGCATGCCGGTGCGGTCCGAGTGGTCCGCGATGTCGGAGATCTCCGTCAGCACCTTGTCGTGGAAGAGATCGGCCATTTTCTTGATCACGCCGTTCTCTCCGCCCTTGCGCACGCCGTAGGGCAGCTCGGTGATGATGATCGCGCTCTTGCCGCCACGCAGCTCCTCGATATGGGCGCGCGCGCGCATCACGATTCGGCCGCGGCCCGTTCGATACGCGTCGCGAATTCCAGTCCGCCCGACAATGATCGCGCCGGTCGGGAAGTCAGGGCCCTTCATGTGCTTCATCAGGTCCTCGACGTTGGCGTCCGGCTTGTCGATCAGGGTGACCACAGCGTCGATCGTCTCGCCGAGATGGTGCGGCGGCATGTTCGTCGCCATACCGACGGCGATTCCCGACGAGCCGTTGACGAGGAGGTTCGGGAAGCGCGCCGGCAGCACGAGTGGCTCGCGCAGCGACTCGTCGTAGTTCGGGCCGAAATCGACGGTGTCGGAGTCGAGCTCGCGCAGCATCTCTTCGGCGAAACGCGCAAGGCGCGCTTCGGTGTAGCGCTGCGCCGCAGGCGGATCGTCATCGACCGAGCCGAAGTTGCCCTTGCCATCGACGAGCGGATAGCGCAGCGAGAACGGCTGAGCCATTCGGACCAGCGTGTCGTAGATCGCCTGGTCGCCGTGTGGGTGGTACTTGCCCATCACGTCACCGACGATGCGCGCGCTCTTCACATACGGCCGCCCGGGCGGTTCCCGTTCGTCCACATCGAGTAGAGCACCCGGCGGTGGACCGGCTTCAGGCCGTCACGGGCGTCGGGCAGTGCCCGCCCGACGATGACCGACATCGCGTAGTCGAGATAACTCGAGCGCATCTCCTGCTCGAGCTCGCGCGCTTCGATCCTCCCCGGGCCCAAGGCTCCGGTGTCGACCTCAGACATCCAGGAACTTCACGTCTTTTGCGTTCTGCTCGATGAACTCACGCCGCGGCTCGACGGCGTCGCCCATCAGCATCGAGAAAAGCCGGTCGGCCGCGTGCGCATCCTCGACGTCCACCCGGATCAGCAAGCGCTTGGCCGGATCCATCGTCGTCGCCCAGAGCTCCTCGGCATCCATCTCGCCAAGACCCTTGAAGCGGGACAGCTGCATGCCTTGCTTCGCCGCGTCGAGAACCCGCGCGCGCAGCGCCTCGTACGTCTCGGCAACGACCTGCTCCTTGCCGACCGTGACACGAAACGGCGGCAGGCCGGCGATCTCCCCGAGCTTCACATACGCGCTCCGCACGTGGCGGTAGATCGGCGAACCGAGTAGCTCGACCGGAACATTGATCGCGCGCGTCGTACTCGTCTCCGTCTCGACAAGGCTGATGCGGAACCCTTCCTCGTCGCTCTGGAGCTCCGCGAGGGTGTATCCGTTGGGGGCGATGTCGGAGAGCGCGCGGGCGATGTCGGCCGGTGTCTCGATCTCGTGCTCGATCAGGCGATGCTGGATCATCAGCTCCGCGGCGGGAGTACCGAAGTCGGAACGCAGACGGGCTGAGTAGCCCTCGTAGGGCCCGAGCTCACGCACGAAGCGCAGCCACTTCGCCTCCGTCAGCTTCACCTCACGGCCCGCGCGATCGGTGACGGTCACTTCGGGGACGCGCTCGCGTGCGAGCATCTCCTCGAGCTGGGCGTCTTTCTCGAAGTAGAACTCCTGGTTGCCGAGCTTCGCGTGGTAGAGAGGCGCACCGGCGATGTACACGTGCCCACCGTCGATCAGCTCCGGCATGTAGCGGTAGAGGAACGTGAGGATCAGCGTACGGATGTGCGAGCCGTCGACATCGGCGTCCGTCATCACGATCAGCCGGTGGTAGCGCAGCTTCGTGATGTCGAACTCTTCGCCGATCCCGGTCCCGATCGCGGTGATCATCGCCTGGATCTCATTGTTCGAGAGCACCTTGTTGATCCGGTTCTTCTCGCTGTTGATGATCTTCCCGCGCAGCGGCAGAATCGCCTGATAGCCGCGGTCGCGCCCCTGCTTGGCCGAGCCGCCTGCCGAATCGCCCTCGACGATGAAGAGCTCGGTCGATTCGGGGTCGTTCGAGGAGCAGTCGGCGAGTTTGCCCGGCAGCGACATGCTCTCGAGCGCGGACTTCCGGCGCGTCAGCTCACGCGCCTTGCGGGCCGCCTGCCGCGCGCGGGCGGCGGCGATCGCCTTGTTGACGATCTGGCGCGCGTCGTTCGGGTTCTCCTCGAGGAACTCCGAAAGCTTCGCGTTCACCGTCGTCTCGACGAGACCCGTCACCGGCGGGTTACCGAGCTTCGCCTTCGTCTGACCCTCGAACTGCGGGTTCTGCAGCTTCACCGAAACCACTGCCGCGAGCCCCTCACGCACGTCCTCTCCCTCGAGGTTCTCCTCTTTCTCCTTCAGGAGCCCCTTGTCGCGCGCGTACTTGTTCAGGGTGCGCGTCAGTGCCGAGCGGAAACCCTGCATGTGAGTGCCGCCCTCGATCGTGTTGATGTTGTTGGCAAACGAGAACACCGACTCCTGGTAGGAGCTGTTCCACTGCATCGCCACCTCGACGTAGCCCGCGTCGTTCTCACCCTCGAAGTAGGCGACGTGGCGATGCACCGTTTCCTTCGCCTCGTTGATGTAGCTGACGAAGTCGCGGATGCCACCTTCGTAGTGGAACTCGATCTGCTCGCCGCCGGCCCGCTCGTCGGTGAAGACGATGCGCAGCCCGCGCGTGAGGAATGCGGTCTCGCGCAAGCGCTGGCGCAGCGTGTCAGCCGAGAGGTCGAGCTCCTCGAAGATCTCGGAGTCGGGCAGGAACGAGATCGTGGTGCCGGTCTCGGTCGAGATCCCCGCCGCCGTCATCTCGCCTTGTGGAACGCCGCGCGCGAACTCCTGGCGGTAGATCTTGCCGTTGAGCTCAACCTCTGCGACGAGCCACTCGGAAAGCGCGTTGACGACAGACACGCCGACGCCGTGCAGACCTCCGGAAACCTTGTAACCCTCGCCGCCGAACTTACCGCCGGCGTGCAGCTTCGTCAGCACGACCTCGAGCGCGGGCAGTCCGCTGTCGGCCATGACGTCGACCGGAATGCCGCGGCCACGGTCGCGGACCGTGACCGAATTGTCGGGATGGATCGTGACCTCGATCAGGTCGTTGTGGCCCGCCATTGCCTCGTCGACGGCGTTGTCGACGACCTCGTACACGAGGTGATGAAGCCCCCGTTGGCCCGTCGAGCCGATGTACATCCCGGGCCGCAGGCGCACCGGTTCGAGGCCCTCGAGGACCGTAATGTCTTTTGCGGAGTACGACGCTTTGGCCATGGCCTTTCCCATCACTAAAAAGTCCTGCAAAACGACCGTTTTGCAGGGTGTTGAAAGTGTATCAGAACGAGCGGTCTTTGGCGGTCCGAGCGAGGCTCAAACTGACCGCTTTTTGCACGCTTGCGCGAAGCGTCTCGTCGTCGATCGACGCGGCGATTTCGGACGCCCGGCGTTCGTCCTCCGGCGACGCCCGAACAGGCTCGGCGGGAGCGGCAACAACCTGCTCCGACGGTAGCGGTCCCGGTGCGAAACGGACCTTCGCAACACCGAGTCGCGTCGCGATCTCAGCGCCGCGATGACCGAGCTCGAACGCCCAGATCGAATCGGTCGTCGAGATGTGCAGCGTACCGTCGCGTGCAATCCGCGCCGGCCACGCATTGCGCGCGATCGCAGCGCCGGCCACTTCCGGCCAACGCTCGACCAGGTCGGCGAGACCCGACTGCGCACCGAACCGTGCCAGCTCGCCGCGGAGCTCGCTAGACAGCTTGTCCAGGGGTCACCTCCACGATCTGGGCGGGCTCGACCGGCAAGGCAGAGCGCTGGGTGGCCGTGACGACAGCCTGCTCCATCCCGGCGATGCGCTCGGCGAGCACGCGGCGACGCCGGACATCGAGCTCGGAGAGAACGTCGTCGAGCAGGAGCAGCGGCTGCGATGCGAGCAACTCGGATTCGGCGAGCAAGAGCGCGAGCAGCGTGAGCCGCTGCTCGCCCTGCGAGCCAAAGCTCCGCAGATCGCGGCCTGCCGAGGTGATGCGCACGTCATGGAGATGGGGACCGGCGCCGGTAGTGCCGCGCGCCACGTCCGCGTCGAGACGAGCCGTGAGCGCGGCTTCGGTCACGGGCGTACCGTCGTACTCGAGCGACGCCCCCGACGAGCCCGAGCTCGTCCGCACGGGCCGCGAACGCGGGCGAGAGCGCATCGAGTGTCGCCTGGCGCGCCTCCACGAGCTCCAGGCCGAGCGCGGCAACACGACCTGTCCACGGCTCGAGTGCGTCGCGTCCGGACAGCCCGAGCTGCACACGGCGAAGCGCCGCGTTGCGCTGGGCAAGCGCGGCGGCGTAGTCCTGCGGCATGCCGGCGCGCGCAGGATGCAAGCGTCCGAGCACCCGGTCGAAATACGCGCGCCGCGCCGCGGGGCCGGCCTTGACGACGGCAAGCCGGTCGGGCGTGAAGACGAGTGCCGGCAACTCCCGGCGGAGCGATTCCGCAGCGGGCATGCGGGCACCGTCGAGCTCGGCCACCTTTGCCGGCGCCTGCGGACAACAGGATTCGCACCTGGTGCGGGACGTCGTCCCGGACGACGTTCAGCCGAAGCGACGCAGCCGGCTCGCCGAACCGGATCAGCTGGCCCTCGGCACGAGTCCGCGGCGAGAACCCCTGCGTGCCGACGTGCAACGCCTCGAGCAGGTTCGTCTTGCCGGCGCCGTTCTCGCCGACGACGAGCACGATCCCGGGTGAGAGCTCGAGGTCGAGGGCCGGGTACGAGCGGTAGTTCCGGAGCGTGACGCGGCTGACGATCAGCCCGCTAGCCTGCGAGCCGAATCGGCATGATCAGGTAGGTGTAGTCGGGAGTCTCGCCCTCGAGCACAGCGGGGCGAAGCGGGCTGATCAGCTTCACGCGTACCGTCGGCGAGTCGACGGACTCGAGCCCGTCGCGAAGGAACTCGGCGTTGAAGCCGATCTCCAGCGCATCGGCGTTGTACGGCGCCGGCAGCGACTCGCGGGCCTCGCCGACATCGGGAGTCTGGGCCGACACCGTCAGCTCGCCCTCGGCGAACCGCAGCCGCAGTGGTGAGTTGCGCTGCGCCATCAGCGACACCCGTCGCACGACGTCGAGCAGTTCCTCGCGCGGCATCTGCACCTCGTGTTCGAACTGCTCGGGCAGCAGCTGGCGGTAGTTCGGGAACTGGCCGTCGATCCGCCGCGTCGTCAGCCATGCACCGTCGGCTCCGAACACGACGTGGTTTTCGTGGAGGCCGAGTTGCACCTCGTCGGCGTTCGCGGCGATGCGTGCGAGCTCCTGGAGTGCCCGAGCCGGGATGATCGCCTCGAGGTCGGGCAGCGGCGCGGTCGCGACGGTCTCCTTCACCGCGAGCCGGTAGGAGTCGGTCGCGGCCATGATCACCTTGTCGCCCTCGAAGCGCACCAGGATTCCGGTCAGCACCGGGCGGCTCTCGTCGCGCGAGGCGGAGCGGCCGACGCGGTTGATCGTCTCGAGCAGCGCCTCGCGCTCGACCGGGCTCATCTGCAACGCCGTCCACATCCGGCAGCCGTCGGGAAGTCCTCCGCCGAGTAGGTGTGAACTCGGTAGCTGGCACTGCCCGATGTGATCACGAGCATCGATTCGTCGCTGTGATATTCGAGCGTCACATCGTTGTCGGGAAGCGCACGCACGATGTCGAGCAGCAGCCTTCCGGGCACGACAACTTCCCCATCGCCTTCCACATCGGCTTCGACGGAGGTTCGCAGCGAGAGCTCCATGTCGGTGGCCGCGAGGTGCAGCTGGCCGTCCGCCGCACGAAGTTGAATCCCGCCGAGCACGAGCACGGCCGTTCGTGTCGAGACTCCGCGGGCAACGAGCGCCAGCCGTTCGGCAAGAACGTCTCTCGAAGCACTGATCTTCAACACTCCGGTGTTCAGCACTGTTTCTGAGTCAATCATGAATTTAGAAAATAGTCCTTGTAGTAAGCCCTGTTAGAGGCGGGGAAAAGCGGGTTGCAGCGTGCCGCCGAGCCATTCTCGCTGTGTGCTCGGACGGGGACGAATCGGGGGTCTTCAACACCATTTGGGCTCAGCGCGCCTGTTTGACGCGGGCCGTGAGTTCTTGCACGAGGTTGTACACACTTCTGTCCTCGCGAATCAGGCGTGCGATCTTCGATGTTGCGTGGATCACGGTGGTGTGGTCGCGGCCACCGAACTCCTTGCCGATCTTCGGCAGCGAGGAGTCGGTGAGCTCGCGTGAGAGGTACATCGCGACCTGGCGGGGGTAGACGATTGCCTGAGAACGACGATCACCGGTGAGCTCGTCGAGCGTGACGCTGAAACGCTCGCAGACGAGCGCCTGGATGCGGTCGATCGACACGGCGGCCGCCTCGCCCTGGGGAAACACGTCCCGGAGGACATCCTGGGCGAGCTGCACGTCCATCTGCCGCCCGGTCAGCGAGGAGAACGCGACGACGCGGGTGAGGGCGCCCTCGAGCTCGCGAATGTTCGTGGAGACGCGGCTCGCGATGAACGTCAGGACCTCGGGGTCGTCGACGGCGATCTCGTCCGATTTGACCTTCCTCCGCAGGATTGCGATGCGCGTCTCGAGGTCGGGCGGCTGGATGTCGGTGATCAATCCCCACTCGAACCGCGAACGCAGGCGGTCCTCCAGGGTCGCGATGTCACGTGGGGGCCGGTCCGAGCTCATGATGATCTGCCCGCCGGCTTCGTGCAGAGCGTTGAAGGTGTGGAAGAACTCCTCCTGGATCCGCTCCTTGTGCTCGAAGAACTGCACGTCGTCGATCAGCAGCACGTCGTAGGCGCGGTAGCGCTGCTTGAAGCCTTCGATCCGCTTGCCGCTGAGGGAGTTGATGAAGTCGTTGAGGAAGATCTCCGTCGTCACGTAGCGCACGGTCAGGTTCGCCGAGTGCTGCCCGATGTAGTTCGCGACACCGTGCAGCAGATGCGTCTTGCCGAGACCCGTGTGCCCGTAGATGAACAGCGGGTTGTACGCCTGCGCCGGCGCTTCGGCAACCGCGAGCGCCGCTGCATGGGCGAAGCGGTTCGAGGAGCCGATCACGAAGGAGTCGAAGGTGTACCGCGGGTTGATCCCGCCCGGCTCCGGCCGGGGAAGGGGCGGCGGCAGCACGCGCGGCAGCGCTGCCGGCGGCGGGGCGGGCTGGGATTCCCGGACGGCCAGCTGCAGCCGGCGCTCGGTGCCCGTGGCATCTTTGACTGCGGCCCGGATCAGCTCGACGAAGTGCCCCTCGATCCACTCGCGGGTGAAGTCGTTCGGGACGGCGAGGACGAAGGTGTCGCTATCGACGCTCGCGCCGTCGACGTCGCTGAACCAGTTCCGAAAGGTCTTGTCGTTGAGCGCTCCGCGTAAACGAGCCGACACGTCTTCCCACAGGCCTTCTGCAGTCAGCTCGATCGGGTGCTCCACAGCCTCCAGCGACTCCTCAGTTCGAACCGGACGAAGCGACGACAATAGCAGCGTGCTTGCGCACGATTCAATGAGGATTTTCGGCCATGCCCACTTCGCAAAAAGTGCTGATGTGCAGGGAAAACGTCCTCCTCCACACGACTCTCCACAGGTGTGGAAAGGAGGGTGCGCGACGAGTGCCGCGGTGCCTCTCTGCACGCCTTTTGCATCGTATTGCGGCTGTGGACAACCCCGTTCGAAAGACTGCGTCTATACTCATTTGCCCCGGGCGTCATCGCCCACTTTTCACTCTTTCGAGGGCAATGAAACGGACCTATCAGCCAAACGTGCGCAAGCGGAAGCGCAAGCACGGTTTCCGTGCGCGGATGGCGACGCGTGCCGGCCGCCTGATTCTCAAGCGCCGCCGCACGAAGGGCCGCAAGCGCCTTTCGGCGTAGCGGTGCAGAAGAAGAACCGCCTTTCCCGCTCGCGCGACTTCGACGCCGTGTACCGCCAGGGCCGCTCGTCCTCGACCAGATTTCTGACACTGCACTGGTTCGAGCGTGCAGTCGACGCTGCGCCCGCCGAGCCGCGGCTTGGCCTGGCAGTTCCGAAGGCCGCCGGCAATGCCGTTGTCCGCAACCGGATCAAACGGCAGCTGCGCGAGATCTGGCGGACGAAGCTGGATGCCGGCTCGCTTCCGCCGGCCAACGACTACGTGCTCGTGGTCAGGCCGGGCCTTCCCGAGGCAGTTGAAGCGAACGGTCATGCGTGGCTCGTTGAACGTGTCGACGAGGTGCTCGGGAAGGCGGCTGCATGAAACTGTTTTCGATGCTCGCTCGGCTCCTCACGGGCGAGCCTGTGTGCGAGCCCGCCTGCAAATTCCATCCGTCGTGCTCGCAGTACGCCGGTGATGCGCTGCGCAAGTACGGGCCCGTGCGCGGAGCGCTCAAGGCGGCGTGGCGGCTCGCACGCTGCAACCCGTGGTCTCGCGGTGGAGTCGACTTCGCGTGATCGCAATGCTCGTCTTCAGCATCCTGCAGCCGCTCGAGAACGCGGTCGCCTGGCTGCTCGATCGCTTCCACTACAACATCGGCCTCCCGTGGGCGTGGTCGATCATCGCGACGACGATCGTCGTGCGGATCATCCTCGTTCCGCTCACCGTGCGGCAGATCCACTCGATGCAGTCGCTGCAGAAGCACGCGCCGGAGATGAAGGAGATCCAGAAGAAGTACAAGGGCGACCGGCAGAAGCTGAACGAGGAGTTGATGAAGTTCTACAAGGAGAACCACATCAACCCGGCCGCGTCATGCCTGCCGCTTCTCGCGCAGCTGCCGGTGTTCTTCGCGCTCTATCTCACCCTGCGCCATTTCAACCACCACGCGCACTCGGGCTCCCTCAGCTGGCTGCACATCGTTCCGAGCATCACCGCCAAGGCTGACTCGCACTGGTCGGGCTATCTGCTCCTCGCGATCTATGCGGGCAGCCAGGTCCTGTCGAGCTACTTCATGTCGACGACGATGGACAAGACGCAGCGCTACATCATGATGGTCGTCCCGCTGATCTTCATCACGGTGGTGGCGCGCTTCCCGACGGGCCTCGTCTTGTACTGGGTGACGACGAACCTCTGGACGGTTGGGCAGGGCCTGATCACACGCCGCCTCGTGCCGAAGACGCCGCTTCCGACCTTCGGGGCGAAGCGGACATCGCGGACACCCGCGAAGATCGAGCTCGAGCCCGTGAAGTTGGCTGCGGCACCGAAACCGCCGCAACCACGGAGGGTGAAGCGTAAGAAGGGCGGCGGGCGGCGATGACGGTGGAACAGCTGACGGTCGAGGCGACCGGCGACACCGTCGGCGAGGCGAAGTGGCAGGCGCTGCGCGAGCTCGAGCGGCGAGCACCGTCGCTCGACAAGGAGACCGTGCGCTTTCAGGTGCTCGAAGAGGGAAGCCGCGGCCTGCTCGGCGTCGGCGCCACGCCGGCGCGGGTTGTGGCAACGGTCGACGCGGATGCGCCGGTTCGAGAGGCGCCGCAGGTGGACGAGAGCGAACAGGCAGCGCACCTGCGAAGCGTGCTCGAGCACATCACCACCGCCGTCGGTGTTCGCTGCCGGATCGACGTCCACGAATCGGAAGACGCGATCACCGCCACGTGCTCGTCGGGTGAAGACCTCGGAATTCTGATCGGCCGCCACGGTCAGACGATCGACGCGGTACAGACGCTCGCCGCCGCGATCGTGCGGCAAGGCGAGGAGGATCGCAAGCAGATCGTCGTCGATGCCGCCGGCTACCGCGATCGCCGACGCCGCACGCTCGAGACGCTTGCGGTTCGCAGTGCCGATGAGGCGATGCGGGCGGGCACGCGTGTTGAGCTCGAGCCGATGAGCTCGATCGAGCGGCGCCTCGTGCACGAGCGGTTGAAGGACGTCGACGGCGTCGAGACGGTCAGCGAGGGGGACGAGCCCAATCGCTACGTCGTGGTCGTCCCAGCCTGAATTGTTGGTGGAAACGCAAGCGCTTCGGGTTAGCGGCGCAGACGGACGCGCGGGCAAAGCCCGCACGTCCTGATGGTCGGCGCCGACGAGCGGCGCCTAAGCAGCTGGCTGCGGGCTGTCGTCGAGACACCCGGCCTGACGTCGCTCGCCTTTGCCGATGCGCGGCGGATGCTGTTGGAGGACTCGCTGCGCGCGACCGATCTCGTTCGCGCTCATCCCGGCCCGGTTGTCGATGTCGGCTCGGGCGGCGGTGCGCCGGGGATCCCGCTTGCCTACGCGTTGCACGATCGTGAGTTCGTCCTCGTCGAGGCGGAGCAGCGGAAGTGCGACTTTCTGGAGCGCTGGGTGCCGTCGAACGCACGCGTCGTCTGGGGCCGGGCGGAGGAACAGCAGACCGACTGGGCGGGCGTTGCGCTCGCGAAGGCCCTCGCGACACCTCCGGTTGCGGCCGAGTGGTGCCTGCCGCTCGTTCGGCCCGGGGGGATCGCGATCCTCTGGGTGGGCGAGAGCGCGGAGCCCGAGCCGGTCGCTGCGGTCGCCGAGCAGCTCGCCGCCGAGCTCGTGGACGGACCGGCGGGGCTCTACGTCCTGCGCAAGCTGCGGCCCACGCCCGAGGGCTTCCCGCGCCGAACCGGCGTTGCGAAGAAACGTCCGCTTGCGTAGCGAGACTAAGGCAGTGCCGGGAAAGGTCTACGCATTTGCGAACCAGAAGGGCGGCGTCGGCAAGACGACGTCTGCGGTCAATCTGGCCGCGTGCCTTGCCGAGGCCGGCGAGCGTGCGCTCGTGGTCGATCTCGACCCGCAGGCGAACGCTACCTCCGGTCTCGGGATGCGCGCGAACGGCACCTCGAGCTACGACCTGCTCGACGGGGCGCCGCTCGACGAGCTCGCGAAGCCGACGGCATTTCCGAACCTCTTCCTCGTGCCGTCGAAGCCGGAGCTCGCCGGTGCGGCGGTCGAGCTGGCCGGGCGTGAAGGCGGCGATCGCTTTCTCGCGGATTCGCTTGCCGAGGCGAACGGCTTCGATTTCGTGCTGCTCGACTGTCCGCCTTCGCTCGGACCGCTGACCGTGAATGCGCTTGCGGCTGCGGACCGCGTGATCGTGCCGGTGCAGGCGGAGTACTACGCGCTCGAGGGCCTCTCGCAGCTCATGCAGTCGATCAACCTGATCCGTGTGCGTCTGAACCCGCGGCTTGCGATCGCCGGCGTGCTGATCACGATGAGCGATGCGCGCACGAATCTTGCGGCCGATGTCGAGGCGGAAGTGCGCAAGCATTTCGGCGACCTCGTTTTCCGCACAGTCGTGCCGCGCTCGGTGCGTGTCGCCGAGGCGCCGAGCCACGGGCTGCCGATCACGCACTACGACCGGCGTTCGCCCGGCGCCGTGGCCTATTGGAAGGTGGCGATGGAACTTGTCGAACGCCGCGTAATCTCCCGGCGCGGCCTCGGCCGCGGCTTCGAGGTGCTGATGGGCGGCAGCTCGCCCGAGCTCGCCCATGTCCCGCTCGAGCAGATCCACGCGAACCCACGCCAGGTGCGGAAGCGCTTCGAGCACGAGGCGACGGCCGGTCTGGCCGACTCGATCCGCGCGCAAGGGCTGATCCAGCCGGTCGTCCTCCGGCCGCGGCCCGAGGGTGGCTACGAGCTGATCGCCGGCGAGCGCCGCTGGCGCGCGGCGCGCGAGGCGGGTCTGCCCACGATTCCGGCGGTGATTCGTGAGGCCGACGACCGCGAGACGTTGCTGCTCGGTCTCGTCGAGAACGTTGCGCGCGAGGATCTCTCGCCGATTGAAGAGGCGCGCGGCTACGCGATGCTGATGGACGAGTTCTCGTTTGCGCTCGGCGACGTGTCCGAGCGCGTCGGCCGGTCGAAGCCTGCGATCTCGAACAAGCTGCGACTGCTCGACCTGCCCGACGACGTGCTGGCGATGGTCGAGCGCGGTGAGCTGACGGAAGGTCATGCACGCGCGGTGCTCGCGGTTCCCGACCAGGTCGGCCGGCGCAAGCTCGCACGCAAGATCGTCGCGCAGGGCATGTCGGTGCGAGCAGCTGAGCGCGCGGCACGCTGGGCCGGTGCCCGCACGAAGCCGCGCACCAAGACGCCGGTCGATCCCGCGCTTGCAGCGCGCGTCAAGGAAGGCCTGCAGAGGCTGACCGGGCTCGAGGCGCGCGTCGCTCCCGGCAAGATCGAGCTGGCCTACGAGGACGAGCACGACCTCGAAGAGCTTGCCGAGGCGCTCGACCGTATCTAGCTCTGCGATCGGGTCGTTGCACCGCTGTGACTTCCCTCTGGCCCCAGGACATCGAAGCGCTCGAGACCGTTTCACAGAACGAGGTGGCACTCGGTCTCTTCCTGCGTGTGGCCCAACTGTCCCGCGAGGGAGGCCTGAACCGCTTTCTGCGTGAGCTGGTCGAAAACGACGAGCTCGACGCCGAGACGAAGGCCGCATTCGCCGAGGTCGCGACCAACCGGGAGTTTCTGCTCGCGCTGGACCAGTACGTCCACAGCACCCGCGTCCTGCACTGAACCTGCTCGCGGCGCTATGGGCGATCGTGGATTCGAACCACGGACCTCCGCCTTATCAGAGCGGCGCTCTAACCGACTGAGCTAATCGCCCGCGACGCGCCAGTGTAGCGACGCCGGTCTGTGGCCGAGGGACGCGGGTAAGCTAGTACCGATGGTCGAAATGACGATCTACGGGGTGTCGTTCGACCTCGTGGGGAAGCAGCCGATCGTGCTCCTCAAGACGGCCGAGGGAAACAAGTTCTTGCCGATCTGGATCGGTCATCCCGAGGCGGCGGCGATCCTGATGAAATTGCAAGGAGCAACCGCGCCCCGGCCGCTCACGCACGATCTGCTCGTCAACATCCTTGGCGAGCTCGAGGTCGAAGTCGTCCACGTCACGGTCACCGAGTTGCGCGAGAACACCTTCTACGCCTCGATCACCGTGAAGCAGGACGGCTCCGAGATCGAGATCGACTCGCGCTCGTCGGACGCGATCGCAGTTGCGGTCCGCGCGCAGGTTCCGATCTACGCCGCCGATTCCGTGATCGAGGAGTCGGCGATCGAGTTCGAAGGCGACGAGGTGAACGAGGAAGAGATCGTCGACGAGTTCAAGCGCTTCCTCGACAAGGTCTCGGCGGAGGACTTCGCCGAAGCCGAGGTCGAGGGCGACGAGGAAGATTCCTAATTGATGACGGTGCCAGAGCTATACCTCTGGCACCTTTCAGTTACTTAACAGTCACCGCGGCGATCAGCGCGATCGTGTTGAACGCCGAGTGCAGGAGCATTCCGGGAATCACGCTGCGCGTCTTCATGCGCAACCACGCGAGCGCACAGCCGAACAGCGCCAACTCGGGGAGCGCCTGGACGAGGCCGTGGTAGAGGCCGAAGGCCAGGCCGACCGTCAGGATCGTCGGCCAACGGCCGAGACGCTCGAGGAGCGCGAAGCCGAGGCCACGAAAGAGCAGTCTCTTCGACGAAGGGCGCGACCGCCGCGATCACGACGAAGTTCGCGCCGTACGCCGCCGCGTGCTGCGGCTGCCAGCCGGACGGCGTCAACCCTTGTTCGCGACCACCGTGAAGTAGCGGGTCGATCGCGGCGATCGCCGCGTAAACGACGATCAGCAGCAGGACGCACAAGAGGAGCGCCTGCCGCCACGAGGCGGGGCGATTCAGTGCCAACAGGTCGTACCGCCCGCCGGCGATGGCGAGCGTCACCGCAAGGATGACGGCGAACACCGTCAGCTCGCCGATTGCCGTCGACCATTGATAGAGCGCGTTTCGATCCGGCCGCCCTGCGGTAAAGCGGCTCGCGTAGGCGACCCCCGAGACGAGCGCGACGAAGAGAATCCAGGCGACAAGACGGCGGCTTGAAGCGTTTACCACGACGCTCGCGCTCGAGGTGGGCGTTGCAGACGGAGATGCCGGCAGAGCCGGCACCTCCTGAGGGTCGGCGCCGACAAGCGGCGCCTCAGGGATGATTCACGGGCAAGTGGCCGACCGCACCTTCACTCCCGACGAGGCTAACAGCGCCCTCGACCAGGTGCGCCCCCTGGCGGAGCGCATGGTCGAGTTGCGGGCGCGGCTCGGCGAGCTCGAGGAGGAACAGCGGGAGGTCGTTCGGATCGTCGCCGGCAACGGGAGCGGCGAGGGCGTCGGCGACGCGCGCACTCCCGAGTTCGCGAAGCTTGCACGCGAGCTGCAGGACGTGGTCGAAGAACTGACGTCGATCGGCATTCAGCTCAAGGATGCCGACACGGGATTGCTCGACTTTCCCGCCGTCCGGGAAGGCGAGGACGTGTTGCTGTGCTGGAGCGTCGGCGAGCCGGCGGTTGAATGGTGGCACGGGCTCGAGGACGGCTATGCCGGCCGTCAAAGGATCGACTTTTGACCCACACGTGGACACGTATCGCGATCGCGGCCGGCGTGATCCTGCTTGCAGCGCTGGTTGCGAAGCTGATCGACACGCGGATCAGCCGCCGAACTCTCGATCCCGCTGTGGCGACGCGCTACCGCGTGTTGCGCCGCTCGATCTTCTCGTCGATCGTGTTCATCGGGATCATGTCCGCGCTGCTCGTGATCCCGCAGGTGCGCGCGATCGCCGGCGGCATTCTGGCTTCCGGCGCTGTGCTCGGGCTCGTGATCGGCTTCGCCGCGCAGCGGACGGTCGGCAACTTCATCGCGGGAATCTTGATCGCGTTCAGCCAGCCGCTTCGGCTGGGTGACGAGGTCGAGGTCGAAGGGGGTCGCGGCGTCGTCGAGGAGATCGGCCTCACCTACACGTGGGTGCGGCTGCCGGACGGCGACCGGCTCGTGATCCCGAACGAGAAGCTCGTCTCGGAGACGTTGCGCAACTCGACGATCCGCAGCCCGCAGAAGCTCGTCGAGGTGACCGTGCACGTGCCGCTCGACGCCGACCTGCGCGAGCTGGTCGAAACCCTGAACGCAGAGGCGAACGTGGCGTACCTCGCCGATCTCGGCCCGGACGCGACGATCGTGCTTCGCCGCTGGGTTCAGGCCGGGCAGGAAGTCGAGGCGGCCGAGAGTGAGCTTCGGCTCGTGGCGCACGACCGGTTGCGCCAGATGGGAATCGTGAAAACAATGGTGGGCGAGTGACCCAGCGCGACCGCGAGCTTCGCGACTTTCTCGAGCACCGGCTCCACCGGCGCCATCGCCTCGAACGCCGCCGGCGCCGGCACACCGGGACGACTCTCGGCGGTGTTGCCGTGGCGATCGTCGCCGTGATCGTGCTCGCCGGTTTTGGCGGTGGTGTTGCGCTGTCGGTCAGTTGCGACCTGAACACATTGCAGGCGATCGAGATCGGCCAGAACTCGTTCGTCTACGCGGCGGACGGCTCCCTGCTCGGCTCGATTCCCGCCGAGCGCAACCGCGAGCCGGTCTCGCTCGCGCGCATGAGCAAGTGGTTGCCATCCGGAACAGTGGCAATCGAGGACCGCCGCTTCTACGAGCATGGTGGCGTCGACTACGTCGGGATCGCGCGCGCGTTCTGGCGCGACCTGAGCGCGGGCAAGGTGCTCGAGGGTGGATCGACGATCTCGCAGCAACTCGTGCGCAACCTCTATACGGGCCGCGAGCGGACGTTCGAGCGGAAGATCAAGGAGGCTTGCCTCGCGATCAAGCTCAGCAACCGATGGTCGAAGGACCGGATTCTCGAGGGATACCTCAACACCGTCTACTACGGCAACCACGCCTACGGTGTCGAGGCCGCGGCGCAGACCTACTTCTCGCGTCATGCATCGCAGCTCACGCTGCCGCAGGCGGCCCTGCTCGCCGGCTTGCCGCAGGCGCCGTCGGTCTACGACCCGGTGCACAACGCGCCCGCCGCGGTTGCCCGTCGCAACGAAGTGCTCTACGCAATGGAGCGGAATGGCGTGATCAATCGCGCGCAGTTCAACTTCGCACGCAAGGCGCCGCTACGGCTCAAGCTCGGCCGTCTCTACACCAAGATCAAGGAGCCCTACTTCTTCTCGTACGTGCTCGACGAGTTGCAGCGCGTCTACGGCGCGAATGTCGTGCGCGAGGGCGGACTGCGCGTGTACACGACGATCGAGCCGCGATACCAGCGCGCGGCGAACAAAGCGATGCGCGACACGCTCAACCTGCACGACGACCCGGCGTCCGCCGTCGTCTCCGTCGAGCCTGGGACCGGCGCGATCCGCGCGATGACTGCTGTCATCCCAGGCAACAAGCACAATCAGTTCAATCTCGCCGCCCAGTCGGCGCGCGAAGCCGGCTCGACCTTCAAGGCATTCGTGTTGACAGCGGCAATCGAAGCGGGAATGGATCCCGACCGCACCTACTACGACTCGGCGCCGTTCACGTGCACGACGGGGCCGTGGTGCGCAGGTGACTACGCAGCCGGCAAGCCGTGGACTGTGCAGACCTACGACCACACCTACATCGGCTGGACGTCGGTCACGAACGCCACGCTCCGCTCGGACAACACCGTCTACGCGCAACTCACGCTCGACGTCGGCCCCGACAAGGTGTGGAACATGGCCAAGCGGCTCGGTATCCATCTGACCCAGAAGCCGGTCGCGTCGATCGGCCTCGGGCCGCTCGGCGTCTCACCGCTCGACATGGCCGCCGCCTACGCGACGTTTGCCTCGGGCGGGATCTACGCGCGGCCGATGGCGATCACGAAGGTCGTTCTCCCTGGCGGCAAGGTCGACAAGACCGCCGGCTGGGGCAAGCCCGAAACCAAGCGTGCGCTCTCGGAGGGCGTTGCCTACGAGGTCACACACGTGCTCGCGCTGAACGCGCTCGAGGGTACGGGCTACGGCTCCGGCGACGGCAAGCATCCGAACGCCGGCAAGACGGGCACGGCCGAGGACCACGCCGATGCATGGTTTGTCGGCTACACGCGGGATCTTTCGACCGCGGTCTGGATGGGCTACCCGAACGGCGAGATTCCGATGCTCTCGGTCCACGGATACGAGGTGGCCGGCGCTACCTTCGCCGTGCCGATCTGGCATCTGTACATGGCCGCGGCCGAATGGCGGCTGCCGGTGCGCCAGTTCCTCACTCCGAAGGCGATGCCGGTCTTCCGGACCTTCCAGCACACCAACTACGGCTACAGCTACGGGGGCTACTCGACCACGACCACGACAACAACGACCACGACGGGGCCGACGAGCACGCGGGACACTGTGCCGAAGCCGCCGCGAACGATCTCGCCGCCGCCCAAGACAACGTCGACCGCGGTAACGACGACCGCGCCTCCCCCGGCGACCTCCGTCGCAACGACGACTGCCCCGCCGCCGGTGACGACCGCGACGCCGCCACCGACGACAACCCAGCCGCCGCCGCCCCCGCCGATCACGACCACGACGGACACGCCGCCGCCGCAACCGTGAGCGACGACCTCCTGACGATCGAGCAGGCACTCGCGCTCGTCCTCGAGCACGTCTCGCCACTCGATGCCGAAGAGGTGGCGCTTGCAGATGCCGCCGGGCGCGTGCTCGCGGAGCCTGCGCGCTCCGCCGTCGATCTGCCGCCGTTTCCGTCCTCGGCGATGGATGGGTTCGCGCTCCGCGCCGCCGATGCACCGGGGACGCTGCCTGTCGTTGCGCGCGTCGCGGCGGGACGGCCCGCGCCGCGTTCGCTCGAGCCGGGCGAGGCGATGGCGATCTCGACGGGCGGCGTCGTTCCCGACGGTGCAGACAGCGTCGTTCCGATCGAGCTCGTCGAGGAACGTGACGGCGGTGAGACCGTTGTCATCTTGGACAACGTCGTCACGGCTGACAACGTTCGCCACCGCGGCGGGGATCTGCGCGAAGGCGACCTTGTCGTCGACGCCGGCATCCGGCTTGGCCCCGCCCATGTCGGCGCGTTGGCCGCGTCGGGAGTCGCGCGCGTCCGCTGTACACGTGTCCCACGCGTGGCGATCCTCGTCACGGGGTCCGAACTGCGCGCGCCGGGCGAACAGCTCGAGCCCGGGCAGATCTACGACGCGAACGGATTCATCCTTGCAGCGCAACTGCGCAGCGTGGGCGCCGAGGTCGACCGTTTGCCGCCTGTTGCAGACGACGAAGCTGCGACCCGCGCGGCGATCGAGCAGGGGCTCGCCGGCGACGTCCTGATCACGACCGGCGGCGTCTCGGTCGGCGTGCACGACCTCGTGCGGGCGACCGAGGCAGAGCTGGGTGTCGAGGAGATCTTCTGGCGCGTTGCGATGCAGCCGGGCAAGCCGGTGGCGTTCGGCGTCCGTGGCCGGACACTCGTCTTCGGTTTGCCCGGCAACCCGGTGTCATCGCTCGTCGGCTTCGAGCTGTTCGTTCGCCCCGCGCTGCTCGCTCTGCAGGGGCTCGCCGATCCGAGGCCGCGCTTTCGGCCGGGTCGCCTGGGCGCCCCCGCAAAGCGACTCGCCGCCCGCGACGCCCTGCTGCGGGCGCGCACGCGCGTCGACGGCGACGCGGTGCTGCTCGATCCGCTGAGCGGGCAGCAGTCGCACATGATCGCGCAGGCCGCCGCAGCCGATGCGCTCGTGCTCGTGCCGCAGGGCGAGGGCGAGCTCCCGGCCGGCAGCCCGGTCAGCTACCTCCAGCTCTAGCGACCCGTGTCTCCGGGTGCCGCCGGGCGCGCACGTCCAGCACGATCAGCCGGATGACGGTGCGAATCGGGCCGCGCCGCCGCCGCTCTCGCACGTCCGGGTAGGGCGCGTAGCGGCCGGCCGCGATCGCCGCCAGCTGCGACGCGGCGGCCGCGCCCGCGAGGGTGATCACCACCGGCGTCGTCTTCACATAACCGACCACGACGAGCAGGACGAGGTACCACGGTGCGTCAAACCCGAGCCCGATAGCGCCACGCGAGTGAGAGAACGACGATCGCCGGGCCGACGATCCCGAGCGCGAACAGCCCGAGCCGCACCGGGAACGGCGAACGCTGGTGCTGGGGCAGCCAGAGCCACAGGTGCAGCGCCGGCAGGACGAAGAGCAGGGCGAAGGGGTTCGTGCCGACGACGAGCAGTGCGACGATCACGAGCGCGAGCAACGCAACCGTCTGGCCGGCGAGCTGCTCCTCCGCCGTCACCGGCCGCCGCGGCGTCAGCCGGTCGCGCGCGACGATCCAGCCCATCCCGACCACGACGGCGAGCCCGATCAGAGCGAGCACCGGCCAGTCCCCGGCGAAGCTCGTTTCGGGGCTCGGCGGCCGGGGCGGGCCGCTGCCGAAGGCGCCGAGGAGGCGAAAACACGTGAAAACGGCACCGGCGAATGCCCAGTAGCAGAGCCGGCTGCGGAGGGCGCGGATCGCGGGCAGGAGCCGCACGCCGTGGCGGCGGCCGAGCGCGAACAGATCGACGCTGGCGACGATGAACGGCACGAGCAGGGTGATCAACACGAGCTCGATCGTCCAGCCGCGGATCCGCCGGTCACCGACCCAGACGTCGCTGGTCGTCCGCTGGGCGACCTCGAGCCCCTGGTTGAGCGAGCCGAGCAACTCCTGCGCGGCGCGGCCCATCTTCGCCAACTTCGACGTGGCCAGCCGCCCGGCCGTGTCGCCGAGGGCCGAGGGCGGGCGGTTGCCGCCTGTCGTGAGCGTGATCGCGGGCACGCCCCGTGCGACGAACGGGCCCTGTTCGTAGAGCGTGAAGGGAAACCCGAGGTCGACGAGCTGGCCGAAGAACCCGGGATGGTGGGGCGGGCTGCCGGTCTGGTCGAGGATCCGCGCCGTTGCCGTCGACACGAGCGCCGCCGCCGGCGATTGCGGCCGGTCGCCTGCAAGCTCGATGCGCGGCGGTCCCGGCCCGGCGAGTGAGTCGAGGTTGACGACGGCGACGATCCGGTCGCGGAATTCCGACCGTTCGACGAAGCGCACCGCGCCGAGGCCGCCGTAGGCACCGCCGTCGGTGGAGAGGAACACGAGTGTGTGAGCCGACTGCACCGCCGACTGCGCTTCGGACGAGCGGCCGCGCGTAGGCCCGGGCGAGCTCGATCAGCGCCGCGGTGCCGGTCGCGTTGTCGTTCGCGCCCGGGCCGGCGCCCGTGTCGTCCCGGTGGGCCATCACGACGATCACGCTCGCGCCGAGCGGCTGGCTCGGCGCGACCGCCACGAGGTTCTGAAGCTGAACGACCCGGCCGCCCGGGAGCGCCTGCCGCCAGGTGTCCGCCGTCGTCGGCAGGCCGTACGGGCCGAGCTGCTCGCTGAACCACCGCGCCGCCCCGATCGCGCCCGCGCTTCCCGGCGAGCGGTCCGGAAAGAGGTTGGAGAGCTCGCGGGTGAGCGCGAGCGTCGCGCGCGCGTCGAAGGCCGGCGGCAGCAACGGCTTCTGGAGCGGCGCCCGGCTTGGTGACGCTGAACGCGGCGAGCAGCAGCGGCACAGAGCAGAGCAGGAACGCCCCGCGGTAGAGCTGGCGTCGACACGGGCCGCTCGAGCGAGCCGCGGCGAGGCCGGCGACGACGGCGAACCGGGGGCAGGGGGGCCGCCATCTCAGGGCTATAGTAGGAAGCGGGCAGGCCGAAGACCCGAATCATGGCCGACTCCTCCACCATTCTCCTCGTCGATGACGAGGAGGCCGTCCGCAAGGTGCTGACCTTTCCGCTCGAGCGGGACGGCTACACGGTCGTCCAGGCTGCCGACGGCGAGGAAGCCCTCGAGCGCTTCGGCGATCAGCCCGTCGATCTCGTCGTGCTCGACATCATGCTGCCGAAGCTCGACGGCCTCGAGGTGTGCAAGCAGCTGCGCTCGCGAGAGCTCGGTACCGATCATCATGCTCACCGCCCGCGACGACGAGCTGGACAAGGTGCTCGGGCTCGAGCTCGGCGCCGACGACTACATCACCAAGCCCTTCTCGATTCGCGAGTTCCGCTCGCGGGTGCGCGCGCTTCTACGCCGCGCGCGCGCGCCGCGGCAAGGTCGGCCGGTCGAGGATGAACAGCTTGTCTCGGGCGAGCTCGTGCTCGACGTCCCGCGCCGCAACGTCTCGCTCGAGGAGAAGCTCGTGCAGCTCACCTACGTCGAGTTCGAGATCCTGCGCGCGCTGATGACGCACCCGGGGCGGGTCTACAGCCGGCGGATGTTGCTCGAGGCGCTCTGGGGCAGCTCCGACTTTCGCGATCCGCGCACGATCGACGTCCATGTGCGCCATCTGCGCGAAAAGCTCGAGCCCGACTCCTCACACCCCGAGTACATCCTCACGGTGCGCAGCGTCGGCTACCGCTTCCGCGAAGCGTGAACCCTCTTCGGACGGTCGGCGGCCGCCTTGCTCTGGCGCTGCTGGTCGTCGTCGCGTGCGCGCTCGCGATCGTCTACATCGTGGTCGTCCCGTCCTACCAGCGCTCGCTGGTCGAACTCGCGGCTCTCGGATCTGCAGCACACGCTGCGCTCGGTGATGGAGCTTCCCCGCCTGCCCGGCACGACGTTCGACCAATCATGGGTCGAGAGACAGGCCGCACCACTGGCCGACGAGCGTGTCGTTGTCCTTCGCTACCGGGCGGGCCAGGCAACGCCGATCGCCGACTCGAGGCGCGGGCCATCGACCGACGTTGCAAACGATCCGCTCGTGATCCGAGCGCTGTCGCATCGCGGTGTCGTGAGCGGTGAGGTGACACGCGACGGTGTGAGCTACGCCGAAGCCGCCGACGCGGTCTCACCGCAGGGGCCGGTCGTGCTGCTCGCATCCTCGCTGCGCAACGACCTCCAGTCGGTCAGTGTCGTGCAGCGCCGCGTGATCATCGCCGGTGCGCTCGCGACGTTGTTCGCGATCGTGCTCGGCTACACGCTCGCGACGTTGTTCGCGCGACGCATCCGGCGTCTCGAGGCGGCGGCCGAACGAATCGCGGGCGGACGGTTCGACGAGCCGGTCGTCGACCCGGCGCCCGATGAGCTCGGCCAGCTCGCGCGCGCGTTCGAGCGCATGCGACTGCAGCTGGCCTCGCTCGACCGAGCGAGGCGCGAGTTCATCGCCAACGCGTCGCACGAGCTGCGCACGCCGCTCTTCTCACTCGGCGGCTTTCTCGAGTTGCTCTCGAGCGAAGAGCTCGACGCGGAGACGCGTGCTGAGTTTCTGAACGAGACGCGCAAGCAGGTCTCGCGACTGCAGAAGCTCGCCACCGATCTGCTCGACCTGACTCGGCTCGACGCGGGCAAGTTCGCGGTCGAGCGCGAGAGCATCGACTTTGCGGTGATCGTCGAGCTGCTCGCAGCCGAGTTCCAGCTGCGCGCCGCGGCAACTCGGCACGACCTCTCACTCGGGGTCGGCGGCCCGGCTCTGGCGGTGGGCGATGAGGAGCGCGTGCTCCAGATCGGCCGCGTGCTGATCGACAACGCGCTCGTGCACACGCCACCCGGGACGAAGGTGCGGGTCGTTGCCGAAAATGACAACAGCAACGAGGGGACTGCCCGGCTCGTCGTGATCGACGACGGCCCCGGGATTCCCCGGGAGGCGCAGGAGGACATCTTCGAGCGCTTCTATCGCCTCACGGGAACGGTCGCCTCGGGGAGTGGGCTCGGCCTCGCGATCGCCCGCGAGCTGGCGGGGCTGATGGGCGGCCGGATCGAGCTCGAGTCGCGCGCCGGCCGGACCGTATTCGCCCTCGTTTTGAGGGCTGACGCGTTTGGAAACGCCCAAGGGGAGGGCATCCTGATGGAGACCCCTACCGCGATTGGACGATCCCGGAGAATTGCTCAGGTTTAACTTCTGAATCCAGCGGTAATCACTCCGTTGGGAATGCAATTGAGCGCCGATGGCCAGGCATACGCGGTCCGATTGTGCATCCCGGCGAAGCCGGAGTACATCGCCTTGGGGCGGCTCGCCCTCACCGGAATCGAGCGGTTCAGGCCCTTTCCCGAGGGCGTGCTCGCCGACATGAAGCTCGCGCTCACCGAGGCATGCACGAACTCGGTGCAGCACGCCTACGACGGCGGCGAAGGGATCGTCGAGATCGTCTACGAGCTCCACGCCGACCGGCTCGTCGTCGAGGTCACCGACACCGGCGAAGGATTCGAGCCGGCCGACGCCGTGCCTCAGGACTCCGACGAGCTCGCCGAGAGCGGTCTCGGGATCGCGATCATCCACGCGCTGACGGACGAGCTCGAGATCGGCGAGCGCAACGGCGGCGGCTCGCGGCTGCGGTTCGTGAAGCATCTCCCGGACTGACGCTCGGTCAACCGTTAGGTTTCCGCGTCTTGCTCCAGCTCGTCAACGCCGGGCACAAGAGCCTTGCCGATTACGGATCGATCGTCGCCCGCGGGCTCGTCGACGAAATCCACCGGCTGGCTGAGCCGCTGCGTGGAAAACGCGTCGTGCATCTCTCGGCCACGGCGTTCGGCGGCGGTGTCGCAGAGATCAACTACACGCTCGTGCCGCTGATGGCGGATGTCGGGCTCGACGTCGAGTGGCGGGTGATCAAGGGCGCCGAGGAGTTCTTCAACGTCACGAAGGCGATCCACAACGGGCTGCAGGGAGATCCGCGTTCGCTCACGCCGGAGGAGATCGAGATCTTCCATCGCTACAACGAGGAGAACGCCGAGCTCTTCCCGGCGGACGACTACGACTTCGTGATCGTTCACGACCCGCAGCCGGTGGCGATGATCGATCACTTCCCCGGCCGCAGCGCGAAGTGGATCTGGCGCGGCCACATCGACTTCTCGACGCCGAACCAGGACGTGTTCGACGTTCTGCTGCCGTCGATTTGCCGCTACGACGCGGCGATCTTTCACCTGCGCGAGTACGTGCCGAAGGCCGCGGGCCTTCCGGAGACGTTCATCTGGCCGCCGGCGATCGATCCGCTGACGCCGAAGAACATGGCGCTCTCGCGCGAGGACGCCGAGTACATCGTCGACCAGTTCGGCATCGACGTCGGCCGGCCGCTGCTGACGCAGGTCTCGCGGTTCGATCCGTGGAAGGACCCGCTCGGCGTGATCGACGCCTACCGCTTGGTGAAGGAGCGACATCCCGACGTCCAGCTCGCGCTCGTCGGATCGATGGCGCACGACGATCCGGAGGGATGGGACTACTACAACCGCACGGTCGAGTACGCAGACGGCGATCCGGACATCTTCATCCTCTCGAACCTGAACAACGTCGGCGCGGTCGAGGTGAACGCGTTTCAGGTGCACTCGGCGGCGGCGATTCAGAAGTCGATCAAAGAGGGATTCGGCCTGACCGTCTCCGAGGCGCTGTGGAAGGCGCGGCCGATGGTCGCCGGTCGCGTCGGCGGGATCGTCACGCAGATCGAGGACGGCGTGACCGGCTGGCTCGTCGATTCCGCGGCCGCGTGCGCCGAGGCGTGCTGCGAGATTCTCGACGACCCGGCTGCCGCGCGAGCACGCGCCACGCTCGGCAAGGAACAGGTTCGCCGGCGCTTCCTCACGCCCCGCCTGCTACGCGACTGGCTCGCGCTCTTCAACGTGCTTTCGGGAGACGAGTCGGCTCGCGGCGAGCTCGTCTCGGTCCCTGCGGACACGTAGCTACCGTTCGCTCGTTGGAGCGCAGGAAGCTGATCGTCGTCTCGAACCGCGGCCCGGTCTCGTTCGCGCGGGACGCGAACGGCGAGCGCGTCGCTCGGCGTGGCGGCGGCGGCCTCGTCACCGCGCTGCGCGGCCTCGTCGCCCATCACGACGTCACGTGGATCGCGAGCGCGATGAGCGACGAGGACCGCCGTCGTCGCGGCGAGCACGGCGGCGAGGCGATCGAGGAGACGCGCGCGACGGCGACGTACCGGCTGCGGCTGCGTCGCGCACGACCCAGTGGCATACGACCGCTACTACAACGTCGTCGCGAACGGCACGCTCTGGTTCCTCCAGCACTACCTCTGGGGGCTCGCGGCGAGCCCGACATCGGGCCGGCGTTTCGCACCGCCTGGCACGAGGGCTACGAGCGCGTCAACCGCGCCTTCGCCGACGCGGTCGTCGACGAGCTCGACCGCGAACCCGGCCGCCGCCGTCTTCTTCCACGACTACCACCTCTACCTCGCGCCGGCGTTCGTGCGCGAGCAGCGGCCCGATGCGCGGCTGACGCACTTCATCCACATCCCGTGGGCGCAGCCGGACTACTGGCGCGTGCTGCCGGAGGACGTGCGCCGCGCAGTGCACGAGGGCCTGCTCGCGAACGACGTCGTCGGCTTCCACACCGATCGCTGGCGCCGCAACTTCGTCGAGGCTGCGAGGCGATTCGGTGCCGAGTGCGACGCGACGCGAGCCTCGTCACAACGGCTGCAATCACGATCGTCCGATCGATCGATCGACCGACGAGTTCGATCGGCTCCGTGAAGAGCCCGGCCGTGCTCGCCGAGGAGCGCGCATCGTCGAGACGCGCGCCCGAGCTGCTGTCGTGCGCGTCGACCGCACCGATCCGTCGAAGAACATCGTGCGCGGCTTTCGCGCCTTCGCGCTGCTGCTCGAGCGTCATCCGGAGCTTGCGCGGCGCGTCGGTGATGCTCGCGCTGCTCGATCCGTCGCGGCAGGACCTGCCGCAGTACGCGGAGTACCTCGCCGCGATCGAGCGCGAGGCGCGTGCGGTCAACGAGCGCTTCGGCGACGGCGGCTGGCAGCCGGTCGACCTCCAGATCGCCGACAACTTCCCGCAGGCCGTCGCGGCCTACAAGCAGTTCGACGTGCTGCTCGTGAACCCGATCTTCGACGGCATGAACCTCGTCGCGAAGGAGGCGCCGGTCGTGAACGAGCGAGACGGTGTCGTTGTCCTCTCCGAGAACGCCGGAGCGCACGAGGAGCTCGGCGACTGGGCGCTCACGCGTCAACCCTTCGACGTCGAGGGCCAGGCCGAGGCGCTGCACGAGGCGCTGACGATGCCCGCCGGACGAGCGCACGCCGGCGGGCCGAGGCGCTCGCCGCGTACGTGCGCGAGCACGACATCGAGGCTTGGACGGACGCCCAGCTCGCCGACCTCGATCGCCCGGCGAGTACGATCCTTTCTCCGTGAGCGAGCTCTCGCACGTCGACGAGTCCTCCGGGGCGGTGCAGATGGTCGACGTCGGCCACAAGCCGCCGTCGCGCCGTCGCGCCGTCGCGAGCGGAGCGGTGCTGATGGCGCCCGAGACGGCGCGACGGCTGCGCGACCTGCCGAAGGGCGACGCGCTGACGACCGCGCAGCTCGCGGGGATCATGGCCGCGAAGCGCACGAGCGAGCTGATCCCGCTCTGTCATCCGCTGCCGCTCTCGCACGTGGGTGTCGAGCTCGAGGTCGGTGACGCGCGCGTCGACATCACCGCCTCGGCGGAGACGACCGCGCAGACCGGTGTCGAGATGGAGGCGCTGACCGCTGTCGCCGTCGCGGCGCTCACGGTCTACGACATGGCGAAGGCGATCGACAAGGGCATGGTGATCTCCGAGATCACGCTGGTCGAAGAAGACGAAGGAAGACGTTTGAAGGCCGCGGTGCTCACGATCTCCGACCGCGTCTCGCGCGGCGAGGCGGAGGACGGGAGCGGCGACACGCTCGAGCAGCTTCTCCGCGCGGACGGCTACGAGGTGACGCGTCGGCTTGTTCCTGACGAGGCGGACGAGATCGCCGCCGCGATCCGCGAGCTTGCCGACGAGGCGGCGCTCGTGCTCACGACCGGCGGCACCGGTCTCGCGGCGCGCGACGTGACGCCCGAGGCGACGCGTTCAGTGCTCGAGCGCGAGGCGCCTGGGATCTCGCAGGCGATTCGCGCCGACTCGATCGCGAAGACGCCGCACGGGCTGCTCTCGCGCGGGCTGGCCGGAACGGTCGGCAGCGCGCTCGTCGTCAACCTCGCCGGCTCGCCGGGTGCCTGCCGCGACGGCTACGCGGTGCTGCAGCCGGCGTTGCCGCACGCGTTGAAGCTGCTCGCCGACCAGACAACGGCGACCGACCACGTGCACACATGAGCGATCGCGTTCGGCACCCCGCGGCCCGCTGCGCCGCGGTCCTGTTCGCGCGGCTCGTCAAGTTCGAGCACACGATCTTCGCGTTGCCGTTCGCCTACGTCGGTGCGCTGCTGGCCGTCGACGGAGTTCCCTCGGGCCACGACCTGCTCTGGATCACGGTCGCGATGGTCGGCGCCCGCTCGCTCGCGATGGCGCTCAACCGGCTGATCGACGCCGGCATCGACGCGGCGAACCCGCGCACCGCCGGGCGCGAGCTGCCGTCGGGCGCGCTCACGATCGCGGCCGTGGTCGGCTTCTGCGCGGCTTCGCTCTTCGTCTTTCTGATCGCGGTCTGGCAGCTCGACCCGATCGTGCGCTGGCTCTGGCCGATCCCGGTCGCGGCGTTCGTGATCTACCCGTACCTGAAGCGGTTCACGTGGCTCTGCCATCTGTGGCTCGGCGCGGTCGACGGGCTCGCGCCGGTGGGCGCCTGGGTCGCGATCAGAGGCGACCTGCCCTGGCAGGCGTGGGCGCTCGGCGGTGCGGTTGCGACCTGGGTCGCCGGATTCGATCTCTTCTACTCGCTCTTCGACGTCGAGGTCGACCGCGCGCAGGGCCTGCACTCGTGGGCGATGCGCTGGGGCGAGACTCGGTGTTCGCGGCCGCGCGCGCGTTGCACGTCGCGACGATCGCGCTGCTCTTCGTCGCCGGCCTCGGCCTCTCGATCGGCGTCTGGTACTGGCTCGGCGTGATCGTCGTCGCAGCGATGCTCGCCTACGAGCACGCGCTCGTCGGGCCGGGAGACCTCGACCGTCTCGACGCGGCGTTCTTCACGATGAACGGCGTGATCAGCGTCACGTTCTTCGTGTTCGTGTTCCTCGACGTGATCTAGGGCGTTCGCGCAGCCGACTAGCCCGCGGCGCGAAGCTCGCCGGGCTGCATCTGGCGGCGCTTGAAGATCAACTCGAGCCAGTCCGCCCCGGGGTGAACGCTGACGAGCTCCCAGCCTTCGGCGCCGAGGTCGTTCAAGAACTGAGGGTCGACCCGGTCGCGTCGCTCGACGCGGTACTCCCAACGTGCTGTGGATGGTGCCGACGCTGTGCGCGGCCGACGGAAGCGCCGGCCTTTCGACGCTCGCTCCAGTGCGGCGGCGTCGATCCCGAGCGCTGCGATCACCTCGTCGCGGATCTTCTCGGCGTCGACGCCGAAGTCGAGCAGGATCCGCGCCGCGACGCCGTGCGTCTTCGCGCGCGAGCCCGAGCAGGATGTGCTCGGTGCCGATGTAGTTGTGGCCGAGATGAAGGGCCTCGCGCAGCGAGAGCTCGAGCACCTTCTTCGCGCGCGGCGTGAACGGGATCTGGCCGGTCACGGCCTCGTCGCCCTCGCCGACGATCTCGGCGACCTGGACGCGCACACCGTCGGCTGTGATCTCGAACGACTCGAGCACGTGCGCCGCGACGCCGTCCTCCTCGCGAAGCAACCCGAGCAGGAGGTGCTCGGTGCCGATGTAGTTGTGCTTGAGCACGCGGGCCTCGTCCTGAGCCAGGACGACGACCTGCCGTGCCCTCTCGGTGAAGCGCTCGAACACTTTCGCGGAAGCCTAGACCCGCGGAACGCCTCGCGCCACCGAATTTGTGGACGAGTTGGCCCGCTTTCGTCACGATCCCGTCTCACACCCGTTACGAGATCCCCGGTAGCGTTCGAGTAGGGCGCTTCGCGGGGCCCCCCGTTACACGCGCGCGCGACAAACAATTCCGAGGCCCATGCTGACGCCCGCAACCTCTCCAAGCGCTTCGGCGAGAAGCGCGTCTTCGAGCGCATCGACGTCGAGCTCGATCGCGGCAGACTTCCTGCTCGTCACCGGGCCGAACGGATCGGGCAAGACGACGCTGCTTCGCGTGCTCGCCGGGCTTGCGGCGCCGACGGCCGGCGAGCTCGACGCTCCCCGACCGCGCGCTCGTCGGCTACCTCGGACACGAGCCGCTCGTCTACCGCGAGCTGACGCCGCTCGAAAACCTGCAGCTCTTCGCGCGCCTCTACCGCGTGCCGGAGCGCGCCGAGCGCATCGGGATGCTGCTCGAGCGCTTCGGCCTCTGGGAGGTGCGCCACCAGCGCGTCGGCACGTTCTCGCGCGGAATGCAGCAGCGGCTCGGGCTGTGCCGCGTGCTCCTGCACGAGCCGCAACTCCTCGTGCTCGACGAGCCGTTCAACGCACTCGACGCGGCCGGCGCAGAGCTGCTCGACGCCACGCTCGACGAGTTGCGCGACCGGGCGCTCATCGTCGCAACGCACGATCCCGAACGCGTCGAGCGCCTCGCCACCGAGCGGCTGGCGTTCGCGTGAGGTACATCAGCGACATCGGAGCACTCACGCGCAAGGACCTCCTGCTCGAACTGCGTGCGAAGGAGACCGTTCCGGCGATGCTCCTCTTCGTGCTCGCGGCGCTCACGATCTTCCACTTCGTGACGCCGACCGGTGGGGAACGCACGGCCACGCTCGGACTGCTCTGGACGGCGATCATCTTCACCGCGCTGCTCGGGTTGACGCGCGCGTTCGTGCCCGAGCGCGAGCAGGGGCTGATGGACGCCCTCGTCCTCGCGCCCTGCGACCGGAGCGCGATCTGGGTGGCGAAGTCGCTTGCCGTGCTCGCATTCCTCGGGCTCGCCGAGGCGATCGCGCTGCCCGCGTTCGCGCTCTTCTTCTCGGGGATCGGTTGGCGCACGGTCGCGGCGGTTGCGCTCGCGGATATCGGCATCTGCGCGGTCGGGACGTTGACCGGCGCCATGGCGGTGGCCGGCCGCGCCCGGGAGCTGATCCTGCCGCTCCTCTTCCTACCGCTGGCGATTCCGGTGGTCGTCGGCGGGGTCGGGGCGAGCGCCGCCGATCACAGCGGCAAGTACCTCGCCTTTCTCGTGCTCTACGACGCTGCCTTCGGCCTGCTGGCCTGGGCCTCGTTCGAATACGTGGTCTCAGAGACGTAGGACTACGATTCCAGGAGATGAAAGCAATTCGTTTGCCCCAGTTGGCGGCCGCGGCGACCGTCGCGCTCGGAGTGTCGATCGCGTTGATCTTCTTCTACGCGCCGATCGACGGCGACCAGGGTCTTTCGCAGAAGATCTTCTACTTCCACGTGCCGATTGCACTCACGTCGTACGCATGCTTTGCCTGGGGGGCATGGAAAGCGCTGCTCCACCTCTGGAAGCGGCCTGAGGGCGCCGACCTCGAGAGTTACGTTGCGATTCACATGGGCGTGATCTTCGGGTCGCTCACGCTCCTCACCGGCTCCTTCTGGGCGAAGATCTCGTGGGGCGTGTGGTGGGCGTGGAGTGACAACCAGCTCGTCCTCTTCCTCGTCCTCTTCCTCTTCTACTGCGCCTACTTCATGCTCCGCTACTCGGTCGATCCCGGCCCTGCCCGCGCCAACATGTGCGCGGTGTACGCGCTCTTCGGCGTCGTGCTGATCCCCGTGTCGTTCCTCGCGATCCGGCTCTCGCGCAGCTTCATTCACCCGGTTGTCTTCACGAGCCACGGGCCGCAGATGACCGGATCGCAGTTCTTCGTCTTCTGCGTGGCGTTTGTCGGGATGCTGACGCTGTTCGCGACGCTCTACCAGATCGAGCTCGCCGGCAAGCGGCTCGACGCCCACCTGAAAGAACTGCGCGAGTTGCTGGCATGAGCCCGTCCGAGAAATACACAGCCGCTGCGTACCTCGTCGTGTTCGTCGGCGTGCTCGCCTACGTGCTGATCATCGCGGCGAAGCTTCAGCGCCTGCAGCGCGAGGTCGCCGACATTCTCGAGCGCGTCCGCGAGCGCGACCGTGGCTGAAGCACTCTTCTGGCCGGCGCTCTTCGGCTACGGCGAGGCCGTGCTCGCATACTCCTCTGCGCGGTTCACGCGACTCGGCACCTGGGGTGTACGCCTCGGCTGGCTCGCGCAGACGGCGCTGCTCGCTCTGCAGGCCGCCCGCGCGGACGGGTTTCCGTGGACGTCGTGGGCCGGGTCGCTCAACCTGTTCGTGTGGCTCGTCGTCGGCACCTATCTGATCTGGGGCTGTCGGCCACGTTTCCGTCTCCTCGGCCTGACGGTGATGCCGCTCGTCGTCGCGCTCTTTGTCGCGGCGCGAATCGGTGGCGGTACGGCGACCGGCGACCGTTCGCACTACAGCAACCTCTTCCTCATCCTGCACGTCGGCTTCGTGCTGGCCGCGTTCGCAGGCTTCACGCTTGCCGCGGCGCTCGCCGGCCTGTACCTGCTCGAGGAGCGCAGGCTCAAGCGCCGCGCGGCCGACATCCTCCGCCTGAAGCTGCCGTCGCTCGTCACGCTCGAGCAGCTGACGACGCGGGCGATCCTGATCTCGGTGCCGTTGCTCACCGCCGGTCTCGTTGCAGGGTTCGTTCGTCTGCGGCAGCACGGTGGCGGGATCGACGCGCTGATGGGCGTGACGATCGCCGCCTGGGCGCTCTACGCCGCGTTCATCGTGTTGCGGCCGGCCGGCCGCATGGGCGCCTACTTTGCGCTCACCGGGTTCGCGCTCGTCATCCTTGCGCGCGTCGTTCTCGCCGGGAGCCACTTTTGAGACTGTCGGTCGTCGGGATCTCGCATCACGTCGCCCCCGTCGAGCTCCGCGAGCGCGTCGCGCTCCCGCTCGACCGTGCTGCGCTGCTCGCGCGTGGCCTCGGCGACGCGGTCTGCCTCTCGACCTGCAACCGCACGGAGGTCTACCTCGCCGGGCGATGACGAGCTGCCCGCCCTCAGCTCGCTCGAACAACTCGCCGGGGAGCCCCTCAACTCGGTCGCCTACCGGATGCACGACGAGGCGGCTGCCGTGCACCTCTTCCGCGTTTCGGCCGGGCTCGACTCGCTCGTGCCGGGTGAGAGTGAGATCCTCGGCCAGGTTCGCGCTGCGTACGACGCTGCTCGCCCGGGCCCGTTCCTCGACCGCGTCTTTCGCCAGGCGCTCGCGCTCGGCAAGCGTGTCCGCGCCGAGACTGCGATCGGCGAGAGCCCTGCGTCTGTTCCGTCCGCAGCGGCGGCGCTCGCGCCAGCAGGTCTTCGGCGATCTCACCGGCCGGCGGGTGCTGCTCGTCGGTGCGGGTCGGATCGGCGAGCTCGCAGCCGGAAGCCTCTCGGCGCGCGGCGCTTCGATCGTCTACGTGGCGAACCGCAGCCATGAGGCCTCGGCTCAGCTCGCAGAGCGCTTCGGCGGCGAGGCGATCTCGCTCGACGAGGTGCCGGCGAAGCTCGGCGACGTCGACGTCGTCCTGGCCGCGACCGGGTCCCCGGCTGCGCTGATCGGCGCCGGCGACGTGCCGTCGCGGCACAAGCGCCCGCTGTTCTTCATCGACATCGCGGTTCCGCGGGATGTCGACCCGGCGGTCGGAGATCTCGACGGCTGCTACCTCTACGACATCGACGACCTCGAGGCGGTCGTCGCCGAGACGCTTGCCGGCCGCCGGATCGAGGCCGAGCACGCAGAGCGGCTCGTTGCGCTCGAAGCGGAGCGCTTCAAGGAGTGGCGCGCCACGCTCGACGTTGTGCCCGCGATCGCGTCGCTGCGCGCGCGCGCCGAAGAGATTCGCGTCACGGAGCTCGCCAAGCTCGGCGAGCTGCCGGATGACGAGCGGCGCACGCTCGAGGCGGTGACCGCGCAGATCCTGAACAAGCTTCTGCATCTGCCGACGGTCCGGATGAAGGAGGCCGCGGCGGCGTCCGACGGGAGCAAGTACGCCGAGGCCGTGCGGCATCTCTTCGGTCTCGAGGAGGAGAAGCGGTGACCCAACCGCCCCGGCCGGTGCGGCCGCTGCCCACGCAGGCGCCGACCGCATTCGTGCGCGTGCGCGGGCGCCGTCGCCGCTGCCCGCCCGGGGGCGCCTGGGGGGAGGACGAGCTGTGCTCGTTCGCGTCGGTTCACGCGGCTCTAGGCTCGCGCTCACGCAGGCCGAGCTTGCCGGCGCCGTCCTGCGGCGCGCGGGGCATGAGCTCGCGTTCGTGCCGATCACGACCGCAGGCGACCGCGATCGCTCGAGCCCGTTCGGCCAGATCGGCGAGCGCGGTGTCTTCGTGAAGGAGATCGAGGAGGCGCTGCTCGCCGGACGGATCGACGTCGCCGTCCATTCGGCGAAGGACATGACCTCGACCGACACCGAAGGGCTCGCGGTCGGTGCGTATCTCGAGCGCGATGACCCACGCGACGCGCTGATCGGAGCCGACGAAGTACGCCCCGGGATGCGAATCGGCACGGCTTCGGTGCGGCGCAAGGCGCAGCTGCTCGCCTTCGAGCCGACGATCTCGGTCGAGCCGTTGCGCGGCAACGTCGAGACGCGGTTGCGCAAGGCGCGCGAGCGCGGCCTCGACGCGCTCGTGCTCGCGGCATGCGGGCTCGACCGGCTCGGCCTGGACGCCGAGATCGGGTTGCGCCTTCCGATCGAGCTGATGCTGCCCGAGGCGGCACAAGGCGCGCTTGCGTTGCAGGTGCGCGCCGGGGAGGAGGAGCTCGTCGCGGCGGGTGACTCGGCCGAGACGCGGAAGCGAGTCGAAGCGGAGCGCACCTGTGTCGCAACGCTTGGCGCGGGTTGCCTCGCGCCCGTGGCGGCGCATCACGACGGCTCGCGGCTCGAGGCGTTGATCGCGGCCGAGGACGGCTCGTGGGTGGAGCGCCGAAGCGGCGACCGACCCGGTGTCGCTCGCAGTCGGCCCTGCTGTCCGCGTCGCAGGAGCGCGCCGCATGAAGGTGATCGTCACGCGGCCGCGTGCGCAGGCGGGCCCGCTGGTCGGCCGGCTCGAGGCGCTCGGACACGAAGTCGTCGAGTGTCCGCTGATCGAGATCGAGCGCACCTCCGACGAGCCGATCGACTGCGCCGGGTACGAATGGGCGATCGTCACGAGCCCGAACGGCGCCGACGAGGTCGCTCGCCGCGCGCTCAACCTGCCGAAGGTCGCCGCGGTCGGGCCGGGCACGGCCGAGCAGCTGCGGAGCCTCGGGATCGAGCCCGACTTCGTTCCCGAGGTCTCCTCGGTCGATGGGCTGCTCGCCGAGTTTCCGCGGGCGGAGGGGAAGATCGTCTACCTGGCCGCCGAAAATGCCCGCCGACGGCCGATCGACGCGCTGAAGGCCGACTACGTGCCGCTCTACCGCACCGTGCTGTTGCAACCGGATGCGCCGGAGGGTGACGTCGTCGTGCTGGCGTCGGGCTCGGCGGCCCGTGCCTATGCGTGGACCGGCGGCAAGGCACCGGCGGTGTCGATCGGCCCGGAGACGACGCGTGTTGCGGAATCGGTTGGTCTCGAAGTCGCGGTCGAAGCCGAAGCCCACGACCTCGACGGGCTCGTTGCCGCGGTCGAGCGGTTTGCGCAAGCATGAGTTTCCGGTACATCACATTCCTGACCGACTTCGGAGTCCAAGACGACTTCGTCGGCGTGTGCCGCGGGGTGATGCGTGGGATCGCGCCCGACGCGACCGTGATCGACATCACGCACGGGATTCCAGCCCAGGCGGTCACGCAGGGTGCTGTTGTGCTTGCGCGCGCGATTCCGTATATGCCGGTCTGCGTCCACCTGGCGGTCGTCGATCCCGGGGTCGGCAGCGCGCCGTAGACCGGTCGCAGTTCGAACGGCAACGGGGCGGATGTTCGTCGGGCCCGACAACGGCCTGCTCATGCGCGCCGCGGATCGGGAGGGCGTCGATGAAGCGCGCGCGTTGACGAACCCGCGGTACCACCTCGAGCGCGTCTCACGCACGTTTCACGCGCGCGACATCTTCGCGCCGGCGGCCGCGCATCTCGCCGCGGGCGCGCATTTCGCCGACCTCGGCGACGAGATCGATCCGGGCGACCTGACGCGCGTCAATCTTCCGGAGCCCGAGGTGGGCGAGACGAGGGTGCACGCGACGATCCTCACCGTCGATCGCTTCGGCAACCTTTCGCTCAACGTCACCCGCGAGCATCTCGACGCGCTTTCAATCGAGGCGGGCGGGTGGGTCGAGCTCCAGTTCGCGCTCGACGCGTACTACGCGCAGGTGGCCGAGACCTACACCGACACGAAGCGTGGCCAGCTGATCCTCTACGAGGACTCCTACGGCGCGATCGCGATCGCGATCCGCGAGGGCAACGCCGCGAGGCTGACGGCGGCCGGGCCCGGCGACAAGGTGCGGATCCGCGCCACCGCCATACCCGACGGTTCGTAGAGGGGCGACGGCTTAGAATGCACGCCTCATGAACGTCGTTGTCTCGAATCTCAAAGGGGGCGTCGGCAAGACGACCACCGCCGTGTATCTCGCCGCCGCCGCTGCCGCTGACGGCTACGACCCGGTGCTCCTGATCGACGCCGACCGTCAGGCTTCCTCGGCCGAGTGGCTCGAGGAGCGGCCGGTCGACGGGGTGACGATGGTCGAAGCCCCCTCCGAGCGAACGCTGACCAAAGCGATGGGCAGCCACGATGGTGTGGGAGTCGTCGACACACCCCCCGGCGACGAGCGACTGGTGAAATCCGCGATCGGCTCGGCGGATGCCGTCGTGATTCCGACGCGGGCCGGAGGCGTCGAGTTCTCGCGGGTGGTCGCGACGCTCGAGATGATCCCTTCGAAAATCGCTCGCGGCGTCGTCATCTGCTCTGCCCGGCTCGGCACGAACGACCTCGAAGAGACGATCGCCTGGTGGAAGGCGGAAAAGGTGCCGATCTGGGGTGTCATCCCCGAACGCGTGGGCATTGCAGCGGGGCCCGAGGCGCGGCTGTACCGGGAAGGTCTCGACGAATATGCCGCTGTTCTTCGGCGGGCTCTCCGCGGCCGCTGACCCCGATCCGGCTGGCCGAGGCCTAGACGGGTCCACCGTCCGGGAACTTGTCGTACGTCTCGAACACGGTGTCTGCCATCGTCTTCGCCGGCTCGTCGCCTGCTCGCTCCGCCTCGTGTCGGGCTCTCGCGATCGCCTCGAGATCCTCCGCCTTCTCCCGATTTCGCTCTCTGAGGCGCTTGAAAAGGTCAAACATGGCGAGAGTTTCGCATCCTCCGCCCAGGTAGGATGGACGCACCCGTCCAGGCGGGCCGTTCTGCGGTGAGGTTTCTCGGCTTGATGTCGGCACGCGCGATGATCGCGCGTCGACGCACGTCGAGGATCGCCTCGACGACTCGATGCCTGAAAAATGGGAAGCGACCTCTTCATACATCTGCGCGTCGCCGCCTCGGCGCTGACGCTGCTCTTCTTGCATGCCCCAGCGCGCGTCCCGGCGTTCTGGGAACGTCTCGCGACCTGCGAGACCGGACATATCGGTCAGCCGGCCGATGGGCGGCCACGGTGGAACTGGGGTGCGCTCCACCGGCATCTGGAAGGCACGACCTACGAGGGCGGCGTCGGCTTCTACTGGCGCACGTGGCACCTCTGGGCAGGCGAGCTCGGTCTTCTGCGTCTCTACCCGCACGCCTACCTCGCTCCGCCGCGGTTCAGGTGCGTGTCGCGCAGTACGGGTTCGCCCGCGGCGGCTACTGGGGCTGCAACCGCTGACCTCTGAGCGTCAGAGCCGAGGCGGCGGCGGAGAGCAGCCTCCCAGCGCCGCGGCGGAATCAGCTGGTCGCGGTGGCGGATCGAGATGCGAGCGAGTGCCACGACCAGGACCGGGACGCCAACGAGGACGAAGACGTCCGCAATGTTCAGCGCAAACGAGCCGACGACGATCGGATTCGGCACGCGCCCGCCATGTTCAAGCCCCGACACGAGATTGCCGAGCACGCCGCCCGCGACGACGCCGGCCGAGCCGGCGACAAGCCGCGACCGCACCACGGCGAGCAGGAACAAGACCACGACGAGCACCGTCGTAAGCGCAGACCACAGCTGCGAGCGCTGGTGGAAGTCCGACGCCCTCATCGGCAGCGCGGCGTTCACCGCGAGATCAACCGCCGCGAGAACAACCGCGGGCACAAGGACGAGTGTCAACCGCAGTTGCATCGCTCCTCCATCGGCATGACTGGCGAGGACCTGAACCTCTCAGGGATCGGTCAGCTCACTCATCGGAGCTGCTTGGCGAAACGGCGTCCCGTCTCCTCGAAGCCGAGGCGACGGTAGAAGGCGTGTGCGTCCGCTCGGCTCTCTGCGGTCGTCAAGAACAACAGAGAGCAGCCGAGGGCCCGCGCGCCGGCTTCCAATTCCCGACCAGCGCCTCCCCGATTCCGCGCCGGCGGAACCGGGAATCAACGACGATCGCACTGATCTTCGCCGCGGGATCGTCGTCGACGATCGTGAGGCTCGCGTGGATAGTCGCCAAGCCGACGACCTCTCCGTCCATCGCCGCGACAACGCAGCGGTCAGCTTCGCTGGCGATCAGGCGGGCAAGGCGGTGTGTCACCGCGGCTGCCGAGGTGGGGTAGCCGAGCTGCCCGATCAGCTGCGCCAATGCGTCTGCATCGTCGGGGTGGGCGTCTCGGATCTCCAGAGCCACAGGCGTCGGCCGCTAACCCGTCGGATCGCTCGTGTCCCGTCTGCTTTGCGAGCGCTCGACGAGCTGCTCGGCCATCGCTGCGGAGTCCACTCGACCCTCCGCGATGAGGGCGCCTGCTCGAGAGTGGTCGCCGTGGCCGGCCGCGGCCAGAGCGTCCTCGATCGCTCGTTTGTCGAGTCCTGCTGCGATTCGCCGGTTGCGAGCATGAGTCTCTCACGAAGGTCAGAGAGGATGGTGTCCACTCTGTCTCGCGAGTATGCGGCTGCCCCCGTGGTCGTCACAACCCACGAGTGCGCCCGCGTGCCATCCCGTTTACGAACGTCGAGACAGCTACTGAGGGCGACGCGCCCCATTTGAAAATCACTGATCTCGGGCCACGGAATCCGGGTAGTGCGGCCAAGGTTCACGACGGTGACGCCTTGGGTGTCCGCGCATAGCCGCATCCGGCGAACCACGAGGATCGGTATCAGCGCGAGGGCGGCGAGCACGACCCCGGACGTCGTGGAATGAATACGCATGACTGCAAGCGCGCCGAGCACAACGAAGACGAGCGTCACCGTCCATCGCGTTCTTGCGTATACGACCATTCCTGCAGTATCGGGCAGACGGCCTGAGGCGGTGGTACCTCGCTCTGCCTCGCCTATGCGTGGCGCACGAACCTGACGTAGAACACCACGAACACCAGGACGATGCCAACGTTGGCCGCCAGCCGCTCCCAGAAGTGGCTTCGGAAGAACAGAACGTCCATGCCGACCACGACAGCGGCCATCGCGACCACATACAGCGCGCCGGTTGCCGGCCTTCCCATCGAGCCACCTTACCGCCATATGATCGCGCCGTGCCGTTCACGCTCATCAACATCAAGGAGGATCTGGAGGACATCGGCGCTAGGTTCGACGGCGCGCCCGACCTGGAGTTCCGCACGGCGACCAAGGCGCTCGAGCTTGAGAAATCCGCGCTGAGTTATCAACGCGTCCCGTCCGGCTATCGCTTTCCGTACGGCCACACGCACCTGAAGCAAGAGGAGGTGTACGTGGTCCTGCGCGGGAGCGGGCGACTGAAAGTCGACGACGAGATCGTCGAGCTCAAGGAATGGGACGCGGTGCGCGTTCCGCCCGGTATGTGGCGAGGGTACGAGGCCGGGCCGGAAGGTCTCGAGATCCTCGTCATCGGTGCGCCAAACCTTGGCGAGGATCCGCGCGAAGACGTCGACGGCCAGCGCAACTGGTGGGCTGACTAGCTGCTGGCGACGCGGAGCCAAGCGTTCAGAGAAACGGGAACAGCCCGGTACGTGGCCAATGGCCAGTGCACTGGCCTGCGCCACCGTCCTCTCGCCTGACGGCGAAGACTCGAAGAAGAAGTGGCGAGGGCCGGACTTGAACCGGCGACACCACGGTTTTCAGCCGTGTGCTCTACCAACTGAGCTACCTCGCCGCGGCCTTCGAGTCTAGCGCCGGCTAGTCGAAGAATGTGTCTCGTCCGGTAGGGCGGCGCGCAGCAGCACAGGAAGCGCAGCGCCGCCTGGCGGTGATCTGGTGCCGAGCACCGGCGCGGGATCAGAACCGCATCGCCGGGCCCGACCGACGGCGCTCGCCGTCGAGCTCCATCTCGCCTGTGCCCTCGAGCACGAAGTAGATCTCCTCGGTGACCGCGTGGAAATGGCGTTGCGTCTCACCGCCCGCCGGTACCGAGTGCCTCCGCGAGGCTCTGCTCCGCGGTGTGGTGGAGCTCGCGGATCGTCGATCCATCCTTGGTCGTGAACGGCTTTGCGCCGGCCAGCGAGCTCACTTCCATCGCGGCGAGCCTAGCCTTCTGACCAGCTCTCCGTCGGATGAGTGCCAGCGAATCGACGCGCCCGGTCGCGGTGATCGGTGCCGGCCTCGACCTCGGCGCGGGCCGTCGTGGCGTCGACATGGGCCCGTCGGCGATCCGCTACGCGGGCCTCCAGGAGCGGATCGAGCAGCTTGGTCGCATCTGCGTCGACTGGGGCGACGTCGACGCGGGGCTACCCGAGGCGACCGAGGTCGGCGATCCGCGGGCGCGCTATCTCGATGCGATCAAGCGCTCGTGTGCGCGCGTCGCGGCGCTCGTCGCGCGACGCGCGCGAGGACGGCCACCTGCCGCTCGTTCTCGGCGGCGACCACTCGGTCGCGATGGGGACGCTCGGCGGCCTCGCGAACGCGCACGGGCCGGGTGCAGTCCTCTGGGTCGATGCTCACGGCGATCTCAACCGGCCGGAGACCTCGCCGACCGGCAACGTCCACGGCATGGCGCTCGCCGCCGCGTTCGGCGTCGCCGGCGATACCTTTGCGAGCGATGCGTGGCCGTCCCGGTCGCTCGAGCGTGCCGCGCTCGTAGGCGTCCGGTCGCTCGACGAGGGCGAGCGTGCGCTGATCCATCAGCTCGACATCCGCGTCTTCACGATGAGCGACATCGACCGCACCGGGATCGAGCCGGTCTTGCGCGAGGCGCTCGCCTTTCTCGAGGGTGCCGCGTTCCTCCATGTCAGCCTCGACCTCGACGCCGTCGACCCGATGTTTGCTCCGGGTGTCGGCACACCGGTTCGCGGCGGGCTGTCATACCGCGAGGCCCACCTCGCGGCCGAGCTCGTCGCCGCGTCCGGCCTCCTCGACTCGCTCGAGCTCGTCGAGGTCGTCTCGGCGATCCCTCCGAGCAGGAACACGCAGAGGCCGACGAACTGCGGCAGGAAGAACCAGACCGTTCCCTGCTGCTTGTTGACGATGTCGACGAGGTTGAGCGACTGCCCCATCAGCACGACGCCGAGCACCGACAGGGCGAGCGAGACCTCGTACGAGACGAGCTGGGCGCAGGTCCGCATCGACCCGAGGATCGAGTACTTCGACTCGGAGGCCCAGCCGCCGACGATGAAGCCGTAGATGCCGATCGAGCCGAGCGCGAAGATCAGGATCAGCGAGATCGGCACGTTCACGAGCGTCCCGCGGATGTAGTAGCCGTGAATCGTCCAGCCGTTCCCCCAGGGGATGACGGCGAATGCGGCGAGCGCGGTGCCGCACGAGATGATCGGCGCGAGGATGTACGGGATCTGGTGCGACGAGTCCGGAAAGAACGCCTCCTTGCGCACGAGCTTGATCAGGTCGGCGATCGGCTGCAGCAGCCCGAACGGGCCGGCGCGATTCGGGCCGTAACGAAGCTGCATCCGGCCGAGCACCTTTCGCTCGAGCCACGTCGTGTAGGCGAACGCGCCCATGACGAGGTTGATGATCACTGCGGACTTGATCAGCGAGACCCACCAGAGCTCGTGCCGCATTACTTCACCACCTCGACGACGTCGTGCAGGCCGGCTGCGTCGTCGCGCGGGATCCGCGCGAGCCCTGGAGCGAGATCGCGTGCGATCCGCGCGCGCAGCTCGCGTGACGTGCCGTTCGACTTGACGGTGACGGTGTCGCCGCCGGCGATCCCGCGCGCGCGTGCGTCGTCGGGTGCGAGGTCGACCTCACCGGTAGGCCGCAGGAACTCGAGCTGGGGGTCCGCTTCGACCGCCGCCCCGGAGAACAAGGGACGGTATGTGACGAGCCGCAATCCTTCGCCGTCTGCCAGCTTCGCGGCAGCCGGGTTCGGGAGGGGCTCGGCGGAGGCGACACGCTCCGGCAGCGGCGCGTGCTCGGGAATGTCGCCGAAGGCAATGCCGCCGTAGCAACGCTCGGAGATCTCGTCGAACACCATCGACGCGTGCGGCGAGAGGTCGACGTCGAAACGCTCCGCGAGCTTCGCGATCCATGCGAGCTCATCCGGGCACGGGGCGATCACAGCGCGGCGCTGGCGCTGGAGGCGGCTCTCGAGGTTGCGGTCGTGCCGTCGCGCTCGAGGTAGCTCGTCCCGGGCAGCACGAGATCGCGCCAGCCGCGGAACGTGTCCTCGAACATGCCGATCCCGATCACATGCGGTGCGCGCTCCGCGAGCGCGCGAACGCTCGGGTCGGTCGCGGCCAGCTCGCGCGAGACGATCACGAGTTGCGGCTCGACGTCGACCGGCTCGCCGTCGGCGGCGCACGCCCACGCATCGACGACACCGCGGCCGTTCGGCGTTCGCGGCAGGTAGAAGGCGGCCGCGGCGTTGAGGTCGCGGGCAAACCACGCGCACCGGTCGGCGTCGTCGCTGATCAGCACGGCGCCTTCGACCGGCTCTTCCGGGATCTCGGTCAGGATCCGCGCGCCGTTTCGGCGGGCGGCCTTGATCCAGAGATCGACGACCGGCGCCCGCTCGACTACCGGCTCGTCGCAGAGGATGACGACGACCGGCGCGTCGCGGATCGAAGACAGCGGTGCGCGGAAGGCGTCGAGTGCGTCGGGGATCGTCTCCGGCAGCACCGCTGCGTGAGCGCCGAGGCCCTGACGGAGCAGCTTCGCGAGGCCGAAGGCCTGCTCGACGGTCTCCGAGCCGGAAAGGGCGGTGACGATCGCCGGGCCGGCGGCGCGCAGGAGCTTCTCCGCCTCGTCGAGTGCGTCCGTCCAGGCGAGCGGCTCGAAGCGGCGCGCTCCCACCTTGCGCAGCGGGTCCTGGATCCGGTCGCCGGCGAGCAGGTGCGGGAACGCGAAGCGGCCCTTGTCGCACAGCCAGCCCTCGTCCACCTGCGGGTGGTTGCGCGAGAGGATGCGCTTCACCTTGCCCTCGCGGGTCGTCGCGCTCACGTTGCAGCCGACCGGGCAGAGGCCGCACACGGTGGGCACGTTCTGGATCTCCCACGGACGCGCCTCGAAGCGGTACTGCGTCGAGGTGAGCGCGCCGACCGGGCAGAGCTCGATCACGTTGCCCGAGAACGGTGCGCGGTAGGGCTCGTCGCCGAACGTGGCGATCATCGACTGCGCGCCGCGGTTCACCGCGACGAGCTGGCCGTCCTCGGCGACGCTCTCCGAGAAGCGCGTGCAGCGGTAACACAGGATGCAGCGCTCGCGGTCGAGCGCGATCGTCGGTGAGATCGGAATCGGCTTCTCGAACGTGCGCTTCTGAAACTCCATCCGCGTGTTGCCCGGCCCGTACCGGAACGTCAGGTCTTGCAATGGGCACTCGCCGCCCTTGTCGCAGACCGGGCAGTCGAGCGGGTGGTTGACGAGGATGAACTCGAGCGTCGCGTTTTGGCCCTCGGCCGCCATCGCCGAGGTGCGCGCCGTCTTCACGACCATCCCTTCGGCCGCGGTCAGCGTGCAAGCGGCCTGCGGCTTCGGCGGCCCGGGTGCGACCTCGCAGAGACACATCCGGCACGCGCCAACGGGCGGCCCGAGCCGCGGCTCGTAACAGAACACGGGGATCTCGATCCCCGCCTGGAGCGCAGCCTCGACGAGCCCCAGGCCCTTCGGCACCGACACCTCGACCTCGTCGATCGTCAGCGTGACCATTTCAGCCGCGCTCACTTACATTTCCTTAACGGTACGTCGTTCGGGACGAGGTGCATTTGAAAAATTGAGTGACGAGTTGTCCACAGTCATGCGACTATCTCGTGTCGGTGGGCATGCGCGTCGCTGGGGGCGATGATCCCTTCGAGCGTCGACTCGCCCTCGAAGGGACAGCCGCCGTGCTCGACGTGCGCGACGAACTCGTCGCCCCAGTGCTTCATGTAGCTCGCGACCGGATAGACCGCGAAGTCGCCGAGGGCGCACAGCGACTTGCCGAGAATGCGATCGCACACCGAGCGCAGCAGGTCGACGTCGGAGAGCTCCGCGTCGCCGCGCCTCGATCTTCTCGAGCAGCTGCACCATCCAACGCGTGCCCTCGCGGCACGGCGTGCACTTGCCGCACGACTCGTGCATGTAGAACTTCGTCGAGCGCAGTGCAAGCTGCACCATGCAGCAGCGGTCGTCGACGACGATCAGCGAGGCGGCGCCGAAGAAGGTGCCGAGCGCGGCGAGCGAGTCGTAGTCGAGCGGCACGTCGATCTGGTCGGGCGTCAGCGCCGGTACCGACGAGCCGCCGGGGATCACCGCCTTCAACTCGCGTCCGTCCGGAATGCCGCCGGCGAAGTCGTAGATCA
>CAVXHB010000002.1:0-384063 GCA_963761365.1 uncultured Actinomycetes bacterium | reverse complement strand
ACATCCACATCCGCGTGCTCGAGGGCAACGATCCCGAGCACGTGCTCGCGGCGATCTTCAAGGCGCTCGGCGCCGCAATCGGAATAGCCTGTCGCGAGTGAAGGAGCCATCCGCACCGAGAACGCGCCGGCGCCGTTTCAGGGCGCGCCGTATTCACAGGCGATCAAGGCGAACGGGCTCGTCTTCGTGTCGGGTCAGCTCGCCCTCGTGCCCGGCGCCAAGGAGCTCGTCCCGGGCGGGATCGCCGAGCAGACCGAGCAGGTGCTCACCAACCTGCGGGCGATCCTCGAGGCGGCAGGCAGCTCGCTCGAGCAGATCGTGAAGACGACCGTCTTCCTGCAGAACCTGGACGACTTCGGCGGGATGAACGAGGTGTACGCGCGGCACATCGGCAGCGTGCCGCCGGCGCGATCGACGGTCGAGGTGGCGAAGCTCCCGTCCGGAGCGCTCGTCGAGATCGAGGCCGTCGCCCTCCTCGACTAGGCCCGTCGCCAGAATGGCGTGGATGAAGGCCGTCGAGGACTACGTCGCAAACCTCGGGCTCGACGCCTACCTCGTCGGCGGCGCCGTGCGTGACGAGCTGCTCGGGCTCCAGTCGAAGGACGCCGACTTCCTCATCCTGGGCGTCGACATCCTCGGGCTGCACGAGGCGCTCGAGCCGCATGGGCGCGTCGACGATCTGGTCGTCGCCGGTCGCACGGTCGGGGTGCGGCTCTACCCGCGCGACCGCGACCTTCGATCGCTCGCGCCTGCAGGGATCGAGTTCGCGCCGCCGCGACGCGAGGAGTCGACCGGGCCCGGGCCGGCACGACTTCGAGATCGTCGTCGATCCGTCTGCGAGCGTCGAGGACGATCTCGGTCGCCGCGACTTCACCGTGAACGCGATGGCCCGCCACCTCGGCGACGCGCGGCTCGTCGACCCGTTCGACGGCGTCGGCGATCTCGAGCGGCGCCGGCTTCGCACCGTGTCGCCGCGGAGCTTCGCCGAGGACCCGCTGCGCATCGTGCGCGGCCTTCGGCTGGTCTCGCAGCTCGAGCTCGAGCCCGACGAGGAGACGCTGCAGCAGATGCGCGAAGAAGCGCGTGCGGTGGCGCTCGTGTCGGCCGAGCGGCTCGGCGGCGGGTCTGGCGGCGGACGGGATGGGGGAGCTGTCCAAGCTGCTGCTCGGACGCGAGCCGCGCCAGGCGCTGCGGCTTGCGCGCGACACCGGCGTGCTCGTCGAGCTCCTGCCCGAGTTCGTGAAGGCCGTCGGGTTCGATCAGGAGTCGCTCTACCACGACCTGACCGTCGACGAGCACACCTTCGCCGTCGTGCAGGCGGCGGCCGACGCGGGGATGCCGCTGCGTGTGCGGCTGGCGACGCTGTTCCACGACCTCGGCAACCGCATGTCGCGTGGCGCGGAAGCGACCGGCGCCTGCATTTCTACGCGCGGCACGGACGTCGCGACCACGCCGAGGTCGGCGCGCAACTCGCCGACGATGCGTTGCGACGGCTGCGCTACCCGAACGAGCTGCGCGAGAGCGTCGTCCGGATCATCCGCTTCCACATGTTCGACCTCGGGAAGGCGATGAGCTCGGGCGCGCCGCCTGCTGCGCCGTCACGGAGGCGGCCTTGCGCTCGATCTGCTCGACCACAGAGAGGCCGACCTGATCGGAAGGCGACGACGGCCCGCGCGATCGAGGAAGAGCTCGTCCGGCTGCGGCGGTTCCGGGGCGTCGTCGAGAGCGAGCTCGTCAGCCCGCATCGGCTTTCCGACCTCGCGGTCGACGGCACCGACCTGATCGAGCTCGGCTACCGGCCTGGTCCCGAGCTCGGGAAGACGCTCGACGGGCTACTCGACGCTGTCGTCGAGGATCCCTGCCCTCAACCGGCGCGAGACGCTGCTCGCGCGCGCGCAGGAGCTGCTGTCGTGACGCTGATCCGCTGGGGCGCACCTGGGCCGTACGTCGTCGCATTCACGACGCGACTCGGCGGTGTCAGCACGGGGCCGTTCGAGTCGCTCAACCTCGGCGCGCGCGGCGACGATCCTGCGCGCGTCGCGGAGAACCGGCGCATCGCCTGCGATGCGATCGGGCTCGATGCCGAGAATCTGTCGGTCAACCGTCAGCGTCATTCGCCGCACGCGTTCATCGCGCCGAGCCCGGCATTCGCGACGAGCCCGGCGACGCGCTCTGGACCGACGAGCCCGGCCTGTCGATGCTCGCGCTGAGCGCCGACTGCCTGCCGATCGCGATCGCGACGACCGAGGGTTCACCCCGGCTCGCCGTCCTGCACGCGGGCTGGCGCGGCCTCGCCGACGGGCGTCGTCGAGGCCGGTGTCGCCGCGCTCGGCGGCGAGCCGATGGCGGCGGTCGTCGGCCCGGCAGTCGGGCCGTGCTGTTACGAGGTCGGCCCGGAGGTCTCCGCGCGGTTCGACCCCGACCTGACGAAGGACGGAATCCTCGACCTCTGGGCTGCCGCAGAGCGTGCGCTGCGGCGTGCGGGTGTGACGGACGTCGACCGGGTCGATCTCTGCACGCAGCTGCAACCCCGACCTCTTCTTCTCGCATCGACGCGACGGTGCGACGCGCGGCGTCGCAAGGTGTGATCGGTGCTATCGCCGGCTGAGATTCGCGAGCGCTACGAGCGGGTCCAGGCCGAGGTCGGCCCGGGCGTGACGGTCGTCGCGGCGACGAAGTACGTGACCCTCGAGGAGATGGGCGTGCTCGCCGAGGCCGGCATCGAGGTCGTCGGCGAGAACCGCGTCCAGGACCTCGAGGCGAAGCACGCCGAGTACGGCGATGCGTTCCGCTGGCACTTCATCGGGCGCCTGCAGTCGAACAAGGTGAAGGTCGTCAACCGGATCTGCGAGCTCGTCCACTCGCTCGACTCGCACTCCGCGGCCGAGCGGCTCGAGGTGCCTGCGCTCGTCCAGGTGAACCTCGCCGGCGAGACGACGAAGGGCGGCGTCGCGCCGGCCGAGATCGCCGACTACCTCCACTACGGGATTCGCGGCCTCTCGACGATGCCGCCCGCGGCCGCAGACCCGGAGGCCTCCCGCGACTGGTTTCGCCGGCTCCGCGCGCTCGCGGGCGAGCACGGCCTGGCCGAGCTCTCGATGGGGACGACGCAGGACTACCGCGATCGCGGCCGAGGAAGGCGCGACGTACGTCCGGGTCGGGAGCGTGTTGTTCGCGGTGAGCGGGCGTTACGCATCTCGACAGGTGCCTCTGGGGACCTCTGGAGCCGGACGCTCGTCTACTTCGGCATCGCCGAGGAGGACGAGGAGTTCTACGACGACGACGAGAGCGCCGTCGCCGAGGAGACGCTCGAGCAGAGCTACCGCGAGCGGCCGAACGTGCGCCGGCTGACGCCGCGCCGGCGCTCGCAGGAGTTCGACGACTGGACGGAGTCGCCGAGGCCGAGCGCGCGGTTCGCGCGCCCGCGCCGCGGCCACCGCCGCCGCAGCACCGCGGCTCGAGGCGGTGCCGAACCCGAACGCCGTACGCGTCCACCTCGTCCTGCCGCGCAGCTTCAACGACGCGCAGCAGATCGCCGACAAGTTCAAGCAGGGGATTCCGGTGATCCTGAACCTCCAGAGCGCCGACACCGAGCTCTCGAAGCGCCTGATCGACTTCGCGAGCGGGCTCACCTACGCGCTGAACGGCGGCATGCAGCGCGTCGCCGACAAGGTCTTCCTGCTCACGCCGCGAAACGTCGAGGTGAGCGCCGAGCAGCGCGCTCAGCTCCTCGAGCGCGGCGGCTTCTATCAACCAAGCGTAGCGACGCGTAGGAATCGCGCGCCGGCAGCCCGAAGGAGGCGCGGTGCCGTCCTCGACACGATCACGCAGGTCGAGCTGTTCGTCGACCGTCTTCATCGAGCGTCTACGTCGCTGCTCATCTTCGTCTACGTCCTGGCGTCGTGGTTCCGGCTGCCGTATTCGCTGAATCCGATTCAGCGATTTCTGCACGACGTCTGCGAGCCGTACCTGCGGTTGTGGCGGCGGATCCTGCCGTCGTTCGGGCCGCTCGACTTCTCGCCGATGGTGGCGATCATCGCGTCTATCGTCGCTCGGAGAGATCGTCAACAACGTCCTCGACCAATTCCACTAGCAAGGAGGAGACATGTCGTACACACCCGTTGAGTTGAGACACGTTCGTGTCGCGCGGAGCCTCCTCGGATACAAGCGCACGGCCGTCGAGGAGCTGCTGACCGAGGTCGCCGACAGCTTCGAGGACGTCTGGCGCGAGCGCGGCGAGCTCGCCGACGAGGTCGAGACGATCGAGGACGAGCTCGACGAGCTGCAAGCGCGAGGAGCTGCTGACGCACACGCTCGTCGCCGCCGAGCATGCCGCGGCCGACGTTCGCGACCAGGCGAAGCGCGAGGCGGAGCTGATCCTGTCCGAGGCGCACCAGGAGGCGCGTTCGGTCACGCGCACTGCCCAGGGCGAGCGCGCGCGTCTGCACGCCGAGATGCGCCGGATCGAGGCGCTGCTGCGCGCGGCGCTCGGCATGGTCGAAGAGAGCGAGCCGGCGAGCCGACTCCGCAGGCCGAGCGCCGAGCCGAGCTGGCCGGGCCGCGAGGACACGCGTGAGTTCGAGCTGGCCGCGGAGGCAGACCCGCGGCAGCCGCGCAAGGTCTCCGGCGGCTTCGATTGGGCGGATCCCTGTCGGCGTAGACTGCGGGGAGTGGAAAGCACGGCGCGGGCCCGGTCACCTGCTGGACGAAGAGCGGAAGCGCATCGTCGACGAGCTCGAGCGAGCTCGCCGGCGGACGCGTGACCGACAACCACCTGGCGACATCGCGACGGTCACGGTCGACCGCGAGCTCGACGAAGGCCTCGAGGAGGGCGCGCAGCAGACGCTCGCCCAGATCGACCGCGCGCTCGCGAAGGCTCGACGACGGCACCTACGGCACCTGTGAGCGATGCGGCAAGCCGATCGGCGAGGAGCGCCTTCGCGCGCGGCCCTGGGCAACGCTCTGCATCGACGACCAGCGGCTCGCCGACCGCGGATAGGGACAGGCGTTGGAGGACCCCGCTGCGGCCACAGCCGGACGTCCGCGTCGGCTCGTCGACGAACGGGCTTGCCCCCGTCTCGATGGCCGAGCGCTCGCTCGGTGCCGGGCTGCGGCAGTGGGCGGGCCTGACCGCCGTCGTCGGCGGCGGCGCTTGCCGGCGACCAGGTGACGAAGTACGTCGTCAGGAGCCGACCTTCGCCTGGACGAGTCCGTGCACGTGCTCGGCCCGTTCTCGATTCACCGCGTCCAGAACTCCGGCATCGCCTTCGGCTTCTTCTCGTCCGCCACGGCGATCGTGACGCTGCTGACGGCGCTCGCGGTCGGCTGGATGCTCGTCTTCTTCGCCCGCTCCGGCTCGCGCCACCCGGTGCTGCCGGCAGCGCTCGGCCTGCTGATCGGCGGCAGCGTCTCGAACCTCGTCGACCGCGTCCGGCTCGGGCACGTGACCGACTTCCTCGACCTCCGGTTGGTGGCCGGCGTTCAACCTCGCCGACAGCTTCATCGTCATCGGCGTCGCGATCCTGCTCGTCGCGCTGTCGTGGCCGATCGCCGGCCGAAGCAGCCGCGGCGCCCGCTCGACGTCGCCGCCCGGTGACGCGAGACCGAGCTCGTCGTCCCGCCGGAGGCGGCAGGCGAACGGCTCGACCGCTTCCTCGCGCGCCACGTCGGGTCGCGCGCGCGGCCGAGCGCGCGGTCGAGGCGGGCGTGCTCGTCGACGGGCGCGCCCGGCCGAAGAGCTACCGGCTCGAAGGCGGCGAGACGCTGCAGCTCACCGAGGAACCGCCCGTGGTGCCGCGAGCCGATCCCGGTGCGCCGCAGATCGTCTGGGAGGACGAGCACCTCGCTCGTCGTCGACAAGCCCGCCGGCCTCGTCGTCCATCCCGGCGCCGGTCGCCTCGCGGCACGCTCGTCGACGCTCTGGCCGGCAAGCTCGCCGGCGGAGAGCCGGAGCGCCCGGGAATCGTCCACCGCCTCGACCGCGACACGTCCGGGCTGATGGTGGTCGCGCGCTCCGAGGAGGCGCATCGCCGGCTCTCGAAGCTCGTGCGCACGCGCGCGATCGAGCGGACGTACCTCGCGCTCGTCCGCGGGCCGTCCCGCATCGCGCAGCGGGCGGATCGAGGCGCCGATCGGCCGCGACCGCGACGACCCGACGCGCGTCTCGCTCGACACGGACTCGCCGCGGGCCGCGGTCACGCACTTCGAGATCGAGCGCCTGCTGCCCGGTCACGCGCTCCTGCGGGTCCGGCTCGAGACGGGGCGGATGCACCAGATCCGCGTCCATCTGGCGGCGATCGACCTCCCGGTCGTCGGCGACGCGGTCTACGGCGTCGCCGACCCAGCTCTCGGCCGCCAGTTCCTCCACGCCGCACGGCTCGCGTTCCCGCACCCGTTCACGGACGAGCGGCTCGACGTCGAGCTCGCCGCTCGCCGCCCGAGCTCCAGGGCTACCTCGACGGCGCTCGGCTAGCGGCTACCATTCGGCGCTGTCCAATCCTCGACCCGGCGGACGGTCGAGGTGGACGGTGGCCGGCGCTTCAGCCGGTCCCCGCCGAGACGCCGCCGGTGCACCGCAATCCGAAACCGACGAAAGGGGCTTCCATGCCCGTCGTCTCCATGAAGGAACTCCTGGAGGCCGGCGTCCATTTCGGACACCAGACCCGTCGCTGGAACCCGAAGATGAAGCGTTTCATCTTCACCGAGCGCGGCGGCATCTACATCATCGACCTGCAGCAGACCCAGCAGCTGCTCGACGAGGCACACGACTTTGCGCGCGCGGATCGCCGAGCGCGGCGGCTCGGTGCTGTTCGTCGGCACCAAGAAGCAGGCGCAGGACGCGGTCGCGGGCGAGGCGAGGCGCGTCGGCATGCCGTACGTCAACAACCGCTGGCTCGGCGGCCTGCTCACCAACTGGCGCACGATCTCCGACCGGATCCAGCGCCTGCACGAGCTGCGCTCGCTCAAGCACGAAGGCCAGCTCGCCCTGCTGCCCGCGAAGGAGCGGATCGCGATGGTCGGCGAGCTCGAGAAGCTCGAGTCGAACCTCGGCGGCGTCGCCGACATGCGCCGCCAGCCGGACGCGATCTTCATCGTCGACCTCCGCAAGGAGCAGCTCGCGGTGCGCGAGGCGCGGCGGCTCGGCCTGCCGGTGATCGCGCTCGTCGACACGAACTGCGACCCGGACGAGGCCGCCTACGTGATTCCGGGCAACGACGACGCGATCCGCTCGTGCGCGCTCGTCGTCAAGGCGGTCGCCGACGGGATCGAGGCCGGCAAGCAGCGGCTGTCCGAGGCCGACCTGGCCCGCCGGACGGCAGCAGCCGCAGCGTCTGCGGCAGCCGCGGCAGCCGAAGCGGCCAAGGAGCCGGGCCGGAGCCGGAGCCCGAGGCTGGCGCCGAGGAAGAGGCGGACGCGCCGGAGGCCGTCGAGGTCGGCGCAGCGACGGGGAGGACGCGTGACCGAGATCTCCGCAGCGATGGTCAAGGAGCTCCGCGACGCCACGAGCGCCGGGATCATGGACGTGCAAGCGCGCGCTCCAGGAGACCGACGGCGACTTCGACGCGGCGATGAAGCTCCTGCGCGAGAAGGGCATGGCGTCAGCCGCGAAGCGCGCCGGCCGCGAGACGACCGAGGGCATCGTCATGACCGCAGACCGACGACGAGCGCGGCACGATCGTCGCGATCGGCTGCGAGACCGAGCCGGTCTCGAAGAACGACGACTTCCGCGCGTTCGCCGGCGACGTGCTGCGCGAGGTGCACGATCGGGGCGAAGTCGGCGGTCGAGGTGCTCGAGGACGCGGCGCGTCGAGCTCTCGGCACGACTCGGCGAGAACATCCAGATCGTCGGTGCGCGGCGCATGACCGCCGCGCCACGGAGAGACGTTCGTCTCGTACGTCCACCCGCCGGCGCACAAGATCGGCGTCCTGCTCGAGGTCAAGGGCGGCAGCCCCGAGCTGCCGCGCCAGCTCGCGATGCACATCTCGTTCGCGCGGCCGACCTACCGCGTCGCGCGACGAGGTGCCGGCCGACCTCGTCGCAGACGGAGCGCGAGATCCTCGAGAAGCTTCCCGACGAGGTCGCAGGCAAGCCGGAGAACGTGCGTGAGAAGATCGTCGACGGCATGCTGAACAAGCGCTTCTACGCCGAGTCGGTGCTGGGCGAGCAGGCGTGGATCCACGACACGAGCGCTGACCGTGTCCAAGGCGCTCGCGCAGGGGGCCTCGAGCTCGTCGACTACGTCTGGTTCTCGGTCGGCTGAGCGTGACCGCGGCTGCAGCCCTCGACAGCACGCAGCTCCGGCGCTTCCGGCGGGTCGCTCCTGAAGCTCTCCGGCGAGGCGCTGATGGGCCCGGCGGAGTTCGGCCTCGACGCCGCGACCGTCGACACGCTCGCGCGCGAGCTCGTCGAGGTGCACGCGACCGGGCTCGAGATCGCGCTCGTGATCGGCGGCGGCAACCTCTACCGCGGCATGAGGCCGCGACCGCCGAGGGCATGGATCGCGCGACCGGCGACTACATGGGGATGCTCGCGACGGTGTTCAACTCGCTCGCCGTGCAGGAGGCGCTCGAGCGAAACGGCGCCGACACCCGCGTCCTCTCGGCGCTCGACGTCCGCGAGGTGGCCGAGCCGTACATCCGCCGCCGCGCGATCCGGCACCTCGAGAAGGGGCGCGTCGTCATCTTCGCCGCCGGCACCGGCAACCCGTACTTCACGACCGACACGGCGGCCGCGCTGCGCGCGCTCGAGATCGGGCGCCGAGGCGATCCTGATGGCGAAGAACGGCGTTCCGCGGCGTCTTCGACGGCGACCCGCGAAACGATCCCGAAGGCCGAAGTTCCTGCCGGAGCTCACCCATCTCCAGGCGATCGAGCGAGGGCCTGAAGGTGATGGACACGACCGCGCTCTCGCTCTGCATGGACAACCACCTGCCGATCCACGTCTTCGAGCTCGTCCCCGGCAACATCGGGCGCGTGGTCGGCGGCGAGCGCGTCGGCACGATCATCTCGACCCCGAGCGAAGGAGCGCGCGCGGTGACGGCGATTGACGATTTCATCAAGGACGCGACGCACCGGATGGACAAGTCCGTCGAGGCGACACACGAGCACTTCAACTCGGTGCGAACCGGACGGGCCTCACCGGCGCTGCTCGACCGGATCCAGATCGACTACTACGGCACGCCGACGCCGCTGAAGAACATCGCGACGATCAACGTCCCGGAGCCGCGCATGCTCACGATCCAGCCGTTCGACCCGTCGGCGATCAAGCAGATCGAGCGGGCGATCATGGAGTCCGATCTCGGCCTCACGCCGTCGAGCGACGGCAAGATGATCCGGCTGCCGATCCCGCAGCTGACCGAGGAGCGGCGCAAGGAGTACGTCAAGATCACGCGCCACATGGCCGAGGAGGGCCGGGTCGCGGTCCGCAACGTCCGCCGCGACGTCATGCGCCACCTCGAAGAGCTCGTCAAGAACGGCGACGTCGGCGACGACGAAGAGCGGGCCGCCGAGGCGCGGGTGCAGAAGCTGACCGACGACCACGTGCGCGAAGATCGACGACCTCCTGAAGCACAAAGAGTCCGAGATCATGGAGGTCTAGGACACGTCCAATCCAGACATGTCCGGTGCCAGGCACCGCTAAGAAACCGTGACGGACTTTCCACACCGATGAAACTGATCTCCCGCATTCGCACGCTCGCCCGCGTCCGGCCGCTGCCGGAAGGGCGACCTGCCCGAGGTCGCCCAGACGGTGGCGATCATCATGGACGGCAACGGGCGCTGGGCGCGCCGGCGTGGGTTGCCCGACCGCTGCAGGTCACCGCGCCGGCACGCGCGCATTGCGGCGCACGGTCGAGGCCGCGATCGAGCTCGGCATCCACCACCTCGTCGTCTACGCGTTCTCGACCGAGAACTGGTCGCGGCCCGCAGGACGAGGTCGATGCGCTGATGGAGATCTTCGGCGAGACGATCGAGCGCGAGCTGCCCGACCTCGCCGAGCAGGGCGTTCGCGTCCGGTTCATCGGCCGCCGCGACCGCGCGCCCGAGGAGCTCCGCGCGCCGGATGGAGTCGATGGAGGACCGCACCGAGCTGAACGGCAAGCTCGGCCTCTGGATCGCCTTCGACTACGGCGGCCGCGCGGAGCTCGTCGAGGCCGCGCGCCGCATCGCCGAGAGCGGCGTCGACCCGCGCGAGATCGACGAGAACGTGCTCGCCGCGAACCTGTACGCGCCCGAGCTTCCGGACCCGGACCTGCTGATCCGCACGAGCGGCGAGCTGCGCATCTCGAACTTCATGCTCTGGCAGCTCGCGTACGCCGAGCTCGTTTTCGTCGACCGGCTCTGGCCCGACTTCGACGAGCGCGACCTTCGCCGGGCGCTCACCGAGTACGCGCAGCGCCGGCGCCGCTTCGGCGGACGATGACGCACCTTCGTCTCGCGCCTGCTCGTCGCGGCGGCCGCGCTACCCGTCGTGCTCGCCGCCGTCTACTTCGGCGGCTGGTGGCTGTTCGCGGTCGCTGCGGTCGGAGGCGCGATCGCGCTGCACGAGTTCTGGCTGCTCGCACGCCCGCTCAGCCCGCTCTCTCCGGCCGGCTACGTCGGCGGTGCGCTCGCGCTCGTCGGCGCCGAGCTCGGCGGCCTGCCGTGGATGCTCGGCGGGGCGCTGACCGCATTCCCGCTCGCGTTTGCATTGAAGGGAATCTCGGCAACGCGGCAGGCGCCCACCGCCTCGATCTCGGCGACGGTGATGGGGGCGTTGTGGATCGGCTGCGGCCTCGGCTTCCTGATCCTCCTTCGCGACCTCTCCGACCACGGCCGTCTCGCGACGCTGACGGTCCTGCTGGCGGTGTGGGCAGGTGACACGTTCGCCTATTTCGGCGGCCGGCTGCTCGGCCGCCATCGCATGGCGCCAACGACCTCGCCCGGAAAGACCTGGGAGGGGTTTGTGTTCGGCACGATCGCAACCGTTTTCGTCGCCTTCGTCGCGCTGTACAAGCAGCACTACCTGACGATCGTCGACTCCGTCCTGCTCGGGGCGGTACTCGCGGTCGCGGCACCGATCGGCGACCTGTTCGAGTCGATGCTGAAACGTGACGCGGGCGTGAAGGACACTGGCGCGCTGCTCGGCGGGCATGGTGGCATGCTCGATCGGCTCGACGCCGTGCTCTTCGCCGCACCCGCCGCGTACTTCACGATCATGGCGCTCTCATGAAGCGCATCGCCCTCCTCGGTGCGACGGGCTCGATCGGGCGCCAGGCGATCGAGGTGATCGAGGCAAATCCCGGGCTCGAGCTCGTCGCCGCATCGTCGGGCTCGACGCCGATCGACGGCCTTGCCCCGCTGACGCAGACCGGAGGCGACCCGACCGAACTCCTCGAACGCGCCCAGCCCGACGTCGTCCTGAACGCGGTCGTCGGGTTCGCGGGTCTCGTGCCGACGATGTGGGCGCTCGAGCACGGCGTCACACTCGCGCTCGCGAACAAGGAGAGCCTCGTCGCCGCCGGCGAGCTCGCGATTGCGGCGCGCAAACGCGGCAAGGGAGCACTGATCCCCGTCGACAGCGAGCATTCGGCGCTCTTCCAGTGCGCCCAGCTGGGCGAGCCCGAGAGTCTCGTGCTGACCGCGAGCGGTGGTCCCTTTCGCGGCCGCACGCGGGACGAGCTGCAGAACGTCACACCTGACGAGGCGCTCGCGCATCCGACCTGGTCGATGGGGCCGAAGATCACCGTCGACTCCGCGACACTCGCCAACAAAGGCCTCGAGATCATCGAAGCGCACTTCCTCTTCGACATCGGGTACGACTGCATCGACGTGGTGATCCACCCGACCTCGATCGTCCACGGTCTCGTCCGCTTCCGCGACGGCGCCTCGATTGCGCACCTGGGCTATCCGGACATGCGCGTGCCGATCTCCTACGCGCTCACCTACCCCGACCGCGCGGCAACGCCCGTGCCGCCGCTCGACCTGCGCACGCTCGAGTTCCACGAGCCTGACACCGAGACGTTCCGGATGCTGGCGCTGGCGCGCGAGGCAGGGGTGAAGGGTGGCACCTATCCATGCGCGTACAACGCCGCCAACGAGGTCGCCGTTCAGGCGTTCCTCGACGGGCGGATCGGTTTTCTCGAGATCGCGACCGCCGTCGAGGACGTGCTCGCGCGCGTCGACGGCGCACCGGCGCGCAACCTCGACGAGCTCGTCGAGGCAGACCGCCGCGCCCGCGAGCTGGTGGCTGTGGCATGAGCATCAGCGTCGCGATTCTCAGCCTCGCCGTCCTGATCCTCGTGCACGAGGCCGGTCACTTCTTCGTCGCGCGAGCGGTCGGGATGACGCCGCGCAAGTTCTACATCGGTTTCGGGCCGCCGCTCGTCAAGCGCGTGCGCGGCGGAGTCGAGTACGGGATCGCAGCGTTGCCGCTCGGGGGGTACGTGAAGATCCCGGGCATGCACCGGCCGGCGCCGGGCGACCTGCGCCACAGTCTCAAGCCTGAGCAGCAAGCCGAGCTAGCACCGCAACTCGACGAGCTCGACGCGGCGCTCGAACGCGACGACGAACCTGCTGCGCTCGCACTCGCCACGCAACTCGAGCCGCATCTGCCTGGGAACAAGATGCTCGAGGAGCTCGAATGGGCGCTCGCACCGGACGCCTACTGGCGGCAGCGCGTGTGGAAGAAGGTCGTCGTGATCGCTGCGGGGCCGCTGACGAACGTCGCGTTCGCGATCGTCCTCCTTGTCGTCTTCTTCATGCTTGGTGCGTTCAAGAGCACGCGCATCGTCGACAGCGTGCTGCCGAAGCATCCTGCCGCGGCGGCAGGCCTCCGGGCGGGCGACCGCATCCTGTCCATTGCCGGGCATCCGATCACTCCGGACACAATCCCGACGGCGATCATGGCAACACACGGCCGGCCGTTCACGTTCATCGTGGTCCGGAAAGGCCACCGCGTCACGATCGGCCCGCTCCGCGCGCGTCTCGATCACGGCGTGTACCGCATCGGCTTTGCGATCAAGGGCGAGCCCGGCCCCGGCGACAGCTTCCCGACCGCGTGCTGGCATGCGGTGCGCGTCGTCGGCCTGTTCACCTCCCAGACTCTGACGTCGCTCGGCGGCCTCTTCGTTGGCCACGGCACGAAGAACGTCTCGAGCGCGGTCGGCATCGTTCGCGTGACGTCCCAGGCCTTCAAGCAGTCGCTCCAGGAGTTCCTCGGGATCATCGCCGAGATCAACCTCGCGCTCGCTCTGCTGAACCTGCTGCCGGTGCTGCCGCTCGACGGTGGCCACATCGTCATGTCCATCGTCGAACGCGTACGCGGCAGGGCCTTCTCGCAGGTCGCCTACATGCGCTACAGCGCCATCGGCCTGTCTCTCTTCATCTTCCTGCTCTATCTCGGGTTACGGAACGATTTGGGCCCGGGCCACAGCTAACATCGAGGCATGGCCAGCGAAGCCTTCGTCGACGTAGGAGGCGTCCGGATCGGCGGCGGCGCGCCCGTCGTCGTCCAGTCGATGACGCTGACGAAGACGCACGACGTTCCCGCGACGACGGCGCAGATCGCCGCGCTTGCGAGCGCCGGCTGCGAGATCGTGCGCGTCGCCGTGCCGAAGACCGAGGACGCCGAGGCGCTTGCCAAGATCGTGCGCCTCTCGCCGATTCCGGTGATCGCCGACATCCATTTCAATGCGAGCCTCGCGCTAAAGGCGATCGAAGCCGGCGTCGCCGCCGTGCGGATCAACCCCGGCAACATCGGCGGCCCGGACAAGGTGGCCGAGGTTGTCACCGCGGCGAAGAAGGTGAACATGCCGATGCGGATCGGCGCCAACGGCGGTTCGCTGCCGGAGCACCTCCAGGAGCTCGCGCAGAAAGACCAGGCCGAGGCGCTCGTCGAAGCCGCGTTGGAAGAGGTGCGGCTGCTCGAGCAGCTCGACTACCGCAACTTCAAGATCTCGGTCAAATCGAGCCATGTGCCGACGATGATCCGCGCGTACCGGATCCTCTCGTCGAAGGTGCCGTACCCGCTCCATCTCGGCGTCACCGAGGCGGGGCCGCCGTCGACCGGCTCGATCAAGAGTGCGATCGGCCTCGGCTCGCTGCTTGCCGACGGAATCGGCGACACGATCCGCGTCAGCCTCACCGCCGACCCGGTCGAAGAGGTGAAGGTCGCGTGGGAGATCCTCAAGTCGCTCGGGCTGCGAGAGCGCGGCCCGATTCTGATCGCGTGCCCGTCGTGCGGCCGCGACAACGTCGGCGTTCAGACGCTCGCCGAAGAGGTCGAAGAGCGCCTGCGCGAGTACCCCGAGCACTTCGAGGTTGCAGTGCTCGGCTGCGCGGTGAACGGACCGGGGGAGTCGGGCGACGCCGACTTCGGCATCGCGGGCGGCCGCGAGACCGGCTTCATCTACGCGCACGGCAAGGTGCTGCGCAAGGTCGAGTCCGACGTGCTCGTCGACGAGCTCTTCAACGAGATCGACTCGTGGATCGCCGCCGGCATGCACCGCCCCGAGCGGCGCAAGCACGCGAAGCCCGCCGCTCTCGCGATGGCCGAAGCAAGCGCGATCCCGCTCGAATAGCCTGATCGGGCAACGATGATCGCCCGGGCTTCCCAGCTGTTCTTGCCGACCCTGCGCGACGCGCCGGCGGACGCCGACGCGGTCAGCCACAAGCTGCTCGTGCGCGCGCGGCTTCATCCGGCAGGTGTCGGCCGGCCTGTGGTCGTTCACGCCGCTCGGATGGCGCGTGCACCGCAAGGTCGAGCAGATCATCCGCGAGGAGATGGACGGCGATCGGGGCGCAGGAGTGGTTCGCCCCGGTGCTCACCCCCGAGGAGCTGTGGGAGGCGACCGGCCGCGACACGATCCCCGAGATCTTCCACCTCCAGGACCGCGCGGGACGCAAGTTCATCCTGCCGATGACGCACGAGGAGACATTTACGTTCCACGCGCGCGAGTTGCAGAGCTACAAGGAGCTGCCGCAGGCCTGGTACCACTTCCAGACGAAAGATCGCGACGAGCCGCGCCCGCGTGCCGGCCTGATTCGCGTGCGCGAGTTCATCATGAAGGACTCCTATTCGCTCGACCGCGACGAGGAGGGCCTGGAGGTGAGCTTCCGCGCGCACGAGGCCGCCTACCACCGCATCTTCCAGCGCTGCGGGCTCGAGTACCACGCCGTGCAGGCGGAGTCGGGGATGATGGGCGGCAGCGCGTCGGTCGACTTCCTGGCGCCGTCGGGCTCGGGCGAGAACACGCTCGTCACCTGCGTGAACGGGGACTTCGCGGCAGACCTCGAGATCGCCCGCACAGTGCCGCGTGCACCCGAGTTTCCCGCAGCGCTCGACAAACCCGAGCAGATCGAGACGCCGGGGATCACGACGATCGAGGCGCTCGCGGAGTTCGCTCGGCATCGACCCGGCCGCGACGTCGAAGGCGATGCCGATCGTCGAAGGACGACGGCACGGTCGTGCTCGCGCTCGTCCGCGGCGACGACCGGCTCGACGATCTACAAGCTGATCGCGGCGCTCGGCGCCAACGTTCGGCCGCGCGACTGAGGACGAGATCCGCGCGGCCTTTGGCGCCGATCCGGCGGCTCGCTCGGCCCGATCGGCTTCGACGGAGAGATCGTCGCCGACGAGACGCTGCGCGAAGGGCAGTTCGTCGCGGGCGCAAACCGCACCGGATGGCACCTGCGCGGCGTCGAGGCCGGACGCGACTATCAGCCGCGCTTCGCCGACATCCGCGTGCCGAAGGAAGGCGACCGCTGCATCGTCTGCGGCGGCGAGCTGCAGCTTCCGCACCGCGATCGAGATCGGTCACATCTTCAAGCTCGGCACGCGCTACTCGGTGCCGCTCGAGCGCGACCTTTCTCGACGAGGATGGCAAGGAGAAGCCGCTCGTGATGGGGAGCTACGGCATCGGCCCCGGCCGCGTGATGGCAGCGGCGGTCGAGCAGAGCCACGACGACAACGGGATCATCTGGCCGGCAGCGATCGCCCCGTATGACGTGCACATCGTCGCTCTGCCGGGCGTCGAGGAGCAGGCCGCGGAGGCAGCGCGTGTCCTCTCCGATTCAGGAGCTGATGTGCTGCTCGACGACCGCGACCAGCGCGCCGGCGAGAAGTTCGCCGATGCCGACCTCATCGGCCTACCCCGGCGCGTTACAGTCGGACGCAAGACGCTCGAGGACGGTCAGGTCGATCTGCGGGACCGTGCAACAGGGGATGAGCGGCGTGTAGACATTTCCGAGTTGGGCAAGGAGGGGTGAAATGGCGAAGCGGCGGAGATTCAGTTCGGAGCCGTTCGGGGAGGCGATCGAGGGGCTGATGAACGAGATCGGGGTCACCTATCGCGGCCTCGCTGCGAAGACGGCTCTGTCCGCGGGGTATCTCAACCACCTCGTGCACGGGAACCGCCCGGTTCCCTCGAACGACGTGATCAAGCGGCTCGCGAGTGCACTCGACGTCGATCCGGAGCACTTCCGCGAATACCGGCTCCGCGTGATCACGGACAAGCTCGAGCGGATGCCCGAGATGGTCGACCGTCTCTACAAACGGCTCTAGCCCCGGAGAAGCTTGACGTCCCAGGCGGCCGCGGTGGCGCCCGCGTGATACGCGCTTTCGTAGAACCCGAGCAGAGCCGCCGCAGGATCCGCCGTCTCGCGGATCGCGTCGTACGGCAGGATCGCGAGCGAGCTCGTACCCATGTCCTGCCACTTCGCCTCCGCCGGTGAGAGCGCCTTGGCGCGTAACCCGTCCGGCTCGGGCGAGGTGTAGGAGTAGAACGCCGGAAACGGCGTGGTGCGATCGTCGCCCGGCCACCACCCGAACGCGATCACCTCGCGCGAGTACGCCTCCGCGTTCACGGGGTCGGCGCCCTCGATCGGCGGTGCAGGACGGCCCGAGTACCGCGAGTGCGCGAGATCGAAGCTGTGCCAGAAGAGATGGACCGGGCTCGACTTCCCCGTGAACCCGGAAGCGAGCCTGGCAAGCGTGTGCTCGGTGAGGCGAAGGATCCGCCACCAGCGCTCCACGGCGTCTGCGTCATAGCTGTCGTGCTGCAGATCGTCGGGGAAGGGCGGGCTGTCGCCGAGGTCGAACGGCTTCGCGTTGATCGATACCGAGACACCGACATCGTCGAGCGAGCGGAACAGCTCGCTGTAGAACTGCGCGCAGGGTGTTCGATCGCGAAGCGCGAAACCGGCTTCCCGCCCCTCGCTCGTGGAAACCCGCACGCGGTGCTCGATGAAGTCGAGCTCGATCTCGACGCTCAGGTCGCCGTACGGCATCGGGCCGGTGGTGACGCCGCGCGTCGAGACATACAGCGTCACGTGCCACCAGTGGTTGCGGAATGGCACGAGCGACATCCGGATCTTGCCGACGATCTGGGCGTATCGGTGCAGCGTCTCCTTGGTCGGTTGCCACTCGCGGTAGGGAAGCGGCGGCCAGCTCACTACAGGACGAACCCGACCTCGTCGACGAAGCAGTAGCTCCAGTCCTCGCCCGGCTCCGCCGAGCGAACGATCGGATGCCCATCGGCGCGCGCGTGCTTGCTCGCATGCTGGTTCGGCGACGAGTCACAGCAGCCGATCTTGCCGCAGCTCATGCACATGCGCAGGTGCAGCCAGCGGCCACCGATCTTCAAACACTCCTCGCAGCCCGCGATCTCCGCCGGCAGTTCGGTGACTTTGATCTGGTCGAGGTGAGAACAGGAGGTCGCGCTCATCGCAGACATTCTGCCGAATCGGACTGCTTCGACGTTGCGCTACGATCGGCGCGACGGGGCGTAGCTCAGCCTGGTAGAGCACACGGCTGGGGGCCGTGGAGTCGCAGGTTCGAATCCTGTCGCCCCGACTATGAACGTCCGCCGCGCCCGCCTGGGCGCGTTGTTGCTTCTCGCCGGAATCATCCTCGCCGCCTGCGGCGGTAAGAGCGCGCAGCCACCGCCGCAGGCAACCACGGTCGACCGCGGCGTCGACGCGGCGGTGCAGCTCTGCGACTCCGGCGAGGGAAACTCGCTTGCCCGGACGCAGACGTGCTTCCAGCGGCGGTTGCTGGTGCTCGTCGACCCGACGGCCGACACTGCGACCGAGCTCCCGCTGATCGACGCTGCCGTCAAGCGGGCGGGCGGCTACCTCGTCGAGAGCTGCCACATCATCATGCACTGGGTTGGACGCAACTATGCGCTCGACCATCACGTGACGCTCGCGTCGTTGCAGACCTACCTGCCGCGAACGAACGACCCGGGATGCTCGGCGGGGTTCGCACACGGACTCGTCTCGGCGCTCGGGCCTGCGATTCGCAAACTCGATCCGGCGTCGGTCGCCCGCGCTTGTGCAGGATCGCAGACTCGCTACCAGGCGTACAGCTGCGTTCACGGCCTCGGTCATGCATACATGCGCGCGTACAACGAGGAGCTGCCGATCGCGCTGCGGATGTGCAGCCGGCTACCGCACGTCGACGTGGTCGATTGTGCACAGGGCGCCTACCACGACTACTGGTTCTCGCTGAGTGGCGTGGACGGGACGGTGCAACTCGGCCCTTCGCTCAGACCGCGAGCGCTGTGCGGACGCCAACCGGCAATGTTCGTACGTGCCTGCTGGTATCGCGCGTTCATGGAGTCGCCGCCGAGCCGGGCGCTGAACACACCCAGCGACCTCGTGGCCGTATGCGCGGGGCTCCGCGGCCTGCAGCGTGAGGGATGCATCACCGGTGCGGCGGTGACCTTCAACACCGGGTTTCCCGAGCGGCAACTCGATGGCTGCACGCAACTTGCTCCCGACATCAGGGTCGCCTGCGCGCGTGGAACCGCGACACAGGACCTCGTGGGCTCACCGGTCAGCGCACAGGTGCGACTCGTTCAGCGATGCACGCGATTCGGCGCGGAGCGCGTGGGGTGCATCGAATGGATCGCGAAGGCGCTGAACGTCGACACCAACGGAGCCTTCCTCAGGGCCGGGTGCCCAACATTGCCGGTAGTGGATCGGGCCGCGTGCCGCACGGGCGCAGCGTCGTGGCTGGGGCCGCTGGAGACCTTCAGTTAAGAGCTTCTAACGAAATGACCACGCGCTGCCGGGGCGTGATGGGCGGATGCGATGCAAGGACGCAGGGAGCGGCAATAGCAGCGCTATTGACGCGACTGAGGACGCGGCAGCGCGCCGCCCAGCGCGTTCCGGCAGCCCGTGCTTCGTTTTGTTAGGAGCTCTAAGGCGTATCCAAGTGCGCCCGAACGGCGTTGTATCGCTACTCCCGATCCCTGAAAGGTAGGTGACCAGGATGCTTCTGCTCGTGCTCCTCGCACTGCTCGCGATCGTCGCGTTCGGAGTGGCCATCACGGTCCACTGGCTTTTCGTCGTCGCGGTGGTCCTCGCGCTCGTCTGGCTGATCTCGTTCTTTGCCGGCGGCGTCGGCGGCCGCAGCCGCGGCGCCTGGTGGTAGCGGCTCTGCGCGCGACTGCTGCGCGACAGTAAACATTCGAGAAGACGCCGTGGCCGGCCGCTGAGTAGACCTCCAGCGGCCGGCCAGGAGCCGATCGGGGCGGCCGATTTTGATCTCACCGCTCAACGTGGGATGATCGAAGACCCCCGTCGATGCGGTACCTCGCCCTCCTCTGTGCGCTGCTGGCTGCGGTCTACGCCCCTGCCGGCGCGCTTGCGGGCGGCGTCGTCGTTTCGGCCTTCTACTACCCGTGGTTCGGGACGAGCCCGGAGGACGGGGGCTACGACCACTGGGCCCAGAACGGCCATGCACCTCCGGTCGACATCGCGTCGAACTACTACCCGCTCTATGGGCCGTACTCGTCGAGCAATGCCGCGGTGATCGCGGCGCAAATGTCCGAGGTGCAGCGCGCGGGAATCAACGAGCTCGCGGTCTCGTGGTGGGGACGAGGCTCACCCGAGGACCAGCGCCTGCCGGAGATCGTCACCGCAGGAGCCCTGGCGGGGATCGCGATCGCCGCTCACATCGAGCCGTACGCAGGGCGGACGGTCGCAAGCATCACCGACGACGCCCTCTACCTGCACTCACTCGGGATCCGGACGATCTACGTCTACCAGGCCTTCGTCGGGATGCAGCCCGCCGACTGGGCCCCGGCGAACGATGCGCTTCACGCGCAGGGTTTGACGACGTTCGCCCAGACCGGGCTCGTCGGCCAGGCCGCAGCGGGACACTTCAGCGGCATCTACACCTACGACACCGTCACCTACGGCGCGCGGCGTGTTCGTCGCGATTGTGCGCGGAGGCACACGCCAAGGCGCTGCTGTGCGCGCCGTCGGTCGGGCCTGGCTACGACGCGCGGCGCGCGGTCGGCGATCCTCACGTGAAGCCGCGCCGTCACGGTGCGACCTACGACTCGATGTGGCACGCAGCGCTCGCCGCCGGCGCCGACCGGATCACGATCACGTCGTTCAACGAATGGCAGGAGGGCACGCAGATCGAGCCGGCGGCGACCGCGCTCAGGCTCGGCGCATACCGCTACTTCTCCTACGACGGCGCCTGGGGCCTGCACGGCGTCGCCGCCGAGGACGCCTACCTCGACCGCACGGCGTACTGGGCGAAGCTCTTCGCCAAGCAAGCGGCACTGAAGTCTGGCACGTAGCAACAACTCCGTGTACAAGGTCCAGAGCTGTACCTCTGGCACCTAACAACTACTCTGAATGCCGTATGACCGCTCGCACGGTGTCGGCGCCGCTCGCGCTCCTTCCGAATGCGCTCACGATCGGGCGGCTGGTCGTGATCCCGGTCTTCGCGGCGATCATCCTCACTGCAGACGGCGGCAGCAGCTGGGCTGCGGCGATCGTCTTCGGCGCGGCCGGCGATCACCGACCAGATCGACGGCTTCCTCGCGCGCCGCTGGCACGTCGAGTCCGCCTTCGGCAAGATCGCCGACCCGCTTGCCGACCGGCTGCTGATCGACGTCGCCGTCGTCTGCCTCTGGCACGCCGGCCGCCTGCCGTGGCTCGCACTTGCGATTCCGGCGCGCGACCTCGTTCTCGTCGCCGCAACGCCATTCGCGATCGGACGCGGCTACCGCTTCGAAGTGAACCTGCTCGGCAAGGTCGCGACCTGGCTCCTCTACTCGAGCCTCGCGTTCACGATGATCACCCGTCACGGTACGGCGTGGCCGAGATGGCTCTTCTGGGTCGGCTTCGTGGTCGCGGCGATCTCGCTCGTGTTCTACGCGCGCAAGGCGCGGACGGAGGTAGCGGCATGAAAGCCGTGGTGATGGCGGGCGGCGAGGGCACGCGGCTGCGGCCGCTGACCTCGAACCAGCCGAAGCCGATGGTGCCGATCGTCGGCAAGCCGTGCATGGAGCACATCCTCGAGCTGCTCCGGGAGCACGGCTTCGAGGAGATCGTGGTCACCGTCGCCTTCCTGCCGCAGGCGATCCGGACCTATTTCGGCGACGGGTCGAGCCTCGGGCTCCAGATCGAGTACTCGGTCGAAGAGACACCGCTCGGCACCGCCGGCTCCGTCCGCCTCGCCAGCGGCCGCCTCGAAGACACGACCCTCGTCATCTCGGGCGACGCGCTTTGCGACATCGACCTCACCCGGCTCGTCGAGTTCCATCGCGAGAAGGGCGCGGCGGTGACGATCGGGTTGAAGTCGGTCGAGAACCCACTCGAGTTCGGGATCGTCGTCACCGACGAGGACGGACGCGTCGAGCGCTTCCTCGAGAAGCCGTCATGGGGTCAGGTGTTCAGCGACACGATCAACACCGGCATCTACGTGCTCGAGCCGGAAGTGCTCAAGCATGTTCCGCGCGACCGGCCCTACGACTTCTCGAAGGAGCTCTTTCCGCTCCTGCTCGAGATGGGGCGGCCGATGTACGGCTACGTCTGCGACGGCTACTGGCAGGACATCGGCAACCTCGATCAGTTCAGGCAGGCCAACTTCGACGCGCTCGACGAGAAAGTCCGGCTGAACATCCCGGGGATGCGCCTGCGCGGCAACGTCTGGATCGGTGACGGGGTCGAGGTCGAAAACGTCGAGGAGATCGAAGGACCCGTCTTCATCGGCAGCGAATGCCGGATCGCTCCCGACGCCGTGGTCGCGCCGTACACCGTGCTCGCGTCCGGCGTCACGCTGCGAGAGCACGCGCGAATCGCGCGCTCGATCATCGATGCCGGCACGTACGTCGGTCGCGCCGCCATCGTCGAAGGCGCGATCGTCGGCCGGAACTGCGACATCCGGACACACGCGCGTCTGCACGAGGGCGTCGCGATCGGCGACCACGTGATCGTCGGCGACCAATCCGTGATCTATCCCGGTGTGCGCGTCTACCCGTACAAGGAGGTCGAGTACGGCGCGCAGCTGCACGAAAGCCTGATCTGGGAGTCGCGTGCCTCGACGCGCCTGTTCACCCGCAGCCAGGTGACGGGGCTCGTCAACGTCGACCTGACCCCGGACGTCGCGGTGCGCCTCGGCGCCGCGCTCGGCACGGCACTGCGCCGCGGCTCGCGCGTCGTTGCGACCCGTGAGTCGGCGCCGGCCTATCGCGCCGTCAAGCGGGCGATCATGGCCGGCCTGAACTCGGCCGGCGTGGAGGTCGTCGACCTTCGCACTCTGCCCGCGCCGGTCGGCAAGCATTGGCTGAACGCGCAGAACTACGACGCCGCGTTTCACGTCGGCACGTCGTCGACCGATCCGGAGGCGATCCAGGTGAGCATCTTCGAGCGGCCGGGGATCGCGATCTCGGCCGGCCTGCAGCGGGAGGTCGAGAAGCACTACGCGCGGCAGGAGCTTCGCCGCGTGCCGTTCGAGGAGGTCGAGACGATCACGTACCCGTCGCGCGCACGTGAGAGCTATGCCGAGGCGCTGCTCGCGAGCCTCGACGCCGGCGCGATCCGCGAGCGCGGCTTTCGGATCGTCGTCGACTTCGGGCTCTCGTCGGCGTCATACGTCCTGCCGCTCGTCCTCGGCCCGCTCGGCGTCGAGGCGATCACGGCACACCCGTACGAGTCGGACGCCGCAGGGGAGTCGCTTCAGGCCGGTGAGTCGCTCGAGCGGGCCCGCCGGCTCGTGACCGCGGTGGGCGCTGACCTCGGTGCCGTGTTCGACCGCGCGGGCGAGCGGCTCTAGCTCGTCGACGAGCACGGCCGGCCGGTGCCGCTCGACCAGGCGCTGCTCCTCTACCTGCGCCTGCTCGCCGGGCATGGGCGCAAAGGACACGTCGCGGTGCCCGTGACCGTGACGAGTCAGGTCGAGACGCATTGCCGAGGGCCTCGAGGTCGTCCGCACGCAGGCATCGCTGCCGGCGCTGACCCAGGCGGCGACGGAGAAGGGTGTCGTCTTCGCCGGCGCGACGACCGGCGGCTACGTCTTCCCGGAGTTCCTGCCCGCCTACGACGCGATCGCGTCGCTGTGCAAGCTGCTCGAGCTGCTCGCCGGCGTCGACCGGCCGCTGTCGGAGCTCGTCGCCGAGCTGCCGCGTCCGACGCTCATCCACCGCGAGCTGTCGTGCCCGTGGGCGCTGAAGGGCACCGTGATGCGGGTGCTGAACGAACGCTTCGCCGAGGGAAACGTCGACCTGCTCGACGGGATCAAGGTCTTCGACGAGCGTGGCTGGACGCTGGTGCTCCCGGATCCTGACGAGCCGGTGACTCCACCTCTACGCCGAGGGTGCAAGCGATGAATCCTCCGCAGATCTCGGCCGGAGAGCTCGCTTCGGCGGTCGAAAGCGTGGTCGAGGGGGAGGAGATCGGCCCGGCGGCGGGAAATCGGGAGCCTGAATTCTCAAGTTGAGGTTGACGGTTGAGCGGACCTCCGCTGTAATCACGTCAGCCACGACGAAAGGTGCCCTGTGGAACCGCTTCCGGATCTCGGCTCGCTCTCTGACGAAGAGCTCAAGAAACTCAACGACGACCTCGAGGCGAAAGAGCGCGAGGTCAGCTACGAGCGTCGCATCCTGCACGGCAAGATCGACATCCTCCGCGCGGAGCTCGTCGCGCGGCTCCAGCGTTCCGGCGGCAAGAGCGTGCTCGACGAGGTCGACGTCGCGCGGCTGACCGAGATCCTCTCCGGCAAGTCGTCCCCGGAGGGGTAGATGGTTGAGTGACGCACGTCTACTGCAGCGAGTGCGGTTTCCAGAACCCGGAGACCGCGAACTACTGCTCGCGCTGCGGCGCGCTGCTCGAGAAGGGCGAGGCGGGTAGCGAAACCCAGACCTTCACTCCGGACGAGGTCGGCGAGCTCGCGCACGAGCCTGTCGAGGGCCTCGAGGGCCCGGCGCTCGTCGTGCGCTCGGGCGGCGGCAGGGCAGGGGAGACGTTCCGCCCCGCGGGTGATCGCACCCGGATCGGCCGCTCGCCCGACTGCGAGATCTTCCTCGACGACGTGACCGTGTCACGCAACCACGCAGTGCTGATCGAGCGCGACGGGAAGTTCATCGTCGAGGACCAGGGCTCGCTGAACGGCACCTTCGTCAACCGCCGGCGGATCGACAACCAGGAGCTCGAGAACGGCGACGAGCTCCAGATCGGCAAGTACCGGCTGACCTTCGTGGAGCGATGATGAGTACGGCAGCGAGAGAACGCCCCCTGAGGATCGGTGAGGTCGTACGGCGGCTCTCCGACGAGTTCCCGGACATCTCGATCTCGAAGATCCGCTTCCTCGAGGACGAAGGCCTGATCAGCCCCGAGCGGACCCGCGGCGGCTACCGGCTCTTCAGCGAGGACGACCTCGAGCGGCTGACCACGATCCTGCGCCTCCAGCGCGACGAGTTCCTGCCGCTCCGCGTGATCAAGGACGAGCTGTCCGCGCCGGGGGTGGCCGACCGCAAGCGCCGGAAGCCGTCGGGTCTCGCGCAGCGAATCCGGGAGATCGACCTGGACGAGCTCTGTCTCCGGGCGGGCGTTCGGCCAGACTTCGCCAAGGATCTCGAGTCGTTCGGCCTGCTTGCGCCGACCGGCAGCGGCAACGACAAGCGCTACCCGGAATCCGACGCCGACGTGGCGGCCGTCTGCGCACAGCTCACGCGGTTCGGCGTCGACGCGCGCCACCTGCGCACATTCCGCACCGCCACCGACCGCGAGGCGGCGCTGCTCGAGCAGCTCGTCGCCCCTGCGCTGCGGTCGCGCAACGCGGAGCGTCGGGGAGCGGGGATCCATGATCTCCAGGCGCTCGACCGAGCTTGCGCAGGAGCTGACCGCACTGCTCCTCTGGCGCGAGGTGCGGGACGTAGCATCGGCGTGATCGACCTGAAAACAAAGATCCGCGAAGTCCCCGACTTCCCGACACCCGGCGTGGGCTTCAAGGACATCACGCCGCTGCTTGCCGACCGCGAGGCGCTCCAGGAGACGATCGACGCGCTCGCGGGCTGGGTGCGCGAGAAGAAGCCCGACGTGATCCTCGGGGCGGAGGCGCGCGGGTTCATCCTCGGCGCCGCGATCGCCGCGGCGGCCGGCTGCGGCTTCGTCCCGGCTCGCCGGCCGGGCAAGCTCCCACCGGAGACGGTCAGCGCGAGCTACGTGCTCGAGTACGGCGAGAACGTGCTCGAACTGCACCCGGATCTGATCCCGAAGGGCGCGCGGGTCGTGATCCACGACGACGTGCTCGCAACCGGCGGGACCGTCGAGGCGATCTGCGGCCTCGTCGAGCGGCTCGGCGGAGAAGTCGTCGGTGCCTGCTTCATCATCGAGCTCACCTTCCTCGGCGGGCGCGAGAAGCTGAAAGACCTCGATGTGCACGCCCTGATCGCCTACTAACCCTCGCGGTCACTGTTCAAGGGACGAGAGCTGAAGATCTCGTCCCTATCAAATGCTCTGTGCCTATCAAATGCTCTGTCCGCTTCGTCAGATATACGAAGCGGATGTACGACGCGCTGACAGCCAGCTATCGCCTCTCGTGCCCACGGCACGGTGAGACCTCGGTGCGGCTGTCGCGCTTCCGCCGGCTCGACGAACTGCCCGGCCCGAATCACCCGGCCGTCTACCGGATCGTCTTCGCCTGCGGCTGCGGCGACGAGCATCCGGGGCTTGTCGCACACGACGACCTCGACCTCGCGCCGCTCGGGCTCGAAGACGAGCGGACGTTTCTGAACTTGATGACGTCGCGCAATGACTCCGTCTCGCACGAGCTCACCGATCTCGCCGTGCAGCGCATCAGAGCGGGGGAGTGGCCCTGGAGTTTTTTCTGTTGGCCGGAGGATCGCGCGCGGCCGGTATTTCCGTCGGCCTTCCGCTTGCTGGCCGAGGCTGGACCGGGTGGTCGCGTGGGGATGGCGGTGCGCTGCCCGGTATGCGCGCGCACCTCGATCAACCTCGTGTCGCGTGAGCACGTCGACGTGCCGTTCTTCAACGATCGGCAGATCGGCGTCGTGCCGCATGTGTTCCGAGATGATGCTGCGGCAACTGTCGATGCTTTCCGGGCCGAGCTCTATTCGTCGAGCTTCGACGCGCGCCGGCTTGCTCTCGACTGAGGCGCAGACCTAAAACACTCGACGTACGAGCCTCAACCGAGGGACGCACAGCGCGGCGCTTGAACCCCTCCGCTCAGGGATTGCAGGCGGTGTGGGCTGGCCGATAGATCGAGCATGCCGTCAACATCCCAGCCAATCACTCCCAAGGTTGAGCCTCGCCCGATCCCCGTGCCGCCGCGCACGCGGCTCGAGGAGATGCTCGGCCGGGACTTCACAGACTTCTTGCTCGACGCGCTGAGCGACTCTCACCAGGGTCGGCGCGGATCGTCCTCGCCGTAAAGCCGGACGTAGAGGAAGATCGCACACCCCGCCACCGCGGCGAGGACGACTGCTGTCGCGCGCGACATGCCGATGGCCATTCCGCCGAGCCAGATGTAGACGGCGAGCCCGAGCGCCCAGAAGAAGGACGTCGTGCCGTGGGAGAAGGCGGGGAAACGCATCGTCTGCCCAATCGTAATTGTTCCCCGGGACGAGAGCTAAAGATCTCGTCCGGACATTTGCGCAAAAAAATTCACCGAGCCGGTTGCGCTTTCGTCCCCCGAACCTGTTGGCTTTCCGCTTTCACGTACAGCCCTCGGGCCCGGCTTCGACCTACTCGCGCTCCGTTCTCGGTGCAAGGGGGACAGTACGACGCGTGCGCATCCCATGCAAGAGGTGACGAATTGGAAAATGCGCTCTTTGCACGGTTTCCATTTCGAGCATGCCAATCGAGCGATTCGTCGTGCATGCTCTACAAAGTCTGAGTACCTGAAAGGGACGAGATCTTTAGCTCTCGTCCCGTGAACTCAGGGCAAAAAAATTCGCCGACCCGGTTGCACTTTCGTCCCCCGAACCAACTGACCTTCCGCTTGCGCGTACGGCCTCTCGGCTCGGCTTCGACCTACTTGCGCTCCGTGGTCGGCGCAAGCGGCAATCTAGTGCTTTGCGCCATGGCGATACAAGGCCATGCAAATCGAAAATCGCGCAGTTTGCGGGCGGTCGCTACGAAGTGGGCGTCCAGTCTCGAGCTTAAGGTGGGGTGATGGGACGACGCGCAACCATCGTCGTCGCCACCGAGCGCGACTGGTTTGGCGATCCGCGCTTCGGAACCTTTACGGTCTATCTGGACGGGACGAAGGCTGGGAAAGTCCCTCCCCGTGGCCAGCTTGTCCTTGGCTGCGACCCCGGAGGGCATGTGTTGCGAATCCGGCAGTGGTGGTACTTCAGCCCCCGGTTCGACGTGGACCTGGCACCAGACACCGTCGCGCGGTTTCAGGCGGAGCTCGGCACCGGCAGCCTTCCTCGTCGCTCGCTGCGGCTGATGTTCGCGCCCTGGCGCAGCCTTGAGATCAGTGGCTCAGCTGGGCATCGCGCAGCGCGCGAAGCAACCACACAGCCGTGAGAAACGAGCCGACGAGCGCCGGGAGCACGATCGCGAACAACGTCGTGTAGACCGCAGGCGTCGATCCGGTGAACATCGGCATCGCCTCGAGGATGAACGCAGCGCAGGCCGCCGCGAGCACGCGCCTCGAGAGCGACTGTGGCGCGAGCTTGGGGTGGCGCGTGTCGATCCAGATGGCGAGGAGGCCGGCACCGACGACGAACGCAGACAGAGTTGAACCGGCCACAGTTCCCCAACAGTGCACGGACAAGGCCGGTTGACTCTTCCCCCCAAGGGTGGTTGACCACCGGGCTTCACCGGGGATCCGTCCCTCGTTCGAGTGAATCGGCCCGGGACCGCGCAAGGAGAGGCGGTCGCAAGCGTCTCAACTCGTGTGGGCCGTCGCATGATCTCGTCTCGTCTCCGAGCCGCGCTCGGTCTCACGGTCGCCGCCGTGGGTCTGCTGACGCTGGCACCGGGGAGCTTCGAGGCGGGCAATCCGGCCACAATTCAGTTCACGCACCTCCCGGGACGTGCCGTCGCCGGACAATCGGTCTCGGTCACCGTCTCGCATGCTCGCCCCGGCGCGCTCTGCTCACTCGCGGTGAAGTACGCAAAGGACCCGACTCAGACCGGACTCAGTCCGAAGCTGGCCGTGAACGGCCTCGCGAGTTGGTCCTGGACGATTCCCGAGTCGATCCAGGCGAACGTGGCGAAGCTGAGCGCCACCTGCGCCGGGTCGAAGAAGATCGCGGGCGGCCTGCTGGTCGTCGGCGGGTTGATTCCGCCGCGGATGTCGGTGCAAAAGGACGGCTTCTCGGTCAAGACGAGCTCGTCCGGGAGCGCCGACGTCAGCTACGGCATCCTCATTCGAAACCAATCGCCGAACGCGGACGCGCTGAACGTCACCGTCCTCGTCAACTTCGTGCTCGGCAACGATCATCTGCTCGGCTCGACCTCGGCAAACATCTCCGAAATCCCCGCCGGGTCGACCTACGCCCTCGGAGGCAATCTGGGCTTCCCGGGCGCCGCTCCGATCGCCAGGCTCGAGACCGTCATCCAGGTGGGCGGCAGCCAGCGACACAAAGGCCATCCACCTGCGCTCGACAACATCGTGATCGAGCCCGGCACGTACGACCCGTCTTGGGTCGGAGATGTCGCAGGCGAGCTGATCAACAACGATCCAAGCTTGATGCTGCAGAGCACCAGCTACTCGGCGGTGATTCTCGATGCAGCCGGGAACGTTCTCGGTGGTGGCAGCGGCTCGACCTACGGAGCGCTCCCGCCAGGTACCCGCATCGTCTTCAAGCTGTCAGGCGGCGGCTTCAGCGACATCCCGGTCGAGAAGGCCGTGTCGGTTCTGGTCTCTGCGACTCCGGACTGGCAGCGACCCGCCACCTAAGAACGACGGATTCGCCACGCCCAGGCGAGGAGCGCCAAGCCGATCAGGGCGACGACGACGCCAATCACGGCCCACTGTCCCTGACCGCTCATTCCCGACCCGTGCAGCACGTTGGTGCCCTGAGCGATCCACACGGCCCCGACCAGGCACAGCACGACGCCGGCAACTCCTCGAGCCCACATCGGTCGGCACTGTACGTGTGCCGGGCAGTGCAGGAGTACGCTTTGAACAACAAGCAAGGGAAAGGAGCACGCGATCTCACGTGCAAGCAAGGAGCCACGCACGGGCACGTTTCTTGGGGTGCCGTACGACTGGCGGCGGCATGGCTTCAGGGCGCGCCTGAAGCAGCGTTGGTGGAACCCGGCAGAGCCGCGCTTGGTCACGCCTAGAGCGTTCGGGTGGGGTTACGCCATCAACTTCGCGCGGCTGTTTCGGCGCAGCGCGTAGCCCGTTAGCGTTCCCAGCGTGGACGCCGACGCAGTCCAGATCCGCGTGCTCGGGTGCCTGCTCGAGAAGCAGCGGACGACGCCCGACCAGTATCCGCTCTCCCTGAACGCTCTCCGGCTCGCGTGCAACCAGGCCACCAACCGTGACCCGGTCGTCGAGTACGACGAGTCGACGATCCGCTCGGCGATCGATGGGCTCTCGCGGATCGGCTGGACGCGTCTCGCAACCGGTCCCGGGAGCCGAGTGGCGAGGTTCGAGCACCTCCTTGACGAGGCGCTCGCGCTGACGCCGTCCGCCTTGGCAGTTCTCACAGTGCTGATGTTGCGGGGGCCGCAGACGGTCGGCGAGCTGCGCACGCGGAGCGAGCGGCTCTATCCGTTCTCAGCCCTGGATGACGTCGAGCGCACGCTCAGCGCCCTCGCCGAACGCGAACTCGTGCGGCGGCTACCGCGCCGGCCGGGCCAAAAGGAGGACCGTTTCGCGCAGCTCCTCGGCGGCGAAGACGGGCCGGCGGCGCCCGACGAGGCGACCCACGACGTGGCCGACATCCAGCCGTCGGCCGACCGTCTCACCGAGCTCGAGGCGCGAGTGAGCGCACTCGCGGCCAACCTCGAGTCACTGCAAGACGAGGTGCGCACGCTTCGCCGCGAGCCCGAGACGCACTGAAACCTCAGCGCGGGCCGCGCGCGGCGAGGCTCGTCGGTGCTGTGCGCAGCTGATGTGTCTTCAGATCGATCGAGTGATGCCCCGGTTGATCGAACGCGTCCGCCGTCGCATGGAATACGGCGAGCGGTCCTTCGAACCCGGTCTGCGACCGCGCCAGCTCGATCGCACGCGCCTCCAACTCCTGCTTGCTCCGCTTTGGCGCGCCCTCAAACCGAACGACGTGGTGTTGGTGGACGATCTTTCCCGTCTTCGGGTCGTAGACCGCCATCGTCTGGATCTCTTCCGGTTCCGACATGCCCGGTGAGGATGTGATTTCCATAGCTCGCTCCTAACCCCAGAAGAACGCCGTCATGAGCCCCCGCGTGAATCCGCCCGCCGCCAGCACCTGCATCGTCACGTGTGTCACCTGATCGTGTGAGAAAGCCGCCGGCAAGGCGTTGATCGGATCGTTCGGTCCAGCCGGAAAGTCGACCTGTGTGTCAGTCCCGTGGTCATTCCGGAATCGGAAGTTCAGGATTCCGGCGCGCATGATCACGAGATTGTCGTCGTCAGTGATGTCAAGGAACCGCGAAATCGACACCGTGACAAGCGCGAACTGAGGTGGAAAGTCCATGTCGACCGTCCCGGTGGCGAGTCCCTCGGCTCCCGTCGAGACAGTGATCCCGATCGTCCTCATTCCGGTCAGCATGGCGCCTCGTCGACGTCCAACGGAACGACTACTCCCGGCCCAGGGGAGGGTGCGGTGTCGAGTCGCACCGCCATCCCGGGGGTCTCCATCAGCCACTCCTTCAGCTGCGCGGCAAGACGGGGAGTGAGGCGGTCGACGTCGAAAGACCCAAGCGGGCTGACCTCCATCGTCGTCGAGCCGGTGGGGTAGACCGCACAGTCCCGCGCGCTCAGGAACTGAGCGAGAGCCGCAGCCGACGCCTCATCGACCACCGTGAGATGCATGAACCCCCTTCGCAGGGGAGCATTACAGGCTTCCCCGTTCAGAGCCATCCCTGAATCGAGGGAGCTCAAAAAAGGCGGGCCAGCCTGAGCGACCGCCGGACTCAAAAGGAAACGGGACCAAAAAAATTCGCCGAGCCGGTTGCGCTTTCGTCCCCCGAACCGACTGACCTTCCGCTTGCGCGTACGGCCTCTCAGCTCGGCTTCGACCTACTCACGCTCCGTGCTCGACGCAGTTCGCAATCTAGACGTCCGACCACGACGGTTCAAGAGCTGTGCAACGGGAAGGAAAGGGAAAATCGCGCACTTTGCGCCGAGAACGCATTCACCATTTCGACGCGACCGAAAAGGAGGCCGAGAGCCACGCCATGACTGACGTCACCGTGAAGACATTCGACGAGCTCGACGACTACGCGGGCCAGTTTCTCTACGCCGGCAAGGGGCTGGGTGTAACGGCGTGGGGGATGAACGTCGAGCGCCTCCCCGCCCACTGGGACGAGTTCCCCCACCACGACCATGCCGAGAACGGCCAGGAAGAGGTCTACGTCGTGATCGACGGCGACGCGACCCTCCAGGCCGACGGCGAGACCTGGCACCTCGAGCGCGGCACCCTCGCGCGTGTCGGCCCCGAGCAGAAGCGGAAGATCGTCCCGGGGGAGAAGGGCGTCACGCTGCTCGCCCTCGGCGGCACGCCCGGCAAGGCGTATGAGCCGAGAAAGTCCTGACTTAACATAACGAACGATTCTCGTGTACTGGTTTTACGACTGCCGTGGGCGGCCTTGTGGACGGCGCTCGAGCCGTGGAAGGTGCTCTGTCGCCGTGCGTACCGCGCACACGAGCCTCAGCCGGCACGTACTTTGAGCCGTCTTCGATCTCGTCATGGCAGTTGGCGCATACGAGGATGCACCGGTCGAGTTCCTCGCGGAGTGACTTCAAGGCTCCGGTTTGCGATCCGCGCGATGTTGAAGCGCTTGAGTCTTGGGTCGACGTGATGGAAGGTCAAAGCGCGCCGGATGGCGCCGGTAGCCGCAGAGCAGGCAGGAACCTCCTTTGTAGTCGACCATCCAGAGCTTGAGCTCAGCGCCGTGCTTCCGGCGTCTGTCGATTTGCGCAGCACGAGTTGCAGCGGGTATCGGGTCATTCCGCGACGGGGCGCGAACCTGAAGCGTCGGCCGCAGCGCTCGCACGTGGAATCGCCATTTGGGTCGTCTCGCCGCGGTCGCCGGTGGCCGGCTGTCGGCCTCGAGCTCGTAATGGCAGTTCGAACAGATGAGCATGCACTTGTCGAGTTCCTGGCGTCGAAGCCACTCCCAGCTGCGATTGTGGCTCGGCGCGATGTTGAACCGCTTGCGTCGACGGATCGAGATGGTGAAAGTCCATCGCCCGAAGGCACTTGCTGTAGCCGCAAAGCACGCACGCCCCGCCCTTGTAGTCGACCATCCGTTGCTTCAGTTCCCGCCGGTCGCGCCAGCCGTTCGCGCAGCACGAATTGCACCGCGTTGCCCTATGACCCTTGTGCCAGTCGTGGACGTAGTGCCGGCCGCAGGTCTCGCACACGCACTCGTCTCCGAACACGCGTTCGATCGTAATTTACGGTCCGGACAACAAGGTTTCGGCGACTTGGCGGATTGGATAAAACCGACGAGGGTGAGGACCGAGCCTGACATCCTGCTGCTCTCGGAAGACCTCCAACGCGTGGTCGAAGGAGCCGAGGAACGCGGAAACGTGCGCCAGTCCGAGCTGAACGAGGTGCTCGAGCCGCTCCAGCTCGATCCGCTCGAAACCGACGCCGTCTACCGGGAGCTCGAGCGGCGCGCGATCGAGATCGTCGCCGATCTGCTCGACGACGGCGAGCCGGGTCCGGTGCGCCTGCCCGCACCGGCGCCGATCCCGCTCTCGTGGGAGACGACGACCGACGCCCTCCAGCTCTTCCTGCGCGAGACCGGCCGGCACCCGCTCCTGAGCGCGGCGCAGGAGGTCGAGCTCGCGAAGGCGATCGAGCGCGGCGACATGGTCGCCAAGCAGCGGATGATCCAGTCGAACCTCCGCCTCGTCGTCTCGATCGCGAAGAACTACCGCAACCAGGGCCTGCCGTTCCTCGATCTGATCCAGGAGGGCACGCTGGGCCTGATCCGCGCGGTCGAGAAGTTCGACTGGCGCCGCGGCTACAAGTTCTCGACCTACGCGACCTGGTGGATCCGCCAGGCCGTCGCCCGCGCCCTCGCCGACAAGGCCCGGATCATCCGGATGCCGGTGCACATCGTCGAGCGGATGCACAAGATGAACCGCGCCGAGCGCAACCTCTGGACGCAGCTCGGCCGCGAGCCGACGCTCGAGGAGGTCGCCTCCGAGGCCAACCTCCCCCTCGATCAGGCAAAGGAGGTGCGCGCCGCGCCGCGCGCCATGTCCCTCGACGCACCGGTCGGCGAGGAGGACGACGCGGTCGTCGGCGACTTCGTCTCAGCCGACGGCCCGCTCCCCGACGAGCTCGTCGAGGACAGCCTGCGCTCCCAGACACTCGCGGATGCCCTCCGGTCCCTCCCCGAGCGCCATCGCAGCGTGATCATCCTCCGCTACGGCCTGGACGACGCCGACCCTCGCACGCTCGAGGACATCGGCCGGCGCCTGGGAATCACCCGCGAACGGGTCCGCCAGATCGAGGTCGAGGCACTGAACCGTCTCGGGCGATTGCACGAGATGGAGGCTGTGGCTCTAAGTACGTAGGTAGGCCTGCAGGCCCGGCGCGAGCGCACGCAGCTGGCGCAGCGCTCGGGTCTCGATCTGGCGCACCCGCTCGCGGGTGATGCCGAGGTCGACTGCCGAGATCGTCGAGCGTCTGCGGCTGCTCGCCGTCGAGCCCGAAGCGCCGCGAGACGACGTGGCGCATCCGCGGCTCGAGTGCCTCGAGCGCGTCGCGCAGCTCGACGGTACGCGGCGTTCGAGTCGGTCAACGCGACGGCGACTCGGCGCGCTCGTCCTCGATCAGGTCGGCGTAGAGGCTCTCGCCGTCGCCGACCGGCGTCTCGAGCGAGACCGGGTCGGTGACGAGCTCGAACAGCTCCTCGACCGCGCTCGACCGTGAAAGCCGGCTTCCTTGCGCGATCTCCTCGATCGACGGGTCGCGGTTCAGGCGTCTGGGCGAGCTGCCGGCGGGCGCGCATGACGCGCCGCACCTGCTCGGCGACGTGAACCGGCAGGCGGATCGTGCGGCCCTGATCGGCGAGCGCGCGCGTGATCGACTGGCGGATCCACCAGGTGGCGTAGGTCGAAAGCTTGTAGCCGAGCTTGTAGTCGAACTTCTCGACGGCGCGGATCAGGCCGAGGTTGCCTTCCTGGATCAGGTCGAGCAGCGGCACCTCGGCGCGCGTGTAGTTCCGGGTGATCGACATCACGAGGCGGAGGTTCGACTCGATCAGGCGCTGCTTGGCGGCCTCGTCGCCGAGGTCCTTCCGGCGGGCGAGCTCGCGCTCCTCCGCCGGGGTCAGCAGGCGGCCGTCGCCGAGCTGGCGGACGTAGAGCTTGAGCGGGTCGGCCGACTGGAGGCGCTCGGCGTCGGAGAGCCTGGCGTTCTCGGGCTCCTCCTCGTCGTCCTCGGCGTCGACCTCGTCGAGCGGCGGCAGGAGCCCGAGCGACGGGCTCAGCTCATCTCCTCGAGATGGGGTTCGGGAAGCGCCACAGGCCGTCGCATTCCGTATCGGCCGGGTTCGCTACCTTGAGAGAGCTCGTTCCGAGCGATTTGCCGATCGGCCGTCTCAGGACCTGAATGTGCGGCATCGCCGGCTACAGCCTCTCCCCTGGCTCCACGGTCGACCGGACGCTCGCCGCCCAGGCGCTGCTGGCGGCGATCGCCGAGCGGGGCGCCGATGCCGTCGGCTACGCCTACCGCTCGCCGGGCGACGGGTACCCGACCGTCGTCAAGCAGCGGACGCCCGCCTCGGAGCTCCTCGAGCGCGTCGCGGTGCCCGACGGCGCGACGCCAGCTCCTCGTCCACGTCCGCGACTACACCAAGGGCCATCCGTCGATCGCCGCGAACAACCACCCGGTCCGGCACGGGCCGGTGATCGGGATCCACAACGGGATCATCGTCAACGACGACGAGCTGCTCGCCGAGCACACGCTGCGCGCGCGCGGAGCCGCGGATGACCGTCGACTCCGAGGCGATCTTCGCGCTCGCGGCGCACTCGCGCAACGACGCGCGCGCGCTCGAGGCGCTCGCAGGGCTCGATGGCGGCCGCCTGGCTCGACGAGCGCGAGCCGCGAGCTTGCTGTTCGCTCGCGCGCGGCGTCGGCAGGCCGCTCTGGCTCGGCGAGGGCCGCGACGGCGTCTTCTTCGCCTCGACCGCGCTCGCGCTCGAGGTGCGTCGAGCACTACTGCGGGCTGTCAGCTGCGCAAGCGTGAGCTGCGCGAGGGCACGCTCGTCTCGCTCTGCGGCGGGCAAGGTGGCGCGGCCGCGACGCGGTTCCGCGCCGCAGCGCGTTCGTCGAGGACGACCCGCTGCCGGCCGTGCGCGCGCCGCAAGAGCGCGAGTTCTGCCTCACGCGGCTCGCGGCGATCGCCGCTGCGGCCTAGCCGCAGCCAGCGAGCCGTCCGGAGCCGACGGCCGCGCCCTCCTCGAGCAGCCGCCGCGCGGACGAGGAACTGGAACGTCGCCCACGCGCCGCGGCGCGACTCGAACATGCGGTAGACCTGCCACTCGGTCAGCATCGGCTCGGCCGCGGCTCGCGCCGGGCGGCCGCCCAGTCGGCGAACTTCGGCAGATGCCCGAGCGCTGCGCGCGAGCTCGGCGCCCTGCTCGACCGCGCGCTCCAGCCGCTCCTCCCCCACCGCGACGTCGAAGCCCGCCTCGCGGAGCGCGTTCGCGAGCGAGCCGAACGTGTGCCAGTAGAGCGACTTCGACGGCATCCGGCCGCGGCGCTCGTCGATGTCGCGCGCCGTCGGTGTCCGGCCCGAGCTCCTCGCCGAGCTGGCGCAGCACGTCGAGCAGCTCCTCGCGGGTCGCGAACCGGCGCGGCACGAGCCCGGCGGCGCGTTTCGCTGCGTTCCACGTGCCGAAGTGCTCGATCACCGTCTGCGGATGCACGTTCGTCTGCCGGCGTCGGCCGCGAACTCCTTCATCGTCGGCGAGCGGCCGAGCCGCTCAGCGCAGCTGCGCAGCTCGGCGAGGATCTGCTCGTCCGAGTACCGCTTGCGGATCCCGGCCTGGAACGACGCGAGCTCCTGCGGGGTCGATCTCCGCGATCGCGCTTGGAGCGCGGCCTGCGGGCCATCGCAAGCAATGGTAGAGCACGCTGGACGAGACCGCAAGTACGGGCTAGTGAGGTCGACCGCGATCAGGAAGCGACGGCGACGATGCGAGGTGCGTCGCCGAGATCGGATCCGCCGTCGCGGCGCGACGACCGCGTCGAGCGCGGCGACGCAGCGCGGGCAGAACTGCGTGCCGGCCTGCTGTCGCGAACCTCGCGCGAGCGCGTCGCGCGATGTCGCGGGCCGGCCGGTACACGCGCGTCGAGAGCATCGAGTCGAACGCGTCGGCGACGTGGATGATCCGGGCGCCGAGCGGGATCTCCTCGCCGGCGAGACGGTCGGGGTAGCCGCGGCCGTCGAAGCGCTCGTGGTGGTGGCGGATCGCCGGCACCGCGTCGTTCAGGAAGCCGAGCCGGTTGATGATCGACGCGCCCTCCTGCCGCGTGCCGCTCATGAGCGCCCACTCCTCGTCGGTCGAGGCTCGCCGGCTTGAGCAGGATCGAGTCCGGGACGGCGAGCTTGCCGATGTCGTGGAAGAGCGCCGCGTGGCCGAGCGAGCTCGAGCTCCGTCTGCGACAGCCCGAGCTCGCCGGCCGATCGCGAGCGCGATCTGCTGCACCCGGCGCGAGTGGCCGGCCGTGTAGGCGTCGCGCGCGTCGACCGTCGCCGAGAGCGACTCCATCGCCGCGGTCGACCGCTCCTTGAGCAGCCGGTTGACCTGCTCGAGCGAGACGTTCTGCGTCTGGATCGTCTCGGCCGCCTGGCGCAGCTTCTTGCGTCGACTCGCTCGGTGTGGCGGAGGTACGCCTCCTGCGTCTTGCGCATCAGGAGCAGCGGCAGCGCGAAGACGAGCAGCGCCCAGACGCCGATCGGCTGGTAGGCCTCGTAGATCACCGCGGCGATGAACGCCGTAGACGACGTAGTGGAGCGATCAGCCAGCTGAACCGCTCGCGCCAGACACGCCAGGGCGTCGTCGCGGCCCTCGAGTGCGATCGCGATCGACGAGCAGCCCGGTGTTGACGGCGAAGTAGACGAAGCCCGCGAGCGAGCCCGATGCCGATGACGACGGCCTTCGAGCCGGCGCCGCTGAGGTGCGAGCGAGAAGACCTCGGCGGCCGCGAGCGAGGCGAGCGTCAGCGCGCCGACGTTGAAGAGCAGCTGGTGGAAGACGCTGCGACGCGCGCTCCACTCGATCGCCGCCATCGTGATTGCGAGCGCGAGCGCGGCGCGCGGACCGATGATCGCCGCGCCTGCGAGGGCGCCGACGGCGCTGACCGAGATCGTGCCGGTCTGCTCGACCTCGATCGAGAGCGCCTGGCCGACGCCGACGAGGACGACGATCGCGACGAGGCCGACCACGTCGAGGTCGTTGCCCGAACACGGTCGTCGCGATGCCGACTCCCGTGCCCGCGAGGCCGACGAGACCGACGAGCACGGCGAGGCGCCGGCGGCACCGAGAAGGAAGCGCGCGGCTCCGCGGGCGCGTGCGGCCTCGGCGCCGTCTGCGCCGCTCGACTGCGGGCTGCGTCTCGGCGACCGGCGGCAGCGCGTGCACCGGCTGGTTCGGCTCCTCGGGCAGCGTCGCGAGGCCCGGCGCAGCGTGCGCTCTCGGGTTGAGCGAGCAGACGGCTCGTTCGAGGCGTCGAAGACCCGGTTGCGACCCTGGAGCTTCGCGCGGTAGACGGCGAGGTCGGCCTGGTGGACGAGCTCGTTCGCGTCCATCGCCGTCGCGCGGGTAGCTCGCGACGCCGAACGAGACGGTCGCGCGGATCGGCTCGCTCGAGGTCTCGACGTCGAACGTCGCGTCGCGCGACCGCCCGCCGGATCCGCTCGGCGATCTCGAACGCTTCGTGCGGCGCGCGTCTCCGGCAGGAGGATCGCGAACTCCTCGCCGCCGAACCGCGCCGGCACGTCGTACTCGCGGAGCTGCTCGCGGAAGACCTTCGCGATCCCGGCGAGCACGGCGTCGCCGGCGAGATGCCCGTAGGTGTTGTTGATGTCGCGGAGCAGGTCGAGGTCGGCCATGATCACGCGACATCGGCCGCTCGAACCGCGCTCGCGCGGCCGAGCTCCTCGCGCAGCGCCGCCGCGAAGTGGCGCGCGTTGAAGAGGCCGGTCTTCGGGTCGACGCGCGCCTCCGCCTGGAGCGCCGGCACCGAGAGCGAGCGATGGACGAGCACGAGCGGCGCGAGCGCGAACGGCAGTCAGCCACGAGTCGTAGTGCCAGAGCATCGCGACGCCCGACGCCGAGCGCGGCCGAGCACGAGGTCGGTCGAGAGGTTCTCGTACGTGAAGAGGCCCGACTCGCGGAACGAGATGCCCGCGCGCGAAGCGGAGCATCGGCGCGAGCAGGCGTGGTTGAGCGCCGACGAAGACGGCCGCAGCGCCGGCCATGCCGGCGAGCGCTGCCGTGCCTCCGCGGTTGCCCAGGACGTGCGAGTGCTGAGCATCTCGTGCGCGACGCCCCACGCCGCCATCGTCGCGAGCGTGTAGTTGGCGATGTTGAACGCCTGGATGTGGAACGGCAGCCGCCGCTTCAGCCAGTCCGGGACGTGCTGGACGAACGCCATCAGCGCGACGAGCTCCGGCGGCAGCAGCAGCGCCGCCGGCGAGCAGGAAAACGCCGGTCGTGTGGTACGACTGGTTCGCCGGCGTCACGACGACGAAGAGCTGCGCGACCGCGACCGCCGAGGCCGAGGATCGCGAAGGTCGACCCAGCCGTGCGTCTCGCGGCGTCGAGCTGGGCGAGGAACGGCAGCGTGGCCGCCATTGCCGCGGCGACCACGAGCCAGAAGTAGAGCGGCCGCGCGAGCGAGAGAGCCGGACTCCTCGTGTCCAGCTCTCTCCCGCCGCGTTCGTCGAATCGCGATGTCGGCTGGGATCGCGCTCACCTAGCGGCCTGGTCGCAGGCTCATTTCTGCGTTACGGGCTGTCGGTGTCGTGCCGGTGCGACGGTTGACGGGGTCGCTGAGCCGGCTCGAGTCGGTCGGAGCCACGTCCGGGTCGGCGAGCAGCGTCAGCGACGTCGCTCGGGTCGAGCGTGTAGGTCGACGCGATCGGACGGTCATGTCGTCCCTCGACTGCATCCTCCTTCGCGGCCGAGTTCCAGGAGGCGCTGTTCCAGGAGGCGCTGTTCCAGGAGGCGCTGTTCCAGGAAGCGAGTTCCAGGAGCGCGAGTTCCAGGAGACGCTGTTCCAGGAGGCGCTGTTCCAGGAAGCGCGGTTCCACGAGGCGCTGTTCCAGGAGGCGCTGTTCCAGGAGGCGTTCGCGTGCGCCGGCGCTGTTCCACGAGGCGCGTCGAAGCTGCGGCTGCCGCCGGTCGATGCCGGTCGTCGACGAACTGGTCGAGGCCGGCGTTCGGGTTCGGCGGGTTGGTCACGCTCGACCGCCTTGTTCGCCTGGATCACGCCGACGCCGCCGGCGCCGCCGACGCGCCGTTCGAGCCGCGTCGCGCCGTGAGCATCAGCGCGCCCTTGACCTGGTCGGGCGTGAAGTTCGGATGGCGCGGCGAGGATGTTCGCCGCCGCGCCCGAGACGACCGGCGCCGCGAACGACGTGCCGGAGAGCTGCATGTAGCCGGGTGCGACGACGCTGGCCGGACGCTCGGCCGACGAGCGTCGACGTCGTCGGGACCGGGCCGATCATGTAGCGGCCGGGCGCGGAGAGCTCGGGCTTCGCGAAGCCGTCGATCGTCGAGCCCCACGCCGACCAGGGCGCGATCGCTGTCGTCGTTCGGGTTCGGTCGAGCCGTTGATGTCGGCCGCGCCGACCGTGATCACGAACGGGTCGTCGCCGGGGCTGTAGAGGACGCCGCTCGGGCCCGATCGCGGTGCCGTAGTTGCCGGCGGCCGCGACGACCGTGACGCCGTTGAACCAGAGCTGCTCGACCGCCCGATCGAGCGGGTCGATGTAGAACGGCGCCGTGATCGACGAGTGCAGCGAGAAGTTCGCGACCCGGATGTTGTACTGCGCCTTGTGGTCGAGGATCCACTGGCAGGCGTTGATGATGTCGCTCGTCATGCCCATGCCGGTGTCGTCGAGCACGTCGATCGTAGACGAGGTTCGCAGCCGGGCGCCGTTCCGGTGATAGCCGGTCAGGCCGGCCGGCGGCGATGCCGGCCACGAACGTGCCGTGGCCGCGGCCGTCGCCGGCCGAGTTGTTCGGCAGCGATGCTCAGGTTGACCGAGGCGAGCAGGCGCGAGCCGAAGTCGGCGCGGTTCTGCGATGCCGGAGTCGACGATCGCGATCGTCGGCATGTTCGCCGCGAACGGTCGGTGCTCTGGTCGCCGATCCAGTTGTTCGCGACGCCGCGACTCGTACGGCCAGAGCTGAGTCGACGACCACTTGACGGTGCCGCTCGTGTGCGACGGGGGCATCGGGCGTGATCGAGAGCAGGCCGTCACTGCCGTGCGCGATAGACCTTCGTGATCTGCCGGCCGGTGAGCGTCACCGCGACGCCGGTGATCGAGGAGAACTCGCTCTTGACCTGGTCGTGGATGATCTTGTTCGCGTCGCCACCCTTGTCGGCGCTTGCGGCCCATGCGGCGATCTTGTGCGCAAGGTGGTCGGCGTCGGTGCTGCCGTCGCCCTGGATGATCACCGCGAACGAGCTGCTCGGATTCGCCTGCGCCTGGGAGAGGAGGCGCAGCCGAGATGAACGTGCTCGACGGAGACGAATTGCCATTGCCGTTGCTGGCGCTCGCTGGTACCGAGGCGCCGAAACTGAGAACTACCGCGGCGAGTGCCGCGCTGATGAGCGTTGCGCCTGCACGGCGTCCGCCCTTGCCCCAAAGTGCGCTGCCGCGGGAATCGCCACCGCGTGTACTGCCCCAAAGGGCGCTTGCCCTGTCTCCGTGCCGCAGTTTGTCCTCACTTTCATCTCTCCCTTTTCTCCGCGTAAACGCGGGCCGCAGTTCCGCAATAACCTCGCCAAACCTAGGGTGCTTCGGGTACGTGTCGCTGTCACCCTTTTAGGTGGAACGCACAGAAGTTCCCTCGTCCGAGGGAACCTCGATACGCTAGGCTCGTGTGCGTGCTCGCTGCCGCTCTCGAGCTCCTCGCAGCGCGCGCTGGTCGGCGCGCGTCTCGCGCCTTGCAGGCACCGGCGGCGGTACGACGCTGCCGGGCAAGCTGCTGTGGAAGATCGACCCGGGCGCGATCGACCGGCTCGCCGCGCGCCTGCCGTCGGGCAGCGTGCTGATCTCGGCGACGAACGGCAAGACGACGACGGCGGCGATGGTGGCGCAGATCCTCCGGCCCCGCCTGCGGCTCGCCCACAACGCCGCCGGGGCGAATCTCGTCTCCGGCGTCGCCTCGACCCTGCTTGCGGCACGGCGGCGCAGAGCTCGGCCTGTTCGAGGTCGACGAGGCGGCGCTGCCCGAGGTGGCGCGGCGGGTGCGGCCGCGGGTTGTTCTGCTCGGAAACCTCTTCCGCGACCAGCTCGACCGCTACGGCGAGCTCGAGCTGATCGCCGAGCGCTGGCGTGCGGCGCGTGGCCGAGCTGCCCGGGGAGCACGCTCGTGGTCAACGGCGACGATCCCGCTCGTCGGCGACCTTGGCGCGGCATATGAGCGGGCCGTTGCGCATCGTTCGGGGTCGACGATCGCGCGCGGCGCGTCCCTCGCTTCAGCACGCCGCCGACTCGACGCTACTGCCTGCAGTGCGGGACGCCCTACGCTCTACGCGGCGGCCTACGTCGGCCACCTCGGCGACTGCCGGTGCCCGGCATGCGGGCGCTCGCGGCTCTCGCTCGACGTGGCGGCGCGCGAGATCGAGCTCGGCGGGCTCGAGGGCGTCGGCGTTCACGCTCTCGACTCCGAGGGAACGGCTCCGGGTGCGCCTTCAGCCTGCCCGGCCTCTACAACGTCTACAACGCGATCGGCCGCGGCTGCCCTCACGCGGCGTCCTCGGGGTGCCCGTTGGCGGAGATCGCAGCGGGGCTCGAGTCGTTCACGGCGGCGTTCGGACGCTTCGAGCGCATCGTGATCGGCGACAAACGGGTGCTGATCCTGCTGATCAAGAACCCCGCCGGGGCGAACGAGGCGGTGCGGACGCTCCTCGACGGGCACCCACCGCCGCGTGGCCGTCGATCGCCCTGAACGACGACATCGCCGACGGCCGTGACGTCTCCTGGATCTGGGACGTCGACTTCGAGCCGCTGCTGGCCGGCCTGGACGAGGTGGTCGTGTCGGGCTCCCGTGCGGCCGAGCTCGCGCTGCGCTTTGCCTACGGCGGCCTCGCGCGGGAGCGGATCGAGATCGTCTCCGACCTCGAGCAGGCGCTCGACCGCGGTCTCGCGCTGACCCCGGCCGGCGGTGAGCTCGTCGTCCTCCCGACCTACACGGCGATGCTGCGCCTGCGCGGGATCATCGCCGCGGCGCGGCCACGTCGGCGAACTACTGGGAGGGCCGCGTGATGAGATTCGTCGTCGGCCACCTGTATCCCGACTACCTGAGCATCTACGCCGACCGCGGCAACATCGCCGTCCTGCGCGAGCGGGCCGCGTGCCCGGGGGCACGAGCTCGAGGTGCGTGGCCGATCGGGCCTCGGCGGCGCTGTCCCCGACGGGGTCGACCTCTTCTACATCGGCGGCGGCCAGGATCGCGAGCAGGTGCTCGTCGCCGGCGATCTCGCGGCCAAGGGCGAGGCGCTGCGCGAGGCAGTCGCGGCCGGCGCGGCCTTCCTCGCCGTCTGCGGCGGCTATCAGCTGCTCGGCCACTTCTATCGCGACCGCTCCGGCGACGAGCTGCCCGGGATCGGTCTCCTGCCGCTGCACACGATCGCCGGCGAGCGGCGGATGATCGGCGACGTCCTGCTCGACTGCGACTGGGCCGGCGAGACGCTCGCGGGCTTCGAGAACCACGCCGGCCGGACGTATCTCGAGCCAGGTGCAGAGCCGCTCGGCCGCGTCCTCGCGGGCTTCGGCAACGACGGCGTCATCGGGCTACGAGGGCTGCCGCCACGGCCGCGTCTACGGGACGTACCTGCACGGCCCGCTGCTGCCTCGAAACCCCTGGTTCGCCGACCGGCTGCTCGCCGACGCGCTCGCGCACCGAAGCGGCGAGGAGATCGAGCTCGCCCCGCTGCCGGACGAGCTCGAACTGCAGGCGCATGCCGTCTCCGCCCTGCGCGCCCGCGCCCGCGGCGGCGCCGTAGCGACTTCCGAGCTGCAGGCGCGTCCGGAACGACGTACCGTCTAGGAGCTGTCGAGCGCTAGCGGGCCCAGAGCGAGCCGAGGTACACGGCCGGGTCGCCCGGCCGCCAGCGCTGCAGGAACCGCATGATCGGCGGGTGGAGGACGATGTCCTCGAGCTCGTCGAGCGAGAACAGGCGCGCCCCGCGCACGGCCGCGTCGTTGCGTCTCGACGTCCTCGAGCGAGCGGTGCGAGAGATCGGCGCCGAAGACGATGTGGACGACGTGCCGGTCGCCCGACGTGCCAGCCCGGCGCGATCGACTCGGCGACGGCGATCGGGCCCTCGAGCGGAAAGCTGTCGCGGATGCCGAGCTCCTCGTCCAGCTCGCGGCGCAGCGCTCCGACGAGCGTCTCGCCCCCATCGACGCCGCCGCCCGGAAGCAGCCAGTACTCCCTGCCGGGCTTCTCCTGCCGGCAGAGCAGGATCCGGTCCTGCCAGTGCATCAGCGCCGAGACGCGGACGCGCGGGCTCGATCACGCGGCTGTCGACCCGAAGCCGCGGACCCCGCGCTCCGACTCGGGCAGCTCGTCGACCTCGACGAGATCGACCTCCGGCACGGGCACGATCACGAGCTGGGCGATCCGCATCCCCGGCTCGACGACGAACGTCTCGCGCCGGTCCGTGTTCAGCAGCGCCACCTTCAGCTCGCCGCGATAGCCGGAGTCGACGAGGCCGGGCGTGTTGACGATCGAGATTCCGTGCTTGGCGGCGAGGCCCGAGCGCGGCTGGACGAACCCCGCGTAGCCCTCCGGGATCGCCACCGCAAGGCCGGTCGGGACGAGTGCACGCTCCCCGGGCCCGAGCTCGACGCGTTCGCAGGCCGACAGGTCGAACCCCGCGTCGCCCGCGTACGCCCGGGCCGGCAGCACCGCGTCGGGACGCAGCCGCTGAATAGCAGCTCCGTCAGGCCGTCTCCCGGTGTGAGGCCTCGGCGATCAGGAACGGGGCAAAGCGGTGCAGATCGCGACGGGGCAGCCGCGCGACGATCAGGACGCCGTCGGGCGTGTCCTCACGCTGCTCGATCGGCGCGCCGAGCGCGTAGAGCTCGGAAAGCCGTGCGCCGTCCTCGTACGGCACAAGCAGGCGGACGGACTCCCAGCGCGCGCCGAAGTGCTCGGCAATCCTGGCGCGCAGGTCGTCGAGCCCTTCACCCGTCGTCGCCGAGACCTGCGGCGCACCGGGAAAGCGGTTCGCAAGCCGCCGGCGGCCGATCTCGTCGACGAGGTCGATCTTGTTCAGCACGAGCTCGAGCGGCAGCTCGTCGGCGCCGATCTCGGTGAGCACGTCCTCGACCGCCTCCACCTGCGGTCGAGCTCGTCGTCGTCGGCAGCGGCGTCGACCACGTGCAGGACCATGTCGGCGACGAGCGTCTCCTCGAGCGTCGCGGCAAAGCCTTGCACGAGTTGATGCGGGAGCCGCCGGATGAAGCCGACCGTGTCGGTGACGAGATACCGCCGTCCTTCGTAGTCGAAGCCGCGCGTCGTCGGGTCGAGCGTCTCGAACAGGCGATTCTCGACCGAGACCTCGGAGCCGGTGAGCGCGTTCAGGAGCGTCGACTTGCCGACGTTCGTGTACCCGGCCAGCGCCGCTTGCGGAATCTGCGAGCGCACGCGTTCCTTGCGTCGTGTCGCACGCCGGCGCTCGACGTGTTCGAGGCGATCCTTCAGCACGCTGATCCGTCGCCGCGCGATTCGGCGGTCGGTCTCGAGCTGCGACTCGCCGGGGCCGCGTGTGCCGACGCCGCCGCCGAGCCGCTCGAGGTGCTGCCACATCCCCCGCATCCGGGGCAGGTTGTATTCGAGCTGGGCGAGCTCGACCTGGAGCTTGCCCTCGGCGGTGACGGCATGCTGGGCGAAGATGTCGAGGATCAGCTGGGGCCGGTCGACGACCCGCACCTTCAGCGCGTCCTCGAGGAAGCGCTGCTGCACCGGATCGAGCTCGTCGTCGACGATCAGGCTCTCTGCTTCCACAGCGGTGAAGCGCTCCTTCAGCTCCTCGAGCTTGCCCTTGCCGACGTAGGTGCGCTGCGCCGGACGCGCGCGATGCTGCACGACGCGGCCGACCGGCTCGACGCCGGCCGTCCGTGCGAGCTCTTCGATCTCGGCGAGCTCGGTGTCGGGGTCTTTCCCCTGGGCCAGAACCGCGAGGACCAATCCCCGCTCTGGCTCAGGGGCTTGTGGGATCATCGAGCTGAAGTATGCCCCTTTCTCCGGCCTGAAACCGCCCTCGCCGACCGGACGCTGGCGCTCGTGGACATCCCCTCGCCCTCCCACGACGAGGACATGCTCTACGACTACGTCCGCGGCGCCGTCCACCTGCCGCGCGTCCACGACGACGGCGAGTCGCTGCTCTACGCAAAGCGGGACGGCAAGCCGCTCGTCCTCCTGGCCGGGCACACGGACACCGTCCCCGCGCAGGACAACCTGCCCGGCCGGATCGAAGACGGAGCCGTCCACGGCCTCGGCTCGACCGACATGAAGGGCGGCCTCGCCGTGATGATCGAGCTCGCGCACTGGGCCGCCCACGCCGAGCTCGACTACGACCTCGCGCTGCTCTTCTTCCCGCGCGAAGAAGTCGGCCCTGATGAAAATCCGCTGCCGGCGATCTTCGAGGCAACGCCCGTCGTCGACGAGGCCGCGCTCGTGATCTGCCTCGAGCCGACCGACAACACCCTCCAGCTCGGCTGCCTCGGGAACCTCGTCGCCCGCGTCGTCTTCGAAGGCCGCGCGGCCCACTCCGCCCGCCCATGGCTCGGCGTCAACGCGGTTGAGCTTGCGCTCGAAGGGCTGCGCCGCGTGTTCGATCTCGAACCGCTCGACGTCGACGTCGACGGGCTCATCTTCCGCGAGGTGCTTGAGCGTCACCCAGATTCACGGGGGAATCGCCACGAACGTGATTCCCGCCCGTTGCGAAGCGATTCTCAACTTTCGGTACGCACCGACGCGGACTATGGCGGACGCGGAGGTACGCGTGCGCGAGCTCGTCGGCCTCGAGCTCGAAGTCCTTCAGCACTCGCCGCCTGCGCATGTTGCACTCCGCTCGCCGCTCGTCGAGCGCCTGCGCGATGCCGGCGGTTTCGAGGTGCAGCCGAAGCAGGCGTGGACGAATGTCGCCGACTTCGCCGCGCGCGGTCTCGACGCGGTGAATCTCGGGCCCGGGCGCGACGCGCTACGCGCACGCGGCCGACGAGCAGGTGTCGATTGCCGAGCTCGCGCGAACCTACGAGGCGCTGCAGCGCTTCCTGCCGGTAGCGTGTAGCCGTGGCCCAGCTCGAGCGCTATCCGTTCCTGAAGCTGGACGACTGGCGTGCGGAGGCGCGCGGGCGCGGGCTCGACGTGATCGATTTCGGTGTGGGCGATCCGCGCGAGATCACGCCGGCGTTCATTCGCGAGGCGCTGAAGGCCGCGGTCGACGAACGCTCGTCGTATCCCCGCGCCGTCGGCCTGCCCGAGCTTCGCCAGGCGATCGCGGCTTGGATTGCGCGGCGCTTTGGCGTCACGGTCGACCCGGACGTCGAGTTGCTGCCGACGCTCGGCTCGAAGGAAGCGATCTTCTCGTTCGCCCAGGTGGCACTCGGCGAGCGCAAGCTCGTCGCGATCCCGGAGCCGGGCTACCCCGTGTACGAGCGCGGCGCGCTTGCGGCCGGCGGAACCGTCGTATCCGTGCCGTTGCGCGAGGAGACAGGCTGGCTTCCCGATCTCGATGCGTTCGACGCCTGGGAGGAGGTCGCCGCTCTTCTGGGTGTGCTACCCGAACAATCCGACCGGGGCGACGGCGCCGCTCTCCTTCTACGAGGAGCTGGCGGGGCTCGCACGCGAGCACGGTTTTCTCGTGTGCTCCGACGAGGCGTACTCGGAGCTCTGGTTCGACGAGCCGCCGGCGTCTGCTCTCCAAGTCGCAGATCGAGAAAGCGTCGTCGTCTTCAACACGCTGTCGAAGCGTTCGTCGATGACCGGCTACCGGTCGGGTTTCGTCTGCGCACCTGCGCCCGTGGCAGATGCGCTGCGCGCCTTCCGGCCGTCGCAAGGGACGGCGCCGCAGGAGTTCGTCCAGCGCGCGTCGGTCGCTGCCTGGTCGGATGAGGGCCACGTCGCCGCCGTGCGTGAGGTCTACCGCCGCAAGCGCGAGACACTGCTACCGGTACTCGAGCGGAAAGGCTTGCGATCGGCTGGAGGCAATGCGAGCTTCTTCCTCTGGCTCGCGGTCGACGGCCCGTCGGAGACGTTCGCACGAAGCCTGCTCGACCACGGCATCCTCGTCGCCCCGGGATCGTTCTTCGGGCCCGCCGGCGAAGGGTACGTTCGCTTTGCCCTCGTCCCGACGCAGGCCGAATGCGAACGCGCCGCCGAGATCCTCGAGGCCGTGCTGTGACGACCGAAGAGACGATCGCCGCACTCGACCGCGGCGAGGTCCGCGTCGCCGAGCCGTCGGGCGACGACTGGATCGTCAACGAAGACGTCCAGTCGGCGATCCTCGACTTCTTCCGCATGCGACAGATGGAGCCGCGCGAAGTCGGGCCGTTCGAGTACCACGACAAGATCCCGCTCAAGACCGGGTACGAGGCGCTCGGTGTCCGGGTCGTGCCGCCCGCGGTCGCCCGCTACGGCGCGTTCCTCTCGCGCGGCGTCGTCCTGATGCCCTCCTACGTGAACATCGGCGCCTGGGTCGGGCCGAACACGATGGTCGACACCTGGGCCACCGTCGGCTCGGGCGCGCAGATCGGCGCCGACGTGCACCTCGCCGGCGGCGTCGGGATCGGCGGCGTGCTCGAGCCGCCCGGAGCGCAGCCCGTGATCGTCGAAGACGGCGCCTTCATCGGCTCGCGCTCGCATCGTCGTCGAGGGCGTGCGGATCGGCCGCGAGGCCGTGCTCGCGCCGAACGTGACGCTGACCGCGTCGGTGCCGATCATCGACGTCACCGGCCCGGAGCCCGTCGAGCATCGCGGCTACGTCCCGCCGCGCTCGATCGTCGTGCCCGGCACGCGGCCGAAGGAGTTTCCGGCGGGGACGTATCAGCTCGAACTGCGCGCTGATCATCGGCAGCGCACCGAGTCGACCGACCTGAAGACGTCGCTGAACGACGCGCTGCGCGAGTACGGCATCGGGCAATGATCGCGGCGCTTCGGGAGCGCAACTTCCGCCTGCTCTTCGCGGCGAGGACGATCTCGTTCTTCGGCTCGAACCTCGTTCCGATCGCGGTCGCGTTCGCAGTGCTCGACATGACCGGCTCGGCAACGGACGTCGGCCTCGCGTTCGCCTCGCGCACCCTCGCCCAGATCGCGACGTTGCTCGTCGGCGGGGTCGTCGCCGATCGGTTGCCGCGCCGGCGGGTGATGATCGGGTCCGAGGTGTCGAGCACCGTCGTGCAGCTCGCGCTTGGAGCATTGCTCGTCACCGGCTCGCGCCTCGCTCTGGGAGCTGCTCGTCCTCCAGGCTGCGGGCGGCGCGTCCTTCGCCTTCTTCACTCCGGCCTCCAGCGGGATCGTGCCGCAGACTGTGCCGGCACGACTCCTGCAGGACGCGAACTCGCTGATGAGCGTCGCGCGCTACTCCGCCTACGTCTTCGGCGCCGCCGCCGGCGGCGCGCTGGTGGCGACGATCGGCAGCGGCTGGGCGATCCTGCTCGACTCGGCGACGTTCGGTATCAGCGCGATCCTGCTGGTCGGCTTGCGCATCGAGGCGGGAACGGTGGCGGCACCGAGGTTCCTCCGCGATCTCGTCGACGGGTGGCGCGCCTTCACCGAGCACACGTGGGTCTGGTTGATGACCTCCTGGATCTCGCTCTACTTCCTGATCAGCTACGCCCCCTTCTTCGTGCTCGGGCCACTCGTCGCCAAGCGCTCGATGCACGGCGCCGCCGGCTGGGCTTTTGTGCTCACCGGCGAGGCAATCGGCGCGCTCCTCGGCGCGATCGCCGGCGGGCGGGCCCGGCCGCGGCGACCGCTCGTCGTCATGGGTCTCGTCTTTCTCGTAACCGCCGCTCAACTGATGCTGCTCGCCGCGCATGCCCCTCTGGCCGCGATCGCGATCGCCGCGGTCGGCGCCGGCTTTGCGTTCGCGTTCGCGACCGTACTTTGGGAAACCGCACTGCAGCGCACGATCGACCCCGCGAAGCTCTCACGCGTCAGCGCCTACAACTGGATGGCCGCAATGGCCTTTCTGCCTGCGGGCTACGCGATCGCAGGCCCGGTTGCAGACGCGATCGGAATCTCCACCGCTCTCTGGATCGGCGCTGCCTGGTTGATCGTCTCGCTGCTCGCCGTGCTGACCGTCCGCGACGTTCGCGACTACGGCGACGAGCCGCCGCTCGAGGCGACCTCGGCCGTTCCGGTCAGGTAGGCGCGCTCGCCGTCGAGGCGCACGTGGAGATCGCCGCCCGGAAAGCGAATCTCGACGTCGCTCGCGCCAAAGGCTGCGGCAACCGCAATCGCGCTCGTGCCGGACGACTCGGTCTCCCCCACCCCCCGCTCCCACACGCGCGCTTCGATCGTCGTGTCGTCGAGGCGCCGCGCGACCTGCACGTTCGTGCGATTCGGGAAGCGCGCATGCGTCTCGAGCGCGGGCCCGATCGTCGGGAGCTCGTTCGGATCGGCGTCGACGACGGCGTGCGGGTTGCCGACGTCGACCGGCGTGTAGCGAAAGCCGGCTGCGATCCCGGGCTCGCCAACCTCGTAGGCGAGCTCCTGCTCGACAAACGGTCCGCCGAGCATCCGCGCAACAACGTCGCGTGGACCGACGCGCACGGTGACGATCTCCGCTCCGGTCTGCTCGGCGAGCCACCGTGCAGCGATCCGCGTTCCGTTGCCGGACATCTCGGCGAGCGAACCGTCGGTGTTCCAGATTGCGATCTCGATCCAGTCTCGGCCGCGTCCGCGCACCTCGAGGATGCCGTCGGCGTCGCCGACCTGCGCGCGCACCGACGTCGGCCGTCAGCGGCTCCTCAGCGACGAGGTAGACGTTCCCCTGTGCCTGCCAGCGCGACAATGTCATCTGCGATCACCTCCGGAGACCGGTCGCCGGCGAGGGTAACTGCACCGGGCAGCCGTCGCAGCCACTTGCGCTGGTAGCGCGCGAGCTGCTGCGTCGCCGTGATCACGGCCGCTGCCGCGTCGTCGGGCGGGAGGGTGGCGAACTCCTCGAGGCCGAGAACATTGCGTGCTGTCTCCGAGCGTGGCTCCGACCAGGCGCGACGCGCCTCTTCGACAACGCCGGCCTCGAGCTGGGCTGCAACGCGCGCTCGAATCGTCTCGTCGGAGCCACCGTCGATGCCGACGAGCAGCGTCGACTGCCGCCGGTCGTCGGCCCACAACCGGTCCTCCGCGGGCGCGAGCGAGGACCCGGCCTCGGCAAGCTCGAGCGCGCGAACGACGCGGCGCCGATCGTTCGCGTGCACGCGCGCAGCCGCGGCAGGATCGCGCTCCGCGAGCAGGGCATGCGCGCCGTGGCCGCCAAGCCGGTCGTACTCGCCTTCCCAACGCTCGCGCTCGCCCGGCGCGGGTGGCGGCGGGAGCTCGAGCGAGGAGAGCGCAGCGCGCAGATAGAGCCCGGTTCCACCGACGACGATTGCGATGCGGCCGGCAGCGATGATCTCGTCGATCGCGGCATGCGCGAGCCGTTGGTAGCGCCCGACGGATACGTCCTCGGACAGCGGCACGATGCCGACCAGCCGCGCAGGATAGGCGGGCGCCGCCGTCAGGATGGGAAGGCCGGCAAACAGCGCTGCAGAGTCGGCTGACACGACCTCTGCGTCGAGCCGCTCGCGCAAGATGCCCGCGACGGCCGATTTGCCGCTCGCGGTCGGGCCGTAGATCGCGAGCAGGTCAGGCGGCGCCGGCGGGCTCTTTGAAGCCATGCGGGATCTCGTCGCCGCGGTCGTGCATCAGTGGGTGCGCCTCGTCAAAAGGGTGGTCGGCGCGCCACTCGCCGAACCATGCGACCGCCTTCGGGATTCCCTCGTTGAGCGGTGTCGACGGCTGCCAGTCGAGCAGCTCGCGCGCCTTGCGGATGTCGGCGACGTAGCGCGTCACTTCGCCGAGCAGAGACGGCGCCCGGTTGATCTCGGGCGTCACGCCGAGCTCGCCGCGCGATCAGCTCGGCCGCACGCACCAGTGTGTTCCCCTCCCCGTAGGCGAGGTTGATCGTCTCGTTCGTGACCCTGCCGGTGGCCAGGCCGTCGATGCCGCGGGCGATTCCGTCGATGCAGTCGTCGATGTAGGTGAAGTCGAGCACCTTGTCGTCGCCACCGAACACGGTGATCGGCTCGCCCCGGCCGAGCAGGTGGATGAAGAGCGGGATCACGCGCTCCATCCGCTGCAAGTCGTTGTCGTAGCGGCCGTAGACGTTCGAGAAGCGAAACACGAGGTAGCGCAAGCCGTAGCAGCGCGCATACGCGTAGACGAATGCCTCCGACGCGATCTTCGAGCCCGAGTACGGGCTCTCCGTGTAGGCGAAGTCGGCGGTGGCTTCGCCGTACTCATCGAAACGGTGCACGTCGCCGTAGACCTCGCGCGTCGAGGAGAAGACGAGCGGTAGCTCGAGCTGCCGGCAGTACTCGAGCATGTTGAAGGTCATCATCACGTTCTCGAGCGCGCGATGGGGCTGCTTGACGAGCTGATGCACCTTCGCATGTGCGGCGAGGTGAACGACGAGATCGACCTCCGGGTACTCGACGCCGTTGATCCCGCCGTAGAACGCGGCGTAGTGGCCGGAAAGATCCTGCAGCAGCGTGTCGAAGTCCTTCGTCCACGGATTCGGGCGCTTGTCGACCCCGAACACCGAGTGTCCTTCACGCAGGAGACGAAGGGCGAGATTCGTGCCGATCTGTCCGGACGAGCCGGTGAGAAGCACCCTCATCGCGCAAAGCCTGCCACAGCGAGCGGCCGGTGAGCCTCTTGCACACCGCGGAGCGTCGTCGACGTCGCGCTCTCGATCAGCACCGGGACGAGCTCGCCCGCCTCAGCCGTTCCCGCGAAGTTGACCGTCGTGTTTCGGCGAGTGCGCCCGCGCAGCAGCGCTCTCGTCGGTTCGCGAGCGGCCCTCGACGAGCACCTCCTCGACGCCGCCCGACGCGCGCGACGTTCCGCTCGCTGCGCGATCGCGCTGGGTCAACTCGACGAGACGCTCCATCCGCTCGATCTTCACCTCGTGCGGGACCTGGTCGGCCATCGCCGGCGGCTTCGGTGCCCGCGCGCGGCGAGTAGACGAACGTGAACGCGCTGTCGAAGCCGACCTCTTCGACCACTTCGAGCGTCTCGCGCGAAGTCGGCTTCGGTCTCGCCGGGGAAGCCGACGATGATGTCGGTGCCGAACGCGACGTCGGGGATCGCGGCGCGCATGCCGCGCGACGAGCTCGAGGTAGCGCTCGCGCGTGTAGGTGCGGCGCATCGCCTTGAGGACGCGCGACGAGCCCGACTGGAGCGGCAGGTGCACCTGCTCGCAGACCGCGTCGCACTCGGCGATCGCGGCGATCACCGGCTCGCGGAAGTCCTTCGGATGCGGGCTCGTGAAGCGGATCCGCTCGATCCCGTCGACTGCGTCGCAGGCGCGGAGCAGCTCGCCGAACTCGGTGTGGAGCTCGGGCGCGAGGTCGCGGCCCCACGAGTTGACGTTCTGGCCGAGCAGCGTGATCTCCTTGACGCCTTCGTGCGGCGAGCCGGGTCACCTCGGCGACGATCTCGCCCGGGCCGGCGGCTCTGCTCGCGGCCGCGCACCGACGGGACGATGCAGTACGAGCACACCGAGTTGCAGCCCATCGAGACCTGCACCCAGGCCTGGAATCGAGCGCTCGCGGTGCTGCGGCAAGCCGGCCGCGAAGGCGCGGTCGTCGAGCGCCGAAGCGGCCGCGCGCGACGCCGACTCCGCCGGCGCCGAGCCACTCGCCGAGGTGGGCGATCGAGCCCGGTCCGAACGCCACGTCGACGTCCGGGTAGAGCTCGAAGATCCGCTCGCGCTGTGCCTCGGCGTAGCAGCCGCCGACGGCGATCACGCGGTCCGGGTCCTCGCGCTTGCGCGCGCTGCGCGTCACCGAGGTAGGCGGCGAGCTTCGTGTCCGGCTTCTCGCGGATCGTGCAGGTGTTGAAGACGACGACGTCGGCCTCGTCGGCGGTCGGCGCCTCGCCGAGGCCGAGCTCCTCGAGCATGCCCTTGATCCGCTCGGAGTCGTGAGCGTTCATCTGGCAGCCGAACGTGGTGACGTGGTACCGGCGCACCGCGCGGAAGGGTACCGCGCGGGCGTCGCTACCAGCTCGATGCGCGCATCGCAGCTGCGGCCTCGATCGTGTCGCGCCGAAAAGCCCTTGCGCGAGCGAGCCGGCGGGCCGTCCGCGGCGTCGCGCCGTCGCGATCGGCGAGCCGCGAGCGCGCGCTCCCGCTCCGCTGCGAGTCCCGCGAGCGCCGCGTCGATCCGATCGGCCGGCCACACCCTCGCGCTCGAGGTCGAAGCGGATCGCGTCGTCGCCGTAGCCGCGGTCGGCGAGCGATCGCGCGCGCCGCGAGCGCGAACCGCGCGTCGTCGAGGTAGCCGATGTCGGCGAGGCGACTCGACTGCCTCGGCGCGCTTCGGCTTGCGACCGACGCCGCGGCGCGCGAGATACGTCGGCGAGCCCGACCACGACCGGTCGCGGCGCGCGAGCGCCCGCGTTGCTGCGCCGAGCGCTTCGGCGCGACGGATCGCCTGCGCAGCTCACGCGCCCGTATGCGGTCGAGATCCATGCCGACCGTCAACCGTGCCGAGACGACCGCGGCCGCCGGCAGCGTCCGCCACGGCGCGCCGTCGAGCTCGACGCGAACACGGTCGCGCCGCTCGGGATGGAGCGCCGTCACCCGTGCCATCACTCACTCACGGCGCGTGGACTACGCCGCGACCGTCTCCTCTTCGGCTTCCAGCACGGGCGTCGCCTCGGAGGGCTCGACCTGCGCCAGCAGCCGCGCCGAGACGATCTGACTCCGGCCCCATCTGCGCCTGGATCCCCTGCAGGATCCCCTGGACGACGTCGGGATGCTCCTTGAGGAACGCCGTCGCGTTCTGGCGGCCCTGGCCGAGCCGCTCGTCGCCGAAGCTGAAGTACGAGCCGGACTTCTGCACGACCTTCCGCTCGATGCGCGGCGTCGAGCACCGTGCCCTCCCACGGAGATGCCGTCGCCGTAGATGATGTCGAACTCGGCCTGCTTGAACGGCGGCGCGACCTTGTTCTTCGCCACCTTCACGCGGACGCGGTTGCCGAACGCCTCGACGCCGTCCTTGAGCGTCTCGATCCGGCGGATGTCGAGCCGCACCGACGCGTAGAACTTGAGCGCGCGGCCGCCCGGCGTCGTCTCGGGACTGCCGAACATGACGCCGATCTTCTCGCGCAGCTGGTTCGTGAAGATGCAGATCGTGTCGGTGCGGTTGAGCGTGCCGGCGAGCTTGCGCAGCGCCTGCGACATCAGCCGCGCCTGGAGGCCGACGTGCGAGTCGCCCATCTCGCCCTCGATCTCGGCCTTCGGCGTCAGCGCGGCGACCGAGTCGATCGCGACGACGGCGACCGCGCCCGAGCGAATCGAGCAGCTCGGTGATCTCGAGCGCCTGCTCGCCGGTGTCGGGCTGCGAGACGAGCAGCTCGTCGATGTTGACGCCGATGTTCTTCGCGTAGGTCGGGTCCATCGCGTGCTCGGCGTCGATGAAGGCGCAGATGCCGCCGCGGCGCTGGGCCTCGGCGATCACGTGGTAGACGAGCGTCGTCTTTCCCGACGACTCGGGGCCGAAGATCTCGACGATCCGCCCGCGCGGCAGCCCGCCGATGCCGAGCGCCAGGTCGAGCGACAGCGACCCGGTCGAGATCGCGCCGACCGACACCTGAGCCTGGTCGCTCATGCGCATCACTGCGCCCTTGCCGAAATTCCGCTCGATCTGCCCGAGGGCAACGTCCAGTGCTTGCTCGCGATCCACGTGATCAGCCTCCTAGTGCGACCGTTTCAACCGACTCGTACTCCGCCCCGCCGGGGCGGAGCCTAGAAATGAAAACAGCAGCGTCGGACGGCACGACCTCCCCCAGGTCGGGGAGCGCCGGTTCCAGCCGCGGACGCTCCTGAAACCGCAGCACGGTCACGTGGGGCAGCCAGGGCCGGGGCTCGCGGCGTGTAGACCCCGAGCGCCTCGAGCCCCGCGTGCAGGCGCCCGGCCAGCCCCGTCGCCCGCCCACCCTCGTCGTCGAGCGTCAGCATCCCGACGCTGCGGGTCTCGCGGTAGCCGCGAACCCGGAGGCGCACGGCGCCCGTGCCGAGGGCTGCAGCCCGAAGCACGCCGGCGATCTGCGGCGAGCTCGCCGGCCGGCCGTGAGCCGAGGAAGGCGAGCGTGACGTGCAGGTTCCCGGCGGGCACGAGGCGGCCGCCGGACAGCTCGGCCTGCTGCCAGCGTCCCAGGCGCACGATCGCGTCGTCGGGTAGGCGAAGGGCGCAGAAGAGCCGCAAACGTGCATCGGCGTCCACGGTAGAGCGAATTAGAGCGAAAGCTGTGACGTCTCTGCACCAACTCTGTGACAAGTTTGCGACACGAGGTGCAGTGCGGCGACGGTCGCACGCGAGCGGATCGTCTCGCGGTCGCCGGGGAAGTTCAGCTCGGCTGCCCGGCGGGCGCCGCCGGGGCCGGCCGCATGCACGTAGACGAGCCCGACCGGCTTCTCGGGCGTCCCACCTCCCGGTCCGGCGATGCCGGTGACCGCAACGCCGACGTCGGCGTGCAGCCGCTCACGCACGCCGTCCGCCATCGCCGCCGCCGTCTCCGGGGAGACGGCGCCGTGCTCACGCAGCACCTCGTCCGGCACGCCGAGCTCGGCGGCCTTCACCTCGTTCGCGTAGGAGACGATCCCGCCGACGAAGACGTCACTCGATCCCGGCACCGACGTGATCCGCGCCGCGACGAGCCCGCCCGTGCACGACTCCGCCGTTGCAAGCGTCAACCCGCGCGCGCGGCAGAGGTCGAGCACGAGCTCCTCGACCGGCGATTCCGTCCGGCTGAACAGGTAGTTGTCCAGCGATGCAACAAGCTGCCGCTCGAGCTCCTCCCCGCGCGCCTCCGCGCCCTGCCCGACGATGAGATCCAGGTGGATCTCGAAGTCGCGTGCGCAGATCGTCACCTCGACACCGTCGCCGTCACCGCCCGCGCGTTCGAGCACCTCGGCGACGGCGGACTCGCCCACGCCGTAGAAGCGGAGCACCCGGCGGGTGGGCGCCGTCGCACGCGCGAGCAACCGCCGGAACGGCTCGGTCTCGAGCGCGCGCGCCCAGAGCTGCTGGAGCTCGCGCGGTGGTCCCGGGCAGGACGACGGCAACGCAGCCCCCGACTTCGAGGACCAGGGCAGGCGCGGTGCCGGCGATCCCGACGACGAGCGCGCCTTCGGGCAAGGTCGCCTGCTTGCGAATGCCCGGCTCGTACTGGACGCGCGAGCGTGCGGCGATCTCGGCTGCGAGCGGCTCGTCGAGCCGCAGCTCCAGACCGGCTGCACGCGCAAGCAGCTCGACCGTCCGGTCGTCGTGCGTCGGCCCGAGCCCGCCGGAGACGACGAGCAGGTCGTGCCCGAGGCCGTCGCGGAACGCCGTCTCGAGCTCGGGGGCCGAGTCGCCGACGATTCGCACCTGCACCGGCTCGACCCCGAGCGCCTGGAGCGCTCGTGCGAGGAACGGACCGTTCAGGTCGGTGCGGTCGCCCCGAACGAGCTCCGACCCGGTGACGACGATCGCGGCGCGCAGAGAAACGGCTACGCGGGGTGTCCGTGCCACCCGTTGGGGCCGACCGTCAGCACCCAGGGGCGATAGCCGGCGATGTGGACGCGCCTGCCGGCGACCTTGATCACCAGGTTCTCGGGAGCGCCGAGGTTGAGCCAGAACCGCGTGCCGGAAAACGCCTGCACATGGCCTTTCTCGAGCGTGCCCTCGTAGAGGATGCGTCCTGTTGCCCCGGTGCGGTTGACGATCACCTTGGACGGGCCACCGACGGCGGTGATCTCGAGCCCGGGGATGACAACGTGCCTCGGCGCAGCCGGCTTCGCGACCACCTTCGGCGTCTTCACCCCGCCGCCCGATGAGCTCCACGCGGTGATGACGACGATCGTCACGAGCGCGATCGCCGCCAGCACGATCAGGACGACATTCGCCTGCAGACGCCGCTCGCGCTTCTGCCGGGCAGAGCTACGCTGAGCGCGCGGCTGCCAGTCCTCACCCGTGACGAAGCGAGAGTTGTACTCGTCGACGTAGAGCTGGCCGTCGAGACCGAGGTAGTCGGCGTAGGTGCGCAGGAACCCCTTGACGTAGGTCTCGGACGGGAGAACGTCGAACCGCTCCTCTTCGAGCGCGCGCAGGTACTTGCCGCGGATCTTCGTCGTCTGCTCGGCCTGGGCGAACTCCATCCCGCGCCGGGTGCGCGCCTCACGCAGGCTGTTCCCGATCTCGAACACGCCGGCGAAGCGTAGCTTCTATGCCGTGACGTGCAACAAACCGTAGAAGCCGAGTGCGAGCGCGCCGGTGACGGCCAGGTAGAGCCCCGTCAGGGCGAGGAAGCGGGCAACCTGGACCGGCCGCTCCGACAACCGGCGCACGCTCCGTTCGAGCTGCGCACGAGCCCGCCGGTAGACGGCCAACGGCAGCGAGGCCGAGCACGAACGCAACGGGCACGGCGATGTAGACGGCGGGCAGCAGTTGGATCTTCGTCGTGAACGCCGCGGCGGCCACCGCCGCCGGAATCGCCAGCACCGCAACCGCGCCGAGCGCGGCCGCGAGCCCCGCTGCCCTACTGCCGGACATACGGCTTGCCGTCGGCGGCAGGCGGAACGGTCCTGCCGATCACGCCGGCGACCGCGATCAGGGTCAACACGTACGGCAACGCCTGGAACAGCGTGGCCGCGCTCCCCGAGTACACCGGAAGCCGGTAGGCGAGCGCAGTCGAGAAGCCGAAGAGCAGCGCCGCATAGAACGTGCCGAACGGACGCCAGTTGCCGAAGATCAGCGCCGCGAGCGCGATGAACCCGCGACCCGCGGTCATGTTGTCGGTGAAGGTGCCGCCGCCGAAGCCGATCGAGAGGTACGCGCCGCCCGCCGCCGCGAGCAGCCCCGACATCACGACCGCGCCGTAGCGCACCGCATACACGTTGATGCCGACCGTGTCGGCCGCGCGCGGATGTTCGCCGCACGCACGGATGCGCAGCCCGATCGGCGTCTTGAAGACGACGAAGTACGACACGACGACGAGTGCGAACGAGAGCCAGATCATCAGGTTCAGGTTCCCGATCGCAGGCCCGAGAAAATGCAGATGGTCGATCCAGGGGATATGCACCGTCGGAATGATCGGAATGCCGCTCGGAACGAACTGCCCGTGGTAGAGCTGGAAGTAGAAGTAGCCGGTGATCCCGAGCGCGAGGAAGTTGATCGCGACTCCCGAGACGATCTGATCGGCGCGCAGGTGAATCGCGAAGAACGCGTGCACGAGCGCCATCAGGCCTCCGGAGAGCATCGCGATCAGGAGCCCGCCCTCCCAGCTCCCCAGCTTGTCGGCGCCGTAGACGCCCCAGAACGCGCCCATCAGCATCATTCCCTCGAGGCCGATGTTCACGACGCCGCTGCGCTCGGAGAACATGCCGCCGATCCCGCGCGAAGATCAGCGGCGTCGAGAAGACAAAGGTCGACGCGATCAGGTCGGCACGGAAGACCGTGTTCAGGTTGCCGACACCGGAGCGGGTCGCGAGGATACCGAGCCCGATCCCAAGCACGCCGGAAGCCACGGCGCCGAAACCAAGACGCTTGTCGCCGCGCGCCACCGTCCAGATGCCCAACGCAACGGCGAGCAGGCCGACGAGGATCGGCCAGATGATCGCGCGAGCCTGGATCGGCGGGATCGTGAGAAAGCACGCGACGACGCCGAGCAGCAGACCCGCATACCCGACTGCGCGCCGGCCCGGGCGCAGCCACGTCGGTACCTCGACCCAGGCGGAGATCACGTCGGCTCCGCCTTCCTGCGGAGGTGGCGGCGCGTATTCCAGACGTAGAGGATCAGCACGTCGGCGCCGACGAACAGGACGATCAGGCCCTGGATGATGTACGTGAGGTTGCCCGCGAGCTGCGGGTCGATCGCTCCCGACTGCAGGCCGTGCGTCGTCCCGTACAGGAGCGCGCCGAAGAGCAATGCGCCGAGGCCGACGCCGACCGCAGTGTTGCGTCCGAGCAGCGCGACGGCGATCCCCAGGAAGCCGACGCCGGACGCGGGGATGTCGGAAACGCCGATCCGGTAGAGGTAGCCGAGCATGTCGAGCCCGCCGGCGAGGCCGGCAAACGCACCCGAGATCGCCATCGCGCGAATCAGGTTCTTCTTCACGCTGATGCCGCCGTAGGCCGCGGCTTCGGGGTTGAAGCCCACCGCGCGCACCTCGTAGCCGAGTGTCGTTCGGTTGAGGATCAACCAGAAGACGATGAGGGCGGCGATCGCGATGAAGAAGCCGATGTGGAGGCCCTGCAACTCTTTGTCTCCCCAGATCACCGGCAGCTGCGCGCTCGAGGTGACGTCGTTCGAGATCGGCAGGGCGGAGTTCTGGCTGTTCTGCAACGGGCCGCCGTCGCCGAAGAGATACGTCCCGATCCAGATCGCGATCCAGTTGAGCATGATCGTCGAGATCACCTCGTGCGCGCCGACGGTCGCCTTCAGGAAACCTGCGATCGCCGCCCAGAGCGCTCCTGCGACGGCGGCGCCGAGGATCGCGATCACGATGTGCGGCCCCGCCGACATCGTCGCCCAGGACGCGCCGATCCAGTTCGCGACGAAGAGCCCGACGAAGTACTGCCCCTGGCCGCCGATGTTGAAGAGGCCGCAGCGAAACGCGAAGGCGACGGCGAGGCCCGTCAGGATCAGCGTCGTCGTCTGCAGGAGCGTCTGCGAGAGGTTGTAGGGCGCGGTGTTCGCGGTGTTCGTCGTCGGGTGGAAGAACCAGTTCAGGCCGGCGCCGTTGAAGATGTCGCGGTACGTCGTGAGCGGGTCGTGGCCGGTCGCAGCGACGACGGCGCCGCCGATCAGGAAGGCGACGAGCGCGGTGAGGACCGGGACGACGATGCCGCCGCTTCGCTGCCGCAGCGAGATCCGCGTCGCCAGCGTGCCGGTCTCGGCGGCCTGCTCCGGCGGGATCGGAGCTGGAGCGCCCGGATCAGTCATGTCCGCTTCCAGCCGAACGTCGTCCGGGACGACGTACCTTCGGAAATTGTGAAGGCTCACGCCGCCTTCCTGCGTCCGCCGAGCATCTCGAGCCCGATCTGTTCCTCGGAGACCTCGCCCTCGTGCTCGCCCGCGATCTGGCCCTCGTAGAGCACGAGAATCCGATCGGAGAGCGAGAGGATCTCGTCCAGCTCGAGCGAGATCAGCAGGATCGCGCGACCCTCGTCGCGCTCCTCGACGAGCCGGCGGTGCAGGTATTCGATCGCGCCCACGTCGAGCCCGCGCGTCGGTTGCGCTGCGATCAGCACCTTCGGGTCGCGCGCGATCTCCCGTGCGACCACGACCTTCTGCTGGTTGCCACCCGAGAGGCCGCCTGCACGCGTCAGCGGACCGCCGCCACGAACGTCGAACTGCTTGATCAGCGTCCGAGCAGCCTCGACCAGCTTCGCCGGGAAGAGCCACCCCCACTTCGCATCCGGAGGCTTCGAGTAGTCGTGGAGAGCGATGTTCTCGGCGATCGAGAACTCGAGGACGAGACCGCGTCGTTGCCTGTCCTCCGGGATGTGGCCGACGCCGCGGTCGAGCATGTCACGCGGCGTTGCGTGCAGACATTCTCGCCCGGCGACCTTGACCGCTCCGCTTTGTGATCGCCGCAGGCCGGTGATCGCGTCGATCAGTTCCGTCTGCCCGTTCCCGTCGACGCCGGCGATCCCGACGATCTCACCGGCGCGCACCGAGAACGAGACGCCGCACACCTTCTCGATCCCGCGCTCGTCGAACACATGCAGGTCCTCGACCTCGAGCAGCACGTCGCCCGGCTTGGCGGGTGGCTTGTTGACCCTCAGGAGCACCTCGCGACCGACCATGGCCCGGGCGAGCAGCTCCTCCGTCGCCCCCTCCCTCGGCACGGTCTCGATCTTCTTTCCACGCCGGAGCACGGTGATCCGGTCGGCGATCTCGAGCACTTCGTTCAGCTTGTGGCTGATGAAGATGATCGACTTGCCGTCGGCGCGCAGGCTCTGGATGATCTCGAACAGCTCTGTCGCCTCCTGCGGCGTCAGGACAGCCGTCGGCTCATCGAGGATCAGGATCTCGGCGCCGCGATAGAGCGCCTTCAGGATCTCGACCCGCTGCTGCTGGCCGACCGTGATCTGAGAGACGAGCGCCGTCGGATCGACGATCAGCCCGAAGCGCTGCGACAACTCGCGCACGCGCTCCTCGGCCCCCCGTTCGTCGAAGAACACCCCTTCGCGTTTCGGCTCGTTCCCGAGGACGATGTTCTCGGCGACGGTCATCACCGGAATCAGCATGAAGTGCTGGTGCACCATCCCGATCCCGACTTCGATCGCGTCTCTTGCCGACGCGAACGAGACCGGCTTGCCGCGTAGGCGGATCTCGCCGGCATCGGCCTTGTACAGCCCGTAGAGGATGTTCATCAGCGTCGACTTGCCGGCGCCGTTCTCGCCCAGGAGCGCATGCACCTCGCCCGCGGCGAGGTCGAAGTCGACGTGGTCGTTGGCGACGATCCCCGGGAACTCCTTGGTGATCCCGCGCAGCTCGAGGATGGGGGCAGCAGTCACGTTTGGCGATCCTAAAGAACGAGGGGCGGGCTCACCCGCCCCTCGCGTTACTCCTTCGGACTACCCCAGCGACGTCGGGATCTTCAGCTTCCCGGCGATGATCTTGGCCTTGTAGCTGTTCATCAGCGTGATGAACGCCTTCGGCACGGACGGGTTGATCTTGCCCACGCCGACACCGTTGTTCTTCAGGTTGAAGACGAGGTCACTGCCGCCGGCGAACTTCCCGGCCTTGACCTGCGCGATCGCCTGGTAGACGCCGTTGTCCACCCGCTTGATCGCACTCGTGAGGACATGCCCCGCGACGCTGTACTGGTCGACGTCGACGCCGATGCCCCAGATACCTGCCGTATCGGCTGCCTTCAGCGTGCCGAGCCCGCAGCCACCCGCAACCTGGAAGAGCACCTGTGCTCCCTGGGCGATCTGGTTGTTCGCCACAGTCGCGCACTTGTCGGTCGCCACGAAGTCCTGCGAGTAGCCGGTCAGCACCTTCGTGCCGGGCACGGCCTTCTGGGCGCAGTACTTGTAGCCCGCGGTCCAGATGTCGACCGGCGGGATCTTGACGCCCATCACGGCGCCGATGATCTTCTTGCCGGCCTTCTGGGCCATCTTCGCCGCGAGAACGCCCACGAGGCAGCCGGATTCGTTCGCGGCGTAGGTCAGGCCCTCGACGTTCTTGTCGAGCACGTTGCCCTTCTTGTCCGCAAACGGCGCCGCCTCAACCGGGTAGTCGGTGATCGCGAAGTGGGTGTTGGGGAACTTCTGCGCAATCGTGTGAGTCGCGTCGGCGAGCAGGAAGCCGGCCGAGATGATCAGGTCGGCATGCTGCCGGACAGCGGTCGTCAGGTTCGGGATGTAGTCGCTGACCGAGTTCGACTGATAGTGGAGCGTCTTGACGCCGAGCTTCGCCCCCGCGCGCGTCAGGCCGGCGAGCTGGTTCTGGTTGAAGCCGCGGTCGTTGAACCTGCCGATGTCGCTGACGAGGGCCGCGGTGACCGTCGCCTTCGGAGCCGCGTTCGCGAACCCCGCGACGATCGACAGCGCCGCCGCACAGAGCGCCGCAGCCGCCAGTAGTGATTTCCTCAACTTCCCCTCCCTCTCGATGATTCTGGTTAGGGCGATGCTAACCCCAGGGCGGCGGGGACGCTAGCGGTGTGCGGTCTCGGGCAGCTCGTGCTCGGCGAGCAGCACGCGGCGGGGCTTGGAGCCTTCGTAGGCCGAGATGATCCCGCGGCGCTCCAGCATGTCGATCAGACGGCCCGCCCGGGTGTAACCAACGCGTAGCCGGCGCTGGAGCAGGCTCACAGACGCCGTCTGGGCGGTGACGACGATCTCGATCGCCCGCTCGAGCAGGGGATCCTCGTCGGGGTCGAACTCACCGTCGTCGGATTCGCCGTCGTCGGCGAAGACCTGGGGCAGCTCGAGGAATGTCTCGTCGATCTCGGGCTCGCGCTGGACCTTGCACGCCTCGACGACGAGCGCGATCTCCTCCTCGGTGACGAACGCTCCCTGGACGCGCTGCAGGCGGGACGTGCCGAGCGGCTTGAACAGCATGTCGCCCTGCCCGAGCAGGCTCTCGGCGCCGTTCGCATCGAGGATGACGCGGCTGTCGGTCTGCGAGGAGACGGCGAAGGCGATCCGCGAGGGGACGTTCGCCTTGATCATCCCGGTGATCACGTCGACCGAGGGCCGCTGCGTGGCGAGCACGAGGTGGATGCCGACCGCGCGGCTCTTCTGCGCGAGGCGGATGACGGCGTCCTCGACCTCCTGCGGCGATGACCATCATCAGGTCGGCGAGCTCGTCGATCACGACGAGCAGGTACGGCAGCTCCTCCTCGCCACGCTTGCGCAGCGCGCGGTTCGCTTCCGGCAGGCTCCGGGCGCGCAGGCGCGAGAGCCGCTCGTAGCGGCGCTCCATCTCGGTGACGACGTTGGCGAGAACGGCGCTCGCCTCCTTCGGGCTCGAGACGACGGGCGTCAGCAGGTGCGGGAGCCCTTCGTAGTAGCCGAGCTCGATCCGCTTCGGGTCGATCAGGATCAACCGCACCTCGTCCGGCGTCGCGCGCAGCAGGATCGACGTGAGGATCGTGTTGATGCAGCCCGACTTGCCCGAGCCGGTGGTGCCGGCGATCAGGATGTGCGGCATCCGCGCGAGATCGGTCCAGACGGCCGCGCCCGAGATGTCCTTGCCGAGCCATACGGCCAGCGGGCTCGCCGACGCCGGCAGGTCGTCGTAGATGTCGCCGAGCGTGACGAGGTTCGGCGAGAGGTTCGGCACCTCGACGCCGACGGCTTGCTTGCCGGGGATCGGCGCGAGGATGCGGATCTCGGTCGTCGCCAGCGCGTAGGAGAGGTCGTCCTTGAGGTTCGCAACCTTGCCGACCTTCGTGCCGGCCGCGAGCTGCAGCTCGTAGCGCGTGACGCGCGGGCCGGAGACCATCGCGACCATCGTCGCCTCGACACCGAAGTTCGCAAGGCATTGCACGAGTGCGTCGGCCGTGCGCTGGTTCGCCTCGGCGTTCGGGCCGGTGGTCGGGTTCGAGCGGCGCAAAAGCGATCGCTCCGGCAGCTCGTACTCGGGGCGCGGCGTCTCGTGGACGTCGAAGAGGGAGGTCTGTGTGTCGTCGAGCGTGATCGCATCGTCGTCGTCGCTGCCCACGCCGTCGTAGACGAGGAGCGGTGCCGGTGAGGACACGAGATCGGGATAGTCGTGCGCGACGTCCACCGGAGGCGCGGCCGCAAAGGACGGCTGTGGAACGTCCGTTTTAGTTCTGTGGCGGTGCCTGGCACCGGACATGTCTCGAACGGACGGTGGGCGGCGCGGGATCCGGCTGTGCGCCTGGCGGACGACCTTGCCCGAGCGGCGCAGGATCGCGCCGAGCGACGCGCCTGTGAGGAAGAGCGTGCCGACGAGCGCGAGCAGGACGCCGACGATCTTCGCTCCGACCGAGCCGATTCCGAGCGCGAGCAGCGCCTCGAGCCCGTGGCCGGCATAGCCGCCGTGGGCGGCGCCGAGCGCGGTCATCAAGCCGACGAGCGCCGACCGCGAGCCCAACCCGGAACGGCCGCAGCGACACGAGCTCGCTCCGCATCACGATCAGGCCGCCAAGCGGGACGGCAACGACCGGGGCGAGATAGGCGGCCCAGCCGATCGTCACCCGGGCGGCGTGGGCGACCGGCCCTCCCGAGAGGCCGAACCAGAGCACGCAGGCGAGGAAGACGCCGAAGGCAAGCAGGCCGAGACCGACGAGCTCGGCCTCGTGATGACCGCGCGCGCCCTTGCGGCGCTTCTTGGTCGCGCGCGGGACGGCCACAGCCTGACGGAACGCCTTTTCCGCGCCATGGACGCCTCTTCGCGGCCACCCCTGCCGCTCCTGCAATTAGCCGAGCGACGTGACCCGCTCGACCAGCAACCGGATGAACGCCTCGGAGTCGATCCCGACCGCAACGGTTGCGTTCACCGCTCCGCCCCGCCCGCGGAAGTCCACGTTCGTCCGTCCACGACCCGGGCCCCACGCGCAGTCCACCTCGATGCGTGCCTCGCGCACCTCGAGCAGCTCCGGGCGCAAGGCATACGCCAGCGCGACCGGGTCGTGCATCGGCGAGCCGCCGAGCTCCGGGTAGCGCTCGCGATGAAAGCGCGAGTAGAAGTCGACGAGCTCCGCAACGAGCTTGCCCGCGCGACCGGCGCCTCGCAACTCGTCGGCGACCGCGGGCGTGACGATCGCGCGGTGCGTCACGTCCAGCCCGACCATCGTCACGTCGATCCCGCTCTCGAACACGAGCCGCGCGGCTTCGGGGTCGGCCCAGATGTTGAACTCGGCCGCCGGCGTCGTGTTGCCTTCGCCGATCGCGCCGCCCATCAGCACGATCCGCTCGGGGCGCGCAGCCGGGTGCAGCGACAGCAGCAGCCCGACGTTCGTCAGCGGACCGGTCGCAACGAGCGTTCGGCCCGCGACGTTCTCCGCCAGGTAGTCGACGGCATGCTGGGCCAGGGGCGTGCCGGTGGCGGACGGCAAGTCGGGGCCGTCCAGTCCGGATTCCCCATGGACGTTCGCGGCGACATTCCGCTCGCGCACGAGCGGCCGCTCCGCGCCCGCGGCAACCGGCACATCCGCGCGGCCGGCAAACTCGAGCAGCCGCAGTGCATTCGCCGTCGTCTTCTCGAGCGTCTGGTTGCCGGCCACGGTCGTGACACCGACCAGCTTCGCCTCGGGCGAGGCGAGCGCGAGCAGCAGCGCGATCGCGTCGTCGTGCCCCGGATCGCAGTCGAGGATCAGATCCATTGCGCTCCGAGCCTGGTGGCGGCCTCGGCGCCGACTGCGCAGGCACGCTCGAGCGCCTCCTGCCGGTCGCGCCCTTCGAGCAGCGACACGACGAGTGCCGCGGTGAAGGCATCGCCGGCGCCGGTCGAGTCGACCACCTCGACCTGCGGTGCTGCCGCGCGCGCGACCTCGCGTCCGCCCTCGAACAGGCTCGCCCCCGCCGCTCCGTGGGTCACCGCCACCAGCTTGCCGCGCGAGACCACCTCGTGCTCGAGCTCGTTGACGACGAGTAGATCGGGCTCGACATCGAGGACGCGCGCCGGCGCCGCGTTCAGCGCGAAGAACTCGGCCTCGGCCGCCGCCGCGAGCACGACGGCGTCGGGGATCTCGAGCTGGCAGAGCACTGCGCCTCCAACCGACCGCGGCGTCACCTCGCCGTTCGCGCCGGGAAAGACCGCGATCTCGTTCTCCCCTGCGCTGTCGACATAGATCAGCGCGACTCCGGTCTGACCCTTCCGTTCGATCTCGAGCTCGACTCCGGCCGCGTTCGAGACCGCGACGAGCGCCTCCTCGGCGAGGTCGTCGTCGCCGACGGCGCCGATCATCGTCACCTGCGCGCCCAGCCGTGCCGCGGCCACGGCCTGATTCGCGCCCTTGCCGCCCGGGCCGCGCGTGAACGCGCGAGCGGTCACCGTCTCACCAGGCCGAGGCAGCCGCTCGACGCGAACGAGAAAGTCGAGGTTGATCGACCCGACGACCGTGAGCGACGTCACGCCGCAAGAGCACGAAGATCGTCCAGCGCCGGCCCGAGCAGGTTCTCGCGCAGATCGAAGAGGCCGGCCCACAGCGAGCCACGGTCGACGTTCGACTCGAACCGAACGGCGGCGGCGAGTCCTTCGAGTGCGCGCACGAGCACGGCCAGCTCGAGGTAGGCCGCCGCGACGAGGTGCGGCGCAGCCTGGACGCCCGCGCGCTCGAGCACGGGCTGCCAGTCGACGAGCTCGCCGCGGCCGGGATCGCCGAACCACGAGCGGCCCTCGGCAATGTCGGACTCGAGCTCGAGCAGGTACCGCCCGAGCGGGCGTTCGAGCCCGGCGAGCGCGGTCTCGACCCGGTCGGCCGCATGACGCAGTGCCGCCACGCGCGCGCCTGCGGTGGACGGCTTGGCCTCGCCGCGCGCCCAGCGCTCGAGCAGCCGGCAGAACGCAAGCGCCGCCACCTCCACCGCCGCCAGCTGCGCGATCAGCCGTTGCGCCGTGCGCTCGTCGCCGTGCGCCGCCAGCGCTTCAGCCCACTCGGGCATCAGACCTCGACGACGACCGGCAGGATCATCGGCCGCCGGCGCGTGCGGTCGTAGACGAGCTGCCCGATGCCGTCGTGCAGGTGCTCCTGCAGCAGCTTGATCTCACGGATGTCGTCGGCAAGCAGCCCGCGGATGATCTCGTGCGCCTCGCTGCGCATCTCGGCCATCAATTCCTCCGACTCGGCGAACCCACGCGAGATCAGCTCCGGCGCGGCCGCGGCGCCGTCCGACAGCGTCGCGACGACGATCAGGACGCCGTCCTCGGACAGATGGCGGCGGTCGCGCAGCGCCACGTCCGAGATGTCGCCGACGCCGAGCCCGTCCACGAACGTCATCCCCGCCTCGACGTGGTCGGCGATGCGCGCGCCGCTGCTCGAAAGCTCGACCACGTCGCCGTTCTCCGCGATCACGATTGCCGCGCCGGCACGCCCGAGTCCTGCGCAAGTTTCGCGTGAGCGGCTTGCATGCGGTACTCGCCGTGGATCGGCATGAAGGCCTTCGGCCGGATCAGCCCGAGCAGCGTCCGCATCTCCTCGGCGCGCGCGTGCCCGGAAACGTGGACGGGGGCATTCTCCTCGTGCAATACCTGGGCGCCGTTGCGGGTGAGGCGGTTGATTGCATCGTGCACACGGAGCTCGTTCCCCGGCACGGGACGCGACGACATGATCACCGTGTCGCCGCGCTCCACCTGGATGTCGCGGTGGTCGTTGTAGGCGATCCGCGTCAGCGCCGACAGCGGCTCGCCCTGCGAGCCCGTGCACAAGATCAGCTGGCGCTCGCGTGGAACATCGTCGAGACCGGTGGGCTTGATGAAGACGCTGTCCGGAGCGTCGATGTAGCCGAGGTTGCGCGCGATGTTCATGTTCTTGCGCATCGAGCGGCCGACGACGCTCACCTGCCGCCCGACGTCGACGGCAACGTCGATCGCCTGCTGCATGCGGTGGATGTTCGAGGCAAAGGACGAGATCAGCACCCGGCCCGGCAGTGCCGGGATGATCTGGCGGAAGGCCTCGCCGACGACGCGTTCGGACTGGGTGACGCCCGGCCGCTCCGCATTCGTCGAGTCGGCGAGCAGCAGGTCGACGCCGCGGTTGCCGAGCTCGGCGAGCTTGCCGACGTCGGTGCGCAGGCCGTCGATCGGCGTGTGGTCGAGCTTCCAGTCCCCGGTGTGGAACACAAGCCCTGCCGCGGTTGTAATCGCGAGCCCGACCGCGTCGGGGATCGAGTGGGCCATGCGCACGAACTCGACCTTGAACGGGCCGAGCTCGACGGCGCCTTTCTCCGGGTCGGCCTCGCGCAACTCGGAGGCGCGCTGGAGCCCGTGCTCGTCGAGCTTCGAGTTGATCAGGCCAAGCGTGAGCTTCGTCCCCCAGATCTCCTTCACGCGCACCTCGCGCAGGAGGTAGGGCAGCGCGCCGACGTGGTCCTCGTGCCCGTGCGTGAGCACGAGCGCACGCACCTCCCGGTCGCGCAGGTAGTCGAAGTCCGGCAGGATCAGATCGACCCCGAGATGCTCGTCGCGAGGGAAGGCAAGCCCGGCATCGACGACCATGATCTCGCCGGCGATCTCGAACACGGTCATGTTCTTCCCGACCTCGCCCAGGCCTCCGAGGGCGATCACCCGCAGGATGGCGTCGCTCATGCTGTGACGAGCAAGCCGAGTCGCGCGAGGCAGTCGCGCACCCGCTCCAGCTCGTCCTCGGTCGGGGGAACGAGCGGAAGGCGGTAGCCACCGACGTCGTGGCCGAGCAGGTTGACGGCCGCCTTGATCGGAATCGGGTTCGTCGTGATCTTCAGCAGCTCGTAGACGGGTGCCAACTCGCGGTCGATCTCGCGTGCACGGCTGAGGTCGCCTTCACGCGCCACGCGGACCTGCTCGGCGACTTGCGGGCCGACGACGTGCGTGTGCACGCAGATGCCGCCGCGGCCGCCGAGCTCGAGGAACGGCTGCACGAGCGCATCGTCGCCGGCATACAACTCGAGCCCGGAGGCGATGATGTGCCGGGCTTCATCGAGGTCGTCCCACGCCTGCTTCACCGCGCGCACGGTCTCGATCTCCGCGAGGCGCGAGATCGTGTCCGGCTCGATCTTCCGAACGACGCGCGACGGAATGTTGTAGACGATGATCGGGCGGTCGCTGGCCTTCGCCACCTCCTCGAAGTGCGCGACGATGCCGCGCTGCGGCGGCAGGTTGTAGTACGGCGTCACGACGAGGAACGCGTGGGCGCCGGCTTCATGGGCCTGCTCCGTCAGGTGAACCGAATGCGCCGTCGAGTAGGTGCCGGTATTGGCGACGACCGTTGCGCGCTCGCCGACCGCCTCGACCGCGGCGCGCACGAGCTCGTCGCGCTCGCTGTCGGTGATCGTCGGGCTCTCCCCGGTGGTGCCGGCGACGACGATCCCGTCGGAGCCATTCTCGACGAGGTGCTGCGCGAGCCGCTGGAACGCGTCGAGGTCGAGCGTCCCGTCCTCATGGAAGGGCGTGACGATCGCAGTCAGGACGGAGCCGAGCATCTTGGGGGGATTCTACGTGCGCGCGCCGCTGCTACTTGCGCCGGCCGAGGAGCCTGAGCAGGTAGAGGAACAGATTGACGAAATCGAGGTAGAGCGCGAGCGCGCCGACGATCGCCTGCTTCTCGGCGACGTCGGCGGTCGAGCCCGGCGGCGGCTCGTAGCGCTTGAGCCGCTGGATGTCATACGCCGTGTAGGCGGAGAAGATCGCCACGCCGGTGGCGGTCGTGACCCAGTAAAGCGTTTCGTTCAACCAGAAGATGTTGACGACGACACCGAGTATCTGCCCGATCAGGGCCATGAACAGGAAGCTCCCCCAGCTCGTCAGGTCGGCCCCGGTCGTGTACCCCCATAGGGCCAGAGCGGCGAACATCGCGGCGGTGACGAGAAAGGTCGAAAAGATCGACTTGCCGGTGTAGATCGCGAAGAGAAGCGAGAAGGTCACGCCGTTCAGCGCCGCGTAGGCGAGGAAGGTCGCCCCGGCGGCGAACACGTCCATGTGCTGCACGAGCGTGACGAGCCCGGCGACAAGCGCGAGCTCGAGCAGGAACAGGATGATGATCACGGCGCTCCCGTTGCTCTCGAAGAGCGCGTGCAGCGCGGTCTGGCTATGGCCGATCGCACCCGCGACGCCGCCGGTGATGCCGAGGCCGACCGCCATCCAGGCAAACACCTGGCGGAAGAAGAGGCGCTCTTCGCCCGCAGGCGCGATCGCGTCGGTGGCGAGGCCCGTCACCGTGCGATCTTCGCAACTTTTCCGTGCTCACGCACCCGCGCCAGCTTGCCGACCCGCTCGAGGAACTCGCGCTCGTACGGTCTGCCGGCGAGACCGACGAGGGCCCTGGGTGCGAGGCGAAGCACGAGCTCGACCAGCGGCTCGACATTGCGCTCTTCGTAGAGCACGTCGGCCGCGAGCACGAGGTCGAACGATCCTTCGAAGGAACGCCAGTCGGCGCGGACGGCTTCGAGCTCGAGCCCGTTCCGGGCGGCGTTCTCGCGCAGCAGCGCGATTGCGTCGGCGGCCCAGTCGACCGCGGTCACCTTCGCCCCACGCGCGCTCGCGACGAGCGACGGCACGCCGAGCCCGCAACCGAGCTCGACGACGCGCACGCCCGCGAGGTCGTCGGGCAGTGCCTCCGCGAGTGCCAGCCCGGCCGGCCAGAGCTCGGCCCAGTACGGCATGAACTCGTCGTCCGCGAAGGCCTCTTCGTCGAGCAGCGCCTCCGGCTCGGAGGGCCGCTCGAGCGTCAGCTCGACATCGCCGACCCGAAGCGTCTCAGAGGAGGTGATCAAGGCCGACCGTGACGCCCGGTGGCAACTCGCCCAGCTTCGAGAGCGCCAGCAGCACGCCGGGAACGAACGCGTCGCGGGAGGTCGTGTCGTGCCGGATCGTCAGGGTCTCCCCCGACCCGCCGAGGATCACCTCCTGATGGGCGACGAGACCGGGCAGGCGCACGGAGTGGATCGGCACGTCGCCTTCCATCCGTGCCGCTGTCGCCTTGGCCGTACCGGACGGGGCGTCGAGCTTGGTGTGGTGGTGCAGCTCGATGATCTCGGCGGAGCCGAGGTGGCGTGAGGCCTCTTCGGCGAAGCGCATCATCAGCACGGCGCCGATCGCGAAGTTCGGCGCGAAGAAAACCGGGAGCTTCGCCGCGCGGGCGGCATCGTCCACCTCGGCTGTGTCCCAGCCGGACGTGCCGACCACGCACGGCAGACCGGCCTCGAGCGCGCGCAGGATGTTCGGAACGACGGCCGCGGGAGCGGTGAAGTCGACCATCGCATCCGCTTCGTCTTCCATCGCCACGAGCTGGTGCCCCGCCGTTTCGAGTGCCGGCCCGAGCACGGCGCCGACCTTGCCCATCTCGGGCGAAGGCGGCCGGTGCCCGTTCAGCAGGATCTTCACGCGGCGTGGGCGAGCGAAGGCGTGACACCCTCGAGCGCGGCGAGGAAGTGCTCTTCATTCGGCCCGATCCCCGCGGCCGAAAGCCGGTCGGAGGCGAGCAGCGTCGCCGCGAGCTCGCAGACAGCTTCGGCCTCGACGGCCTCGATCTCGGCGATCACGCGGTCGAGCGAGAGGATCTCCGAGTCGGTGACGAGTGACTTGCCGAGCCGGTTCATCCGCGTCGAGGTCGACTCCATCGAGAGGACGACGCGGCCCTTCAGGTTTTCCTTCGCGCGGTAGAGCTCGCGCTCGGGAAGATTGCCGCCGGCGATGTCGGCGATCTGCTCGACCGCGATCGCGAGCGCGCCCGCGAGATTGTCCTCGCGTGTGCCGACGTAGATCCCGACCTGTCCCGTCTCCGCGTATTGCGAGAGGAAGCTGTAGACCGCGTACGCCATGCCGCGCTTCTCGCGGATCTCCTGGAACAGGCGCGACGATGCGGAGCCGCCGAGGATCGCATCGAGAATCGAGGCGGCGAAGCGGCGACGGTCCGAGCGCGAGACGCCGGGCGCGCCGAGGCAGACGTGGTACTGCTCGGTGTCCTTGCGCTGAAAGCGCAGACCGGGCTTCGGCGACTTGACGAGCAGCGGACGCACCTGCGGCTTGCCAGCGGTCTGCCACGTCCCGCTTGGCGATGGCGCGCTCGACCAGGCCGACGATCTGCTCGTGGTCGATTGCGCCGGCGGCCGCGACGACGATGTTTCCGGGCGTGTACTTCGCACGGTGGTAGGCCTGGATCGAGCGCTTCGAGACGCTGGAGATCACGTCGGCGGTTCCGATCACCGGCCGCCCGAGCGCGTGCGACCCGAACACCGCCTGTCCGATCAGATCGTGCACGAGCTCCTGCGGTGTGTCCTCGTACATCGCAATCTCCTCGAGCACGACTTCCCGCTCGGCGTCGAGCTCGTCGAAGAGCGGCGCGAAGACCATGTCGCTCATCACATCGAGCGCCTTCTCGACGTGCACGTCCGGGACGCGAGCGTAGACGACGGTGTGCTCGCGCGAGGTCGCGGCGTTCAGCTCGCCGCCGAGCTCGTCGAACAGCTCCGCGATCTCGAGCGCCGTGTACTTGCTCGACCCCTTGAACAGCAGGTGCTCGATGAAGTGCGAGACGCCGGCCTTGGCGTCGGTCTCGTCGCGCGAGCCGGCGCCGATCCAGTAGCCGATCGCGGCCGAGCGGACGTGGTCGAGCCGCTCGCTGATCACTCGCTCGCCCGAATCGAGCTCGCTCAGAATCCAGTTGTGCACAGCGGGATGGTACTCAGCCCCAGATCAGGCCCGTCCATCTGAGACATGTCCCGGGGACAGTCCCCGAGCCATGGCCGCAAACGACCAGCGCGCATCAGAGAACCAGTGTCTGACACCAAAGGTGTCAGACACTCCTGGCCATACCGGCCATGTCCGGGGGACTGTCCCCCAGACGTGGCCGTAAAGGACGGAGGCGGCTTTCGCCGCCCCCGTCTCGTACCTATTCGCTGCGCGAACCCTCGCGCTCGCGGCGCGGGCCGCCACGGCCCCCGCCTCCGCCTCTGCCGCCGCGGTCGTCGCGGCGCGGGCGCTCCTCGCGGGGCTCGCGCGGCGGGGCATCCTTTGCCCGCTCGACGAGCTCCTCCGGGGAGATCATCTTGCCGTCCTCGTGCTTCTGGACGAGCTTGAGGCCGATCCGGCCGCGCGCCTTGTCCACTTCCTGCACGAGCACGTCGACGACGTCGCCCCGAGAGAGGACGTCCTCGATGTGATTGACCCGGCCCGGCCCCACGTTCGAGACGTGCAGCAGGCCGTCGGTGCCCTTCTTCAGCTCGACGAACGCGCCGAAGTCGGTCGTCTTCACGACCTTGCCGGTGAACTCGTCACCGACCTCCGGGTCCTTGGTGAGCGCGGTGATCGCCGCGATCGCAGCGTCGCCCTTCTCACCCGAGGTCGCGTACACGAGGATCGTGCCGTCCTCCTCGATGTCGATCTGCACGTCGTAGTCGGCCTCGAGCCCACGGATCGTCTCGCCGCCCTTGCCGATCACCATGCCGATGTACTCGGGGTTGATCTTCACCGACGAGATCCGCGGTGCGTGGCCTGCGAGCTCGGTCCGCGGCTCGGCGATCGCCTGGAGCATCCGCTCCAGGATCGCCACGCGGGCCTCCTTCGCCTGCTCGAGCGCCTTCTGCATGATCTCGCGCGAGACACCGGTGATCTTGATGTCCATCTGGAGCGCCGTGATCCCGTCGCGGGTCCCGGCGACCTTGAAGTCCATGTCGCCGAGGTGGTCTTCGGCACCCTGGATGTCGGTGAGGATGACGTAGTCGTCGCCCTCCTTGACGAGGCCCATCGCGATCCCGGAGACCGGTGCGAGGATCGGCACGCCAGCGTCCATCAACGCAAGCGTCGAGCCGCACACCGAGCCCATCGACGACGAGCCGTTCGACTCGAGCGTTTCCGAGACGACGCGGATCGTGTACGGGAAGTCGGCCGGCCGGCGGAATCACCGCCTCGAGCGCCCGCTGCGCGAGCGCACCGTGACCGATGTCGCGCCGCTTCGGGCCGCGAAGCATGCCCGTCTCCCCGACCGAGAACGGCGGGAAGTTGTAGTGGTGCATGTAGCGGCGCTCGCCTTCGAGCGACAGATCGTCGATGCGCTGCCCCTCCTTGGCGGTGCCGAGCGTGCAGAGCGACATGATCTGCGTCTGGCCGCGGGTGAACAGGCCCGACCCGTGCGTACGCGGGCTGACCGTCACCTCGCAGGCGATCGCGCGGATCTGCTCTTCGCTTCTGCCGTCGGGGCGGCGCTTGTCGATCGCGATCTTCTTGCGGACGAGGTCTTTGTAGACCGCTTCGGCCGCCTTCTTGACGTAGCTCTTCGTCACGGAATCCCTGACGACCTCGCCGTCGGAGTTGGCCTGCCCAACCGGGAACGGCAGGTTGACCGTCTCGATGATCCGCTCGTAGAGCAGGTGCTGCTTCGCGCTCTTCAGCTCCTTCGAGTCCTGCTCGGCGTCGGTGAGGCCGCGCAGCTCGGTGTCGAACTGCTCGCGGACGTGCTTCTCGACCGCAGCGCTGCGGTGCTTCTCGACGATCATGTTCAGCGACATGCGCGTCTGAAGCTCCTTCATCACGTCGTCCTCGGTCGAGGTCATCGTCAGCTCGCCGCACTCCTTCGCGACGATCTCCTCGAGAACCGCACCGCTTTCGCGGATTCCCTGTGCGGCGATGCGCGAGTCGATCTCGCCGCCGTAGCGCTCGTCGAGCGTCGCTGTGAGCTCCTGGGAGAGCCACTTGGCCTTGCCGGCCTTGGAACGAAGCTCCTCCTGCGCGGCGCAGAGCTTCTTGATCTCGATGTGCGCGAGATCGAGCGCTTCGAGGAGTTTGTCCTCGTGCACCTGGTTTGCGCCGGCCTCGACCATCGTCAGGCCGTCCTTCGTGCCGACGACGATCAGATCGAGCTCGGAGTTCTCTTCGGTCTCCTGCAACGTCGGGTTGATCACGAGCCGGCCTTCGATCAGGCCGACGCGAACCGCGCCGATCGGCCCCATGAACGGCATCGGCGAAAGCATGAACGCAGCCGACGCGCCGTTGATCGCAAGGATGTCGTGCGGAACCACCATGTCCGCCGAGAGGACAGTGACGATGCACTGCGTCTCGTTCTTGTAGCCCTTCGGCCACAGCGGCCGGATCGGGCGGTCGATCATGCGGGCGGTCAGGATTGCCTTCTCGCCCTGGCGGCCTTCGCGCTTGAAGAAGCCGCCGGGGATCTTGCCCGCGGCGTACATCCGCTCCTCGACGTCGATCGTCAGCGGGAAGAAGTCCGCTCCTTCGCGTCCTTCCGTCCTGCCCTGCGCTGTTGCCAAAACCATCGTGTCGCCCGAGCGAACGACAACGGCGCCGTCTGCCTGCTTTGCGAGCTTCCCGGTCTCAAGCGTGATCTCGCGGTCGCCCACGGTCACGGAGACGGAAACCGGCGCAGTCTTCTGCTCGGCTTCAACAATACTCATCTCGATTTTTCCTCCACTCTGCTTTGTGGAAGGCGGCGGTTTGAGTCAGCCCCGTCCCGTGCGGGACTCGCTCAAACCTCCACCCTCCGGGGCTAAAACGAAGCTAGCGCCTGAGGCCTAGCTCCTTGATGAGGGCGCGGTAGCCCTCGAGATCTTTCTTCTGCAGGTAGTTCAGGAACCTGCGCCGCCGGCCGACGAGCTTCAGGAGGCCGCGCCGCGAGTAGTGATCCTTCGCGTGCGACCGCAGATGCTCGGTGAGGCCGTTGATCCGCTCGGTCAGCATCGCGATCTGGACCTCCGGCGAACCGGTGTCCGTCTCGTGCTTTCCGTGCGACTTTGTCGCTTGCTGCTTTGCTTCCTTGGTGAGGGCCATTCCGTCCTCTCTCTTCGTGGTACCTCGCCGAAGTCCCAGCAGCGCCGCGCAAGGAATCGCGAACGGCCGGGGCTCGGTCAGTCCTCAGGGTAGCAATTTCGCGCTTTTCAGGCCGTTTTTTGGCGTCACGGCCGCGCCGCGGCCCGCGTCGCGGCCACATCGGCGGCGATCTGAGCGACGAGGTCGGCCTCGCTTTCGAACGCCCGCTCGTCGCGGAGGCGCTCCCAGAGCTCGACCACGAGCCGCTTGCCGTAGAGGTCTCCCTCAAAGTCGAGCAGATAGGCCTCGATTCGCCGTTCGGCCCCGCCATAGTGCGGGTTGACGCCGATCGAGATCGCAGCGCGGTGCTCCCCGGCCGCGCCCGCATAGATGCCGAAGGCAGGGACGAGCAGCGCGGGGTCGGTGCGCAGGTTCGCGGTCGGGAAGCCGAGCGTCCCGCCCCTCGCGTCGCCCGACACCACCGTGCCGTCGACCTCGGCTGGACGGCCGAGCAGCGGCGGCACGTCCCGCAACGTCGCCCGCCGCGATCAGACGGCGGATCTCGGTCGAGGAGACGCCTTCGACGATCGGCACGACCTCGGTCGCGAAGCCGAGACGCTCGAGTAGCGCGAGATCCCCGCGCCGGCCGCTGCCGAAACGAAAGGACTCGCCGGCGACCACGACCTCGGCGCCGATCGCCTCGAGATAGGACCGCGCGAACTCCTCCGCCTCGAGCGCGGCCACCTGCGGGGTGAACTCGACGACGAGCGTCTCTTCGACCCCGAGCTCCGCCAGCAGCTCCAGCCGGCGCTCGAGCGTCGCAAGCAGCGACACCTGATAGCCGAGCACCTCCCGCGGATGCGGATGGAAGGTGACGACCGTCGGCAACGGACCGCGCTCGACCGCGGCCCGGACGACCGCCCGGTGCCCGACGTGGACGCCGTCGAACGTGCCGATCGCGACGGCGCGCGACCGCCGCTCCAGCTCGCCCGGTGCGTGCGCGACGTTCACGCGCCCTCAGCCGTGAGCGCGAGTACGCGCTCCCGTACGGCGTCCGGCACGCGCGCGACGGCGTCGCCCGGCAACCGCGCGAGCGTGTCCGCGACCGGCAGCAGCCGCTCGAGGTCGGCCTCCTCGACTGCGAACGGACCGACCGCCACGCGCCGCAGCGTCGTGCAGTGACCGCCGAGCGCCTCGGCGATCGAGCGCACGTAGGTCCCGGAGCCCACGTGCAACTCGAGCCGCACGCTGTCGCCCATATACGTGATGACGTCGAGCGCGTGAACCTGCGAACGCCGCAGGGGCATCTCCACCGCGACACCCCGCCGTGCCAGCTTGTACGCGCGCTCACCGCCGATCTTCACCGCCGAGGCGGCTGGGATCGGCAGCTCGACCTCACCCCGGAGGCGCGCGAGCATTCCGTCGAGCTCCTCCTGCGAAGGCGGCTCGTGCTGCTCGAGCGACCTCGCCTTCCGGATCGCCCGTCGACGTCGTCGACGTGAGGTCGACGTCGGTGACGTAACGCTTGTCCAGCCCGACGAAGCAAGGTGCCAGGCTAGTTGCTCCGCCGGACAACAACACCAGCAATCCAGTCGCAAACGGATCGAGCGTCCCGGTGTGGCCGGTGCGCGCGCCCGTTCGGCGTCTCAGCTCGGAGACGAGCGCGAACGACGATGGCCCTGCCGGCTTGTCGACGAGGACGACGCCGACCGGTTTAAGAGCGCGCGGCGGCATCCGTGCCCCCGGGCGCCCACTGCGGCCGCGAACGCGCCGCGGATGAACTCGACAATCTCCTCGACCGAGTCCTCGCTGGAAAAGCCGGCTGCCTGGGGGTGCCCGCCGCCGCCGACCAGGCGCGCGATCGCGGACACGTCGACCTCGTCGTGGCTCGAGCGGAGCGAGATCCGGTGCGTCGGACCACCCTCCGTCGGCGGCTCGCGGATCAGCGCCACGAGCTCCGCGCCTTCGGCCTGGCGCAGGTAGTCGATGATCCCCTCCGAGTACGGCTCCACGGCCCCGACCTCGCTGAAGTCGGTGCGGACGAGATACGAGACGAGCAGGCGCCCGCCCTCGTACAGCTGCGCGCGGTCGAGCGCCCGCGCGAGCAGCTTGAGCTTTGCGAACTGCACCGTCTCGTACACGCGCTGGAAGATCCCGTGCACGTCGGCGCCTGCCTCGACCAGCTCCGCCGCGAGGCGCAAGGCCTTCGGAGTGGTGTTCGTGTACTGGAACCGGCCCGTGTCGGTGACGAGGCCGACGTACAGCGCCTCGGCGATCTCCGGCGTGAGCGCAACGTCGAGCTCTCCGAGCAGGTCGCGGACGATCTCGGCCGTCGACGACGCATCCGCAACGATCAGGTTGACCTTGCCGAAGCGGTTGTTGTCGTGATGGTGGTCGACGTCGATCACGAGCGAAGCGCGCTCGAGCACATCGGGTTCGGGACCGATCCGCCGCTCGTTCGCGCAATCGAGCGCAAGCACGACGCGCTCCTCGAGGTCGTCGGGCAGATCGCGACGCAACTCGCCGAACGGCAAGAAGCCGTATTCGCCCGGTAGCGGCGCATCGCCGGAGAGATGCATGACGACGTCCTTGCCGAGCTCGCGCAGCCCGAGCGCGGCACCCAGCATCGAGCCGAGCGCATCACCGTCGGGATTCTCATGCGTGAGGACGAGAAAACGGTCGTGGCTCCGGAGAGCATCGACGACCGCGGTTAGATCAGTGGCTGTCACCATCAGGTTGATTCTCAGAGACGGGAGCTTCCGGAGCGACCTCATCGATCAGCTTCGTCATGCGAACGCCGTATTCGACCGTGGGATCGTATTCGAACGTCAGGTGCGGCGTCCTCTTCGTCCGGAGCTCGCGCCCGAGCCGCGCCTGCAACACAGCGCGCGCCGATGCCAGCCCGTCGATCGACGCCTTTTTCTTCTTCTCGCTGCCGAACACCGAGAAGTACACCGTGCCCTCGCGGAGATCGGGTGAGATCCGCACCGCGGTGATCGTGACGAGCCCGATCCGCGGATCCTTGAGCTCGCCGATCCCCTCGGCCACCACCTCCTGCACCAGCTCGTTGACACGACGCATCCGCTCAGGCATGACCGCCTCTACGCTAATCCTCGGGGGACACGAGCGAGCGCTCGGCCCGCACGAGCTCCCACTCCTGGCCCGCAAGCCACTGCTCGGCCCGTTCGGCGAGCTCCTCGGCCTCCCGGGCATCGCGGGCGACGAACGCCGCCGTCAGCGCGCACCGCTGCCAGAGCTCGTGATGGTCGACCTCCGCGACCGAGGCACCGAAGCGGTTCGCGAGCTGCGCCTTGGCCGATTGCACGTACTTGCGCTTGCCCTTGAGCGACCCGGCCTCGGGGAAGTGCAGCTCGACCGCCAGAATCGCGACGAAGCCGGAGCTCAGGACTCGTTGGCCGACGCTGCACCCGTGGGCACCGGCGCGTCGAGCGAGGTGCGCTCGACCTCGCGCGTCTCGTAGATCTCGAAGATGTCCCCTTCGCGCAGGTCGTTGAAGCCCTCGAGCAGGATGCCGCACTCGAATCCCTCCGCGACCTCGCGCGCGTCATCCTTGAAGCGCCGCAGCTGCGCGATCGTCGTCTCGTGGATGCGCGTGCCTTCGCGGAAGATCCGCACGTTCGCGCTGCGGCGCACGACACCGCTCGTCACCATGCAGCCCGCGATCGTGCCGAGCCGCGAGACCTTGAACAGGGCGCGTACCTCGACTTCGCCGATCACCGCCTCGGTCTCGACCGGCGTCAGCATGCCGACGAGCGCCTGCTGGATGTCCTCCGTCAGCTTGTAGATCACGCGGTACTGGCGGATCTCGACCCCCTCGCGCTCTGCGAGCTGGCGCGCTTCGGTCGAGGGCCGCACGTTGAAGCCGACGACCATGCCGCCGGACGCGGCCGCCAGGTTGACGTCGTTCTCGCTGATCGCGCCGACGCCCGTGTGGATCACGTTCACCCGCACCTCGGGGTGCTCGATCTTGTCGAGCTCGCCGACGATCGCCTCGAGCGAGCCCTGCACGTCGCCCTTGAGCACGATGTTCAGGTCGGCGACGCCGCCTGCCTGGAGCTGCTCGAAGATCTTCTCGAGCGAGACGCCGCGGCCCGCCGACTGCTTGGCGAGTGCCTCGCGGCGGAGGCGCCCGCCGCGCTGCTGCGCCAGCTCGCGGGCGCGCTTGTCGTTCTCGACGACGTGTGCCATCTCGCCGGCCTGCGGCGGCTTGTCGAAGCCGAGGATCTCGACCGGATCGCCCGGACGCGCCTGGTCGAGCTTCGCGCCGAGATAGTCGTTGAGCGCGCGCACGCGACCCGAGGCATCGCCGGCAACGATCGCGTCGCCGACCTTGAGCGTCCCGCGCTGTACCAGCATCGTCGCCACCGTGCCGCGTCCGATGTCCTGGCGCGCTTCGATGATCGGCCCCGAGGCCTCGGTGTTCGGGTTCGCCTTCAGGATCAGCTCGGCGTCGGCGACGAGCAGGATCCGCTCGAGCAGGTCGTCGAGACCTTCCTTCTGCTTCGCCGAGACACGGGCGACCTGCGTCGTTCCGCCCCACTCCTCGGGTTGCAATCCTTCGGTCGCGAGCTCGGTGAGCACGCGATCCGTGTTCGCGTCGGGCAGGTCGACTTTGTTGACGGCGACGACGATCGGCACCTCGGCTGCGCGCGCGTGCGAGATCGACTCGCGGGTCTGCGGCATGACGCCGTCGTCTGCAGCGACGACGAGCACGGCGATGTCGGTGACCTTCGCGCCGCGGGCGCGCATCGCAGTGAACGCCTCGTGGCCCGGCGTGTCGAGGAACGTGATGCGGCGGCCGTGAACGGTCGTCTGGTAGGCGCCGATGTGCTGGGTGATGCCGCCTGCCTCGGTGGCGACGACCGCCGTCTCGCGAATCGCGTCGAGCAGCGTCGTCTTGCCGTGGTCGACGTGGCCCATGATCGTCACGACCGGCGGGCGATCCTCGAGCGTCTCCGCCGCGTCGTCGAAGCTCTCGAGCTCGGGCTCCTCGTCGGAGGCGTGCTTGATGTGGACTTCGCGCTTCAGCTCGGCGGCGAGCAGCTCGACCTCGTCGTCCGAGAGCGTCTGGTTCGCGTTCTTCATCTGACCGAGGTTCATCAGCAGCTTGATCAGATCCGACACCGAGGTGCCGAGGGCCTGGGAGAAATCGCGCAGCGTGACGCCCGACTCGACCGTGACCGGGCCGGTGGGCGGCGCGACTTCGCGCGGCACCTTGGGCGTGCGGACCTCGTTGCGGTCGCCCGGCCGCTGGCGCTGGCCGGCGCCGGGGCGGCCGCCGCCGCCCTCGATCACGACGCGGCGCTTCCGGTTGCCCGGGCCACCGCCTCCTCTGGGTCTAATTGGTCTACCGCCTGGCATGAATCCTCACAATCCTCAAGTGTAGAGCCGGGCAAGGCCGGGGTCGACAGCGACAGTGGCGCGCAAGGTGCGCGCAAAAGCGCGCTGCGCGCGGGCGCGCTCGAAGCACGGCAGCCGCCGGCAGGTGTACGCGCTGCGCCCGCTGCCTCCACCGGCGACGAGCGAGCCGCGCACGGCATGGAAGCGCTGGAGCTCGGCCTGCGCCGCCCTGCGGCCGCAGCCCGTGCAGGTCCGAACCGGGTTAGTCGCCGCTGCTCTCACCCTCCTCCACGTGCACGTGCTCGATCGGAACGCCGCCGTCGGAGTCATCCGCCACGACCTGGTGCGGCTCCCCCGAGTATGGGGTCTCGTCCTCGCCGACAACGGGTGCGTCGCCGGGCCCGGCCGGGAAATCATCCTCCGGATCGACCGGTGCGAACTCGGCCGCCTCGACGGTGACCGCCTCCGGCGGCGCCGTGTCGGCGAGCTCCTCGAGCTCGGGCTCGGATTCCTCGACGATCAGGTTCGCCTCGTCGTCGGGCTCCTTCAGCGCAAGCTCCTGATGGGCCGGCACGCCGCAGTACTTCGATCCGGGCAGCGACGCGTTCGGGCAGCGCTTGCCGTTCGAGAGAATCGCGCCGCAACGGCCGGACGGCTCGCCCTCGCCGCTTTCGTCGCCGGCATACGCGGCGTCCGATTCCTGCTGGGCGAACTCGGTGTCGCTGACGATGTCGATCTTCCAACCGGTCAGACGGTGGGCGAGGCGGGCGTTCATGCCTTCCTTGCCGATCGCGAGCGCGAGCTGGTCGTCGGGGACGACGACGGTCGCCTCGCGTGCCTCGTCGTCGAGGTAGACCTCGCGCACGCGCGCCGGCGACAGCGCCTTTGCGACAAACCGGGCCGGCTCCGGGTTCCACGGGATGATGTCGATCTTCTCGCCGCGCAACTCGGAGACGACCATGCGCACGCGCGATCCGCGCGGACCGACGCACGCACCGACCGGGTCGACGCCCTGCGCATGCGACTCGACTGCGATCTTCGAGCGGTAGCCGGGCTCACGCGCGACGCCGCGGATCTCGACGAGACCGTCGGCGATCTCCGGCACCTCGAGCTCGAACAATGTCTTGATCAGCTCGGGATCGCGCCGCGAGAGAATCACCTGCGGGCCCTTGGTGCCGGTGCGCACCTCGGTGATCACCGCCTTGATCCGCGAGCCCTGTTCGTACCGCTCGCCGTCGACCTGCTCGGAGCGCGGCAGCAGCGCCTCGACCTTGCCGAGGTCGACGAGCACGTTGTTGCGGTCCCCGGCCTGCTGGACGATCCCCGTGACGACTTCGCTGACGCGGTCGATGTACTCGTCGTACATCATCTCGCGCTCGGCCTCGCGGATGCGCTGCAGGATCACCTGCTTCGCGGTTTGCGCCGCGATCCGGCCGAAGTTGTCGGGCGTGACGTCTTCGCGCGTGATCTGCTCCTCGGGGATCTGGGACCAGTCGAGGTCGAGATCCTCGTCGGAGAGCAGCGTGTGGTTCTTCTCACCGGTTTCCTGTTCGATCCGCTCGAGCTCGTCCAGCGCGCGCTCGCGTGCTTCTTCGAGCAGGCTCGCCTCGAGGTCCTCGGGCAGCTCGATCGAGAACACGCGGAAGTCGCCCAGGTCGTCGAGTTCGACGGTCGCGTGACGGGAAGCGCCCGGCGTCTTCTTGTAGGCCGCAAGCAGCGCGTCCTCGAAGGCGGCGACGAGAACTCCGGTCTCGATCCCCTTCTCGCGCTCGAGCTCGCGAATGGCGTCGACGATCTCCTGTGTCATCTCCCCTGCCCTTCGTCGATCAGATTGGCGCGAACGATGTCGTCGTAAGCGATGTCCACCGGGTCGCCGTCACGGGGCTCGAGGCGCAGCGAGCGCTCGCCCGCCGAAACGACCTCGCCGCGCATGCGCTTGTGGCTCGTCTTCAACTTGACCTTCTGCCCGACGGCACGCTCGAAGTGATCGCGCGTGCGCAGCGGCCGCTCGATCCCCGGCGAGGAGACCTCCACGCTGTAGCGATCGAGGTAGGGCCGCAGAACCGCCGTCACGCGCTCGCAGAGCGCATGGTCGACGCCGGCCGGATGGTCGACGTAGACGCAGAAACGCTCCTTCCCCGTGACCTCGAGTGCAAGCACCTCGACGCCCGGAAGCGAACTCGTGACTGTGCGGGAAACCTCGCGGTACAGCTCTCTCTCCTTGTCGTTCGGACTGGTCACCTTCATAAAAAATGGGCGCCGCGCGCCCATTTCGAAAAGCCTGAAATGTGGTGACCGAAGGGTAGCAAACCCCTGCATTCACGAGTCAATCGCCCGTCGTCGGGCGCTAGGCCGACTTCGGCACCCGCGCCGCGTAGCGGCTACTGCCCGGGTTCATCGTGCTCGCGAGCTTGAAGTGCCCCTTCGCCTCGTCGACGCGGCCCTGCTTCTCGAGCGCCCGGCCGAGCGCGTAATGCGCGTAGTCGTCGGTCGGCGAGAGCTCCAGCACCGCCCTGAACTCCGCCTCGGCCTCCGACCAGCGGCGCAGGCGGAAGTAGGCGATTCCGAGCGCCTCGCGGATCGAGGCCTTCTGCGGTTCCAGCCGCTTCGCCTTCTCGAGCGGCACTGTCGCTTGTGCCGTCATCCCCTTGCGGAGACGGGCCCGTCCTTCCTGGAAGAAGTCGTAGGCCTCGCTCAAGCCTGCAGTCGCTCCACCTCGTCGAGGATCGCCGCCGCGATCGCCGCCTTCGATGCCTTCGGCACCTGCCGCTCCCCCTCGCGGGTCACGAGCACGACCTCGTTCTCCCTCGAATCGAAGCCGATGTCGACACGCGAGACGTCGTTGTAGACGACGAGATCGACGTTCTTTTCGTCGAGCATCCCCCGCTTGCGCTCCAACCCAGCCTCGCCGTGCTCGGCGCCGAACGCGACGAGCACCTGGCCGGGCCGCCGCTGCTCGCCCAGCGTGCGCGCGATGTCGACCGTCGGCTCGAGCTCGAGCGTCCAGCGGCTTGCATCCTTCGACCGCTTGCCCGCGACGAGCTCCGCCGGGCGGTAGTCGGCAACCGCGGCTGCGAGCAATGCGATGTCGAAGTCTTCGATCGCAGCTGCGGCAGCGAGCATTGCGTCGGCAGTTGGCGTTGCGATCGTCTCGATGCCTGAAGGGGACGGCACCGCGAGATTCGCCGCGAGCAGGATCACCTCGGCGCCGCGCCGTCGTGCCTCTTCGGCGAGCGCGACCCCCATGCGCCCCGACGAACGGTTGCCGAGGTAGCGCACTCCGTCGAGCGGCTCGCGCGTGCCGCCTGCCGTGACGAGCACACGCTTGCCGGCGAGGCTCGGCGGCGCCAGCAACTGCGCGATCCGGACAGCGATCTCCTCGGCCTCGGCCATCCGGCCAACTCCCCACTCGCCCTCGGCCGTCTCGCCTTCGTCGGGACCGACGAGCTCGACGCCGCGCGCGAGCAGCGTCTCGACGTTCGCGCGCGTCGCCGCGTGGGCCCACATCCGCGGGTTCATCGCCGGAGCGAGGAGCACCGGGCCGCGGTGTGCGAGTGCAGCCTCGGTCGGCAAATTGTCGGCGAGCCCGTAGGCGAGCTTCGCGAGCGTGTTCGCGGTGCAGGGCGCGACGACGAGCAGGTCGGCGCGCGTCAGATGTGCGTACAGATCCTCGCTCGGCGAGCGGCGAGCCAACGCGAAGAAGGTTTCGGCGCGGACGAAGCGCTCGGCTCCCGGCGTCACGAGCGGAATCACCTCGTGGCCCCCCTTGACCAGCAGGCGCGTCAGCTCGCAGGCCTTGTAGGCCGCAATGCCGCCGCTGACTCCGAGGAGGATCCGGCTCATGCGCTCATTGTGCCCGGATCGGGCGGTTCGAGCTACCTGCGGTATTCGTACGTGATCTTGCCCTCGGCGATCTCTTCCAAGGACATCGTCAGGTAGTTCTTCGACCGGGACTCGATCAGCGGCGGGGCGAACTCGTCGAACGTGCCCTCACCGAGCTGGTGGTGGTAGTTGTTGATCTGGCGCGCGCGCTTGGCCGCCACGATCACGAGCGAGTAGCGCGAGTCCACTTGGTCCAACAGCTGATCGATGCGGGGATGAATCATGAGGGTGCCATGGTAGCAGCCGCCATTTCGCGCTCGATAATCGCGGCCAACCGGGCCGCAGCCTGGTCGCGGTCGTCGTTTTCGACGAGGTAGTCGAACTCGCTCTGCTGCTCCAGCTGTTGCCGTGCGGTTTCGATCCGTCCGCCGATTTCACCGGTGCTCTCGGTCGCCCGCTCGCGCAACCGCCGTTCGAGCTCGGCGACCGGCGCTTTCACGAAGATCGTCACCGCGCCCTCGATCTTGCGGTTTACCCGCAGGGCGCCCTCCGTCTCGAGCTCGAGCAGCGGCGCTTTCCCGCTTGCGCGCAACCGGTCGATCTCCGAGAGCAGTGTCCCGTAGCGGTTGCCGACATAGTCGACCCACTCGAGAAAGTCCCCCGCATCGATCCGGCGATCGAACTCCTCCCGGGTGAGGAAGTAGTAGTGCACCCCGTCCTCCTCGTTTGGCCGCTGCGGCCGCGTGGTCGCCGAGACGGCGTGTGCGAGAGCCGGAAAGCGCGGCAAGACGCGCTCGATCAGGGTTCCCTTGCCGGCCCCGGAAGGGCCGGTCACCACAAAGACTGGGTTAGCGGTGGAAGAGCCCAATGAGCTCTTGCCGCTGGCGGTCCGAGAGGCCGCCGACCGTCTTCGACTGGCTGATCCGGCACTGGTTGAGCAGCCGCGCGGCTTTCACGCGGCCGAACTTCGGCACGGCCATCAGCATGTCGAAGACCTTTGCGGTCGAGACGAACTCCGGCGGGTTCTTCAGGATCTGCTCGATCGACATCTCGCCGGACTTGAGATCCTTCTTCAGCTGCGCGCGCTTGACGCGAATGTCGTTGGCTCGCTTCAGCGCCTCCATGCGCTGGTCAAGTGACCTGACCGGTGCTTGCACCTGCGATTGGGAGGTCGGCATGAGCGCCGCAGTCTAACAACCTCCCAGCAACGTGCAAGCACCCACCGTCACGCGCGATTGTCACCAGCTGCAACGTTGTCATGCGCGACACCGAACGCGTCGCCGGAACGTTCGAAACCGGCCTCGGCGGTCGCCTCTGTGAGCTCGGTTCGAACTCGTGCGGGAGCGTCAGGGTCCGCGAACAGAATTGTGCCGAGCGCAACATGCGTTGCACCGCACGCAACGAACTCGAGCACGTCGCGTCCGGTCTGAGCGCCACCCATGCCCACGATCGGCAACTCGGTCGCGCGGCGGCAGGCATACACGGCCGCGAGCGCGATCGGTTTCAACGCAGGTCCGGAGTAGCCGCCGGCGCCGCGCGACAGCGCAGGGCGCAATCGCCCGTCGAGAGCGACGCCCCGGATCGTGTTCACGAGCGAGAGGCCGTCGGCGCCGGCGGCCTCGACCGCCCGGGCGACCTCGGCGACGTCCCAGGCAGCGGGCGAAAGCTTGGCGTAGACCGGCAGCGTCGTGGCGGCCCGGCACGCCGCGACGATCTCGGCGGCCGACTCCGGCGCCTCGTCGACGTTCGGGCATGAGAGGTTGAGCTCGATCGTGACGTCCTCGAGTGCGGCGCACGTCTCTGCATACTCATGCGCGGCGAACCCGCCGACCGACACCCAGAGAGGTACCCCGATCGACCGGAGCGCGGGAAGCGTCTCCGCGAGGAAGCGATCGCGGCCCGGATTTGCAAGCCCGATTGCGTTCAGCATCCCGTGGTCTGTCTCGGCGATCCGAATGGGCGCATTACCCTCGCGGGGCTCCGGCGTCACCGTCTTCGTCACGAACGCGTCGAGTTGCCGCGCGACATCGGGTGCGGTGAGCGCGTCGAGGCAGCCGCTGGCGTTCAGGAGGAGCAAAGCACCGGCCCGTCGACGCAGAGTCTCTTCAGCGCGCCGTCGATCTCGACGACGCAGCCGTAGCAGGCGCCGTAGCCGCAGGCCATCGGCGCTTCCCATGCGAGTTGCGCGTCGGGAGCAAGTGCACGAACCGCCTCGAGCATCGGCTCGGGGCCGCAGGCGAGCACGTCGCGATCGGTCGCCATCACCTCGGTCACGAACACGGGGTCGATCACGACCTCCGCATTCGGCACGAGCGCAGCCGCCTCCGCATGGTGCTCGCTGCGGAAACCGAGGAGGGCGGGCGGCCGCTCGAGCGCCTCCGAGAGGTACGGCAGCGGGGCGATCCCGATACCGCCTCCCACCAGGTAGGGCCGCGGCACGTCGAGCCGGAAGCCGTTGCCGAGCGGGCCGAAGACGGCGATCTCGTCGCCGGGATCGAGGGCTGCAAGCGCGTGCGTGCCGGGCCCGACTGGATCGATCAGAAATGCGAGCTCCCCTTTCGGCGCAAGGCACAGGCTCATCGGACGCGGCAGCACGCGCCCGGGCGCCTCGAGCATGAAGAACTGCCCCGGCGTTCCGGGATCGAGCGTGCCGCGAGTGACGCGGAGGAGCGCATAGGCGCCGACCCACTCGACCGCGACGACGCTACGACGCTCGCGCCTCATGGCGCTCCTGCAGAGACAGCGTCGATTCGGCGCGGGCCTTCGCGATCGCGTCGACTGCGGCGCGCGCAACCGCAAGCGTGGTGATGCACGGCACGCGCGCGATCACTGACGCGTCGCGAATCGCATATCCGTCCTTGCGTGCGTTGCGACCCTCCGGCGTGTTCACGACGAGATCGACACCTCGTCCGCGCAGGAGGCTGACGACCGCGGCACCCTTGTCGATGCGTTCGACGTCGATCCCCGCGAGCTCGAGTGCCTGGGCCGTGCCGGCGGTTGCAACGAGATCGAAGCCGAGCGCGACCAGTGCGCGCGCGACCGGCACAACACCGAGCTTGTCGTGGTCGCGGACGCTCAGGAACGCGCGCCCCCCTGTCGGCAACGCGCGACCGGCTGCGCGTTCCGCTTTCGCAAAAGCAGTCGGAAAATCCTCAGCACTTGCCATCACTTCACCGGTGGAGCGCATCTCGGGCCCGAGCACGGGATCGGCACCGGGGAAACGCGCGAACGGCAGCACTGCCGCTTTCACATGGAAGCCCGCCGGTTGGCCTTCCGGAGGAAGCGCGAGGCTGAAGAGCGTCGCCCCGGCTGCAAGCCGGCACGCTGCGTCGACGAGATTCACGCCGGTCGCCTTCGATGCGAACGGGACCGTTCGCGACGCGCGCGGATTCACCTCGAGCACGTAGAGGTCTCCCTTTTCGATCGCGAGCTGCACGTTCAGAAGGCCGACGACGCCGAGAGCGATTCCGAGCCGGCGCACTGCGTCCCGCACTTCTTCCGAGTCGGACGGCGCCGGCAGCACGCACGAGGAGTCGCCGGAGTGGATGCCGGCCTCCTCGACGTGCTCCATCACCGCGGCGACGTAGGTATCGCGGCCGTCGCACAGCGCATCGACGTCGAGCTCGATCGCGTTTTCGAGGAAACGGTCGACCAGAACGGGGCCTTCGATGTCGGGGATGTCGGCTGCGTCGTAACACACGCGCATCGAGCGGCCGCCGAGGACGTACGACGGCCGAACGAGCACCGGGTAGCCGATGCGCGCCGCGATCGCGGCAGCCTCGTCGACCGAGTTCGCGATTCCCCACTCCGGGCAGCGCACGCCGACGTCGTCGGCGAGGCGCGCGAAGCGCTCGCGGTCTTCCGCGAGGTCGACCGCGTCGTACTGCGTGCCGAGAATCGGAAAGCCTGCGCGCTCGATCGCGCGCGCGAGCTTGAGGGGGGTCTGTCCCCCGAACTGGATGCAGACGCCGACCGGCTGCTCGCGCGCGAGCACGGCCAGCACCGCCTCCTCGTCGAGCGGCTCGAAATAGCAGGCGGTCCGAGGTGTCGTAGTCGGTCGAGACCGTTTCCGGGTTGCAATTCACCATCACGGCCTCGAATCCCTGGGCGCGGAAGCTCTGCGCCGCGTGCACGCAGCAGTAGTCGAACTCGATCCCCTGGCCGATCCGGTTCGGGCCGCTGCCGAGAATGACGACGCTGCGCCCGGGCGTGGGCGGTTGCTCGTCCCGCTCGCCGCGGGTGGAGTAGAAGTAGTTCGAAGCGGCCGCGACCTCGCCCGCGCACGAATCGACACGTCGGAACGAGACATGTCCGGTGCCAGGCATGGCTACAGAAGTGGGACGAACTTTCCCCAAGGCGAGCTCGCGGGCGAACCAGGGATGCAGGTCGTCCGGGAGCCATTCCTGTTCGATCTCCAGTCCACGTCGAGCCTTGTCGAATGCCTCGACGAAGGTTCGGCCGATTCCCATCGACTCCCCAACCGACTTCATCTGGGTGCCGAGCGTTGTCGATGCGCCCGGGAACTTCTCGAAGGCAAACCTCGGCCATTTGACGACGACGTAGTCGAGGGTGGGCTCGAAGCTCGCCGGCGTCGTTCCCGTCAGGTCGTTCGGGATCTCGTCGAGCGTGTAGCCGACCGCAAGCTTGGCCGCGACCTTGGCGATCGGGTAGCCCGTCGCCTTCGACGCGAGCGCCGAAGAGCGCGAGACGCGCGGGTTCATCTCGATCACGCGCAGCTCGCCCGTCGAGCGGTGCCGCGCAAACTGGATGTTCGAGCCTCCCGTGTCGACGCCGACGGCCCGGATCACTGCGATTGCCGCGTCGCGCAGCTCCTGGTACGCCTCGTCGGAGAGCGTCATCTGCGGCGCGACCGTGACGGAGTCGCCGGTGTGGACGCCCATCGGGTCGAGATTCTCGATCGAGCAGACGATCACGACGTTGTCGGCGCTGTCGCGGACGACCTCGAGCTCGAACTCGTCCCACCCTCGCAGCGACTCCTCGACGAGCACCTGGCCGATCGGGCTCTCCGAAAGACCAAGCTCGACCTGACGGTGAAGGTCATCCTCGCTCGTCACGAAACCGCCTCCGTGACCGCCGAGTGTGAACGCAGGCCGGACGACGGCGGGCAAGGTCAGACCGCGAAGCTGGTCGAGACCAGTCACGATCGTCGAGTCGGCGACTTGAAGCCCGCAGCTCTCGACAGCCTGCTTGAAGAGCTCGCGGTCCTCGGCGCGCTCGATCACGGTGACGGGCGCACCGATCAACTCGATGTCGAGCTCGTCGAGAACGCCGGCGTGGTGCAACTCGCGAGCAAGGTTGAGCGCGGTCTGACCGCCCATCGTCGGGAGCAGCGCATCGGGACGCTCGCGACGAAGCACGCCGGCGACACTCTCGAGGTCGAGCGGCTCGAGATAGGTGCGGTCGGCGAAGCCCGGGTCGGTCATGATCGTTGCGGGGTTCGAGTTGATCACGATCGTGCGATAACCGTCTTCGCGCAGCACCTTCAACGCCTGGCAACCGGCGTAGTCGAACTCGCACGCCTGTCCGATCACGATCGGGCCGGAACCGATCAGGCAGATCGAGCGGAGATCGTCACGCCGCGGCAAGCTGCACCTCCTCGACCCATTCGGCGAGGATCGGCCACGCATCGTGCGGGCCGGGCCCGGCCTCCGGATGGAACTGCACCGAGCGCGCACGCAGATCCGGATACGACAGCCCTTCGACGGTGCCGTCGTAGAGCGATTCGTGGGTCGCCGCTCGATCGGCGCTTGGCGCGACCGCGAAGCCATGGTTCTGGCTCGTCACGAGCACGCGTCCGCTGGCGCGTTCGACGACAGGATGGTTGCCGCCACGATGGCCGAACGGCAGCTTGAAGGTCGTGCATCCGGCCGCGAGTGCCAGCAGCTGGTGACCGAGGCAGATGCCGAGCACCGGCACACGACCGAGTAACTCACGAATCGTCGCGACCTCGCCGGTGAGCGGTTCGGGATCGCCCGGCCCGTTCGAGAGCAGCACGCCATCGAAACCGGCGAGCGTTTCTGCGTCGACATCGTGCGGAAACACCGTGACTCCGACACCCGCGCCCGCGAGCCGGCGCAGGATCGACCGTTTGACGCCGTAGTCGACCACCGCAACGCGCACCGGGCCGTCACTCCAGACGTACGGCTCGCGCGTCGAGACCTCGGCCGCGAGCGCCGCGCCGGCCATCGTCGGTTGCGCACGCACGGCGGTCAATGCCTCGTCCACATCGTCACCCTGCGTGACGAGCGCGGACCGCATCGCTCCCCGTTCGCGCAGGTGGAGAACGAGCGAGCGTGTGTCGATGCCGGTGAGCGCCGGAATGCCCCACGCATGAAGCCAGTCGGTCCACTCGGGCCCGCGCGCCTCGCGCATCAGCACCCCGCGCGCACGGGGGCCGGCGGACTCGCCGCGCGTGTCGGCAACGCCGTAGTTGCCGACCATCGGCGCCGTGAAGCACACGAGCTGGCCGCAGTAGCTCGGGTCGGTGACGATCTCCTGGTAGCCGGTCATCGCCGTCGTGAAAACCGCCTCGCCGAACGCGAATCCCGGCGCGCCGACGCTTTCGCCGGGGAAGACCTCGCCATCCTCGAGGACCAGAAACCCCGTCATGCCTCGTACGCGACCCGGCCGTCGGCCACCGTCAACAGGACACGCCCGTGCAGCCGCGTGCCGAGCAGCCACGAGTTCGTGGAGCGCGACCGAAACCGGCTCTCGCTGACGCGCCATGTCGCCTTCGTCGAGAGCAGCACCAGGTTCGCGGGCGCGCCGACGGTGATCGCCGGGGGCTCGAGCCCGAAGATGCGCGCGGGACCGGCGGACATCCGCTCCAGCAGCGTCTCGAGCTTCACGAGACCTGCCTGGACGAGGAAGGTGTGCAGCGCGGCGAATGCGGTCTCGAGCCCGGTCACCCCGAACGGCGCCGCCTCGAACGGCACGTCCTTCTCCTCGCGCGAGTGCGGTGCGTGATCGGTCGCGACCGCTGCGATCGCACCGTCGTTCAGTGCGTCGATCAGTGCGGTGCGATCCTGGTCGGTCCGCAGCGGCGGATTCATCTTCAGATTCGGGTCGAGCGAGCGAACGGCCTCGTCGGTGAGGCAGAGGTGGTGCGGCGTCGCCTCCGCGCTCGCCTCGACTCCGGCTGCCTGCGCCGAGCGAAGGAGCTCGACCGACTCGCGGGCCGACAGGTGCATCAGGTGCAGGGGCTGCGAGGTGTCTCCGGCGAGCGAGAGCTCGCGGGCGACACCGAGACTTTCGCCGAGCGAAGGCCAGCCGCCGAGGCCGAGCTCAGCCGACACCGCACCCATGTGCATGTGACCGCCGCGGGTCAGGCTTGGCTCTTCGCAGTGAAGCGCGAGACGCAGGCCGGTGATCGCGTTGTACTCGAGTGCGCGGCGCATCAGCCCCGCGTTCGCAACCGGCCTGCCGTCGTCGGTGAACGCCGCCGCGCCGGCGTCGGCGAGCTCGCCCATCTCCGTCAGCTGCTGGCCCGCCTGCCCGACCGTGATTGCGGCCGTGAAACCGACCGGCACCTCTGCCTCCTCCGTCGCGCGGGCGCGGAGGCCGCGCAGGACGTCCGTGGTGTCGACGACCGGGTCGGTGTTCGGCATCGCCAGGATCGCGCAGTACCCGCCGGCCGCCGCAGCAGCCGTGCCGGACGCGATCGTCTCTTCGTCTTCGCGGCCGGGCGTGCGCAGGTGCACGTGCGGATCGACGAACGCCGGCGCCAGCACGAGGCCCTCGCCCTCGATCACTCGATGCCCGTTCGCGTCGAGGCTCCCACCGATCCCGGTGATCGTGCCGCCGTCGACGCGCACGTCGAGGATCGCGTCGAGACCCTGCGTGGGATCGATCACGCGGGCGCCCCGGACGACGAGGTCGTCGTTCCCGCGCCGCCCGACGAGGATCATGCGACCTCCATCGCGGCCTCAACGAGCACCGGGCCGGTGGTCAGCAGGTCGTAGAGCACAGCCATGCGCACGACGAGGCCGGCGCGCACCTGGTCGACGACGAGCGCAGCGTCGGAGTCGGCAACGCGCGGGTCGATCTCGACGCCGCGATTCATCGGGCCCGGATGCATCACTTTCTGGCCCGGGCGGAGCCGCTCGGGCGTGACGCACCAGCGCGCGCTGTACTCGCGCAGAGACGGCACGTAGTTCGCCCCTTCTTCCATGCGCTCGCGTTGCATGCGCAGGACGTACACGACATCGGCATCGCGGATCACGTCGATGTCGAACGAGATGTCGCCAAGCTCTGCGGGTAGGAGCGGCGGCGGGCCGACGAGCGTGACGCTTGCACCGACCAGTCGCAGCGCCTGGATCAGCGAGCGCGCGACGCGCGAGTGCAACACGTCTCCGACGATTGCGACGTGCACGCCCTCGAGCCGGCCGAGTGCGGCTTGGATCGCGTAGAGGTCGAGCAGTGCCTGCGTCGGATGCTGATGCTTGCCGTCGCCGGCGTTGACGACATGCGCCTCGGTGGCGCGCGCGACGAGTTGCGGTGCTCCGATCTGCGGATGGCGAATCACGATCACGTCGGGGTCGTACGCGGAGATCGTCAGCGCGGTGTCCTTCAGCGACTCGCCCTTGTCGACGGACGAGCCACTCGCCTTGAACGAGAGCGTGTCGGCCGAGAGGCGTTTCGCCGCAAGCTCGAACGACGTGGATGTTCGCGTCGACGACTCGAAGAACATGTTGACGACGAGGCGGCCGCGCAGCGTCGGCAGCTTCTTGTTGTCGCGCTCCTGCGACTGGGCAAACGAATGCGCGGTCGCGAGCAGCCGCTCGACGTCGTCCCGATCGAGATCGGACACGGTCAGCAGGTGGCGCCGCTCGGGGGACGGGGGCGGCAGGAGATCCCCGGGGACGACGTGCAGGTCGGTCATGCGTTCCCCTCCTCTGATTCCGACACCAGGACGACCTGGTCGATCTCGTCGATCTCGACGAGCTGGACCTGCACGCGCTCCTCGCGCGCGGTGGGCAGGTTCTTGCCGACGTAGTCGGGGCGGATCGGCAGCTCGCGATGGCCGCGGTCGGCGAGAACCGCCAGCTGAACGCGCGCGGGACGGCCGTATTCGAGCAGTGCGTCGATCGCGGCGCGAATCGTGCGCCCCGTGTACAGGACGTCGTCGACGAGGATCACCGTCCGTCCGGCCAACTCGAAGTCGAGCTTGGTATCGCGAACGACCGGCTGGCGATGGCGCGGCGCCTGCCCGTCGCGGACATGGACGTCGTCGCGGTGAAAGGTGATGTCGAGCTGCCCGAGATCGAGCTCGAGGCCCGCCCGTTCCTCGATCAGACGGCGCAGACGCTGGCTGATCGGCACGCCACGGGTGTGGATTCCGACGAGCGCGACCGACTCGAGGTCATCGTTACGCTCGATGATCTCATGCGCAATCCGAGAGAGTGTGCGGCCGATGGCCTCACCGTCGAGCAGAATCCGCCCGGCCGGCGATACGGCATGCTGCTGCATCGAACTCCTTTCCGGCCTCTCTGGACCGAGTTAAAGGGGTAGTGCGTCGTGCACACTAGCCGAGTCTCCGGATGGCGTCGAGGGCTGCCTTCGGCGCTTCTCCTGCTCGTTGCGGTTGCGATCGTCCTGCGGGCGCTCGCGGCCCTGGCGATCGCCGGGCCCTGGCTTGCGCCGGACGAGATGGCGTACGCGCTCCTCGGCAGGGGCATCTGGCACCACGCTGACCTCGCAGTGCTCGGCGGCCCCTCCCAGTTCACGAGTGCGCTCTATCCGGCGCTGGCCGGCCTGCCCTTGCTCGGCGGCCTGCACACGGGCTACGCGGCGCTCCGCGTCCTGCAGGCGGTCGCGGTGTGCTCGACCGGCGTTGTCGTCTATTTCTGGACGCGGAGCCTCGCACGGCCGAAGTGGGCACTGGCGGCCGCCGCTCTCGCGCTCGCGCTCCCGGGCGGGGTGTACGCGGGCACCCTCGTCGCCGAGACGCTCTTCGTGCCCCTCGCCACCGTCGCCGGCTGGCTGGCGGTACGCGCCCTCGATCAGCCAACCCGGCGGAAGCAGGCGCTGCTCGTGGTCGCACTGGTCGCATGCTTTCTGACGCGCGGCGAGGCAAACATGCTCGTGCTCGCGTTGGTCGTCGCAGCGGTGGTGATGCGCCGGGTCCGCGCGCTCACTCCCACGTGGATCGCGATCGGAGCTGTCGTAGCCGTCTGGCTCGGTCTCGGCGGCGGTTCGCCGCTCCGCTCGCTCGGGAGCTACGGCGGCGGCGACTACACCGTCCGCAGCGTTGTCGACTTCGTGCTCGAGCACGCCGGAGAGCTGCTGCTCATGAGCGGTGTCGTTCCCTTGTGCGCGGTTGTCCTGCTCGCACTCGCGCGCCCGGCGGAGCGGATGGTGAATGCCACCGTTGCCTTCTCGCTCGCGCTCGCCGTGATCGCGCCGGTCGAGGTGGGCGTCTTTGCCGCGGGACATGCCGGTCACTTGCTCGAGCGCGAGCTTCTGTTCGCACTCCCGCCTCTCTTCGTCGGGCTCGGTGTCTGGCTCGACCGAGGCGGCCCGCGTCATCGCTTGCGCACGCTCGGCGTCGTGGTGGGCGCAGTTGCCGCGTTGCTCGCCGTTCCATTCGGCCGGTTGGCGTCGGCTGCGGTCGTCCCTGACAACCCGAGCCTCGTGCCGTTCAGCCATCTCGACAGCCCGAAGATCTACGGGATCGTCGCGCTCGTCGCGCTCCTTGCCGGAGCGCTCCTGCTCGCGCTGCCTTCGCGGTGGCTCTGGCTCTTGCCGGTGCTGATTGCCGGCATGTTCGTCGCGGTGTCGGTCTCGGCGTCGGAGGAGCTCGTCGACCGCTCGCAGGCCGCGCGCGACGCCTATGTCGCCTCACCGTCCAACTGGATCGACCGTGCAGCGGGCGGCGGTGCCGCGATTCTCTACGACGGCGCCTCCAACTCGCAGCTGATCTGGACGCAGCTCTTCTGGAACAAGCAGATCACGAGCGTGATCGACCTGCCGACGGCGCACGTCCCGGGCCCGTTGCCGCAACACCAGCTGCAGATCTTCGGTAACGACGGCGAGTTGCGGTTCGTCGACGGCACTGTTCCCGAGTCGCGGGTGCTTGCGGCCCCCAAAGGGTTTCAGTTCGCCGGGCGTCGGCTTGTGACCACGAAGGCGATCGGCTTCTCTCTGTGGCAACTCGACACTCCGGCCCGCGTTCGCACGTGGGCGCAGGGGCTCGAGCCGAACGGCGACATTTCGGGTGGCGGCGTCGCAACACTCGACGTCTTCGATTGCACTCGCGGAACCTTCCACGTCGTTGCGGTCGGACGCGACAACGAGACTCTCAGGCTGTCGGAAAACGGCAACCAGCTCACACAGACGCAACTGTGGTTGCAAGGGGTGTGGGAGCAGACCGTGCAGACCCCGGCTGCCCACAGCGCTCGGTGCACATTCACGCTCTCGACCACCTCCCTCGTGCACCTGGCCACCTTCGAATGGTCGCCGGACTAACGCTTACGTCGTCTTAACAGTACGTCGTCCCGGACGAGGTGCATCGCAACGTAAGTGAGACAACATTGCGACAATTGTGGAACGTGCCTGGCGCGTTCGCAGGCTCGACGGCAACCTGCACACATGGGGCGCCATCCACGACTTCAGGCTGCCGGCATGTATCACGTCACCACGCACGCGGTCGCGAACTCATGGCTATTTCTCGAGGACGAGGACTACACGACGCGGCTTTCGCTCCTTGCCCAAGCTGTTGCAGACGGCTGGATGCGCTGCCACGCGTTCTGTCTCATGGGCAATCACGAGCACCTGCTGATCAGCGTCGACGAGAACAGGCTTGCCGCGCTCATGCAACGTCTGAACCGCTCGTATGCAGGGACGTTCAACAGCGCTCACCAGCGCCGGGGCCGGGTCTACCGCGCGCCGTACAACGCCGAGCCCGTGATCTCCGAGCGACACCTGATCGAGCTCATTCGCTACTTCGCGTTGAATCCCGAACAGGTCGACTTTGGACGAGCCGAGAGCTATCGCTTCAGCAGTTATCCGGCGCTCATCGGCATCGTGCAGCCGCTCGCTTTCGTCGATCCGACGCCACTGTACGACGTCGTCGGCGGCGGCGAGAATGCTCGGCGCACGATTGCGAACCTCGTGGCTGACGGTCGGCTACGCAAGCGCGCCGTGTAGCTGACATTTTCTTAATGGTACGTCGTCCGGGACGACGTTCATTTGGTCGCGGGGACCTTGTCGCCGGCGCGCTCGGCCAGGCCTCCGCCCTTGACGAGAAACGGCTCGCCGCGCTCGGCGAACGGAACCTCGATCGTGTCGAAGTCGCGCGGCACGACAGTCTGCGGAAAGATCTCGCGCGCCTCGCGCACGAGCTCTGGGCCGAAGTACCGAGGCGAAACGTGCGTCAGCGCCAGCAGGCGCACGCGAGCATCGCGCGCGAGCTCAGCGGCCTGGGTCGCTGTCGAGTGCATGGTGTCGGCTGCGCGGTCGCTCTCTTCGCTCATGAAGGTTGCTTCGTGGACGAGCACGTCCGCATCTTCGGCGAGCACGCGCAGCACCTCACTCGGCCCCGTGTCGCCGCTGTAGATGACGGTGCGCCCGGGTCGAGCCGGCCCGAGCACGACATCCGGCGTGAGCGCGCGTCCGTCGGGCAGCGTCACCGAGTCTCCGCGCTGAAGCGCACCCCGTTCCGGCCCAACAGGGATGCCGAGTGCGTCGGCCGCCTCCACATCGAACCGCCCGGGCCGGGGCGCCTCCGCCAGCGCGTAGCCGACCGCGGAGCCGCCGTGGGCGACCGGGAACACGAGCAGCTTGTACCCGTCGCGCTCGAGCGCGTCTCCCCCACGCACCTCGACGAGCTCGAAGGGATAGCTGAGCTTGCCGAGGATCGGCCGCAGCTCCCGGAAGAGCTCCTGCAGCCCCGGCGGCCCATACAGGGTCAAGGGCGGCTCACGGTCCCGCAGGGAAAAGGTCTTCAGCATCCCCACCAGTCCCAGCCAGTGATCGAGGTGGTAATGGGTGAGGAAGATCTCGCGCAGGTCGACAAGGCCGACCGACGACTGCAGCAGCTGGCGCTGCGTCCCCTCGCCGCAGTCGAAGAGCAGCCGCTCGCCGCCGCGCCGGATCAGCAACGCGCTCAACGCACGACGCGCGGTCGGCGAGCTCCCCGAGGTGCCGAGAAAGACGATGTCGAGGTCCACCGCGGCGATCGTAGCGGCGCGTTTCCGCCGTCTTCACGACCGTCTACGGCAGAACGAGCAGCTCGCCCGGGCGAATGCCGGCGCCGGCGAGATGGTTCGCGCTCTGGATCTGCCAGACCGCGCTCCGCAGGTCGCCGCCGTAATGGGCCGAGGCGATCGTCCACAGCGTGTCGTAGGCCTGCACCCGGTAGGTGACCTTGTGGCCGTGCGCACCCGAGGGTCGCGCGACCGCGCTCCAGACAACGAGCGCCATGACAGCCAGGATCAGGATCTTAGCGAACACGTGTTCGTAGCATAGCGAACACGTGTTCGGTCTGTCAAGCCGACCCTCAGGCCCTTTTACATGGGAACGCCCGGGTCGGCCGTCCCGTCGCCGGCGGCATCGGCAGCGGCAGCGCGCGGCGCTCGCAGCGGCAGCGGCAGCAGCAGCGGCGGCATCGGCAGCCGCAGCGGCGCTCGCAGCTGCAGCTGCGTTGGCAGCGGCCGTCGCAGCCGCGGCTGCGTTGGCAGCGGCGGCCTTGTCAGCCTTCGCCTTGTCAGCCTTCGCCTTGTCAGCCTTCGCCTGGGCGGCTTGTACTTGCGCAGCCTTGAGCTGGGCGGCCTTGGCCACGTCGGCGGCGTTCGGCTTGGTCTTCGTCTTCACTGTCTTCGCCTTCGTCGTCCCCGTGATCGCAGCCGACGCGCTGGCCGGCGTCCATGGGTGGACGGTGCCCAGGCAACTGCCGCCGCTCTGGGTGATCCAGTTCCGAACCGTCTGGGCGGACTGCTTCGGCGACTGGTCGGCAAAGTAGAGCCCGCTCTGCCAGCCCTCGAGGGCCGACTCGTCGATCAGGTGGAAGAGGTTGACGAACTGGACGTTCGGATCGCACGAGAGCAGGTCGAGCATCTGCTTGTACCAGCTCGCCTGATAGGCCTCGCTGGCGAACTGGCCCGACACGCCGCCGGCGCCGTTCGCGCTCACCTCGGTGCCGGTGTACCCGAACTTGCCGGAGGAGCCGGTCTGGATGCCGGTCTCGTTCAGGCTCACCGGCGTGCCGCCACCCGCCTGCTGGCCGATCGTCTTCTGCGGTGAGCCGTGGAACGCGTCGTAGAAGGCCTGGTAGATGCGGCCGAGATTGGTAACGCTCGCTTCCTTCACGTCCGAATAGCCCTGCGCGAACGGCTGCGACTGCGGCACCGGATACGGATGGAAATCGAAGCCGTCCATCAACCCATTCGAGCGTCCCGTCTTCTGCGCGAACGACTTGAACCAGGCGCCGAGTGCAGCGAGGAACGTCACCGGCTTTGTCGAGGAGTTGTTCGCGGCGTTCGGGCTGTCGTTGCCGCGCGGCGAAAGGCCGACGCCCCAGACGAACTTCGAGCTCCCGACCGCCTTGATCGCGTCGTATGCGGCTACGAGCGCGCGGCCGCAGATCTCCGCCGACTGATTGTTGCCAGACCGGTCCCACTGCGGGTTGATGAACCGAGGCTGGTTGCACTCGTTCATCACCACGAACTGGTTCACGCTCGGAAATTGCGTCGCGACGTACGCGGCCCACGATGCGAACTGCTGGATCCTGCTCGTGTCGCCGCAAGCCTCAGGATCACTGGAGGGGGCACACCTCTTCCCGCCGGTGAACGCCATCGAATGCATGGGATAGAGATCGAGCTCGATCGTCACGCCGGCTGCCTTCGCGTTGGTGATCGCCTGGTCGATCGCGGCCGCGCCGGCGATGTTCATCGGCGATCCCTCGTCCCACAACACGGTGAGCGTGTTGATCTTGAGCCCAACCGACTGCATGGTCGAGTAGAACCACGACGAGACTCCGGCGTCCTTCGACGCGTCGTCGTTCACTCCAACGGACAGGTTGGCCGCCGCCGAACCGGCCAGCGCCAGCGCTGCACCGGCAAGTGCCAACGCACCGCAGAGCTTCTTCATATGCCCTTTCGCGCCTCGTCGTTGACGCGCGCGGAGCCGCGGCGCCTGAACCCTTCCCGAGTTCTAGCCGGTTTTGCCCAGAGTTTCAAGGACGAAAGTGGTAATTCCTGCCGGCCCGAAGCGGACCGGGTCGTCCGCCGGCAGGCCCGTTTCGGCCTCAGCCGCAGCGATTGCGGCCCGGGCGGCGGTCTCGTCGAGCGCCCGGGTGTTGAGTGCGATCGCCGCGACCTTCGCCGGCCGGGCGATGAGGGCGCATCGCTCGTGCAGCTCGACGAGCTCGGCCAGGGACGGCATCGGAAAGCGCTCGTTGTCGTCCACGAACGCCTGGCCGGCGATGTGGCAGAGCACGAAGGCGTGGGGCGCCGATCCGTGCAGGAGGCCGAGTGTCACCCCGGAGTACTGGGGATGCAGCAGCGAGCCCTGGCCTTCGACCCAGAGCACCTCGCCGCCGCGCGCCACCCCCTCGAGGACGAGTTGCTCGGCCGCGCCCGCGAGGAAGTCGGCGACGACGGCGTCGACCGAGATCCCCCACCCGGCGATCGCAATCCCCGTCTGGCCGGTCGGGATGAACTCGCTCGCGATCCCGCGCCTGCGCGCCTCGGCATCGAAGCTCGAGCGCGACGGTCATCTTCCCGATCGCGCAATCGGAGCCAACCGTGAGCACGACCTTGGCGGGATGTGTGAGGTTCTCGCCGGTCGGCACGTTCAGGCCGGGCGGCGGCTTGCGCAGGTCGCGCAGCTCGACGTGGTGCCGTGCTGCGAGCTCGACGAGCTCCGGATCCTCGGAGACGAACTCGTGCAGGCCGTTCTCGACGTCGAGGCCCTCGGCGATCGCGCTCTTCAGGAGCTCACGCCAGGCGGGCGGGAAGCGGCCGCCCTGCGTCGCGACGCCGACGAGCGCAATCGTCGGGTCGAAGCGGAGCGCGTCGTCGACGGTTGCGACGACCGGCACGCCGTCCTGCATCTCCCCCGCGCGCTCCGAGTCGAGAATCGCGACGACCTGCTCACGCCGGTAGCGCATAACCCCGAGCGCCGTCTTGCCGTGGTGCGGATCGGCCGAGTGACCCTCAGCGAGAATCAGCAACCTACGCTGGCGCGACACCGAGCCCCGGGCGTTCGGAGGGGCGCTGGACACCGTTCACGAACTCGACACCGGGCCACGGGTCGGACGCGAGCAGGAGGTTGCCGTCGAGGTCGACGTGGTCGCAGAGGCTCGCGATCTGCGCACCGGCGGCGATCCCGAGCCCGGACTCGACCATGCAGCCGAGCATGACGCCGAGCCCGAGCGCGCGCGCGGCGTGCGTCATCCGCACCGCCTCGCGAATGCCGCCGGACTTGGCGAGCTTGATCGTGATCCCGTGTGCGATCTCGGCGCACGCCGCGACGTCGGCGAGCGTGTGGCAGTCCTCGTCGACGTAGATCGGCACCGGCGAGCGGCGTTTCAGCTCGGCGCCGTTTGGGTCGCCGGCCGGCAGCGGCTGCTCGCAGTACTCGAGATCCATCTGCGGCAGCAGCTCGAGCGCCTCGTCGAGCGACCAGTACTCGTTGACGTCGACCTGCAGCGGGAGCGTCGTGACGCCGCGCACCGCGCGCACGCGTTCGAGGTCGAGTCCATCGCGTCCGCCGAGCTTCAGCTTCAGGCGCTTGAACCCGCGTTTCGCCGCCACCTCTGCCCGGCGCGCCATGTCGTCGGGGTCGCCGAGCCACACCGTCCACGACGTCGGCGGCCCGTCGCGGCGCAGGCCGAGCAGGCGCCAGGCCGGGAGGCCCGTGAGCTTGCCCTGGAGGTCATGGAGAGCCGCGTCGAGCGCCGACCGGGCCGCATCCTCGCCTGGCGGCAGCGACGCCCAGAGCTCATCGAGCGCCCACGGGTCGTCGCCGGGAGCGACGCCTTCGAGCCACGCGAGCGCCGACGCCGCCGACTCGTCGTAGCGCGCGATCGGCGCCGCCTCGCCGAACCCCGAGACGCCGTCGTGCCGCAACTCCACCTGCGTCAGCTCCACCTCGTCCTGCGACTCGCGCGAGATGACGAACGTCTCGCCGAGCGGCAGCGTCACGATCCGGGCGGTCAACTCCACGCGGGCTAGACTAGATGCCTCCCAGCGCCCGTAGCTCAGGGGATAGAGCGTTCGCCTCCGGAGCGAAAGGTCGCAGGTTCGATTCCTGCCGGGCGCATCCTCCGAGTGACGGCCGCGTCTGAGCCGCCAAGGTGAGCGCGTCGCCGCGCCGAATCTTGTCGAGTTGAGATCGTTGGCGAGCTTGAGATCGGCTGCAGCGTCGAGAGGCGCTGCCCAGTTGTACCTCCAGCACCTGGTCCTCGGGTCGCTCGTGCGAAGCCTCGAAGCGGAGGCGGAGCTCAGGGCCGGGATGGGGCGGCTCAACCGGGCCCGCGGCCACCGTGCCGAACGAGAGGCGGCGCGTCTTCGCGATGTACTCCAGTCGCTCGCTGCTCCGCCCGAGCTGCGCGCGCACGGGCAGCGCCCGCCCGACTCGCCGCGCCAGCTGGCCGTCGCCGAGCGCATCGCCGCCTACACGCACGGAACGATCGAAGCCGGCGTCGGCGCAGGCCGGCCGCTCGTGACGCCGACTCTCGCCGACGAGCACCATCCACCACTCCGAAGCCCCAGCCGGGCGCGGCGTACGGGTCTGGTCGCGCTGTGGTCTCTCTGCGCCGCCGCGCTTCTGGCTGCACTCGCGTGGCGCGGTGTCGAGAGTGCCGTCACCGGAACTGCCGACCTTGCCCTGATGCTCGTCACCTTGGCGCTGTTCGCCACCTCGCTGTTCGACGCTGTGGCGAACGACACGTCCGGCGCGGAGCGCCGGTCCGGATCGGACCGCCGAAAAGCCCCGAACCCTCGCCCCCCGTTCGGGCTCGAGCGGCGCTCAGGACGGGACCGCCGCTTCGACGAGGCTCAGCCGGCTGCGTCTGTGGTCCCGGCGTAGTTCATCGCGCCGGTGTGTGTGGCATCTCGCGACGGTTCTTCGTCCTGGACGGGAGGATCTCGCCAACCCCTGGCGTCCAGCGTGACCCCGGAGGTGCCTTGTACACGTCTTCCGCGCGCGCCGATCACACCGACTCATCCCGATCAGGGACGGTCACTCGAGCGCGGAGCTTCGCGACAGCCGACATGAGAGGCGCGAGGAGCGGAGGCATCTACTCGCCGCTCTCAGCGCGGTGACGGTCCTCTTCGACGTGCTCGAATGGGCCGAACGCCCGCTCGGCGCACCGCGGGCAGTAGAACAAAAGGGCGGGCGGCCCGGTCTTGTCGGGGTGATCGACCCGGTAGCCGCGCCAGCCTTCGGCCCGCTCGTCCGAGAAATCACGGCACTCCTGGCACACGAGCACGTACACCGGCGCAGCTAAGAGGGCAGCCGCGGGGTGCGCGCCGTGCTTTGGTCTAGTCCCGCCTGACCGTTGGCTAAAACCGTGTGGGTGAAGCGGTGCGGTCAACCCCGTTCGAGTGATAGGTGTTGCCTGAGTTCGCCGCTAGTCTCGTTCTCGACTTGGGATACTTCTGGCGCGGAAACGAGAACGAAGCGATGCGCCCTACGAGGAAGGGGCGGCGATCGCGCCCGGACCGGCCGCGGACGACTCCGCTTCGGCGCGTACTCGAACGTGTCGCAGGACGGTTTGCCCGCTCCCCTGCTTGACGGTCCAACTCCAGCGTTGTGAGCAGGCCCTCGGTCGAGCGTGTCTCGCTCGTGCTGAGAGTGTGCTCGCTCAAGAGGGACTCGAGCACCCTGCGCACAGCGAGGCGTGCTGCCGGAACGAGCCGCGGTAGCTCATCGAACAGCTCGATGACCTCGCTCTCCCATGTGGGTACGAGCACCTTTCTACTCACGGCCGCCGCTGCCATCAGTGTCTTGATCGGCTGGAAACGTCCTGCCCTGTAGGTCGCCTTACTTACAAGTTCCCCCCTTTGGGGGTAGGCCGAACGGCCTACTCGGACGATTCTGAGAACGGGGATCAGACCTGTCGAGCGAGGCGCCGCAGCCTCAGTTCCAGGGGGGTACCCGTTCTCAAAGGAAAGCGGCTCCCGTCAGGGCCGCTTTCCGCGTCACTCAATCGAGCCACATCGAAGAGCCCGTGAGAATTGGCAACAGGTCCAGCGTCAAAGTCAGCGACCTCCACCAGAATGCGAGCAGACAAAAGAGGCGCCGCGGTTCAGGCACACCGCTTCCACGTAGAAGCGCAACCCGACCCGGCCCAACGAATCATCCCTCCCGGCTTGGAGCGGTTCCCTCAAGAACCGCCCAAGCACGTTGGGCGCCCTTTGGCTACTGCGGCGGGCCGGACGCGAGCTTCAGCGTCCCCTGATGGCTCGAACCGTAGGCGTCGACCCACCTGACTGAAACCGTTGTGCCGGGGGCACGCTTGAGAATCACACTCGTGAGCGTCGTCGATGACCCGACCGCGCGACCGTCGACCGAGGTGATCACGTCGCCCTGCTGGAGCCCGACGCGCGCAGCGGGCGAGCCCGGGAGAACGGCGGTGACAGTCGCGCCCGACTGAGTGGCGGCATCGAACGCGCCGCCGAGCCCGAAGTCGTTCGAATACGCGACACCGACACCCATCATCGCGGTGCCGCCGATGTGCGTCGTCGCGGTCGCCTGCTTGGCCTCGATGCGCTTCGCGATTGCCAGTGCATGCGCGATCGGAATCGCGTACGCATCGGAGCTCGTCTGATCCTGGAATGCGAAACCCACCGACGCTGCCGTGTTCATGCCGATCACCCGGCCGGCCGAGTCGACCAGCGGGCCGCCGGAATCACCCGGCTGAAGTGCTGCGTTGATCTCGATCAGGCCCGTCAGCCGCTCGCTGTTGTCACCGTCGCTCGCGGTGATCGAACGGCCGAGGCCCGTGACGCTGCCGCCCGCCGAGCTCGGGGTGCCGCCGACGCCGCCGGCGTTACCGAATGCGGTGACCGTATCGCCAACCTTGGCCGATCCTCCGATCGTCGCGGTCGCGAGCCCCGACGCGCCGGAGAGCTGCAGCAGCGCGACATCGTGCGCGACGTCGTAACCGAGCACGGTCCCCTTGTACGTCCGGCCGTTGCCGACGTCGGTGACGCGAATACTCGTTGCGCCGCGGATCACGTGGTTGTTCGTGAGGATGAGCCCGTTCGGGCCGATCACGATCCCGGTCCCAGCCGCTGCCGCGCCTTCGTAGGCAAGGTTTGTGCGGATGTTGACGACCGCGGGATCGACCGTGGCAGCCAGATCCCCGGCCGCGCCGCTCGCCGCGGTCGAATGCAGGACGCCGGCCGCAATGAAAGCGACTACCCCTGTTGCAGCGGCGACAGCGCGAAACCAGTTCATACCCCTCATTGCCGACAGTATCGACGCGATCGATGAGCATTCCTTGAAGCCGGGCTAAGAAGCTCCTAAGAGCGTTACGGTGCGAGGGTGAGGGCGCTCGGCCGCTTCGATCCGCAGCTTCCCCGCCAGGTGTGGCTGCTCCAGGCGGGCGGCGTCGTCAACTCGTTCGGGAACGGCGTCGTCCTGCCGTTTCTCGTCATCTACCTGCACGACGTGCGCGGATTCGGGCTGGGGACGGCCGGGCTTGCGATCGCCGTCGCCTCGGCGGCACAGCTCGCGGCCGGGATCGGCGCCGGGCCGATCATCGACCGCTTCGGCCCCCGCCCCACGCTCGCCGTCGGGCTCATCCTGCAAGCGGTCGGCTTCGGCCTGCTGCCGCTCGTCCGGCACCCGTGGCACGCGTTCGTCTTGCTTGCGATCGAGGGCGCCGGCTCGTCCGGCTTCTGGCCGAGCCAGTCGACCCTCGTCGCGCGGCTGACGCCCGGCGCTCGCCGACACGCGGCGTTCGCGCAGCAGCGGCTGACGATGAACCTCGGCATCGGCCTGGGCGGGCTCGCCGGCGGGCTGATCGCCCACGTCAGCAATCCGCGCACGTTCACCGTGCTCTTCCTACTCGACGCCGTGACGTTCCTCGGCTACGTCGGTGTGATTGCGCTGATCCACGATCCCGGTGTCGACGTCGACGAGACGATGGCCCCGGCGTCCTACGGCGCAGTGTTTCGCGACCGCACATTCCTCGGCCTCTGGGGGCTGAACTTCCTCTTCGTCACCGCCGGCTACTCGCTGATCAACCTGCTGCCACAGTTCGCCCGCGATCACTCGCATGTCAGTGAACGCGAGATCGGGTTTATCTTCGCGGTCAACACGGGTGTGATCGTGCTCGCGCAGCTGCCGCTGTCACGGTGGATCGAAGGCAAGCGGAGAATGCGCGCGCTCGCGCTGATGCCCGCGCTCTGGGCGGTCGCGTGGCTGCTCGTGGACGGTACCGGCGCGTGGCTCGACGCAACGCCGGCATTCATCGCCTTCGGCGTCGCAGCCGGCCTGCTCGGGGTCGGCGAGTGCTTCCACGGCCCGGCACACCAGGCGCTCGTCGCCGACATCGCCCCTCCCCAGCTGCGTGGCCGCTACTTCGCAGTCCACTCGCTCTCGTGGGGGCTCGCCGGCACGGTCGGCCCGGCGGCCGGTGGCTTCATCCTCGCCGCGGCGCCCTTTGCACTCTGGCCGATCGCCTCGGTCGTCTGCGTCTTTGCCGTCGGTGGCGCGCTTGCCATGGAACGCTTCATCCCGCCGCGCCTGCGGCGCATCCCCCGTGACGAAGCCTCGATCCCCGGGCTCGCCGAGCCGGCGCCGGTTTGAGTCCGCGCAAGCAGCGCCGCTCCCACGACCACGAGTGCAAACGACGCGACGCGCAACGGGGTCGCTCCCTCGCCGAAGAGGGCGATGCCCGCGGCGATCGGGACCGCATTCGTGAGCAACGTCGCGAGCCCGATCGTCGTCAGCGCACGTCCGCGCTGGAAGCCGAGCTGCAGGCAGACGAAGGCAAGCCCATGGGCTGCCAGCAGCGCGGGGATGAAGACGAGGTGTCCGGCCGCGACCGCCTTCGTGCCAACGTCACCGGCCGCATACAGGATTCCCGCCGCGGCACCGAGCGTCGCGCCCGTCCCGAGTAGCGCACCGAACGCGGCGACGGCGGCAGAGCCGCCGAGCCACACGCCAATCGCGAGCGCGGTGCCATGGTTGCCGCCGGTCGAGCTGCCGAGGGAGACTCCGAGCAAGACGAGGCCGCCGAGCGCCACCGCCACGCCCGCGCGTTCCCAACTCGTCAACCGCTCGGGAACGAGCAGCGCGAGGATGCCGATCCCGCCGGCCGACGTTGCCTGCACGATCGAGAGCGGCGCGAGCGCGAGTGCGCCGACATAGAGCACCCAGCCGCCCAGCCCCACAAGGAAGCCGAGGAGCCATCGCCGGTGCGTGAACAGTGCTCGCAGCGAGGCGAATGGATGGCGAAGCGTCAGCGGCGGCAGGCCGGATGCCACTCCGTGCTGAGCGACATACCCCCAGTTGAGCGCGAGCGCCGACGCCAAGGCGAGGACGACCGCGAAGGCCAGCTTCATCGCTGGAAGGGTAAATACGCCTCGGCGGCCAGCGCGGCGAGGGAGACGCGCGGGAGGTCGAGACGGCGCTCGTACACGAGGAAGCGCTGCTCCCAGCGCGGGAAGAACTTGCGGTTGAACGCGAGCAGATTGTCGAGCTGGAAGTGCCCCTTCAATCGCAGCAGCGCCCGGCGCTGCAGCTGCTGTGCGCCGGAGAGCTCTGCGCCGGGGGCGAGCAGAGCAGCAAAGGGCGAGAAGTTGAGTGACACGCGGCCGTACCCCTGCGACCGCGCCCAGGTGACGGTCTCGCAGATCAGCCACTCGTTGAAGCCGTTCGGAGTCGTGCTGCGCAGCCGCGGCATCGACGAGAGTGAGAGCGCAGAGATCGCCGGCGCAATCGCGAAATGCAGGAAGCCCTGAGCCGTGCCCCCGGCGTCGAAGCCGATCACGAACACTGCGTCCGTGTCCCCCAGAGAGAAGAGCGAGTCGAGCGACATCGCGAAGCCGCGTTCGGGCTGGTCGCCGCGCCAGGCGGCGCCGATCTGCTCGAGCTCGGCCGCGAGCGCGGCATCGATCTCGCTCGGCGTGACGACGCGTGCAGTGAAGCCGGCCTGCTCGAGCCGGTGAACCGATTGGCGCACCTTCCGGATCGCGCGTCCCTCGAGCGAGAACTCCGACGTGTCGACCACAGCCTCGTCGCCGTGGTAGAGCGTCTGCAGGCCATGCAGGCGGTAGAGCTCGAGCCAGCGCTCAGAGGCACCGAGGATGGCGATCCGCCAGTCGCGCTCGTGCGCGTACTCGACGAACCGGGGAACGAGCGTCTCGCATGCTGCGGCCTCGCCAATCGGGTCGCCGGAAACAATCGCAACGCCACCGACGACGCGATAGGAGAGAAACGCCGAACCGCGCTCGGCGAAGAAGTACGACTTGTCGCGGCGTAGCGAGAACGGCGCGAGCGTGTCGACACCGAACCGCCGGACGAGCGCGTGGGCGCGCCGCCGGTCTCGCGCTTCCTGTTGCACGCGGTGGCGCCACGGTGCAAGCCAGCCGCCGACGATCCAGCAGGTCGCGCCGAGCCCCGAAAGGAGCAGCGAGAGCGGGAACCATTGCCCGAAGTCGCCCGCGAGATGCGGTGAGCCCTTGATCTGCAACCCGAGCAGCCCGCGGAGGGTCTCGCGGCCGGCAAACGCCAGAGTGAAGGGCTGGTCGGCTGCGAGCCGGTTCAACCACACCGCCGCAATTCCGTAAGCCGCAATCGCAACCGCCGCGAGCGCCGCGCGTTTCGCGATCAGAAACCGCGTCTGCGCGTCTCCGGGCAGAAGGAAGTCGTGTCTGCGCGCGACCAGAAGGATGAGGATGAGCGCCGACATCAGGGTGCCGCGTCCAAGGCCGTGCAACACGTGCAGCACCGTCGAGAATGCGGCGAGTGCGACTGCGACTTCCCAGGCGCGACGCCGCCTGCGCGCGAGCCCACGAGCCGCGAAGAGCAGCGCCAGCGCCGCAAACGCGCCCGCCGCGCGCGCGAGCGGACCGACCGCGTCGGGCGTCAGGTCGCGCAACAATCCTTCGCTCTCGCCGGGGAGAAGCGTATGCAGGAGTTGCAGGGCAGCTCCGATTCCAACGATCGCCGCCACGATCGCGGGCGCCCGCCGGCCGCGCCGCTCGGAGCGCCCGAGCAGCGCAACGGCAAGTCCCACGATCGCGGCCGGCAAGTAGGTGACGCCGAGCCGGTCGGCGACGTGCAGCGCGTCGCGCGCCGGAATCTGCCGTGTGATCGCGAGCGAGATCCCCGTGGCGAGATACAGGAGCGCGTTCACCCCGAGTGCGAGCACGATCGCACCGGTCAACCGCTCGACGCGGGCCCAACGCGCTACCAGTGCGAGCAGCATCGCGGCGATCGCCCACACTCCCACGAACCAGAGCAACGGCGCCGACGCGTGCTTGGCGAGCTCGTCCAGCGGCAAGGCCTGACGCACGCGTGGCCCCGGCACTCCGCCGCCGCGCAGCAGATACAGCCAGCCTGTCGTTGCAAGCGTCAGGACGAGAGCGGCCGGTGCGAGTGCGACCTTACGCAGCATTCGGCACCAGATGCTTGGAGGCGGCGAGATAGGCGTCCGCCGCGTTGCCACGCCAGAGCGCCCAGTTGTGACCGCCGTCGACGAGCCGGAACCGATGCTGGATTCGGTCTCGCGCGAGCAGCTTCACGAAAGCCTTGTTCTGGTCGAGGAAGTGGTCGTCCTTGCCGGTGTAGAGCCAGAAGAACGTGTGCGCGGCGCGCAGTGCCGGCGCTGCCGCGGCGATCGTGTCGAGCGGCGTGTTCCGCGTGAGCAGAGCTTGCCGGTGCCCGAAGATCGATCCGAGATCGTCGGCCTTCTGGTACCCGGACCAGCTCTCGACCAGCCCGAACTCACCCGGATGGTGAATGGCGATGTTGATCGCGCCGTAGCCCCCCTCCGACAAGCCGCCGATGCCGCGCGCCCAGCCGGCGCGGATCGTGCGGAACCGAGTGTCGATCGCGCGCACGACATCGCGCGCAACGAACGTCTCCCATCCTTCGTTCGGCCGCACGCCGTTTGCCCATTCCTTGTCGGTGAACGAGCCCGTCGATCCGAACGGCATCACGAGGATCGCCGGACGCGCACGGTGCAGCGCCGTCAGCTCGTCCTCGACGACGCCGAGCCGAACCGTCGCCAGGAACGCGCCCGGACGTCCCGGCTCGCCGTGCAGGAGGTAGAGCACCGGGTAGCGTCGGTGTGGACTCGCCGTGTACCCCGGCGGCAAATACACGTCAACTGGCTGGACGCGGCCGCCGAGCGCCGGGCTGCGCACGTCGATCCTGATCGCGTGTCCACGCAGTTTCACGTAAGCGGGATCCTGGGGGCGTGCAAAGCCGCGGTAGACCCAGTAGTTGTCGACGTAGCGATAGACGCCGAAGAAGCCGATCCCGACAAAGGCGGCGAGCGCGGCCAGAACGGCGGCCGCTCGTGCACCGGGGTGCCACGGCGCCATCACGCGCAAGGTGTAGCTCGCGCTCTGTTGGCGGCGCCTTGCGGCCGGTTAAGTGGGTTTTAAGAGGTGGTCGAGCGCCAGCCGGAGCCAGTGATCGGCCTGTCGCCGCCAGAGCGAAGTCTCGTGTCCACCGGGGTAGACCGCGAACACGTGCTGGATCCCCGCGGCCGAGAGCTCGTCCGCGAACTGCTCATTCTCGGCCCGAAACCGGGAGTCGGTTTCACCGGTGTAGAAACCGAGGAACGTCGCTCTCTGCCGCTCGTCGGCGGCGAGATGCGTAAGCAGGCTGTGCACGTTCGCAGACGCGGGAGCGGCGATCGCCTTGGTCCCGGTCGGATCTGTGGCGTGGAAGTACCCGGACCACGATTCGACGACCGAGAACTCGTCCAGGTTGTTCAGGCCGAGCATCGCGGCGCCGTAGCCGCCGGCCGAGATGCCGATGATTGCGCGGGCCGAACGCGACCGGATCGTGCGGAAGTGCGAATCGACGTAGCGCGGAAGCTCCCGCACGACGTAGCTACTCCAGTCCCGCTGACTCCCCCAGTTCAGGTACTCGGCGTCCGTGTCACCATCGCGCGCACCCTGCGGTTCGACCAGGATGCTCTGACCGACATGCTCGGCGATGTTGGCAAGCCATGCACTGCCGCGATACGACGACGGCCCCGCGGGCAGCCCATGCAGGAAGTACACGACCGGATACCGCTTGCCGCTCGTCGCGTAGCCGTCCGGCAGCACGACAAGCGCGTGCATGGGACCGCCGAGTGCGACCGATGACAACTCCGTGTCGATTGTGAGCTGGCTTCCCTCTCCGGAACCTGCCCAGACGGCGGCGCAGCACACGACTGCGAGAAAGACGGAGAGACGACCCAAACTCGGTAACAGCGTAACGGTCCGCTAATACGGCATTCGGTTAAGTGCAGCTGAGAATGCACGCCCTCGCCGTTCTGCTCTCCGCATTCGTGCTGCCGGGTTTTACAAACGCCGCCACCGAGCCGAGCGGTGGACAGCTGCTTCAGGGCACGTTTCCGGGTACCGCGCGCCCGGGGTACGTCTACCTGCCGCCGAGCTTCGACCCGGCAACGCGCTACTCCGTCGTCTACCTGCTGCACGGGATGCCGGGATCACCATCGGAATACACAAACGGGACGGAGCTCGGAACATTTGCCGATGCGCAGATCGCGGCAGGAACGGTGCGGCCGTTCATCGCGGTGATCCCGGCCGCGGGCCCGGACCCCACCTACAACGGTGAGTGGGCCGGACAGTGGGCGGCCGCACTCGTGAACCACGTCGTTCCCTGGGTCGACGCAAACCTCCCGACGATCGCGACGCCGGCCGGTCGCGTGCTGGCAGGGCTCTCGGCCGGTGGCTACGGCGCCTTCGACATCGCGCTTCGCCACCCCTCGCTCTTCGGCGCCGTCGAGTCGTGGAGCGGCTACTTCACCCCGCTGCGAGACGGGCCGTTCAAGCATGCCGACGCCGCGACGCTCGCTGCGAACAATCCTTCGCTCCTTGCCCGCAGCGAGGCGGCCACCCTGCGCCGCGCGGGCATCCGGTTCTTCGTCTCGACGGGCCCCTTCCACAGTCACTGGATCCCACGGGGCACGACGCAGGCCTTCGCCCGAGAGCTGCACGGGCTGGGCCTGCCGGTCGAGCTGCACGTGTATCCGGACCGGGTCGGCGAATGGCGCGAGCAGTTCGACGCCGGGCTGAAATGGGCCTTTCCTTCATAGGGAACCGGGGTAGAATGGCGAACATGCTGCTGATCGAGATGATCGACGACCCTCTGAGTACCGATGCCGAGCCTTCCTCGCATCCGTCGTACGCGCAGCCGCGAGATCGCGGCGGTTGTCGCACGCCCGCGCACACCCGCTGAGCTCAGCGCCGCCGGCCTCACCTGGATCCACCTCGACGCTCCCGACACGCTCTCGGCGGGGATGCTCGCCGGCCGCTTCGGCTGGCACCCGCTCGACGTCGAGGACATTCTCTCCAAGCGCCAGCGGCCGAAGGTCGACGACTACGTCGACGAGGGCTACCTCTTCACCGTGCTGCACTTCCCGATCTACGACTCGGCGATCCAGCGGCTGAACGCCGCCGAGCTCGACGTCTTCGTCGGGCCCGACTACCTCGTCACGCTGCCGACGGTCGAGCTGCTGCCGCTGACGCGGCTCTTCCAGCGCTGCGAGGAAAACGAGTCCTTCCGCGAGCAGCTCTTCGCGAAGGGCTCGGGCCGCGTGCTCTACGAAGTGCTCGACGATCTCTTCGACTACTGCTTCCCGATCCTCGACAAGATCGGGCACAAGCTCGACTCGCTCGAGGACGACGTCTTCGAGGGCCGTTCCGACGAGGTCGTGCGCGATCTCTCGAATGTCAAGCAGGAAATCATCAGCTACCGCAAGATCATCAAGCCGGAGCGCTCGACGCTGCGGGTGCTCGAGCGGCATGTCGAGCGCTTCCTGCCCGAGGAGCTCGAGGACTACTTCGACGACATCGTCGACGCGGCCGAGCGCATCTGGGACATGCTCGACAACTACAAGGAAGTCGTCGAGGCGCTCGAAGACACGAACGAGTCGGTGATCTCGCACCGCCAGAACGATGTCCTCCGCGTCCTGACCGTGATCACCGTGCTGCTGCTGCCGCTGACGCTGATCACCGGCGTCTTCGGCATGAACCTGCGATTCCCGGGATTCGATACGTCGTGGGGCTTCTGGACGGTGTTCGGCGTAATGGCCGCCGCGCTCGTCGGCATGCTCGCGTTCTTCCGCGCCAAGAAGTGGCTGTAGGGTCCTAAGGCGCCGCTAGTCGGCGCCGACCCTCAGGACGTGCCGGCTTTGCCGGCGCGTCCGTCTGCGCTGCTTACCAAGGTCGATTGCATTGTGTTCCGCGCTGTAGGCTCGCCGCGTGAGATCGAGCCGCACAGCCGTTGCGCTGGTGGCATATCTCGCGATCTCGTTTCTCTACTTCGGACTGCCGGTCGTAGCGCATCCGGGCCGCGACTGGATCGGCTTCGGCGCCGATCCGCAGATCTTCGTCTGGTCGCTCGGCTGGTGGCCGCACGCGATTCTCCACGGGCAGAGCCCGATCCTCACCCACGCCGTCTGGCCGCCGGTCGGTCTCGACCTCGCGTGGGTCTCGTCGATCCCGGGGCTCGCGCTCGTGCTCGCACCCGTGACGCTCCTCGCGGGTCCCGTCGTGGCCTACAACGTCGCCGCGATCTCGATGCCGGCGCTTGCCGCGTGGACGGCGTTTCTGCTCTGCCGTCACCTGACGCGCTCGTTTTGGCCCTCACTCGCGGGTGGCTATCTGTTCGGGTTCTCGAGTTACATGCTCGGTCAGCTCGAAGGACACATGCACATGAGCTCGGTCTTTCTGCTGCCGTTGGTGGCGCTGGTCGTGATCCGGTATCTCGAAGGGTCGCTGGGCGGACGCGGACTGATCGTGCGACTGGGCTTTCTGCTCGCAGGGCAGGTCCTCTTTTCGACCGAGGTGCTGTTCACCCTCACGCTGGCACTCGTCGTCTCGCTCGTGTGCGCGTTCGTGTTCGTCGCGCAGCTGCGGCCCCGCCTGCGCAGGATTCCCGGTCCGCTCGTCGGCGCCTACGTGCTCGCCGGAGCGATCGCGAGCCCGCTGCTTGCGTCTGCGGCCGCGCATTTCCAGGGTGAGTCGATCAACGCGCCGGGGATCTTCAACGCGGATCTGTTGAACCTCGTCGTCCCGACGTCGCTCACGGCGGTCGGCGGGGCCTGGACGCATAGAACCGTAGAGGCCTTCGTCGGCAACAACGCGGAGAACGGCGCCTACCTCGGCCTCCCGCTGCTCGCGATCCTCGCAGCGTTCGTGTGGTCGCGCCGCCGGAGCGCGGGTGGCCGCCTGCTGGTCGTCCTGATTGCCCTCGGAATTGTCGCCGAGCTCGGCCCAGACCTGCGCGTTCGAGGCGCAAGCTACGCGCCACTGCCGTGGAAGGCGGTCGTCCACTTCCCCGTCTTCGACAACGTGCTGCCGGTCCGACTCGCCGCGTATGTCGCACTTGCGACGGCTGCGGCTGTCGCGCTGTGGGCGGCCGGGCCGGCGCCGCGCTGGGCACGCACAGCATTGGTCGCAGCCGCAGTCGTGACGATCGCGCCGGCGTTCTGGCGCGACGCATGGCATACGAGGCCGAACCGGCCGGCATTCTTCTCGAGCGGCATGTACAAGCACTACCTCGCATCCAACGAGACCGTCATGCTCTTGCCGCATCCGAGCGCGAACGGCGGCATGCTCTGGCAGGCGGAGAGCGGCTTTCGCTTCCGCGTCGCCGACGCGTCGCTCAGCCCCGCCGTCCCGCGCGGCGTGCCGGACCGGCGAACGGCGCTCGAGATCCTCGACGGTGACCCTCCCGCCGACAGCGGCCCCGCGATCGTTGCGCTCGCCCGCGCGCAGGGCGTGACTGCAATCGTGGTCGACGCCGGCAGCCCCGAGCCCTGGCGCACGCTGGTCGAAGGAACCGGCCTGCGCGGACGCGAGCTCGGGGGTGTCTACCTCTACGATCTTCGCCGATGACGAAACCGCTGTGGGCGCCCTGGCGGCTCGAGTACGTCGAGCAGGCCGACGAGCAGCCGGGGTGCATCTTCTGCGAACCGGAGCCCGAGCTCGTGCTCAATCGCGGCGAGTACGCGTTTCTGCTGCTCAATCGCTTCCCGTATTCGTCGGGGCACCTGATGGCGGCGCCCTACCGTCACGTCGGCCTCTACGGCGAGCTGACCGACGCGGAAGCGCTCGACATCCACCGGCTGGCCTCGGCCGCGCTCGCAGCACTCGAAGCGGAGTACCACCCCCACGGCCACAACCTCGGCTGGAATCTCGGCCGCAGCGCGGGAGCCGGCGTCGTCGACCACGTCCACATGCACGTCGTGCCGCGCTGGACCGGCGACACGAACTTCATGCCCGTGATCGGCGATGCGAAGGTGATCCCGGAGGCGCTCGCCGCGACGGCGGAGCGGCTACGCGTGCGGCTCGCTCAGGTTGCGACGATGAAGTAGTTCTTCGCGCCGCTCGGCGTGAAGAACGTCCACTGGCCGGCCTTGAGCTGGATCGACTTCACATGCGTGCCCTTGTAGGCAACGCCGGTGAGCGCCGTCGCGGCCGACTTCAGCTTTTGGACCGTGAAGCCGCTCTTGGCGCTGTTGTCGTGAACCGTGAAGGTGTAGAGCCCCGACTTCAGCGTTCCGACCGGCTTGCCTTTCAGCGTGAGCGTGAGCTTGCCCGAGGCGTTGACCGTCGCGGCGAGATTGCCGCGGAACGGAACGGCCGCGGACCCGACGAGCGACGGCTGGCTCGAGCCCTTGGAGCTCGAGGACGTCCCGCTCGTCGAGGTGTTCGACCCGGTCGATGCGGTCGGCGTACCGGTGGCCGTCGTGCTGAAGGTCGCGCGCGCCACCGACGGCTGGTTGTTGTCGACGGCGGTGTACGTCGCGCTCGGGGCGAACGTCACCTGGAGCAGGTCTTTGTCCTCGTCGCCGTCCTGGAGCGTGGTCGACTGGTTGACGCCCGGGCCGGTGAGCTGGAACTGCGTAAAGCTCTTGCAGGCGGTCATGTCCGAGATCCCGGTGAGGTCGACGTCGGCGAACACCTGCGGCGTCGTGACATAGACCTGGTAGCTGCCGGGTGCGATCGAGGTCACCCGCTTACCGCTGTCGTCGACGATCGCGAAGGTGCAGTTCATCGCGTAGTTGACGAACAGCGTCGGCAGGGCGCTGACCCGCGCGTTCCCGGTCGGCACGACGACGGCTGCGGAGGCAAGCAGGGCCGCGAGAATCGAGAGGAACGGTGCGCGTTTGACCATCGGGACGACCTCATCGTGCCACATCCGGGGAAAAGAAGGAAGGGCCCGTTTCCGGGCCCCTCCTTTAACTGCGTGTTAACGGGACGTCGGAGTTACGCGACGCCTGCGTCCTTCAGGACCTGGCGGGTGGTCGCCGGGTTCATCGGCGCCTGGCGGATGCGGACACCCGTGGCGTCGAAGAACGCGTTTGCGACTGCCGAGCTGATCGCCGTTGTCGGCGGCTCGCCCGAACCCGAAAGGGCCCAGCCGTTGTTGAACGCGTTGGTGTTGCCGGCCTGAACGTCCTGGCTCTGATCGCCCGGGCGGGTGATCGTGTACTTGCCCGGGTGGACGTTGATCAGCGTGACCGACGGATGGTCCTTGAACCGAAGGATCGGATACGAGACCCAGTCGAGGCTCGTGACCCGCTCCTTGTTCCAAGTCGCCTGCTCGTAGAGCGCACGGGAGAGGCCCTGGATCAACGCACCGCTCATCTGGGAGGTGACACCTTCCAGGTTGACGGTGATGCCGTTGTTCTGAGCGACCCACACGTGCTTCACCACGATCTTGCCGGTCTTCTTCGTCACTTCGATGTCTGCGACGAGGGCGACCTGGCTCGAGGCGAACGTGCCGATGCCGAAGCCGCGGCCCGTGACGACGTCACCGGTCTGCGGATTCGAGTTGGCGACCTTCGGCTTCCAGCCCGCTGCGATCGTCGCAGCGTCCATGACCGACAGCCACCGTGCACCGAGAACCGTCGACCCGTCGATGTTCAGCCGACGGAATGCGATCGGGTCCATCTTCGCCGCATACGCGAGCTCGTCAACGATCTGCTCGCTGGCGAAGTACGACTGCGGAGCGTTCGGAGCCCGGAGCGCACTGGTCTTCAGTGACCCGGAGTACACCGGCTGTGACTTCGCCAGCACACGCCGCTCGTACTGGAACGCAGCGGTGCGAGGCGCGGTTGCTCCCTGGCTGTAGACCGCCGAGTCGGACGGGGTGGGCCCGCCGTTGCCGGCTCCCGGAAGCGACGGCCACGTGGCCGTCCCGAGCAGCTCGAGGTGCGTGTCGATGTTGCCTGCGGCCTGGCCGTAGGCGACCCAGTCCATGGCGACGATCTTGCCGGTCGAATCGATGCCGGCCTTCACGTCGTACATGTGGGACGGGCCGTAGCTGTCCCAGCCGTGCTGATCCCAGCGCATCCACTGCAGACGCACCGGCTTGCCGATCTTCTGGGAGATGCTCGCGGCCTGCTCGACAGCCTGCTGCTGCTGCCCGCCGCCGTAGGAGCTCGACCCTTCGTACCAGATCACGCGGATCATGTTTGCCGGGATCCCAAGGATCGGGCTGAGCGCCGCGGCCTGGGGAAGTGACTGACCCTGGACATACACGATGCCACTCGTCGTGCCCTTGATGTCGGCGACCGCAGCGTGCGGGCCGATCGGCACGAAGTTGTTGTACTGGTACTTGTAGGTCGCCGACACGGTCGTCGCAGCTTTTGCCATCGCTCCGGGAACGTTGCCCGTATCCGCGGTGAAGCGGGGCGGGTTGTCGGTGTTGGAGTCGGCTGCCTTGCGGAGCCAGGTCCAGTAGTTGCCGGAGCTGCCCGAACCGAACTTCGGGTCGGACTTCCACACGACTTTCAGCTGCGCTGCAGCCTGAATCGCGTCGTATTCCTTCGGCGCCACAACGGCGAGGAAGTTGTTGATCTGAACGACCTGAGCACCCGGAATGTGGCTGATCGAGGTCGCGTCGACGCTGAGCGGGAAGTGGTTCTGCGACGCATCAGCACCGGCACCACGCGGACGCACGCTGCGGGCATGGACCATCCCCGGAACGCGGACGTTGTGGATGTAGGTGTAGGTGCCCATCACCTTCGCGGGGATATCGATCCGGTGGACCAACTTGCCGACGAGCTTGTAGTTGGCGACCGGCTTTGCGATGCCCTGACCCGGTGTTGCGCTTACCTGGCCACCATTGTTGGTGGTCATCGTGTAGTTGAAGTTCTTGCCACCGATGAGATCACTGAACTTGACGGACTTGCCGCCGCCGGTGATCACGCCGTTGCTGTTCGTGAGGCCTGCAACCGGAACGCCGAGCTGCGTCGAGGCCATGTTCAGCAGGATCCCCTTCGCATACGCGGCTGCTGCACGAAGGCTGGTCGAGCGGCTCGAGATGCCGCCGCTGCCGCCGCCGCCACCGGTGAGGTTCAGATAGTTCTCCGGATGGGCGTAGACCATCATGCTCATGTCGGTGATGTCGAGCTCTTCCGCGGCCAGCATCAGGATGCCGGTCGGGGTTCCTGCGAACTCGGGCTCGCCGTGCGTGATGATCACCTTGTTGTCCGGGCTGATCGCCAGCCAGGTGTCAACCGCGTTGATGTCCGGGTTGTAGTCCTGCGGACCGCGCTGGCTGAACGGCGTGTTGCCGGTCGCGGCTTGAGCCTTACCGGCGACTGCGCCAAGTGCGCTGAAGCCGACGACGAGTGAGCCGCCGCCCTTGATGAACGACTTGCGGCTGAACTCCTTCTCATGCATGAAGCCCGTCATGGTTACTTCCCTCCCTTCGCCATCACAGCGGCGGCCTGCTTGATCGCCGTCAGGATGCGCGGATAGGTGCCACAACGGCAGAGATGGCCGTTCATCGCCGTGCGGATCTGATCCTCCGTCGGATTCTTCGTCGTCGAGAGCAGATCGGCAGCCTGGATCATCATCCCGTTCTGGCAATACCCACAATGCGGCACCTGAACGTCGATCCACGCCTGCTGAAGCGGATGCAACGCCGGCGAAGCCGCCGTCGTGCCGCGCTCCTTCGCCCACAGAGCCGGCAGGCCCTCGAGCGTCGTAATCGCCTTACCCGAAACCGCGGCGACCGGGGTCACGCAGCTCCGGATCTCCTTACCGTCCAGCAACACCGAGCAGGCGCCACACTGTGCAAGCCCGCAACCAAACCGCGGGCCGTGCAGGTGAAGCTCGTTGTGCAGGACGTACAGGAGCGGTGTATCGAGGCTCGCGGTCACGCTATGAACGAGACCGTTCACCTTGATCTTCAACTTGCTCGCCATACCACCCTCCAGTTCGAATGAACTGCCTTGGCAGGTCGGCGCCAGGGGTTCGTTCATAGGCCGCCCCCGGCGGCGACTTCACCACTCTAGGAGAGGAGGCGGCTGGTCGCAATAGTCACAACGAGATGACTTCGGGCAACTTTCGAGCCGCCGTGCGCCTTTTCCGAGCGGTTGCGACCTCAGGCGACGACGAACGAGCCGACCGACTTCGGGCCGGCCGAGGTGTAGAACGTCCACTGTCCGGCGGTCAGATTGACCGTCACCGAGTGCGTCCCGACGAAGGAGGCGCCGCTGATCGTGACCGCTGCGTGGCCCTTCTCCTTGACGACGAAGCTCCGGGCGGCCGTCTTGTCGGCCACCGTGATCTTGTAGCGGCCGGCCTTGAGCTTGGAAACCGGCTTGCCCTGGAGGGCGAGCGTCAGCTTGCCAACGGAGCGGACCGTGCCGGCGAGCGTGCCGCGGAGTGCGACCGCTGTGCCGGACCCGCCGGAGGATGAGCCGCCCGAACCGGAACCACCGCCCGAGGAAACAGTCGACGTGCTGCCGGTCGAAGTCCCACCGGAGGAGGTCGCCGTGCCGGAGGTCATGAACACGCCGTACATGAAGTCGGCATGCGAGTCGCACTGGAACCTGTACATGCTCCCCGGCTGCAGCGTCACCGTCCACGTCGGGCTCGAGAGCCCGCCGGTGTCGGTCGCCTGGTCGACGCCGGGCCCGGACAGATGAAAGTTGTGTTCGGTCGCGTCGTCGACCACGCGGATCGTGTAGGCACCCGGAGGAATGACGGGCGGATTGCGGGCCTGGTTCCCGACCGACGTGCCGTCGTCGAAGGTCAGCCCGATCGACTGGTCCTCGTGCACGAAGGCATGCATCGTCGGCGAAACGGCAGCGTTCGATGAACCGACGCCGAGCTTGAGCGCGACCATCGCCCCCAGCAGGACCAGGGCGAGGAGCACAGGGATGAACCCGGCGCGCCGAATCGAAGAGGTGTGGGACATCGCGGTTCTCATCTGACGTTACCCCTGTGGATACGGGGTTCGACCAGCTTCGGTTTTCGTCGAACTCAGCCGGGTGGAGCTACATGCAGCCGTAGCCGTCGGGATGGTTGACGCAATCCGACGGGATGGTGGAGGTGCCCGTGCCGGTATTTGAGCTGGTGGTCGTCGTACCCGAGCCGGAGCCGGATGTCGAGCCCGAGCTCGTGCCGGTGGTCGATCCCGACGAGGTCACGGCCTTCGTTACGACCGCACCGGACGGTGTTAGCGCATGCCAGATCCCGCCGGTTCCCTGCCCCTTGACGTCGCCCGCCTTCTTGTCACCGGAGAAGAGATAGAGCGGCTTTCCGCCGTAGGTGACCTGGATCTTGCCGTCGGAGCGCTTGACCGTCCCCAGCATCGAGGCGGTGATTCCGGATCCGGCGACCGGCTTCGCGCCGGCGGCGATCACGAGCGGCGGCCATTCCGAGGCACACGCGCCGGTGCACTTGACGATGTTGCGCTTCTCCAACGAGTCGTGATAGAGCGTCCGCCCGCTCGCGCTGACCAGGATCTTGCCGAGGGCAGTGTTCTGCGTACTGTGCACGGATACGAGCGCAGCGTTGGCGACGCCAACCGCGACGGCAAGGCCGGTCACGAGCGCGACTGCAGCCAAACGCATTCTCAGAGCTCGAAGGGCCATCCCCTCACTCCTCCTCGTTCTGTTGGCAAAAAGTGTACTCCTGGTTCTACTGGTCGGCAAGGAAATCGGTTTCTTCCCGAATCCTCACACAACCTTCTTCCAGGTCTTGCCGGCGTTGTCGCTGCGCCACAACGACGAGTCGAAACCGACCGCGTAGGCGACGGTGGGTTTCTCGGGCACCCAGGTGACCGGGCCGAACATCACGGTCGACTTCAGCGAGTTGTGCCAGGTCTTGCCGCCGTCGGTTGAGAGCACGACGCCGATGCTCGACATCAGGATGTGCGTCGGGGCGTTCGGCTGAGTTGCGTACTCCATCACCATCTTGCCGCCGCGGGCGTCCTTGAAGCTCGTCGGCTGCCAGGTCTTGCCGTTGGCGCTCACGTGCGGGCCGCTGTCCATGTCGCCGCTGACGAACTCGCTTCCCTGCGTGTTCGCGATCGCCCAGGGTGAGATGCCGATCTTCTTCGAGACGAGCTGGAAGGACTGCGCCTCGTCGGCCGAGCGGTAGAGCGCGCCTGTGTTCAGCAGGGCGTAGATCGCGGTCGTGCTCTGCGGTGCGATCGCCATCGCCTGGATCGTGATGTTCGGGAGGCCGCTCGGATGCAGCGTTTGCCACGTCTTGCCGCCGTCGGTGCTCTTCGCGACCGCGGCCGGCCCGTCCGGGGCGACTCTGCCCGCGCCTTTCCTGACGATTCCGCCGGGATTCTTCGAGACGACGCCGCCCATGATCAGATCGTCGCCTGCCTGCACCAGGCTGGTCGCCTGGACGCCCTTCGGACCGACTGGGCTCCAGGTCTTGCCGCCGTCGGCCGAGCGATAGAGACCGGTGTTCGTCCCGAGCACGAGCGTGTTCTCGTCCTTGGGCGAGACGGCAATCGTCCAGTACCACGTCGAGTATGGAACGCCACCCGTGCCGCGGTCACGGTGACGGCCGCCGTGTTCCCCGAGAACGCACCGAGCGCCGCGATCACGCCGAGAACAGCCGCGACGATCGCGGCGATGGTCACACGCCTGCGCGTCAGCAGCTTCTCGATCACGATGCGGCCGCCAGCAGGCCATCGTCGAGCTCGAAGCGGTGGATCGCCTCGAAGCGGATCTTTGCGCCGTTCAGAGCCTGCACGACCTCAGACTCCTCGTCCCAGTCGAACGCAACCGCAACGCCGCAATTCGGACTGACCTCGCGCGGCCCCGGGACGAGGCGCGCCTGCAGGCCGGCGCGCTGCAACACGCGCTCCCCCCGCATGGCGTGCTCCGACGCATAGAAGGAGACCACTCCGCCCCACTTCAAGCGCTGGACCTCAGCAGGTTCCGGGCTGCGATCGCCCGCGGCGATCGTGGTGACCGCCTCCACCGCGACGTCGATCTCCTCGTCGGTCGTCACGTGGCTCCACGAGAAGCGGATCGTCCCCTCCGGCGCCGTGCCGAGCGACCGGTGCGCCGCAGGTGAGCAATGCAACCCCGCGCGCGTCATCACGCCCCACTCGTCGTCGAGCAGGCGCGCCACGGTCGCGCAAGGAACGCCGCGCACGTTGACCGAGACGATGCCGACGCTCGGCGGCCGGGTCGGCCGGGCCGTAGAGCGTGACATTGTCTGCGTCTGCGAGCCCGTCGCGGAACCGCCGCGTCAGCTCGGCCAGGCGCCCCTCGATGCGCTCGACGCCGATCTCGGCAATGTGCGTGGCCGACGCTCCCAGCGCGACGATGCCGATGCCGTTCAGCGTCCCGCTCTCGTAGCGGTCGGGAGTGAAGTCCGGCTGGTATTCCGACTCCGACTTGCTGCCGGTGCCGCCGCGGATCAGCGGCTCGATCTCGACGCCGGGCGCGACGTACAGCACGCCTGTCCCCATCGGCCCGAGCAGCCCTTTGTGGCCAGGCATCGCCGCGGCCGAAACCCCGAGCGCGGAAAGATCGAGAGGCACGTGACCGGCGCTCTGCGAGGTGTCGGCGACGAACGGAACGCCTGCCTCTTTCGCGATCGCGGCCAGGTCGGCCAGCGGCAGCAGAACACCCGTGACGTTCGAGGCGTGCACTGCAACGGCGAGCGACACGTTCTTCGCGCTCACAGCCGCGCGCCACTCGGCGAGGTCGATCTCGCCGGTGTTGCCGTCGGCGTGCACGAAGTCGAGCGTGATGCGGCCTTGCTGCTCGAGGGCGCGCAGCGGGCGCATCACGGAGTTGTGCTCGAGGGTCGTCGTCACGACGTGCGAACCATCGCGCGCGAAGCCGAGGATCGCGACGTTGAGCCCCTCGGTCGCGTTCTTGGTGAACGCGAGCTCGTCGGGAGACTCGATGCCGAGCAGCTCGCTCAGCTGTTCCCGGGCGAGGCTGATCGCTCGTGACGAGGCGATCGAGCGGTGATGACCTGCGCGGCCGGGGCTCCCGCCCGCGTTTTCGAGGAAGTCGCGCATCGCCTCGATCACGACGGGCGGCTTCGGCCAGGAGGTCGCCGCGTTGTCGAGGTAGATGTCGCCGCTCACAGCACCCACGACCCGATATGCGGCGAGATCCAGCTCGTGTAGACGACCGCCGCGATGTAGAAGCCGCCGAGGAACGACCACGCGCCGATCCGTCCTTGACCGGCCAGAACGTGTTGCCGAAGCGGGCACGCGCCGGAAAGCGTCGCGACGAAGCCGAGCACGATCGCGCCGATCGCGATCGCAACGACGGCGCGGAGACCCGAAGGCGTCGTTCCGGCGGCGAGCAACCCGTGACCGGCGTCGGTGCCGGAGATCAACCGGACGGCGCCGAACGCAACCCAGGCGGAAACAAGTAGCGCGAGCGCTCCCTTCAGCAGCCCGGTGTCGCGGACGAGCACGAAATCTCGAAGCCCGCCGATCGAGCACATGCGCGAGCGCTGTCCGAGATAGCCGACGATCACTCCGAACCCGAGCGAGGAAAACGTCACGATCATCGCCGCGCCACCCAGCGCATCGAAAGCGTTGCCGCGACGATCCCGGTCGCGACGCCACCCAGCGCAAGCAGTCCCGCAACGTCGCCGAACCCGCTGCGGATCAGGATCCGCGTCGGGCAACCGCCGACGAACAACGCGGCGCCCATCACGACGAAGCCGTACGCGGCCATGCGCATGTTTCCGCCGAGGTTGATCGCCGAATGCTCGCGGTTGCGCTTGGACGCGACGTACGCGCCCAGCACGACCCCGACCACCGTCAGCAGCGGCCAGCCCTTCGCGCCGGCGGCGGTGATGAACAGGTGCTTTCCCTCGACGTGGTTCACCACCCAACTCGTCAGATCGCGGCCGTGACACGCCGAGCAAAGACCGTACGCAGCCGGCGGCGAAACGCGGAGCCACTGTCCGACGACGACGGCGAGAACGCCGACGACGATGCCGTAGAACACGGCCGACCGGGCCCACCGGCCCAGGCGTTCCTGCAGGCCGACGTGCACGCTGTCGCGTTGGGTCGCGGCCGTGCCGGCGGTCATTGCACTGCGCAGGCAGTCGACCCGCCGGCCGTACTCGAACCGGGCACGGCGGCCGTGCTGGCCGGAACGAACCGGAGCCCGCCGCCCAGGAGCACGGCGACAAGAAACGCGGTCACGAACGGATGCGCCCACACAACGCGCGGAAGCACCTTGCGTACCAGTGCCAGTCCCTTGCCGATCACCGTGCTACCCATCCCTCCTCCATCGAACCTGACATCAGGCAAACCGTCAAGTGAGGCTTCGTCACCTTCGAGGGTACTCCACGGGCAGGGGACCAAGGCCGCCCGCAACGGTGCCCGGCCGCTTTTAGCCGATGACGTGGAAGTGGTAGAACCGGCCGCCGCCGGCGTAGTACATCCACGTCCCGGCCTTGAGCGTGACGATCTTCCTCTGCTTGCCGACGAATGCGACTCCGGTGAGATTGGCCGGCTTGGGGGCGACAAACCCCGTCTGATGGATCACCAGGTTGAAACTGGCCTTCGGGTCGTTGTCGGTGATCGCGAACACATAGCGGCCCGGCTTGAGGATCGAGACGGTCTTGCCTTTGCTCGTCAGCGTGGGCTTGCCACTCGCGCTCAGCGTCCCGGTGAGCGTGCCGCGCACCGGCGCGGCTGATCGCCGAGCCGACGATGTCCTGGGACGTCGTTCCCTTGCCCGACGTCGGCGTGTAGGCGTTCTTTGTCGGGATCGGCGGCGACCCCGTGGCCAGGGTGGTGAACACGCTCCGGGTCGCTGAAGGCTGACTCATTTCCTGGGCGGTGAAGGTCGAGCTCGCCTTGAAGGTCGTCGGGGGGAACAGGTAGTCGGTTTCGCAGCCGGCGTCGATCGTGGTGGTCAGGTCGATGCCTGGGCCGGTGAGCTGGAAGTTGACATAGCCATACCCGTCGCCGTTACAGCCCCCGACCTTCGGGTCGAGGTACCCGAACAGGACCGGCGTGTTGACGTCGACCTGATAGTCGCCGGGCGGGATCGAGGTGACCCTTTTGCCGCTGTCGTCGGTGATCGTGAAGGTGCAGTTCATTGCGTACGTCACGTACAGCGTCGGCAGAGCCGGCGGAGCGCTGGTCTTCGAACCGGCGCTGCCGGAGGACACGATGATTGCGGCCAGGGCGATCACCGCAACAAGGGCCGAAACGAACCGTACGCGAGCCGCCATCGGGACAACCTCCAGGTCTGAACCGTCGCCATTGTAGCTCACCCAATCGCTGCTTTGCAGCGTACGAAACGCGTCGGATCCCTGCAATAGTCAGGCGTAGACCAACTTCTATCCTTTGACCGTGGCGAGCGAACATCGCATCCCGAAGACGTCACCCAGCTCGCCGCTCGGCGCGGTCCCGAGCCGGCGCTCGATCGCATTGATCCTGGTCGCAATCGTGGCCGTGATCGTCGCCGCCGTCGTGGACGTGACGGTCCCAAACGGGAAAAGCCTCGCGGCGACGATGCGTGCGGCCGGGTGCACCTACCGCGACGTCGTTCCCTATCCGCCGAAGGATGCGGCGACGACCGACAACTACCACAACGACTTTCCGACGCTGTCGACCAAGCCGCACTGGTCGACGTTCCCGCCGTCAGGCGGCGGCCACTATCGGCTCTGGGCGACGTGGGGTTTCTACCGGAGCGCCGTGAACCCCGCGAAGGTCGTCCACAACGAGGAGCACGGCGGCGTGATCATCTGGTGGGGCCCCGACGTCCCGCAAGCGACGGTCGACCAGCTCGACGGGTTCTACAACGAGCAACCGGTCGGTGTGTTCGGGACGCCGATCGCCGGGCTCGGGAACAAGATCGCGCTGACCGCGTGGACGGCCGACCCGGCCTGGAAAGGTGACGCGGGGTTGGCCTACCAACACCACTTCTACGGGATGGGTCATCTCGCCGTCTGCCCGCAGTTCGACCAGCACGCATTCGCGGCCTTCCGCAATGCCTACCGCGGCAAGAGCCCGCAGGGATTTCCGCTCGCGGGCGACAAGCCGGGATGCGGGCCCGAGACGGCCTGTCGCTCAGGCCGTGACGCGGAAGAAGTGCAGCGTACCGAGGGTCGAGTAGTACGACCACTTGCCGGACGTGAGCGAGAGGATCACCGAATGCGTGCCCTTGAACCCGGCCGACGTGAGTGACTTGGGCGCCGTGAAGGTCGGCCCGAGCAGCGTGAAGCTGGCCTTCGCGTCCTGGTCGGAGATCGCGAACTTGTAGCGCCCCGCCACGAGCTTCGAGACGGCCTTGCCGGCATTCATCAGCTGGAGCACACCTTTCGCACTCACCGTGGCGTGAAGGGTGCCCTTCAGCGACAACGAACCGACGAGAGCCGATTGCGACTCTGCCTTGCCCGTGCCCCCGCCGTAGGTGACGGAGACAGGCGCCGCCGACCCTGATGCGAGTGTCGTGAAGGTCGCGTGCGTCAGGGCCGGCTGGTTCAGATCTTGCGCCACATAGGTCCCGTTCGCCTGGAACGTCTCGGGGAAGACCCGGTCGGAGTCGCAACCTGCGGTCATCGTCGTGAAGAGGTCGACGCCGGGGCCCTGAAGCTGGAACTGCGGGACTCCCCTGCACGCGGTGTAGTCGGTCTGCCCCGGCGTCCCCGGGTACATCCCGAAGTCAACCGGCGTGCGGACGTCGACCTGGTAGTGCCCCGGCGGAATCGACGTGACCGGCTTGCCGGCGTCGTCGCTGATCGTGAACGTGCAGTTCATCGCGTAGACGATGTAGAGCGTCGGATTCGCCGTCGTGCGCAGCCCCGCACTGCCGGTCGACACAAGGCCGACGGCGATCGCGGTTGCCAGTGTGATCAGACTTGCAAGACGCCACACGCGAGCTGCCATCGAGACTCCATCGTAGCGCTCAGCCCGTCACACTGAAGTACGTCTTCGGGCCGGCCCTGGAGGGTTCGAAGAACCACTTTCCCAAGCTGAGCGTGACGCTCGTCGACTTCGGCCCGGTCGCCGCCGCACCGCTGAGCGTCAGCGGATGGCTGCCGAGCTTCCAGAGGAGCAGCCCGGCCTTCTTGGAGTGATCTTGGATGCTGATCGTGTAGCGACCGGCCTTCAGCGTCTTCACGGACTTGCCGCCGAACGCGAGCGTCGACTTCCCCGACACGCTGACCGATGCCATCAGCGTTCCGACCAGCTTCGTCGTCGACGACGAGGCGCTCGTTCCCCCGCTCGACGTACTGCTGCTCGAGCCTCCGCTCACCGAGGACGATGCGCTGGCGTTCGAAGCGCCCGAGGCGGTCGCGGCGGCCGAGGTGGTGAACGTGAAGACGCTCGAGCCGCCGATGTTCGTGTCCTGAAGCGTGTACGTCGAGCTCGTCTGGAGCGCCACTGGGTCGAAGGTCGCCGGATGGTCGATGCCCATCCCGGAGCTGTCCAGGTTGCTCGAGATGTTGACGCCGGGGCCGCTCATCTTGAAGTTCGGAGTCGCGTAGTCGTCGTCCTCGACGAGCATCTGATACGTGCCCGCCGGCACTGACCCGCCGGACCTGACCGTTGAGCCGTCCCCGAGCCTCACCTGCAGCGACGTGCTCCCGATGTACGTCACGTTCAGAATGGCGTTAGCCCGCGTTCGCGCCACACCCGCCGAGGCACCGATGCTTGTTGCGCCGGCGCACAACGACAGCACGAGCAAAGAGCGGCGGAGGGAAGGGCCGGTTGGCAGGCCCTTCCCTCGCAGCCACTCGGACATCGGGCTACTTGAGCCCTGCCAGCTTGAACGCATTGCGGACGTTCGACGGAGTCATCGGGGACTGGCGAATGCGGACGCCCGTGGCGTCGAAGATCGCGTTCGCCATCGCCGAGCCGATCGCCGCCGTCGGCGGCTCACCGGAGCCGGTCAGCGCCCAGCCCTCGTTGAACGCCTCGGTGTTGCCCTTCGAGACGTCGGTGTCGAGAGCGCCCGGCTTGATCGTCACGTACTCACCGGGGTGGACGTTCACCAGCGTCACCGACGGGTGATCCTTGAAGCGGAGGATCGGATACGAGACCCAGTCGAGGCTCGTGATCCGCTCCTTCGTCCAACTGGGCTGCTCCCACATCGCGCGGGAGAGACCCTGGATCGCCGCACCCGTCATCTGGTTACCGACGAGCTGCGGGCCGATCGTGACGCCGTTGTTCTGTGCGATGTAGAGGTGGTTCGCGACGACCTTGCCGCTCGTCTTGTTCACCGTGACATCGGCGACGATCGCGACCTGGCTGTTCGCGTACAAGCCGAAGCCGAAGCCGCGGCCGTGCACGATGTTGCCGGACTGGAGGTTCGACGCCGCGACCTTGGGCTTCCAGCCCGCCGCGATCGTCGCCCCGTCCATGACCGCCAGATACCGAGCCCCGATCACACTCGTCGGGTCGATGTTCCGCCGGCGGAACGCCACCGGGTCCATGTTCACCGCGTGTGCCATCTCGTCGACGATCTGCTCGCTCGCGAAGAACTGCTGCGGTGCGTTCGGCGCCCGGAGGAAGTTGCACTTGAGCGCACCGCCGTACAGCGGCTGCGTCTTCGCGAGCACTCTCCGCGGATACTGGAACGCCGTCGTGTAGCCGGTGTTCGAGTACGGAGTACTCGCACTGCCACCGTCCATCGGCGGCTGGCCGCCGGCGCCCGGGATCGCGCCCCAGGTCACCTGACCGAGCTCACGCTTCGTCTCGTCGATGTTGCTCTGCACCTGGCCGTAGGACTGCCAGTTGGCGGCCGTGATCTTGCCGGTCGCATCGGCACCCATCGTGACGTCGAACATGTTGGCGACGCCGTAGTGGTCCCAGCCGTGCTGGTCCCAGCGCATCAACTGCAGACGCACCGGCTTGCCGATCACGGCGGAGATGACCGCGGCCATCTCGCCCTGCTCGACGCCACCCGTACCCGCCATGCCGCCACCGAACGAGCTCGCACCCTCGTACCAGACGATGCGATAGTTCGCGGCCGGGGTGTTGACCCACTTCGAGTTCGGCAGGCTGGCCAGGAGCGGCTGGATCTGCGCCGGGATGCCGTTGATCGACTGAGCCGCCTCGTAGATCGTTCCACCACTGCCGTCCTGCTTGATGTCGGCGACCGCGGCGTGCGGGCCGATCTCCATGAAGCCGTTGTAGTGGTACTTGTACGTCGCGGTGACGGTCTTCGCCGCGGCGGCGAGACCGGCCTCGACCTGCGGCCCGGAGTCCGCCGTGTAGCGAGGCGGGTTGGTCGTGTTCGTGTCGGCAGCGCCCCGCATCCAGCTCCAGAAGTTGCCGCTCGGCTGCGGGAATCCCTGCTTCGTCTCCCACACGACCTTCAGCTGCGCTGCAGCCTGGATCGCGTCGTACTCCTTCGGCGCCACAACGGCGAGGAAGTCGGCGACCTGCACGATCTGTGCGCCCGGGATGTGTGCGATCGAGCTCGCGTCGACGCTGAGCGGCTTCGCGTTCTCCACCGTGTTCGCACCGGAGCCCCGCGGACGGACGACGCGCGCATGCACCATTCCAGGAACGCGCACGTTCTGGATGTAGGTGTAGGTGCCCATCACCTTCGCCGGGATGTCGATCCGCGGGAAGGACTTGCCGACGACCCCGTACTGGCTGACCGGCTTCACGATCGTTCCGGCCTGACCCGGCGTCGCGGTGAGACCCGTCGCCGCCGTCAGCTGCGCCTTGAACAGCTTGCCGCCGAGCAGGTCCCCGTACTTCACAGTCTTGCCGCCGCCGGAGACGACACCGTCGGTGACGGTGAGGCTCGAGACGGGGGCGCCGAGCTGCGTCGAGGCCATGTTCAACAGCGTGTTCTTCGCGAGGGCCGCCGCCGCGCGAATCGCGGTCGAGCGGGCGGAGATACCGGAGCTGCCGTTGCCGCCGCCGACTGCCTGGAGCCACGACTCGACATGCGCGAACTTCATCTGCGTCATGTTCATGTTCATCTCTTCGGCGACGATCATCAGGATGCCGGTCGGCGTGCCGTGACCGAGCTCCGTCTCGCCGTGGGTGACCGTGACCGTGTTGTCGGCGTTCAGCGTGATCCACGAGTCGACCTGCGTCTGGTCCGGCAGGAAGTCGGCCGGGGTGCGCTGTGCAAACGGCGTTGCGCCGGTGGCCGCCTGCGCCTTGCCGGCCGTGCTTGCGAAAGCGCTGAAGCCGATGATCAGTGCACCGCCGCCCTTGACGAAGGTCTTGCGAGAGAATTCCTTTTCGTGCATGAAGCCCGTCATGGTTACTTCCCTCCCTTGGCCATCACAGCGGCGGCCTGCTTGATCGCCGTCAGGATGCGCGGATAGGTGCCACAACGGCAGAGATGACCGTTCATGGCCGTGCGAATCTGATCCTCGGTCGGATTCTTCGTCGTCGACAGAAGATCGGCGGCCTGGATCATCATCCCGTTCTGGCAATAGCCGCAATGCGGCACCTGAACGTCGATCCACGCCTGCTGCAGCGGATGCAAAGCAGGGCTTGCAGCCGTCGTCCCACGCTCCTTCGCCCAGAGAGCCGGCAGGCCCTCGAGCGTCGTAATCGCCTTACCCGAAACCGCTGCGACCGGGGTCACGCAGCTCCGGATCTCCTTGCCGTCCAGCAACACCGAGCAGGCACCACACTGAGCGAGACCGCAACCAAAGCGGGGCCCGTGCAGGTGGAGCTCGTTGTGCAGGACGTACAGGAGCGGTGTATCGAGGCTCGCGGTCACCGAATGAACGAGACCGTTCACCTTGATCTTCAACTTGCTCGCCATTCCACCCTCCAATTGGGATGAACTGCCTTGGCAGTGAGAAACGTCGCCGCAGGTTGAAAGAAGGCCGCCGACGGCGACCCGTCAACCTTAGAAGAGGGGGTGGCTGGAAGCAATAGTCACCGCTGGACCACCGATGCCCGCTGGGGTTAGAGCTAGCGGAGGGTCAGGCGGTGACGCGGAAGTAGTGGATCGAGCCCATGTTCGTGTAGTACGTCCACTTCCCCGCCGTGAGCTTGACCGCCACCGAGCGATTGCCCACGAACTTGACGCCGGTGAGGTTCGCTGCAGCCTTCGACGTCGGGCCGAGCAGGTTGAACCCGAGCTTCGAGTCGTGGTCGCTGATCGTGAACTTGTACCGGCCTGCCTTCAGACTCGAGACGGTCTTCCCCGCGTTCCTGAGCGACGGTGCGCCGTTACTCGCCACCGTGCCGTTGAGCGTGGCTGCGAACGCCAGCGAGCCGACGATGTCGGTGGAGACCTCTGGCTTGCCCTTGCCCCCGCCGTAGGTGACGGTCGGAGCGACCGGCGTCCCTGAGGCGAGCGTCGTGAAGCTGCCGTGGGCGACCGACGGCTGGTTCAGGTCCTGGGCGACGTAGGTCCCGTTCGGCTGGAACGTCTCCGTAAAGATCTTGTCGTCTTCGCAACCCGCGGTCATGGTGGTGAAGAGATCGACGCCGGGGCCTTGGAGCTGGAACTGCGGGGCGCCGCGGCAGGCCGTCATGTCCGTCCCCGGGCCGGGATTCGGCATCGTCCCGAACGCGAGCGGCGTTCGAACCTCGACCTGATAGGCACCGGGCGCGATCGAGGTGATCGGCTTGCCCGAGCTGTCGTCGATCGTGAACGTGCAGTTCATCGAGTACATGATGTACACCGTCGGATTCGCCGTGGCGCGCAATCCCGCGCTCCCGGTGGACACGAGCAGCACTCCCAGCGCGGCCACGACGGCAGTCAGAAGCGCCAAACGACGTGTGCGAGCTGCCATTGCGTGAGCAATTGTAGCGCCGGAGATCATCAGTTGGGGGCCGCCACGACGATGAAGTAGTTCTTGGCGCCGCCGGGCGAGAAGAACGTCCACTGGCCCGCTTTGAGGTCGACCGTCTTTACATGTGTGCCCTTGTAGCCGACGGCGGTGAGCGCGATCGCGCTTGCCTTGAGCTTCTGAACCGTAAAGCCCTTGGTCGCGCTCTTGTCGACGACCGCGAACGTGTACAGGCCTGCCTTGAGCGTGCCGACGGGCTTTCCCTTGCTCGTCAGCGCAAGCCTGCCTGCGGCGTTCACCGTCGCGGCGAGATTGCCCCGGAACGGCACGACTGCCGAGCCGGCGATGTCGTGGCTCACGGTCGGCTTGGTCCCCGTTGGAGTACCGCCGGAACCACTCGGGAGCGACGGCGTCGGCGGCGTGCCTGTCGCCGTCGTCGTGAAGACGCCGCGCGCGACCGTCGGCTGGTTGTTGTCCTGTGCCGTGTACGTCGAGCTCGGCTTGAACGTCGCGGTGAATTGCTCGAAGCCCCCGTCGCCGTCGTCCAGCGTCGTGGCGATGCCGACGCCCGGACCGCTGAGCTGGAACTGGACGTTGCCCTTGCACGCCGTGAAGTCGGTCTGCGATGGATCTTCCGCCGCGAACGGAATCGGTGTTGTCACCTGAACCTGATAGGCGCCGGGTGCGATCGAGCTCACGGTTCTGCCCGAGTCGTCGGTGATCGTGAAGGTGCAGTTCAACGCGTAGGCGACGTAGATCGTCGGGATCGCGTTCGCAGCGCGCGCTGGCGCGGGACCGAACGCAAGCGCGGCGGCGAGGGCGAACAGCGTCAGAGTTGTCGGGACAGGCCTTCCACGCGCCACAACCGTGAACCTCCTACACGCATTGCACCAGACGAGAAATGGGAAGGGCCTGTTGCCAGGCCCTTCCCACCATGCGATGCAGCGATCGAACTACGCGATCCCTGCCACCTTGAACGCCGCGCGGACGTTCGCCGGGGTCAGCGGGGACTGCCGAACGCGGACGCCCGTGGCGTCGAAGATCGCGTTCGCAACCGCTGAGCCGACAGCCGCTGTGGGCGGCTCGCCCGAGCCGGTCAGCGTCCAACCCTGGTTGAACGCTGCGGTGTTGCCCTTGGTCACGTCGGTGTCCAGGGCGCCCGGGACGACAGTGACGTACTCGCCCGGGTGGGCGTTGATCAGGGTGACCGACGGAGCGTCCTTGAAGCGGAGGATCGGGTACGAGACCCAGTCGAGGCTCGTGATCCGCTGCTTGTTGAACGTCGTCTGCTCCCACATCACGCGCGAGAGGCCCTGAATCGCCGAGCCGCTCATCTGGTTCCCGACGAGCTGCGGGCCGGCCGTGATCCCGTTGTTCTGGGCAATCGTCAGATGCTTGACGACGACCTTGCCGGTCTTCTTGGTCACCTGAACGTCGGCAACGATGCCGACCTGGGTGCCCGCGAAGACGCCGAGGCCGAAGCCGCGGCCGGTGACGACGTCACCGCTCTTCAGGTTCGAAGCAGCCACCTTCGGCTTCCAGCCCGCTGCGACCGTCGATGCATCCATGACCGCCAGCCAGCGTGCGCCGGCGACAACGGACGGATCGATGTTCTGGCGCCGGAACGCGATCGGATCCATGTTCACGGCGTGCGCGAGCTCGTCGACGATCTGCTCGCTTGCGAAGTACTGCTGCGGTGCACTCGGCGCCCGCAGGAAGTTGCACTTGAAGGCACCGCCATAGAGCGGCTGCGTCTTCGCGAGCACCCTGCGCGGATACGTGTACGCCGTGGTGTAACCGGTGTTCGAGTACGGCGTCGAAGTGCTGCCGCCGTCGGACGGTGCGATCCCGCCCGGGCCCGGAATCGGCCCCCACGTCACCTGACCGAGCGCACGCCGAGTCTCGTCGATGTTGCTCTGCGCCTGGCCGTAGGTCTGCCAGTTCGCTGCGACGATCTTGCCGGTTGCATCGGCACCCATCGTGACGTCGTACATGTTCGCCATGCCGTAGTGGTCCCAGCCGTGCTGGTCCCAGCGCATCCACTGCATGCGCACCGGCTTGCCGACGATGGCCGAAACGACCGCGGCCTGCTCGTTCACTTCGGCGGTCTGACCGCCGCCGAACGAGCTTGCACCCTCGTACCAGATGACGCGGTAGTTCGCGACCGGCGTGTTCGCCCACTTCGAGTTCGGGAGCTGGGCAAGCACCGTCTGGATCTGGGCCGGGATGCCGTTGATCGCCTGAGCCTGCACGTAGACCGTGCCACCGCTGCCGTCCTGCTTGATGTCGGCAACTGCAGCGTGCGGGCCGATCGGCATGAAGCCGTTGTAGTGGTACTTGTACGTGGCGGTGACGGTCTTCGCAGCACTCGCGAGACCGGCCTCGACCGCGGCCCGGAGTCCGCGGTGAAGCGGGGCGGGGTCGTGGTGTTGGTGTCACCGGCGTTCCGCAGCCATCCCCAGAAGTTGCCGCTGTCGGGCAGGCCGTTCTTGGTGTCCCAAGTGACCTTCAGCTGTGCAGCTGCCTGGATTGCGTCGTACTCCTTCGGAGCGACGACTGCGATGAAGTCCTTGACCTGAACGATCTGAGCGCCGGGGATGTGAGCAATCGAGCTCGCATCGACACTCAGCGGAGTCGAGTTCTCCACCGTGTTCGCACCAGCGCCGCGCGGGCGGACGCTGCGTGCATGCAGCATTCCGGGAACGCGAACGTTCTGGATGTACGTATAGGTGCCCATCACCTTCGCCGGGATGTCGATGCGCGGGAAGGCCTTGCCGATCACCGTGTACTGGCTCACCGGCTTGGAGTTGCCCTGACCCGGCGTGGTGCCGAAGGGCGACGTGGTCGCTCCGCCGGTGTTCGCAGCGGTCAGTGCGGTCTGGAACAGCTTGCCACCCAGCAGGTCGCTGTACTTCACAGTCTTGCCACCACCGGAGACGACACCGTCGGTGACGGTGAGGCTCGAGGCGGGGACGCCGAGCTGCGTCGATGCCATGTTGAGCAGCGTGGTCTTCGCCAGTGCCGCTGCCGAGCGGATCGCGGTCGAGCGAGTGGAGATACCACCGCTACCGCTGCCGCCGCCGACTGCCTGCAGCCAGCTCTCGACATGCGCGAAGGACATCTGGTTCATGTTCATGTTCATCTCTTCGGCGACGACCATCAGGACGCCGGTCGGAGTGCCGTGACCGAGCTCCGTCTCGCCGTGGGTGACGATCACCGTGTTGTCGGCGGTGAGCGTGATCCACGAATCGATCTGCGCCTGGTCCGGCAGGAAGTCGGCCGGGGTGCGCTTGGCGAACGGCGTCAGGCCGTTTGCCGCCTGCGCCTTGCCGGCAACCGCACCGACCATGCTGAAGCCGACGATCAGTGCACCGCCGCCCTTGACGAAGGACTTGCGGGAGAACTCCTTCTCATGCATGAAGCCCGTCATGGTTACTTCCCTCCCTTCGCCATCACAGCGGCGGCCTGCTTGATCGCCGTCAGGATGCGCGGATAGGTGCCACAACGGCAGAGATGACCGTTCATGGCCGTACGGATCTGATCCTCCGTCGGGTTCTTCGTCGTGCTGAGGAGGTCAGCGGCCTGGATCATCATCCCGTTCTGGCAATACCCACAGTGGGGCACCTGAACGTCGATCCATGCCTGCTGGAGCGGATGCAACGCCGGCGAAGCCGCCGTCGTGCCACGCTCCTTCGCCCACAGAGCCGGCAGGCCCTCGAGCGTCGTAATCGCCTTACCGCTGACAGCGGCCACAGGCGTCACACACGAACGAATCTCCTTGCCGTCCAAAAGCACCGAACACGCGCCACACTGCGCAAGCCCGCAACCAAAGCGGGGACCATGCAGGTGAAGCTCGTTGTGCAGGACGTACAGGAGCGGTGTATCGAGGCTCGCGGTCACGCTATGAACCAGACCGTTCACCTTGATCTTCAACTTGCTCGCCATACTTTCACCCTCCATTTGGGATGATCTGCCTTGGGCAGTGAGAAACCGTCGCCGCAGGATGCTAAAAAAAGGGCCGCCGGGACGAGGCGGTGACCAGAGTAGCCCGAGTTTGCGGCGAACCGCAATAGTCACGATCAGACGAGTGGGCGGCTCCAGCAGGCGCCTCGCTCAGGCTGACATCAGGCAACCACGATGAAATAGCTCTTCTTGCCGCTGGGAGAGAAGAACGTCCACTGGCCGGCCTTGAGATCGATCGTCTTCACGTGGGTGCCCTTGTAGCCGACGCCCGTCAGGGTGATCGCGCTCGCCTTCAGCCTCTGGATCGCGAAGCCGCTCCTTGCGCTGTCGTCATGAACGGTGAACGTGTACAGGCCGGCCCTGAGGGTGCCGACGGACTTTCCCTTCTTCGTGAGCGCGAGCCTGCCGGCTGCGCCGACCGTGGCGGCAAGCGTGCCGCGGAACGGAACGACCGCGGAGCCGACGATGTCGGACGACGCCGGCGGTTTCCCCGATTTCGCCACCGTCGAGGTTCCCGTGGTCACGCCGCCGGACGGCGAGCCCGACCCGACACCGGAGCTCGAGCCCCCGGCATCCGTGACGAACGTCCAGACGACGGTCGGATGGTTGTCATCACGGTAGGTGTACGTCGAGCTCGGCTGGAACGTCTCGACGAACGACGCAGTCGAGTCTTCTCCGTGAGTCATGTCGGTGACGAGCTTGACACCTGGTCCGGCGAGGTCGAACAACGAATCGGTATCCGACGTATCGTCGACGAACAGCTGGTAGGTGCCGGCAGCAATCAAACTCGGGGCACCGCTGGTTGAACCGACGGCGGTCCCGTTGGCAAGGCTTACGCCAAACGTATGGTCGGAGTGAAAGACGACGTACAACCCGGCCGGAGCCGCCGCGGCGATGCATGGCACGAAGCACGACAAGGCAAGCGCCACCGCAACGGCGACCATGCGTCCGTGGGGCGTCACCTTGCGCGAAAACTCAGTCTGCATCCCTTCCCACCTTCCGGTGGAGACGGAGGGCCCGTTGCCGGGCCCTCCCTCGTCCGTCATTCGGCACCGTCCTACGCGACTCCGGCCGTCTTCAGCGCGGCGCGGACCCGGCTCGGCGTCATCGGCGCCTCACGGATGCGTACACCCGTCGCGTCGAAGAACGCGTTCGCGATCGCGGCAGCGATCGGAACCGCCGGCGGCTCACCCGAGCCGGTCGGAATCAGATCCGTGCGCTGCACGATCGTGTAGCTACGTCAGCGGACTGTCCTTGAATCGCATGATCGGATAGCTCACCCAATCGAGGCTGGTCACCTGCGCCTTGTTGAAGGCGACCTCCTCGTACAAGGCACGGCTCGCACCCATGATCAGGTTCTCCGTCCATCTGCTGCTCGACGCCGGGCAGATAGACGGAGAGGCCGGCGACCTGCGCGGTGTAGGCGTGCTTCACGACGATCTTGCCGGTCTTCTTGTTCACCTCGATGTCGACCGCGACGCCGGCCTGCGAGCCGGCGAAACCGCCGAGCGCGATACCGCGGCCGGTGACACGACGTTGGCCTTCGACAGGTTCGAGGCGGCGACCTGCGGCTGCCAGTTCGCGAGCTTGGCGGTGCCGACGAGCACGTCACGCCACTGGTAGAAGTCGTCGTTCCTTTGCCGTCGTGATGTTCTGGAGACGGAACTGGTACGGATCCATCCCCGCCGCGTAAGCCAGCTCGTCGATCATCTGCTCCGAGCCGAAGCTCGTCTGCGGGGCCTGCGGCGCACGCAGCGACGACGTCTTGAAGTAGTTGTTGAAGAGTGGCAGCGACTTGCGCGATCACGCGCCAGTTCGGGATGTTGTACTGCGTCCCCGAGTTGGTCGTGTCGACAGGCCCGAGCCCAGGCGCCGGCGAGCGGGATGCCGACCTGCTGCCTCGTCGGGTCGTCGAGCGTCTGCGAGATGCCGGGGATGCCGAAGTGCGGTGTACTCGAACGCGACGATCTTCCCCTTCGCGTCGACCCCGCCCGGATGTCCATCAGCTGGGCCGGGCCGTAGTTGTCCCAGCCGTGCTCGTCCCAGCGCATGAACTGCAGGCGCACCGGCGCACCGGCGAGCTGCGACATCACGGCCGCCGCCTGGGACGAGTCGTACCGCGCCGGCCGTTGCCGAACGAGCTCGCACCCTCGTAGTACTGCACGCGGATCTTGTTCAGCGGCAGGCCGAGAATCGCCTGCGAGCTTCGTGCGAACCGCGTAGCAGCTCTGCGTGTTGGCCATGACCAGCGCGCCGTTCGGGGTCACATCGCGCCGACCGCGCACGCCGGGCCGATCGGCATGTGGCCGTTGTAGTGATGGGTGTAGCTCGCAGTCACCGTCTTCGCCGCGGAAGCGAAGCGCGGTGTCGAAGTTGCCGGTAGCGGCCGCGATCCTCGCGGGTGCCTGGCCGGCGGCTGTCGAACGTCTCGCATCTGCTTCCACATGTTCCCGCTGCCCGAGACCGGCGGCATCGGGGCCCACTTGACCTTGAGCTGCGCCGCGGCCTGGATCGCGTCGTACTCCTTCGGTGCGACGACGCCGAGGAAGTTGCTCCGCTGCACGACCTTGCACGTTCGGGATGTGCGCTGATCGAGCTCTCGTCGACCGAGAGAATCGCCGGCGCGCGTCCCGTCGCCGTAGGCGCCCTGGCCGCGCGGGCCGCACGAGCCGGCCGTGCAGCATCCCGGGCACCCGGATGTTGTGGACGTAGACGTACGTGCCGGCGACCTTGGCGGGAATGTCGACCCGCGGCGACCCGTGAGATTCCGACGAGCTTGTACGAGCTGATCGGCTTCGACGGCGCAACGCCGGGTTGATGCTCTGCGCCGCCATCGTCGACGTTGAAGAGCTTGTCGCCGATCAGCTGGCCGTAGCGTGACTGTCTTGCCGCCGCCGAGACGACGCCCTTGCTCGACGCTCAGCTGCCCGACACGGGAACGCCGAGCTGTGTCGCGGCCATGCCGAGGAGCGCCTGCCTGGCGGTCGCAGCTGCGCTGCGGAGCCTGCGGACCGGCGCTCGAGATCGTGCTGCTGCCGGCGGTGAGGCCGGTGTCCGGCGTGACGTTCGTGTCGTTCCGGGCGAAGACGAGCTGGCTGATGTCCATGTCCAGCTCCTCGGCCAGCGAGGAGCAGCATCCCGGTGGTCGAGCCCTGTCCGAGCTCGACCCGGCCGGTCTTGATCGTGGCCGTGTTGTCGGCGTGAATCGCGATGAACGTGTCCACCTGCGCCGAGATCGGGGGAGCCGTTCGATGCGAACGGGCTGTCGGCGGCCTGCGCCTTGCCGGCGAGGCCGGCACCGGCGACGCTGAAACCGACGATCATCGCGCCGCCGCCCTTCACGAACGTCTTGCGGCGAGAACTCCTTTTCATGCAGGATGCCCGGTCATCGTTACTTCCCTCCCTTCGCCATCACAGCGGCGGCCTTCTGGATCGCCGTCAGGATGCGCGGATACGTGCCGCAACGGCAGAGATGGCCGTTCATCGCCGTGCGGATCTGATCCTCCGTCGGCTTCTTCGTCGTCGCCAGGAGGTCGGCGGCCTGGATCATCATCCCGTTCTGGCAGTAGCCGCAATGCGGCACCTGAACGTCGATCCACGCCTGCTGCAAGCGGATGCAGCGACGCCGGCGCCGCACGCCGTCGTCCCGCGCTGCCGTCGCCCACAGAGCCGGCAGGCCCTCGAGCGTCGTAATCGCCTTACCGCTCACAGCGGCCACAGGCGTCACACACGACCGAATCTCCTTGCCGTCCAGCAGCACCGAGCAGGCGCCACACTGCGCAAGACCGCAACCGAAGCGCGGACCGTGCAGGTGAAGCTCGTTGTGCAGGACGTACAGGAGCGGTGTATCGAGGCTCGCGGTCACGCTGTGAACGAGACCGTTCACCTTGATCTTCAACTTGCTCGCCATTCCTCACCCTCCAGTTCGAATGAACTGCATTGCAGTTACCACCGGGAGTCGTCGAGGGGCCGCAAGCCTCCTCCCACGGCCGCTCAGGAACACTATGACCAGCGCCGAGGTGTTGCAATAGTCGCCGTGCGACGGGTTCGCTGTCGCCGAGGGCCGTCAGGACAGAATGAGAAAAGTGACGCGGCTCCTGATCGTCGTCCTGGCCGCAGCGGCGTTCGCTGCCGGGGCGCTCGCCCACTCGTCAGGACGCGACACCCACCTCTGTCCATTTCCGGTCACGGTGGAGCAGCTCCGCAGCGGGATCCCCCACGCCGAGACTGCGGTGCTCGAGTTCACGCTGGCCGGCCCGAGTCGGATCCAGCTGCGGAACGACTCGACCGGCCGCACGACCATTCTCGACTCGCCCGGGTCGTACTCCGTCGATCGACAGGGGAACGTCGGCTTCCACGGGCACCACGTCTGGTTCTGGGGACTGGGCGAGATGCCGTTCCTCGCGACTGACGGCGCCGGAACCTTCGTCGCCCCCCGGTTCACGCTCTCGCCGGGCACCTCGCGGGCGCACGTGATCGACCCGTGCGCGCTGCTCGCGCCTTCGCCGCCGACCGTCAGGCCGCGCACGACGCCGGCGCCGTGGCCGGCGCCCCCGTACACGCTCAGCCGGATCGGCTACGCGCATCTGGTCCCGGTGCTCGGCGGGCTCGTCCGTCACGACCACGTCCACCTCGACGTGATCGTCGACGGACGGAAGGTCACCGTTCCGCCCGGCATCGGGCTCGCGGAGCCCATTGACGACGGTCCCTGCAAGCCACCGACTCCATCGGTCAGCGAGTGCACGCGCAGGCGACTACTTCACCGCCTCCGTCGCGAACTCGCCACTCCACACCCACAGCGCAAGCGGAATCATCCACATCGAGCCCGATCGACCTGGCGAGTACACGCTCGGCCAGTTCTTCGACGAGTGGGGTGTTCGCCTCACCCAGACCTGCCTCGGCGGCTACTGCGCCGGCCGCGGCAAGGAGCTCGCCGTCTTCGTCGAGGGGCACCGCGTGAGCGGCCCACTCCGCACGGTCGTACTCGGAAACCGCCAGGAGATCGCGGTCGTGTTCGGCAGCCTGACGGACTTCTCGCTCCGTCCCCTCGACCTACCGGGGGGTCTGGCCGGGTCTTGGTTGCGGAGGTCCCGGCGAGATCAGGTGCTGACGACGAACTGGCGCGGCGCCGCGCCGGAGGCCGAGAAGAGCGTCCACCGGCCCGCGCCAAGCTGGATTCTGATCGACCTCCTGCCCTCGAACGCGGCGCTCGTCAGCCCGAGCGTCAGCTTCAACGGCGCGACCTTCTTCAGCGTGAACCCGGCCTTCGCACTCGCGTCGACGACCGTGATCGTGTAACGGCCCGCCTTCAGCGGAGGTCGACGAGACCGGCTTGCCGCCCCGCGTGAGGCTCAGCTTGCCGGCGGCGCTGACGGCCGCCGCGAGCGACCCGCGGTACGGCAGCACCAGCGAGCCGACGATGTCCGAGTTGTTCACGTTCGATCCGGACTTCCCGGTTGATGACGGCACGCCGACCTGGCCGGACGTACTCGATCCGGTGGCGGACGTGCGAAACACAACCGGCCGGATTGCCGGGTGGAAGTCGTCCTGGACCGTGTAGGTCGAGCTCGGCTGCAGTACTCCGATGTATTGCTCAATCGAGCTGTCGCAGTTCAGGTCGGCTGCTGTGGTCGAGACGTCGACACCAGGGCCAACGAGATGCCACTTGTGGACGATTCGTTCCGACGAGAACTCGTTGTCGAAGGTGACCCAGTACGCGCCGGGTGGGATCGCGCTGCTCGAACCGAGGGGGGCACCGCCGGCGACACTCACGCTCAGATTGCTGTTCGCGTCATAGGTCACATACAACGGCGGCGGGCTCGCAGCCTGCGCTCCGAGAGCGCTGAGCGCGAAGGCGATCGTGCCGATGAGGAGAGCGAGCTGGGCTCGAGTTGACGACATTGCGATTTCCCCCATCATCTTAGAACGCTACGTACCCGGCCGGGAGTCATCGGCGCCTCGCGGATGCGCACGCCCGTCGCGTCGAAGAAGGCATTGGCGATCGCGGCGGCGATCGGCGCCTGCGACGGCTCGCCCGAGCCGGTCGGGGCGAGATCGGCGCGCTGCACGATCGCGGTGCTCACCGCCGGGTGATCCTTGAAGCGCATGATCGGATACGTCGACCAGTCGAGGCTCGTCGAGCGATACCGGTTGAACGCAACCTCTTCGTAGAGGGCTCGGCTCGTTCCCATGATCAGGTTGCCCTCGAGCTGGTTCACGACGCCGTCGAGATACACCGCCAGCCCCGCGACCTGCGCGACGTACATGTGTGTCGCGCTGATCTTGCCGGTGCGCCTGTCGACTGCGATCTCGGCGACGACCGCAGCCTGCGAGCCGGCGAAACCGCCGATCGCGATCCCGCGGCCCGTGACGACGCCGGCGCTCGACACCTTCGCGGCGGCGACGCGCGGCTGCCAGTTCGCGAGCCGGGCGACGGCCACGAGCGCGTCGCGCCACTGGTTGAAGCCGTCGGCGACCTGCGCCGTGCCGATGTTGGCGAGCCGGAACTCGAAGGGGTCGATGCCCGCAGCGTGCGCGAGCTCGTCGACGAGCTGCTCCGAGGCGAAGCAGGTTTGCGGCGTCAGCGGGCCGCGTAACGCCGACGTCTTGAAGAAGTTGTCCCAGAGCGGCAGCGACTTGGCCGTGACACGCCGGTTCGGAATGTCGTACTGCGTTCCGTTGTTGATCGTGTTTGCGCTTCCGATCCCCGGCGACCCGAGCGGTATGCCGACGTGCTGGCTCGTCGCGACCGACTCCATCGCCATCTCGGGAATCGCCAGCGCGGTGTAGTCGAGCGCAACGATCTTCCCCTGCGCGTCGACGGCGCCGCGCATGTCGGCGAGCACCGCCGGGCTGTAGTTGTCCCAACCGTGCTCGTCCCAGCGCATGAACTGGAGGCGGACCGGCGCGCCCGCGAGCTGCGACATCACCGCCGCCGCCTCGCCGGTGTCGAACCGCGAAGGGCTGTTCCCGAATGTGCTTGCGCCCTCCCAGTACTGGACGCGAACCTGGTTGACGGGGAGCGCGAGGATCTCGGCGAGCCGGTCGCGTAGGCGGTAGGCGTCTTGCGGGTTCGCCAGAACGAGCGCACCATTCGCGGTCACGTCGGCGAGTGCGCAGCTCGGGCCGATCGGCATGTGGCCCTGGTAGTGGTACGCGTAGGTCGCGCTCACCGAGCGCGCGGCGTTTGCGATCGCGACATCGACATCTCCGTCGTTCACCTGCAGTCGCGCGGGCGCCTGGTCGGCGTCGTCGAATGCGCGCATCTGGCCCCAGAGATTGCCGCTGCCCGAGATCGCCGGAGGCTCGGTGTACTCGACCTTCAGCGTCGTGGCCGCCTGAATCGCATCGAACTCCCGCGACGCAACGACACCGACGAAGTCGCCGCGGCGCACGACGCGCGCGTCGCCGATCCCCCGGATCGAGCTCTCGTCGACCGAGAGGATCCCGGTCGCTGTCCCGTCGCCGTAGGCGCCCTGGCCAGGCGGCCGCACGATGCGACCGTGAAGCATTCCGGGAACGCGGACGTTGTGGACGTACACGTAGGTCCCCGCCACCTTCGCGGGGATGTCGACGCGCGGCACGCGCGCGGTTCCGACCAGCTTGTACGCGCCGATCGGCTTCGACGGTGCCACGCCCGCGTCGATGGAGGGCGCCGCCATCGCGACGTTGAAAGTTTTGTCGCCGATCAGCTCGCCATACGTGATGCTCGCGACGCCGCCCGAGACGACGCCGTTTTGAACCGTGAGGCTTCCTGCTGGAACGCCGAGCCGCGCAGCGGCGAGCGCGAGCAGTGTCTGTCTCGCTGTCGCTGCCGCGCTGCGCAGACGCGGGCCGGCAAGCGCCATCGAGCTGCTGCCGAGCGTGCCGCCGGTATTCGGCGTCACGTTCGTGTCGTGGCGAACGAAGGCCAGCCGGTCGATGCCGAGGTCGAGCTCCTCGGCAACGAGCAGCAAGAGGCCGGTCGTCGTCCCCTGCCCCACTTCGACCCGTCCGGTCTTGATCGACGCCGTGTTGTCGGCATGAATCGCGACGAACGAGTCGACCTGGCCGAGGTCGGAGGGCCCGGCTGACGCGAACGGGCTGACAGCGGCGCTCGCCTTGCCCGCGAGCGAGAAGCCGACGATCAGCGCGCCGCCGCCCTTCACGAACGACCGGCGGGAGAACGTGCTCACGGCGTGACGACCGAGGCGCCGCTTGTCGGCGCCGCCCTAAGGACGTACGGGCTTTGCCCGTGCGTCCGTCTGCGGTGGCATACAGACACGTCTGACTATGCGACCACGATGAAGTAGTTCTTCTTGCCACTGGGCGAGAAGAACGTCCACTGGCCGGCCTTCAGGTTGATCGTCGCCACGTGGGTGCCCTTGTAGGCGACGCCGGTGAGCGTGAGCACGCTCCCCTTCAGCTTCTGGATTGCGAAGCCACTCTTTGCGCTCTTGTCGACGACCGTGAACGTGTACAGCCCAGCCTTGAGCGTGTTGACGGGCTTTCCCTTCGTCGTCAGCCCGAGCTTGCCCGCCGCATCGACCGTCGCTGCAAGCTTGCCGCGAAACGCAACGACGCCCGAGCCGACGATGCTCTTCGACGGCGTCCCCTTCGAACTGGTGACCGTCGGCGTGGTCGCCGTTGGGCCAGTGCCGGTCGAGCCCGTGGCTGCCGATGTCGCAAAGGTGAAGACGACGTTCGGCTGCTCGTCGTTTCGCCAGGTGTACGTCGAGCTCGACTGGAACGTCGCGGTCAAGGTCGCAGACGGATTCTCACCGTAGAACATGTCCTCCTGCACGTTCACGCCGGGACCCGTCAGATCGAACGACGGGCCCTCGACGGCGGCCGAGTCGTCGAAGGACAAGCTGTAGAAACCGGGCGGGATCACGGTGGGCGCGCCGCTGGTAGTTCCAACCGGTGCGCCGCTGGCAAGCGTGACCGTGATCCGCTGAGGGCCCAGCCGGAAGGTCACAAACAACACGAGTGTGTCCGTCGTGGTACCGCGCGCAGTCGCTGCTACGAGCGGGAGCAAGACCGCGACGAGGATCAGCATGCTCGAGATCCGCCGGGACACGGACTTCGATCGTATACCCCGCTCGCGCGGAAAACGAGACCGGTTTCTTAGACGGCTGCGGCCAGGCGCTCGATCCCGGTCTCGATCTCGTCGGGTGCAGCAAAGCTGTACGCAAGCCGGATGCAGTTCCTCGGACCGGTGAACTCCGGCCCCGCAACCGCGGCGACACCTTTTGCGCGCGCGAGAATTTCCGGTGAGTTCGCCGAAGCCGGCAACTCGAGCCAGATGAAGTACCCGCCGTCCGGCTTGACCCACCTCGCCCCCGCGAAGTGCTTCTCGAGCGCGGCGAGCATCGCGTCGCGCCGGATCTTGAGCTGCTCGTTCACGCGTCGCAGGTTCGGCTCGAAGCTGCCCCGGCGAATGAACTCGTAGACGACGGCCTGGCTCAGCAGCACCGGCGTGATGTACGTGTCGGTTGCCGCCGCTGAGAGCTCGTCTGCGAGCTGGTCGGGCAGAATCGAGAAGCCGACCCGGAGACCCGGGGCGATCGTCTTCGAGAACGACGATAGGTAGACCGAGGTCTTGCCCGTATAGTCGAAGAGCGCGGGCAGAGGCTCGCCCTCGAACCGCACGAGCGAGTACGGGTCGTCCTCGACGATCAGCACGTTCCGACGCTGCGAGAACTTGACGAGGCTCTGGCGGCGCTCATCGGTGAGTGTGGTTCCGGTCGGGTTCTGAAAGGTCGGGATCACGTACATGAATGCAGGCGTCGACTGCCCGACAAGCGCGACTTCGACATTGACAGGGTCGACACCATGCTCGTCGACGGTCGCAACGAGGATCGACGAGCCGGACAGGAGAAAGAGCTTGTAGGCACGGTCGTAGGTCGGCCACTCGCACAACATCACGTTGCCTTTTGCGAGTTTTTTCGCGAGCAGGTCGAGCGACTGCAGCCCGCCGTTTGTGAGCAGCACCCGACCGGGATGCACGTCGAACCATTCGCCGATCAGTGCGCGAAGCGGCGCGTAGCCGGCGCCGGCGCCGTACGACAGGATCGTCTTGCCGTCGCGAGCGAGCACCGTCTCGGCGCAGTCGGCCAGCTCTTCGAGCGGAAGCAAGTCCGGCGCGGGCGCGCCTCGTGCGAACGAGATCGTCTCCATGGCGAAGCGAGAAACTAGTGGTTCCGGGCACAATGGGCGCGGGTGAAAACGCTCAGGCTGATCGTTGTGCTCGCGGCAGCCGCGTTCGCCGGGGTCTCGTGCGGTTCACCTTCCACCCGGCCTCCTGCGAGTGCCGACACCGCTCTTTGCCCGTTCCCGTTGGACGTCACGGTGACCGGCAAGCACCCGACCGCCGGGGTGCCGACCGCCGCACTGAAGTTCTCCTTCACCGGGCCGAGCACGATCACGCTGCGCAACACGACGACCGGCCGCACCGCGAGGCTCGACTCCTCAGGGGCCGTGTCGTTCGATACGACCACAGGAAGCGTCGTCTTCCGGGGACATGTGATCTGGTTCTGGGCGGGGGGAAAGCACGTGCCGTTCCTCTCGACCGACGGGGCGGGACGCCTCGAGGCTCCCGACTTCGTGCTCTCGCCCGGCAGTTCGCGTGCGCACGTGATCGACCCATGCGCACTCGTCGCTCCGTCGCCGCCCTCCACCAAGCTGGTGACGACGCCCGCACCGTGGGGTTTACCGGCCTACGAGCTGAGCCAGATCGCGTATGCGGGGCTCACCCCGGTGATCGGCCGGCTCGTCCGTCACGACCATGTGCACCTGGACGTGCTCGCCAACGGAGCCAAGATCACCGTCCCGGCCGGTGTCGGAATGGCTGCTCCGGTCGACCGCGGGTCGTGTCAACCTCCCGTTGGAGACTGCGCGACCGGCCACTTCTTCACCGCCGACGTCGCGAACTCACCGCTTCACACCCACAGTGCGAGTGGTCTCATCCATATCGAGCCCGACCGGCGCGGGACATACACGCTCGGCCAGTTCTTCGCCGAATGGGGCGTTCGCCTCAACGCGAGCTGTGTCGGGGGCTACTGCGCCGGGAACGGCAAAGAACTGCGCGTTTTTGTCGACGGCCACCGGATGCCGGGCGATCCGCGGCGCATCGTGCTCACCAACCGCCAGGAGATCGCGATCGTCTTCGGCGGCCCCGGGGACTTCCGCTCCGTTCCGTCTAAGTATTCGGGCGGCTGGCCCGGCCTTGGCTGCGGGGGCGTCGGGGAGTTCAAGTGCTAGGCGCGGGCTTACTTGACGATGATCGAGTAAGTCTTCTTGCCGAGCTGCGGGGTGACGATCCACGTGCCGGCCGTCAGCTTCACCGACGCCGTGCGCTTGCCGACGAACGCCGGGCCGGTGAGGCTCACCATGCGCTTGATCTTCTGCAGCATGAAGCCCGTCGTCGAGCTCTTGTCGGTGATGCTGATCGTGTACTGGCCGGCCTTCAGGCTGGCGATGCTCTTGCCCTTGAACGCGATCGTGAGCTTTCCCGCTGCGCTGACCGCGCCGGTGAGCGTTCCGCGGAACGGCAGGATATTTGAGGCAGCGAGGTCCGAAGAGCTCACCGTCGTGTGCTGGCTCGACGAGAGACCCGTGGGGCCCGCGTGTGGAGGCGGCGAGCCTACGAGGTCTGAACTCGTCTGGAACGTGTAGATGACAGATGGGTTCTCCTGGTTGCGCCAGGTGTAGGTGGAGTTCGGCAAGAAGTAGGCGTTGACGGAGTCACCGTCCAGCTCGCCTTCGGTCAGGTTGTTGACGATGCTCTCGCCTGGGCCCTTGAGCTCGAAGTACGGAATGGTGGAGCAACCCCCCGGGCCGATCAGCAGCACCGTGTAGTACCCGGCCGGGATCACTGTCGGCGAGCCGCTCGTGACCCCGAGCGGACTTCCGTTGGGCATGGTGACCGTGATCGCGCCGGTCAGAGAGAAGTTCACGTTGAACGTCGGGTTCGCGGCCGTGCGACTCTGGGCCCCCGCCGGGATCGTCAGCAGTCCGGCGACGACTGCAATCGATGCGATCAGGCGCCTGGCTCTCGAATGCATCACAAAGGATGGTAGCCAACCGATCCCGGGACACGCACTGGTCCCCGCCGAACTAATCGTTGGCAGGGGGTCTGGAGGAGCCCGAAGGCTCCCCCAGACACCACTGACTGACTGCGACTACGCGCCCGGAACGATCGGTGTACCGGCCTTCGCTGCCGCGAGCGTCGCGCGAACCCGTGAGGGTGTGAACGGCGCCTCATGCAGGCGAACACCGGTTGCGTCATAGAACGCGTTGGCGATCGCGCCGACGATCGGGCACGTCGGCGGCTCGCCTGAGCCGAGCGACGGCTGATCGGTGCGCTGGACCACGATGGGCGTGAAGCCCGGCGAGTCCTTGAACCGCAGGATCGGGTAGGTGACCCAGTCCGTGCTTGTGACGTAGCTCTTGCTGAACCGGATCTCTTCCGAGAGTGCACGGCTGACGCCCTGGATCGTCGAGCCGAGCATCTGGTTCTCGACCAGGTTCGGGCTGACGGTGAGACCGGCGTCCTGAGACGCGTACACATGCAGCACGCTGATCTTGCCGGTCTTCTTGTTGACCGAGATGTCTGCCACGGACGCTGCGTACGACCCGCCGTGATGGCTGTTCGCGATGCCGCGACCGGTGACGACGTCACCCGTCTTCGCCGCTGCCCCGGAGCCCGAGACCCACGGCTTCCAGTTGGCCGCCGTTGCGGCCGCCTGGAGAACGCCCGCCCACCGCGTACCGTCCAGATCCGTGTTCATGTTCTGGAGCCGGAACGCGAGCGAGTCCATGTTCGACGCCACAGCCAGCATGTCCATCAGCTGCGCATCGGCAATCGTCGCCTGCTGCGCACCCGGAGCCCGGACCGGGCCCGAGTGGAACATGCCACCCGCCGAAGGCACAGGCTTCGAAGTGAGCCGGTAGGCACCGTTCTTGCTCACCTTCATCCACGGCGAGGTGTTCTCGGTGTTGGCACCGCCGCCCGCAACCGACGTCGGGGGATTGTTCGAGGCATTGCCTCCGGTTGCCGAGCCGAGCAGCTCGCGTGAGGTGTAGATCGACGTCCCGCCCTGGCTCCACTGCGTCCAGTCGTAGGCGACGATGTTCCCGCTCGCATCGACGCCACCACGGACGTCGACGAGGCTTGCGGGCGCGTAGTGCGTCCAACCCTGCTCGTCCCAACGCATGAACTGGACACGCACGGGCTTGCCAAGGGCCTTCGACATGATCGACGCGGCTTCGGCGGTGTCGAACATGACGGCGCCGTTGCCGAAGCTGCCCGAGCCCTCGTAGAAGATGACGCGGATCTGCTTCGCCGTGAGCGGTGCAAGCACGTTCGGCAGGTCCGTCGCGAGGCTCTCGACGTTCTGCGTGTTGCTCCAGATCGTCGCGTGGTCAGCCTGCACGTCTGCGACGCAGCAAGCCGGGCCGATCGGCATGTGACCCTGGTAGTGGTGGGCGAAGGTGCCCGACACCACGTGAGCCGCCGACGCCAGTGCCTTGTCGACGTCGCCGATGACACTGCCGTACCTGGTCGGGATCTGGCCGGCAGCGTCGAGAGCGCGGTAGCGCTTCCACAGGTTGCCGTCGCCCGAGAGGATCGGGTTGTCGTTGTAGACGACCTTCAGCTGCTGTGACGCCTGAATTGCGTCGTACTCCTTCGGCGCGACGACACCCAGGAAGTTCCCGACCTGGACGACCGATGCCCCCGGAATGTGGGCAATCGAGCTCTTGTCGACGCTGATCGCGACGTTGGAGTTGTACGGATACGCACCCTGGCCGCGCGGCCGAACGACACGGCCGTGCAGCATCCCCGGAACGCGGATGTTGTGCACGTACGTGTACGAGCCGTTGACCTTGGCCGGAATGTCCTTCCGCGGAGCCACATCGCGCTTCGTGACGAGGCTGTAGTTCGCGATCGGCTTTGACGGAGCGACACCCGGCAGGATCGAGGCCGGAGTGAAGACCTGGTTGAAGGTCTTGCCGCCCATGACCGCGCCATAGGTGGTGGTTTTGCCGCCACCCGAGATGACGCCCTTGCTGACGGTGAGGCTGCCAACCGGCACGCCGAGCTGAGTCGATGCGAGGTTGAGCATCGCCGCGCGTGCTGCCACGCCCACGGCGCGGATCTTCACGCCCTGGCCCGACATTGCGTTCGAGCCGCCCTCGCCGCCTGTGGAGGCGACGACCCACGTGTCGACGATGGTGTTGTTGTTGAACCCGGCCGAGTCGTAGTGGCCCTGGCCGTAATGCATCTGGCTCATATCAGTATCGAGCTCTTCAGCGAGCACGATCAGGAAGCCCGTCGTGATCCCGTTGCCGACCTCGATCTGGCTCATCTTGAGCGTGAACGTGTTGTCGGGGTTGACCGAGAGCCACGTATCGAGCTGCGCAAGGTCGGGCAGGTAGCCCGCAGGGGTCGGAGGGGCGGCGGACGCCTTGCCCGCGAGGCCTGCTCCGGCAACCGAGAGACCGCCGACGACTGCGCCGGTGCCCTTGATGAACGTCTTGCGGCTGAACTCCTTCTCATGCATGAAGCCCGTCATGGTTACTTCCCTCCCTTCGCCATCACAGCGGCGGCCTGCTTGATCGCCGTCAGGATGCGCGGATAGGTGCCACAACGGCAGAGATGGCCGTTCATCGCCGTGCGGATCTGATCCTCCGTCGGATTCTTCGTCGTCGAGAGCAGATCGGCGGCCTGGATCATCATCCCGTTCTGGCAATAGCCGCAATGGGGCACCTGAACGTCGATCCATGCCTGCTGGAGCGGATGCAACGCCGGCGAAGCCGCCGTCGTGCCGCGCTCCTTCGCCCACAGAGCCGGCAGGCCCTCGAGCGTCGTAATCGCCTTACCCGAAACCGCGGCCACAGGGGTCACGCAGCTCCGAATCTCCTTACCGTCCAACAACACCGAGCACGCGCCACACTGCGCAAGCCCGCAACCAAAGCGGGGACCATGCAGGTGAAGCTCGTTGTGCAGGACGTAGAGGAGCGGAGTATCAAGGCTTGCGGTCACGCTATGAACGAGACCGTTCACCTTGATCTTCAACTTGCTCGCCATTCCCATCCTCCTGATCGGAGTACTTCGTTTATGTGTGTACACACAGCCTGATCGGGACGGCAAAGACCGCCCTGGCAACCAGGCGGAAACAACCTATCGCCCCTTGCGGCGATCAGCAATAGTCAGAAACAGAGGTATTCGGCCCGGGATCCACCTTGGATCCGATGGGACGCCATGGCTGGCCTCAGGCAGGTAGCCGGGGCCACGAACAAAAACAGAAGACGGCCCCAGGGGGCCGTCTTCGATGCGACAGGAGGAGAAAGGAATTCAGACCCTCATAGCCTGTCTGGGTTGCTGAAGCCCTGACAGAAGTCGCCAGGATTGGCCACGGTCGGATCGGTGATCCCGCCGATGGGGCTCGGATGACCCAGTCTGACGTCCTGCCCAAACGACTGCACTTGAAAGTCTGTCGGGCCGTTGACGAAGTCATTGAGTCCGGAGAAGACGCAGATCGAGTTGGCGTGTGACGTGGCCGCCACATTGTCCGTACCGGGGTTGCCGATGCTGCCCGGAGGCCCCTTTACTTCACCCGCGAACGCCGAACCGACACCGACCGCCCCAACGGCGACTGCACAAAACGCAGCCGCAAGGAAAGACCTCGTGCGCATGCCTGCCTCCCACTTAGAAGTGACCCTGAGATGACGAAGGACCGAACCTACCAAGCCCTCAGCGCAATCAACCGTGCGGCAGCGATGAAATGTCTCATCGGCTCCTCTCCGGCTTTACGTGGCGATGACCGAGCGATGACAAAAGCGTTCTACGTTGCGTCGGGACCTGACGGTTCCAAACCGGGGGCGGCTGGTGCGGTGGCTGCTCTCGGTTTTTTTCGGGGCCATCTAGAAAGTGTTGACGTGCGTCGGCAATAGCCCCGATGCTGGAGCGACAAGTAGGACCTCATGCCCGTGCGTGTCCAGGTTTTGGGCAACAAAAAGGCCCTGTCTCCAGGGCCGATTTGCGAAGCGGGCGAACGGGCTCGAACCGTCGACCCTCAGCTTGGGAAGCTGATGCTCTACCAACTGAGCTACGCCCGCGTGGGAGCGGTCATCTTACCGGCGGCGAGCCGGGTGTTTCCCTTGCGGCCTCAACCGAGGACGGGGATCGAGTACGACGTCTTCCCGGCGCGCGGGATGAAGAGCCACCGCCCCGCGGTCAGCTGAACCGTCGCCGAGTGCTTGCCGACGAACGCCACACCGGTGACGCTCATCACCGCGTGCTTGAGCTTCTGCACCATGAACCCGTTCGAGGAGCTCTTGTCGGTGACGGCAATCGTGTACTTGCCGGCTTTGAGGCTCGTGACGCTCTTGCCCTTGTAGGCGAGCGTGAGTGTTCCGCGAGCGCTCACCCCACCGGTCAGCGTTCCCCGGAAGGGCAGGATTGCGGAGCCGGTGATGTCCTGCGAGGTCGGAACCTTGGCGGTCGTGCTCGTCGGTGAGTTGGAACCAGTGGGCTGCGTGCCGCCGGCCGAGTCCGTGGAAGCCTTGAATGTGTACACAACACTCTGGTTCCGGTCGATGTGCCAGGTGTAGGTGGAGTTCGGCAGGAAGTTCGCGTACAGCGCGTGCGTGTCGACCTCGCCGCCGAGCATGTCGTCTTGGATGTCGACGCCGGGCCCGCTCAGCTCGAATAGCGGCAAGCTGATGCAATTCCCCGGTCCGTTCAGCGTCAACGTGTAGTACCCGGCCGGAATCACCGTCGGCGCGCCGCTGGTCGACCCGACCGCTACTCCACTTGGGAGCGTGACTGACACTGCGCCACTCACGGTGAACGTGACGACGAGCGACGGGCTCGCAGCCTCTCTGCTTTGGGCGGCGGGCGCGAGAGTCAGCACTCCGGCGACGAGGACGATCGGTGCGATCAGGCGTTTGACCGCGTCGAATTTCACCTATGAAGGGTAGCTAACCGAAGAACGTCTTGGCCGTGTCGTACCAGTCCTGCGTGACGAGCTTCAGCTCGGCGGTTGCTTCAGTGAGCGGAACCGAGAGCACGTTGTCGCCGTGGAGCGCGGCCATCTGTCCCCAGTTTCCCTCGAGCACGAGATCGGCCGCCTTCAGTCCGAAGCGCAGCCCGAGGATGCGGTCGCGCGCAGTGGGAGATCCGCCGCGCTGGATGTAGCCGAGCACCGTCGCGCGCGCCTGCATGCCGGTGCGCTTCTCGACCTCCTGCGCCACCGTTTCGCCGACCGCGCGGTTCTCGACGCGCACGTGCCCGAACTCATCGACCTCGCCTTCGTCGCTGATTCCCGGCAGCTCAGAGCCTTCGCTTGCGACGATCACCGAGAAGTTCTTGCCGCGGCTCTTGCGACGTTCGACCGCGGCGGCGACGGCGTCGTAGTCGACCGGCTGCTCGGGAATGAGGATGTAATCGGCTCCGCCCGCGATCCCCGAGAAGAGCGCGATCCAGCCGGCGTGACGCCCCATCGTCTCCACGACGATGATCCGGCTGTGCGACTCGGCGGTCGAGTGCACGCGATCGATCGCCTCGGTCGCGACGTGCACGGCCGTGTCGAAGCCGAACGTGTAGTCGGTGCCGTTCAGGTCGTTGTCGATCGTCTTCGGCACGCCGACGATCGGCAGGTTGTGTTCTGAGCAGAGCTTCGACGCGACGCCGAGGGTGTCCTCGCCGCCGATCGCGATCAACGCGTCGATCTCGTTGAACGTGCGCTTGACCCCCTCCACCCCGCCCTCGTTCTTGAACGGGTTCGTGCGCGAGGTGCCGATGATCGTGCCGCCGATGTGCAGGATCCCCGAGATCTCGTTCCAGCCGAGCGGCTTGAGGTTGGTGTCGATCGCACCGCGCCAGCCGTCGAGAACGCCGAACGTCTCGTGCCCCTGCTCCCACAACCGCCGGCAGACGGCGCGGATGACCGGATTCAGGCCAGGGCAATCTCCGCCGCCAGTGAGCATCCCCACACGCACGACGCGTGACTCTACATTCGCTCTGGAGCGTCGACTCCGACAAGGTGCAGGCAGCGCGCGATCACGGTTTGTGTCGCACGACACAACGCAAGCCGGAACGTCTCCTGTTCGGATCCGAGGACCTTGCACGCGCCATAGAAGCGGTTGAAGTCGTCGGCGACCTTGATCGCGTAGGACGCGATCTGCTGCGGCCCGCGCTTCTCTGTGGCCTCGATGACAACGTACGGGAACTCCGCGAGCCGCTTGACCAGCTCGCGTTCCTCAGGCACGAGCGGCTGCGGTCCGTCGCGAGGATCGGTGGGTGCCTCGCGGAGGATCGAGGCGATCCGAGCGTGTGCGTACTGGACGTAGTACACAGGGTTTTTGACCGACTTCTCCTTTGCAAGATCGACGTCGATCTCCATCTCTCGGTCAGGCCCGCGGTTGACGAGGTACCACCGAGCGGCGTCGACGCCGATCTCATCGATCAGCTCGTCGATGAAGACGACGTTGCCCGTCCGCTTGCCCATCTTCACCTTCTCGCCGCCGCGAGTCAGGTGGACGAGCTGGTACAGGAGAATCTCGACCCGTTCGGGGTCGTAACCAAGCATGTCCGCGGCTGCCTTCAAGCGCGCGATGTAACCGTGGTGGTCCGCGCCGAGCACGTAGATCGCGCGGTCGAAGCTCTCGAGCTTGCGGCGGATATAGGCGACGTCGGCGGCAAAGTAGAGGTGCGTGCCGTCGGAGGAGCGGCGCAGAGGCCTGTCCTCCGTGTCGCCGTGCTCGCTCGTGCGCGCCCACAACGTGCCGTCTGCCTCGTAGGTGTCGAGCTTCGCAATCGCGTCGGGAATCTCCGGTACGAGGTCGACCTCGCGGACGAACGAGTCGATCGAGACGCGGAAGCGCTCGAGCGACTCGATGATCTGTTCGAGCATCGCGGGCACCGGATCACCGGGAACCTTCGCGAGCTCCTCGATGTACTCGCCCTTGTAGCCGTCCTCGGGCGGGTCCTTGCCGCTTCGCGCCGCTTCGACCGAGGCGCGGAAGAGGTCGATCTGCCGACCTGCGTCGTTCCAGTAGTACTCGCGCGCGACCGTGTTGCCGGCGAACTCGAGCAGCCGCGCGACGCTGTCGCCGTACGCGCCGTTGCGGGCCGATGCGACGGTGAGCGGCCCGGTCGGGTTGGCGCTGACCATCTCCACCTGGACGCGCTCGTCGAAAAGAGCGAAACCGCCGCCGTACCCCTCGTTGATTTCGGCGAGCTCCCCGGCGAGGAACGCGTCGCTCACTCGGAGGTTGACGAAGCCAGGACCGGCGACCTCGACCGCCTCGACACCCGGGAGCTCACGCGCCTTCGCGGCCAGCTCCTCTGCGAGCTCGCGCGGAGGCCGGCCGGCCGCCTTCGCCGTCCGGAGTGCAACGTTCGTCGCGTAGTCGCCGAACTGCCCGTCCGGCGAGCGGCCAAGTTCAGCGCCCGCACCCGCAAGCTCGGCAAGCGCCTCAGCGAGCTCGAGGAGCGGGTCAGGCAACGACGCTCGTCGAGAAGACGTTCTCGAGCGCCTGCAACTCGGGCTCGGTGCCGATCGCGATCACAACGTCGCCGACGTCGATCCGCTCGTCAGGATTCGGCGTGATCTCGAACCGGCCGTCCGGCTTGCGCAGCGCGATCACGACCGCGCCCGTCTTCCGGCGAATCGCGAGCTCGCGGATCGTGCTGCCTGCCTGCGGGCAGTCGCCGTGCACCTCGATCTCCTCGAAGCGAAGGTCGGGGCCCGCGTGCGAGGAGACGAGCTCGAGGAACGCGGCGACCTGCGGCTTCAACGCCAGCTTCGCCATCTCCGTGCCGGCGGAGGAATACGGCTGGACGACCCGGTCGGCGCCGGCGAGCGCGAGCTTGCGTTCCGCCTCGGCGTCAGAGGCTCGAGCCACGATCGTCAGCTCGGGGCAGCGCGCCCGTGCCGAGAGGGTGATGTACAAATTCTCTGCGTCGGAGTCGGCCGACGCGAGCAATCCCCTCGCACGGTCGATGCCCGCGCGCGAGAGATCCTCATCCTCGGAGCCGCGGCCTTCAAGGAAGAGCACGCCGTGCTCCTTGGCATGTGCGATCGAGTCCGCGCTGAAGTCCAATACGACGAATGGCTGGCCGGAGACCTGGAACTCCTCGGCGGCGCGTCGGCCGACGCGGCCGTAGCCGCAGATGATGAAGTGGTCTTTGAGCCCGTCGATCATGCGCACCCGCCGCCTCGTCTTTCGTGTCTCGCCCGCCACCTCGTGCGCGATCGCGTCGAGGGCGCCGGCAACGAGGTAGCCAAAGATAGCCACGCCTGAGAGCGCGATCCCGATCGTGAGCAGCTGCGCCCCGATGCCGTGCGGGGTGGAGTCGAGGCCGGTGAGCGTCGCGGTGACCACCGTGCGGTAGAGCGCGTCGTGCCACGACTCGTGCAGAATCGCGGCAAAGCCCAGCGCGCCCCCCGTGAACACGACGATGATCGCACTGACGGCGATCGCGATCCGGCGAAGGTCGGCTCTGTCCACAGGACTAGTATCGTGGGACGATGGCCGAAGAGCAGCGAAAGCTCAACCTCCAGGTCGATACCGAGCACCTCGCCGGGACCTACTCGAACTTCGCCAACGTCAGCTTCACCGACTACGAGTTCACGGTCACGTTCGCCCGGATCGACCACTCGGTCGAAGAGGGCGAGATCCCGGGCGTCGTCGTCGCGCGGGTGAACATGTCGCAGAAGTTCACCAAGGAGCTGATGGACGCGCTCAACGACAGCTGGTCGAAGTTCTCGACCATGAAGGGCATCCAGGACCTGCCCGAAACGCCCGAGCAGACTTAACGGTGCGTCGTCCCGGACGACGTACCTTTAAGAATTTGTAAACGCTCGTACGCGTTCACCATCGCGATCCGTTGCGCGTCCGTGGGATGCGTCTCGAGCCATGCGTAGTCCCAACCGGGCGGGTCCGGCTGGTCGAGCGTCGTCGGCACGAATGCGCGGAACAGCCGTCGCGCGTCGGCGGGGTCGTGCGTCGCGTTGAGCGCACGCCAGTCGGCCTCCGCTTCGTAGCGCCGCGAAACTGCATTCTTGAAGGGTGTCGTGGCGAGCCCGAACACCGTGACGACAAGCAGTGCGAGCGGCAGGTTCGCTGGATTGCGGAGCCCGCCGCGCCGCCGCGTGACGGCGGCCACGAGCAGCGCCGTCGGAAACGCGAACAGCGCGTACCAGCCGACCTCCTTGAGCGTGTGCCGGCTCCGCGCGTGCCCGAGCTCGTGTGCGATCACGACGTCGATCTCGCCGCGCGAGAAGCGCCCGTCGAGCATCGTGTCCCACACGACCACGTGCGTCGAGGGCCCGAACCCGGCCGTGAACGCGTTCGGCTCGTTCGTCCAGCTGCTTACCTTCAGCCGCCGCACCGGCGGATGCACGTGCTCGGCACGTTCGATCCGCGCAACGTCGGCGCGAAGGTCTGCACGTTGCAGCGGATGCGCGCCGATCGCCCCGAGCCAGCCTGAGACGAACGTGAGCAGCGCCGCGAGTGCGACGAACGTCCCTGCGCCTGGAAGCCACCAGAACCGAGGGAAGCGCACGGCCAGCGCGACGACCAGCGAAATCCCCGCCAGCGCGAACACCGCCTGCGCGATCAGCTGCGACCACTGCCCGGCGAGCCAGCTCCCCGGATCGAACGGCCCGAGCCCGTAGTGGTGCTGCCACCAGAGCCCGGCAATCGAGAACGGCAGTTGCACGAACCAGAGCGCGGCGACGGCGACCATTCCGAGCACGATCGCGGTGCCCACGCGCCCCAGACCGAGTCCCCGCGCCGATCGCGGTAGCCTCCAAACGAGGATCGCGAGCGTGACGAGCGTGGCGATCGTCGCCAGCAGCCAAAGCACGCGCTCGCCCTCGCTGTAGTCGCGCGTCCGCGCGAGCAGCTGTGGCGAGAAGTAATTGTGTACGTCGAGGCCGCCGAGCTTCAGCGACGGCACGCTCGTCCGCCAGAGAAAAACGGCTGCAACGATCCACCCGGCCAGACCCAGGACAAGAGCTATGCGCATCGCCGTTCTTTCCGACATCCATGCGAACTATCACGCCCTGGCCGCTGTGCTCGCGGCAGTGGACGCCGAGGGCGTCGACGAGACGTGGTGTCTCGGCGACACCGTTGGCTATGGACCGCGACCCAACCGGTGCTGCGCGATCGTGCGCGAACGCGCGGCCCTCTGCCTCGCCGGCAACCACGACCTCGCCGTGATCGGCACGCTCTCGGTCGACGAGTTCAACGGCGACGCGGCCGCAGCCGTGCGCTGGACGCAGGGGGTACTCGAGGACGACGCGCGCGCATTCCTCACCGGGCTCGCGCCGGCCGCGACCCGCGAAGGGGTCGAGCTCTTCCACGGGAGCCCGCTCGACCCGGTCTGGGACTACGTGCTCAGCGAGGCTGCGGCGTTTTTGAGCTTCAAGGCGACAACGGCGCCGCTGCTGCTCGTCGGACACAGCCACCTCCCGCTCGCGATTTCGTGGAACGGGGCCGATCTCGGCGGCGGTCTCGCCGGAGCAGGCGAGGTCGACCTGTCCGAGGGCCGCTGGCTGCTCAATCCCGGCTCGGTGGGCCAACCGCGCGGCAACGACCCGCGCGCCGCCTGGCTCCTGATTGACGATCACGCGCGTCGGGCAACATTCCATCGTGTCTCGTATCCGATCGAACGCACCCAGGCCGAAATCCGCGAGCGAGGTCTACCGGAGGGCCTGGCCGCTCGCCTTGCTCTTGGTGAGTAGCCTGCTCGCCGCCTGCGGCGGCCACGCGCGCCAGACCACGCCGCACCTCTCGAAAACCGACGCCGCGCAGTTGATCGCGCTGGCGCAGACGGTCGCCAAAGACGCAGGTGCGGACGGGTGCGCCGCGCGCAGCCAGATCGACGCGCTTGGCGCGAAAGCTCGCGAGCTGGTCGCTGCCGGAAGCGTGCCCCTCCGGTTGCGCGCACCGCTCCTCGACGGAGTCAACGCGCTCGCGGCCGATGCGCCCGCGTGCACGCCGCCACCCGCCCCGATCAAGCCGGCCCAGCCGGACAAGCCGGGCAAACACGACAAACCTCCCAAACCACACCACGACCATGGACACCATGGCGGCGACTGAGCACCGCTACACGATCGAGCACGAGCTCGGTCGCGGCGGGATGGCCGTCGTCCACGCGGGCGCGGACAGCGGGCTCGACCGTCGCGTCGCACTGAAGGTGCTCGCCGCGCATCTCGCCGGTGACGACGCCTTTCGCGCGCGTTTCCTGCGGGAGGCGCGCATCGCCGGCTCACTCCATCATCCGAACCTCGTCCGCGTCTACGACATCGTCGAGCTCGACGGTCTGCCGTGCATCGTCATGGAGCTGGTCGAGGGCGGCACGCTCGCCGACGGACGTCTCTCGCTCGACGAGGCCGCGCAGGTCGCCGACGGCGTCGCCTATGCGCATGCCCACGGCATCGTCCACCGCGACCTCAAGCCGGGCAACCTGCTCCGCGGCAAGGACGGCGTCGTCAAGATCACCGACTTCGGGATCGCGCGCGCGACGGAGGAGACGAGCGTGACCCAGATCGGCACCGTGCTCGGGACGCTGCGCTATCTCTCACCGGAGCAGGCCGAAGGACGCCAGGTCGGCCCTGCGAGCGACGTCTACTCACTCGGGGTCGTGCTCGACGAATTGCTGGTCGAGCGGCCACCGGCGGTGCGCGCGATGCTCGAGCGCTGCCGTGCGCGCGATCCTCGCAGCCGCCCCACCGCAACCGAGGTCGCGAGCGCGCTGCGCGGCGACACGCTGCCGCTCACCGCGGTCATGTGGGTGCGCTCGAGCTATTCACAACGGCGGTGGGCGAAGATCGCCGCGCTCGCAGCCCTCGTGGCCGTGCTCGGGATCGCGATCGGCCTGATCGCGACAAGCGGTGGCTCACCGCAGCGCAAGCCGCAGGTGACGCCCGTCGTCCGCTCCTCGAACGCCACCCAGCAGGCGCGCAATCTCGTTGAGTGGCTGCGCCGCTATTCCGCGGCTGGCTGAACGGCCGCGACCGGGACGGCGGTGTCGCCGAACGTGATCCCGTCGCGTGCGAGTGCGAGCTGGACTTCCTCGCGTGCTTTGAAGATCCGCCACTTGACGGTGGCAAGCGTGATCTCGAGCACGTCGCCAATCTCGTTGTACGGCAGCCCTGCGACGTCGCGTAGAAGCAGCGCCATCTTCAGGTCGGGGTTGAGCTCGCGCACCGCCCGCCACACGTGCTCGATCGTCTCGAGGCGCTCGATCGGCTGATCGACGATCTCCAGGTGCGGCGCATCCTCGATCGAAACGACGCCGTGGGGACGCCGCTCCCGTGCTCGGAGCTCATCGAGCACGCGGTTCTTCGCCACCTGGAAGAGCCACGTCGTGAACTTGCAGCGCAGCGAGAAGCGCGGGAGCGCTTGGAACACGCGCACGAAGACCTCCTGGGTCAGATCCTCTGCAAGTGAGCGCTCGCCGACGATCCGGTAGACGTAGTTGAAGATCGGCGTCTCGTACGCGCGCAGGATCAGCTCGAATGCGCGCTCGTCGCCCCGTTGTGCCCGGCGAAGTACGTCTGGATCGGGCTGCTCGAGTGACATGGGTCCGCTCAGTTTAGCCCCGAACTTGTAAAGATGATCACAAGCCCGGGTGATTTCTGCGCAAATCCTTGCCGCTCATGACGGCAGGCGACTCCAGGCCTAACAGGTGGAGAGCGGTCGGGACGAGATCGGCCAGCTCGCCGTCCTCACGGAGCTCGCCCACGGCTGCGGTCGCGATCAGCGGCACCGGGTTCGTCGTGTGCGCGGTGTGAGGCGAGACACCGTCGGGCTCGAGTAGCTGTTCGGCGTTGCCGTGGTCGGCAGTGATCAGGCACACGCCACCGAGTTCGCCGACGCGCTCGACGACCCTGCCGAGGCAGCGGTCGGTCACTTCGACGGCGGTGACGACCGCAGGGATCACGCCCGAATGGCCGACCATGTCCGGGTTGGCGAAGTTGACCACGGCGAACGCATATCCTTTCCCCACTTCGTCGCAGAAGCGCGTCGTCACTTCCTCCGCCGACATCTCGGGTTTCTTGTCGTAGCTCGGCACGTCCCGTGGGCTCGGGACGAGAACCCTCGTCTCGCCCGGCCACTCCGTCTCAACGCCACCGTTGAAGAAGTAGGTCACGTGTGCGTACTTCTCCGTTTCCGCGACGTGGAGCTGGTTCAGGCCGTGCTCGGCAAGCACCTCCGCCATCGTTTCGGGGACGCGCTGTTCGCCGAAGACGACAGGACAATCGAGCTCGTCGCTGTAGCGCGTCATCGTCGTCAGGTCGACGCCGGCGTCGAGCAGAAGCTTCGAAAGCTGGCGGCCGCGGTCCGGGCGGAAGTTGAAGAAGAGGGCGGTGTCGCCCGGCTCGAGCCGCGGCCTGCCTTCGAGCTGAACGGGCTCGATGAATTCGTCGGTGATGCCCTTGTCGTACTGGTCCTGGACGTACATGGCCGGGGTCTGACCCCAGACAGGTCCCGAATCGACGATTGCGTCGAACGCGCGCTGCGTCCTCTCCCATCGGCCGTCCCGGTCCATCGCGTAGTACCGGCCGGCCACGGTCGCGATCCTGTCCTCGCGGCAGGGTCGCCAGATCGCGAAGCGCTGCATGCGGCGAGACGTCACGGCCGTCGGTGAACGCGTGGATCCACGTCTTCTCCGGTGCGATCGTGAGCAGCGCGCGCAGATGGTCGATGTGCGAGTGAACGCCGCCCTCGGAGACGAGGCCAAGCAGATGCACGCGGTTGCCGCGCTCGAATACGCCGCGCAGCACAGGGTTGTCGAAGAGCGAGCCGTCGGCGATCGCGTGGTTGACGCGCTCGAAGTCCTGCGACAGCCGGCGGCCGGCGCCGATCGTCAGATGGCCGACCTCGGAGTTGCCCATCTGGCCGGGCGGGAGGCCCGCGGCAGGACCGGACGCGTCGAGCGTCGTGTGCGGCCACTTCGCCCAGAGCCGGTCGAACACCGGCGTGTCGGCGAGCTCGACGGCGTTGCCGGGACCGGGCGGGGCACAACCCCAGCCGTCGAGAATGACGAGCGTTACGAGTGGGAAGCTGCCCGGCAAATCGCGGCGAACGATTCCACGTCGAGGGATGCACCGCCGACCAGAGCGCCGTCGACGTCTCGAGAGCCGCAGAGCTCGGCGGCGTTTCCCGGGTTGACCGAGCCGCCGTAGAGCACCGGCGCGTCGATCAGCGACTTGATGAACGCATGTGCGTCCTGCGCGATCTGCGGGGTGGCGGTCTTCCCGGTTCCGATCGCCCACACCGGCTCGTAGGCGATCACCATGTTGTCGTCGGCGGTCAGCACCGAGACCTGCCTGCGCAGCACCTCCTCGGTCTGCCCCGCCTCGCGCTCCGCCTCCGTCTCGCCGACGCACGCGATCACGTGGAGGCCGTGCTCGAGCGCGGCCTCGGTGCGGCGTGCGACGGTCTCGTCGGTCTCGCCGAAGAACTGCCGTCGCTCCGAGTGGCCGATGATCGTGCCGTAGACGCCGAGCTCGATCAGCATCGGTGCCGAAATCTCGCCGGTGAATGCGCCGTCGTTCGCCCAGTGGCAGCTTTGTGCGAACACGCCGATATCGGTGCCCGCAAGCGCCTGCACCGATTCGGCGAGCGAGACATACGGCGGGCAAACCGCAACGTCGACCTCGCCGAGGTCCATCTGCCTCAGCGCGCGGCAGAGCTCACCGGCCTCGCGCGGGCCCTTGAACATCTTCCAGTTGCCGGCGATGAACATCTCGATCACGCCGCCTCTGGTATCGCTGCGACTCCGGGGAGGTTCTTGCCTTCGAGCAGCTCGAGCGAGGCGCCGCCGCCGGTGGAGATCCACGAGATCCTGTCGGCAACCCCGGCCTCGTGCACCGCCCGGACGGAGTCGCCGCCGCCGACAACCGTGTAGCCGTCGCAATCGGCGACAGCTCGCGCAACGGCGAACGTTCCTTCGGCGAAGCGCGGCCATTCGAAGACGCCCATCGGGCCGTTCCAGAACACCGTGCGCGCGCGAGAGATCTCCTCGGCGAACTCCTCGCGCGTCTCCGGGCCGACGTCAAGGCCCAGCCAGCCGGCGGGCGGGTCGTCGTACGGCGCGATTTTCGTTTCCGCATCTGCCTCGAACGACGCCGCGGCGACGATGTCGCGCGGGAGCAGCACGTCGAACGAGAACGGATTGGCGTTGCGCACGTCTTCGGCCATCTTCCCTCCGATCAGCACACGGTCGGCACGTGAACCGAGATTCTGGAGCACGCCGACCTTGTCGTCGACCTTCGCCCCACCGGAAACGATCACGAACGGGCGCGCCACATCGTCGAGCAGCCTGCCGAGGTGCTCGAGCTCGGCGATCAGCAGGAGCCCCGCGTAGGCGGGCAGCAGGTGCGCGACGGCTTCGGTCGAGGCGTGCGCGCGGTGCGCCGAGCCGAAGGCATCGTTCACGTACAGATCGCACCCGTCGGCGAGCTCGCGCGCGAAGCCTTCGTCGTTCGCCGTTTCCCCGGGATTGAAGCGCGTGTTCTCGAGCACCTCGATCCGGTCGTCGGGGAGCAGCTCGGCAAGACGCGCGCGAACCGGCGCAATCGAGCACTTGACGCGATCCTCGTCGGTCTTGGGCCGGCCGATGTGGGAACAGACGCGCACGTGCGCCGCGCCTTCGTCCAGCAGGAGCCGCAGCGTCGGCAGCGAGCACTGGATCCGCGCATCGTCGGCGACCCGGCCGTCCTCGAGCGGAACGTTCAGGTCGGCGCGGACGAGAACGGCCTTGCCGGCCACGTCGGCGTCACGCACTGAGCGCGGCCGGTGCAACTGCTTCACTGTCTCAGAGAGGTCTCAGACACGTCTCTGAGACCGGGGATGTGCGACGAAAGTGAAACAACCCTGCTCGGAGCGGGCTTGTCTCTGACACGTGTCTGACACCGTGGTCGGGCGCAACTAGAGCGACTTGGCGACGACGTTCGTCAGGTCGACGAGACGACACGAGTACCCCCACTCGTTGTCGTACCAGCCGAACACCTTCGCGGTCGTCCCTCCGGCCATCGTCAGCCCGCTGTCGAAGATGCACGAGTACGGCGACTCCTTGATGTCGGTCGAGACGAGCGGATCCGTCGAGTACTGGAGGTACCCCTCCAACGGCCCACTCTCAGCCGCCGCCTTGAACACGTCGTTGACCGCATCCACCGTCACCTCGCGCGAGAGCTGAACCGTGAGGTCGGTCAGCGATCCCGTTGGGATCGGCGCGCGCACGGCAACGCCGTCGAGCTTCCCGTTCAGCTCCGGCAGCACCAACCCGATCGCCTTCGCCGCGCCCGTTGACGTCGGAACGAGGTTGATCGCAGCAGCACGCGCCCGGCGCAAGTCGCTGTGGGGCGCGTCCTGCAGGTTCTGATCCTGCGTGTAGGCATGGATCGTCGTCATGAACCCGCGCTCGATCGTGAACGCATCGTTCAGCACCTTCGCGAGCGGGCCGAGGCAGTTCGTCGTGCATGAGGCGTTCGAGATGATGTTGTGCGCGGACGGGTCGTACTTGTCGTCGTTCACACCCAGCACCACCGTCAGGTCGGGATCGCTCGCGGGCGCCGAGATGATCACTTTCTTCGCACCGGCGTCGAGGTGCTTCTGGGCGCCGTCGCGCTTCGTGAAGAAGCCGGTCGACTCGATCACCACGTCGACGCCGAGGTCGCCGCCACGGCATCGCGCCGGGATCGCGCTCGACCAGCAGTTGGATCTTCTGCCCGGCCGCCTTCAGCACGCCGCCTTCGACCGAGACCTCGCCTGGCAACGGGCCGAGCAGCGAGTCGTACTTCAGGAGATGGGCCATCGTGGCCGCGTCGCCGAGATCGTTCGCCGCCACGATCTCGAAGTCGGACGTGCGCGTCAGCGACGCACGAAAGAAATTTCGGCCGATGCGGCCGAACCCGTTGATGCCCACCCGCGTTTTCGCCATGCGCCCTGACTCTAGTCAGAGTCCGCGCAACGCTTTGGCGGAACCGTTCAGACCTTCAGGTCGAGCGGCAAGCCGTAGATCTCCCCGACCTTGCGCCGCAGATATCTCACGTACGGCTCGGGGTCGATCCGCGCCGGCCCGCCGGTGGCGCGGGCGAGCGTGTCGCTGGGCGAGAACTTCCGTCCGTGCTTGTGCAGGTTGTCGCGTAGCCACTCGCGGAGCGCGCCGAACTCCCCGCGCTCGAACTCGTCGTCGAGATCGGGCAGGTCGACCGACAACTTGTCCCAGAGCTGCGCCGAGATCAGGTTGCCGAGCGCGTAGGTCGGGAAGTACCCGAGCGAGCCGCCCGACCAGTGCACGTCTTGAAGGACGCCGCGGGTGTCGTCGGGCACCTCGATCCGCAGGTAGTCCCACATGCGCCGGTTCCATTCCTCCGGCAGCTGCTCGAGCGGGAACGTTTCCGCGAGCAGGTCCTGCTCGAGCTCGAAGCGAAGGATGATGTGGAGGTTGTAGGTCGCTTCGTCGGACTCGACGCGGATCAGCGACGGCTCGACCGCGTTCACCTCGCGGTACCAGCGCTCAGCGTCATACCCGCGAACCGCGTCGGGGAAGAGCTCCTGGATGCGGGGGAAGAAGTAGCGCCAGAAGGGCTGCGACCGGCCGACGAGGTTCTCCCACATCCGGCTCTGCGATTCGTGCATGCCGAGCGAGGTGCCGTGTGAGAGCGGCGAACGGTCGAGCCCAGGATCGATCTGGTGCTCGTACAGCCCGTGACCGCACTCGTGCATGGTCGCGAACAGGCCGTCGAGGTTCCCGTCGAAGTAGCGCGTCGTGATCCGGATGTCCTGCGTGCCGGCGCCGCTTGCGAACGGATGGACGGTCGGATCGAGGCGCCAGGACTCGTCGTCGAAGCCGAACTTGCGCACGACCTCGAGCTCGAACTGCTTCTGGAGCTCGATCGGGAACGAACGCGGCGGCGGCTCGGGCAGCGGTTCGGCGTCAGCGACCGCCTTGACGATCGGCGCCTGGTGCTCCTTCAGGTAGTCGAAGAGCACCCGCACCTCGGCCGTGCGCATGTCCCGCTCGTAGTCGTCGAGGACGGCGTCGTAGGGCTCGTCGTAGTCGCCGTCGAAACACTCGATGTAGCGGCGGGTGAGCTCGAGGTTCTTGCGCAGCACCGGCAGGAACGCGGTGAAATCGTTGTCCTTGCGCGCTCGCACCCACACCGCATGCGCCAAGCGAGGATGCGCGCGTCCGCTCGGAGTGGAGCTCGGCGGGTACCTTGCGCGCCTTGTCCCAGTCGCGGCGCGTGACACGGATGAGACTCGCCTCGAATGAATCCTCCGGCTGGGCTTGCTCGAAGTCGGCGAGCTCGTCGAGCAGCCGGCCGATCTCGGGCGAGGTGAACTTCTCGTGTGTGACACGGTCGAGCGTCGCGAGCTCCTCGGCGCGGCCCGCGGCGCCGCGCGGCGGCATCATCGTCTGCTGGTCCCAGCTGAGGATCGACGTGGCGCGCCCAAGGTCGCTGACCTCAGCCAGGCGGCGGCGAAGCTCCTCGAAGGCCGCAGTCACTTGCGCACCGTACATCAGAGATATGGCTTGTAACTACCCTGGAATCGGAACCGAGGGGTACGAGATACTCATTCCGGCGGGTCCATGCTCGTCCGGCGCGGATTCAGACCCCGTCCGTCGCCAAGGTCCGGAGCGTGGTGAACGGAGGGGAAGGTCGTCCTCGGAGCTTCCCCTCCGGCCCGCCTTAGGCGACGCTTGTCGGCGCCGGGTGGAGGCCGTGCCGGCTTTGCCGGTGCGGCCGTCTGCCTTCTGCCTCAGCGGTCGGCGAGCTGCTGGATCGCCGCCATCCGGTGGTGGGCGGCCGCCTTCGTGATCTGGGGCCGGCACCTGGCCGCCAGGTCGGCCAGGGACAGCGACGGATGCTTCGACGCGCAGAATGGCGATCTCCTGCAGCTTGTTCGGCAAGGCGTGGACGTCCAACTGCTCGATCGCCTGCAGCTGCCGCCGCGCGGCCTGAACCGTGCGCTTGACGTTCGCTTCGTCCGCATTCGCGAGCCGGTTGGCATCTGCCCGGGTGCCGGCCACGACCGCGTGCTCGTCGAGCCGAAGCGCCGTCTCGCTCGCTCCGGCAAGGGCAAGCAGATCGGCGATCGCCTCGCCTCCCTTCGCGTACGCGATCGCGTGCGTGCGTCGTTCGAGGGTGGCGAGCGTCACTCCCTCCCGGGCAGCGATCTCGCTGAGCAGGTGCGCGCCGTCGATTCCGCTTGCCCGCAGCTCGAGATGCGGGGCATTCGGGCCGGAGAGCGAGCCGCCGCCGAGCACGGCCCCGCGGAGGTAGGCACCGCGGCAGCACGATCGCCCGACCACGTGCTTCGGCGGCCGTTCGAGCGGTGCCCCTCGCGCTGAGAGAACGCCTGCTTCTCGGAGTGTCTCGCGCGCGCGAGCGTCCACAACGGTGTGCAGTTGGTAGCGGGTCGCCCGGTCGAATGCTCGGCGCGGATAGGTGCGGATCTCCGACTGCACGCCGAGCTCGCGGAGGAGCGTGAACGCCCGGCGCGCCGCATGTCCGCTCGCGAGGTCGAGGTGGACGGCGAGCTCACCGTGCCCGCGCAGGTGCCAGACCCCGGCTGTGTGGAAGAGAGCGGAGAGCTCGGCGAGGCGGCAACAGCGTCGCCGCGGGGCGATCGCGGCAAGCTCGTCCCGCAGATCCTCAGAGAGTGACACCTTCGAGGGCGAGCAGTCGGCGTTTGTACTCGATCCCGAGCGAGCCGTACGAGCCGATCCCGCCCGCGGCGACGACCCGGTGGCAGGGAACGAAGGGCCCGAACCGGTTGCGCGCGCAGAACGTGCCCGCGGCGCGAGCGGCGCCGGGGCGGCCCGCGAGCGCCGCGAGCTCGCCGTAGGTGACGACCTCGCCGCGCGGCAGCGTCCGGAGCACGCGGGCGCAGTCGCCGTAGAAGCCGTCGTCCAGGTCGAGCTCGACATCGGCGAAGTCGTCCGCCGCGCCGGCGAAGAAGGCCGCCAACCGTCCCGCCAGGACATGTCCCGGGGACTGTCCCCTGGACATGTCTGGTTTGGGCAGCTCCGACCAGAGGACTCGCTCTCCGTCGAGCCAGAGCTCGCCGATCCCGAAGGGCGGCGCCTCGTACTGGACGAGCGTCGGCTTCATCCCTGAATGATGTACCGTCGCGGCCCGGTGCGCGTCTACCTGCCCGCGCTCGGCTACGCCTACGTCGGCCTCGCTCTCGTCGCCTTCGCGATCGTGGGCGACCACGCACGCGCAGCCGACTCCTTCTTCGTCGTCGCTGGCTTCGCGTACCTCTGGTTTCTCGGCAGCCTGCGCGCCCGCCTGATCCGCTACGACCCCGACGGCTTCTTCGCCTCGATCGTCCTGATGGGCGGTGCGTCGTGCCTGCCGCTGCAGATGGTCGCGCTCGTGACGAAGAACGTCGAGCTCGCGGCACTCGGCGCTCCCGGTGCGGCGTCGGTCGTGATCGGGTCGTCGCTGGCCGCGATGCACGCGCGAAAAGTGCCGCGCCCGTTCGGAGGCCTCGGCGTGATCGGGGGCCTGGGCGTTCTCGGCGTCGGCGCCGGCGAGGCGGCAACCCATTGGACGCTTGCCGGTACTGCGCTCTGGGCCTCGGTGCTGGGGTTCATGATCTGGGTGATGACCTGCGCGACCTGGATGTTGCTCAACCGGTGAGCACGCACGCGATGTTCCGGCCGCCGCCGGGCCGGAACGAGCCCGTCCGCGACTACCTGCCCGGCAGTGCCGAGCGGGCGAGCCTCCAGCTACGGCTCGAGCAGATGCGCAACGAGCGGGTCGAGATCCCGCTCGTGATCGGCGGCAGGGACGTCAAGACCGGCACGACGAAGCCGGCGGTGATGCCGCACGACAAGGCACACGTGCTCGCCGACGTGCACCAGGCCGAGCCCGAGCACGTTCAACAGGCGATCGACGCCGCGGCGGCAGCCTGGCGCGACTGGTCGCGGCGGCCGTGGGAGGAGCGCGCCGCAGTCTTCCTGCGCGCGGCCGAGCTTCTCGCCGGTCCGTGGCGCGACACGCTGAACGCGGCGACGATGCTCGGCCAGTCGAAGACCGCACACCAGGCGGAGATCGACGCGGCGTGCGAGCTCACGGACTTCCTGCGCTTCAACGTCGAGTTCATGTTGAGGATCTATGCGGAGCAGCCGCAGTCGTCGCCCGGAGTCTGGAACCGGATGGAGTACCGGCCGCTCGAGGGTTTCGTCTTCGCCGTCTCGCCGTTCAACTTCACCGCGATCGCCGGCAACTTGACGAGCTCCGCAGCGCTGATGGGCAACGTCGTTCTCTGGAAGCCGGCCTCGACGGCGATGCTCTCGGGCTACTACCTGATGCGCCTGTGGCAGGAAGCGGGCCTGCCGGACGGCGTGATCAACATGCTCCCCGGCTCGGGCGCGATGATCGGCGGCGCCGCACTCGAGAGCCCGGATCTGGGCGGAATCCACTTCACCGGCTCAACCCCGGTCTTCCAGGGAATGTGGAAGACGGTCGGCGACAACATCGAGCGTTACCGCAACTACCCGCGCATCGTCGGCGAGACGGGCGGCAAGGACTTCATCGTCGCGCACCCATCCGCCGACCTCGACTCGCTCGCGGCCGCGATCCTGCGCGGCTCGTTCGAGTACCAGGGACAGAAGTGCTCTGCCGCCTCGCGCGTGTATGCGCCCTCGAACCTCTGGCCGAAGCTGCGCGAGCGGCTCGCCGCGGAGGTGGCGACGATCAAGGTCGGCGACGTGGCCGACTTCGGCAACTTCATGGGCGCCGTCATCGACGGCAACTCGTTCGAGACACAGCGCGACGCGATCGAAGAGGCCAAGGCGCACAAAGGGACCGAGATCGTCGCCGGCGGCGGCTACGACGACTCGACGGGCTTCTTCGTCGAGCCGACGGTGATCGAGACGAGCGACCCGCAGTTCCGGCTGCTGCGTGAGGAGCTGTTCGGCCCCGTCGTCACCACGTTCGTCTACGACGAGAAGAAATGGGACGAGACGCTCGACCTGATCGACGAGTCCAGCCCGTACGGCTTGACGGGTGCGGTCTTCTCGGAGGACCGCGCGGCGATCGAAGTGGCGAAGGACCGACTGCGCTACGCGGCCGGCAACTTCTACGTCAACGACAAGCCGACCGGCGCGGTCGTCGGCCAGCAGCCGTTCGGCGGCTCACGCGCGTCGGGGACGAACGACAAGGCCGGCTCGATGTGGAACCTGATCCGCTGGGTCTCGCCGCGCACGATCAAGGAGACGTTCATCCCGGCGGACGACTACCGCTACCCGTTCCTCGCCGACGGTCCGTAACGGACATGTCCAGGGGACAGTCCCCGGGACATGTCGAAAAGGTGCAATCAAAGCAGTGTCAGGCTTAAGCCTGACACTTCATTTGGCAGTGAAAGTCCAACTGACGGCGGTGCCGCCGAACTCTGTGCGGGCGTAGCCGACGGCGACGTGCGTCCCCGGGTCGAGCGCATTCGCAGGCGCGCCGTAGATCGTGCCGTTCGTCGGCGTGCCGCCGCCCTTCTCGAACAAGCGGTTGCCGTCGAGCCACAGACGCCGACTGGACGAGCGGTGTCTTCGAATGCATCGTGATCGCGACCTGCGGCGGGTTCGAGGTCAGCGTCTCCCCCGGTTTCGGGCCGAGGATCTCGATCTTCACCGCACCCGACCGGTCGACGACCCACTTGCCGTTCACATAGTGCTGAACCTCTGCCTTGCCGCCGTTCAGGTCGACCGTCCACCCGCTACCCGAGTAGAGCGTTTCCACCTTCGAACCGCTTCCGCCACAGCCCGCGAGCACGAGCCACGGAGGCCAGAAGAAGCGCGGCCCGCCTCATGCTGCGCCCGGCGCGATGCAATTGCGCGTAGATGTTGCGCGCGGTCTTCGCCGGGACGCCCGGCACGCCCTCGAGCTCCTCCGCGCTCGCCGACAGGACGCGCTCGGCCGAGCCGAAGTGCCGCAGCAGCGCACGCCGCCGCGCCGGCCCGACGCCCGCGAGCTGGTCGAACATCGACTCGCGCGCCGCCGCGCCACGACGCTGGCGGTGGAACGTGACGGCAAAGCGATGCGCTTCGTCACGGATCCGCTGCAACAGCTGGAGCCCGGGCGAATGGTCGGGCAGCACGACAGGCTCGGCCCGGCCGGGCAGAAACACTTCCTCGACACGCTTCGCCAACGCAATCACAGCCACGCGCGGCAGATCGTAGGCCTGCATCGCCTCGAGTGCCGCAGACAGCTGGCCCTTGCCGCCGTCGATCACGACCAGGTTCGGCGTCGCCGCGAACGACTCGTCGTAATCGTCGGCTGTCGGCCCCGCCGCCAGGCGCGCGAACCGCCGCGACACCACCTCGGCCATCGCCGCGAAGTCATCCTGCCCTTCCTGGCCGCGCACGCCGAACTTGCGGTAATGACCCTTCTTCGCGATCGCATCCTCGAAGACGGTCATCGCCCCGACGATCTCGCTGCCCTGAATGTTCGAGATGTCGAAGCATTCGATCCGAATCGGCAGCGATTCCAGGTTCAGCACCTCGCGCAGCTCCTCGAGCGCCTCGACGCGGCGCAGCCTCTTCGTCTCCGCAACGAACGACTCCGACGCGAGCGCGAGCTCCGCGTTCTGCTGCGCGAGCTCCTGCAACCGGCGCTTCTCGCCCCGCTCGGGCGCACGCACGCGCACGCGCGAGCCGCGCAGCTCGGACAGGAACGCCGCGAGCGTCTCGGCGCCGCCGATCCCACGCGGGATCAGGATCTCCGGCGGAAGTGACAGCGCCGCGCCGTAGTACTCGAGGCAAAACTGCTCCAGCACCTCGCCGACGTCCTCGCCGGCTGCGTTCTCGAGGTGGAAGGAGTACCGGTCGACCATCCGGCCCTCGCGCAGCGGGAAGACCTGCACAGCGGCACGTTCGCTCGCCGACCGCAACGCCGATCACGTCGATCGTGCCGATCGACGCGCGCTCGACCGCCTGGCGCTCGGCGAGGCGCTCGACCGCGTGCAGCCGGTTGCGATATCGCGCCGCGTCCTCGAAGCGCTCGCCGCCTGCGGCCTCGCGCATCTGCCGTTCGAGCTCGCTGCGGATCGGCTTGTCGTTGCCGGAGAGAAACTCGATCACGTCGTCGATGATCTTCCGGTAGTCCTCTTTCGAGATGTAGCCCACGCACGGCGCGAAGCAACGCTCGATGTGGAAGTCGAGGCACGGGATACCGCTGCGCCGCCCGGGCTGTGGCCCTTCGCACGGCCGGTAGCGGAAGACCCGGTTCAGCACGTCCAGGGTCTCGCGCACCTTCTTCGCGTTCGCGTACGGCCCGAAGTAGACGACGCCGCGGCGGTGGCGCTCGCGCGTGAACATCACACGCGGGTACTCGTCCTCGATCGTGACTGCGATGTAGGGGAACGACTTGTCGTCGCGGAGCCGCACGTTGAACGGCGGGCGGTGGCGCTTGACGAGGTTCTGCTCGAGGTGCAGCGCCTCGACCTCCGTTCCGGTGACGATCGTCTCGATGTCGGCCGTCCGGTCGACGAGCTGATCGATGCCGGTGCGACTGTCGCTCCTCCCAGCCTGGAAGTACTGGCGCACGCGCGGCCGTAGCGATTTCGCCTTGCCGACGTAGAGGACCTCGTCCCGGCTGCCGCGGAACAGGTACACCCCTGGGCCGGCGGGGAGACGCTTGAGCTGGTTTTGAATGTGGTCGGAATGCACATGAATCAGCGTATCCGCGGCCTCCTTCTGATCGCCCTTGCGGCGCTTGCTCTCTCCGGTTGCGGTGGCCCGAAGCCTCACCCGATCGTCGTCGGCGCGGTCGAGGACGCGGCGAAGTCCGGTGATGCAGCGACGAAGATGGAGCTCGCGCGGCATGCCGGCTTCACGGCGATCGTGCTCAGCTCGGTCTGGACGCCGCCGCTCGTCGCGCCCGCGCCCGACGAGCTCGCGCGACTACGCAGTGCCGTCACCGCAGCCGCGGCGCTCGGGATCAGGCCGATCGTCGCCGTCTATTCCTTCAGCAGCGTCACTCCGTTAACCGACACCGCCCGCTCGCAGTTCGCGGCGTACGCCGCGTCGATCGTGCGTGAGCTTCCGCAGGTGCGCGACATCTCCGTCGGAAACGAGCCGAACCTCAACCTGTTCTGGCTGCCGCAGTTCGCAGCCGACGGCTCGGACGCAGCGGCACCCGCCTATCTCGAGCTGCTCGCACAGAGCTACGACGCGATCAAGGCCGTCGCTCCGCTGGTTCGGGTGATCGGCGGCTCGCTCGCGCCGCGCGGGGGCGACAACCCGAAAGGGGCGCGGCAAACGCAGTCGCCGACGCAGTTCATCGAAGATCTCGGCGCCGCGTATCGGGCGAGCGGAAGGACGCGACCGGTGATGGACCTCTTCTCGATCCATCCCTATCCGGAGAGCTCGGCGATCCCACCGGACTTCAAGCATCCGCACTCGACGTCGATCGGCCTTGCCGACTACGGCAAGCTCGTGAAGCTGCTGGACGGATGCATTCGGCACGTCCCCTCCGATCGTCTACGGCGAGTACGGCGTCGAAACGACGATCGGAGCTTCAGAGCAAGGCGCGTACACGGGCGCCGAGCCCGCGTCGACCGGAGCCGTGAGCGTGGAGAGCCAGGGCGCGGATTACGTCGAGGCGATGCGACTCGCCACCTGCCAGCCGCTCGTTCGGATGCTGCTCTTCTTCCACGTGAGCGACGAGCCCGATCTGGCGCGGCTTCAGACCGGTGTGTACTACGCCGACGACAAGCCCAAGCCGGACCTCGCCGACGTCGCGAGCGCCGCACGAGCCGCCAAGACCGGGCAGCTAAAGTGTTCGTCGTGAGCGAGCCCTCCGGAGGCCAGTACCTCGCGTACACGTTCTTCCGCGTCGACCCGGCGTGGCGCCGCCTGCCGGTCGACGAGCGCGCGGCCGGCAAGGACGCGTTCGCCGAGGTGATCGAGGACTTCGCGCCTCGGTTCGACTACCTCGCCGCCTACTCGGTGACCGGCGTCCGGCCCGACTCCGACTTCTTCCTCTGGAAGATCACGAAGAGGTACGAAGACCTCGGCGAGCTCGGCGCTGCACTCAACGCGACGCCGCTCGCAGGCTGGCTCGAGACGCCGTATTCGTACCTCGCGACGACGAAGGCATCCCAGTACACGGCGGCCAAGCGCGCCCGGAAGATCGTGCCGCAGCATCAGCCGTACCTGATCGTCTATCCGTTCGTGAAGACGCGTCCCTGGTACTTCCTGCCCGAGGCAGAGCGCCAGGAGGCGATGGCCGAGCACATGCGCATCGGCCATGAGTTCGAAACGATCAACAACCACACGACCTACTCGTTCGGGATCGACGATCAAGAGTTCATGACCGTCTTCGAATGTGACGAGCCGGCCGACTTCATGCATCTGATGTCGACGCTGCGCGAAAGCGAAGCGTCGCGCTGGACGGAGCGCGACACGCCGAGCTTCGTCGGGCAGCTGATGGACATCCACGCCGCGCTCGACCGGTTGGACGGCGTCGGCGCCCGCGTCGAAGCCTGACGAGCAACCACTCTTTCGAGGGATAGAAGGCTTCCAGCCGCTGCCCGATAGCAGCGCGCAAGGGCACCGTGGGCGGACGGAGCCGGAAGCACTGCACCACACATGAGGTGAAACATGGCCGTACCGTCCGAAGGCCATGCGGCAGCGGCTCCATCCCGGTTCGCGTCCGAGGGAGAAGCAACACGCCTCCTGTACGAGCGCCACCAGCGCAAGATCCTCTCCTTCTGCAAGCACCAGCTCGGTAGCCGTGAGGAGGCCGAGGATGCGACGCAGATCACGTTTCTGAACGCCTTCCGAGGGATGAAGCGCGGAACGTCGCCCGAATTCGAATCGGCTTGGCTGTTCAAGATCGCGCACAACGTCTGCCTGACCAAGCAGCGCAACTCCTACCGGCGCGGGCTGATCGAGGCACCAGGCGACTTCACGCTGATCGAGGAGCGCGTTCCGGCCCACGAGAACGACGCCGACGAGCTTTTCGGGTTGCCGGCAGCGCTTCGCGTGATTCCCGAGCAGCAGCGCCGTGCCCTGCTCCTGCGCGAGTGGCAAGGCCTCACCTACAAGGAGATCGCCGACGAGATGCGGCTCACGCAGGCCGCCGTCGAGACACTGCTCTTCCGCGCCCGCCGCTCGCTGGCAGACGCGCTCACCAAGGATCCCGCCGAAAAACCCAAGCGCGGCCGGCCGCGGACGACGAGCAATCTCGGTTCCGGGATTGCTGCAGTGAAGTCGCTGCTGATCGGCGGCAGCGTGAAGGTCGCTGCCACCGTCGCGACGGTCGCGGCAACATCCGTCGTCACCGTCACACCGGCCGTTCGCCACGACGTCATGGCTGCCGTCAGCGACAGTCACTCGAGGCCGATGGCGGTTCCGAAGGCCGTCCGCAATCTGCATGTGCTCGCGTCCGTTACGCCGCTCTCACATCCGGCGCCGCCGCCGGCGCACGCCACCTGGCTGTGGCAACGGCAGCGTCCCATCAGACCCACATTGCGACACCCACGGCGCGCATTCCGATGGTTGCAGCCGAGGAACAGCCGGCCACACCGGTCGAGCATCCGGCAGCGGTTCCGTCAGCCAGCGCGACAGCCCCGCCTGGTCCCCAGGCGCAGTCAGTCCCGATACCGGCGCCGGTATCCGCCCCGGCGCCGGTATCTCGGGACACTCCTCCGTCCGAGCCCGATCCCGCTCCTGCGCCTGCACCCGCGCCGGTGAGCGCGAACACGCCTCCTGCTCCGGTGCAGCAGAGCACGCCAAGCCCGAGCCCGGCACCCGTCACCGCGGCGGCCGGGACGCCTGGGTTCGCAAGTCCGACGCCTGGCACGAATACCCCGATCGTCGTGACGACGCCGACGCCGACGACAACGACGCAGACGGTCAATGCACCCGTCGTCACCACGCCGACCGTGACCACCACAGCACAGCCGGCTCCAGTGCAGACCACGACGACGCAGACGACCACGACGGCTGCGCCGCCCCCGCCTGCGCCTGTTGACGACACCCCGACACTCAGCAGCCCGCCTCCCCCGTACACCATGCCCGCTCTCGGCAAGGGGATCAACACGGGCTGGACCGGCTACTAGTACCGATGCTGCTCGCGCCAGGTGCGTAGAGCGGCGTACACGCAGACGCCCGCGACAACGAAGAACACGAGCGCCTCGCGACCCGAGAGCGTCGCCACAAACCACCAGCCGAGGTCGACGACGAACAGTCCGACCGCCCCGTAGAACACCCACTGCTGGCGGGACTGCCAGAGCCCGATCTCGCGGCGGCCGAAGTCGCGCCAGAGCATGTAGGCAACAAACGCGATCGCCAGGAAGAACGCGACCCGCACGAGCAGCGCCGCGGTCACGAGCGACGACTGGAGGTGGAGCACGACGACGAGCAACGCGACCGCCGCGATGATCAACATCCCGCGTGCGAAACCCGAAAGCCTCATGCGCGCATCACGCCGTCATGTAGGCGCGGACGGCAAGGGCGGCGGCGAGCAGCGTCGCGCCTGCAAACCACGCGAGCCGCTTGCGCGGATCGTCGGGTGCATAGAGCCACGGTGCGAACACCGCGAGCAGCGCGAAGCTCCCGTACGCGTAGTGGAGCCTGTCAGCGGCATGCTTGTGCTCGGCGAGAAGCAGCAGGCCTAGTCCCACCTGCGCGATCACGAGCGTCTGCGCGAGAGCGATCAGGTGCGCGACCCAACCTGATGCTCCGCGCCGCCGCGCCACGATCGCCGCCACACCCGCCGTAACGCACACGGCGATCACCAGGACGGCGTTCGCGTGGTGGACAGTTAGCATGGGTCCAGCCTAATGATCCAGGAAGGAAGCCCCGCACCCGACTTCGAGCTCCAGACCGACGCCGGTGACACGGTGCGGTTGTCGTCGCTGCGCGGCAAGCCGGTCGTCCTCTACTTCTATCCCAAGGACCACACATCGGGTTGCACGACACAGGCCTGCGCCATCCGCGACGCGTGGGGAGAGTTCGAGCGCGCGGGCGCGGTGGTGCTCGGCGTCTCCCCCGACGACGTCGCTTCACACCAGAGCTTCCGCGCCGACTACGAGCTGCCGTTCACGCTGCTCGCCGACCCGGACCACAAGGTCGCCGAGGCCTACGGTGTCTGGAGCGAGAAGGCGCGCTACGGCCGGACGTACATGGGGATCGTGCGGTCGACCTTCGTGATCGCCCCCGACGGGACGATTCAAAAGGTGATGCGGAACGTCAAGCCGGCGACGCATGCGGATGACGTGCTGGCTGTTCTGGCCGCTGCTGCGTAGGCGGCGGGCTTCGGTCATACTCAGAGGTGCGGTCGGCCGAGGCTTTTGTGCCTTGGCCCTTGCTAGCCCGAATCGAAGGAGGGAACGGTGAGGAAACGATCGTTCATGTGTGTTATTGCCGTAACGCTTCTGGCCGCGCTTTGCCAGGTGGCTACGAGCGCAGCGCGGGCACCGTCGTTTGACTTGACCTGTGCGGTCGGAGGCCAGACGCAAGTGACCTGGCGGCACGGGAAATTCGATCAAGCGACGTTCACCTGGGTTGCGCCGGCAGGTAGCGGCGTCCTCTACCCGACGCTCGTCATCCCGCTGTCACCCACCCCGCCGCACGGCTTGATCGTCGCGGAGACGGCGGCGAGCATCGGCGGAGTCAGTCCTGTCAGCGCGATCGTGTCGTTCGAGTTCGCCGACGGGTCTGGGCTGATCGACGTACAGGCCGATTGCACGTAGGTGCCGACTGGCGGGCAGCGGCCGGCTTTAGTGTCAGACACTGGATGCCAGCGCGGCGACGGCATGCGGTGACCAGTGTCTGACACCTCGGTCGCCGAGTGACGCACGGCGTTCGTGGCGAGGGGCGATATCGCGGTGAGCGAACTGTCTGAAACGCTCGCGGCCGCCCACGCAGACGGACGTGCGCGCCTCGCGCGCGCGTCCTGACACGGCGCGACTACGTCGCGCCTAGAGGGCTACGGTCTTCTCGCTGCGCGCGTCCCAGTAGTTCTCGCCGAGCTTCGAGACGAGCGTCTGTTCGAGCTCGCCTGAGCGCTCGAGCTCCTCGACGATGTCCGCGCCGCCCACGAGCTCGCCCTTGACGAACACCTGCGGGATCGTCGGCCACCCGGAGATCGCCGAGAGGTCTTCGCGGATCTCGGCGTCGACGAGGACGTCGACCGCCGTGATCGGGGCGCCGGCCCGCCGCAGCGCACCCAGGGCGCGCTCCGAGTTGCCGCACATGATCGCGTCGGGGGTGCCCTTCATGAAGAGCGCCACGTCCGAGGTCTGGAGCAGTTCCTGAATCTTGTCGCTGTAGCTCACGCTTTCATCGTCTCCTTTTGAGCAAATGTTCCCGGTCGGCAACGCAGACGGACGCGCGGGCAAAGCCCGCACGTCCTGGTGAAGGCGCCGTCAAGCGGCGCCTTCGGTCCCTTTCGTGTTGATCCGCAATTCGTGGATGTTGCCCTGCTTCCACGGCTCGTCCAGCGCCGCGTAGATCAGCTTGTGCTGGTCGATCATCGAGATGCCGTTGAAGGCCGCATCGTGGACGATCACCTCGAAATGGTCGCCCCCGCCGGTCCGGTCGATCACCTTGACCTCTTCGGCCTGCGGGAAGGCGCCCTCGAGCAGCTCCTGGATCCGGTCCCTCATGCGTCCATCGTATCCAGGAAGAGGCGGTCGCCCGGCTCGACGCCCTGAGCGCCGCCGACGGGCAGCTCGATCACGACCTTCGCGCCTTTTCGCGCCGCGGTCCGCCAAGGCTTCAGATCGCGCTCGACACCGAGCACGACGAGATCACGGTCGCAGAAGACAACGTCGAGCGGAAAACGCATGAACATCATGTGGATCGAGCCGGCCGGCCGGAACAACATCCCCTGACCGGCGTCGAGACCCGAACGGCCGAGCAGCCCGCGCATGCGCCGCAGCGGCGTGTCGGCGATCTCACAGTGCTCGCACACCGTCTCGCCGCCGAGTCGCCTGAGAATTCCTGTCTTCACGTGTCCCTCTTTCTAGCGATTTGCGAAGAAATTCCGCAAGAAGTCTGTGGCATTCGTGTCTCGACCTGGGCAAGTGATGAAGCACACGACCGAACCTGACCTGATTGCCGCATTGCGGCGTCCTTGTCCGTCTCCCGCCACAGAAAGGTAGATCATGGATCTTCGCATCTGGTTCAACCTCCTCCGCGCAGCTTCGCACCGCGAAGAGGGTCAGACGATGGCCGAGTACGGCGTCGTCCTCGCCCTGATCACGGTCGCAGTCGTCGGCGTGATCACGGCGCTCGGGCTCGCGATCACCGGCAAGCTCGGCGCCGTCAGGACACGCTCCTCAACGCTTAACACCGGAGCGATATCTGGTCCGCGGTGGGCCCTCGATTCCTTCGAGGGCCCACCCGAATTCCTTCGAGTGTCTGCCAAAACCACAACGTCGAAGAGAGGCACGTGATGATGAAGGTAAAGCAGTTCGCACTGGCTGACCTCCTCGTCAGGCGCGAAGACGGCCAGACGATGGCGGAGTACGCGGTCGTGCTCGGCGCGATCGTGCTCGCCGTCATCGGCGCCGTCGGGTTTCTCTCGACTGCGATCGTCACCCGCATCGGCAACGTCGCCTCGGTCATCAGGGCCTTGCTCCCTGATGACGATCGCCCGCAACGAGCGCGGGCAGACCGCGGTTGAGTTCGCCCTCGTCGCGCCGCATCCTGATCGTGCTCCTGCTCGCGATCATCCAGATCGGCGTCGCCTTTCACGACTACGTGACGATCACCGACGCCGCACGTGCAGGCGCCAGGAAGGCGATCGTCGCCCGCTTGTCGGGGGGCAACCTCACCGACGCACAGCAGGCCGTTCGGAACTCCGCGAGCGATCTCAACCAGGCGAAGCTCGGCGTCAGCGTGACCGATCCGACCGACCCGACGTGGAAAACGGCCGGAAGCCTGGTCACCGTCACGGCGACCTATCCGTACTAGATCGACATCCCACTGCTCGGCCTGACGATCGTGAACGGCAACCTGACCGCAGTCGCGAAGGAAGGGCTCGAATGATCGCCCGTCGGATCATCACCCGGCTTCGCAACGAATCCGGCCAGGCGATCGTCGTCATCGCCCTGTTCCTGGTCGTTTCGATCGGCGGCATCGCGCTGACGCTCGACGTCGGGTCGTGGTACCGCGAGCACCGGCAGGCGCAGACGACAGCCGACGCCGCCGCGCTCTCGGGCGCGCAGTCGCTGCCTGGCGAACACCACGCAGGCGACGAGCGTCTCCAGAGCTATGCCGGCCAGAACGGCGGCGGCGTCGACCCGACCGGCGGCATCACCTTCCGCAGCGACTTCGAGCCGAACGACACCGTGATCGTCCACGTGACGCGGACTGCGCCCGGCTTCTTCTCGAAGCTCTTCGGGATCGACTCGATCCAGGTGCACGCGCACGCGGCCGCGCGCTCGGCCGTCCCCGAGGACGTGCGCTGGGCCGCGCCGATCGTCGTCAACAAGCTTCATCCCGACCTCTCGGGCCCCGGGTGTCCGTGCTTCAACCCGAACACGACGATCCCGCTCGGCAAGAACGGCGCCCCCGGCTCGTTCGCGTCGTCGACCTCGCCGCATTCGCGCAGCCGCTAGCGGAGGCGCCTGACCGGCGCCGTCGCCGGACGGCAACGCCGGTTCGAGCACGGTGGCGGACTGGATCCAGAACGGCTTCGACGGCTATCTCCAGCTCGGCTGCTACGACTCCGATCCGGGCGCCGAATTCGACTCGCGGACATCACGAGCGCGATGCACAGCACGGATCGGCACCGACATGCTCTTTCCGGTCTTCGACACGCTCGACGGCAACGGGTCGAACGCCCAGTACGTGATCATCGGCTGGGCCGCCTTCCACGTCGAAGGGCTTCGCCGCGCAAGGCAATACCGGGTCTGTCTGCGGCTACTTCACGCAGGTGATCTGGGACGGGATCCAGAGCGCGACCGCACCGAGCGGTCCCAATTACGGCGTCTACTCCATCGCCCTCGTCAACTGACCGAAGGAACCTGATGACGTACCGCTTGCGAAACGTGGCCATCGCAATCGGGCTCGCGCTCGTGGCGATGCTGCTGACGCTCTTCTACGTCACGAACTACCGGCGCTCGGTGCAGCACGAGCAGGCCACCGTGCAGGTGTACGTCGCCGCGCACAACATCGCCGCCGGCACGCCCGGCTCCGACCTCGTCCACGACCACGCGCTCAACGTCGGTGTCGGTCACGAGGCGCAACGTCGTCCCGGGCGCGATCTCCAACCCGAGCGAGATCGCGAGTCTCGTCGTCGCACAGCCGCTCTACGCGGGCGAGCAGGTGACGCTCCGGCGCTTCACCGACGTCAGCGCCGAGGGCATCGTCGGCCAGCTCAAGGGCACGATGCGCGCCGTCCAGGTTGCCGGCGACCCGAACCAGCTGCTCGCCGGAACGCTGAAGGCCGGCGACCACGTCGACGTCGTCGCCAACATCACGGTTGCGTCAGCGCGTCGTCGACGTCGCTACAACGAGCGACCACCTGACGCGCATCGTCCTCCGCGATGTCCCGGTTCTGCGACGAACGGGTCGCGACCCCTCGTCGACGGCGACGTCGAGCCAGCAGAACTCGGTCATCCTCGAGGTCTCCGACACGCAGGTCCAGCGGTTCTTCTACGTGATGAAGAATGCCGACTGGACGCTCGAGCTTCGGCCGGCGATCGACGCCGTCGACAGCCCCGAGCGGATCGACACACTCAACTCCGTCCTGACACGGGGGTGCACGGATGAGCGACCAGGATCCGCCTCTACCTGATCGGCGACTGCGACGGCTTCGCGTCGCTGCGCGACCAGCTCGCAAGCCATGCCGAGCATCGAGATCGTCGGCGAGTCCGAGCACGTCGCCGAGGCCGCATCGGTGCTTGGCCGGCGGTCACCTCGACTGCATCCTCCACGCAACCCGCTCGTCGACGTTCCCGGCGTCGAGCTCGCAGCGATCCGCGAGCAGACGCGGACGCCGCTCATCCTCGTCGCGTCGGGCGAGGGCGGCACCATGCTCGAGCAGGCGCTCGACGCCGACGTCAGCGACCTGCTGCTCCTGCCGCAGCTCACGCACAATGTCGTCTTCGCGATCCGCAAGGCCGCGCACGTGCGACAGCAGGCACAGGTCGCGGCCGGCCGCACCGGCCGCGTGCTGACGGTGTTCTCGCCGAAGGGCGGCACCGGCAAGACAGTCGTCGCGACGAACCTCGCCGCCGCGCTCGTCAAGAAGGAGGGCAAGCGGACGCTGCTGCTCGACCTCGACCTGCAGTTCGGCGACGCCGCGATCGGGCTCGGCCTCGAGCCGGAAAAGACGATCTACGACCTCGTGGTCGCGCCGGGCGAGCTCGACTCCGAGAAGCTCGCCGGCTACGTCACCAAGCACGCATCCGGACTCGACGTGCTCGCGGCGCCGCTGCGCCCCGAGGACGCCGAGCTCGTCACCGAAGGCAAGGTGACGAACCTGATCGAGGTCGCGCGCGGGCTCGTACGAGGTCGATCGTCGTCGACACCTCGCCGTTCTTCCACGGCCCGATGCTGGCGACGCTCGACCGCACCGACGAGCTCTTCGTCCTCTGCGGGCTCGACGTCCCGACGCTGAAGAACGTGCGGCTCGCCATGCAGACGCTCGAGATGCTGTCGTTCCCGACGAGTCGCGTGCGCTACATCATGAACCGCGCGAACTCGAACGTCGGCCTGAAGCTGCGTGAGGTCGAGGCCGCGCTGAAGGTGAAGATCGCCCACGAGCTCCCGAGCGACCAGACCGTGCCGCTGTCCGTCAACCGCGGCAATCCCGGCGGTGCTCGCCGAGCCGCGTTGTGACTTCTCGAAGGCGATCTTCGCGCTCGCGAAGCGAGGTCGCGCCGCAGGGCGCACGGTCGCCGCGCCGGCACCAAAGGCACCGCGCCGCAACTCTCGCTGGTGCGGGGGTAAAGGCAGATGGGCCTCCACGATCGTCTGTCCAAGAACGGCGACACCCCTCACGGGGGCCGTCGCGATCGCGGAGGCCGCTGCCGATCCGTACGCCGATCTGAAGGCACGGTCCATCGCGCCTGCATCGCCAAGCTCGGCCCGGAGCTCTTCCGCGAGGATCCGGCCGAGCTCGGCGACCACGTCTTCAAGGCCGTCACCGAGGAGCTGACGCTCTGCCGGGACGCCCCTGACCCGCGACGAGCGGCGCCAGCTCGTCCAGCAGCTCACCGACGACATCCTCGGCTACGGGCCGCTCGAGCCGCTGCTCGCCGACGACTCCGTCACCGAGGTGATGGTCAACGGCTTCGACCGTGTCTATGTCGAGCGCTCCGGCAAGATCGAGCAGGCGGCCGTCCGCTTCGTCGACGACGCGCACCTGATGCGGATCATCGACAAGATCGTCTCGCAGATCGGCCGCCGCATCGACGAGGCATCGCCGATGGTCGACGCGCGCCTGCCCGACGGCAGCCGCGTCAACGCGATCATCCCGCCGCTTGCGCTCAGCGGCCCGTCGCTGACGATCCGCAAGTTCGCGCGCGACCCGTACACGATCAACGACCTGATCTCGTTCGGCACGCTCTCTGCCCGCGCGGCGCAGTTCCTCGGCGCGTGCGTACGCGGCAAGCTGAACATCCTGATCTCCGGAGGTACCGGCACCGGCAAGACGACGACCCTCAACGCCGTCTCCGCGTACATCCCGGACGACGAGCGCATCGTCACGATCGAGGACGCCGCCGAGCTCCAGCTCCAGCAGGAGCACGTGATCACGCTCGAGGCGCGCCCGGCGAACATCGAAGGAACCGGCGAGATCAAGATCCGCGAGCTCGTCCGGAATGCCCTGCGCATGCGCCCCGACCGCATCATCGTCGGCGAGGTTCGCGGGGCGGAGACGCTCGACATGCTCCAGGCCATGAACACGGGCCACGAGGGCTCGCTGACGACGATTCACGCGAACTCGCCGCGCGACGCGCTCGCCCGCCTCGAGACGCTCGTGCTGACCGGAGGGGTCGAGCTTCCGCATCGCGCGATCCGCGAGCAGATCGCGAGCGCATTCGACCTCCTCGTCCAGATCCAGCGCCTCGTCGACGGTACGCGCCGCATCAGCCACATCTCCGAGGTGGTGGGCATGGAGTCCGACGTCGTCACGCTTCAGGACATCTTCATCGCCCAGCCGCCCGGACGAAGAGGACGCGGCCGAGTCGCGCAAGCTGCTCTCTCCGTCTGCGCACGATCCGGTCTGAAGCCGCACTTCCTCGAAAAGCTCGCCGCGAACAACGTCGTGCTTCCGGCCGGGCTTCTTCGGGCTCGAAGAACACCGACGTGCGCGCCGCCTTCTCGGTCGCCAGTCACGGCGGCGGTCGGTGATCCACTGGTTCCGGATCCGCAGGCCCTGGCTCCGGATCCCGCCGCTCGCGCTTGGCCGCACTCGTGCTCGCTCCGGCAGCGCGTCGGCGAGCCCGGTGCGGATCGTCGGCGTCGACACCGGCAGCTATCCGGACCTGCGCGTCACGGTCGTCGCGCCGCCCGGCGGTCATGCGCCGTATCTCCGCGAGAACGGCCTGCCCGTCACCGGCCTTCAGGCGCTCAACCTCGGGCAAGCGAAGAGCGTCGTGCTGTGCGTCGACCACTCGCAGTCGATGCGCGGTGCCTCGCTGAGAACGCCGTCGCCGGCGCGCGCGCGTTCGTCAGGGCGAAGGCCCCGCCGACCGGATCGAGGTGATCGAATTCGGCCAGCAGGCGGTCGCGCTCACCGGGTTTTCCAGCTCGACCGCCGACGCCGACGCCGCGCTGCGCCGGATGGCACCCGACGCGAAGTCGGGCACCGCGCTCTGGGACGCCGATCGCGATGGCGTCGCGGCAGCTCGCCGAGGAGCGACCAGCCGGGCACGTGATCATCGTCCTGACAGACGGCCAGGACGTGTCGAGCAGCGTCGACGCTTCGCGAAGGCGATCGCTGCGGCTCACCGGGCGCGGCGCATCCGTCTACACGATCGGGATCGCCGGAGCCGGACTTCACCCCGGACCCGCTGCGGGAGCTCGCAGCGCGCACCGGCGGGTCGTACCACGAGGCGTCGTCGAGCGCACGAGCTCGCTTCGATCTACGCGTCGATCGGCCAGACGCTCTCGCACAGTGGGAGCTGCGCTATCCGACGGCGGCGCGGCCCGGGTGACACGATCGCGCTCACGGCACTCGTCAACGGAGTCGGTCACGCCCGTGACGTCGATCGCCCTTTCCGGGCTCGGCGTCGAGCGGGCTCGCGCACACCGTCGGGCATTGCTCCCGTCGGCGAGCCTGGGCGTCGCCGGTTGACGCCGTTCGTCGTCGCGCTCGCTCGTCGGCCTGCTCATCCTGCTCGCGTGCCTGCTTCGTCTTCGCGGCCCGCGCCGGGCTCTGGGTGCGCGCGCGGCTCGAGCCGCATCTCGGCCAGCCGAGCGGCGACGACAAAGTCGCGCCGCAAGCGTGAGCGGCGCGCGCTCTCCGCGTCTGACTCACCGCGACCGAGCACACGTTCGCCAACGTCAAGCAGTTCCGATGCGCTCGAGCGACTGCTCGAGCGCGCCGACCTGCCGCTGCGTGCGTCGGAGCTCCTCTACATCTGTCTCGGCTGCGGCATGTTCCTCGGCCTCTTCGTCGTGGCGGTCGTGTCCGGCTCGTCGTTGCCGATCCTGATCGTTCATGGGCGCGGGCGCGGCGCTGCCGATCGTCTTCGTGCAAGCTTCAAGGCGTCGACTGCGGATCAAGGCGTTCGACAACCAGCTTCCGGACTCCTGATCACGATCTCCGCCTCGCTGAAGGCGGGACACTCGTTCCGCCACGCGATCCAGGCCGTCGTCGACGAGGCGCCGAGCCGACCGCGAAGGAGTTCAGCCGCGTGCTCTCCGAGACCCAGCTCGGCCGGCCGATCGACGAGGCGCTCGACCGACATGGCGGAGCGCGTCGGCTCGAAGAACCTGAGCTTCGTGATCACGGCCGTCACGATCCAGCGCCAGGTCGGCGGCTCGCTCGCCGGCCTGTTCGACATGATCGCCGAGACCGTCCGCCAGCGTCAGCAGTTCGCGCGCAAGGATCCGCGGGCTGACCGCGATGGGCCGCATGTCGGCGTACGTGCTGATCGGGCTGCCGTTCTTCATCGCGGTCGCGATGACGGCGCTGAACCCGGCCTACATGGCACCGCTCTACCACTCCTCGACCGGACACGAGCTGATGCTGTCGGCGCTCGTGATGATGAGCTTCGGCTCGGTGATCCTCAAGAGGATCGTCGCGTTCAAGGGCTGATGGTGCTCATCCTCCTCCTCGGTGTTTCGCTCGCTCGGCCTCGCCGTCTTCCTCGTCGTCGAGGCGGCGACGTCACCTGCGCGCGAGCAGGAGCTCGCGGTCCGGCGTGCGGCGCGCTACGGCCTGTCGCGGGCGCGCGGCGGAGCCGTCGAGCCGCGCTTCGCTTCCGCGAGCGCGTGCTCACGCCGGCCGTCCACCGGCTGGCCGCAATGACGCTGCGGCTGAGCCCGAAGGCGAGCATCGAGTCGATCGGGACGCGACTGCTTGCCGTCGGGGCTCTCGGCGCGCATCACGGCGACTCAGTTCCTCGCGCTCAAGAGCGGGCTCGCCCTGGCGGGTCTCGTCGGCACGGTGCTGTTCGGCGTCGCGACGTCGCCGATCGCGGGATTCGTGCTCGCGCCGGTCGCCGGCGTCTTCGGCTTCCTCTTCCCGGACGTCGTTCCTGACAATGCGGGTTCGCTCGCGTCGCGACGCAGTCCGCGCGCAGCTTCCGGACGCGCTCGACCTCCTGGCCGTCTCGGTCGAGGCCGGGCTCGGTCTCGACGGCGCCCTGACGAAGCTGACCGAGCACATGGAGGGTCCGCTCGTCGACGAGTTCGCGCTGACCCTCGGCGAGATCCGCATCGGCGAGTCGCGTCAGGACGCGCTGAAGAAGCTGACCGAGCGCGTGCCGACGCCCGAGATTGCCGCGTTCGTCCGCTCGGTGATCCAGGCCGACCAGCTCGGCATCTCGCTCGGGCCGCATCCTGCGCGTGCAGGCCGCCGACTCGCGGCTGCGCCGCCAGGCCGCCGCCGAGGAGAAGGCGATGAAGGCGCCGATCAAGATGCTGTTCCCGACCGTCCTCTTCATCTTCCCGGCGATGTTCCTCGTCATCCTCGGCCCCGCCCTCACTCAACCTCTCCCACTACCTCAAATGACCCACGACATCGAACACGGGTTCGGCACCGGCCTGCGCGCGCAGCTCAAGCGAAGCAGGGCGAGCTCGAAGAGGCGAGCGCTCGCGCCCGCCGAGTCGGCGCGTACCGGGCGAGCCCGAGCAGGTACCCGTCGTCGTCCAGGCGGTCGTGCCCGAGCTCGGAGCGCTGCGCGCCGAGCTCGAGGAGGCGCTCGGTCGCGAGCAGCAGCTTCGCGACGCGCTTCAGCATCAGCTCGAAGCGTCACGAGCGCGAGCTCGACGCCGACAAGAACGTCGCGCTGCGCCAGGCCGAGGTCGACCAGACGGCAGCGCGCATATCGGCGCGCGAATCGGAGCTCGCGGAGCGCGAGGACCGCTGACGGAACAGCAGGAACAGCTGGCGAGCGAGCGGCGCGACCTCACCCTTCGCCGCACCGAGCTCATCGCCGAAGAGGCACGCCTTGCCGAGCTCGGCGTGCACGTCGACTCGCGCAGCGAGGAGCTCGAGTCGGCAGACCACGAACGTGCGCACGCCGCAGCCGAGATCGCCAAGCAGCTTGCAACGATCGCGGAGCGTGAACGTGAGTTCAAGCGCGTACGGGCCGACAGCGAGTCGCGCCTTGCCGCCCGCGAGCAAGCGCTGCGCGAGCAGGAGGAGGCGTTCCGCGTACGCGAGGAGGCCGCCGGCGCGCGCGATCGCGATCTGCGGGCAGCCGAGGCCGAAGCAGAGCGCGTACGCACACGACTCCAGCAACGTGTCGAGGCCGTCGCGTCACGCGAGACCGACACAGACGGCAGGCTCACAGCTCGCGAGGCAACGTTGTCGGAGCGCGAGAATGCGATCGCCGACAAGGAAGCGTCGCTCGCGGCATGGGAAGAGCGCGTGCAGGCCCAGGCCGAGCGGATGGATCGCGAGCGAACCGGTCACGGCCGTGCATCGCAAGAGGCATTCACGCTGATGGCAGAGCTCGAGCGCCGCGAAGAAGCACTTAGCCTCCGGGAGCAGGACATCTCGAGTCGCGGCAGCGCTCTGCACGAGGCCGAAGGCATGAAGCTGGTCGGGCGTGAGCAGAGCCTCGCACGAGCCGAAGCCCATCTGGCGAGCCTGCGCGAACAGCTCGACCGCCGCGAGGAGAAAGCCACGAAGGCTGAAGCCGATTACGCCGAGCGGCTGAGCCAGGTTGAGGCCACCGAAGACAGCCTCCGCAAGCGTGAGGCCAGGCTCGGTGCCGAGCTCGAGTTGCGCGCGGACAAGCTGGAAACACTCGCCGAAGAGATCACGGAGCGCGAGCGCCGCATGTCCGAGCGCGAGCAGGATCTTGCCACCTACGTCGGCGAGCTTCAGCACCAAATCGCCTGAAGCAACTCCTGGGCGCCCTCTAACCGGAGCTACACTGACGGTCGCCGCGGATGTGGCGGAATTGGTAGACGCGCACGGTTCAGGTCCGTGTGCCCTTCGGGGCGTGGAGGTTCAAGTCCTCTCATCCGCACTCTGAAACACCTGAGACCATCACTGATGCTCGTTGCGGCGGCTTTGGCCGCCGCGTCTGTGTCGGGCGCCGGCCGTGCGGCGCAGGCTCTGCCGACGACGGAAGTGATCGTGACCCTGAAGGCGCCGTCGCTGACTGCATTCGGCCGCTCGCTCACTTCCGCGAGTCATCACACATATGCGCGCGAGCTTGCCGCGGCGCAGGCGCAGGCCGCCCGGAACCTGCTCGCAGCCGCGCCGGGCGCGCAGATCCGCTGGCACTACCGCATCGTCGCGAACGGCTTCGCCGTCGTACTGCCAACCGTCGAGCTCTCGCAGCTTGCGCACGTCGCGGGGATCGCGCGGGTCTGGCCGAACGTCACCTACCACTCGCTGTCGACTCAAATCGTCAACTCCCCCGCGTTGATCGGCGCCGACAAGATCTGGGGCCCGACGCTCACCACTGCAGGCAGCGGGATGAAGATCGGGATCATCGACGACGGGCTCGACGCGACCCATCCCTACTTCAGTCCAACCGGCCTCACCTACCCGCCCGGTTTTCCGAAGGGCCGCACCGACCTGACGACTCCAAAGGTGATCGTGCAGCGCGCGTTCGCGCCCGCGTCGCCGAAGTACAAGTACGCGAACAGCCCGTTCGACCCGCAGCAATCCTTCCATGCGACCCACGTCGCCGGGATCGCCGCCGGCGACCACGGCACGAACGAGGGGTCGGCGCTGATCTCGGGAATCGCCCCGGACGCCTATCTCGGCAACTACAAGGCACTGACGATCCCGACACCCGATTTCGGGCTCGACGGAAACTCGGCGGAGATCACCGCCGCGATCGAGTCGGCAGTGGCCGACGGGATGAACGTGATCAATCTCTCGCTGGGCGAGCCTGAGGTCGAGCCGTCGCGCGACATCGTCGTGCATGCGATCGACGCGGCCGCGAAGGCCGGCGTCGTGCCGGTGATCGCAGCCGGCAACGACTTCAACCAGTTCGGCTACGGGTCGATCAGCTCGCCCGCAAATGCCCCAGGTGCGATCACCGTCGCCGCGACAACCGCGACCGACATGATCGCCGATTTCTCCTCGGGCGGCCCCACTCCCGTTTCACTCCTGCTGAAGCCTGACGTGAGCGCCCCGGGCGTTTCGATCACGTCGTCTCTGCCGGACGGGCAGGGCGGGCCCTGGGGCGAGCTCGGCGGTACGAGCATGGCGAGCCCTCACGTTGCCGGCGGCGCGGCACTGCTGAAGGAGCGCCACCCGGATTGGTCCGTGGCCGACATCAAATCGGCGCTCGTGCAGACGGCTGACCCGGTTCGCGACAGCTCGGGCCATGAGATCTCGGTGCTGCGTGAGGGCGGCGGATTGATCAACCTCGTGCGCGCCGACAATCCGTTGATCTTCGCGATCCCGAGCTCGATCACGTTCCCGGTCGACGGTGGCGCGAAGTCGGTCGCGTTGACGGACGCAACCGGCGGTGCCGGCGAGTGGACCGTGTCGGCGCAGCTCCAGAGGAAGGCGCCGGGCGTCGAGCTCAGCGTGCCCCCATCCGTCACCGTTCCCGGTGAGCTCTCGATCTCGGCGACCGTCGGAGATCGAGCCTCGTCGGGCGACGTCACGGGATTCGTCGTGCTCACGCACGGCAGCGAGTCGCGGCGCATCCCCTTCTGGGTGGAGGTCGACCATCCGCTGCTGGGCAGCGAGCCGGCGACGAAGCTGACGAAACCGGGGCTGTACAAGGGGACGACGCTGGGCGGCGAGCGCAAGATCAGCCACTACCGTTATCCGGCCAGTGGCGACGGCAACTACCCGGGCCCGGAAGTCGTCTACAGCGTGAGGATCACCCGCCCGGTCGCGAACTTCGGCGTCGCCGTCGTCTCCGGCAAAGCGATTCCCCACGTCGTCTACGCGGGTGATGAGAATCATCTCGTCGGGTACGCCGGGCTGCCGGAGGTGCTCAACCCGTATTTCAGGACCTTCGGCGAGAGTCGGCCAATCGCCGGGGCGGTGCTGCCCGGCGTCGGGACGTACGACATCGTCTTCGACACGCGCGGGGTGTCGACGGCCGGGAAATTCGAGTTCCGGTTCTGGGAGAACGACGCCCGGCCGCCGAAGATCCGCGTCGTCTCGTCCAAGAAGGATCTGATCGTGGTCTCGGCAACCGACACTGGAGCCGGCGTCGATCCGCAATCCATCACCGGCACGCTCGACGGCCGGAAGATTCAGCCGCAGTTCGTGAACGGCCTCTTGACGCTTCCCGCCGCTCCGGGCAGGCACGACCTGGTCGTGACCGTCTCCGACTATCAGGAGCTGAAGAACATGGAGGACGTCGCGAAGATCAAGGCGAACACGGCGACGCTGACGCGCACCGTCGTCGTCACCTAGTCGTGATCGTCGATCGTCGGCAGCGCCGCGAGATCGCGCTCGACCGAGCGCGCGAAGTCGTCGTGATCGGGCGTTTGCTCGACGACGCGCAGGCGCGACCTGCGGCGGGCACGGTCGCGATTGCGCCGGCCCTCGCCGAACTTCCCGACCCGCGACCACTCGGCGGCTCCGAGCAGCGCCACAGCCGCGATGAGCAGAACGATCGCGAACGGACTCACCCCCAAAGGATACTTGCCGCCTGATGCGCGCCCGGGTTGCATTCGTTACTGCTGTCGCTGTCGCGACACTGCTCACCGGCTGCGGCAGCAAGAACACGGCACAGACAACGACGAGCGGATCGACGGGGCAAAAGGTCGCGCTGAAGGTCTACTTCTATCGTGGCAATGCTCTCGTCCCGGTAACGGTGCGTGTCCGCAAAGACAGAGGCGGTCGCGTCGGCGGCGATCAACGCGCTCCTCGCGGGTCCGCCTGCCGGCTACGAAACCGCGATCCCGGCAGGCGTGCGTCTCGAAAGCGTGGCGGTCGCAAGCGGCATCGCCTCCGCCCACTTCTCGGCCGGCGTTTCCTCACACGCGGCGCGCGGGCAGGTCGTCTACACGCTCACACAGTTTCCAACGGTCACGTCGGTCGACGGCTCGACGCGTGCAGGCTTCGCCGATCTGACCGCGGACGCTGCGATCTTCGTCGCGGAGCCGAAGCGCGACTCCACCGTCTCGAGCCCGGTGCACGCAAACGGGACCGCCGATGTCTTCGAGGCGACATTCGTGGCCGAGATCTGGAGCGGCGGCAAGCTGCTCCGCACCCAGACGCTGACGGCAAGCTCCGGCACCGGCACCCGTGGAACATGGTCGGCGACATTCGACCTGCCCCCAGGCCCTGCCCGGCTCGTCTTCTACGAACCGTCAGCCGAGAACGGCTCCCATCTGCACACCACCGAGGTCGATCTGACGGTCAAGTAACCGGTGGCTACAATGCCCGACCGCGGTCCGCGCGATCCCCGGTAGCTCAATTGGCAGAGCATCCGGCTGTTAACCGGAGGGTTGTTGGTTCGAGTCCAACCCGGGGAGCTACAAAACGCCTGCAATGGCCGGGCATGCGAAAGGGCGCCTTGCGAGCGTCTTCAGTTGGTGAGCAGGCTCACGACGACGGCCGCGACGAGCAGCAGCGCCATCCGTGACCAAACACGGCACACGTAGGCCGTGGGCAGCCTGTAGAGCGGGACGATGCGGCCGGCGAGCACGATGCCCGCGATCGGAATGCCCGCGAGGAAGTACGCGGCCAGGATCGCGAACGCCTCGAGCTCAAGCAGCTTCATGACCGGTGTGCGCCCAAACCCACAGCCCGTCGTGCAGCCTCTTCTCGAACGAGTCGCCGTCAGTAGCGCGGTAGCGCCGAATCGCGCCGGCAAAATCGATGAGCTGCGATTGGTCAGGGTCGCGGATCGGCTGGCGCCCATCGACAACCGCAGTGGCCTGACGCCAATGCTGCTGCTGCTCGATTGTCCGTTGCAGGAGCTGGGCTCCGAGTACGTCCATGGACTCAGATAAGTCGGCTTCGAGGGCTTCGGCGACGGCCTTTGGTCTGGTCCCGCCGGTACCCACCGCGTCACTCGATCGGGGGAGGCGTCGCGCGGCTGCACGTCAGTCGCGACGCCGTCCACGAATTTCGTTAGGGCTTCTTAAGGCAGGTGCCGCTTACGCGGCGGTCAGTTCGTCGATCGCCTTGACGAGCTCGTCGCGTGTAAACGGCTTGGCGAGGAAGCTCCCCGTCCAGCTCATGTCGGCATACCCAGAGGTGTAGAGAACTCGTACCGACGGGTTGATCCCCTTCACGGCCACCCCGAGATCGAGGCCGTCGAGATCAGGCATGACCAGGTCGGTGATCAAAACATCGAAAGGCTCCTCCTGGCGCGCCCGGGCAAGCGCCTCGGCCGCGCTGCCGACATCGGCGACCTCATAGCCCTCGTCGGCGATCATCTGGCGGGCCACCTTGCGCACCACGCTGTTGTCGTCGACAAGCAAAATCCGCTCCATAGACGGATCTTCGGGGCAGAATGGGGGCGCTGCCATCCCCGTTTCGGGTCGCACCCTCTCCGCATCAGATGTAAGCGTTTTACGCAGCGCTTACGCAGGCCGAATCTGCCACTCACCGGACGGCTCGATGCTCAGGCTATGAAAATCACCCTCCTCCTCGTTACCGGACTGGCAGCCGTTGCGGCGGCTGTGCCGGTTGCCGCTACCGCCGATCCGGCGGGTGCGGTCAAGACCGACCTGACCCAGCTCCAGGCTGACATCACGAAGGCGCACGACACGCTGCTCGCCGACATCGGCAAGATCTCCGCCGACACCGGCAAGGGCGACCGGGCGACGCTCAGGTCGGACATCCAGGCATTCCGCTCCGACCGCGAGACGCTCGTCGGCGCAGTCAAGGCCGACCTCGCCCAGCTGAAGACCGACGTCGCCGCCGCTCGCGGTGCGAAGGCAGGCACACCCGAACTGAAGGCGCTCGCCCAGAGCGTTCGCGATCTCGCGAAGCAGGATCGCGGCGAGGTCAAGGCCGCGGCTCAGGCCGCCCGCGACGCGATCAAGGCGCTCAGGGCATCGGCGCCGAAGACGACCACGAAGTAACGCGTCCTCTCTCCCCAGTGCAAGCGGTGCCGGGCGTCAGTCCGGCACCGCCGCGCGGTCCAGGCTCCGCATCGCTTCGCGGATCTGAGTGAGCTGCGTGTTGAGCTCCTTTGCGCGCTCGGGCTGGGTCGTGAGCTCGGCCTTGATCGCGCGTTCTCTGAGGCGAAGCAGCAGCTGTTTCGCAGTTCGCCTCGTCGATCCCCTCGGTCTCGGCGCGTGCGTCGAGCTCTGCCAGCAGCGCAAGCGCGTCGCCTGCAAGCGGTGTGCCATCGACGAGGTGAGCACGCAGCTCGCGGCTGGTCTCATCGTGCAAGTGCGCCGCGGGTAGCTCGGCGAGAATCGGCGTCAGGCCGGGATGGGCGACGACGCCGGCGAGAGCGTCGTGCTCGAGCCGCTCGCGTGCCGCGAGCCGCTTCGGAGAGAGGGCCTGCGTTCGTGCCGCGCACACTCGGTAGCTGCGGCGTCATGCCGAAGCGATCGCTGACCCACGCCACGGCATCGCGCTTCACCGGCGAGTCGGGAACGGGCTTGAGGAAATCGATCGCCGCCTGGAAGCCGCCTTGCACCGCTTCGATCTCGGCGCGATAGCGCACGTACGGCTTCGCGAACGCGAGGCGTGCCTCGAATTCGTTCGGCTCGTCGGCAGGGTCTTTCCCATCGGTGAGCGCGACGACGTTGACGTCGAAACCCTGACCGACGGCGAGCTCCATCCCGCGCAGCGTCGCCGAGGTACCGGCGGCGTCGCCGTCGAACGCAAGCCAAAGACGTTTGGTCAGGCGACCGAGCTCACGGAGTTGTGCTTCGGTGAGCGCCGTGCCCATGCACGCGACGACCGGCTTGAACCCGGCCTGCCGAAGCGCGATCACGTCGGTGTTTCCCTCGACGACGCAGGCACGGTCCTCCTTGGCGATCGCCTCGCGCGCCTTGTCGAGGCCGTAGACGACTGCACCTTTCACGAAGAGCTCCGATTCGCGTGTGTTCACGTACTTCGCCTTGAACGGGTCGTCCTCGTGTAGCCGCCGTGCCTGGAAGCCGACCACACGGCCACGCGCGTCGCTGAGCGGGAACAAGAGCCGGCGCTGGAAGTAGTCGTCGCCGCGCTGAGCCCGACAAGCCCGCCGCCTGCAGCTCCTCGGCCGTGAAGCCTTTCTCGCGCGCCTTGCGCGTGAGCAGGCCACCTCCGGGCGCAAGCCCAAGCCGAAACTCGCGGCAGACCTCTTCGCGCAGGCCGCGTCCGGCGAGGTAGTCGCGCGCGAGCGAGCCTCCCGGCGAATCCCAGAGCATCCGCTCGTAGAACGTCGCCGCCTGGTCGAGCAGCTCGTAGAGCCGCTTGCGCCGCTGCCGCCGCGCGTCCTCCCCCGGTCCGGACTCCTCGTACTCGATCGGGATGCGGAAACGGTCGGCAAGCCATTCGATTGCGCCGACGAAGTCGAGCCCCTGAGTCTCCTCGACGAAGCTGAAGATGTCACCGCCCTTGCCGCAGCCGAAGCAGTGGTAGAGCCCCTTCGCCGGGTTGACGGAGAAGCTTGCCGTGCGCTCCTCGTGGAACGGGCAGCGACCGGTGAGGCGAGCGCCGGACTTGCGCAGCGGCGTGCGCTCCTCGACGACGGCGACGAGGTCGGCGCCCTGCCGGACCGCCTCGAGGCTCGTGTCCTTGACCCGCGCCACTAGAGCGACGCAGCGTATTCGAGCGCGTAGCGGTCGGTCATGCCGGCGATGAACTCGGTGATCTCGTCGGGATCGTCGCCGCGGTCGGCGAGTGCGTCGAAGATGCGGCGGACGGTGGCGTGGGCACGTTCGTGCTCGGGCCGTGCCTGCGGGCCGAGGTAGACCCGGTCGAACATGAAGGCGCGCAGCGACAGCATCGCGTCGCCGACCTCCTCGCTCTGGGCGATGTCCCCTTGGCGCTCGGAGGTTTCGATCAGGTCGTGGACGAGCGAGTCGATCCGCTGCGAGCCGGTTGCGCCGAGAACGTCGATTTCGTCGCGCGGCAGATCGGACTCGGCGAGGATCCCGTGGCGGATTGCATCATCGATGTCGTGGTTGATGTACGCAACGCGATCGACGATGCGAACGATCTTGCCTTCGAGCGTCTGCGGCTCGCGCTCGCCGGTGTGCGTCAGGATTCCGTCGCATACTTCGCGGGTGAGGTTGAGGCGCTCGGCGATGCGCAGCGACTGCTCGTTGTGGCGGAAGCGGCCGCCGAAGCGCTCGGACAGCGCGGCGTCGAGCGCTTCCTCGCCGGCATGGCCGAACGGCGTGTGGCCCATGTCGTGACCGAGGCCGATCGCTTCGACCAGGTCTTCGTTCAGGCGCAACGCGCGCGCCACGACGCGGGCGATCCCGGTCGTCTCGAGTGTGTGGGTCATGCGCGTGCGGTAGTGGTCGCCTGCCGGGTCGATGAAGACCTGCGTCTTGCCCTTCAACCGGCGGAACGGCTTGGAATGGACGATCCGGTCGCGGTCGCGCTGGAACGGCGTGCGGATCGTGCAGTCCTCTTCGTCGCGCAGGCGGCCCTTCGTTTCGTAGGAGCGGACTGCGGCCGGTGAGAGCGCATGCTCCTCCAGCTCGCGAATGCGTGCTGCAAAAGCGTCGGCGACTCTCCCTGCTAGCTCGGGCACCTTCTCAGGCTAGATGATGATCGGGACGGTGCCGCCGTCCGCACTCCACGCTGCGCCGGTGACGTAACTCGCGCGCTCGGAGAGGAGAAACACGATCACAGCGGCGATCTCCTCGGGCTCGGCGAGCCGGCCGAGCGGGCGCCCCGCGCCGACCTTCGCGAGGATCTCGTCGCGATTGCCCTGCTGGTCGGCGAGCCCGCCCTTCCCGATCCACGCGTCCGTTGCGGTCGGGCCGGGCGTAACCGCGTTGCACCGGATGCCGTCCTTCGCGTAGAGATCGGCGACGAGCCGCGAGAGCGAGAGCATGGCTGCCTTCGTCACTGAGTACTCGGGCATCGAGAGCGACGGGCGCTTCGCCGCGGTCGACGAGACGTTGACGATCGCGCCGGCGCCGCGTTCCTTCATCGCGGGGAGTGCGGCGCGCAGCGCGCGCACGGCGCTCATCACGTTGATCTGCCATGAACGCTCCCACACCTCGTCGGTGAGGTCGTCCCAGGTGTGGATCTCCGCCCAGCCGACGTTGTTGACGAGGCAGTCGACGCGGCCGAATGCCGCCATTGCGCCCTCGATCACGCCCTCCGGGCCGCCGGGCTCGGAGAGGTCGGCGGAGACGTGCAGGTCGCCGAGCCCTTCCTGGCCACGACCGGACGTGACGACCGTCGCGCCCTCGTCGAGTAGCTGCCGCGCGACTGCGAGCCCGATGCCCGAGGTCGAGCCGGTGACGACGCAGACCTTGTCGCGGAGGCCGAGTTCCATGCCGCTACCTAGGCGCCGCTCGTCGGCGCCGACATCAGGACGTGCGGGTCTCCCGCGCGTCCGTCTGCGCAGGGAACCTCGAACGGTCGAACGTAACCCACACCGCTACGTTAGTCGTCATGGCGACAACGCTCCTGATCGCACGTCATGGCGAAACCGATGCCAATCGCGAGCGCCGCTGGCAGGGACAGACCGAGACGATGCTGAACGACAACGGCCGCGAGCAGGCGCGCAGGCTCGCCTGGCAGCTCGCGGCAGACCCGCCCGACGCGATCTTCTGCTCGGACCTCGACCGTGCCCAGGAGACGGCGTCGATCGTGGGCGCCGAGCTTGGGCGCGACGTGCACGCCGAGCCCCGGTTGCGCGAGGTCGACGTCGGCAGCCTGGCCGGCAGGTCGGTCGCGGAGATGCAGGGCGAATGGGCAAGGCCGCTCGACTACCTCCTGGCCGAGCAGCCAGGCATCTTCGAGGAGATGCGAACTCGGGTGATCGACGTGCTGCTCGAGATCGCGGCGGCGCACGAAGGCGAGCTCGTTCTGGTCGTCACACATGGAGGGCCGATCGCAGCAGCCTGGCTCGCCTGCGGCGGTGAGCCGGCCGACCGACCCACCGTCGGGAACTGCCATGTCCAGCGGATCCGTGTCGAGGCCGGGAAGATGACGCGGCTAGACTGACTCCTCGGTGGAGGACTACACGAACAAGTACAAAGGCGAACAGGTCGAGATCGCGCTGTTCGGCGGCGAGTACCAGGACGGCGTGCTGACCGCGTACTGCTACGTCGAGGATGTCGCGCACATCGAGCTCAACGGGCACATCCTGATCCCGCTGCAGAACATTGCCTCGCTCCACTGCTCGAGCCGCTGCGATGCGCCGGAGCCCGACTGGCCTCCGCACGGTCTTGCCGAAGACGACGCGGACGAACGCCCCGACGACGAGGCGTAGTGATGGGACCGCGGCTGGCGGTCATACGGAACGTCCTGAAGGCCTGGCTGCTGTTCGCGGTGCCGGCGCTCTTGATGGGCTTCGCGGGGTGGCGGCTCGGCGGATACCGGCTCGGGTTGTTGTTTCTCGGGTCGGTGGTGTTGCTCGCTGCCGCTCTGTACTGGTACGCCGACCGGATCGTGATGGGGATGGTCGGCGCGCGCGAGCTCTTGCCGGGCGAGGCGCCCGCGTTGCATGCCGCGGTCGAGAGCCTGGCGGGCCGCGCGCTCGTGATCAGGCCGCGGCTCTATCTGCTTGCGGACGGCTATCCGCGTGCGCTTTCTGCCGGGCGCGGCGCCGGCGGCGGCGCGGCGCTCGCGGTGTCGACGGGATTGCTGGGCGTCGCGACGCCGGCGGAGCTCGAAGGGATCATCGCGCACGAGATCGCGCATCTCCGTCGCCGCGATGTGCTCGTCCAGACGCTCGTGGTCGTGATTGCGGCGGCGGTCGTCGAGGCTTCGCGGATCGGCGGCTGGTTCCAGCGGGCGTTGCTGTTCGTCTTGGGCCCGCTCGCCGCGTCGTTCGTGCACCTCGTTCTGTCGCCGAAGCGCGAGTTCGAGGCGGACCGCTTCGCGGCGGAGCTCTGCGGCTCGCCGCACGGCCTGGCCGATGCGCTCGTGCGGCTCGAGCAGGCGATGGAGCTCGTCGCGTTCGAGGCCTCGCCGGCGACGGAGCCGCTGTACACGACGAACCCCTTCGAAGAGACAGGGCTCGCGGCGCTCTTCGTCACGCATCCGCCGCTCAGCGAGCGCGTGCGCCGGCTGCGCGAGCTCGACCCCGACTGGCGCGAGAAGCTGCGGGCGGCGTAGAACGAAAACGGGCCCCTCGCGGGGCCCGTGCTTCTGCGTTGAAGGGGACAGACTCGAGAGTCTGTCCCCAAGCAATCGACAGAAATAATGGGCGGCGTCCTACTCTCCCGGGAGCGCGTGCTCCGAGTACCATCGGCGCTAACGGGCTTAACTTCTCTGTTCGGAATGGGAAGAGGTGTTTCCCCGCCGCTAAGACCGCCCAAGTTGTGAGACGTCGCCGTTAGGCGCTCACCCTCAAAACTCCATAGCAGCTTTGGTGTGTTCTAAATCAAGACCTCGAGCAATTAGTACGGGTCCGCTGAATGCATTGCTGCACTTACACGGCCCGCCTATCAACGTGGTGGTCTTCCACGGCTCTTACTCTCTCTAGGAGATGGGAGGCCTCATCTCGAGGTGGGCTTCCCGCTTAGATGCTTTCAGCGGTTATCCCATCCAGACGTGGCTAATCAGCAGTGCCGTTGGCACGACAACTGATACACCAGAGGTCTGTTCGTCTCGGTCCTCTCGTACTAGAGACGACTCCCCTCAAGCCTCCAACGCCCATGGTGGATAGGGACCGAACTGTCTCACGACGTTCTGAACCCAGCTCGCGTACCGCTTTAATGGGCGAACAGCCCAACCCTTGGGAGCGGCTTCACCCCCAGGATGCGACGAGCCGACATCGAGGTGCCAAACACTTCCGTCGCTATGGACGCTTGGGAAGTATAAGCCTGTTATCCCCGGAGTACCTTTTATCCGTTGAGCGACGGCACGTCCACTAGTTACCGCCGGATCACTAAGGCCGACTTTCGTCCCTGCTCGAGCTGTCGCTCTCGCAGTCAAGCTCCCTTATGCCTTTGCGCTCTACGCACGATTTCCAACCGTGCTGAGGGAACCTTTGCGCGCCTCCGTTACATTTTAGGAGGCGACCGCCCCAGTCAAACTACCCACCAGATACTGTTCCCGCCCCGGATTACGGCAGCGGGTTAGAAGCCCAGAACACGAAGGGTGGTATCCCAAGGTTGGCTCCACGAAAGCTGACGCCTCCGCTTCACAGCCTCCCACCTATCCTGGACAGCGAATCCCGAACTCCAATATCTAGCTGTAGTAAAGGTTCACGGGGTCTTTCCGTCCAACCACGGGTACTCGGCATCTTCACCGAGACTACAGTTTCACCGGATCCCTCGAAGAGACAGTGCCCAAGTCGTTACGCCATTCGTGCAGGTCGGAACTTACCCGACAAGGAATTTCGCTCGGCGTCTTATTCGGACATGTCCTTTTGCAGACATCTCTGAACGGAATCGCACTTCCTTTGATGTGACTCCCTGCATGTCGCCATGCAGACGGGACCATCTCATCACCCTCTGTCGAGGGCATCTGGCGTATGGTCTCTGAGGATTCTGATCAGCTCGTGCCTGGGTTTACGCCGGTTCATCGTTTGCATGATCTCCGACGATCTCGCAAGACCCTCGCGAGTCTTGTGTTGACCGCCGGCCATGCGCTCGACGCAAGAAGCGAACTTCTCGAAGTCGAGTCTGCTTGGCCGTTCGTAGCGGATACTCCCTGAAGAACGGGATGATCCGCTCGACCAGATCCTGCCGACGACTACGAAGTAGCGGTACAGATTCTCCCGGTGGTTGTCTGACGCCGGTTGACGTACACCTGTCCCACTCCAAAGAACTCACGCAACTCCTCGAGACAGTCGACGCTACTCGCGCCTTGCGTCACGACGAAGTCGTGCGAGCACCTGGTATCCGGTCTTGTAGCCTCTTCGGTCCTCGCGGTTTGGTTGCCGCACGAACCCGATCGAGAAGCATCCTTCTCCGTCTACAAAACCGATCACCCAACCACGCGACTCAATCAGCCTTTCCTGCTGGTTTTCCGCACCCGTCACATTGTCACTCTAGAGATCCTATCGGATATCACGAGTAGTGCGGGATACTCGGGTTTTCCAGCATTTGGCCAGATGCGCACCGCATCGTTACCGACACGGGGGGCAACGTAAATGCCTGGACAGCTGCACACTGTCTTTTTCAGGCGTGTCACCTTAGGACGGTTATAGTTACCGCCGCCGTTTACCGGGGCTTGGCTTCAAAGCTTCGTCCGAAGACTAACCTCTCCGCGTGACCTTCCGGCACCGGGCAGGCGTCAGCCCCTATACGTCGTCTTTCGACTTCGCAGAGACCTGTGTTTTTGGTAAACAGTCGCTTGGGCCGTTTCACTGCGGCCGCCTCAGGCTAATTCCGCGAAGGAATTTCACCCTACTACGGCGCCCCTTCTCCCGAAGTTACGGGGCCATTTTGCCGAGTTCCTTTTCGAGGGTTCTTCCGATCGCCTTGGTATTCTCTACCTGCCCACCTGTGTCGGTTTTGGTACGGGCACGTCCAACCTCCCTAGACGCTTTTCTAGGAGGCATGGCTTCGAGAACTTCGGCCTTTTCGGCCTCGGCATCCCGCCTCGGGCTAATGGGGAACGGATTTCCCTATCCCCCGCCTTACACGGTTACCCCAGGTCGACCATCGCCTGGGTTTCCCTAGCCTACCCCGTCCCGCCATCGGTGATAGCGGTTGGGACGTGGTACAGGAATATCAACCTGTTATCCATCGCCTACGCCTTGCGGCCTCGGCTTAGGTCCCGACTAACCCTGAGCAGATTAGCTTTACTCAGGAACCCTTGGGCATTCGGCGGACATGTTTCTCACATGTCTCTCGTTACTCGTGCCAGCATTCTCACTTCCCAGGCCTCCACGGCTGGCTTACGCCGCCGCTTCGCCGGCCAGGGAACGCTCCCCTACCACTCCGCTTGCGCGAAGTCCGTGGCTTCGGCTCCATGCTTGAGCCCCGTTACATTGTCCGCGCCCGACCACTTGACCAGTGAGCTGTTACGCACTCTTTGAATGGTGGCTGCTTCTAAGCCAACATCCTGGTTGTCTGTGCAATCGGACATCGTTTCCCACTTAGCATGGAATTAGGGGCCTTAGCCGACGGTCTGGGCTGTTTCCCTTTCGACCACGAAGCTTATCCCCCGCAGTCTGACTCCCAGACTCTGGAATAACGGCATTCGGAGTTTGCCTGATTTCGGTAAGCTGGTAGGCCCCCTAGACCAAACAGTGCTCTACAACCGGTATTGAACGTCTGAGGCTATACCTAAATATATTTCGGGGAGAACCAGATATCTCCGAGTTTGATTAGCCTTTCACTCCGATCCACAGGTCATCCGCCCAGTTTTCAACCTAGGTCGGTTCGGTCCTCCACGGGGTCTTACCCCCGCTTCAACCTGCCCATGGATAGATCACTCGGTTTCGGGTCTACCGCCCACGACTGAACGCCCTGTTCAGACTCGCTTTCGCTACGGCTCCGTTTCCTTAACCTCGCCGTGGACGAGTAACTCGCTGGCTCATTATGCAAAAGGCACGCCGTCACCGGACCAAAGGCCGGCTCCGACCGCTTGTAAGCACACGGTTTCAGGTGCTATTTCACTCCCCTTCCGGGGTACTTTTCACCTTTCCCTCACGGTACTAGTTCACTATCGGTCGCCAAGGAGTACTTAGCCTTGCGGGGTGGTCCCCGCGGGTTCCGACCGGGTTTCCCGTGCCCGGCCGTACTCAGGAACTTCAGAAGTGAGGCTGTGTGAGTTTCGGCTACGGGGCCGTTACCCTCTGTGGCGTGCAGTTCCATGCACTTCGCCTATCACACAACTTTGTAACTCACCGACCCGCCGGCAGACGGATCAACTGAAGCCCTACAACCCCGCCACGACAACGACTGCCGTCTATCACGTCGTAACGGTTTGGGCTCTTCCCTTTTCGCTCGCCACTACTCAGGGAGTCGAGGTTTCTTTCCTTTCCTCTGGGTACTTAGATGTTTCAGTTCCCCAGCTTGCCTCCACGCACCCTATTTTATTCAGATGCGAGTACCAGCGCATTACCACTGGTGGGTTTCCCCATTCGGAAATCCCGGGATCAAAGGTCGGTCAGCACCTCCCCCGGGCTTATCGCAGCCGCCCACGTCCTTCATCGGCTCTTGGCGCCTAGGCATCCACCGTGTGCTCTTAGTCTCTTGATCGTGAAGAACACATTTTTGCTGCTATGGAGTTTTCAAGGTGCGCGCGGAACGGGTCCGCCCAACCTTGAAAGGCCGGCTTGCGCCAGTCTCTCAAAACTCAACAGCGTTCAAAACTCGAGGTCGACGTTGATCTAGGCGAGCCTGCGTACCGGACGATTCCAATTACAAAACCGAAATCATCAGAACGGGACAGGCAGCCACCGGAGTAATAGCTCCGGGATCCCTAGAAAGGAGGTGATCCAGCCGCAGCTTCCGCTACGGCTACCTTGTTACGACTTCACCCCAATCATCAACCCTACCTTCGACGGTTCCCTCCCTTGCGGGTTAGGCCACCGGCTTCGGGTATTGCCGACTTTCGTGGTGTGACGGGCGGTGTGTACAAGGCCCGGGAACGTATTCACCGCGACGTTGCTGATTCGCGATTACTAGCAACTCCGCCTTCATGGAGGCGAGTTTCAGCCTCCAATCCGAACCGGGACCGGTTTTTTGGGATTCGCTCCCCCTCGCGGGTTTGCAGCCCTTTGTACCGGCCAATGTAGCACGTGTGTAGCCCTAGGCATAAGGGTCATGCTGACTTGACGTCATCCCCACCTTCCTCCGATTTGTCACCGGCAGTCTCCCATGAGTCCCCGTCTTTCACGCTGGCAACATGGGACAGGGGTTGCGCTCGTTGCGGGACTTAACCCAACATCTCACGACACGAGCTGACGACAGCCATGCAACACCTGTACATAAGCCCCGAAAGGCTGACGTGTTTCCACGCCATTCTTATGCATGTCAAGCCTAGGTAAGGTTCTTCGCGTTGCGTCGAATTAAACCACATGCTCCGCTGCTTGTGCGGGCCCCCGTCAATTCCTTTGAGTTTTAGCCTTGCGGCCGTACTCCCCAGGCGGGGTGCTTAATGCGTTAGCTTCGGCACGGAGGGAGTCGACACCCCCCACACCTAGCACCCATCGTTTACGGCGTGGACTACCAGGGTATCTAATCCTGTTCGCTCCCCACGCTTTCGCGTCTCAGCGTCAGTACCGTACTAGAGAGCCGCCTTAGCCACGGGTGTTCTTCCTGATATCTGCGCATTTCACCGCTACACCAGGAATTCCACTCTCCTCTTCCGGACTCTAGCCAGACGGTTTCCATCGGCGTCTCGAGGTTGAGCCTCGAGTTTTCACAACGGACCTGTCTGGCCGCCTACACGCTCTTTACGCCCAATAAATCCGGACAACGCTTGCCCCCTACGTATTACCGCGGCTGCTGGCACGTAGTTAGCCGGGGCTTCTTCTGGAAGTACCGTCACCCTCTGGGCTATTAACCCGAGTAGCTTCGTCCTTCCTGAAAGGGGTTTACAACCCGAAAGCCTTCTTCCCCCACGCGGCGTCGCTGCGTCAGGCTTTCGCCCATTGCGCAAGATTCCCCACTGCTGCCTCCCGTAGGAGTCTGGGCCGTGTCTCAGTCCCAGTGTGGCTGATCGTCCTCTCAGACCAGCTACGGATCGTCGCCTTGGTGGGCCGTTACCCCGCCAACAAGCTAATCCGCCGCGGGCTCGTCCTTGGTCGGAGGCCGAAGCTACCTTTTCCAGCCGCCCCGAAGAGCTGCTGGGCCATCCGGTATTAATCCGGGTTTCCCCGGGCTATCCCAGTACCAAGGGTCGATTACCCACGTGTTACTCACCCGTTCGCCGCTGTCCCCAGTCCCGAAGGACTGGTTCTCGCTCGACTTGCATGTGTTAAGCGCGCCGCCAGCGTTCGTCCTGAGCCAGGATCAAACTCTCCGTGAAGTGTTTGTTCGCCGGACCGGTGTGCTGGCCGGCGAGACCTTCACTTTGAGCTAGTGCTCAAAGGTCGTGGCAAAAGCCACGACGAGGTATGCCTCTCACGGGTGGCCGAAGCCAACCGCTCGAGTTCTCGACGTTTGTGAACGCTGTTGAGTTTTCAAAGACCGGCGCCGTCAAACGGCGTAAAAAAAGCCTCCGACTCGCGCCAGAGGCCCACCATAGAACTCCTTCATCGTATCGGATACGAGTTAGGGCCGGTGGACTCCAGTCGACGGGTTTATGGGACTTTCCTACGCCGCCCTATTGGACAGCCGAAGGAGTATAGCGCCGATCAGCCCTTGGTCAAGCGGCCAAAGCGCCGCTTGCCGACCTGGAGCTGAGCGCCCGCCAGGCGCTCGCGTGGGATGTCGAGCTCGCGCACCGGCTCCCCGTCGAGCTTCACCCCACCCTGGTCGATCAGCCGCCGCGCCTCGGAGGTCGATCCGACCCCGAAGGACTCGGCGAGCAGAGCCGGCAAATGGACGGGATCGCCCGCCGGGAGCTGAACCTCGGGCACCTCGTCCGGCGCTCCGCCCTCCCGCACGACGCGCGTGAAGTGCTCCTCGGCGGCCTGCGGCGGCATCCGCCCCGTGGGAGCGGGTGACGATCCAGCGCGCCAGCGCCAGCTTCGCCTCCATCGGCTCCCCGGCCGGCGGCTCGGCCTCGGCCACGAGCTGCCACCACTGCGGGAGCAGCTCGTCCGGGATCCGCATCGTCTTCCCGAACATCTCCTCGGGCGCCGCCGTCAACGGGATGTTGTTGCCCAGCGACGAGCTCATCTTCTCGCCGTCCCAGGAGAGAAGCAGCGGCGTCGTCAGCACGACCTGCGGCTCGAGCCCGTAGTGGCCCATCACCTCGCGGCCGGCGAGCAGGTTGTACAGCTGGTCGGTGCCGCCGAGCTCGACGTCGGCCTCGACCGCCACCGAGTCGTAGGCCTGCATCAGCGGATAGAGGAGCTCGGAGACCGAAATCGGTTCTCGCGCAGCCATCCGCTTCGCGAAGTCGTCGCGCTCGAGCATGCGCGCGACCGTAATCGTGCGCGCGAGCCGTACGACCTCTGCGTACGAGAGTTTTGAAAGCCATTCGCCGTTGTAGCGAACCTCGGTGCGATCGGCATCCAGCACGACCATTGCCTGCTCGAGATAGGTCTTCGCATTCGAATCGATTTCCTCGTCGGAGAGGATCGGACGCTCCGCCGAACGCCCTGACGGATCGCCGATTCGCGTCGTGTAATCGCCGATGATCAGGACGCCGGTGTGCCCCTCGTCCTGGAAGGCGCGCATGCGCTGGAGCGGGATCGCCCGGCCGATGTGGATGTCCGGCGAGGTGACGTCGATCCCGAGCTTGACCCGCAATGGACGGCTCAGCTTCAGCTTGGCCTCGAGCCCGCCCTCGGGCAGCACGTCGACCGCGTTGCGCGTCAGGTCCGGGATGGCCACCGGGGCTAGACTAGCGGGCGTTTTGGCGCTGTTCCGCCGCAAGACTCGCGCGCCGAAACGTCGGCGCATCCGCAAGCTCCGACTCCTCGGGCTCCTGCTCGTGCTGTTCACACTTGGGTTCGCGGCGTTCACGTACGGGATGCTGACGGCGGTCGCGTCGCAGATCCCGTCGCTCGACCCGACGAAGCCGCCGCGCCTTCAGGCGAACACGTACGTCTATGCAGCCGACGGCAAGACCGTGCTCGCGATCCTCCGCGGCTCGCAGTCGAGAGTCGTCCTCCCTGCGAGCGAGATCTCGCCCCTGCTCGGGCAGGCGATCGTCGCGATCGAGGACAAGCGCTTCTACGAGCACCACGGAGTCGATGCTCGCGCGATCCTGCGCGCGGCCTGGAACGACCTCCTGGGCCGGCCGGTGCAGGGTGGCTCGACGATCACGCAGCAGTTCGTCAAGAACGCGATCAACGGCAGCGCCCCGACCGTCGGACGCAAGCTGAAGGAGGCGGCACTCGCCTGGCGGCTCGAACAGAAGTGGACGAAGGACCAGATCCTGACCGCGTACCTGAACACCGTCTACTTCGGCAACGGCGCCTACGGCGTCCAGCAGGCCTGCAAGGTGTACTTCGGACACAGCGCCGACACGGCGCACGTCACCCTGGCCGAGGCGGCGCTGCTCGCCGGTATCCCCGAGGACCCGACCCTGTGGGACCCGGTGGCTCATCCGAAGCTCGCGCGCGCCCGTCGGAACCTGGTGCTCCGGCAGATGCTCGACCAGAACTACATCTCCACGAAGCAGTACGCGCGCGCGGTCAAGGCGCCGATGCCGAAGCCTCAGAACATCAGCCTGCCGTCGACGCAGAGCGCGGCCGCGCCCTACTTCGCGAACTACGTCACCGACCAGCTCGTGCGAGCGCGTGGCACGAGGTATGTGTACGGCGCCAACCTGCGCGTGACGACGACGATCGACCTCGGATTGCAGAAGCTCGCACGCGAGGCGATCGCGAAGGAGCTGCCGCCGTCGATCGGGCCGACTGCGGCGCTCGTCGCACTCGACCCTCACACCGGTGCGGTGCTGGCGATGGTCGGCGGCCGCAACTACCACCACAGCCAGTTCAACCTGGCAACGCAGGGTGAGCGCCAGCCGGGCTCGGCGTTCAAGCCGTTCGTGCTCGCCGCCGCGCTCGAGTCGGGAATCGCACCGGCCACGACGCTCGTGTCCCATCGCGTGTCGATCTTCATCGGCGACAAGCTCTGGAACGTCAACAACTTCGAGGGCGAGTACCTCGGCCCGATCGACCTCAACAAAGCAATCGCGGTCTCGGACAACACGGTCTTCGCGCAGCTGACGAACATCGTCGGCCCGCGCAACGGTCGCGCACACGGCGACCGCCATGGGGATCACGACACCGCTGCAGCCGTACTTCGCGATCGGCCTCGGCGCCGAGCCGGCAACCCCGCTCGAGATGGCGCGTGCGTACGCGAGCTTGGCGAACGGTGGCTTTCGCCTCGACGACTCGCTGTACGGCAACGAGCCGCGAACGATCGAGTGCATCGCCGTCGGCAGCGGCGCGTGCAAACCGAACTACACCTATCCGCACCGCGTGCTCGACCCGAACCTGACAGCGATCGAGGACCAGATGCTCGAGGGCGTGATCCAGTCCGGCACCGGCACGGCGGCGCAACTCCCCGGCTGGACCGTTGCCGGCAAGACCGGCACCACCGAGAACTTCGGCGACGCGTGGTTCGTCGGCTTCACACCCAACCTCGTCACGGCGGTCTGGGTGGGCTATCCGGACAAGTTGGTGCCGATGCTCAGCCAGTTCCACGGCCGCGCCGTTGCCGGCGGCACCTACCCCGCGCTGATCTGGAAGGCGTTCATGCAGAAGGCGCTCCCGTACCGGCGTCTGACGCCGAGCGCGTTTCCGGCGCCATCGATCCCGTACTCGACCCCTGCGAGCGTGGTCTTCCGAACACCGCCCGGCCGGCTCGAGCTCGACAACGGCAACTGCCGCGGAGTGAACACCGTGCAGCTGTTCAGCGGCGTTTCGCTGAAGACGGCGAACTGCAAGCCGAACGAGGTTCAGGTGCCGGACGTGCGCGGCACGCTGCTCGTGAAGGCGAAGGCCCGGCTGCTGCTCCAGCCGCTGCGGACTCGGGTCGTGTGGCGCCCGGCGCTTCCCGGTGAGCGCGCGGGGCTCGTGATCAGCCAGAAGCCGCTGAAGGGAACGCTGTCTGCCTACGACCGCGTGACGCTCGTGGTCGCGCGCGGAAACGGCCGGCTCAAGAAGGGCGAGCGGGCAAGCCCGTAGCGCCACGGCAGTTCGACCGCCTTCGTGATCCCGATCCGCGGGCCGACGACGAGCTCGACCTCGCGCGCTCTCGGCCGGAGCTCGAACGGAGGTTCGTCGAGTGGCAGCCCGTCGTGCTCGCGGGTGACGCCGAGCGCCTGGCAGAGGCGGCCGGGTCCGGCGCAGAGCAGGCGGGGCGACGTCGACGCCGCGGCGTTCTCTCATCGCGTCGAGGCCGGCGAGCGGCTCGAGCGCGCGGATCAGCACGGCGTTTGCGACTCCCTCCTCCTCGCAGACGAAGTTGAGGCACCAGTGGATTCCGTAGGAGCGGTAGACGTATGCGTGACCGGGCGGGCCGAACATCGTCGGCATTGCGCTCGGTGCGGCCGCGGAAGCCGTGGGCGGCCGGATCTTCGTGGTCGTAGGCCTCGACCTCGACGATCACGCCGCCGACGCCGTCGACGTAGAGCTCGGAGCCGACGAGCTCGGGCGCGATCTCGTGGACGCTGCGCGCGAAGTTCACTCTGCGATGCGCTCGAAGAGCACGTGGTCGCGCCACTCTCCCGCGATCAGCAGGAAGCGTCGCGCAAGGCCGTAGCGCTCGAACCCGTTCTTCTCGAGAACGCGCTGCGAGCCGAAGTTGTCCGGCAGCGTTCCGGCTTCGACCCGGTGGAGCTCGAGGTCGCCGAACGCGTAGTCGACGACGGCTCGCGACGGCGCGGGTGGCGAGACCGCGCCCGTTGTGATCCTGGTCGACCCAGTAGGAGAGGATCGCGGACTGCAGCGGGCCGCGCACGACGTTGCTGAGGCCGATGAAGCCGGCGGGCTCGCCGTCGTCGAGGATCAGCCAGCTGTGCCGTCCTGCCTCGGCGATGCGCGCGCGGTGCACTTCGAGCGTGAAGAAGTCGTCGTCGCGAACCGGGTCGAACGGCGCGAGGAACTCTCGGTTGGCGGTGTGGAGGTCGAGCACGAGCTGAGCATCCTCGTCGACGAGCGGGCGGATGATCAGAACAGGCCCTCGGGCTCCGCGGTCGAAGCAAGAAGGCGACGCGCGCGCCGCCCGAGGTCGACGACGTCGAACTTGCCCTGCTCCGCAGCCTCCGCCATCCGCTGCGCGAGATCGAGTGCCTCGTCGACGATGCGGACGTTGTCGGACGCGGGATTGCCTCCCATCGCCGAAACGATCGCCCGCTCCGTCCGCGAGGCGACGATCGGGTCGGCGATGCCGTCGACCCAAACGCGCGTCCGGGCGCCGCTGCCCCGCTGGCCCTCCGGCAGCGGCTCGAGCGCGTAGATCTTGTCGGCGCGGACGTACTTGCCGAAGCCGAGAAAGATCATCCGCGGAGCGCCGTCGGTCACCGGCGGATTATCGCGCCTGTGGACAGTCCGTCACGGTTCTGTCGCCATGCCTGGCACCGCCGTGATATGCGAAACGGCCGATTGCAGCGCAATGTGGAACGTCGGTGACACTTCTGTGGCGGTGCCTGGCACCGGGACCTGTCCCCTTTAGCGGGTGCAGTTGAAGAGGCCTGCGGTGCGCTTCAGGCTGTGGAGCACGAAGGTGTCGGCGTGGCCGCCCGTGAAGTTGATCCTGAGCGCCGCCTTCGCGCCGTCGACCTTCAGTACGACGCCACACCCGCGGGAGACTTGCCTGTGCAGCAGCCGCTGTGCATCCGCGACCGACGTCCCGATCCGGACGCCGCTGCGCTCGTGGTAGCTGTCGCTCGAGCTGACGAAGTCTTCGAGCGAGTGGCTCGCGATGTCGGTGAAGAAGATCGTCACGCAGTACGGGCCGCTGTTCCCGATCGGGAAGTTGTTCGCGGACTCCGTGTTCGAGCAGTCGTAGCCGAGCGCGTCGTACGACGGGAAGCCGAGCACCCTCTGCCGGACCTCGACGTCGGGCGCCCCGGCGAACGCAATCACCGCGGCACGGTTGCTCTTGTCGATCTGAAGCTTGCCGACCTGGCCGGTGACCGCGACCACGCCCGACCCGCCGGCTGCGGCCGCCGAGCCGCTCAAAAGCGCAACCCCGAGCAGCGCAACGAGAGTCGCGCCGAGAAACCGCGCGCGCGGGCCAACCACAGTTGTGCGCCTCATGCCTGCCACAGGGACATCCACTTCATACCACGGCAGAGCGGAGCGCGTCCACGACACGTTCCTGGTCCTCGCGCGCGAGGCGCGCATGAAACGGGATCGCCATCGTCCGCGCGCTCACGTCCTCGCTCACCGGGCAGAGCCCCTCGGCAAACCCGTACCGCTCGCGCATGTAGGACTGCAGATGGACCGACGGCAGGTACGGCGCCGCGCCGATCCCCTGCTCGCCGAGCCGGTGAATCACTCCGTCACGGTCGACCCCGCGCGGCAGCTCGACGACGTAGACGAACCACGAGCGCTCGTGATCGGCGTCGTCGGCGAGCGGCGTTTCCAGGTCGAGACCGGCCAGGAGCTCTCCGTATCGCGCCGCGACCTCGCGGCGCCCGGCCAGGATCCGGTCGAGCTTCTCGAGCTGCCCGATCCCGAGCGCGGCCGAGATGTCGTCGAGCCGGTAGTTGTAACCGAGCCTGCCGTGCTGGAGCCAGCTCGACGTCTCCAGTCGCCCCTGGTTTCGGAGGGAGACGAGCAGCTCGTACGTCTCCGCCGAGCCGGTCGTGACCGCACCGCCCTCGCCCGTGGTGATCTGCTTGTTCGGATAGAACGCGAAGACCGCCGGGTGGCCGTGCGAGCCGAGCGGCTTCCCCTTGTAGCGCGCACCGAGCGCCTCGCACGCGTCCTCGATCAGCGCGAGCCCATAGCGGTTGCAGATGACGCGCAGCTCGTGAAGCTCGCAGGGGTAGCCGAAGATGTCGACCGCGACGACCGCGCGCGTGCGCGGCGTCACGGCTGCCTCCACCGCTGCCGGGTCGAGGTTGAACGTCTTCGGGTCGATGTCCGCGAACACCGGCGTCGCCCCCTCGTAGATCGCGCAGTTCGCCGAAGCGACGAACGAATACGGCGACGTGATCACCTCGTCGCCGGCCTCGACGCCGGCAAGCCGCATGCACAGATGCAGGCCCGCGGTCCCGGACGAGACCGCAGCCGCATGGCGCGCGCCGACGGCCTCGGCGAGCAGCTCCTCGAAACGGGGCCCCGTCGGGCCGAGCGAGAGCCGCCCCGAGCGCAGCACCTCGAGTACGAGCTCTTCGTCGCGCTCGTCGATCCACGGTGCCGAGAGCGCGATTGCGCCGGTTGCCGTGCTCACGCGGCGCGCGTGGCAGCGGCGGGAACGAGCTCGCGCCACTCGGCGAAGCGATCGGTCGCACCGCGCACCGTGTCCAGGTAGTTCTTCTGGATCTCGAGCGTGATGGGGCCGACACCGATCTCGTGATCGTCAACTGAACGCACCGGCGTCACCTCTGCGGCGGTGCCGCACATGAACACCTCGTCGGCGAGGTAGAGGTCGGAGCGGATCAGCGTCTTCTCCTCGACCGTGTAGCCGAGGTCGCGTGCGATCGTGATCACCGAGTCGCGGGTGATCCCGTGCAGGATCCCGGTCTCGAGCCCTGGCGTCACGAGCTTGCCATCGTGGACGGCGAAGATCGTCTCGCCCGGCCCGTCGGCAACGGTGCCTTCGGGCGTGAGCATGATCGCTTCGTCGTAGCCGGCCCGCTGGGCCTCGCTGACTGCGAGCATCGAGTTCAGGTAGACACCGGTCGCCTTCGACGCGTGCGGAATCACGTTCGGGGGGACGCGCTGCCAGGTCGAGATCTTCGTGCGGATTCCCAAGCTGAGCGCGTCTTCGCCGAGGTAGGTGCCCCACGGCCACGCCATGATCACCGTCTCGACCGGATTGCCGCGCGCCGACACACCGAGCTGCCCGAAGCCGTAGAAGGCGATCGGCCGGATGTAGCACTCCTGCAGATCACAGGCTGCGAGCAAGTCGTTCGTCGCCGCCCGCAGCTCTTCGACCGAATACGGGAGCTCCATGTAGATCAGCCGCGCCGAGTTGTGCAGGCGCTGCATGTGGTCGCTGAGCCGGAACACCGATGGGCCCTTCGGCGTGTCGTAGCAGCGGATGCCTTCGAAGACGCCTGTTCCGTAGTGGAGCCCATGCGCACCGACGTGGATGCGCGCGTCGTCCCAGTCGACGAGGTCGCCGTTCATCCAGATCTTGGCGGTCGGCTGCATCCTGAAACTTTACCCGGCGGTCGCCACGACGTCGGCCCCGCGTGCCCCGGCCAGGCTCTGGAGGTCACCCGGCGCGAGCACGGCCATGTGCCGGGTCGAGCCGGCGCCGATCCAGACCTGCTGGTGCTGCAGGAGCGTCCGCTCGATCAGGACGGCAACGGCGCCGCGACGCGGGAAGGGTGCGACCGCACCAGGTTCGAAGCCGGTCGCCTCGACGACCTCCTCAGGGCGCGCCACGCGCACGTCGCGCGCGCCCACCTCGGCCGCGATCTTGGCGAGGTCGGCGCGACGGTCGCCGGGGACGAGCGCGAGCACGTATTCGCCGTCGCAGACGAGCACGAGCGTCTTCACGATCTGCTCGAGCCGGCAGCCGACCGCACGCGCGGCCTCCTCGGCGGTCGGCGTTCCCTGCGGGAACTCCTGGATCGTCGCGTCGATCGCCCCGGCGCGGAGCACCGCGGCGACGCGCTCGACAGGCTCAGGCCACTCGGGCACTCTGCTCGTACGCCTCGAACGCGCGCGTGACCGCAACGCCACGCTCGATCTCGGCGCCAAGCTCGGTGAGCGACAACTCGACGGCCGCGAGTGCGGCGGCGATGTCGAAGATGTCGAACCAGCCGATGTGGCCGATGCGGAAGATCTTTCCCTTCAGCCCACCCTGTCCAGGCGCCAGCGTCACGCCGTGTCGGTCGCGCAGGTGACGGAGGAGCTCGGTGCCGTCGACGCCGTCGGGCACTCGCGCCACCGTGACGACCGACGACGAATCCTCATCGGGCGAGAAGAGCTCGACTCCCATTGCCTTCAGGCCGGCGCGGGTTGCGCGCCCGAGGCGTACGTGACGCTCGAAGGCCGCCTCGAGGCCGTCGTCGAGGAGCATCCCGAGTGCGACGTCCAGCCCGCGAATCAGCGAGACCGCCGGCGTGAACGCGGCGTCGAAGACCTCTTGCGCCTTGCGCGCGCGAGCCCAGTCGAAATAGAAGCTGCGCGGGGGCGGCAACGTCTCCCAGAGACGCTCGGCGACACTCGCCATCGCGAGCCCCGGCGGGCACATCAGCGCCTTCTGCGAGCCGCCGACGACGACGTCGACCCCCCATGCGTCCGTGTCCAGCGGCACCGCGCCGAGTGACGAGATCGCATCGACGACGAGCACCGCGTCGCCGATCGCCGCCTTCAGCCCTTGCACGTCGGCGACGACACCGGTCGAGGTTTCAGATTGGGTGCAGAAGACGATGCGCGCACCGCTCTCGGCGACCGCCGCGCCCACCTCGTCGGGCACCGGTACCTCACCCCACTCGTAGGCGATGCGCTGCACGTCGAGGCCGTACTGCTCGCAGATCGCCGCCCAGCGCTCGCCGAACGCGCCGGCGATGACGACCGCGACGCGATCGCCGGCACCGGTGAGATTCGCCACGGCCGATTCCATCGCGCCCGTCCCGGACGCCGCGAAGAGCAGCACCTGCCCCTCGGTGCGGAAGACCTGCTGGAGGCGCGCCAGACAGCGCTCGTACACGAGCCGGAAGTCGGGCCCGCGGTGGTGCACCATCGGCTCCGCCATCGCCGCGAGCACCTCCGGCGGCACGGGCGTCGGTCCCGGGCGTGAAGAGGTAGCGCTTCTCCATGCTCCTCAGGCTATCGGCCGCCGTTGCACTGTTGGTGCAGTTTCGTCACAGACACGTGCGTGGTTGGGCGGTAGGCTCGATCGCCGAGAGGGGCGGGGTTAGGGGTCCTCCCAGGTTGACGCGTGATCAATTTCAACAGACCTCGCGCCGGCGCTACGCGCCGAGCTTCTCGCGCACGCGTTCGTTGACCACGCGAGCGTCGGCCTTGCCGCCGGTCTCCTTCATCACCTGGCCGACGAAGAAGCCGAGCAGCCCCTCCTTGCCGCCGCGGTAGGCCTCGGCCTGACCCGGGTTCGCAGCGATCACCGCGTCGATCACCGGGTCGAGCTCGCGAGACGTCGCTGACCGCCTTCTGCGCCAGGTACGGGTCGGCGCTGAAGCCGTCGTCGCCCGAGCGTGCGATCGCCTCGTCGAACGCCGCACGTGGGATCTCGGCCCGTGCCGCGACGAGCTTCGCGAGCTCGGCCGAGTCGACGCGCTCCGGATCGATCCCGGCGGCGACAAACGCGTTCGAGAGAACGTTGGCTGCTTCCTTCGGATCCGCCCCGGCCGCCACCACCTCCGACCACAGCCGGTCGAGCCCGCCCGTGACCAGCACGTCGGCGTCGTAGAACGAGAGCGTGCGAGCAATCCGGTCGATCCGCGCCGCGGGCAGCTCGCCGATCTCTCCGCGCAACCGTTCGACGAGCTCCGCCGGTGGATGGACCGGGACGAGGTCGGGCTCGGGGAAGTAGCGGTAGTCCTGCGCCTCCTCCTTGGAGCGCAGCGGCGGCGAGTCCTCGTTCGTCGGGTCGAAGTGCAGCGTCTCCTGGTCGACCGTGCCGCCCTGCTCGTAGATGCCGGCCTGCCGCGCGATCTCCTTCTCGATGCCCTTCGCCGCGAAGCTGAACGAGTTCATGTTCTTCAGCTCCGTTCGTGTACGCAACTCGTCCGATCCCTTCGGCCGCACCGACACGTTGACGTCGAACCGCATCGAGCCCTTCTCGAGCTCTGCGTCGGACAGGCCGAGCTCGATCACCGTCTGCCGCAACAGCTGAAGGAATCGCTTCGCAACCTCGGCCGAGTGAATCTCGGGGGCAGTGACGATCTCGAGGAGGGGCGTTCCGCAGCGGTTGAAGTCGACGAGGGTCGCCGTCGCGCCGTGAATGCGTCCCGACGCCGCAACATGCACGTTCTTCGCCGCATCCTCCTCGAGGTGCGCGCGCACGATCCCGATCTCGACGTCACCGTCCGGCGTCGGGACGGTGAGGCTGCCGCCCGAGCAGAGCGGCTCGTCGTACTGCGAGATCTGGTACGCCTTCGGGTTGTCCGGATAGAAATAGTTCTTGCGGTGGAAGACCGCCCGCCCGGCGATCGTGCAGCCGAGCGCGAGCCCGAGCTTGATCGTCTCCTCGATTGCGCGCTGGTTCGGCACCGGCAGCGCGCCCGGAAACGCGAGGCACACCGGGCAGGTCTGCGAGTTCGGCGTGCCGCCAAACCCATTCGCGCAACGGCAGAACATCTTCGACCGCGTCTTCAGCTGCACGTGGATCTCCAGGCCGATGACCGGCTCCCACTCAGGCACGCAGGCGCTCCGGGACGTAGTCGAAGCCGATTGCCTGCTCGAGCGCATGGCCGGCCCGAAACAGCGTGTTCTCGGCGAACTGCGCGCCGATCAGCTGGAGCCCGACCGGCAGGCCGTCGGATAGGCCGCAGGGAATCGACATGCCCGGGAGGCCGGCGACGCAGGAGGGGATCGTGAAAACATCGGTGAGGTACATCGCGAGCGGGTCCTGCGATTTCGCGCCCACCGGAAACGCCGTGGTCGCGCACGTCGGAGAGACCAGCACGTCGAATCGCTCGAACAACGCGTCGTGCTCGCGCTTGATCACCGTGCGCACCTTCTGCGCCGTGCCGTAGTAGGCGTCGTAGTACCCGGACGAGAGCGCGTACGTGCCCAGCATGATCCGCCGCTTCACCTCGTCGCCGAAACCGTCGTGGCGCGTGGCCATCACCATCTCGCGGAAGTCGGCGCCGGGCGAGCGCAGCCCGTAGCGCACGCCGTCGTACCGCGCGAGATTCGCCGATGCCTCCGCCGGCGCGATCAGGTAGTAGCACGGCATCCCGTAGTCGACCGACAGCGGCAACTCGCACGTGTCGACCGACGCGCCGAGCGCCTCGGCATGGCGGATCGCGGCGTCGACCGCGGCCTTCACGCCGGGCTCGATTCCCTCGACCTCGTTCAGCTGGCGCGGCACGCCGATGCGCAGCCCTTTCAGGTCCTCGCCGGCGGGTAGCTCCACGGCCGGCACGTCGACGGTGGTCGAGTCGTTTTCATCGCGCCCGCTGATCGTCATGTACAGCCACGCACAATCCCGCACCGTCTTCGTCACCGGCCCGACCTGGTCGAGGCTCGACGCGAACGCGACGATCCCGTAGCGCGAGACCGTGCCGTAGGTCGGACGCAGGCCGACGTTGCCGCAAAACGCGGACGGCAGCTTCACCGACCCGCCGGTGTCGGAGCCGAGCGCCCACGGGGCAAGCCCGCCCGACACGGCGGCCGCCGAGCCGCCGCCGGAGCCGCCTGGCACGCGCGAGGGATCCCATGGGTTACGCGACGGCCCGAAGGCTGAGTTTTCGGTCGACGAGCCCATCGCGAACTCGTCGGTGTTCGTTTTCCCGAGGAGGCGCAGTCCGCGCGCCTTGCATTTCGCTGCGACGGTCGAGTCGAAGACCGGCACGTAGTTCTCGAGGATCTTCGAGCCGGCGGTGGTGCGGACTCCCTTGGTCGAGATCACGTCCTTGAGCGCGATCGGCACGCTCTCTCCGCCCGGATCCTCGACGAGCGTGAGAAACGCGTTCAGCTCGCCGTCGCGCTCCTCGATCGCCGCGCGGTAGGCAGCGAAGAGCTCGGCGCCGGAGATTTCGCCGCTCTGGAGAAGTCTGTGGGCCTGCTCGGCGGTGAGTCGCAGCGTGTCGATCATGCCGGCGGCGTCCGGAAGTAGTCGTCGTCGCGGTCGGGCGCGTTCGCAAAGACGTCGTCGAGTGGCAGGCACGGCCTCGGCACATCGTCGTCCCAGGCGTTCGCGATCTCGAGCGGGTGCGAGGTCGGAGGGACGTCCGAGAGATCGAGCTCGGAGACCTTCGAGACGGCCTCGAGGATCGCAGAGAGCTGCTCCTGGAAGCGCGTTACCTCGTCGTCGGTCAGCTCGAGGCGGGCAAGCCTCGCAACATGCAGTACTTCATCTCTGGTGATCGCCATCGTTCGAGTCTCCCATAATGCGAAAGGCTCCTTTCGGAGCCCTTCGCGCGGTTCGGTTCCGAAAGAAGCTAGGCCGCTTGAACGTTCGCTGCCTGCAGGCCCTTGTCGCCCTGCACGACCTCGAACTGCACGCGCTGACCCTCGGTCAACGACTTGTAGCCGTCCATCGTGATCGCGGAGAAGTGAACGAACACGTCGTCACCACCCTCGCGCTCGATGAAGCCAAAGCCTTTCTCGTTCGAAAACCACTTGACGGTGCCTTCAGCCAACTACGTGCTCCTTACTGGATGACTATGCCGTCCGTCGACCGACGGAACGGCAAAACGATACCGCCGGTTCTCCCTGCTTGCAAGCGGTTTGCGTCACATCAATTCCGGCGGAGGCGGGCGCACAGGACGGCGTTCTCGAGCAGGCAGGCGATCGTCATCGGGCCGACGCCGCCCGGCACCGGCGTCATGAATGCGGCGATCTCGGCGACGCCGGGGTCGACGTCCCCGACGAGCCCCGCGGCCGTCCGGTTGATGCCGACGTCGATGACGACGGCGCCGACCGCGACCATGTCCGGCGAGACGATCTCCGCACGACCGGCCGCGACGACCAGCACCTCCGCGTCGAGCGTCTGGCGTGCGAGGTCCCGGGTGTGCGAGTGGCAGACCGTCACGGTCGCGTTCGCCTGCTCGAGCAGCTGCGCGACCGGCTTGCCGACGATTTCGCTGCGACCGACGACGACCGCCCGTGCGCCGTCGAGCTCGATCCGGTACTCCGCGAGGAGCGCCATGACGCCACGCGCGGTCGCCGGCACGAGGCCGCGGGTGACCAAGCAGTAGCTCGCCGGCATTCAGCGGATGAAAGCCGTCGACGTCCTTGACCGGGTCGACCGCACGGATGATCTCGCTCTTCGTCGATCTGGTCCGGGAGCGGCAGCTGGACGAGCAGGGCGTCGATCGCGTCGTCGGCGTTGAGCCCGGCGACGCGATCGAGCAGCTCTTTCTGCGAGATCGTGGCCGGCAGGCGCAGGTCCTCGGTCCGGAAGCCCGCAGCCTCGGCCGCCTCGTGCTTGCGGCGGATGTAGATGTCCGAAGCCGGATCGTCGCCGACCAGCACGGTGGCGAGGCCGACGCCGCCGAGCGCGAGCACCTCCTCGGCGACCTCGGCGCGAATTCGCTCGGCGAGCGCCCTGCCGTCCATCATCATCGCGGCCATTCTGCGAACGTATCGAGTATGCGCTGGCCCCGGAAGAATGATCCCGCATCGATTCGCGCGCGCCAGGAGCTCCTGGGGGTGGACGGCCTCGTCACCTCCGTCGACCTCGAGCCGTTTGCCGAGGCGGCCGAGGCGCTCACCGGCGTCGCCGTCATCCCGGTCTCGGTTTGCCCGATCCGGATCGAGCTCGGCACGTACGAGCTCTCCGAGGGCGGCGACGTCGTCGAGACCGGACGTGCCGAGGAAGACGTCCACGTGCCGCTCGCGCACACCGAGGGGAGCCTGACCCTCTCGATGACACGCGGCGCGACCGCCGCCGGAGTCGTCAGGACCTACGTACTCGCCGACCGGATCACCCGTGCGTCGTGCTTCGTGTGCGCCGACGCGGCGCAGGCGATCGCACTCGCGCGCTGGCTCGCGGCCGAGCTCCCCGCCATGCGCGACTGGCTCGTCGCCGCAGACGACCCGTCACTTTCGCGCCGCGCAGTCCTCCGGGAGATGAAGACGCACGTGGTCGGCCCGATGTGCCACGTGCTGTGGGCGTGGACGACCGGAGACGCGGTCGGGCCGAACATGATGACCCGCAACGCCTACGCCCTGAACATGGGCTACGTGATGCAGCGCGCCCCGGTCAAACCGGAGCGGGCGCTCCTCGAGGCGAACATGGGCGGCGACAAGAAGCCGTCCTACGAGTACTTCCATTCCGGCCATGGCAAGACCGTGCTCGCCGAGGCGTTCCTCGCCGACGAGCAGATCCGCCGGGTGCTCCACACCACCGTCGAAGACCTCGAGGCGCTCTCATGGGCGGGCACTCACGGCGCCGTCGCCTCGGGGATGCAATCGGTCGCATTCACCCCCGCGTCTGCGGTCGCCGCCGTGTTCGCCGCCACCGGTCAGGATCTCGGCATGGTCGGGACATCCTCGATGGCCCACGGGACTGCTCGACGCGTCGAGGGCGGGTTGCAGGCGACGATCCGGTTCCCTGGCCTGGAGGTGGGAACTGTGGGCGGCGGCACGACGCTCCCCTCAGCCCGCGACTGGCTGGCCGCGATCGGCTGTGCCGGTTCCGGGAAGGTCTACCGCTTCGCCCAGATCGTCGCCGCGGCGGCGCTCTCGTTGGAGATCAGCGCATCGGCCGCGATGGCGACCGCGGGCAGCGAGAATTTCTTCCGCGCGCACCACGAGCGCGGCGGCTTGCGCTGACTCTCAAGGTCGGCCCGCCTCCAGCCGATGAGTGAAACGTGACCCAGCTGAACTACGAGCCGCGCGTGATCCTGGAACACGCGAATCGCCTCAATCGACGGGCGGATTCGATGGGCGTGACGAGCGCCGTCATCGGCGCGGTGATCGGCGGATTCTTCGGGGCCGTCCCGCTGACCTCGCTCGGCGACTCTTGGCCGATCCCGCATCAGTTTGGGTTCGGGACGCTGCTTGCCGGCATCCTGGTCGGCGCGCTGGCCGGGTATGTGATCGGCGACGCGCGCGCCTTCGGCTACCGGCTCCAGGCCCAGAGCTCCCTGTGCCAGCTGCACCTCGAGCGCAACACCGCGGCGCTTCTCTCTGACTCCTACTCCGCATCCGTCCCCCCCGCGCCGCCGGTGCCGGCACCCGTGTTCGAGGTCGTGGAGCCCGAGCTCGAGCCTGCTCCGGTCGAGGACCTGCACGTGCCCGAGTACGTCACGCCAGAGCCCGAATATTTCACCCCCGAGCCCGACCTGGAGCCCGAGTCGCCCTCGTTCGTGAATGCGCGCATTGCCGCGTACCTCGAACCGGCGGCCGATCTGGAGCCCGAAGCTCCGGCGGTCTACGTTCCCGAGTACGTCGAGCCCGAGCCCGAACCCGAGCCCGTGCTCGAAGCGGCACCCGAGCCCGTGCTCGAAGCGGCGCCTGAACCTGTTCTCGAAGTAGCGCCTGAGCCCGCCCCGTTCGTGGAAGGGCCTACCCTCGTTCCGGCCCGGCTCGCCGATCCACTTCCGGCCGACTTGAATTCGCTGAGCCTCGAAGAGATCGCCCAGCTCGCGAAGACCGGCCAGATCTAGATCTAAGCGCTACCAGCCGCGGGTCTCGAGCAGCTCGCTCGGGTCGAGCGTCGCGGTCGAGATCCCGACCATCGGCTCGCCCAGCCCTGCCGAGACACGCGCGAGCACGTCGGCGTCCATGTAGTGCGTGGTCGCCTCGACGATTGCGCGGGCACGCTTCTCCGGATCACCGGACTTGAAGATGCCACTGCCGACGAAGACGCCGTCGGCTCCCAGCTGCATGCAGAGCGCGGCGTCGGCCGGAGTGGCGATCCCGCCTGCGGTGAACGTGACCACCGGCAGTTTCCCGTGCTCGGCCACCCAGCGCACGAGCTCGATCGGCGCGCGCAGCTCCTTGGCCTCGGCGAAGAGCTCCTCGCTGCGCAGCGAGTTGAGGCGGCGGATGCCGCCGAACACGCTGCGCATGTGCGTGACCGCGTTGACGATGTCGCCGGTGCCGGCCTCGCCCTTGGTGCGGATCATCGCCGCCCCTTCTGCGATCCGGCGCAGCGCCTCGCCGAGGTTGGTCGCGCCGCACACGAACGGGACGGTGAACTCCCACTTGTCGACGTGATGCTCGAGGTCGGCCGGCGTGAGCACCTCCGATTCGTCGATGTAGTCGATCTCGAGCGCCTGGAGGATCTGCGCTTCGGCGAAGTGGCCGATGCGGCACTTCGCCATCACGGGAATCGACACCGCCTCCTGGATCTCCTTGACCATCGCCGGGTCCGACATGCGGGCGACGCCGCCGTCACGGCGGATGTCGGCCGGGACGCGCTCGAGCGCCATCACCGCGACCGCGCCGGCTTCCTCGGCCACCTTTGCCTGCTCGGCGTCGACCACGTCCATGATCACCCCGCCCTTGAGCATTTCGGCGAGGCCGCTCTTGACCCTCATCGTGCCGGTCTCAGGCATCGGCTCCATGCTAGCCGTCGGTCTCCGGCTCGACGTCCTCGGCTTCCTCCTCGGCGGCAACCGGCAGGATGTCCGGCTCGGTGGCCGTGAAGTACTCGCGCTTGCCGTCCTTGAACTCGACGACGACGATCGGACGCGTCTCCTCGCCGATCAGCAGGGTATGGGCGTCGACGACCGTGCCCTCTTCGTGGTTCTCACCGTCCTGCGCGCGCGAGGCCAGCACCCGATCGCCGACCTGGTAGAGAAGTTCGCTCATGGCGCCAAGTATGCCTCGGCCCCAGCGCCCGTTACTCTGGACGCGTGCCAGAACCGAAGCACCGGGCGGCAAAGGCGGGCCGGTTCGTCCGGGCGGTCGGGCTCGGGATCCAGCGCGAGATCGAAAAGCGCGCCGACGCGCCGAAACCCGCGCCGCTTCCGCCGCCGCCACCCGTGCGGACGGGCGGTTTCATCGGCACGACCGTTTTCTATGCCTTCATCGTGGGGCTCGTCGCCGGCGTGCTCTCCGTGATCAAGGCAGACGAGCTCGCGCACAACACGCCGAGGCTGATCTTCCGGCTGACGCTCGGCGGGGTGCTGCTCGCCGTGTCCGTGCTCTTGATGACCAACTGGCATCTCGCGAACCAACGGCTCGGGCAGCGGCTGCTCACCCGGATGTGGGGCCCACGAGGGCCGATGAACAAGCGCGAGCGGTTCATCGCCCGCCGGGTGCGCGATGCGCTGACGCTCATCGGCATCGCCTTCCTCGCCGGCGCCGTCTACGAGATCCTGACCGCCTTCGTGGGTACCGAGTGAGTCCGAGGTGAAGACTCCGTAAACCTCGTCCCTGCGCGTTTCGCGCCCGAACCTCAGGGCACATCACAGGGATGACAAACAAAGCAATCACAGGAATGTTGCTGGTCCTGGTCGGGGCCGCTCTGTTCGCCGGCGCAGCTACGGCGAGGACCGCCACGGCGCCGAGGAACACCTCGGCTCCGACAGTCACCGGCACCGCACGTGAAGGCAACACGCTCAACGCTCACAACGGCGGCTGGGCGAATACACCCACCTCGTTCGCCTACCAGTGGCAGCGCTGCGCTCCCGATGGCTCCGGATGCGCGGACATCACCGGCGCAACGAAGCAGACCTACTCACTGGCATCGGCCGACGTCGACCACACGGTTCGTGTCGGCGTGACCGCGACAAACGCGGACGGCTCGGCGAGCGCGAGCTCCGCTGTGACGAAGCTGATCTCGTCCAACTCCGCTCCGGTCAACACCGCGAAGCCGGCCGTCTCCGGCACGGCCAGCGTCGGTCAGGCGCTGTCGGCCTCGACCGGCACCTGGACCGGAGGCGTTACCTCGTACACCTACCAGTGGCAGTCGTGCACCGCGAGTGCGGTCTGCACCGACGTCGACGGCGCGACGGCACGCACCTATGGTGTGCGCCTGAGCGATGTCGGCTCGTCGCTCCGCGTTGTCGTAACAGCGCACAACCTGAGCAGCAGCACCGCGACGGCGACCTCGGATCAGACTGCGGTCGTCACCGGAGCGGGCGGCACGACGACTGTCACGACGACCGTTCGGAATCACGCACCGACGCTCTCGTTCATCTCGCTCAGGCGCACCGGCAACTCCGCCTACGCGCGTTTCCGCGTCTGCGATGACTCGACAGCTCGGCTGAATGTCACCGAGCGCGACAGCAAGCGTGGCGTCAGCTCCTACACCCGCCACTTCCTCGTGAGCGGGAAGCCATGCGCAACGTATTCACGGCACTGGCTGATTCCGGCCCGCTTCCGCCACGGCCGCTACACCGTCACGCTGCAGGCACGCGACCGCCAGGGCGCCCGAAGCCCGGCCCGCAGTCGAACCTTGACCCACAGTTAGCTTCGGATCGTTTGGGCCCCGCCGTTCGGCGGGGCCCAAACGCCAGCTACGGAATCGGCACCTTCGCAACGATCTGCTGCTGATAGTGCGACGGGTTCTCGCCTGCGTAGTCGTACGTCGAGATCGACGTCGTCACCATCGCCGTGCCGGTCGAGTCGATCCCGAAGTAGTCGCCGAGGAACGTGCGTCGCGCCCCCGATCGAGCCAGGATGCGGCGCGTTCAACTGCGGATCCATCGTGTGCGCGGAGGCGCGCACGTTGTGTCCGAGCGGGTGCAGGTTCGCGTCGTAGTACTGGACCGCCGTGTTGACGCAGTAGTTCGACGCTCCCGCGGCCGGCGCGGCGGGTCGTACTGGCTCGCCGGCCGCCAAGCTGTCTTCGCACGGCAAGCCGGCGGTCGTAGAAGCCGACCGCGACCTTGCCGCTCGCGGCGTCGACAGCGAGGTTCGGCTGGAGCTCGTCGACGGCGATCGCGTTGTCGTTGACGAGGATCGGCGCGCTCCAGCTCGTGCCGCTGTCGTATGAGGCGGTCAACCAGATGTTCGAGAGCCCGGTCGAGCCGTCCTCGTACGCGACGTAGAGCGGATACGTGCCAGGTGCAACTGCGTGGCTGCCGACGGCCAACGTGTTGACGATCCCCTCGCGGAAGGTCGTGTTCTGGTACGTCGGCGTGGACGATGTCCTGGGTCACCGGCGTCGGGCCCTGCCAGTGCTGGCCGCACGTCGCTGCGAAGAGATCAGATCGATGCTGCGGTGGAGTACCCCTGCTTCGGGTTTCCGTTCGTCACGGTCGTGTAGACCGTGCCGTCGGGCGCGATGTGCGGCAGCAGGTAAGAGTCCCACGGCTTGCCCGAGCGAGTCGGCAGCACCTGCGGCATCGACCAGTCGGTGTGGGTGCCGTTCGGCGTTCGCCTTCGCGGTCGAGACGAAGACGGCCGACGGGCTGAGCACGAACATGCGTGTACATCGCGTAGACGGTTCCGTAGCACGGATCCGTGCTCGGCGGGTTGGTGTCGATCGCGATCCACTGCTTGTCCGGGTCGGACGTGTTCGCGTTCTTCGCCGTCATCACGTAGTCCGGCTGCCCGTTGTGCTTGGTGATCCAGTCGCTCGGGTCGGTTGCCCCGTGTCGCCGGACGGAGACGGCGACCGTCTCCGGCGGCACCGTCGGGTTCGTCTGGTTCGAGCCGTTGTCGTACTGGTGCCCGCCGTCCTTCGAGTAGTAGAAGTTGTAACCGAGGATGAGCGAGTAGAAGTTGCCGTAGGGTCGAACGCGCCGACCGGATCGGTGTTGTCGGTCCACCCCTCGTAGCCGGGCACATGCCCTTGGACGGGCCAGGTCGCGCCGCCGTCCCACGACTCGTAGAAGCCGAGCAGGTGGTTGTAGCCCTCGGCGTTGACGAACCACTTGCTCTGGCCGATCAGGTGATTCGGGTTGGCCGGGTCGACGCGGATGTCGGACTCGGAGTGATCCTTGACGAGGAGGCTTGGGTTCGCCGTGCCGACCGCGTCCTGGGTGTCGAACGGGCCCTGGTTCTCGCCCGTCATCGGCGCACCGGCCGGAGCAACGGCCGGGCAGTTCGTGCTGCCGCCGCCCGGGTAGCCCGCGCTCGCCGGCAATGCCCCGGCATAGAAGGTCTCGGGCTTGTAACAGCTCGTCCGCTGCGTCGTCGCGGAGACGTTCGTCACGTGCATGGCGCTGTAACTCGCCGCGAACGCGGCGTCTGACTGAGTTCCCTGGGGCGGCCCGTTCACCGTTCCGCCGGCCGAGCCACCACCGATCGCGCCGAGTGCCAAAACGGCGGCAATCGCTAGACCACTACGCGTCATCTCGAATCCCCCCTTTGCTCGAGCTTGTCGCGGGATTCTCTAACACTGTGGCGTTCTTGTGCCGCGCTAACGGCGTCCGCGGCGAGTTCAGGCGATCTTGACTCCCGGATGCTGTGTTCGGATGTCCGCCAGCCCGCGATTCTTGGCGGTAGGCGCGAGGTAGTGGAACTTCGCGAAATCGAAGACGAGGACATAGGGCCTCTTGGGCTCGGGGAACTGCCCGTAAGGAAGCGCGACGAGCAACGCCATTGGAAACCCGAGCGGAGATCCGTTCGGCACGGCCGCCCTGGCGATCACGCGGACGGGTTCATACGTGTGCGCATCCACGAAGTAGAGCGTGCTCCCAACGGTGCGTCCTGAGAGCCGGGAGGTCACGACGATACGAATGACTTTTCGCCCGGCGAGAGTCGACGTTCCATCGGTGCGCGCCCGGCCGGAGTTGACCGCGGCTCTGATGAAGGCAGCCGGGTTGAGACTGGCTTCGGCGATCGGCTGCTGGAACGGCACGGGATCCAGTGCGCGGTAACCGTCGTCGTAGCTCAGCCCAACCGTGCTCCCGATCGTGCTTCCGACCTCGACGTGACTGGGCAGCGCGTGAGCGTCCAGGAGAACGCGGAAGCGATGAGGAGGAGTGCCGGCGAGCCAGACCTGCATGTGCATGGCAGAACTCCCGCTCCTCGATGTCGCGCCGGTGTGGATGACAATGTTCTCGTACAAGATCTGCGAGGACGTCGGAGCTGGGATCGCCGCCGCGGCTCGCGCCAGAATCGTCGGGCCACCCCGCCAAGGCGACACAACAACGAGGGCCAGAGCCGCTGCGACGATCGCTGAGGCGAGAAGGACGATCGCCATCCGGCGAGGGCGTCGACGCCGAGCCGGAACCGGAGCACGTGCGAGCACATCGTTCCAGTCCCCAACCTCGTTGTCGGGAATTTCAATCAACCGGTCGAGAACAGCGTTGATGTCGTCGTGGTTCACGCTTGCACCTCCGTCATCGCTTCTCTGATTTTTTGGTGAGCGACATGGAGCGTCGCCGCAACCGTGCCGCGCTCGACGCCGACGACTTCTGCGATCTGGCGATAGTCGAGGTCGGCGTAGTGCCTGAGGAAAAGCACCAGCCGTTGCCGCTCGGGGAGCGCGGCAACCATCGCCCGAACCTCGGGCCATTCATCCGCATGCCCGTTTGCTGCGGCCTCCTCGGAGACACCGAATCGGTCGGGCGGATGGCGCTTGTCGGCGAGGCAGACGTTCACAAGCGTCCGCCACAACCATCCGCTCACGCTCTCGATCCGGCGCAGATCGCCACGTGAACGAAGCGCGCGCGCGAACGTCTCCTGTACGGCGTCCCGCCCCCGATCGAGATCCCCCAGCATCCCCACCGCGACACGGAGGAACCGCTGGTAGCCGTCTCGGTACGCGTGCTCGATTGCAGCGACGAGATCGGCATCGGGAGAAGCGCTCACCACTACTAACGATCTACGAAGAGCCAAGAACGTTTACTCAGGTCTCGGCGGGCACGGCGGGAAGGGTTAGACGACCCGTTCCGGGGATGGACGGTTGCGTCTCTTGGGGCGATGCTGCGTCTTGCAGCGGAGAGATTGGGAGCGTTGAGCGGGGCGCCGCAGCCCTTGTTCCGTCCCTTTGATCCTGGGTTGCATGGGAAAGCGGCTCCCGCAGGGCCGCTTTCTCTTTTCGCCCGGGCCTACGCTCACCCGTTTAGGGGATCGCTCAGCCTGTTGCCATCTGTCAATCTACAGGCACGATGTGGGCGGAGAACGCAATGGATCGCCGGCTTCCGCCGATCAGTCACGAAAACGCGAGTCGCCACCAAAATGACAGCCTGATCGTCACCGCTCGCGAACTGGGGATACAAGACGACGCCCCCTTTGTCTTCGTGTGTGAATGCCGCGACGATCTCTGCAACGACAATGTCAGGCTGAGCATTGCCGAGTACGCGAACCGTCGCTCTGAGGGCAGAGACATTCTCTGCCCCGGTCACCTCACGCCTCGCGCGGAGGATCGGGCGGCTTAGAGGCCGCGAGTTCCCGGAAACCACTTCGATGGCACGCGCCGTAGATGAGGGCGGCGGGCACAAACCCGAAGGAGGTCCGAATATGCAGAAGTTGACGGCGATCCTTGGGTCTATCGTCGCACTTGCTCTGGCCGCCACACCGGCGCTCGCGGCGCGGAACCCGAACGGAACGGGACAGCCGACCCAATCCTGTCAGGCCGAGCCGACTGGACCGCCCGGCCTGCTCAGCACGACCAACGGCTTCGCGACGGTGGCTGTGAATGTCTACGCCGGAAGCCTCGGCACGCCTTCGCTTGCGAACGGCGCTTCCGCGGCGGTCTCGCAATACGACGTCGCCTGCTACCAGGTGTCGCAGCCGCACTAGCTCCATGAAGTCGGCACAAGCCCGCCGGGGGATTTCACCCTCGGCGGGCTGCATGCCCTCGTCGAAGCGTTCGATCAGCCGAACTTGACGGTACCCGTGCCTGTGATCGAGAGGTACTGGTCGGAAGGCGTGGCGTTCTTGCTCTGATTGCACCGCCCCTTCTTCGCGCCAGACGTGTAGTAGGGGCCGACCCCTCCGAAAATGACGGTCATGTTGGCTGTTCCGCTGATGCCCTTGTAGGCACCCGTACCGTCAGAGATCGTGATCGGCGCGCTGACCCGGAACGCGTACGAACACGTCGCCTTGTCGACGACCAGAGGCCTCCCGTTATTGTTGTTGTTCAGCTTCGTCGCGTCGACAAGGAACGTCCCCTTCTTGAGTGCGACGTGGACGTAGTTCCCGTTTTCGTCCACCTTCCCAGCTTTGGTCTCGCTGGTGGCGGTGCCGTAGTCGCCGATCGAACCCGCGATCAAAATCGGCTGACGAGCGCTGTTGATGCCCGTCACGTAGATCTCGATTTTCCCTGCAGCCGGGGTGGTCGCTGCCGCGGCAGCGGGGACAAGCAAAATGGTTCCCAGGGTGGCGGCTGCGAGAGCCGCCTTGAGTATCCGCATGTGCCGCATCCTTTCCGAGTGGTAAGTCGTCTCCCGCCTGACAGCCGGCAGTCTACGAGTCGGTTCTTGCCGAGTCCATACCTCGTTCAACGAAGCCCAGACCGGTCGGGAGCAACGCGCGAAGGGCCCGCCTGGACTCGAACCAGGGACCGACGGATTATGAGTCCGCTGCTCTAACCAGCTGAGCTACGGGCCCGGCGACGGTTCACGCTAGCGCAAGGGCCCGACCGGGGATTAGACTCGCGGCGTGAAGGTCTTCCAGCAGGAACGGCACTTTCGGACTCGCGGGGGCCTCCACGTCACGGACATCACCGAGGACGTCCGGGAAATCGTTGCCGAGTCGGGCATCGTCGACGGGATCTGCTGCGTCTACTCGCCGCACACGACCTGCTGCGTCCGGGTGAACGAGTTCGAGACCGGCTTCTTCGAGGATTTCGCGCGCCTGCTGAAGCGGCTCATTCCCGACGACACGTACTACGCGCACGACGACTGGGACCGCCGCACGGAGAACATCTGCGAGGAGGACATGGCGTTCGGCAACGGCCACTCGCACTGCATGTCGATGCTCCTCGGCTCCGCCGGCGAGTCGATCCCGGTCGCCGACAACGAGCTTCAGCTCGGCCAGTGGCAGCGGGTGCTCTTCATCGAGCTCGATCGCGAGCGCGACCGCCGCTGGCTTGTGAAGGTCGTCGGGTCATAGGCGCGGCGTAGCCGCGACGTGTCAGGACGCGCGGACGGAGTCCGCACGTCCGTCTGCGTAGGCGACCTTGAGCGTTCCAGACAGTTCGCGCACGACGAAACCGACCTGAGCTACGCGGAATGCCGTAGACCCTCGAACTCCCGCCATTCCGCCAAACGCCGTAGAGCATCGGCTTCAATCTGCCTGACCCGTTCGCGTGTGATCCCCATGATCCGGCCGATCTCCTCGAGCGACTTCGGCTCGGGGTCGCCGTCCAGGCCATAGCGGAGCTTGACGATCGCCTGCTCGCGTTCGGGGAGGTCGGCGACGGCGCGGTGGACGGCCTGCTCGGTGAACTGCACCTCGACCTCTTCTTCCGGCCGGTCGCCTTCTGCTGCGAACAGGTCGCCGAAGTCGGAGGAATCCGAATCGCCGACCGGCTTGTCGAGCGACACGACTGCGCGCGCGGCCGCACGCACCTCGCGCACGTGCTTGACCGAGAGCTTCGCGTGCTCGGCGATCTCCTCCTCGGTCGGCGTCTTCTCGTGCTTCGCGGTCAAATCGCGCTCGGCGCGCAGCACCCTCGACTCGCGCTCGACGACGTGCACCGGAATCCGGATCGTGCGCGCCTTGTTCGCGACGCCGCGCTGCACGGCTTGCTTGATCCACCAGGTGGCATACGTCGAGAACTTGAATCCCTTGCGCCAGTCGAACTTCTCTGCGGCGCGGATCAGGCCGATGATGCCCTCCTGGATCAGGTCGAGCAGCGAGAGCCCGTGACCCTGGTAGCGCTTCGCGATCGAAACGACAAGCCGCAGATTCGAGTTGATCATCTGCTCCTTGGCCTTCTCGTCGCCGCGCTCGATCCGCTTCGCGAGCTCGACCTCCTGGGCAGCCGTCAAGAGCGGGTAGCGGCCGATTTCGTTGAGGAAGAGCTGCAGCGCGTCGGCGGTCATGCCGGCGAGCGACTCGTTCGTGTAGGCGACCTCCGTCTCTTGCACGCGCGAGCAGTCATCGGTCACGTCGATCCCGCGCTCGTGGAGGCGTTCGAGGAGGGCCTCCGAGTCCTCCTCCTCGAGGTCGAGACGGTTGATCACCTCGTAGAGCTCGGTCATGTTGACGCAGCCGTGCTCGTCGCCGTGGTCGACCAGGGCTTCAATGGAATCGTGGCTCACGGTAGGGTTCTTTCCCCGCACCGCCAATCCTCAATCGAGCGGTACGATCGAGCAGCGTGACCTACTACCTAATCCCTGTATTCGTGCTGGTTGGGCTGCTTGCCGTCTTTGGCCTGCTCGTCTTTCTCGGCCGTTTCCGCAAGGGTCGCTATTTGCGGCCGATCATCGAGACGCTCTCGAAGGTGCCGCTGATCAAGCGCTGGTTCCAGAAGGTGAGCACGGCAGCGCTCGAGCGCCAGAACCCCGAGCTCGCGAGCGCAATGCGCAAGCTCCAGCGGGTGGGCCCGACCCTCGATCCCCAGAAGGCACAGGCGGCTCTTTCGCAGCTTTCGGCGACCGAGCGGCGTGCGTACATGGAGGCGATCGAGGAGCAGGGCGCAATGCCGGAGCCGGCGAACCGCCAGATGCGGCGGATGCAGCAGAAGATGGCGGGGCCGCAGCGTCCGGCCGGCGGCAACAGCGCTTCACGGAACAAGAAGAAAAAGCGCTAGCTCGTCGTAACGACCTCCGCGACTAGCGCTCGACACGTCTCTGACAGCGCTCTTCGCGACGTCTCTGCGGCCGCTCGCAAGGCTGCGAGCCCCCGCGTGTCCTATCGGTACGCCAGGTTTTTCGAGCGCCGTCTTGATCGACTCGGCGAGCTCGTCGTAGGCCGCGTTCGCGCGCTCGACCTTGCCGGCCATGCGCATGAAGCCGTGGATCATCCCGTCGTAGCGGTAGCCCTCGGTCTCGACCGTCGCGAGAAACAGGCGCTGCGCGTAGGCCTCCGCCTCATCGCGGAGAATGTCGGCTTCGGCCGTGACGACGATCGCGCGCGGTAGCCGCCGCAGATCCGTCAACTGCGCGGGCGACGCGTCGGGGTTGGTGCCGTCGGCGCCGCCCAGGTACTGCTGCCAGTACCACCCCATTCCGTCGCGCGTCAGGCCATAGCCTGACGAGTAGAGCGAGTACGACGGCGTGTCGGCGGCGGAGCTCGTCACCGGATAGAGCAGCAACTGCAGTGCGATCGGCACTGCATGGTCGCGACCCCGGCGGGCGACGACGGCCGCGAGTGTTCCGCCCGCGCTGTCGCCGCCGACCCCGATCCGGTCGGCGTCGAGCTTCAACTCTTCCGCGTGACTCGTGACCCACGTCGTCGCCGCCCATGCGTCGTCGAGCGCAGCGGGAAACGGATGTTCAGGCGCCAGCCGGTAGTCGACCGAGATGACGACGATGCCCGCACGCTTCGCAAGGGCCCGCGCGGGACCATCGTGCGTCTCGATGCTGCCCGTCACCCAGCCGCCACCGTGGAAATAGATCAGCGCCATGCTCGGCTCATCCGTCTCGACGGGCCGGTAGATGCGGATCGGCACACCCTCCGCAGTCATGTCCTCGACCGAATGCACCTCGTCGAGGGTGCCCCATTGCTCCTTGCAGCGCTTCGCGTAGTTCGCGCGCAGCTCCTCAGGCGACAACTCCTGGACGGGCGGAATGCCCTCGGCCTCCTGCTCCTTGAGGACAGCTTCGATCTGCGGGTCGAGCACCGGGACAGCCACGCCTGGATCCTACTTGGGTGCGTGCAAACGGATCGACGTGTCGAAGGGGCCGTACACGTCGTGCATGAAATGCGATGCCGCCGTCATGTCGAGCTCGAGTGTGCGGTAGGTCTTCTGGTCGATCACTGCCTTGAACCAGGATGGAGTCGCGGGATCGAAGAACGTCACGTTCCACACCGGACGCCCATGCATGCGACCGGTACCGACCAGACGGGCGTCGAACGCTTCTTGCCAGAAAGGCTGCGGCTGGCGCACCGGCGGGGCCTGGATCGACATGTGCCACGGCGCGCGCGGAGCCGAGCGGTCCCACCGGCTGCCGCCGATGATCACCGCGCCCGATGCTCCCGCGATCGTGTACTCGAGCTCGTCCGGCGCAACCGCGCGGTAGACGGACACGAGCACGGTCGTCGGGTCACTCGCGAGACGCTCGTGCCAGACGAGCGTGTGCAGCGCATTCCACGTGTTCGCCGCACGCGCCACGATTGCGCTTGCGTCTCGCGCCGGCAGCTTCGGCAGCTCGAATCGATATGCCTTGCCGTTCAGGATCACCGACACCGGCGAGTCTGGTGTCCCCTCGACCGTGCTCTGGTAGCACCCGGGGCCGCAAGGATCCGCGGCTACCTGGTGACCGCGTCCGAACCGGAGCGACACCTTGAGACCGGATGCACCAGGTCCGACCGGGCTGAGCACCGAGACGCGTACGAGCCCGGGCATCACGGCAAGCGCGAGCGCCCGATTGCCTGCCTCGGTGCTGAGGACGATCGCCCCCGGCGGCGGCGATGGGAAATGAGGGTCGTCGGGCGTTGCGATCCTGCCGCCCTCGATCGCCGGACGGGAAGGCGCGGCGGGCGCCGACGGCGCTGAGCTCGTGCTTGTCGGACCGGGAACCGCGCGTAGCAGCAGGACGACCACGACCACGCCGGCCGCACCCGCCGCAAGCGCGACGAGCGCCGCAACGAACCGCACGTACATCTACCGCAGCCCGGTGGCTGTCAGCGCGAACCCGGCGACGGCGCGTGGAAGCCGCTGCGCCTTGGCGATCGTCGCCTCGAGCGCCTCGGCAACCCACACGAGGTCGTCGGCGGCGATCGTCAGCGGCGGCAGGCCCTTGATCACCGGAATGCCGTGACCGGCGACCTGGCTGAGGATGCGGTGCTCGGAGAAGAGCGGCACGACGACCAGCTGCGCAAACAGCCCGTGCTGTAGCCGTTCGACCAGCCGGTACGTACGCCTCCGCGACTCGGGCTCGCCGAACTCGATCGCCCACATCAACCCGAGTCCGCGCACGTCGCGCACGACCTCGAACTGATCGACGAGCGGCGCGGTCAGCTCGAGCAGCCGCTGTCCAAGCTGCGCCGATCGCTCGACCAGCCCTTGCTCGTCGAGCTCGCGCAGCGTCGCGAGCCCGGCCGCCATCGCCAGCTCGTTCGGGGCAAACGTCGAGCCGTGACTGAACGCATTCTCCATCGAGTCGAAGACGCGCTCGTGGACCCACTTCGACATCAGGAGCGCGCCCACCGGCACGTAGCCGCCCGAGAGCGCTTTCGAAACCGGCACGAGATCGGGCTCGAGCCCCCAGTGCTCGAACGCGAACAACTTGCCGGTGCGACCGAATCCGGTCTGCACTTCGTCGATGCAGAAGAGCGTGCCGTAGCGACGGCACAGCTCTTGCGCACCTTCGAGATATCCCGCCGGCGGCAGGTGGACGCCCTTCCCCTGAACGGGCTCGACCAGGAAGAGCGCGACGTCCTCGCGCTGCAGCTCCAGTTCGAGCGCGCCGAGATCGCCGAACGGAACGCGGTCGAAGCCCGGAAGCAGCGGCCCGAAGCGGTCGGTGAACTCCGGGTTGCCGTTCGCAGACAGTGACCCGAGCGTCAACCCGTGGAAGCCGTGCTCTGCGGAGAGGACGCGCGGCCGGCGCGTCGCCGCGCGGCCGAGCTTGAGCGCCGCCTCGACAGCCTCCGTGCCGCTGTTCGTAAAAAGGACGCGTTCGAGCCGCGCGGGTGTGCGGCGGAGTAACTCCTCGGCGAGCAGCGGCGGGAGTGGCGACGCGCCGAGCTGGACGGAGCCGGGCAGATCGAGCTCGAGCGTCTCGATCAACGCCGCGCGCACGCGCGGGTTGTTCCGCCCGACGTTGAACATCCCGAATCCACCGAGCAGGTCGAGGAACTTGTTGCCGGCGTCGTCCCAGAGGTACGCGCCCGCGGCACGCGTCCAGGTGCGGTCGAAGCCGATCGTCCGCAAGACGCGCGCGAACTGCGGATTGATCGTGCGCGCCCAGAGATCGAGGCTTTCGCCGCCCCGATCCGCCACGAGCTCGGAAATCACAATAGGACTGTAGCCCGATCGACCTGCCATGATCCTCGTGTGGAGTCCTCGGTTCCGCCTGAGATCCCACCCGTCGCGGCTGACACGAGTGCCCGCACGGGCGTCCCGCGCTTCGACCCGCCGAACATCCTCTGGTACTTCGGCGCGATCGCCGCGACGATCGCGAGCTACGCGGTCATCTCCGACGTCGGCACAGAACACCGCGGCTTGTGGATCTTCATCGCCGCGCTCGCGTTCTGCGGCGGCGCAGCCGGGCTGTCGGCCTTTGCGCTCCGCTTCCGCTGCTGGGTGCCGGGCGGCGTCATGGCCACATCGGCGGTCGTTCTGTTCACGGCTGTTGCCGTCGGCTTCGAGCACCTGATCGGCGTTTGGCCGAAGGGGAGCATCGATCCGTTCCACGATTTCTGCGGCGTTCCGTTCTCGCTTGCGGCCTTGACGATCCTCGCGGGGCTCGTCGCCTTCTGGCTCGTCAGGTTCGGCTTCCTGATGCTGCCGGTCGCGGTCGCCACCGTGGCCGCAGTGCAGTTCCTGCTGCCGGTGATCGTCAATCATCCGAGCGCGGATGCCCACTTCGACGCGCTGCTGATCACCGGGGGCGCGTTCGTCGTGATCGGAATGCTGCTCGACGCGCGACTCCAACGGGCCCCGGCGTTCTGGTGGCACGTGATCGGACTGTTTGCGATCGCCATCGGGCTCGCCTATTACGTCGCGCGCGGAGCGGTCGAAAGCGTCCTCCCGATCCAGTCGCCCCACCACAGCACGTGGGCGTGGGTGACGATGATCGTGATCGGCGTCGCACTCGTCATCTCGTCGTTCGTCGTCCGGCGCGCGACCTGGGCTGCGTTCGGCGTCGCGGGCATCTACGCGCCGTCATTGCACTACGTCAACGACTGGAGCGGTGCCTGGCACTTCCCGCTGCTGATGGTGTTCGTCGGTGTGAGCCTGGTGTTCGCCGGAGCGATCCTCGACGTGATCGGCGGCGACTGGCCGCAGCGGCTCGCCCGTCCGGTTCTGCGCCAACCGCCGCCCCCGCCCCCGCCGGCGCCTCCGCCGGAATGATCGCGATACTCGCGCTCTTCTTGGCGGCGCACGTGGCGCCGCCGTGCACTGGAGCACAGCTCAGCGGCACCTTCAAGGCGGTCCCCAACAGCGAGGGCGCGGGCAACATCGTCTACGCGCTGCGGGTGAAGAACACCTCGACGCACACCTGCTTTGTCACCGGTATTCCCGGCGTCACGCTCCTCGACCAGCGCGGCCACAAGCTCCCGACTCACCCGCGTCCCAACCAGCCCGGAGCGCTCACCGCCGTGCTTGTCACTCTTGCCCCGGGCAAGTCGACGAAGGCGACCGCGCGCTTCTCGCCGGACGTGCCCGGCGTCGGCGAGCAGACAATCGGGCAGTGCGAGCCGAAGTCCTACTGGCTCCGGGTCACCCCGAACGGAGGCGGCACGTTCAAAGCGCCGGTTCAGCCGCCGACACCCGTCTGCGAGCACGGCGGCATGTCGTGGTCGGTCTTCACCATCCCGGCTCATTAGGGCCGGCTCGGTAATTCGCCGCAGTCGATCAGCGGCGAACCCTGGTTGTCAAACGTGCACAGATCGGGATCAATGAGAGCATGCTCATCTGGCCCGACACACACGTTCCCTCACCGCCCGTCACGCTCCGGAAAACGGTGGACGGATTCGCAGGATCGGCGCACGAGATCTCCGGCTTCGTCCGTTGGCTCTTCCGGTTCGACCGTTTCTCGAAGCACTCCTAGAAGCCGAACCTCACGTTCGTGAAGTACCAGAAGCTCGATGTCGCCCACAGCGTCGCGAGCACGGCGAAGAGCGCACCGCCTGCAACCGGCAGCGCCCAGCCGGGCAGCGAATGCTCTCGGACGACGAAGACCTTCACCGCGAACACGCCGTAGAAGAACGAGCCGAAGATCGAGTGCGCGAGCACGCGCGGGCTCGAGCTCTGGAAGCCGAGAATGAAGATGCAGTGGAACGCGACCGGCAGCGTGCAGAGAAACGCGAGCCGGCCCGACCAGCGATGCACCGAGCTGATCGCAATCCCGAACAGCGCTGCCCGGGAGGACGCCCTTCAGCTTGCCGAAGATCCTCGCCGCGGTCAGGATCTGCACGAGTGCCAACAAGCCGGCCGCAGTCGCGAACCACGCTTTCGCCGCGATCGTCGACGAGAAGACCGCCGTGACGATGTGGGTGTAGGTCGAGTTGACGCTGGCGATCAACACTCGAGCGACCCTAAGCCTTAGGATCGGCCGGTGTCGAGCCAACGTCTCGTGCTCGTGCCGGTCGTGCTCTTCTGTCTCGTCTCGGGCGGGGTGTTCGGCCTCGCCAAGCTCCACCTGGCGCGACCGGGCGTGCCGAAGTCGTCCGGGGCGATCAAGCTCGGCGACTTCTATCGCGGCGAGACCGTCTTCTCGCAGCATTGCGCCGCCTGCCACGGCCAGGGCGGCGTGGGCGGCAGCATCGGGAAGAAGCTCGTCGGCGATCCGATCTCGCTGGAGAAGGCGGTCGCACAGATCGACGGAGGCGGCTCGGTGATGCCGGCCGGGCTCGTCAAGGGCAAGGACGAGCGCGACGTGCTCGCCTACTTGGCGACGATCCTCGGAAAGAGCTAAGCGCTACGTACCGGTGAGGACGCAGCCGGAGGAGTGGTTGCTCCACTCCTGCTGCAGGTAGTACCTGCTGCCGTTGATCATCTGGTTGTACTTCTGCCCCGTAGCGCCCCCGAGCGCCGTGCCAAAGTTCCAGGCGCACTTGTCGCCGTTCTCTTCGCCTTGACGGTCAAACCAAGCGGTGCCGAGTGGATCGGTGATCGACTCGTTGTGCTCGTGGCTCGCGACATTGATCGTGGAGTCGGCGTCGTCGTTGTTCGGCGACTGACCGGAGCCGCAGGCCGATTGCACGAACGCCGCATACGGCTGATTGGCGTAGAGCGTCACGCCCGCGCCGCTGCCGAACGAGCTGTGGTACGCGCAGAAGCTCGTGAACGCGCAGCTCGACCCGAAACAGCTGCCGACATTCTTCGGCGTGAAGATGAAGAAGACGGTCCCAAGCCCGCGCGGCCAGCCGTTCGCGGAAACGACCGCGTCGACTTCCTGACGGAGCTGGGAATCGGAAAGACAGACGCTCGTGGCGCGATCGTGGCAGCCGTTGGCCGGGAACGGATGTCGTGTCGACGACCGAACCGGCGAACGTCGAGCTGTACGCGATGCCGCCTGACCCGTCGGAGTACTGCGTATCGCTGAAGTACACGTTGCTCTGATTACCGCTGTCGTGGGCGACGTTGCCCAAGAAGCCGTCGATCGTGCTCTCGTAGTTCGTGCTGACCGAGTAGCCACCAGGAACCCAGTAGATCGCGTAGGTCGTGTTCACGTGCATCACCGGGCCACCGTGGTAGACGAGGTTGTTGCCACCCCCTGGCTTGCCCTTGCCCGCCTCACCATGCACCGGAACGACACCAAGGATGTCGCCGTTCGGATTGCCGGCGGGATTGGCCGGCGTCGGCGGATCGGCAATCGCGGAACCGGCGACGAACGTGACAAAAGCAGCGGCAATGGCCGCTGCGAGCATGAGACCCCTCATACGAATGAGTGTAACGGGGGCTGCGGCGGAATACTAGAGGCGCTCAGGTCGGCCCCACCCACTCGATCACGGGGCCGCCAAACCCTGCAATGGTCGTCGTTCCAACCGCTTCGACTGTCCCGCCGAGGAGTGCGAGCGTCGCCGTGACCACGTCGGCTGGCGCAGGCTCGTCGCCGAGTAGGTCGGCGAACTCGCCGCAAGCGCGCAACTCGGCGAGCTGCGGCGCGCTGAGCGACTGCCGCGCATACGCCGCCGCGGCTGCATTCGCCTCACGCTCGGTCGGGAGCTTCGCGTAACCCGAGCGCCCAACGGAAGCGCGCAGCCGTTCGTCAGCCTCGTAGAACGTCGTGCCGGAGCGCTCCCAGCGCCGGGCGTGCTCGAGCTCGTGCCGCAACATCGGCCCGAGCGCGGCCTCGGGCAGTCCGGGTAGCTCTCGCCAGATCGCGAGCCGGTGCGCGGTGAGGCGGTACGGATCGACGCGCTCGGAGCCGACCGCGCGAAAGACGAGCACCGTGTTCGGCCGCACCTCACCCGCGGGCTGGAGGTACGCGATCGGCGTCGTCCCGGCCGGGCGCACGGCGTCGACGATCCACACGATCCACGCACCCGGGTCGAGGCCCGCGTCCGCGCAGGCGCGCTCGAGCTGGATGCGAAGGCGGTCGGGGTCGACAATCACAGGCGATCCGATTACGGGCCGGCTGCTGTATACCTGCGCCAGGAGGTTCGCGATGGCCGGAAAGCGTGCAGTTCCCTGGGTGATCGGGCTGGTCGTGCTCGGGGCTGCGCTTGCGACTCATCCAGGCACCGGCGGATCGAGCGCTGCGACGACCGCCTCCACGTCGACCGACACAACCCCGATGCCGCCGGTCACTGTCTTGGGAACCCTCGATGCGTCGGTCGGCGCCACCACCGCGAAGCTCGTTTTCCGCGGGACACGCGTGACATCGCTCAGGGCCGGCAAGTATCGGATCCTGATCACGGACTCTTCGCGAAAGGGCGGGTTCGAGCTGCAGCGGATCGGCCTCGCCGCGAAGAGCCTCACGGGCGGGCCGTTCGTCGGTCGCCACATCGTCGTTCTCATTCTCGCGGCCGGGAAATGGAAGTACTACTCCTCGACGCACGCAGCGACCGCCGGCGTCTTCACCGTGACCGCGGCGAAGTAGCTTTCGCGGATCGCCTTCGACCCGACCGACCCGGCGTTCATCGCCGACCCGTACCCGGCGCTGAACGCGCTGCGCGAGGCGGCTGCCGTCTCCTACGACGAGCGGCTCGACCGCTGGCTCGTCACGCGCCACGCCGACGTGCGCGCCTGCCTGCGCGACCGGCGGCTCGGCCGAAACTTCCGCCACGTCGGCACCGAGGCGGAGTTCAAGGCCGAGCCGCTCGATCCGCGCCGGCAGGCGTTCTGGGACGTCGAGCGCTGGAGCCTGCTCTTCATCGAGCCGCCCGAGCACACGCGCATCCGCAAGCTCGTCGCGGCGGCGTTCACGCCGCGTGCGGTCGAGGCGATGCGCGAGCCGGCCGCATCAGCTCGCGCACGAGCTCCTCGACGATTGCCTCGCACGCGGCCGCTTCGACCTCCTCTACGACTTCGCGCAGCCGTACTCGATCACGCTGATCTGCCGGCTGCTCGGCGTGCCGACCGACCGCCACCGCGACCTGCTCGACTGGTCGCACCGCCACGTGAAGATGTACGAGTTCGACACGACCGAGGAGCAGGCCGAGTCGGCAACGCGCGGCGGCCGCCGAGTTCCGCGACTACGTGCTCGGGCTGATCGAGGAGCGGCGCCGCTCGCCGCGCGACGACCTGGTGAGCGCGCTCGTCGAGGCTCGAGTCGACGGTGGCCGGCTCTGCCGACGACGAGATCGTCTCGACCGTCGTCGTGCTGCTGAACGCCGGGCACGAGGCGACGGTGAACACGCTCGGCAACGGCGTCCGCGCGCTGCTGCAGCACCCTGGCGCAGTGGCAGCGGCTCGTCGTCGGGCGAAGTCACCGCAGCGACTGCGGTCGAGGAGCTGATCCGCTGGGATCCACCGCTCCAGCTGTTCGAGCGCTGGGTGCTCGAGGACGGCGTCGAGGTCGGCGGGCGTCCCGATCCCGCGCGGCGAGGTGGTCTCGATGCTCTTCGGCTCCGCCAACCGCGACCCGCGCGTCTTCGCCGATCCCGACCGGCTCGACGTCGGCCGGGCGAACGCCGCCGAGCACATCGGCTTCGGCGGCGGCATCCACGTCTGCATCGGCGCACCGCTCGCGCGGATCGAGCTCGAGGCGAGCTTCCGCGGCGCTCGTCGAGCGGGCGCCCGGCCTCGCGCTGATCGAGGAGCCCGTCAGGGTGCCGGCCTTCGTCATCCGCGGCTTTGAGGCCGTCGAGGTCGCAGTTGTCTGAGATCGCGCGTAGGCTTCAGCGCAGCTCGGGCGGGGGCTGAGCCGATGACCAACTGGGCCAAGATCATGATCGGGACGTGCGGAATCACGTTTGCATCCGCGGTGACAGCGGCTGCCTCGTTGGCGCTCACCGGTCCGGGAACGGTCCGGGTCACCGACAAGCTCGTCAAAGAAATCCACGTCGATGGCGGCCACCCCGGCCACGGCGCCGGCGATCTCGACTTCTACCGAGGGCAGCTCTTCAACAAAGGGATCACGCCGACGGCGATCGGTCACTCCGACATCACGTGCACGAACACGGGAACCGGTTCGTCGAATTGCACCGGCACCTATTTCCTGCCAAAGGGAAAGATCATGGTCGGCGGCGTGATCGGCTCGCGGTTGTTCTTCGAGCTCGCAGTCATCGGCGGGACAGGCCTCTACGACAATGCGCGCGGCACGCTGACCGCAACGTACCTCGGCGGCTCGCCGTCAAAGGAGTTTCTGCTGTTCAGACTGGTCGTGTGAGCGAGATGCGCGCACCCACAATCCTCATCTGCGAAGACGAACCGAGCCTGCGGGAGCTGATGCGCATCTCGCTCCGCTCCGACTACGCGTTTGCCGAGGCGGCCGATGCCGCCGAGGCGATCGCACTGGTCGACGCCGTGCGCCCCGACGTCGTCCTCCTCGACGTGATGATGCCAGGCGGAAGCGGGCTCAGCGTTCTCGAGCACGTCCGCAGGAATCCCGAGCTGCGCGACACTCTGGTCGTCGTCATCTCGGCATTTGCGGCCGACCGCGACCACCGCGCCGCTCACGATGCAGGAGCGAACAGCTTCCTCAAGAAGCCGTTCGATCCCGAGGAGCTCGAGTCCCTCGTCGAACAGCTTCTTGCCTCGCGCAACTGACCTGAAAGCGGCGCTTCGCTCGATGCCGTTGCTGCGCCGGGTCGTGGTCGGAAGTGCCGCGCTCGCCGTGATCGTGGCAGGCACGTTTGGCGTGCTGCTTGTCGCGATGTCCGATCTGCGCAGCTCAACCAACGCGCAGGCACGATCGAAGGACGTCTCGACCGCGACGCTGAACGTGGAGCGCGTCGTCAACGAGCTCGATGTGAGTCTGAGAGGGTTCGTCATCAGCGGCAGTCCCCGCTTCCTCGCCTCCTGGCAACACGCTCGAACCCAGCTGCCGTCCGCCGCAGCGCAGCTCGAGCGGCTTGTCGCACCGCAACCCGAGGAAAACAGAAAGGCGATCAACCTCGCCGCGATGACGCGCGACTACATCCACGATTACGGGGCGCCCCTGATCGCCATCTACAAGTTGCGTCCCGAGGCAGCGCGATCGCCCGTGGCGACGCGAGAAGGGCTCTTCCGAATCGACGCAATTCACAAACAGCTCGCGAACCTCCTCGCCGGTGAGAACGACCTCGCGACCGCGCGCGAGGCATCCGCCAAGCGCGAGGCCACGCGCGCCGTCGGGATCGGGGTTGCCGAGCTGGTCGTGACCGCGGCGCTGCTCGTTCTGTTCGGCGTCTTCCTTGCCCGTGGCGTCGTCCGCCCAGTGCGCACGGTCGCCGCAGGAGCAAGCCGGGTCGCCGCGGGTGACCTGTCGACGAGGCTCCCAGAGCAGGGCGCACCCGAGCTCCAGGAGCTGTCCGAAGCGTTCAACTCGATGGCGCAGTCGCTCGAGCACGGCCAACGAGAGCTCGAGGCCCAGAACGAGCAACTACGGCAGAGCGAGCGAATGAAGTCGGAGCTGGTCAGCATCGTCTCCCACGAGCTACGGACACCACTCGCCAGCATCCTGGGGTACTCGAGCCTGCTGCTGAAACGCACCTTCGGTAAAGAGGACACCCGGCGTTACATCGAGACGATTCACACCCAGGGCGGCCGCCTCGTTTCCCTGGTCGAGGAGTTTCTCGACGTCGAGCGCGTCGAGGCTGGCCGAATCGAGTTGAAGGAGGAGCCGATCGATCTAAGGCCGCTACTGGAGGAGGAGGCGCAGCTGATCTCGGCGGAAGCACCCCGCCATCAGGTCGAGGTCGGCGTCGAACCGGTTTCGTTGATCGTCCTCGGCGATGCCGACCGTCTCGCGCAGGTCTATGCCAATCTGCTTGCGAACGCCGTCAAGTACTCACCGGACGGCGGCCTGATCGAGGTGAGCGGAACGATCGAGGGCGACGTCGCGCGCGTGCAGGTTCGTGACGAGGGCGTCGGCATCGCGGCTGAGCACCAGCCGCGCATCTTCACGAAGTTCTTCCGCGGCGAGGCACGCGAAGGCGGCTTCGCCGGGACCGGCCTCGGCCTTGCCGTCTCGCGCGAGATCATCGAGGCGCACGGCGGGCGCATCGGCTTCCGAAGCACGCCCGGAACGGGATCGGCGTTCTGGTTCGAGCTTCCGCTCCTGCCGAACGAGAAAGTTCCAAAACCGGCTCCTGCCTAGGTAGCGTGACGCCGCGATGCGTCTCTATGTGGCCGGCCCCCTCTTCTCGGAGGCGGAGCGATTGTGGCTCGATGAGCTCGCGACGCGCCTGCGCGCCGAGGGCTTCGACTGCTTCGTCCCGCACGAGAACTTCCCCGAGCTCGCCGACGTCACCCTCGAGCTCGTCTATCGGATCGACACCGAAGGCCTGCGCTCGGCAAACGCGCTCGTCGCGTGGCTCGACGGGCCGATCATCGACGACGGCACCGCCTGCGAGATCGGGATGTTCGCCGAGCTCGTGCGGAGCGGCGGCCCGCAGTACCGCGGCATCGTCGCGATCTCGACCGACATCCGCCTCGAGCGGAGGCGTGCAGGAAACGTCGTCGGTGGCGGGATGAACCTGTTTGTCGGCGGCGCGATCGAGTCGTGCGGCAGCATCGTGCACACCGTCGACGATGTCGTCGCCGCGTTGCGCAGCCTCGACGCCTGAAGGCAAACCCTTCCGGTTTCTTAGCATCGTCTTTACCGGATCGGGGTACTTAGAGGAAGGTGGACAGACACCTCCGCACCCTTTTCGCGGCAGCACTCGTGTTCTGCACGATCACGGGAGTCGCGGCGGCTGCAACAGCACCCGCGGCGACCACCGCTGCCGCAACCGCTGTCGCCGCAAGCTCGGCCACGTTGAATGGAACCGTCAACCCGCAGGGCCAGGCGACGAGCTGGTACTTCGAGTACGGGACGAGCACCCACTACGGGACGCAGACGCCGAAGCAGGACGCCGGCGCGGGCACGGCCGCCGTCCCAGTGTCGGCGCCGGTCTCGGCACTGAAGGTCGGGCAGCTCTACCACTACCGCCTCGTCGCGACGAGCGCGGTCGGCACCGGCCGCGGGGCCGACGAGACCTTCACCACGGTTGGTCCAGTGCCTTCGGTCACGACGGACGCGGCAACCTCCGTGACCGCTTCGTCGGCGAGCCTCAGGGGCTCGATCATCCCGAACGGTTCGGCGACGACCTGGACCTTCGAGTACGGCACGAGCACGGGCTACGGCAGCAAGACGCCCGTCGGGAATGCGGGCTCGGGCACGAAACCGACGAACGTCTCGAAGTCGATCTCAGGCCTGACGGCCGGGACGACGTATCACTTCCGCCTCGACGCGACGAACGCGGGCGGAACGACGTTCGGCAGCGACCAGTCGTTCACCACCACCGGGCTGCCCGCCGTGCAGACCGGCGCCGCGCAAAGCATCGGCACCTCTACGGCGACGCTCACCGGCTCCGTCAACCCGCAGGGACATTCGACCAGCTCGTGGTTCGAGTATGGGACGACGACCGCATACGGGTCGAAGACGGCGTCGAAGGCAGCCGGCTCGGGCACGGCGTCGGTCAACGTCAGCGCCGCGATCACGAAGCTCGCGCCGGCGACGACCTACCACTTCCGGCTCGTCGCCTCGAGCAGCGCCGGCAAGAGCTACGGCGCAGACGCGACGTTCGCCACGAGCGCGGCTGTCACGATCACGCAAGCAGCGCAGGCTGTCGTCTACGGCCGCTACGTGAGGCTGTCCGGCACAGTCGGCAGCAAGGCGACGGGTGTGAAGGTGACGGTGCTCGCCCAGGAGTTCGGCGCGAACTCGTTCTCAACGCTCACGACGGTGCTCACAGGCAGCGGCGGCGCGTGGACCTATCTCGCCAAGCCTGCGATCCGCACCTCGTATGAGGCAAGCGCCGAGGGCGGCACGAGCGCCGCGGTCTTGGTCGGCGTTCGGCCGTCGGTGACGCTGCACCTGATCTCGAAGGCGCGGTTCTCGACGAAGGTGGTGGCGCGGAGCTCGTTCGCGGGCCACTTCGTGCAGCTGCAACGGCTCTCTGGCGGCCGGTGGGTGACGATCAAGCGGTCGCGGCTGAACGCCAGCTCGCTGGCGATCTTCCGCGCCTCACTGCTGCCGCACGGCAGCTCGACGATCCGGATCGCCATGAGCGTCAACCAGGCGGGGCCGGGATACCTCGCCGGCTTCAGCCGGACGCTCGTGCATCGCCGCGCTTGAACGTAGCCTGAGGGCAATGCGCTCCGGACTCGCCTTCGTGCTCGGCGTCTGCCTGCTCTTCTCGGCCGACGCCGGTGCCGCCAAGACGCCGCTGCCGTCGTTCCGTTCGCCGTCGGGAAACATCCGCTGCTTCGACGCCGGCGTGCTGCATTGCGCAATCGCACAGGCCGACTACGCGACGACGCTGCAGCAGCGCTGTATCACCGGCGCCGGAGTCGACTGGCACGGCTTCGAGCTGAGCGCAAGCGGCAAGGGCGCGATCAGCTGCTCGGGCGGGATCCTCTACAACCCGGACACCCAGGCGCCCCGCTATCCGAAGCTGCCGTACGGGCGGACGTGGCGGCAGGGTGGGTTCACCTGCGGATCGGCGGTGACGGGCGTGACCTGTCACAACCGCGCCGGAGCTGGGCTCTTCATCTCGCGGCAATCCTGGCGACGCACGACATCGCGCTGAGCTCGTCCTAGCCTCGTCGCGTACCGCGTCGAATCTCCGATGACAATTGTTGAGGCGCGGACGCGGAAACGCGGTAAAATACCTATACTTGATGACCACAATCGAGCCCGAGAACAGTCTGCGCGTGCTGATCGCCAACGAGCGGCGCGACCGCCTGGCACTGCTCGCCGACGTCGTCGCCGGGCTCGGGCACGAGGTGATCGCGCGCGAGATCGACGTGCGCGAGGTCGCGGCGGTGACTGCACGCGAGCAACCGGACGTGGCACTCGTCGGCCTCGGCTTGTCCTCCGACCACGCGCTCGAGCTGATCTCCGAGATCGTCCACGAGGCTTCCTGCCCCGTGATCGCGCTGCTATCGGCGAAAGACCCGGCTTACGTGCGCGAGGCGGCCAAGCGCGGCGTTTTCGCCTACATCGTCGACACGACCCCCGAAGAGTTGCAAAGCGCGCTGGACATCACCCTGCAGCGTTTTGCCGAGTACCACAACTTGCAAGGGGCATTCGGGCGTCGGGCGCTCATCGAGCAGGCGAAGGGAATCCTGATGGCCCGCCAGGGAATCACCGCCGACAAGGCCTTCGAGCTCCTACGCGAGCATTCCCAGCACAACGGCAACAAGCTCGCAGACGTGGCCGCATCGGTCGTCGAAACCCACCAGCTGCTGACGCCGGATCCACCCGTTTAGAGCCGTTTTTCGGCAATGCCGGTTCGGAAACACCGGGCCGGGGTATATCCAGAGTGGACTGCGCCTGAGTGAAGGCGCGCGAACGATCCGCCCTCAAGGAAACAGGTCGGAGCAAAGGTCGCCGACGCCACGTCGGCAGTGCTCGTCGAGGGAAGGATCGGCCATGAAGCTCCTACGAGAGAACTCGCGTCGATCGCGGTTGACCGTGACGTCGCTGGCAATGCTGGCACTTCTACTGACGTTGCCGTTGACGTTTGCCGGTAACGGGGTGGCAGCCCATGCACGGGCTGCAGCTCAGGCACCAGTGCCCGTCGGGAACGCTGCAACGTTCGGCGCGCTCTCCTTCACGGCAATGACGAACGCCGGCCTCGCCACCGTCGTCAACGGCGACGTCGGCTCCTCCACCTCGATCGACGCGGGAGTGACCCACCCCGGGTTCTCCGCCTACGGTGCCGGGACGAGCCAGCTCGCAAACGCGCAAGCCAGCCTCCTCACCGCCTACGGAAATGCAGAGGCGCAGACACCGACGGGGAACATCACCGGCATGAACCTCGCGGGCCAGACGCTGACGCCCGGCGTCTACAACTCCACGGGAGGGATCCTGATCAGCGGCCCAACACCGCTGACCCTGAACGGCGGCGGAAATGCGGACTCGGTCTTCATCTTCCAGGCCGCCTCGGCCGGGGACCTCACGGTCGACCCGACCTCCAACGTGGTGTTCACGAACGGCGCGCAGCCCTGCAACGTGTTCTGGAAAGTCCAATCCGCGTTTCTGAAGAACACCGGCTTCACGTTCGTCGGGACGATCTTCGCGCTGACCCAGATCACGCTGACCGACAACATCACCGTCGCAGGCCGGCTCCTGGCCCGCAATGCCGACGTGACCTTCATCCATGACACGGTCAACGTGCCAACCGCCTGCGCCAGCCAGGCTGACATCGACTCCGCCAACGCGCAGGCAGCAGCGGCGGCGCAGGCCGCATCGGATGCGGCGGCAGCTGCGACAGTAGCGGCGAACCTGGCGGCAGCAAACGCGGCGGCAGCGGCAGCTGCAGCGGCGAATTCGGCAGCGGCGACCACCGCCGCAACCAAGGCGGCACTGGCAGCGAACGTCGCTGCGACCGCGAGCACGGCAGCGACCAAGGCGGCAGCGGCCGCGAAGACGGCCGCCAAAGCAGCCGCAGCAGCGAAGAACGCGGCGGCCAGAAAGGCCGCAACGGCGAGGGCGACCGCAGCCGCGAAGGTGGCTGCAACCAAAGCAGCAGCAGCCAAGGCGGCGGCCGCCAAGGCGGTCGCTGCGGCAAAGCTCGCGAGATCCACAGCCGCGAGGAATGCCCGGCCGGCGCAGCCGGCAGCGCGGGCCAGCGGGTTCACCGGCTAGACAGCATCGACCGTGATGCAGGCGCCGAGACTGCGAGGGCGGGCGAAACTACCGTCCGCCCTCGCTCTGACGTTGTGTGTGGCGCTCGCCGCGGTCGCAACCGCCACCGCGGCGGCGCCGAGCCAAGAGCTGGCGCTGGTGCTCACCCCGCACCCGGCAATGTCGGCCCCCAGCGCGAGCTCGGCCACGGTGCAGCTCGTCGGGGCACGGCGACCGATCACCGGAGAACAAACCGTGCTTCCCGTTCTCGGCCACAAGACGGGCGCCGACGGGATCCGGTGGTTGCAGGTCCGGCTCCCCGGCCGCCCGAACGGGCTGACCGGCTGGATCACGAAGCGCGGTACGACCGCCGCCGTCACGAGGTGGCACCTCGTCGTCAACACGGGTGAGCGCCGGGTGATCGTGTACGACGGCGGCCGTGTGATGCGTGCGTTCCCGGCGGTCGTCGGCAAGCCGTCGACGCCGACCCCGATCGGTGAGTTCTTCGTCGAAGAAGACGTCGCGCTGAGCGCCGGCGCCGCCGGCGCACCGTTCGCGCTCGCGCTGAGCGCCCGCTCGAACGTCTTTCAGGAGTTCGAAGGCGGCCCCGGCCAGATCGCCCTGCACGGGCTCGCGAACATCGGCGGCGTGCCCGGCACCGCCGTCTCGCATGGCTGCGTGCGCCTCGACGAGGCGGCCATGCGCTGGCTCGTGACCCGGATTGGCCCCGGCGTGCCAGTAACCATCACACGTGGCTAACAAATCACTTACACGGGTGATGGACGACGCGGCCGCCCTGTGCGATGACAAGACTCACATACGACTCACCGGCGAGCGGCCCGCCACGATCCTGTTTGGGGGAGTGATTGCCGCATGCTGACAAGTGAATCGAGCCCAGTACCGTTCAAAGACACACCCTTGGGCATGGCCGTCAAGCGCCAGTTCGAGTTGGCCGTCCGCGAGGCCGAGATCAGAGGACGCGAATCCGCTCTGGGTATCGAGCGCCCGCTGCCTCGCGTTCCGGTCGAGTATTTCGAGCCCGGGCAGTACTCGAACGAAGACAGCTGGTGGTCGAAGCAGCTCGGCCGCAGATGCGCCTAGCTTCTTAGTGGCCGTTCGCTGAGAAGTGCATGTAGTCCTTCGTCGAGCCTGACCACGCGCCGCCCCACGCCCAGCCGACGGATTGAAACGCGGCGAGCACCGCGGGCGTCACCATCCCGCGCCGCAGGCGCGAGCGGTTGACGTAGGAGAGCGCAGTCTTGTCGCGTGTCATACCGCAACCGACGTAAGGGTTTTCGACCGGGTTGATGTCGACCGCCTCGCCGTAGGCGTGCATCGACCAGCTGCCCGTGCCGGTGCCACCGGTGCACGGTGACGGCACCGCCTGCCGACACGAGAACGAGTACGTGATGTCGCCGTCGGCCGGTTGCACGCGGCTTGGGCCGTACTCGTCGTCGATCGCCATGTGGTGGATCGGAAAGCGCATCGTGTACAGCCGCTGAAAGGCGTTCGCAATCGCCGGCGCAACCTTCGCGTTGACGACCAGCTGCCCTTGGTGCGTGCGGTGATCGAACCCCCAGTACGAGACCGTGAGGAGGCGCAAGCCGGAGAACGGGACCGGGCACGCCGCGTACCAGTGATGACTCGCGGTCACCTCTTGCCGCACCGCCGCCGGGACCGGCTTGATCGAGGAGTGGAAGACCGGCAGGAGCAGCAGCGTCAGCGAAGTTGCAAAAACGCGCATCGCCTTCTCTTTACCATTTCCGTCGTTGCTTGAACCGGTGTTGAACCGAACCTGATCCAGCGCCCCGCAGGATGAGGGGCGTGCGCTGGTTCGTCCTGATCACACTTCTCGCTGCCTGCGTAGCCGGGCTCGCTCTCGCCGTCACTCCGAACGACGCTGCGAAACATGCTGCGCCGCCCCTGCAGAACCGGACCGCGCCTGCGAAACCGAAGCCGCCCCCACTCCGGCCGCCGCAGTACATCGTCGTCTCGTTCGACGGCTCGGGCGGCGAGCGCATGTGGACGTACTGGCGCTCCGTCGCACGCCGCGCGAACGCGCACTTCACGTTCTTCGTCAGCGGCGTCTACCTCCTCGACTGGGCCCACCGCATGCGCTACCGCCCGCCGCGTACCCGGCGCGGCACCTCGGCGATCGGATTCGCCCTCACCAGCCGGCGACCTCACCGTGGCCCGAACGCTGCGCGGCATCGTGGCCGGGTATCGCGACGGCGACGAGATCGGCACGCACTTCAACGGTCACTTCTGCGGCCCCGGTGGCGTCGGCGACTGGACTGCGGCCGACTGGCAGAGCGAGCTCGAGCAGTTCTACGGGCTGCTCTTTCGGCGCGAGCGCGAAGCTCCCGTTCGGGCGCAGCGAGATCGTCGGCGACCGCACGCCGTGCCTCGAGGGCAACCTGAGCGCGCTGTACCCGGTGCTGAAGCAGCTCGGCTTCCGCTACGACGCGAGCCGCCTCGCGCCGCTCGGCCAGTGGCCGCAGCGCACGCTCGGGATCTGGAGCTTCCCGCTGGCTCGAGATCCCGTTCAGCGGCCACACCTTCCGGGTCGTCTCGATGGACTACAACTTCTTCGCCAATCAGGTGAGCTCTCACGCCCGGCGCGTATCGAGCTCGCAGACCTACCGCAGCTTGTGGAACGCGTTCCGCGTGAGCTACCTCGGCAACCGCGCGCCGCTCTCGATCGGCCAGCACTTCGAGACCTGGGAATCGTGGGCGTACGACCATGCGCTGACGCGGTTCCTGCTCGACCGCGTGCCGGCTGCCCGAGGTGCGCTGCGTCAGCTTCCGCGAGCTCGCCGACTTCCTCGACTCGGTGCCGCCCGCGCGCCTGCGGCGCTACCGCACCGGGACGCTTCCCGCACGTTCACGCGATCCCGGGCGCTCCTGAACCGCAGCTGAACCGTTTCTCTACCGCGACGATAGAGCGTCTGAGCACATGGAGCGTCGCCGTTTCGACGTAGCCGTCCCGGAGCTCTTCCTCGGCCTCCTCTCACTCGCGCTCGCGGCGGTGTGGGTCGCGCACATGTTCGCGGGCACCATTCACGATGCCCGCCACACGCGGGACACGCTGACGATCACGGGCTCGGCGCGCAAGCCGATCACCTCGAACCTCGTGCGCTGGTCGCTGTCGGTCAGCGGCGCCGCGACGTACGCCGCAAGCGGCCGCGCGGACGATGCAGCGCGACGTCACGGCGGTGGAGGCGTTCCTGCACGGCGGTGGCATCCCGGCTGCGGCGATCGCGGAGTCCGTCGTCCAGAGCGAGACCATCGTCACGCGCATCTCGAAGAAGAAAACGCGTACGACCTACCGCGTCTCGCAGGGGCTGGATGTGAGCACGGCCAAGATCGACGTCGTCGAGGGCGTGTCGACGCGGCTCGCCGACCTGATCGAACGTGGAATCGACGTCTCGGCCGAGCCGCTCGAGTACATCTCGACCGACCTCGAGCAGGCGAAGCTCGACGCGCTCCAGGCCGCCACCGAGGAGGCGCGCCGCCGCGCCGACATCCTCGTCCAGGGGCCTCGGCGGCAAGCTCGGAGCGATGCGGTCGAGCTCGCTCGGCGTGTACCAGATCACCCCGCGAGACTCGACCGACGTGAGCGACTACGGCATCAACGACACGTCCAGCCGCGAGAAGGACGTGACGGCGGTCGTCAGCGCGACCTTCGCCGTCAAGTCAGTAGCCGGTGGCGCTACAACTCCTCCCGATGAGCGTCGACCGCCGAATCGACTCGGAGCTCGGGGGCTACCGGATCGTCGAGCCGCTCGGGCGCGGGGGGATGAGTGTCGTCTACCGCGCCGAGCACGTGCGGCTCGGGCCGGCCGGCCGCGTTGAAGCTGCTCGTCGCGCCGCTCGGCGACGGCGACCACAGCGAGCGGTTCCTGCGCGAATCGAAGCTCGCGGCGTCGCTCGACCATCCGAGCATCGTCCCGGTCTACGACGCCGGCGAGGAGGACGGGCTGCTCTACATCGCGATGGCCTACGTCGAGGGCAGCGATCTGAAGACGCTGCTCGTGCGCGAGGGCAAGCTGCCGCTCCGCCGGACGCTGCGCATCGTCGGCCAGATCGCGTCCGCGCTCGACGCGGCGCACGCGCGCGGCCTCGTCCACCGCGACGTGAAGCCGGCGAACATCCTCGTCGGCGCCGACGATCGCGCGTACCTGTCCGACTTCGGAGTCGTGAAGGAGCTCGCCGCCGCCGGCACGACCCGCACCGGCAGCTTCGTCGGCACGATCGAGTACTGCGCGCCGGAGCAGATCGAGGGCAAGGACGTCGATGCGCGCGCCGACGTCTACGCGCTCGCCTGCGTGCTCTACGAGTGCGTCGTCGGGACGCCGCCGTTCCACCGCTCCTCCGACGTGGCGGTGCTGAACGCGCACCTGCACGCCCCGCCGCCGAAGCTGTCGAAGGCGGCGCCCGACCTGCCGGCCGCGCTCGAGCCGGTGCTCGCGAAGGCGCTCTCGAAGTCGCCGCTCGACCGCTACGCGAGCTGCGGCGAGCTCGTCGCGCTGGCTCGCGCCGCCGCCGCCCCGGAGCCGCGCGTCTCGCGCGCGCGGCTCGCGATCTCGGTCGGGCTGCTCGCGCTGGCCGCGCTCGCCGGCGCGGCGATCGCGGTCGCGGTCGATCGGCTCGCGTTCGGGAGCGCGCAAGCCGGCGCCGCTACCGTGACGACCACGACCGTCATGGCCACGCCGCCGGCCGGGCCGCCGTCCCTCGACCGGCTGCTCTGCTGAAGAGCAAGGACGGCCGGACGCTGAACGACGCCGCGTTCGCGCTGATCACCGCGGGCGAGTACGGGCGGCGCTGCCGTTCGCGAGGAAGGCGATGCGCGACGCGAAGCGGGCACGCTCGACCCGCGGGTACGCGACGTTCAACGTCGGCTACGCGCTGCTCAACCTCGGCCAGTGCGCGGAGGCGCTGCCGTTCCTCGCACGCTCGCTGAAGCTCGCAGCCGCCCGGCGAACCAGGTGTACATCCAGGAGCGGATCACGGCGGCGAAGAGCTGCGCGCAAGGTGGAGCATCCGCGCCAGCGCAGTCCCGCTCGTCGGGCGCCGGCTCGGATCCTTCTCGAGCGGCGTGAGGAGCGCGAGCGTGAGGTCGGCCGGCAGCTCCGGGCGCCGCTCGCGCGGGTCGGGCGGCGGCTCGACGAGGTGCGCGAAGCCGAGCTCGGCCGTGGCTCGCGCCCGGTGAACGGCGGCTCGCCGACGAGGCACTCGTACAGCACGCAGCCGAGCGCGTAGATGTCGCTCGCGCGTGTCGCCTCCTCGCCCTCGATCAGCTCCGGCGCGAGGTAGTGCAGCGTGCCGAGGAGCTGGCCGTCGTGCGTCAGCCGCGTCGAGTCCGCGCCGCGGGCGAGTCCGAAGTCGGCGAGCGCCGCGACGCCGTTGCCGTCGAGCAGCACGTTCGACGGCTTCACGTCGCGATGGACGATCCCGCAGGCGTGCAGCGCGTCGAGACCCTGTCCCGAGCTGCGCCGCGAGGTCGATCGTCTCGTCGAGCGAGAGTCGCCGCTCGGCGCGGAGCCGCTCGCTCAGCGAGCCGCCGCGGTAGAACGGCATCACGATGTACGCGGTCGCCGACCTCGAGCACCGGCACGAGGTGGCGGGACTCGATCGCGCCCGCGAGCCGCGCCTCGCGCGCGAACCGCTTCTGCGCAGTCGGGATCCTCGGCGCGGAGGACCTTGACGGCGACCTCCCGTTCGCCGTCGGTCGCGCGGTAGACGACGCCCGTCGCGCCCTCGCCGAGGACAGTCCCGAGGCGATAGCGGCCGACCCGATCCACGCTGTGATTATCTCCGCGCGGATGACCGAGCTCCGCCTGCTCGGGCCGCTCGAGTTCGACGGCGTCGGCGCTTCCCGGGCGGCAAGCCGCGCGCGCTGCTCGCCCGCCTCGGCCTCGACGCCGGCCGGGTTGTCGCCGGCGACGCCCTCGTCGCACGCGCTGTGGGGCGAGCAGCCGCCGCCGAGCGCGCACAAGGTGCTGCAGGCGCACGTCTCGACGCTGCGCAAGGCGCTCGGCTCGGACGCGATCGAGACGCGCGCGCCCGGTTACGTCCTGCGCGCCGCGCGGACCGATCTGGCGCGCGTTCGAGTCGCTGGCCGAGTCGGCGCGCAGCGAGCCGGATGCCGGCACGGCGCGCTCGGCTCTACCGCGACGCGCTCTGCGCTCTGGCGCGGGCCGCGCTCGCCGAGTTCCGGCGCGAGCCGTTCGCGCTCGCCGCAGCGCGGCGGCTCGCCGAGCTGCGGCTCGAGGCGCTCGGCCAGCGGATCGAGGCGGAGCTCGAGCTCGGCGAGCACGAGCGTCTCGTCGGCGAGCTCCAGGCGCTCGTCGACGCAGGAGCCGCTGCGCGAGCAGCCGCGGCGGCAGCTGATGCTCGCGCTCTACCGCTGCGGACGGCAGGCCGAGGCGCTCGCGTGCTACCGCGAAGGACGCAGCTTGCTGGTCGATCAGCTCGGGATCGAGCCGAGCCCGACGCTGCAGGAGCTCGAGCGAGCGATCCTGCGCCAGGACGTTCGGCTCGGCTCGGCTTCCGCGTCGGCTCCGCCGGCCCGCGGCCCGATCGTCTGCGACAGCGCGTCGCTCGCGCCGCTCGCTCGCGCCGCTCTGCTCGGACGGGCGCGAGCTCGTGCTCGTCTCGCTCGCGGCCGATCCGTCGGAGCTGCCCGAGCGAACCGCCGCGCTCGAACGAGCGCGCGCGCTGCGGGCATCGCCGATTCGAGTCGCCGCGTTCACGTCGACCGATCGCGCCGCCGACCTCGCACGCCTCGCCGCCGAGCAGGACGCGGAGCTGCTCGTCGTCGACACGCTCCCGGACGGGCTGCTCGCGGCGGCGCCGTGCGACGTCGCGTTCGTGCCCGGGGGCGCGCATTCGACCCGGATGGGCCCGTGCTCGTCCCGTTCGGCGGTGGGCGAGACGAGTGGGCCGCGCTCGAGCTCGGCGCGTGGCTCGCGCGCGCGCACGGATGTGCCGCTGAAGCTGCTGGGCATCGAGGCCGACGGCGGCCGGCGCGATGCGAGCAGGATGCTTGCGAGCGCGTCGCTCGCGCTGCAGCGCTTCACCGGCACCGTCGCGGAGCCGGTGATCGTCGCGCCCGGAGTCGACGGCATCCTCGCCGAGCGGGCGCGGTGATCGTCGCGTCGCTGCCGGACGGCGAGCTCGACGAGACGAGGAGCGCGCTCGTCGAGCGAGCACGTCGTGCCCGTCGTGCTCGTGCACGGCGGGCTCCGTCCCGGCGGCCTTGCCCCGGCCCGCACTCTGACCCGCTTCAGCTGGTCGCTAGCCGACCGTTAGCAATGCAGATCAACCCCTTCAACGCAGCACCCGCAAGACTTCACGTGCACGAGTGGGGTGACGCTTCAGCCCCGACGGTGGTGTGCGTTCATGGCATGTCGGCGCACGGCGCGCGGTTTGCGAACCTCGCCGCCCACGGTCTTGCGGATCATTTCCACCTCGTCGCACCCGATCTTCGAGGCCACGGGCACTCGACCTGGGATCCGCCCTGGTCGATCGAGCAACACCTCGACGACCTGCTCGCCTCAGTCCCGGCGGACGCACAGCTGTGGGTCGGCCACAGCTTCGGCGGACGCCTCGTCCTCGAGCTCGCCCATCGTTTCCCTGATCGCGTCAAGCGGGCCGTCCTGCTCGATCCGGCGCTGTGGGTGCCTCCTGCGATTGCGCTGGAGCGTGCCGAGGGGCTCCGGGACGACTCTGCCTACGAATCCGTTACCGCCGCTCTGGAGGCCCGTGAAGACCTCGAGACATTTGATCCCGAAGCCCGGGCGGCCGCGAGCGTGGATCTCGAGGAGCACCTCCTAGCCGGGGACGACGGCCTCTACCGCTATCGGTACTGCCGTAATGCTGCGATCACCGCGTTCAGCGAGCTCGCAGCCAGCCCTCCCGCGGCACGGCTCACTGTCCCCGTTCTGATCGTCCGCGCCGACAGATCGGAGGTCTGTCCGCCCGAGCTCGTGGACGCCTACCGCGCCGTTGCGGGGGACATGGTCTCATCCGTGTCGGTCACGTCAGGCCACACGGTGATGTGGGAAGCCCCGGTCGCGACCAACGAGGCAATCTCGTCCTTTTTCGGGGCCGCCGGAACCTGAGACTCGACGGCGTAATCACCTACGCGGGGGATGGCGACTCGCCCGCGATGCACGAGAATCCGGACCACAGGACAACACGATTTACTGCGGCGTGCCCAATGGGACACACAAGTAGATCGAGTTCAGCCACCCTTCTCACAGCGCCGCAACGCGACGACGCCTACACACGCCTCGCGGAGATGGCCGCGCGGGAGGCAGAGATCCATGCCAACGAAGCCGCGGAGAGACGTGCGTGGCGCGAGGCTCCATCCGCACGCCGGGTAATCCACTCGATCGGCGTGCGGTTGGCGGAGCCGCCACGCAGCGTCCGGCTCCAAGCAGAAGAATCCGGCGCGCCGGCGGACGACCTCGTCGATGAGCGGTTGAAGGAGCTCGAGGAGCGGGAGCGCGCGCTCGCCGACCGCGAAAAGCTGATCGCGACGCTCGAGACACTGCTCGACCGCTCACGGCGCCGGCTCGAGGAGCGGCTCGAGCAACTCGATGAGCGGATAGCCGCACTTACATCGACCGGCGTCTAGAAACGGCAAGGCGACCGGCCGGCGGTCTGTGCGAGAGTGTTCGCCGTGCCTCGTCCCATACTCGTCGCGGCCGCGCTCGCGATCTCGGCCGCCTCAGCCGCAGCGCTCCAGCAGGCCTCAAGCGGAGCGGCGGCGCCGCCCGGCTGGTCGGGCTCCGCCTCGTGCACGATCACGGTGACGGGGCCGGGTTATCAGCACTCGGAGACGCAGAGATGGAAGATCAGCGGGCCCACAAAGGTGCGCGGGAGCTTCCAGTTCGTCCCCTCTGAGTGGACGGACACGGGCAGCGGCTCTTCGCAGGTGACGCAGGGCGACCAGACGAGGGACATCACCTGGACCGTGAAGGCAGCGGCAGCGGGGAAGTTCCAGTTCGTCGTGAGGGCGTCGGACAACAAGCTCGTCATCGGCCAGGCGAACGCGCAACTCCGCGTCGCGAACGGGATCACCGGCACGCAGCAGGTCACGATCGGAGGCGTTGCGCAGACGCCCGGGCCGGTCGGATTGGAGGCGTTCGAGACCCAACTCCCGCCGATTCTCACCGGCCAGACCCGCCGCAGCGTCTCGGGCTCGATGTCACCGACGCTGGTGCACGGATCGTTCGCGCCCTTTCAGCCGGCTGCCGCGACGGTGACAAAGAGATGCGCCTGGAGGTTCTCCAAGGCGTCGTAAGACCGTGTTGACACACCCAACGCAACGGCGGAGAATCGCGTCGGCTCGGAAGATTCCTTCGAAAGGAGGCTGGTGTGTCCTGGAAGCTGAAGGGCAGCTACGTGGAGACGTGCTCATGCGATCTCATCTGCCCGTGCAACGCGTCGTTCGATCACGGCGCAACCTACGACTTCTGTCGTGTCACCCTCGTCTTCAACATCCGCGAGGGGGAGATCGACGGAACGGACGTCGGGGGTCTCAAGGTCGCAGCGATCGCCGACACGCCGAAGGTCATGACCGACGGCAACTGGCGCCTCGGCATGTTCATCGACGAACGGGCGACGGACGAGCAGGCCGAAAAGCTCACCTCCGTCTTCGCCGGCCAGCGCGGCGGCCCGATGGAAGGACTCGTTCCGCTCGTCGGCGAGATGCTGGGCGTCGAACGAGCGCCGATCGAGGTCGTCGACGACGGCCTCCGCCACAGCGTCCGCATCGGCGACGTGATCGACTTCGAGATCGAGGACATCGTCCCGTTCGGGATCGAGACCGGCCAGCCGGTTCGACTCGTCGGGATGTTCCATCCAGCCGGGTCCGACCTCGTCGTCGCCGAAGCGAAGCGGTCGCGGATCAACGCCTTCGGCATCGAGTACGAGGGGAAGACGGGGCTCTCGAGCTCCGAGTTCTCCTGGGCTGCCTGAGCGCGTGAGCGCCTCAGCGCACGAACTTGCGCCGACGACGCGAGGGCTCGCCCCCGCTTTCGCCGCTGCGCGTGCACGACTGGGGCTCGTCGCACTTCTCTTCGCCCTCGCCGGCGTCGGCTGGTGGTCGACCCTCGATCAGATGCAAGGGATGGACGCCGGGCCCTGGACGGACCTCGGAACGCTCACGTGGTTTCTCGGCGTCTGGGTCGTGATGATGGCGGCGATGATGTTGCCGTCGGTCGCGCCGACCGTTGCGCTCTACTCGCGCATGACCAAGAGTCGATCGCCGATCGCGCCCCTCCTCTTCACGTCCGGCTATCTCATAGCGTGGGCAGGCGTCGGAGCGCTCGTCTTCGGCGTCGCGCTCGCGGGAGGACGCGCGTGGAGTGACGTGCTCGCCTGGGATCGCGCGGGCCGCTGGGTCGCAGGAGCGACTCTCCTCGTTGCCGCCGTCTACGAGCTGACGCCGCTCAAGGACGTCTGCCTGGGGAAGTGCCGCAGCCCACTCGGCTTCCTGCTCGGCTCCTGGCGCGGAGGACCGGTCGGCGGGCTGAAGATGGGGATCCGCCACGGCGGCTGGTGCATCGGCTGTTGCTGGGCGCTGATGGCATCGCTCTTCGCGCTCGGAGTGATGAGCCTCGTGTGGATGGCATTCGTCGCCGGCCTCATCGCGTTCGAGAAGCTCGTCCCGTCCCGTCGTCTGGCGACCTTCGGGACAGCATCGATCCTGCTGGTGCTGGGCGTTGCTCCTGCTCGCCGCTCCCGACGCCATCCCCGGCCTCACGATCCCGGGCAACGGATCGATGCCCGGGATGAACATGGGGCAATAACGGGCCGCAGCAGAGCGCGTTCCGGAATCCGCGAGCGCGGGAACGAGGGAAACAACGGAAGGAAGGATCCGCGGGCCTCGGTCCGCGCCTTGGCTAACGATTGGAGGGATCATGGGTAGGAGAAGGACCCGCTTCACGCTTGCGATCGCGATAGTGCTCGCGCTGGGGGCGACGTCGATCGCCTACGCGGCGAGCCGTCATCACTCGAAGTCCGTGGACTCCCATGCGGAGGTGTTCACGGCCCATCTCAACGGTTACAACGAGGTGCCCTCGGACAACTCGCCGGCCACGGGGGACCTGACCCTCACGGTCGGGAACGGCCAGCTCACGTGGTCGCTGACATACCAGGGCTTCGCGACCGGCAACCAGCCGCTCGTCGCGCACGTGCACGTCGGCCAGCCGGGCGTCTCCGGCGGCGTCTCGTTCTACTTCTGCGGTGGAACGAAACCGGCGTGCCCGAGCAGTCAGAACGGACCGGTCACGATCACGGGCACGACCCTGCCGTCCGACATCGTCGGCCCGACCGCACAGGAGTTCGCGGCCGGTGACCTGAACTCGATCATCAAGGCGATGGAGGCCGGGCTCACCTACGCCAACATGCACACCCCGACGCTGGGCGCCGGTGAGATCCGGGGCCAGCTCGTCCGCGGCGGGCACGGGCACGGCGACGACGATCAGGGCGGCAACAGCTAGTTCAACGCTCGCGCGGCGGCCGGGGGTGGTCGACTCACCCCGGCCGCCGGCGGCGCATCCCAGCTGATCAGCACGTTACGATCGCCGTGAGATGACTGCGCAGACCGGCGTCGGCTCCGATGCGATGACGGCCGCCTTCCGCGACTTCCAGCGGAAGAACGGCACGTTCGACTCGACGGCGCTGCTCGACGATCTGCGTGCGCGGGAGTACGCCCGCCTGGACGACGGCAATCACATCTATCTCGACTACACCGGCGGCGGCCTCTACGCCGACTCGCAGCTGCGGGCGCACATGGAGCTCCTGCGCGAGAACGTCCTCGGCAACCCGCACTCGGTCAACCCAACGTCCTCTGCGATGACGAGCCTCGTCGAGAGGGCGCGCGAGCGGGTGCTCGACTACTTCAACGCCTCTCCCGACGAGTACATCGCGATCTTCACGCCGAACGCGACCGGTGCGCTGCGGCTCGTCGGCGAGGCGTACCCGTTTCGCTCGGGCGACCGCTTCCTCCTCACGTTCGACAACCACAACTCGGTCAACGGGATCCGCGAGTTCGCGCGCGCGAGAGGTGCGGAGACGAGCTACGTGCCGAGCGTCGCGCCGGACCTGCGCGTCGACGAGCAAGTGCTCCACAAGTACCTCGGCGAGACACGCGGCTCGCACCACAATCTCTTCGCGTTCCCGGCGCAGTCGAACTTCTCGGGCGTGCAGCACCCGCTCGAGTGGATCGAAGACGCGCAGTCACACGGCTGGGACGTACTCGTCGACTGCGCCGCATTCGTGCCGACGAATCGGCTCGACCTCGGTCGCTGGCATCCGGACTTCGTGCCGCTCTCGTTCTACAAGCTGTTCGGCTATCCGACGGGCGTCGGCTGCCTGCTAGCGCGGAAGGAGGCACTGGCGAAGCTCGAACGGCCGTGGTTCTCCGGCGGCACGATCGTCGCGGTCGCGGTGCAGCGGGAATGGCACCGCCCGACGGAGGGCTTCGCCGCCTTCGAGGACGGCACCGTCAACTACCTCAACCTTCCGGCGATCGAGATCGGGCTGGAGCACATCGAGCGAATCGGCATCGACATGATCCACGAGCGCGTCTCGTGTCTGGGCGCCTGGCTGCTCGAGCAGCTCCAAGCGCTCCGCCACAGCGACGGCCGGCCAGCGGTCGAGGTCTACGGACCCCGGTCGTGGACCGGACGGGGAGCGACGATCGCGTTCAACTTCCTCCACCCGAGCGGACGGTGGATCGACGAGCGGCTCGTCGATCGGGTCGCGGAGCGCCACAACGTCTCGGTGCGGACAGGGTGCTTCTGCAACCCGGGCTCGGGCGAACTTGCGTTCTCGATCGGGAAGGACACGCTGATCGGCGGCGAGTTCGATACCGCCCTGATCCTCGACGAGTACATCCGCGCGATCGGTCTTCCGTCTGCAGGCGCCGTGCGGGCTTCGCTCGGCGTTGCGACGAACTTCTCCGACGTCTACCGCTTCGTCGAGTTCGCGCGCTCGTTCCTCGACGTCACCGAGGCGGAGGTGCCCGACGACCTGCCGCCGCGCATCGCCTGCTGAGCGGCCGCGAGCCGAGCCTGTGGGCGCTCGGCCTGGCGGACCGCGGCGATCAGATCACGCTGCACGGCCTCGACGAACGCATAGGAGAGCGCAGTCGCGCCGTCGAAGAGCTCGGCAAACGTGGCCGCCGGGACGGCGAGCAGGAGTGCCCGCTCGCGCGTCGCCACCGTCACCGGTGACGGCCCGCCGTCGAGGAGGCCGACGTAGCCGACCGCGTGGCCCGGCCCCGCGAGGCGAACGCGGATCCGCCGCCGGCCCCACCCGAGCACCTCCTCGACTGCCCCGTTGAGCGTCACATACGCGCTGTCGGAACGCGCGCCTTCGCGGAGCAGGGCGCGGTAGGCGGGAACCTCGAGCGTCCGGCACGCGGCGAGCAGCCGAGGGAGCTGCGACGGCGCGAAGGCGCGGAAGAAGGGCAACCGCACGAGATAGCGCTCATCCGGCAGAGGAGCCGAAACGAGCTCGTCGGTCAGCAATTCGGGAGCGGCATCGTGCTCGTCGAGCGAGCCGCTCAGGAGTTCGAGGCGGCCGCGCAACCGCCCGCAGACGATCGCGGCAAGACGGCGCTTGAGCGCGAACGCCATCGGGTCGAGGCGCGAGGCGAGCGCAAGAAAGTCAGCGCGGCCGAAGAAGAGTGCCGCAGTCGGCTCGAGCGCCCGCACGGTGGCGGCGCGCGTCCCACCGTCGACGAGCGCGAGCTCGCCGACCACCTGACCCGAACCGAGCACCGCGATCTCCACCTCGCGTCCGCCCGGGAGGCGCGAATAGACGCCGATCGAGCCGGCGGCGACGACGTAGAGGCCGTCCGCCTCCTCGCCTTGGCGAAAGAGAACCTCGCCCGCTTCCAGATCGAGGGGTTGGAGCATTTGCCGCAGCTCCTCGTCGGGGAGGCCGGCGAACAGCGGAATCTCGAGCTCAGATCTCAAGATCTGCGATGTCCGTCGTGAGGACGTCGTCGTCGAGCGAGGCGGTGAGCATCGAGTATTCCGGCGCCTCGAGCCACGTGGACGTGTCGGTGGTAAGAGGCTCGGACGCGATCATGAGCGAGCGCGGCGGCCCGTCGCCGGCCATGATCCACTCGCCGTCACGCTCGAGGTAATCGCTGCCGAGCGTGTACCACAGGCTCACGTACGGCAGGTCGGTCTCGAGCAGGTGGTCGTCGTCGGGATACCAGCCGTAGTCGTAGCTGAAGCGCGTCGCGACCAGGCAACGCCCCGTGCTGACGAACAGGTTCGCGGGCGACGACGTGTCGATGCCGTTGCGTGCGCGAACCTCGCGGATGATGGCCAGCGTCGTGACCGTCGCGTCAGCGAGCTCCGCAACGTCGGGCAGTCCGAACGGATCCTGGAGCTGCGAGAGCAGCAGCACGTAGATCCACTCCGAGTCCGTTGTTCCCTCAACGCGCCGTGCGAGTTCGGGACGCACGTGCGTGACGAGGTCGTACTTCATGCGCGCGAACTCCCGCAGGTGGCCGTTGTGCGCCAGCGTCACCTTGGTGTCGTGGTAGCGGAACGGGTGGAGGTTCTGCTGCGAGATCACCTCGTCGCCGCTGTAGGTGACGCCACGCACGTGCGCGAGCAGGCAGGACGGCGCGATCTTGTCTGCGAGGCTGCGCAGGTTCCGGTCGAAGACGGGCAGCGTCGTCACCTTGTAGGTGAACGGCTCGTCGGGGGAGACCGAGGCGGAGTCCCAGGCGGCCATACCGAAGCCGGCGAGGTTGAGGAACGTCGCCATCATGCGGGGGCTGTACGCCTGGCGCACGAGCGAGCTGTCCGTCGCATACAGGATCGAGGTGAGCGCGATCGGGCGTCCGAGGTATGCGACCACGCGGCACATTCAACGAACCCCACGGACGAGCACTGCCCACGCGCCGCCGAGGAACACGAGCACGAACGCTCCCAGGTAGAGCCAGTAGACGCCCGTCGCCTGCGTGCCCGCATTTCCGTAGGCGCGGACGAGCGGCGGCCCGAGCGGCGACCCGCCGTGCAGGAGCAGGTCGCGCACACCGAGCGTGTGGCCGGCCGCCTCGAACGCCCAGCGAACGGGGATCACCGTGCTGATCGCGGCACCGACGCCCGCCATCACGTGCACGGGCAGGATCGCGCCCGAGAACAGCACCGCCGGAAAACACAGCATCGGCAACGCAAGCGTCGCCTGCGACGGATTCGAGACCGCAGCCGAGGTCAGGAGCCCGAGCGTGAGAGCCGCAGCAGCCTCGAGTGCGAGCGTCACCCCGACCGAGAGGTACGCCGTCACGCTCGCGCTCGGCAATCGGTCGAGCCCGCGCAGCACGGCGAGCATGATCACGTCGACCAGCAGCAGGAAGGGCAGCAGGACGGTCACCTTCGAGAGCACGTATGCGCTGAGCCGCTGGCCGACGAGATGCTCGCGCCTGACGATGGCGCGCTCGGTGACGATCTGCAGCAGCCCGTACACGAGACCGAAGAAGAAGGCGCCGAAGCTGATCCAGAAGAGGATCATCGTGATGGCACTCGGACTCGGGTCGGCGAAGTCGAACGCGCCGGGCCGGAAGAGGATGACGAACATCGTCACCACCAGCGCCGGCGACCCGAGCAGGATCGCAAGCGTCAGCCGATTGCGGACGAGTGTCTCGAACGTGCGCGCGGTCAGCACGAGCCACTGGCGCACGAAGCCGGGACCGCGCCGGCGAGTCGGCCGAGAGCGGTCATGCTGGGGGGTCGGTTCGGCGAAGTGCGGCGCCCACGCCTCCGGTGCCGACTCGGCGAGACGTTCGTAGATCTCCTCGACGCGCTCCACATCGAAATACGCGCAGAGGTCCGACGGGGCGCCGACGAACGCGAGATGCCCGTCGCGCGCCAGCACGACCACGCTGTCACACCGTGCGAGATCCTGAACCGCGTGCGTCGTGAAGACGACTGTCGCGCCGTCGTCGGCGAGGCTGCGCAGCACGCGCAGGAGGTCGGCGCCCGTCGCGGGATCGAGTCCCGACGTCGGCTCGTCGAGGAAGAAGACGTCCGGCTCGGTGAGCAACTCCACGCCGATGCTCGCCCGCTTGCGCTGCCCGCCGGAGAGCGACCCGACCGGCACGTCCGCGCGGTCGGTCAGATCGAGCGCCGCCAAGACGCGCACGGCCGCCGCGTCCAACTCCTCCCGCGGCGTTCCGGCCGGCAACCGCAGGCGCGCCGCGTAGTGCAGCGTCCGCTCGAGCGGCAGCTCGAGGTGGATGATGTCGTCCTGCGGCACGTAGCCGAGCTGGCCCCGGAACGCGTCGAGGTTCGACGCGAGATCGGAGCCGTCGAAGAGCACCTGCCCGGCGCCACCCGGCCGCACGCCCGCGAGCGCGTCGAGCAGCGTCGTCTTGCCCGGCTCCGCTCCCGCCGACGATGCCGACCAGGTCGCCGGGCCGCACGACGAACGACATGTCGTGCAGCACGCAGCGCCCGTCGCGAAGCGTCTGTCGCAGGTCGCGAGCAACGATCTCGACTCCCCGGACCCGCGGCGGCGCCTCGTCGGCGTGCGGTCGCACGATTTCGGTCACGGCCGTCCCGTACGAGTGCGCATGGCGCGGATTCTTTCACGCGCAAGCGCGTGTCGGCCGCTCACGTCAAGGACACGAGGTCTGGAGCCCACTGCTTCAGGTGTGGCCGAGTGCGGCCCGGTATCGCTGTCCGTCGAGCCGATGGATCCGATCGAGGCGATCGGGGCCTCTGCGGCGACGGCGCTCGAGCCCCGTGATGGCTGAACTATCGACGTTCAGGACGGTGAGCTCCGGGTCGGGTACGAGCGGACCGGCGACGAGTCGGGGTGGCCCGTCGTGCTGCTGCACGGCTTTCCCTACGATAAGCCTTGCGCACCATCGCAGCCGTCCATCGGTTCGTACCGTGGGCTGGGGGGATGCCTTTGCTGTTCAGGGCCTCGGCGATCTCGGCGAGGGACTTGCCTTTCGCGAGCAGCGTCCGGATCGATACGAGTCGGGAGCCGATTGCGTCAGTTTTGTCTATTGCGGCCCGCTATTGGTGTCCGTCGTTCGGCGCAGCCCAGCTGATGGTGCGAACGCGTTTCGGGGCACGTCGGCCTTGCGCACCCGTCGCAGGGTCCACGACGATCTACGCGCGTTGACCGTGCGAAGATCAACCCCGCTACTCTGGCTTCATCGCTCGCAGAGTTGAAACTGCGGGCCGCGGTTTTCCAAGTGGGCAACGTGCACTATTGCAGTCCAGCTTGCGCGTCGCTAGCTTCGATGAGCTAACGCGGCGCATCGCCCGGGCAAGCCCCGCAGCAGAGCAACGGCACGGGCGGCGGCGATCGAGTCGGGGGATAGCGGCTTCATCCCGCTGCCCGTGCTGCATCTCACCGGCTCGGCTCCCTCTCGCGTTCGCCATAAAGTCCAGTGCGCGGGCTCGAGCTGTTTACGCGTGCTCCCCAGACTGCAGTTGGCTTGCACGACGCGCACGACGCGCTACTGCTGCTGCGGGCGGCGTGACTAACAGCTGCCCCGAGTCTCACTAGCGGAATACGTATACGGATTGGGGTCGAGGGTGAGCAGGTCGATTCGTCACTGGTGGGGTGTTGGTCTGCCGCCTGAGTTCGAGATTGAGTTGTCGGCTGATCGATCGCGCCGTTGCGAGGGCGAAGTGCAGCGGCTGTACGTTCGGAATACGTTTGACGATCGGCGCCGGTGGCCGCGCCGTCGGCTTGATCTGTCTCGGGTGCGGCGTAACTCGGCGATCGAGGAGGAGGCACTGGACGCTCTCGTATCCGTACGTGCGCAGGGAGGTCGATGATGCCGACTTGTAGGCCATCAGAAAGCACGTGCGGATGCAAGGATGCACTCGGGTCGCGAGCGGAACGCTGCGACGCGGGCGGGTATTCGGTGTGCGCGATGTTGTCCAATGCGCCGTGGTAACGTTCAGTTTGTCCCTTGCTCGAAGGGAAGTGCCCCCCGGAGGTCGGCGACGATCGAATACCCGGGACTCGGCTCACCAAGGCTGACGCAACGGCCAGTCGAATCGGAAGCCCGCAAGGGACTCTCGACAGCTGGCGGTGCGCGTGCAGGGACGACAGGACGACTTCGAGCTTCGGCTCATCGCGCTTTCGCTTTCGGAAGCGGCCGCGACGCTACGTGCTGCGATGCGTGACCGCAGCTACTGCGCGACGCCGGCGGGCGAGCTTCTCGGACGCTATGCGCGTTGGCTTCGGAACGAATGGGGCGCGACACCGTCCACCGTGCGCTACTACGAGGCCGTTCTCGCGCGGATGTCCCTTGCTTGCCGATCGTGAGCCGCTGACGGTCACGGTCGACGATCTGCGCGACGTGATTGACCTTTGGGCTGAGCGCGAAGCACGCACGCGGGGCAAGGTGACGTCGATCATCCGTTCGTTCTGGGCGTGGGCAGAGGAACACGACTACGTCCCCTTCTCGCCGGCCGCGAAGTTGCGCCGGCCGCGCGCGCCAAGACGAACCGCGCCGCTGCTTCCGCACGCCGCCGATGGGCGTTCGCTCAACGCGGCGAGTCGGCCGCGCGATCGGGTGGCGCTGCTGTTGCTCCTCGACCTGGGCTTGCGTCGTTCGGAAGCGACCGCCGTGAGGTCAGCGACTTCGATCTCAGCCGTCGTGCGCTCACGGTCGAGGGCGCCCACTTGGTGCGCGGCGTCGTAACCGGATCGAACGCGCCGCGCCCCTTGTGGTGGTAGCACTGCGGCATCTCGCACTTCAGGGCGAGGAGCTGGCCGCGCTCAGCCATCTGCACGAGGACACCCTTCACACCTAGCGCGCGAAGCTGGTCCGCGACCGAGCTACGCGCGCCGGCCGCCGGAACTGCTTCCTTCGCCATCGAGTCACGCTTCCTCGTGTTGGACTCGCTCGGCATCGGTTCGGTCTGTGCCCGACGACGCGGCCTAAGAGCGCACCGAGAATCTGATCGCCGAGCAACCGGCGATCACCGTCCCGACGATCGTCATCGACTCGCTCGACGACCCGATCACGCCACCGACGCCACTCGCGACACACGCCGGGCATTTCACGAGATTGGTCGACTACCGCCAGCTCGCGACCGGGCACAACACGCCCCAAGAGGACCTGACGGGTTCGCCGACGCCGTCGTGACACTGCACCGGGCGCTCGGCAAGTCCGGTTCGGTCGCGCGCTCTGAATGGAGGCGGCGGGAATCGAACCCGCGTCCGCGGAAGACCCGAACAGAGCGTCTACAAGCATAGGCCGCGATTTAGATCTCGCCCGGACGGCCGGTTCGCGACCGACCTACCGCCGGGCCAGCCATCCTGTGGTCTCACACCTTCGGCGATTGGCGTTCCGTCGGTGCCAGCCCGTTGGTTGACGCCGCTGATCCGAGTCACGGGCCGAACTCGGTGCGACGCGCTAACTAATCAGTTATCTGATTAGGCAGCGAGTGCGAGATGGTTCTCCGCACTTGCATTGTTTTCCGGTTGTTTTACGAGGCCGACCGGAAACCTCGGCTTGCAGCTCTGCCGGAGCAACGACCACGTCGAAACCATGGCGCCCCCGTATGTGTGTTTCCCCATCGTAGCCCCAGCGGCCGTACGGTTGTGGGGGTGAAGCAAGGGTCGAACCAGGGGTTTGCCGGATCGACAGGAGCCAGTCTGCGCGGCAGGCTGAGGCCATGACAGAGACAGCCACATACAAAGAGCTCCACCGGAGCCGTTCCGACCGCATGCTCGCCGGCGTCTGCGGCGGCCTCGGCGAGTATTTCAACGTCAACCCCGTCTTCTACCGCGTCGGCTTCGTGATCCTGACCCTGCTCGGCGGCGCGGGCATCCTCGTCTATGGGGCCTGCGCCCTCGTCATCCCCGGGGCCGGCGAGCGGGAGTCGATCGCGTCCGACGTCCTCCGCAACCACCGCCAGCGCCCGATCGCGGTCGTCGGGCTCCTCCTCGTCGTCGCGGCCGGCGTTGCACTCCTCAGCCACCTGTCCTTCCACTTCCACAGCAACGGTTTTTGGGCGCTCGTACTGATCGTCGGCGCGGTACTGATCTGGGGGCAGCGACGCCCGCACGAAACCGAGCCGCCCGCCACAACGACGGATGACGCGGGCGCGACGACCGTCGTCGCTGCACCCAGACGACGCCGCCGCTGGCGCCCGTTCAAGATGTTCTTCGCGGCGATCGGACTGCTCGTGCTAGCACTCGCGGTGCTCTGCGCTGTCATCGCCGGAACGTTCGCCCACCTCTCCGACGGAACCGGCGATCGCAACTTCGCACCCGCCACGCCAAGCTCACTCGAATCGCAGTACAAGCTCGGCGTCGGCCACCTCACTCTCGATCTCTCGGGCCTCACGCTCGGCACCGAGGACAGAACCGTCAAGGTGAGGACGGGGATCGGACACATCCACGTGATCGTCCCGCCGCACACGACCGTCCGCGTGATCGGGAACGTCCGCTGGGGCGACAGCACGGTCTTCGGCAATGAGCAGAGCGGCCACGACGTGCGTACCGACATCGGACCCGACAATGCGCAACTCGTGATCGACGCACACATCGGCCTGGGCGAGATCGACGTCGACCGCGCCTAGCATGACCACGATGCCGTTCACGCAGCTCCACCGCAGCGACCAGGACCGGGTCGTTGCGGGCGTTTGTGCGGGAATCGCGGAGACGATCGACGTCGACCCGACGGTCGTCCGTCTCGTCTTCACACTGCTCGCGCTCGCAGGGGGTGCCGGCATCATCCTCTACGCCGCAGTCTGGCTCTACACGAACGGAAAGATCACGGCAGCACTCGTCGTGACGTTCCTTGCGGCGTGCGGCGTACTCACCGCCTTCGGCCTCTCGACCCACGCTGCAATTGCCTTCGTACTGATCGGCGGCGGGCTCGCCGCGATCTGGCGTCGCGGCGGATCGCTGCGGCAGGGAACACCGGTGTCGATCGTCGGAGTCCTGCTCGCGGCCGCCGGCATCGTCGTGCTGCTCTTCCGCGGCGGATCATCGACGTTCCTCGGCCCCGGTGCTGTCGGCGGTGCGCTGCTGCTGATCGTCGGCCCGTGGGTATGGCAGCTCGCGATCGAGCGCGACGCCGAGCGCACCGCCCGCATCCGCACCGACGAGCGCGCCGAGATGGCAGCGCGGATCCACGACTCGGTGCTCCAGACACTCGCGTTGATCCAGCGTCACACCGACGACCCGAAGCGCATCGCCACGCTCGCGCGAAGCCAGGAGCGCGAGCTGCGCGGCTGGCTCTACGGCGACGGCGGCACGACCGGTGAAACGCTGATGGCGGCACTGGCCGATGCGGGCGCCGAGATCGAGGAGACCCACGGCACGCGCGTCGAGATCGCCAGCGGCGGCGACTGCCCGCTCGACGACGACGTGCGGGCCGTCGTGCTCGCAGCGCGCGAGGCGATGCAGAACGCCGCCAAGTTCTCGGGCGCCGACGAGATCTCGGTGTACGCGGAGGCAGACGAACAGCACGTGAGCGTCTTCGTGCGCGACCGCGGCGCCGGCTTCGACCGCAGCGCCGTGCCGGCCGACCGTCGCGGCATCGCCGAGTCGATCGAGGGCAGGCTCGCCCGCGCCGGCGGGACGGCGACGATCACCTCGACGCCCGGTGCGGGCACCGAAGTCGAGCTACAGCTGAAGAGGGGCACATGAAGACGCGCGTCGTCCTCGTCGACGATCACGCGCTCTTTCGCGCGGGAGTGCGAGGCGAGCTCGGCGATCGTGTCGACATCCTCGGCGAGGCGGCGAGCGTCGCCGAGGCCGTTCCGCTGATCATCGAGCTCGACCCCGAGGTCGTTCTCCTCGACGTGCACCTCCCGGACGGCGGTGGCGAGGCGGTGATCGCCGGCGTGTCGACCGAGCGGCCCGGCGTGAAGTTCCTGGCGCTGTCGGTGTCGGACGCCGCGGAGGACGTGATCAGCGTGATCCGCGCCGGGGCGCGCGGCTACGTCACGAAGACGATCTCCGGCGAGGAGCTCGCCGACGCCGTCAACCGCGTCGCTGCCGGAGACGCCGTCTTCTCGCCGCGGCTCGCGGGGTTCGTGCTCGACGCGTTCCGTGCGGGCGAACGTGTCCACGGCGACGCCGAGCTCGAGGAGCTCACTGCTCGCGAGCGCGAGGTGCTGCAGCTGATCGCGCGTGGCTACCGCTACAAGGAGATCGCCGCGCGCCTGCACCTCTCGGTGAAGACAATCGAGAGCCACGTGTCGAGCGTGCTGCGAAAACTGCAGCTCTCGTCACGTCACGAGCTCACTCGCTGGGCCGCCGAGCGGCGTCTGATCTAGCGCGTCGCGGCTGTCGTAGCGGCGAAACGCGGGTAGGAGCGCTGCGGCAACGGCAACGCCGGCGATGCACAAGACGCCACCCGACACGATCGATGCGCGCACGCCTGCAAGCGATGCGACGAGGCCCGCCTCGACGTTCCCGAGCAGCGGCCCGGTCGAATAGCTGACCTGCTCGATCCCTGCGAGCCGGCCGCGCAGGCGGTCGGGAATCGTCTGGTTCCAGATCGTCCCGCGGAAGACACCGCTGATCATGTCGGCAAAGCCGGCGATCACGAGCCCGGCGAGCGCGAGCGTGACACCCGGTGCAACCCCGACGACGACGATCCCCACCCCCCACCCTGCAGCCGCGACGCATACCGCGGCGCCGTGGCGGTGAACGCGCGCGACCCAACCGCTCGTCAGCGGTCGCCAGCATCGCGCCGCCCGCCGGTGCCGCATAGAGCAGCCCGAGCAATCCGGCGCCGCCGCCGAGCTTGACGGCGAGCGCCGGAAAGAGCGCGTTCGGCATGCCGAAGAACATCGCGACGATGTCGACGCCGTAGGTGCCGAGCAGCTCGGGGCGCCCCCGCGCGTAGCGGAATCCCTCGGCGATCGAACGCAGGCTCGGGCGATCCGCGTCGGGCGGCGGCGGCACCGCGCGCATCAGCCGCAGCGCGCCAAGCGAAACGGCGAAGGTGAGAACGTCGAATCCGTACGTGGCCGGCAGGCCGATCGTCGCGATCAGCACACCGCCGAGGGCGGGGCCACCGATCATCCCCGCGGTGATGACGAGCGAGCCGACCGCCGCCGCGGCGGGCAGCTCGTCGCGGTCGACCAGCCGAGGTTCGAGTGCCTCGAGCGACGGACGCTGTAATCCGTCGAGCGCGGCCATCAGCGCGGCGACGACGAACAGCAACCAGAGTTGAGGATGCGCGAGCACGGCGTTCAGCACCAGCACACCCGACGCGGCCGCGAGCGCGAGCTCGGTGAGCTGAACCATTCGCCGGCGGTCGACAGCGTCGGCAAGCGCGCCGCCGAGAAACGCCGTCACGAGCAGCGGCCCGAGCTCCGCGAGCCCGAGCAGACCGACGACGAGCGAGGAGCCGGTCAGCCGGTACACCTGGAAGGGCAGCGCGACGTAGGTGACCATCGAGCCGAGGAACGAGACTCCCCGCGCGGCGACGAGCAGCCGGAACTCGCGATGGCGGCGCAGCGGCCCGATGTCGATCAGCGCGAGCCGGGCGAAACGGCGAACGCCCGACTCAGGGACAGGCGGCTCAGGCCCGAGCCGTCCTCCCTCATGGACTGGCTCGTCGGGGCTCAGCGGCGGCTCTTCAGCGCGCGGTCGATGTCGCGCTTTGCCTCTCGCTCGACCACCGCGCGGCGCTTGTCGCGGACGTCCTTGCCGCGAGCGAGCGCGAGCTCGACCTTCACCCGGCCGTCCTTGAAATAGAGCTTCGTCGGGACGAGCGTCAGCCCCTTCTCGCGCAGCTGCGCGTACAGCCGGTCGAGCTCGCGGCGGTGCAGCAGCAGCTTGCGCGGGCGGGTCGGTTCGTGGTTGGCGACGTTCCCCTGCGCGTAGGTTGCGATCTCGGCGCCCTGCAGCCACGCCTCGCCTTCGCGGATGTCGGCCCACGCCTGGCCGAGCGTCGCCCGTCCGTCGCGCAGCGACTTCACCTCCGTGCCCGTGAGCACGATCCCGGCCTCGACGCGCTCGAGCAGGTGGTAGTCGTGGCGCGCTTTCCGGTTTTCTGCGATCAGCTTCTCGGCCATCGCAGCCGATTGTGCCTGCCCGCGCGCCGAGGCCGGCGGGCGCCGAAGACGGGCCCCAGGGATTCGTCCACGGGCTCCGGGAAACGCTGGTCGAACTCTGCGACGAAGCGGTCGGCGTCGAGGGAGAGGGCATCCGCATAGCTGCGCAGAAACGCCCGCGCGTATGCGCGGCCCGGGAGCACGTCGAAACGATCTTCCTCGAGCGCTCGCAGATAGCGCTCACGGAGGCGTGTCATGCGTTCGGCATCGGCAAGCACGAGGCCTTGAGACTCGCGAGCCGCAGTCAGACTCGCACCGATCTCAAACAAGGTTCGGGCACTCTAGCCGGACGGAGCGGACGTCAAGGCAGCGCAAGCTCGACCTTGCCTTCGTGCCGGACGATTCCCTCGATCCGCACCTCGATCGAGTCACCGAGCCGGTAGGACCGCCCCGAGCGGCGGCCGACGAGCGCGGTCCCGGTCGGGTTCAGCTCGAAGAACTCGCCCGGCAGCCGCCGCGCCGGCAGGAATCCCTCGAAGACCTCGCCGAAGCGCGCGAAGAGACCCGAGCCGATCAACCCGGTGATCTCGCCCTCCCACGGCTCGTGCCAGCCCCGCTCGGTCAGCGTGTCCTCGAGCAGCCACGCGAGGCAGAGGTCGTCGGCTCGATACTCGAGCTGCGCCGCCTCGCGCTCGCGTGCCGAGACATGCTCGGCGAGCTCGTCGAGCTCGGTCGGGACCGGATCGTCACCCTGGCCGAGCTCCTGCAGGAGCGCCCGGTGGACGATCAGGTCGGGGTAGCGGCGGATCGGCGAGGTGAAGTGGCAGTACGCCGTGCTCGCGAGTCCCGCGTGACCCAGGTTGCGCGAGTCGTACCGCGCCTGCTTGAGCGCGCGGAGAACGAGCGAGGGGAACGCCTCGCGGCCGCGGCCGGACTGTTCGATGTACGAGGCGACGCGACGCGAGATCTCGCCGGTGAGCTTGGCCGCGGCCTGCGGGGAGAGCACGTCGGGCGCGGGCGGCGTCGGCACACCGAGGTCGGCGAGCTTTGCGAGCAGAAGGCCGACCGACTGCGGGTCTGGCCGCTCGTGCACGCGGAAGAGGGCGGGACGGTTGCGGCCTGCGAGAAACGCGGCCACGTGCTCGTTGGCGAGGATCATCAGCTCCTCGACGAGCGTGTGCGCGTGCGGCTCGCCTTCGAGCCAGGCGGCGGCGACGCGGCCGCCGTCGAAGCGGAAGGCGACCTCCGGTGTCTCCACCTGCAAGGCACCGCGCGCGAAGCGCCGCTTGCGCAGGTCGGCGGCCAGGGTGGCGTTCAGCTCGAGCTGCTCGACGATCTCGGGCGGTGCCTCGCGGCGCTCGGCCTGCCCGTAGGTGAGCCGCGCATTCGAGTTGATCACCGAGCGGTAGAAGAGCGGCTCCCGCCCGGGCGGCATCTCCACGGTGACGCACAAGCGGTCCTCGTGGGGGCGGAGTGAGCAGGCCTCGTCCGCGAGCTCGGGCGGGAGCATCGGCGCGACGAGCCCGGGAACGTAGGTCGAGAGCGCGCGCCGCGCGGCGCCGCGGTCGTTCAGCGAACCGGCCGGGACGAACGCCGAGACGTCGGCGATGTGCACCCAGGCGCGAATGCCGCCCGGCTCGCGGCGGAAGGAGAGCGCGTCGTCGAAGTCCTTCGCGGTGTCGGGATCGATCGTCATCGTCGGCAGGTCGCGCAGGTCGACGCGCCCATCGAGGCTCGGGGTCGGCAGATCGAACGGCTGGAACTCGACGCGCGCACCCTGTTCCACGAGGAGCGCCTCGAGCACGTTTTCGATCCGCTTCGCGCTACCGAGCCCGCGCTCGACGTGTGCGCGGCCGCGTCCCGGGCGAACGATCGCGAGATCGCCGGGCTCGACGTGAGTGATCCCCTTCGTGTCGAGGATCAGCGGCACGCCCGGCGTGAAGTACGGCTCGCCGGTAACGAGCTTCCCCCGCCGGCCGACCTCGACGACGACGGTGTCAGTCAGGGGTCAGACCCCTTAACAGTTGTGACGAAAGTGCGCCCGCGATTCGGCATGGTTGCTGCACGTTTGCACGGCCGGGATTGAGCGCGCGTTGCACGCACCGTTCGAGAGGGGTCAGACCCCGTCCGGAACAGCCGCGTCCCGGAACGTCAGACCTTGAGGAAGCGGCGCAGCGTCAGCCCGGAGCCGACCGCGCCGAGCGCGAGCCCCGTTCCGAGCAGGATCAGCGCCGTCAACGGAAACGCGAGCGCGTGGACGTCGGGCGCATCCTTGAAGCCGTGGTAGCTGATCGCGGGCAGCGCGATCTCCTTGCCGAGGATCAGGAAGAAGATCGCGAGCAGCGCCCCGCCGAAACCGCAGATCAGCCCCTCGATCATGAACGGCCCGCGCACGAACCAGTTGGTCGCCCCGACGAGCTTCATCACCTCGATCTCGCGACGCCGCGAGAAAATCGAAAGCCGGATCGTGTTTCCGATCAGCAGAGTCGATGCGATCCCGAGCAGGATCGCGCCGATCAGGAAGACGGAGTCGATCACGTGCGCAAACCGGAGCACGAAGCTCCTCAGCCGCTTGCCCTGGGCGATCTTCTGGACGCCCGGCGGCAGCGGATGCAGGCTCGCGGCGATGTCGGTCAGATACTCGGCCTTCGTCGCCGTGACGTTGAACTCGTCCGGGAACGGATTCCATGGCAGCTGGCCGACGAGCTCCGGATGGAGCTTCTTCATCTGCGCGAGCGCCTGTGCCTTCGGCACGAACACGAACTTCTTCACCTTCGGGTTCGACTGGAGGATCCGCGCGACCGCGTTCTCCTGCGCTTTCGTCGCCGGGCCGCCCTTCTCGCCGCTCGTCTTGAAGTCGATCTTGACGATCAGCTGCTTCTTGACGTGATTCGCGTACGAGCTCGTCAGCGAGAAGACCGCGATGAAGAGACCGATGATGAACATCCCGACGAGCACGGTCATCGTCGCGGCGAACGTGGTCGAGATGTTGGCGGCGAGGCTACGCCATGCCTCGGAGACGAGTAGGCGCAATCTCATTCGCCGGTGTAGCCTCCGCGCCGCTCGTCGCGCGAAAGGCGGCCGTCCTCGAGCTGGATCACGCGCTTGCGCATCTTGTCGACCATCTCGCGGTCGTGCGTCACCATCAGGATCGTCGTTCCGCTCATGTTGATGCGGTAGAGGAGCTGCATGATCCCGACCGACGTGTCCGGGTCGAGGTTGCCGGTGGGCTCGTCGCAGACCAGGAGCGGCGGATGGTTGACGAAGGCGCGCGCGATCGAGACGCGCTGCTGCTCGCCGCCGGACATTTCATCCGGGAGGGAGTTCATCCGGTGTCCGAGCCCGACCATCGTCAGCACCTCGGGCACCTTCTTGCGGATCGCGTTCCGGTGCTCGCCCTGCACCTTCAGCGCATAGGCGACGTTTTCGGCGGCGGAGCGGTTCGGCAGCAGCTTGAAGTCCTGGAAGACGCAGCCGACGTTGCGGCGCAGCATCGGAACCTTCGAGCGCTTGAGCCGCGTCAGGTCGCGGCCGCCGACGACGATCTTGCCGGACGTCGGCTCCATCTCCTTCAGCAGCAGGCGGACGAGCGTCGACTTGCCGGAGCCCGACGCCCCGACGACGAAGACGAATTCACCCTTGTCGATGTGGAAGCTGACGTCGTTCAGCGCGACGACATCCGGCTCGTACACCTTCGTCACCGACTCGAACACGATCATCGACCCGGCGCTCGTGACCGTGCGCTCCGGTGTAATCGGGAGCGGCTCCACGAGGGCCGTCGACGTCTGGGGGCTGAAGTCTGTCTCCTGCACAGTCATAGTTCTCGCAACGTCGCTCGAGCGGCGCGGCTGGTGCCAAGGGTTGAGGAAGTGTAACGCACCTTCTAGATGACCTTTCCGGCAGCTTTCGCCAAGAGGTATTCGTGGATGAAGGGGTCGAGATTGCCGTCCAAAACGGCTTGGGTATTGCCGATTTCGTGCCCTGTGCGGCTGTCTTTGACCAGTTGGTAGGGGTGGAGGACGTAGCTTCGGACCGATTCGCCGCCGAATCCTGTGTCGGCGGCGGCCGCTCCACCCCTCTCCTTCGCCATTTTCGCCTCGCGTTCCTCCAGGGCCCGCTCGACGAGGCGCGCCTTTAACACACGCATAGCCGTCTGCTTGTTCGCAGACTGCGACCGTTCGTTCTGGCACTGGACGACGATCCCACTGGGCAGATGCGTGATCCGCACCGCCGAGTCGGTCTTGTTCACGTGCTGGCCGCCGGCGCCCTGCGCGCGGTAGGTGTCGATCTTGAGGTCGTCCTCGTCGATCTCGATGTCGGCATCGACGGGCAGGAGCGGCGCGGCGATCACGGTTGCGAACGCGGTGTGCCGGCGATGCGCACTGTCGAACGGGCTCTGCCGCACGAGGCGATGCTTGCCGCGCTCGGCCTTGAGGATGCCGTAGGCGTTCTCGCCCGCGACCGTGAACGTGGCGCTCTTCAAGCCGGCCTCCTCCCCCGGGCTCGCCTCGAGCAGCTCGACCTTGAAGCCGCGGCCGGCGGCCCAGCGCTCGTACATCCGCAGCATCATCTCCGTCCAGTCCTGTGCGTCGGTGCCGCCGGTGCCCGACTGAAGGGTGACGACGGCGTCGCCCGCGTCGTATTCGCCGTCGAAGAGCGCGGCCTCCTGCAGGTGCTCGAGCTCGCGTTGAAGGGGCGCGATCGAGGCCTCGATCTCGTCGGCCATCTCCGGCCCGAGCTCGAGCAGGCCGCTTGCGTCCTCGTACTCGCCGCGCAGCCGCTGGTAGAGCTCGAGCCGCTTTGCGACCCGAGAGTGCTCGGTGGAGAGATTCTGTGCGCGCTCCTGGTCGTTCCAGAAGCCGGGCTCGCTCATCGCCTGCTCGAGCTCGGCTGCGCGTGCTGCTAGGCGATCCGGGTCAAAGGTAATCACGGACCCAGTCGAGCTGGGTCCCGATCGCCTTCAGTTGCTCCTGGAGTGAGAGGCCTTCGTCCGCCATCGCGCTTCCGATTCTACGCGCCGTGGCAGCGCTTGAACTTCTTGCCCGACCCGCACCAGCACGGGTCGTTGCGGCCGACCTGCTGCTGTTCGGACTTGACGACCGGCCGGGTCGCGACCGCACCGGTCCCCCCCGGCGAGAGCGCGGTGGCGGTACCGCCGCCTGCGGCCGCGATCGCCTCGGCGCCGGCGAGCTGCGTGTGCTCGTAGCTCAGCTGCCCGTTGCCCTGCCCGTTTCGCTGCTGTTCGAGTGCGGCCGGGTCGGCGGCGATCTCGACGTGGAAGAGGAACGCGATCACCTCTTCGCGGATCGTCCGGTTCAGCTCGAGGAACATCACGTGGCCCTCGTTGCGATACTCGACGAGCGGGTCCTTCTGCGCCATTCCGCGCAGGTGGATGCCCTCGCGCATGTAGTCCATGTTCTCGAGGTGCTCGCGCCAGCGCATGTCGACGACCTGGAGCACCATGAAGCGCTCGGCCTCGCGCATCAGCCCCGGGTCGAGTGCCTCGAGCTCCTTCTCGCGCTCGGCGTACACGTCGAGCGCGTCGTCGAGGAACTCGGCGATGATCGCTTCGCGGTCGAGCCCGCGCAGCTCGTCGGCGGAGACGCCGGTGCCGTAGAGCGCCTCCATCGCGGCGACGAGGCCGTCGATGTCCCACTCCTCGCGCAGCTCGGCGACGGTGTATTCGGTGACGACGTTCTCGATCACCTCGGGCAGCCAGATCTCCTTGATCTCCTCGGAGAGGTCCTGCCCCTCGAGCACGCGCGCGCCGCTGCTCGTAGATCACCATGCGCTGCGCATTCATCACGTCGTCGTACTTGAGGACGTTCTTGCGCGCGACGAAGTTCTGCTCCTCGACCTTCTTCTGCGCGTTCTCGATCTGGTTCGAGAGGATCTTCGCTTCCATCGGCTGATCGTCCGGCAGCTTGAAGCGCTCCATGATGTTGAAGATCCGGTCGCCCGCGAACAGGCGCACGAGATCGTCCTGGCCGGAGAGATAGAAGCGCGTTTCGCCGGGGTCGCCCTGGCGGCCGGAACGGCCGCGGAGCTGGTTGTCGATCCGGCGCGCCTCGTGCCGCTCGGTGCCGAGCACGTAGAGCCCGCCGAGCTCGCGCACGCGGTCGTCGATCTTGATGTCGACGCCGCGGCCGGCCATGTTGGTCGCGATCGTGACGGCGCCGACCTGGCCTGCGTCCTTGATGATCTCGGCCTCGCTCGCATGCTCCTTCGCGTTGAGGACCTTGTGCGGCACGCCCTGCCGCTTCAGAAGCTCTGCGAGGTACTCGGACGTCTCGACCGCGATCGTGCCGACGAGCACCGGCTGGCCCTTTTCGTGGCGCTCCTTGATGTCGGTGACGACGGCGTTGAACTTCGCGTCGATCGTCTTGAAGATCAGGTCGTTCTTGTCGTCGCGGGCGACGTCGACGTTCGTCGGGATCGGGACGACGTTCAGGCCGTAGATCTCGACGAACTCCTTCTCCTCGGTCTTGGCGGTGCCGGTCATGCCGGCCAGCTTCTCGTACAGGCGGAAGTAGTTCTGGAGCGTGATCGTGGCGACGGTCTGGTGCTCCTCCTGGATCTGCACGCCTTCCTTTGCCTCGACGGCCTGGTGGAGGCCTTCCGACCAGCGGCGGCCTTCCATGATCCGGCCGGTGAACTCGTCGACGATCTTCACCTCGCCCTCCTGCACGACGTAGTCGTCGTCGCGCTTGTACAGGGCCTCGGCCATCAGCGACTGCCGGAGGTGGTTGACGAGCTGCACGTTGCGCGGGTCGTAGAGGTTCTCGATCTTCAGCGCGCGCTCGATCTTCTCGATCCCCGACTCCGTCGCCGAAACGGTCTTGTGCTTCTCGTCGTAGAGGTAGTCGTACTCCTGCGCGAGCGCCTCGTCCTCGGTCTTCGTCCCCTTCGACTGCACGCCGGTGAGCCCGCGGACGATCCGGGCGAAGTCGTAGTAGGTCTTGCGCGGCGGTCGTCGGCTCGCCGGAGATGATCAGCGGCGTGCGCGCCTCGTCGACCAGGATCGAGTCGACCTCGTCCACGATTGCGTAGCGGTGTCCGCGCTGAGCGACCCACTCGAGCGAGACCGCCATGTTGTCGCGCAGGTAGTCGAAGCCGAACTCGGAGTTCGTGCCGTAGGTGACGTCGGCCTCGTAGGCGATCTTGTGCTCGGCGGGCGACATCGTCGCGTCGATGTGCGAGACGGTCAATCCGAGCCGCTCGAAGACGCCACGGTTCCACTCGGCGTCGCGCCTGGCGAGGTAGTCGTTGACGGTGACGAGATGGACGCCCTGCCCGAGGATGCGGTCGTCGAGGGTCGTGACCGTGGGCAGCGCGTTCAGGTAGAGCGCGAGGCTCGCGACGAACGTCTTGCCCTCGCCGGTCTTCATCTCGGCGACGTCGCCCTCGTGGAGGACGATCCCGCCCATCAGCTGGACGTCGAACATCCGCTGGTCGGACTCGCGCACGCGGGCCTCGCGGACGGCCGCGTAGGCCTCGAACAGGAGGTCATCGAGCGGCTCGCCGTTGTCGAGCCGCTCGCGGAACTCGGCCGTCTTCGCGAGCAGCTCGGCGTCCGAAAGCGCTTGGAACTCGGGCTCGAGGGTGGTGATGTAGGCCGCCTGCTCCTGCAGGCGCTTCATCCGCCGTCCTTCGCCGAAGCGAAGTGCTTTCTCGAGTGTGCCGCCGACCTGAGCCATGCAAACAGGGTACCGGGCCTTGCCGGAGGCACGTTTCGGCTCGGGGCGGAGGCTAGAGCGGCGCCGTCTCGACCTCCCAGAGCTCGCCGTCGACCCGCCGCGCGCGCACGACGTGGCCCGGCCGCTCGAGCGCGGCGATCGACCCGAAGGCGCGCTCGCCGTCGATCAGCAGGGTGTGCTCGCCGTCCTTCATGGTCAGCTCGAGCTCCTCGCCGGCGACGTCCGGCAGCTCGACGAGCTCGATCTTGCGACCCGCTACCGCCCACACCGTGCGTTCGCGGCGTACGGCCTCGGCGCGATACGGAGGCGCGAGCTCCTGTTCGAGCGCCGTCGCGAGCGGCTCGAGATCGTCCGGGCCCTCGTCGACGACGAGGTCGCCGCCGGCGAGGGCGACGAACGCCGCTCGATCGCCCTCGACCGACGGCGCGTCGACCGTCACGACCGCATCCCACTGGCGCGGCTGCGGATTGCCGTGGATGCCCGCGGCGTCCCACGACGGCCGAATCGCGGGCTGCTCGCCGTCGAGCGAGAGGCCGCCTTCACGGGCGAGTTGCTCGTGCAGCGACTCGCCCCTGCGCCGCCCGAAGAGGCTCACGCGCCGTCGTTGTGGTGCGGCGCGTGGCGGCGCGGCTCTTCTTTGCGCTTCTCGCGGTAGCGCTTCACCTGGCGCTCGAGGTTCGCGACGAGTTGGTCGATCGAGGCGCGGATGTCGCTGGTCGCTTCGCGCGCACGCAGCGTCGGGCCCTTCGTGAAGATCGTTCCCTCGGCCACTTCGCTGTCGTGGATCGACGGGTTCTTCTCCTTCGAGAGCTCCACCTCCACCTGCGTCGGCTCGGCGAGTTGCTTGTCGAGCTTCTTCAGCTTCGACTGTGCGTACTCGCGCAGAGAAGGCGTGACCTCGAAGTTTTTGCCCTTGACCTCGAGCCTCATCGACGCCTCCTTGGTGGTTGGGTCCGTCACCGGCAGCCTAGCGAACAGCCCGTGCGAAGGTGATGACGTGCACCTCGCGTGCGCCGCCGGCGCGCAAGGCAGCCGCAGCGGCATCGGCCGTCGCCCCGGTCGTGTACACGTCGTCGACGAGGACGACCCGAGCGGGCACGGCCGCGTGCGCCGCGGCGAAGGCACCGCGCATGTTCCGACGCCGCTCGGCACGAGGCAGGCCGGTTTGCCGCGCGACGGCACGCGTCCGTGTCAGCAGGCACGCGACCGGCAGGGCCCAGCGCTCGCCGAGCGCCGCTGCGAGGTCCTTGGCCGGCTGGTGGCCGCGCTTGATGCTGCGGTCGCCGTCAGGCGGGATATAGGTGATGACGTCTGCGGCCGGACGCGGTACGCACTCCGCGACGAGTTCGGCAGCCTCAGTGACGAGCAGGCGGATCCCGCGCTCCTTCCAGGCACGAACGAGCGCGCGCGTGGGTCCCGCGTACGCCACGGCCGCGCGCGCTGAGGTGAAGGCGAGTCGGCGATTCGAGCACTCCGAGCAGCGGGAGACAGGCCACGCCGTCGGCGCACCGCAACACGCGCAAAGCGGCGGGCCAAGCCGTGTGAGCGTGCGTCGGCAGGCAGAGCAGGCCGGTGCACCGGCTGCCCCGCAAACGACGCACCGCGTCGGGAACAGGAACTCGAGCAGCCACGCAGACCACGGTACGACGATCGCGCGCAGCATGTTTGCACCAACTTCGAATTACTTTTTCAACAGGGGCGACGCCTACAGCGAATACTGATCTCGCACCGGCATCCCGAACCGCTCGCGGTAGCGGTTGTCGGCTTCGAGCAGCTGTTCCGGGTCGCCGATGTCGAACCACGGCTCGGGGAAGCGGTAACCGTAGAGCGGCTCGCGCGGGTAGAGCCACGTGAAGAAGCGTCCGGGCGGATCCGGCGGATTGCCGTCGTCCAGGTACCGCTCGAGGATCGGCAGGTGCGCGCGATGCAAGAGGTAGGTGGCGGTCGAAGCGAGATCGCTGCGCGGATGCTCGGGCTTCTCCTCCATTCCGATCACGCGGTCGTCCTGATCGAGCTCGACGACGCCGTAGAGGGATGCCAGTGCGGGATCGGCGAGACGGTGAACCGCGATCGCACTGCCGTCGCCTTTCCCTTCCCAGAACGAGACGTAATCGCGGAGCGAGAACTCGAACAGGTTGTCGGCGGCAATGACAAGCAGATCGTCGCCGGCCAGCCCACCCTGTTCGATCGCAAAGCGGACGTCGCCGATCGCGCCGAGACGGTCGTCGTTGGTGCTCGTGCCGTCGTTCCAGACGGTGACGTCCCGCGTCGCGGCCCAGCGCTCGAAGTCGGACGCGTAGACCGCGTTGGTGACGAGATGGAGCTCGTCTGCGATTCCCGCCTCGACGATCCGGTCGACGATCCAGTCGATCATCAGCTTGCCGCCGATCGGCAGCAACGGCTTCGCCAGCCGATCGGTGAGCGGGCGCAGACGCGTCGCGTAACCGCCGGCGAGGAGAAGCGCCTTCACGCTTCGACGACTGCGCGCGTCAACGACTCCCCGAACGGCGCTTCGTGCACCCCATGCTCGGTGACGATCGCGGTGATCAGGTTCGCAGGGGTGACGTCGAAGGCGGGATTGCGGGCCGCGAAGCGGCTGGTGATCTCGGCCGGATCGCGCTGCTCGATCGGAATGTCGGCGCCGCGCGCTGTTGCGTGGTCGACCGTCGAGCTCGGAGCGACCACGTAGAAGGGCAACTCGTGGTGGCGCGCCGCGACGGCGAGCGAGTACGTGCCGATCTTGTTCGCGGTGTCGCCGTTGGCGGCGATGCGGTCGGCACCGGTGAGGACGGCGTCGACGTCGCCGGACGCCATCATCGACGCCGCCGCCGAATCCGTGATCACCGTGTGCGGAATGCCCGCCGTCTCGAGCTCCCACGCCGTCAGGCGGGCACCCTGGAGGAGCGGCCGCGTCTCGTCGACCCAAACGTGAGCCAGCAGACCCTGCTCCCACGCCGACAGCAAGGCGCCGACGGCGCTGCCGTAGCCGCCGGTGGCAAGTCCGCCGGCGTTGCAATGAGTAAGGGCCCGTGTGCCCGGCGCGAGCAGGCGCGCCGCGTGGGCAGCCATCGCACGGCAGCGCTCGACCTCGTCGCGGTGGATCGCCCGCGCATGCTCCGCAGACGGGTCGCGGCGCATCTCGTCGAGTGCCCAACCGAGATTCACGGCGGTGGGGCGCGAGTCGCGCAGCACGCCTTCGGCGGTGGCGAGATCCTCTCCATGCGCCGCTGCGAGCGCGTAGCCGTAGGCGGCCGCAATGCCGATCGCGGGCGCGCCGCGAACGACCATCGTCCGAATTGCCTCGGCAACCTCGGCCGCCGTATGGCACTCGACGTCGACCTCTTCGAGTGGCAGCCTGCGCTGGTCGAGGAAGACGACGTGGTCGTCCTCGAGCCGGAGGATCCGCTCAGGCTCGAGCAAGCGTGACCGTCACTCGGCTCGGAAACGGCTTGCGCAACTCCGTTTTCGACACGAGCAGGAACCGGTAGGTCGGGAAAATAGCCATGCACGCCACCGTCCCCGGCTTGAGCGGCCGCTCGACCAGCTTTACGGTGAGCCGCGCGCCCTCCTGAGTGATCGACGAAACGACGATCTGCGGATCGCGACAGCCGAACTCACCGAAGATCGCCACGAGGGCATCACGCGAGAAGTCGACCCGCGCCAGGCTCGACTTCGCGCTGGCGGTCAGGCGGCCGGAGAACTGCTTCGTCGCAGACGGACGGCTGACGGCGACGTAACCGAGCATGGACGGCGACGGCGTTCCCGATGAGATCCCATCCGCAAGGAGCCGCCAGTGGATGGCGGCTCCGGCCGGAGCCGCCATGATCAATGCGAGAGCGGCGACCGCCGCGACTCGGCTCAGGTGCCTTCGTCCCACGAAGCCAGGTACTTCGCCTGGTCCTCGGTGAGCTGGTCGATTGTGACGCCCATCGTCGCGAGCTTGAGACGCGCGATTTCCTCGTCGATCGCGACCGGCACTGGATACACCTTGTTCTCGAGCGAGGTTGCGTGCTGGACGGCGTACTCGGTCGCGAGCGCCTGGTTGGCGAACGACATGTCCATGACGATCGCCGGGTGTCCTTCGGCGGCCGAGATGTTGACGAGCCGCCCTTCGGCGAGCAGGTACAAGCGGCGGCCGTCGGCGAGCGTGAACTCGTCGACGAGATACCGCGCCTCACGGGTCTCAACCGCAAGCGAGCGCAGCGCCGGGATGTTGATCTCCACGTTGAAGTGACCGGTGTTGCAGAGAATCGACCCGTCCTTCATCAGTTCCAGGTGCTCCTTGTCGATCACGTGCTTGTCGCCGGTGGCGGTGCAGAAGATGTCGCCGATCGCGGCCGCTTCGGTCATCGTCATCACTTCGTAGCCGTCCATCAGCGCCTCGAGTGCGCGCATCGGGTCGATCTCGGTGACGATCACATGTGCGCCCATCCCGCGCGCACGCATCGCAACACCACGCCCGGTCCACCCGTAGCCCGCGACCACGAACCGCTTGCCCGCGAACAGAACGTTGGTCGCGCGGATGATCCCGTCGATCGTCGACTGGCCGGTGCCGTAGCGGTTGTCGAACAGGTGCTTCGTCCGCGCCTCGTTGACCGCGATCACCGGAAACGCAAGGGCGCCGTCGGCCTCCATCGCCTTCAGGCGGATCACGCCGGTGGTCGTCTCCTCCATCCCGGCGATGATGTCGCCGAGCTGCTCGCGGCGGGCGCTGTGGAGGACGCCGATCACGTCGGCGCCGTCGTCCATCGTCAGCTGCGGCTTGTGATCGACCGCCGCCTCGATGTGCCTGTAGTAGGTGTCGTTGTCCTCGCCCTTGATCGCGAAGACGGAGACGTCGAACTCCTCGACGAGGGCGGCAGCGACGTCGTCCTGGGTGGAGAGCGGGTTCGACGCACAAAGCACGACGTCGGCGCCGCCGGCCTTGAGCGTGCGCATCAGGACAGCGGTCTCTGTCGTGACGTGTAGGCAAGCGGAGATCCGGTAGCCGGCGAGCGGCTGCTCGGCCTCGAAGCGCTCGCGGATCGCGGCCAGCACCGGCATCTGCCGATCGGCCCACATGATCCGGCGCAGCCCCTCCGGAGCGAGTGCCAGGTCCTTCACGTCGTGTCGTCTCGTCGTTGCCATGCAGTCCTCTCGTCGGTCGGTCAGTGTAAGTGGGTCGTCATGCGGCGAGCAGCCGCTCGTGCTTTCGCTGTTCCCAGTCGATCCACGAGCCGGCATCGGCTGCTGCAGCGAGCCAGCCGTCGAGTGCCAACCGGAGCTCGGGCTCGCGGCGCAACCGTGCCGCAAACGCGACCTCGTCGAGGTCGACCCCGAAGCGGATTCGCAACGCGCGGAGAGCGTTCAGCTGGTTGAGCTCGCCGAGCCCGTAGAGCCGGTAGCCGGCCCCGGTGCGCTGCGGCAGAACGAGCCCGTGCTGTTCGAGATAGCGCAGCATCCGCGCCGACCACCCCGTGCGGGCGGCAGCGGCAGAAACGGTCAGGCCCTCCATCCGGGCCAACCTTATCACATATGTGTCAGGGTTGAGAGGTGCCTTCGCGCCCGTAGGCGTCTTCGAGCCGCACCACGTCGTCGAGCTGAGTGGTCGAGACCTCGAGGATGGTCGTGTCCTCGATCGCTGTCACCCGGTGCACGGTCCCGGGCCGGTAATGGAACGCCGCGCCCGCGATGATCACCTCTTCCTTGAGGACGCTTTCCCCGACGGCGCCGAGCTCGAGCTTCGCCCGCCCACTTTGCACGAGCCACGATTCGTCCTTCTCCCGGTGGAACTGCAGCGAGAGCGACTCACCCGCCCGCACGAACAACACCTTGCCGACGTAGACCTCGGTCTGCGCCCAGATCAGCTCATAGCCCCAGGGCTTGTCGACGCGGCGCGGTTCGAACGCCCAAGCGTCAAGCGAGTCGATGTTCGGCGAGTCGAGCGTGTCGCCCATGTCGGCCGATCCTCTCACTCTTTTATGCCGCGAGCCAGTCCGGGTGCGCGGCGACGTGCTCGCCGGCTGCCCGCAGCTCCTTCGGCGTGTTCACCGTCAGCCACAGCCCTTCGTGCCGGTAGGCGTAGCAGACGGCGCTCCGCAACAAGCTCCGGGAACGTCGTCGTCTCGTGGTCGCCGTGCTCCGGCAGGCGCTCGATCGCCTCCTCCGAGAAGACGTAGACGCCGCAGTTCACCCAATACGGGATCCGGCCGCCCTCGCTGAACCCGTCGACGACGTCACCTTCGCCGAGGTCGACGACGCCAAACGGAGACTTGGGGCGCGCGACTGTGACCGTTGCGGCGCCGCCGGCCTGCCGATGCCGCGCGAGCAAAGCCGCGAAATCGACATCGACGAGCTCGTCGCCGTTCAACGCGAAAACGTCGCCACTTTCCTGTCGCTCGGCGAGCGGCGAACTTGATCCCGCCGCCGCGGCCGAGCCGCTCCGGCTCCTCCGCAACGACGATCTGAACGCCGAGGCCTGCAAGCTCCTGCTCGAACAGCGGCCCTTGGCCGGCGGCGCAGGCGAAGATCACACGCTCGACGCCCGCGTGTGCGAGCCGCGCAACCTGGTAGGCGACGAGCGGCCGTCCGACGACGTCGACGAGGGACTTCGGCCTGCCGCCGGCGGCGTCGCCGAGCCGCTCGGCCTTGCCACCGGCAAGGATGATCGCCTCCAAGGGCTACGCCTCCGAGCTCGGAGGAAGTCGGCCGGCCGATCCCTTCGTAGACGAAACCGGCCGCGCGGGCCTGCGCCGGGTCGAGCAGATTGCGCCCGTCGATGATCAGCGGATTCGCCATCGCATCGCGCACCTCTGCTCGTGCGAGCTCCTTCAGCTCAGGCCACTCGGTGACGATCACCGCCGCGTCGGCCCCGCGCACCGCATCAAGCGGCGTTGGCGCAAGCTCGACGCCTTGCGGAAGCACGCCACCGTCGGCAACCGGATCCCAGCCGCGGACTTCGGCGCCCTCGGCGAGCAGCCGCGCTGCGACCACGATCGACGGCGCCTCGCGCATGTCGTCGGTGTTCGGCTTGAACGCGAGACCGAGCAGCGCGACCTTCTTGCCGTTCAACGAGCCGAGATGGCGCTCGAGCTTTCCGACCACGCGCTTCTTCTGCAGCTCGTTGACTTCGATCACGGCCGACAGCAACTGGAAGTGGTACCCCGAGTTGGAGGCGAGCTGTTTCAGCGCCAGCGAGTCTTTTGGAAAACAGTTGTGAACTACGAGGCCGGCAGTCGTGACGAACGTGTGTGGCCCCGGGACTTCGAGCGAATAGACGAACCCTTGGTGTGCATGCCGTGTGAGTGCCTTCACGGGATGCCAAGTGATCGGACTCGCCAGCGCTGACTCGAGCACCACCGCTTCCTTCACCGATGTGTCCCCAGCTGCCGCCGTACGCGCACGAACGTAGCTCTCTGGTTCGACCACCGCAGTCGTAAACGGCAAGAAATGAGACTCGGTCAATTCTTGTGCAAGCACGATGTGCGTTGGGCCAGCAGGCCGATCGGCGACCACGAACGGGTGGTCGTCCGTGACTTGCAGCCTGCGTCCGTGTCCGTGCTTCACACCGATGAGCTCCCCTGCGAAGGGGCGGCGCGTGATCGCGACAACTGCCGCAAACGCAGGCGTGTCCTCGCCGGGCTCCCAGGCGAGGGCTTGGAGGTCAGACGGCCGAATGACTTGAACATTTTCGCTACCGGAGTTGCGCTCGTCGAACAGTTGCGCAAGGGTGATCGTGCGATCACCCTCCGAGTCACGGACGGTTACGAACTCATCGCCCCGGAGGCAGCTCCCGCCGTAGCCAATTCCGGCCCGCAGGAAGTGCGGACCGAGCCGGTGGTCGAGCCCCACCCCCTCGGCGACCTTCACGACGTCTGCGCCGGTCGCCTCGCAGACGTTGGCGATCTCGTTGATGAACGAGATCCGCGTCATCAGGAACGCGTTCGCGGCGAGCTTGATCATCTCGGCCGAGTTGACGTCGGAGTGCACGATCGGTGCGTCGATCGACGCGTACAGCGACGCGACCGCCTCGCCGTCGCCGGCCTCGAACGCACCGACGACGATCCGGTCGGGGTGCATGAAGTCGCGCACGGCGTTGCCCTCGGCGAGGAACTCCGGGTTCGAGACGTAGCCGACGTGCGACAGTCCGCGTCCGTCGAGGCCATGGCGGATCTTGTCGCCGGTCCCGACGGGAACGGTCGACTTCATCACGAGAATCGGATGTCCGCCGAGCTCCGGCAGCTCGTCGACGACGGTCCAGACGCGCGAGAGATCCGCGTCTCCTGAGTGGGTCGGCGGGGTATCCACGCACACGAACAGAAACGCGCAGTCGGCGATGTCACCCACGTCGAGGGTGAACGTGAGCCGGTTGCGGTTCCTCTCGAGCAGCACAGGCACGTCCTCTTCGTGGAACGGCACCTCGCCACTGCGCAGCCTCTCGATTTTCTCGGGAACGACGTCGCGAATCACAACGTCGTGACCGAGCTCCGCGAAGCACGCGCCCGTGACGAGCCCGACCCAGCCTGCGCCGAAGATGCCTACCTTCATGACCCGATGCTACTTCGCGGGTGTTAGGGGTTTGAGCCCTTTGGCGATTGCGAGCATCGTCTCGTTCGAGAGCGAGTCGAGCAGCGTGTTGACGACCCAGTAGCTCGTGTTCCCGACACGGAGCACGACCATGTGCAGGTGCGGCCCTGTGTAGTAGAGCGAGAACTCGCGGCCGCCGAGATCGTGCTGGAAGCTCCGGTCGGCGAGCACGGGTGCGTCGGCCCAATCGGTCTCCTCGATCCCCCAGAACTCGCCACCGCCCGTGCGAAAGACGAGCCGGATAGCTTGGTGGCGGCCCTCGATGTAGTAGCGCCTGATCGGCTTGTCACCGGGCAGCGTGTCGGGATACGAGCTGCGCTCGAGGATCGTCGGCACCTCGAGCCGGAACGGAACCTTCGACACGATCGGCTTGAGCAACCCGTCACCGGGCCCACGGTCGAAGCGCACGACCGCCGGCTGGCGCGTCGGCACGGTGATCGCCGTCGGGGGCGGCAGCGAGTTGTGGAAGGTCTCGCCGACGATCACGAGCAGCATCGATCCGGGATCGAGCGCCTTCAGCCTCGGATCGCTCGGAACGGGCCGAACGTCGGCCGGCTGCATCAGCTTCTGCAAAGCGAGCGCGGCTTCCTTCGCTCCGTGCTGCTTCGCGTCGAAGTAGATCTGCGAGTGGAAGTACGGCGATGTCGGCGCGTTCGGCTCGAGCCCGCTCGGCGGCAGCACCATCAGATAGCCGCGCTGGGCGAGCAGGTAGCTCGCATTCGCGGCCGCGCCCGCAACGTTGTTGCCGTTCAGCACGGTGACGGTCGTCTGCTGGGGCGGCGGCGCCTTCGTCTTGACCTTCTTGCCGAGCGCCGTCGCGTTCGCGACCTTCGACACGGTCACATCCGGGTTGACGAACTGGTTGACGGCGTCCTGAACGTCGGTCGACGAGGCGCGCAGCTCGGCGTAGCCGCTGACGTTGTTGATCTTGTCCTGGAAGAAGTGCCCGCCCGGAAGGGTGGCTGCGAACTTCGCGTAGGAGAGCACGATCGAGTCGGTGACGTGCCCTGCAACCTCGACGTTGTGCGTGATCGCCGAGACGATCCCCGGCAGCTTCGTGACGTCGAAGTTCTGCGCCGCCTGTTGCTTGAAGGCACGCACGAATTCCTGCTGGCGCGCCAGCCGATAGAGGTCGGAATCGGTGTGCCGAAAGCGCACGAACTCGAGCGCAGAACCGCCGCCGAGCTTCTGGTAGCCCGGCTGGAGATTGATGTTCGCGTAGTTCGTTGCCGCGCTGCCGCTGTTGTGGTTGTAGTAGCGGCGGTCGACGTCCATCCAGACCCCGCCGAGCTGGTCGACGACCTCCTTGAACCCGTGGAAGTTGACCTTGATCAGGTAGCTGATCGACAATCCAGTCAGGTGGTGCACAGTCAGGAGCGACCCGCTCGAGCCACAGCGCGAGAACGCGGAGTTGATGCGGTCGTCGGTGACGAAGCCGCTCGGGCAGTAGATCGGGACGACCAGGTCGCGCGGAAACGAAAGCAGCGAGATCGTCTTCGTCGTCGGGTCGGCGCGCACGAGCATCATCGTGTCGGAGCGGGAGCCGACGGCGGTTCCGTCGCCGACGCGGTAGTCGTAGCCGACGATCAAGCCGATGGCGGGGACGCCAGGGCTGACGACGACGAGCCGCTTCTGCGCCGTCCGGCAGTCGTTTTCGTGGCACCGGATCGCCGCGATCGACTGGTGGTACCAGAGATACAGACCACCGCCGGCCGCGAGCGCAAGCGACACGGCCGTCAGCAAGGTCGCGACGAGAATGCGGCGAAGGATGCGGAGCCCGGAACGTTCGGGCACGGACTGCTCGTAGCGCGTGATTGCGCTGACGACAGCCGGCGGGTAGACGGCGTGGCCGTTGCCGTTCATCTCGGCGCCGCGTCCGACCCCTCTCTTGAGCGTGGTTCTCATCTCGAAAAAGCGGCGCCCCAAGGCGCCAGCAGGAAAACGATACTACGCCCGAACGCGGGCGACGAGGGCCTTCGCGATCTGTTGCTCGCGCAGCTCCAGCGGGCCCTGGTCGGTCGACGGAGCGATGAAGTTCATCCAGATCGACGTCCGGCCCTTGGCGAGCATGATCGTGTCGTCGTAGACGGTGACACTCGTTTTCCCGGCCTTGACGATGATCGAGGTGCGGTACAGCAGGGCAATCGGCGCCACCTTCGGGAAGCTGATCCGCTTGACGAGCCCGAGCTGAATGCTCGGATCGGTGCCGGTCGTCTTCAGCACGTCGTAGCGGACGCACGTACCGAGCTTCGGCTTCATCAGGCGGGCGAATTGCGTCGTCACCTGCTTCGCCGTTTTCAGCACCGTGACGTCGCTGTCGACCTGCCAACCGCCGTTGCCGTTGTTGAAGTTCGCCTCGGCGTGGCCGGTGAGGGTGAGATCCGCGAAGTTCGGCTGCTGCGCGGGGCAGCGCGGCATCTTCATGTTTGCCGGCTTGATCGCGCCGCCGTTCCAGCCGGCGCCCAGATCGTTTGAGGTGAGGATGACTGCGGCCGCGGCCGCCTGATCGGCCGACGTGATGTGGATCTTCGGGTCGAGCGGATCACCGAGCGCAACCCCCGCCACGGTCAACGCGGCGAGCGAGACGACGGCGACGTTACGCCACATTTCCCGTCGGAGCCCTCTTCACCAGGATCCGCGCCATCATCGTCTCGAACGGCACGAGTTGGTCACCCGCCGCCGCGGGAGCGAGGACGTTGATCGCGAACTCGAATCGTCCCTGGCCGAAGAACACGGAGTCGCTGACGATCTTCTCGGTGCGGCCCGTGCTCGACTTGAGCACGACGGTCACCCGGTAGGCGGCGCTGACATCGCCGATGCGAGGAAGACCGAGTTGGCGCACGGCGACGCTGATCACCTTCGGCGTCTTCGACGACTTCCATGGGTAGGCGAGGCAGCCGGCCAGCTTGGGCTGGATCGAACGTGCGAAGTCGGTCTTCACCGCGTCCGGGCTGTCGAGCACCTGCGAATCCTGGTCGAAGATCACCTTGCCGCCGGTGCTCGTGTAGGTGAACTGCGCCTCCGCGTGGCCGCTGACAACCAGATCGGATTCCTTCGGGTTGAAACCGGGACAGCCCGGGGCGGTCAGCTTGCTCGGCGTCTTCGGGCCGCCGACCCAGCCGACGCCAAAATCCTTCAGCCGGATCAGCGATGCATCGGCCTTCGCCTGATCCGCGCTGTTGATCTTCACCGTCGGGTTGTCGGCGAGGGCGGCACCCGCCGACGCGAGAGCGAGCAGTGCGCCCGCGACGAAAATCCTTGCTGCCACCACTTGATCCGTTGTAGCACGGAATTCCTAAGCGTTCCTTAGACAGGCGGGCTCAGCCGAGGTTGGGACGGAGCCACTTCTCGGCTTCTGCCACCGGCATCTGCTTGCGCCCCGCGTAGTCCTCGAGCTGGTCGCGACCGATCCTGCCGACGGCGAAGTAGCGCGCCTCCGGATGGGCGAGATAGATGCCGCTGACAGCCGCCGCCGGGGTCATCGCGAAGCTCTCGGTCAGCTCGATGCCGAGCCGCTCGGCCTCGAGCAGATCGAAGAGCTTGCCCTTCTCGCTGTGGTCGGGGCAGGCCGGATACCCGAAAGCCGGCCGGATCCCGCGGAAGCGCTCAGCGTGAAGGTCGCCCTCGGCAAGCTGCTCGTCGGGCGCGTACCACTCGCGACGTGCGTGCTCGTGGAGCCACTCCGCAAACGCCTCGGCGAAACGGTCGGCGAGCGCCTTGACGACGATCGCCTTGTAATCGTCGTGCGCGGCGACATGGACAGCGGCAAGCTCGTCGGCGCCGTGCACCGACACCGCGAACGCGCCGGCATGATCGACATCGGGTGCGACGTAATCGGCCAGGCAGCGGTTGGGCCGTTCGTCGCCATGGTCGGTCTGCTGGCGCAGGAAGCAGAAACGGGTGCCGTCGAGCACCACGTCATCGCCTTCTGCGTGAGCCGGCCAGTAGCCGTAGACACCGCTCGCGCGCAGGAGGTTGCCGTCGGTGATCTCTGCGAGCGCCGCGAGCGCGTCGTCGTACAACTCGCGCGCGGCCGGCTTCTCGAGGATCGCCGGGAACTTGCCCTTCAGGTCCCAGGCGTGGAAGAAAAACTGCCAGTCGATGTACGGCACGAGCTCGGCGAGCGTGGGCTCGATCGTGCGGATTCCCGTGAACGGCGGCGCGGGCAGGTCGGTGAAGCCGACGTGGACGCGGTTGGCGCGCGCATCGGCGAGCGCCAGGAGAGGCTTGCGGATCTTCTCGGCGTGCTGGACGCGCAACCGCTCTTGCAGCTCGCGGTTTTCGGTGTCCAGCCCGGAGCGGCGCGCAGGGTCGAGCAGCGCCGAGACGACGTCGACAACGCGGCTCGCATCGAGCACGTGCACGGTCTCGTTCGAATACGCGGGCGCGATCTTGACCGCGGTGTGCTGGCGCGAGGTTGTCGCCCCGCCGATCATCAGCGGCACGAGCAGCTGCCTGCGCTCCATCTCGGTGGCGACGTCGACCATCTGGTCGAGCGACGGCGTGATCAACCCGGAGAGACCGATCACATCGGCGCCCACCTCGGCGGCCGTGTCGAGGATCTTCTCGGCCGGCACCATCACGCCGAGGTCGATCACCTCGTAGTTGTTGCAACCGAGGACGACCCCGACGATGTTCTTGCCGATGTCGTGCACGTCACCCTTGACCGTTGCGAGCACGACTTTCCCCTGGGCGCTGCCGCCCGCCTTCTCATCCTCCATGTACGGCTCGAGATAGGCAACCGCGCGCTTCATCGCGCGTGCCGACTTGACCACCTGTGGCAGAAACATGCGGCCCGAGCCGAACAGATCGCCGACGACGCGCATGCCGTCCATCAACGGCCCTTCGATCACATCGAGCGGCCGCGGCAGCTTCGCGCGCGCTTCTTCGGTGTCCTCTTCGATGAAGTCGACAACGCCGTGCACGAGTGCGTACTCCAGCCGCTTCTCGACGGTCGCCTCGCGCCAGGTGAGGTCGAGCTCGCGGCGCTTGCCCTCGCCCTTCACCCTGCTCGCCAGCTCGACGAGGCGCTCGGTCGCGTCGGGGCGGCGCGCGAAGATCACGTCCTCGACGTGCTCCTTCAGCTCCGGCTCGATGTCCTCGTAGACGGCGAGCTGGCCGGCGTTGACGATCCCCATGTCGAGGCCCGCACGGATCGCGTGGTAGAGGAACGCGGCGTGCATCGCCTCGCGGACGACGTCGTTGCCGCGGAAGGAGAAGCTCAGGTTCGAGATGCCGCCGCTCGTGCGCACGCCCGGGCAGCGCTCCTTGATCCGCGGCAGCGCCTCGATGAACTCCTTCGCGTACTGGTCGTGCTCCTCCATTCCCGTTGCAACGGCGAGGACGTTCGGGTCGAAGATCAGATCCTCGGGCGGGAAGCCGACCTCTTTGGTGAGCAAGTCGTAGGCGCGGCCGCAGATCGCGACGCGGCGTTCGACGTCGGTCGCCTGTCCTTGCTCGTCGAAGGCCATCACGACGACGCCGGCGCCGTAGTCGCGGATCCGCCGCGCCTGTGCGAGGAACGGCTCTTCGCCTTCCTTCAGGCTGATCGAGTTGACGATCCCCTTGCCCTGGATGCACTGGAGGCCCGCCTCGAGCACTTCCCAGCGCGAGCTGTCGACCATCACCGGGATGCGCGCGACCTCCGGTTCGGTCGCGATCACGTTCAAGAAGGTGCGCATCGCCTCCTTGCTCTCGAGCAGGTCGGCGTCCATGTTCACGTCGAGCACGTTCGCGCCGCCGCGCACCTGCTCGAGCGCGATCTCGACGGCGCCGGTCCAGTCGTCGCCCTCGACGCGCTCGCGGAAGCGCGTCGAGCCGGTGACGTTCGTGCGCTCGCCGATCAGCACGAACCCCGTGTCGGGGCCGATCTCGAACGGCTCGAGGCCGCTCCAGCGCGTCGCCGGCCGCCTTTTCGGGACATGTCTAGGGGACAGTCCCCTGGACATGGCCGAAATGGCCGCCGTGTGCTCGGGCGTTGACCCGCAGCAGCTGCCGGCGATGTTGAGGAAGCCCGACTCGGCGAACTCGCGCAGCAGCGAGCTCGTGATCTCGGGCGTCTCGTCGTAGCCGCCGAACGCGTTCGGCAGGCCCGCGTTCGGATGAGCGCTCGTGAGGCACGGCGCAAGGCGGCTGAGCTCGGCGACGTACGGCCGCATCTCGGCGGCGCCGAGCGCGCAGTTGATGCCGACGATCAGCGGCTCCGCATGCTCGACCGCGGCCCAGAAGGCCTCGATCGTCTGACCCGAGAGCGTGCGGCCCGAGAGGTCGACGATCGTCGCCGAGATCCAGAGCGGCGTGGACGGAGCCGTCTCGCGTGCGGCCGTGATCGCCGCCTTCGCGTTCAGGGTGTCGAAGATCGTCTCGAGCAGCAGCACGTCGACGCCGCCCTCGACGAGGCCGGCGATCTGCTCGGAGTACGCGGCCTTCACCTGGTCGAAGGTGTGCGTGCGGAAGCCCGGGCTGTCGACCTTCGGGCTCATCGAGAGCGTGATGTTCAACGGCCCGACCGAGCCGGCGACGAAACGGTCGCCTGCGGCCTCGCGCGCAATCCGGGCTCCGGAAACGTTCATCTCGTAGACGGCGTCTTCGAGGCCGTAGTCGGCCTGGCCGATCGAGGTGGCCGTGAACGTGTTCGTCGTCGTGATGTCCGCGCCGGCGGCGAGATAGCGCTCGTGGATGTCGCGGACGAGCTCCGGGCGGGTGAGGTTGAGGATGTCGGGGTCGCCCGCGACGTCCAGGTGGTGCGTCGCAAAGCGCTCGCCGCGGTAGTCCTCGGGCGCGAGGCCCGCGCCGTGGATCATCGTTCCCCAGGCGCCGTCGAGCACGAGGATCCGCTCGTGTGCGAGTCTCGTGATCTCTGCGGCAACGTCCCGCTTCGCCATCCGAACCTCCGTACCCAAAGAGGATGCCGCGCGGGTGCGGGGCAAGGCTCTTTAGGCGTTTTTTGACCCGGTCGCCAAGCTGCCGTTCAAAGTTCTCCGGGTGGAACGATCACAATCTAGCTGTTCTAACCGAGGCACCGCCTCGGCGTCATAGTTGAGCGAAGTGCGCGCACCGGGCCTTGCCGTTGTCATTCTTGCACTCGCCCTGGGCGGGACATCCGCGCTCGGGGCCAGGCGCGTGCCGAGCACTGCGACCTTCGTCAGCTCATGTGCCTTCGCGCATCGCGCCCCGGATGACCCGATCGTCTATCCGCGCGAGCCGGGGTACTCCCACGACCACACGTTCGTCGGCAACGTCTCGACGAACGCGTTCTCCACCTTGCGCTCCCTTCGCAGCGCGCGCTCGACGTGTTACCGCTACGGCGATACCGCGGCCTACTGGGCACCCACGCTCTACGTCGACGGCCTGCCCGTGACTCCACGGACGGCGACGCTCTACTACCGCCGGTTGACGCGCGCACCGGTGCGCGCGTTCCCGTCCGGTCTGAGGATGGTGGCCGGCGATTCACACGCCTGGCGCCCGCAGAACCCTTCCGTCACCCACTGGGATTGCGCGGTGCTGAAGGAGATCTTCTACGGCACCCGGTCGACGCAGTCGGCGTCGCGCAGCGCCGCCTCGAGCGGGATCCCACACTGCTCTCCGTATTCCGAGCTCCAGTTGATCGTCAACTTCCCGGACTGCTGGAACGGCAAGAGCATCGACAGCGCCAACCACAAGAGTCACATGGCGTACTCGGTTGCCGGCAGGTGCCCGGCCGGCCATCCCGTCGCGGTACCCGCCCTCTCGCTCGTCTACAGCTATCCGCCAGGGGTGGGTCGAATCGTGGCGCTCTCCTCCGGCACGCAGTACTCGGGCCATGCCGACTTCATCAATTCGTGGAACGAGCCGGCGCTGACGAAGCTCGTCGACGATTGCCTGAACCACGGCCGCGGCTGTAGCGGCGACTAAGAGGGCTCCGCGGTATCAACAGGTGGCGTAGGCCCAAGCGGCGGAGCGGCGAGCAGCCCGATGCGCTGAGCGTTCACGATCGCCTCGGCCCGCGTGTGCGCGTGCAGCTGCCTAAACACGCTGCGCAGGTGGTTGCGAACCGTCTCGGTGGAGAGCGTGAGCTCCCTCGCGATCTCGGCCGTGGACATGCCGGAGGCGATCAGGCCGAGGATCTGGCGTTGGCGCGCGGTTAGGCGCGGCTCCGGCCCGAGGCCGACGGGCTCGATCGGGCGCTGGCGCACGTCGAACGCGAGAGTGAGCGCGCCCACGATGTCGTCGCCGTCTCGGAGCGGCAGCTGCTGGACGCGCACGCCCCGGAGGTGGCCGGTCTCGTCGACGAAGACGGTCTCGAAGTCGGTCGGCACGCCAGGCTCCATGGCGCGGCGGAACTGCGCCTCGACGTTCGCGTGTGCCTCCCGGGGCAGCAGGTCGGTCATTGGGCGGCCGAGCATCTGGGCGTTCGACATGCCAGAGGCTCGTTCCGCCGCGGCGTTCATGTGCACAAACCGGCCCTCCACGTCGTGGAGCGTCGCGGGAACCACAAGGCTGTCGACCAGCCACCGATCGACTCCCTGCAAACGGTGGGGCATGCCGATCACATCGTGAACCAACCATTCACGGCGCGTCAACAGACAGGGCCGGCCGGACGGGACACTCCGCGGCGCTACGTTGAGACCGCGATTTGATCGCCGGCTGAGATCTTGCCGCCGCGCACGACATCGGCTCTTAGTCCGGCTCGGTGAACGAGCGGCCGAAGCAGTCCCGGCCGTGCAAGTCGTTCAAGGTGAGAGCACGGTTCGGCTAGACGTCGACCCACGCACTCGACCGCGCCGATGGTGAAGTGCTGGCCGACGAGAGCGTTCAGCGCGATCCCGCGCGTGACGATATTCCGACGCGCCTGCTCCCACGGAAGGCCGATCGAGTCGAGGACCTCAGCTTCGACAAGGGTGAGCTGGTACCCATGCCCCGCTCCGCCAAAGGTGCCGCGACCGTCGTGGTAACGGTCACCCGTGAGCCCGCGCCCAGCCACTGCCTCGGCACTCTCGACCCGCGCGAGGGGATTCTCAGCGTCAGGTGCCGTCAAAATCGCCGCCACACGACCCGCCCGAGGCTCGCGCCCGTACGGCTCCTCGATCGGAAGGCGAACGTCGAGGCGTGCGATCAGCCAACCTTCGGTAATCGTTCCTCCGCCAGCCAGCGCACTGCTCGGATCGTGGAGTGGCCCCGAAGGAGAGCCGAACATCACGACCACGTGATCGCCGTCGCCTGAGCGAACGCGCGCTAGCCAGTGGCCGGGCCAATCGAACGTACTCGCGTCCGCGATCGGCACCAAACCGAGGTTCCGCTCCGCGAGCCACTGCCTGAAAAACAGAAAAGCGTCGTAGTCCGGGACAGGCGGGAGGATTTCGAGGATGACGCCCAGGCACTCGCGCAGTTCTTCGTCATACGGCGACATCGATTCAGGCTAGCCGCCGCAAGGATGGGCGACTTCAAGTGTCTGACACCGTCGGTGTCAGACACTGCGTTCTCTGGCGTCAGTGCGCTCGGCTGGGCGAGCTAGCCCCGGCCGGCGACTGCGAGCTGGTTCTCGGCGTGGCGGATCCGCTGCTCGGCCTGCCAGCGGTCGGCGGTCGACTCACCGCGATCGATCGCCTCGAGCTCGGCCTGTGCCTCTTCGAGCTGCTTCCGCGCCCGGACGTCGTCGATGTCCGCTGCGGCGACCGCGTCGTCGACGAGCGCGATCGCGCGGTCGTTCATCACCTGGAAGAACCCCGGCCCGGTCGCATACTCGATCACCTCTGCGCCGCCGCCGGGATGGATGCGCGTCGCACCGGCACGCAGCGTCGCGATCAGCGGCGCGTGGCGCGCGAGCACCCCGATCTCTCCGATCTGCCCCGGCACGACGATCATCTCCACCTCGCCCTCGTACGCGGCGCCGTCCGGCGTCACGAGCGAGAGGTCGAACTTCTTCCCGGTGCCGGGCATTACGCGGCCGCGAGCTGCTTGCCGCGATCGACGGCTGCGTCGATCGTGCCGACCATGTAGAACGCCTGCTCGGGGAGCTCGTCGTGCTGGCCGCCGATGATCTCCTGGAAGCCGCGGATCGTGTCCTCGAGGCGAACGTACTCGCCCGGCGTCCCCGTGAACACCTCCGCGACGTGGAACGGCTGCGACAGGAAGCGCTGCACCTTGCGCGCACGCGCGACCGTCAGCCGGTCCTCGTCCGAGAGCTCCTCGATCCCGAGGATGGCGATGATGTCCTGCAGGTCCTTGTAGCGCTGGAGGATCTCCTGCACGCGCGTCGCCGTGTCGTAGTGCTCGTCGGAGACGATGCCGCGGCCGAGAGCGCGCGAGGTCGAGTCGAGCGGATCGACCGCCGGGTAGATCCCTTGCTCGACGAGGCCGCGCGAAAGCACCGTCGTCGAGTCGAGGTGCGCGAACGTGTTCGCCGGGGCCGGATCGGTGAGGTCGTCGGCCGGCACGTAGATCGCCTGCACCGAAGTGACCGATCCCTTGTTCGTCGAGGTGATGCGCTCCTGCAGCTGGCCCATCTCGGTCGCGAGCGTCGGCTGGTAGCCGACGGCGCTCGGCATGCGGCCGAGCAGCGCCGAGACCTCGGAGCCCGCCTGCACGAAGCGGAAGATGTTGTCGATGAAGAGCAGCACGTCCTGGCCCTGGTCGCGGAAGTACTCCGCCATCGTCAGGCCGGAGAGACCGACGCGCAGTCGCGCGCCCGGCGGCTCGTTCATCTGCCCGTAGCAGAGGGCGACCTTGTCGAGCACGCCCGACTCCTCCATCTCGAGCAGCAGGTCGTTGCCTTCGCGGGTGCGCTCCCCGACGCCCGAGAACACCGACACGCCGCCGTGCTCCTTCGCAAGGTTGTGGATCAGCTCCTGGATCAGCACCGTCTTACCGACGCCTGCGCCGCCGAAGAGGCCGATCTTGCCGCCGCGCACGTACGGAGCGATCAGGTCGACGACCTTGATCCCCGTCTCGAAGACTTCGATCTTCGGCGAGAGATCCTTGAACTCCGGCGGGTCGCGGTGGATCGGCCAGCGCTCGGCACCCGCGGGCAGCTCGTCCTTCCCGTCGATCGGGTCGCCGGTCACGTTCCAGAGGCGGCCGAGCGTCACCTCGCCGACGGGGACGGAGATCGGCGCCCCGGTGTCGACGACCTCGGTGCCGCGCGCAAGGCCGTCGGTCGAGTCCATCGCCACGGCGCGCACCCGGTCGTCACCGAGATGCTGCTGCACCTCCGCGATCAGGCTGCCGCCTTCCGGGCGCTCGATCCGAAGCGCCGAGTAGATCTCGGGCAGGCGCTCGGTGAAGACGGCGTCGACGACGACGCCCTTGATCTCGATCAGCTTGCCGACATTGCCGCCGTTCGTGGCCAAAGAATCCTCCAGTAGCTAGGGCGCGCGGGGCGCTCAGGGGGACGAGCGGCGGTTAGTTTAGCGTGCAGCGGCCGATGCATCTCGGCTGCGCGGCGATCAGGAACACCGCGGGCTCGAACCGGCGCACCTCGACGTCTGCGAAGAGCTGTTGCTGGGCGAGGTTCTGGAACGCGAGCGCGCTACTCGAGCTGCTGTTCGGGCTCGAGACCGAGAACCCAGCCGAGCACAGCGGCCGCCGCGAGGCCGGCAAAAGCGAGCGACAGCCCCGTGCGGCGAACCATCCGCGCCCTGGCCCGCCGCGGTGCCGCGTAGGCGACCTCACGCTCGAGCTCGAGCAGCGGCGCCTCGCGGAGCATGCGGGTGAACGCGCCCACCTCGTTGCTGATCTCACGGCAGCGCAGACATCCTGAGAGATGCCGCGCAAGCGCGGCCTGCTCGAGCTGCGAAAGCTCGCCGTCGAGATCGAGCGAGATCCACTGGGCCGTCCGCTCGCACTTGTTTGGTCTCCACCATCTGGCCATGGTCAAAGAGTGGGACGCGGCAACGGCGCCTTTGTTAGCGACTCTCGGCCGGTGCGCGTCCCCCGAACGGGTGCCGGAGCTCTTCCTCGGTCATCGGCCAGCGCTCGACCGGGTAGTGACAAGCCGCCTCCTGGTCGCCATCGAACCGGCGCAGCACCGGCGTCTCGACATCGCAGTGGCCGGGTTGGAAGCGCGGACAGCGTGGATGGAACACGCACGCGTTCGGCGGATTGACCGGCGAAGGCACATCGCCGCTGAGGACGATTCGCTGGCGTGTCGACGTCCCACCGTTCGTCTCCGGCCGAGGAACTGCCGAGAGGAGCGCAGCGGTGTACGGGTGGCGCGGGTGCTCGTACAGGAGCTCCGAGTTCCCGATCTCGACGATGTGGCCGAGATACATGACCGCGATCCGGTCGGAGACCTGGCGAATCACCGACAGGTCGTGCGAGATGAAGACGTAGGTGAGGTCGAACTCGTCCTGGAGGCTTTTCAGCAGATTGAGGATCTGCGCCTGCACCGACACGTCGAGTGCCGACACCGGCTCGTCGCAAACGATCAGCTTCGGCTGCAATGCGAGCGCGCGCGCGATTCCGATCCGCTGCCGCTGGCCGCCGGAGAACTCGTGCGGATAGCGGTTGTAGTGCTCCGGTGAGAGCCCGACGCGGTCGAGCAGCTCCTGCACGCGCTGCTTCTTGTCCTTCTCGGTGCGATGGATCGCGAACGGCTCGGCGATGATCTGACCGACGCTCTTGCGCGGGTTCAGCGACGAGTACGGGTCCTGGAAGATGATCGCCATCTCCTGGCGCAACGGACGCAAGCGGCGCTGGCCAACGCGGGTGATGTCCCGTCCGTCGAAGCGGATCGCTCCCGATGTGGGGTCGAGCAGGCGGACGATCAACCGTGCGGTCGTCGACTTGCCGCAGCCCGATTCGCCGACGATGCCGAGCGTCTCGCCCCTGTTCACGGTCAGCGTGACGTCTTCGACCGCATGCACGACACCCTTCGCACGCGAGAAAACCCCCTGCTTGATCGGAAAATGCTTCGTGAGGTGCTCGACCTCGACCAGCGGGCCGTGGCCGGCGCGGGCTTCTGGGCTGCTCATACTGTTAGCCCGAGCTCGGCGCCGATGCGGTCTTTCCAGATCTCGCGCTTGCGCTCGGGTGAAAGGAAGCAGGCGTCGGGATGGCCATCAGGGATCGACTGGAGCGGCGGCAGCTTGTTGTCGCACGGCTCGAAGCGGTACTTGCACCGCGGGTGGAAGGGGCAACCGGGCGGCGGCCGCAGCATCGACGGCGGCGAGCCCTCGATCGGCACGAGCACGTCGAGTCGCTTCTCGACGGTCGGCATCGACTCGAGCAGGCCCCACGTGTACGGGTGCTGAGCCGCGTTGAAGATCTCCCGCGGCTGGGCCGTACTCCATCGCCCGCCCGGCGTACATCACCAGGACGTGCGTCGCCGTCTCGGCGACGACGCCGAGGTCGTGCGTGATCAGGACGACGCCGATGTCGAACTCCTTCTTGACCTTGTCGATCAGCTCGAGGATCTGCGCCTGCACGGTGACGTCGAGCGCCGTCGTCGGCTCGTCCGCGATCAGCACGTCCGGGTTGTGGACGAGCGCCATCGCGATCATCGCGCGCTGTCGCATGCCGCCCGAGAACTGATGGGGATAGTCGCGTGCGCGCGACTTTGCGTTCGGGATCCCGACCGCCTCCAGGAGCTCCAGGGCGCGAGCCTGCGCGACCGATTTGGAGACGTCCTCGTGCGCGCGCACGGCCTCCGCGATCTGCGAGCCGACGCGGTACATCGGGTGCAGGCAGGCAAACGGGTCCTGGAAGATCATCGAGATGTCCCGCCCGCGGACCTTCCGCAGCTCTTCCTTCGACAGCTTCAGCAGGTCGGTGCCTTCGAACACGATCTCGCCGCCCACGTCGGCATGCGCGCGGTTGAGCAGACCCATGATCGCAAGGCTGGTGACGCTCTTGCCCGAGCCCGACTCGCCGACGACTCCGAGCGTCTCGCCGCGACGAAGCGTGTACGAGAGGTCGGAGACGGCCTGCACGACCCCGTCGCGGGTGTTGAAGCGTACGGACAGGTTGCGAACGTCGAGCAGCGGTGTGCCGCTGCCCGAAAAGGTGCTCACGAGGCAGCGCCTCGTGAGTGTGGAGGGGATCCTGTGTCGGGGAACCGGGAGGTTCCCCGATGGAACTCAGAAAGAAGGGGGTCCGTGGGGGAAACACGGTTTCCCCCACGGGAGCGAGCCGCAGGCGAGCGACTCACGAGTAACGGACCCGCGGGTCGAGGAACGCGTAGACGATGTCGACGACGAGATTCATGAACGCGACCGCGGTCGCGGTGCAGAGCACGACGCCGAGCACGATCGGGAGATCCTGCTGGGTCGCGGAGTTGATCGCCATCCAGCCGAGGCCCTGGAGGTTGAAGACCGACTCGGTGATGATCGCCCCGCCCACGAGGAGCGCGACGTCGAGGCCGAAGAGGGTCACGATCGGCGTCAGGCTCGCGCGCAGGCCGTGGCGGAAGATCACCCGGCGCTCGGAGAGCCCCTTGGCGCGGGCGGTGCGAATGTAATCCTCGCCCAGGGTCTCGAGCAGGTTGTTGCGCGTCATCCGGGCATAGATTGCCGTGTAGAGCATGGAGAGCACAACCCACGGGAGGATCATGTGGGAGAACCACAGCCCGGGCCCCTGCGCGATCGGCGAATAGCCGGTGCCGGCGGTCCAGTGCAGCGTGCGCCAGAAGATGTAGAGCGCGATCAGGCCTAACCAGAAGACCGGGGCCGAGATCCCGAACAAGGCGAAGCCCATTGCGAAGCGGTCGACCAGGGTTCTTCGTTTGACCGCCGAGAGCACGCCGATCGCAATTCCGAAGACCAGCCAGAGCGTCGCGGCGCCCGCGATCAGCCAGAGCGTCCGCGGCGCCCGGTAGATGATCTGGCTCTTGACCGAGGCAAAGCTGTTGTACGAGTAGCCGAGCCCGGGCCAGCCGTATTGATCGCCCGTGGCGAACGTCTTGACGAAGTAGCCGAACTCGATGTACCAGGGCTTGTCGAGATGAAGACGATGGTGGATTTCGTCGAGCATCGCAGGCGTCGGCGTCTTGCCGGCAAACCGCAGCGCCGGGTCGCCGTTCGGCAGCTTGAAGAACACGAGGAAGGTGATGAACAGGACGACGAAGACGACGAGGATCGCCCAGAGGATTCGGCGGACAAGGTAGATGAGCATCTTTGGTTTGAACGATATCCGGGGCGCCCCGAAGGACGCCCCGGATAATCGGTAACGCTTGCTTACTTCACTGCGACGTGCGCATAACCGGTCGAACCGCTGAACTGGTCGAACGACCATTGCGTCACGTTCGGCGCGATGATGTGAGTCGCCGTCGACCAGAGGTACGGCACCCACGGGACGACCGTCCCCGTCAGGTACTTGTCGAGGTTCTCGTAGCAGGTCAAGCGCGGCTGGCCGATGAGCACCGAGCACTTATCGAGCTGCGAGTTGACGCTCGGAACGTTCGTGCAGTTCCCAGTGACCTTCAGGGACTTGCACTGTGCAGGCGTGATCCCGACGAGCGAGTAGTTCGTGTTGCCGTTCGGGATGATGTTGCGCCCGTCGAAGAGCGGCGTGAAGAACGTCAGCGGGTCGGCGTAGTCCTTACCCCAACCCGGGCGCTCGCCAAGCGGAACGTTCTTCGACGGCGTCTGAAGCGTGGGATACGCGCCGTTGATCGAGTGCACCTTGAAGGTGATGCCGATCTTCTTGGCATCGGCCTCGATCACGGGCACCATCTTCAGATCCTGCCCGCGCGTGTCGGCGAGCATGTACACGTTGTGGCAGGCACTCGCGGAACACGTGCCGTTCCCCTTCGTGTCGTACTTCGAGCCCTTCATTGCAGCCTTTGCCTTCGACAGGCTGCCCTTGTCGCCGGGTGTCGCAAACGGGTTGTACTCGGCGAGCTGGTTGTTGAAGAGCGTGTCCGGGACGATGTGGTGGGCGACCTTGCCGATCGCGGGTCCACCCCACGCCTGTACGAGCGCGTTCTTGTTCGATGATGAAGTTGAACGCCTTGCGGACGTGGACATCGTCGAACGGCGGTGAAGTCAGGTTCATCGTCAAGTACCACGTCCTGTCGCCCGAGTACTGCTTGAGCAACGGGCTGTGTGACGTGTAGTACTTCTCGAGCACCTGGCCCGGCGGGGACGAGACCTCGTCCTGGAAGTCGCCGGCTGCAACCTTGCTGTAGATGTCGTCCTTGTTCGCGTCGATCAGGAAGTCGAACTCGTCGGGCAGGTTCTGGCGCGCCGCGGTCGAGTCGGTCTTCGGATCGTAGTTCGGGTTGCGAACGAGGATCATCTTCGACGTGCCGTCATAGCCGCTTGCGGCTGTGATCTTCGAGCAGTCGGAGATGTCGACCTTGTCGATCCCCTGGATCATGTAGGGGCCGGTCGAGATCAGGTCGTTGCCGTACTTGCCGGCCTGGCCCTCGAAGCACTTCGTGACCTCCGCCGGCTGCGGGCTCGTGGCGCCCATCGACATCCGGTAGAGGAAGTCGCCCGTCGGCTGCGTCAGGTTGAAGACGATCGTGCTTGCGTTCGGCGTCGAGATGCCGGAGATCGTCTTGCCCTTGCCGGAGGCGAAGCCCTTGATCACGTTGTAGTAGAAGCCGTACTCCTGGCCGTCCTTCGGGCTTGCAAGCCGCTTCATCTCATTCAGGAAGTCAGCTGAGGTGACCTGCCGGTTGACCGGCGGGCCGAACTTGACGCCCTGCTTGATGTGGAACGTGTAGGTCTTGCCACCGTTCGTCGGCGTTGGGACCGCCGTCGCGATGTCGGGCACGATCTTGTTGCCGGCGGCGCCCGGGACGTGGTTGTAGCCGACGAGCGTTCTGTCCAACAGGCTCGTCTGGATCGCGAACCCCTCTGCGAGGTACTCGCCCACCGGATCCATGTTGTCGGTGAAGCCGAAGGACTGCTCCCAACCGACCTTGTACGTTCCGCCGGCGCTTACCTGGCTCTTCGCCCGGCTACCTGAGCCGGCGGCGACGAGCACAACCGCTCCGACTGCGACGACCAGCAAGGCCGTCGCGAGCCTACGAGTTGTTCTCTTCAAGATTTCCCTCCTTCCCGCGTCGAGAGACGCGGGGATCGCAGTACACCGGACGCTTTGACGACCAAAGACAGGTCACGGTTAGTTGACAAGTGATCATCTACCGATCGGCTCTCACGTCGAGTGCGTCGCGAAGGCCGTCGCCGAGCAGGTTGAAAGCCAGCGTGGTCATGACCAGGAACAGGCCGGGGAAGAGCATCAGCCACCAGGCAACGTCGTAGTAGGTCTGGGCATCGTTCAGCAGGCCACCCCAGGAGGCAGTATCCCCGTTCACCCCGAGCCCGAGGTACGAAAGCGCAGCCTCGAACAGGATGTTGTTCGGAATCAGCAGCGTCGTGTAGACGATCATCGGGCCGATCAGGTTCGGGAGGATCTCCCGGAAGATGATCCGGCTGTTGCTCGCACCGAGCGAGCGGCTGGCCTCGACGAACTCCTTTTCGCGGATCGAGAGCGTGAACCCTCGCACGATGCGTGCGATGTAGGGCCAGGTGAAGAAGGCGATCACGAAGATCACCACCCGTAACCCTTGCTGGACTAAGCCGTCGCAGGCAGCCGTTGGGTGCCGAGTTGCAGGCCGCGACGATCCCGATCGAGATCAGCAGCGTCGGCAGCGCGAGCATCACGTCGCCCGTGCGCGATAGCGCGGTGTCGACCCAGCCGCCGAAGAACCCGGCCGTCAGCCCGACGACGAGCCCGATCGCGACGGCAATGCCGGAGGCGACGACACCCACGAACAGCGAGGTGCGGGCGCCGTACATCGTGCGAACGAACAGGTCGCGCCCAGCCGCGTCGGCGCCGAACCAGAACTGGCTGTTCGGCCCCTTGGGCACCCCGTACGGGTCGAGCATCCGGTCGTTGTAGGCAGTGGTGTTCGGATGGCCGGTGACCCAGGCGGCAAGCGGGCCGCCGAAGAATGCGATCAGGACGAGCACGATGATCACCGACGCGGCGAACATCGCGGCCTTGTCCTCGCGGAAGCGCTCCCAGAAAAGCCGGGACGCGCTGCGGGTGCCGGTGAAGGTGGCTCCCGCGCCCCCGGGGCTGAGCAGGTCAGTGGCCGCTGTCACCGCGGAAAGTATGACGCCGCATGATTCCCGCTGTTAGCGGAACAGCCGCCGCACCTCCTCAGGTCGGCGTCGACAAGCGACGCCTCAGTTGGTCAGGGCGTCCGCGCCGGCCACGACCTCCAGGATCTCCTGGGTGATCTCGGCCTGGCGGGCCCGGTTCATCGCCAAGGTGAGGGCGTCGATCAGCTCGCCGGCGGCCTTCGAGGCGTTCCGCATCGCCGTCATCCGGGCACCCTGCTCGGAGGCGGCCGACTCGAGGAGGGCCCGGTAGAGCTCGGTCTCGACGTACACGGGCAGCAGCCGCTCGAGGATCTGGCGTGGCTCGGGCTCGAAGAAGAAGTCGACGGGATAGCTCGGCTTGTCCTCGGAAGCACCCTCGAGCACCTCCGTGGGAATCGGCAGCACCTCGCTCACCGTCACCTTCTGGACGAGCGGCGAGACAAAGGCGTTGTAGACGATCACCACCCGGTCGACCTCGCCGGCCACGTACGCCTCGGCGAGCGCGTGCGCGATCGCCTGCGCGTCGGAGTAACTCGGCTTGTCGGAGAAGCCGGCCCACGACTGGGCGAGGTTGAGACGCCTGAAGCGAACCGTCGACTGCGCCTTCTTGCCGGACGTGAAGAAGCGCACCTCCTGCCCGGCCGCCTGCACCTCCCGCATCTCGGCAAACGCTCGGCGAAGCACCTGCGCGTTGAAGGCGCCGGCGAGCCCGCGATCGCCCGTGACCGGCACGATCGCCACCGCGGAGATCGTTTCGCGGCGCTCGAGCAGCGGCAAGCGGACCGCGCCCGCCGCGTGTGCGGTGCCGGCCATCAGCTCGAGCATGCGATCGGCATACGGGCGCATCGCCTCGATCCGCTGCTGCGAACGGCGCAGGCGCGCGGAGGCGACGAGCTCCATCGCCTTCGTCAGCTTGCGCGTGTTCGAGATCGAACGAACGCGCCGCTTCAGGTCCTGCGTCGAGGCCATTACGCGCGGACCTCCCTCGAGTGTCTGACACTGAAAGTGTCAGACACTGGTTACGAAGCTCCCTCGACGTTGAACATGCCCTTGAACTTCTCGATCGCCGCGTTCAGCGCCGCCGAGGTCTCATCCGTGAGGTCCTTCGACTCGCGGATCGTCTTCAGGATCGTTGCCTCCGAGCGCAGGTTCTCCCGCAACTCGTCCTGGAACCGAGACACCTGGTCGGTGGGGATGTCGTCGAGGTAGCCGTTGATGCCCGCGTAGAGCGCAGTCACCTGCTCCTCCATCGGCCACGGCGCGTACTGCGGCTGGTTGAGCGTCGCGACCATCTTCTCGCCGCGGTTCAACGCCTGGCGCGTCGCCTCGTCCAGCTCGGAGCCGAACTGCGCGAAGGCTTCGAGCTCGCGGTACTGAGCGAGGTCGAGACGCAGGCGGCCTGCGACTTTCTTCATCGCCTTCGTCTGCGCGGACGACCCGACGCGCGACACCGAGATGCCGACGTTCACAGCCGGGCGCACGCCCGAGAAGAAGAGATCCGACTGCAGGAAGATCTGCCCGTCGGTGATCGAGATCACGTTTGTCGGGATGTAAGCCGACACATCGCCGGCCTGCGTCTCGATGATCGGCAGTGCAGTCAGCGAGCCGGCGCCGAGCTCGTCGTTCAACTTGCACGCACGCTCGAGCAGCCGCGAGTGCAGATAGAAGACGTCGCCCGGGAACGCCTCGCGGCCGGGCGGGCGCCGCAGCAACAGCGATAGCTGGCGGTACGCGTCGGCCTGCTTGGTCAGGTCGTCGTAGATGACGAGCGCGTGCTGCCCCGCATAGAGGAAGTACTCGCCCATCGCGGCCCCGGCGAACGGCGCCATCCACTTGATCGGCGCCGCTTCGTGCGCGGGCGCGGTGACGATCGTCGTGTACGCCATCGCACCGGCTTCACGCAACCGCTCGTACACCTGGGCGACCGTCGAGGCCTTCTGGCCGACGGCGACGTAGATGCACTTCACATCCTGGTCGTGCTGGTTCAAGATCGTGTCGACCGCGATTGCCGTCTTTCCCGTCGAGCGGTCGCCGATGATCAGCTCGCGCTGGCCGCGGCCCACGTTCGTCATCGAGTCGATCGCCTTGATCCCGGTCTGAAGCGGTTCCTTCACCGGCTGGCGCTGGACGACGCCCGGCGCCTTGAACTCGAGCGGACGGCGCTCCGACGTGTCGATCGGCCCCTGGCCGTCGAGCGGATTCCCGAGCGGGTCGACGACGCGGCCGAGGAGCGCCGGACCGACGGGTACGGACGCGACGCTGCCCGTGCGGCGCACGGGATCTCCTTCCTTGATCTTCTCCCACGCGCCGAAGAGCGCGACGCCGACGTTGTCCTCCTCGAGGTTGAAGGCGATGCCGACCACGCCGTGGTCGAGCTCGAGCAGCTCGAGGGCGACGCAGTTTTCGAGGCCGTGCACGCGGGCGATCCCATCGCCGAGCTGCAGCACCGCGCCGACCTCGGCGAGGTTCGTCTCGACATCGAACTGCTCGATCCGCTCTCTGAGAATGGAGGTGATCTCTTCGGGGCGAAGCTTCATGCGTCTCCTTAACGGGTTGTGGCGAGCTGTTGACGGAGTCGTTCGAGCCGGCCGCGCACGCTCGCGTCGAGCCTCATCGATCCGGCCTGGAGCACGATCCCCCCGATCAAATCCGGGTCGACCGTGCGGGACGCCTGCACCTTGCGGCCCGATTTCTGCTCGATGTCGGTGCGAATTCGATCGAAGTCGGCATCGGAGAGCTCGTGCGCCGTCGTCAGCTCGACGTCGAGTACGCCTTCTTCTGCGGCAACGAGCGTGTCGAACTCGGCGGCGATCTCGCGGATCTCGCCTCCTCGGCCCTTCTCGATGACAAGCCGGACGAAGTTGCGGACGAGCTCGTCGGCGCCGCCGAGCACCTTGTCGAGCACGTCGGCCTTCATGTGCGGCTCGATCTCCGGGTTCTCGAGCAGGGCCGACAGCTCGGGCACGTCCTCGAGCGCCCGCGCCAGATCGGCCAGCTCCTCGCCCACTTGGCCGAGGCGGCCCTTGCCCTCCGCGGCCTCGAAGAGGGCGCGCGCGTAGATGCGGTGCGCGACGGCTATGAGCGGCTCGCCTCCAGCTCCGAGAAGTCGATCTCTGCGAGCGCCTCGTCGATCAAGCGCTGCTGGTCCGGGCCGGTGAGTGTCATGCGCGTGATCTTCTCGGCGGCAAGGAGCGAAAGCTCGCCGACCTGGCGCCTGATATCGCCGATCGCCTGCACTCTTGCCTGCTCGATCTGGCGCTTCGTCTCCTCGATCCTGCGCTGGCGGTCTTCCTCGAGCTCGCCACGCATCCGCTCGCTCTGATCGCTGGCGAGCTTGCGCGCCTCAATGAGGATCTCTTCTGCCTGGCTCTTCGCCTGGCCGATCAGCGCGCGATGCTCCTCGAGCAGGCTGCGTGCCTCCTCGCGTGCGCGGTCCGCTTCCTCGATCGACGACCGGATGTAGTCACGCCGCGCATCGATCCCCTTCTGTACCGGGCCGAAGGCGTACTTCTTCAGCACGACAAGGCAGATCACGAACGCGACGAGCGTCCAGACCATCAGGCCCGGGACGACCTGGATCAGGGGGTTTGCGCCGAGCAGCATCGAGCTAGACGAGCACGTATCCGAGGAGGCCGCCGACGAAGCCGTAGAACACGACGGCCTCGGTGAGCGCGAAGCCGAGCCACATCAGACCCTGAAGCTCGCCGCGAAGCTCGGGCTGGCGGGCGACGGACTGGATCATCGAACCGAAGATGTTGCCGATCCCGGCTCCCGCGCCGGCCGCGCCGGCGCCGATACCGAGGGCGAGCGCGATCGCCTTGCCGGCGTGAACGATCGGAGTGTTCTTCACGCTCGGTGCGGCGTCGTGCACTGCCTGTATTGCGAGAAGTGCGAGCATGCGATTCCTTTCCCCTTAGTGTTCGGGCTCGATCGCCGAGCCGATGTAGATCGCCGAGAGAATGGCGAAGATGAACGCCTGAATCGAGACGACGATGACGACCTCGAAGATGTAGAAGACAGCCGAAATACCGACGAGCGGCACAGCAAGCCAGCTCTCGAAGATGAAGATCAAGCCGATGAAGGTCAGGATCAGGATGTGGCCCGCGAGCATGTTCGCGTAGAGCCTGACCGAGAGGCTGATCAGGCGCATGAACTGCGAGAGGATCTCGATCGGGACGATCAGCGGCAGCAACAGCTTTGGCACCGGCGGGATCCACGACCGGAAGTACTTGACCGGGCCGTTGTAACGAATGCCTTCGATGTGCGTGAACAAGAACGTCATCAACGAGAGAGCGAGCGTCACCGAAAGTGACGACGTCGCGGCATAGATCCCCCAGACCGGAATACCGTGATACGTCTGGCCGGAGAGCGGGAGCGGCAGGAACCCGAGCAGGTTGATCACCCAGATGAAGAGCATCAGCGTGGTCACGTACGGGAACCACAGCTTGATCGCCTTGTGCGGCAGGTTCGATTCCGCGATCTGATTCTGCGCGACGTCGTAGATGATCTCGCCGAAGGTCTGGCGGCGCCCGACCTTGCCGCCGCCGAAGCGGAAGCGCATCGTGAAGATCCCGAGCGCGCAGGTCAGCACGGTGGCAAGCAGCAGATAGACGACCGCCTTGTTGATCGACATGTCGAGCGGCCCGAGGTGGATCGAGATCCACGGGTTGAGCTTGAATTCCTCCGACGGGTCGAAGTCCGCGGCGAAGGCCTGCGCGGGCGCAACGAGAGCGAGCGCTACCAGCGCGATCAGGGCCCTCTTGAACCTCACGATTTTGCCTCCCCTCCGAAGTACGCCACGAGCGACAGCACGAGCTCGACGGTGAACGCGAGCGCATAGACGACCGCAGCGGGTAGCCCGAGACCGGAATCCTTGACGGCGATGACGATCAAGATCGCCACCAGCGCCACGGCACGCGTCATCCGGCCGAAAGCCACCAGCCCGGCGGCGGCGAGGTTACCGCTCCCGAGCTGAAGACGGCGCAGTACCACGCCGATCACGATGAACGCCAGCCAAAGGCCGGCCGCGATTCCCCACGCGGCGAACCGCCATCCGGCGATCAGGAAGACGGGCAGCGCGACCAGGACGACTGCGGTGCCGCCGATTGCCGGCAGCCTGCTTTCGGGCACCGGCCTCGGCGTGGCGAAGACGCCGCTCAACTGAAATACCCGCGGTAGCGGCGCCAGACGGCGAAGACGCCGGCGGGGAGCCCCACGACCGCTCCGACGATCAGCCCCGGCCCGAACGAGCCTGCAGCCCAGCCGGCGAGCGCGCCGACACCGATTCCGAGCGCCGTGACGATCGCGAGCAATGCTCCGGCCTCGACAGGGGGAAACGACCGGGAGGCCATCGGCTCCATGCGGCGAGGAGCATACCGCTTGTGACAGGCGAAAGCCGCTTGGCTAGCCTAAAGCGCGCGACTTTGTTGCAACCCGCTCTTGCGCCTCGCGGCGGCGGATGAACGGATTCGCGAGCTTGACGATCTCGAGCAGATAGACGACGTAGATCGAGGTGCCGAGCGCGAGCACGCCGACGACGGCGTCAATCGCCACGTTCGTCGCATCCCAGTCGCCGTGGCGGTGGGGATGAACGAACCGGGTCGCCAGCGCAGCGAGTGCCAGGGTCACGCACCAGCCGTAGAGGTAGAAGACGGCGCGGCGCTGGGAGAAGCCGATGTCCTCGAACCGGTGATGCAGGTGAAAGCGGTCTGCGGCGTAGACGGGCTGACCGTGCTTGATCCGCTTCGCGACCACGAACGAGGTGTCGAGCAGCGGCACCGCCAGGACGAGCAGCGGTAGGACGAGCGAGGCGAGGGCGGCGGTCTTCAGGAGGCCCTGGACCGAAACGGCGGCGAGCGTGAATCCGAGCAATAGCGCGCCCGAGTCGCCCATGAAGATCCGCGCCGGGTAGAAGTTGTGCCGGAGAAAGCCGAGGCAGCCGCCGAAGACGATCGCGGTGAGCACTGCAGCGTCGGGGCGGCCGAGCGAGAGGTCGATCAGGCAGAAGGAGCCGGCCGAGATCGCGCAGACACCGGCGGCAAGCCCGTCCAGGCCGTCGAGGAAGTTGACCATGTTCATCACGGCGACGATCCCGACGATCGTCAGCCCGATCCCGACCGAGTGCGGCAACACCTGCCGGCCGATGAACGGAAACGTGAACGTGTGCACCCACACGCCGAAGCCGGTCGGGATCGCGGCGGCGCCGAACTGGCCGCCGAGCTTCTCCCACCAGCGCAGTCCGCGGAAGTCGTCGATCGCGCCGACCGTCGTCGCGACAGCCGCTCCCAGCAGGATCCCACGCATCTCGTGGCCGAGCGGCAGAAAGGCGAGCGACGCGACGAAGATGCCGAGGAAGAGCGCGAGGCCGCCGAGACGGGGAACGCCCCGCGGGCTCGAGCGGCGGCCGTCCTCGGTGCGGTCGACGACGCCGAGCAGGCGGGCCATGCCGCCGACGGCGGGAGTGAGCAGGACGACCACCACGAGCGACGTGAGTGCGCCGTAGAGCACTTCCAGGTGGTCGGTGAGCTCTTGCCACACCATTCGCGTCTCCTATTTCGTGCCGTAGAGCCGGTCGCCTGCGTCCCCGAGCCCGGGGACGATGTAGCCCTTCTCGTTCAGGTGCGAGTCGATCGCGGCGACGACGATGCGAACGTCCGGGTGATCGCGCTGGATGTGCGCGACACCTTCGGGCGCGGCGATCAGCGAGATCAGCGTGATCTGCGCCGCGCCCGCGTTCTTGAGCGTCGTCACTGCGGCGGCGGTGGAGTTGCCGGTGGCGAGCATCGGATCGAGAAGCAGCACGTCGCGGTCGGCGATGTCGGCCGGCAGCTTGACGTAGTACTCGACCGGCTCGAGCGTCTCCTCGTTGCGATAGAGGCCGATGAAGCCCACGCGCGCCACCGGGATCAGCGAGAGCACGCCGTCGAGCATCCCGACGCCCGCACGGAGGATCGGGCAGACGGCGATCTTCTTGCCGGGTATCCGGTACGACTGCGTGCGCTCGAGCGGCGTGTCGACCTCGACCTCCTCGAGCCCCATGTCCTTCGTCGCCTCGTAGGTGAGGAGCAGCGTCAGCTCGTTCACGAGCCGGCGAAACATCTCCGTGTCGGTCTCCCTGTCGCGCAGCAGGCCGAGCTTGTGCCGAACGAGCGGATGCTGAACCTCGGTGACGCTCACGCGACGTACGTCGTGTACCCACGGAAGCCGGGGTACAGCGGGTGGCTCTCGCAGAGCGCGATGGCGCGTGCTGCCAGCGCCGCGACATCCGCGTCGTCGGAGAGAGCGCCGACGATCATCGCTGCGACCTCGCGAAAGTCGTCCTCGTCGAAGCCGCGCATCGTCGCCGCAGGTGTCCCGATCCGCACGCCGGATGCAACCATCGGCGGGCGCTCGTCGAACGGCACGGTGTTGCGGTTGACCGTCAGCTTGCACTCGTCGAGCCGGTCCTGGGCGGCAAGACCGGTCCACTCGGTCGCGCGCAGGTCGAGCTGGACGAGGTGCGTGTCGGTGCCGCCCGTGAGCACGTCGAAACCGCCGGCGATCAGACCGGAGGCAAGCACGTCGGCGTTGGCGCGCACCTGGCGCTGGTAGTCGCGGAACGCATCGGTCGCCGCAATCCGGAAGCACGCCGCCTTGGCCGCGATCGTGTGCTCGAGCGGCCCACCCTGCATTCCGGGGAAGAGCGCGCGGTCGACCGCCGTCGCGTGCTCCTCGGTGCAGAGGACGAAGCCGGCACGCGGGCCGGCGAGCGTCTTGTGCGTCGTCGAGGTGACGAAATGCGAGTGCGGCACCGGGCTCGGATGGAGCCCAGCGGCGACGAGCCCGGCGAAGTGCGCCATGTCGGTCATCAGCAGTGCGCCGACCTCGTCGGCGATCTCGCGGAACTTGTCGGCTTCGACGACGCGCGGATAGGCAGAACCACCGCAGACGATCAGCTTCGGCCGTACCTCCTTCGCCTGCGCAAGCAACGCGTCGTAGTCGACGAGCATCGTCTCGCGCGACACGCCGTAGTGGTGGAACTCGTAGAGCTTCCCGGAGAAGTTCACCTTGAGACCGTGCGTCAGATGTCCGCCGTGGTCGAGCGAGAGCCCGAGCACGCGGTCGCCCGGCTCGAGCACTGCGAAGTAGACGGCCATGTTCGCCTGCGCGCCCGCATGCGGCTGCACGTTCGCGTGCTCGGCGCCGAAGAGGCTGGTCGCGCGGTCGCGGGCCAGGGTCTCGATCTCGTCGACGACCTCGCAACCGCCGTAGTAGCGCTTGCCCGGATACCCCTCGGCGTACTTGTTCGTCGGTGTCGAGCCGACCGCTTCGAGCACAGCCGGCCACGTGAAGTTCTCGGATGCGATCAGCTCGATCTGGTTGCGTTGGCGCTCGAGCTCACGGCCGAGTGCGTCGGCGATCTCCGGATCGATCTCGGCGAGGCCCGCCGTCTTCAGCTGCTCGAAGGTCTCCTGCGCGATCGCCACGTCCTCCATCGTAGTCTTGACCCTCCAGATGAGCTTCTTCGAGCCGCCCCCGCCGCCACCAGAGCGCCCGCCGTCGCACCGGCCATCGCCGTGGCACGCACCGCCGGAGAACGAGCTCGGCGTTTCGGTGCCGGTTCGGCTGGTGCTCGCCCGTACCGACGAGTTCGCGCTCGGCCTTGCCGACGTCGTCGCCTACTCGACGGGGCTCAGCCTGCGCCTCGCCCTGCGGCTCCATCCGAAGTCCGAGCTCGAGCCGCGTGTGCTGATGCCGCAACTGCATGGCTTCGGGCCGCGCAGCGGTGACGATCAGCTTCGCTTCGGCGTCGAGTTCTCGGACGGACGCAGGGCGACGAACCTCGGCGCCCGCCGGCCGCCGCACGAGCAGGAGCCGGAGATCTCGCTCGTCCCCGCAGGCGGCGGCGGAGGCGGCGGCAAAAGCTTCAACGTCGGCTATTGGGTGTATCCGCTGCCGTCGCCGGGACCGGTCACCGTCGCAGTGGAATGGCCGCTCGCAACGGGTGCGCGAAACGCGGCACGAGCTCGACGGCGACGCGATCGTCGCCGCGGGCGCACGGTCGGAGCAGCTCTGGGACGACGACCGCCCGATCGGCCCGCACCCCGTCTCGCAAGCTATGTCGTCGGGTACGGTCCTGCTCCCTCCCGAAGAACCACCGCCTCCGCGCCCGTAAAGTCGACGACGGTCGATGCCGTTCCCGGGAGCCGGCCGGCGTCGATCTCTGCGGCGACGGCTGCACGAATTCGTTTGGGCACCTCGTCGAGGCTCGCCGCCGCCGGCTCGCCGGGCTCGTTCGCACTCGTCGCGACGACGGCGCCGACGGCGTCGAGGACCGCCTGGGCCGGGGCGGGTAGCACCGGCAAACGGACGGCGATCGTGTCGGGCCGGTCGCCGGTGAGCCAGGGAACGCGGCGCGCCGGATTCGGGACGACGCTCGTGTACGGCCCCGGTAGGAGCATGCTCACGTCGAGCTCGGGGACGAGCTGCAGCAGTACCTCGACATTCGCGGCGATGATCGCCGACGGCTGCCGGGCGTCGCGTCCCTTCAGCGCGTAGAGCGCTCGCGACGCCTCTTCGTCGACGAGCGAGCAGAGCCCGTAGACCCCGTCGGTCGGAAGCAGCACCGCGCGCTCCCGCGCGAAGCGCCGCTACGGCGTCCATCTCGCCTCCACGACGCGATCGCGTCCCGCGAGGTCCTGTCGCGATCGTTCCGCCGCAGGCGGCTGCTATCTCGGCTGCGCGGTCCTCGTGCACCTCGAGGACGCAGCCAGCCATCCAGGACAGTGCGTGCTGCTTCGATCAACGCCATCGTCTGTCCTTCGTCGATCAACGCGACACGCGGCTCGAACGCGAGCTCAGGTGCGAGTTCTTCCTCGGGCAACACGTACGGCGGATTCGACACAACGAGATCGAAAGGTCCGCCAAGACCATCGAGCAGGTTCGTCTGGACGAACTCGATCTCGAGCGAGAGCCGTTCTGCGTTCTCGCGCGCGAGTGCGAGCGCGTCTACCGAGACATCGGTTGCTGTCACGCGCGCATCGGGCCGCTCCGACGCGATCGCAAGCGCGATCGCGCCCGTACCGGTGCCGACGTCGACGACGCGCGGCGCGCCAACTCCTTCGATGCGCGCGAGTGCGCGCTCGACGACAATCTCCGTCTCCGGCCGAGGCACGAGCGCGCGTGCATCCGTGCGCAGCGTCAGCTGCCGGAAACCCCATTCACCGACCACGTAGGCGAGCGGCTCCCGGCGGCCGCGCCGCTCGACGAGCGCACGCGCGGCTGCCCGCTCGGCTTCGGAGAGCGGTCGGTCATGCTGGGTGTAGAGCTCGATTCGCTCCAGGCCGAGCGCGTGCGCGAGCAAGAGCTCCGCGTCGAGGCGCGGCGAATCGACTCCCTTGCGCTCGAGGTACTCGGTTGCAGCCCGGAGCACCTCACCGAGCGTCACTGACCGAGCGCGCGACGTTGCTCGTCGGCTGTGAGCGCAGCGGTGAAGGCGTCGAGATCGCCCGCGAGCACATCCTCGAGCCGCGCGCTGACGCCGACGCGGTGATCGGTGACGCGGTCCTGCGGGAAGTTGTAGGTGCGGATCTTCTCGGCACGCCCGCCGGACCCGACCTGGGCCTTGCGCACGGCCGCCTGCTCCGCCTGCTGCCGTTCGCGTTCGGCCTCGTACAGGCGCGCGCGGAGGACGCGCATCGCCTTGTCGCGGTTCTGGAGCTGTGAACGCTCGTCCTGCATCGCGACCGCGATCCCGGTGGGCAGATGCGTGATCCGCACCGCCGAGTCGGTCGTGTTCACCGACTGGCCGCCCGGCCCCGACGAACGGAAGACATCGATCTTCAGATCCTTCTCCTCGAGCTCGAGCTCCACGTCCTCTGCTTCCGGCATCACGGCGACCGTCGCAGTCGAGGTGTGGATGCGCCCCTGCGACTCGGTGTCCGGAACGCGTTGGACGCGATGGGTGCCTCCCTCGTACTTGTAGACCGAGTACGCACCGTCACCCTTGATCGCGAAGGTTCCCTCTTTCATGCCGCCGCCTTCGTTCGCGTTCACCTCGAGTTCCTCCCACTTGAACCCGCGGCGCTCGGCGTAACGCTGAAGCATCCGGGCGACGTCGCCGGCCCAAAGACCTGCCTCGTCACCGCCGACGCCCTGCCTGATCTCGACGATCACGTCCTTGTCGTCGGCCGGGTCGCGCTCGACGAGCGAGAGCTTCAGCTCCTCCTCGAGCCGCTCGACGTCGGCCTCGTATCCGGCGACCATCTCCGAGAGCTCGGGGTCACCGCGCGCCGCCTCGAGATCGGCTTTCGCCTGCCGCCACTGCTGCGCGAGCTTGTACGAGCCCTCGAGCTCTTTCAGCCGGCGCCCGACCGCCGCAGCTTCGCGGTGATCGTTGTAGACCGCCGGGTCGGATTGCCGCTCGCAGCGTTTCGGTGTAGGAACGCTCGAGCTCTCCGACCAGTTCATCGAATGCAGCCATCGCGGCGCCTAGGGTAGCCCCAGGCGCCGCGAGAGCTCTCTATTCCTCGACCGCTGCCGCTCCGACTTCCTCGTCCTCGGCCGGCTCTTCATCTTCCTCGGGCGCGAGGTCGGGGAGGTCGAGCGTGATCTCGATCCCGGCAAGCGCCTTCGAGACCGGGCAGTTCAACTTTGCGCGCTCGGCGATCTCGCGCAGCTTGTCGTCTGCGATCTCGCCGTCGAGCGTCACGTGCGCGGTGAGCTTCGAGCTAGAGATGCCGACGCCGATCTCGAGCGCAACCGTGCACGAGACCTGCATCTCCATCGGCTCGTAGCCGCCGCCCACGAGACCCGAGGCGAGTGCCATCGAGAAGCACGATGCGTGCGCTGCGGCGAGGAGCTCCTCGGGGCTCATCTCCCCGGAGTCCTCGTCCGTGCGCCCGGCCCACGTCACTTCGAGCTGGGGCAGTTTTCCGCTCGTGGTCGACAGGATCTTTCCCTCGCCACCGAGGAAATCCCCGATCCATTCGACTTCAGCCGTACGTTCAGTCGCCATTTATGCCATCACCTCCACTCGTCGATCGGCGGGGGACAACTTGCCCTCGCGCTCCAACACTTCTCGCAATGCGCGGATCGACACCTCGAGCTGGTCGAGAGTCGGCTCGCGCGTCGTCAATCTTTGCAGCCACAGGCCGGGTGCAAGCAACGTCATCAGCGCGCGGTTCTCGGCGTGCTTGCCGGCGAAGCGGATCAGCTCGTAGGCGATCCCGGCAATCAGCGGCAGGAACGCGATGCGCGTGACGATCAGCCAGTACCACGCCGGGCGTCCGAACAATGCGAACACGAAGACGCCGATCACCATCACCCAGAGCAGAAACGCCGTGCCGCAGCGCGGGTGGATCAGCGAATAGCGCTGCGTAATCTCGGGGGTCAGTTCCTCTCCCGCTTCGTACGCGTTGATCGCCTTGTGCTCTGCGGCGTGGTACTGGAAGACCCGCCGTAGCGATGGGATCAGGCTGAGGATGCTGAGGTAGGCGACGAAGACGGTGACCCGGATCAGTCCTTCGACGAGCACGAACCAGGTGCCGTTCGAGATCGGGAGCAGGTCGGTGAGCAGAGCCGGGCCGACCTTGAACAGCATCAGCGCGAAGCCGATCGCGACCGCGAACGAGAAGAACAGCGCCCAGCGGCCGATCTCCGCGGGCTCTTCGTCGCCCTCCGCTTCCTCTTGCGCCGCGTAGTTCGCGGAGACCGACAGCGCGCGGAAGCCGATCGAGAGGCTCTCGCCGAGCGCGACCACGCCGCGAACGATCGGCAGCCGGAGCAGCCAGTGCCGGGCCATCAACGGATCGATCGAACGCGCGACCTGTGCGATCTCGCCGTCGGGCTTGCGCACGGCGACCGCCCAGTTGCGCGGTCCGCGCATCATCACGCCCTCGAGGACGGCCTGGCCGCCGATTGCCTGGGCCATCGCTAGTCCTGGTCGTCGTCGGCCGTGCTGGGCGCGGCGCGGCCGGCCTTCTCGAGCCGGCGCTGGAAGCGCGCCACGCGACCACCCGTGTCGACCACCTTCTGCTTGCCCGTGTAGAACGGGTGGCAGTTGGCGCAGATCTCGACGTTCAGCTCGGGCTTGGTCGAGCGCGTGACGAACGTGTTGCCGCACGAGCAATGCACGGTCGCCATGACGTACTCGGGATGGATCTCGGTCTTCATCTTGAAGCCAGGATACCAGAGGTGATTTCCGAGGCCACGTTGCCGCCGCTGACAATGACGACGGGGTTGTCGGCCTCGATCTTGCGTGCGAGCAGGGCGGCTGTTGCTGCGGCCCCCGCCGGTTCAACGGCCAGCTTCGCGCGTTCGTAGAGGAAACGGAACGCGTCCTTGATCTCGTCCTCCGTCACGAGCACGCGCTCGAGATCGCGGCAGAGGTCGATCGGCAGCTGTCCGCACCTCGGTGGGTTGAGGCCATCGGCGATCGACGTCGGCTCGACCGTGACGGGGTGGCCCGCGGCGATGCCGGCATGGAGCGCTTGCGAGCGTTCCGGCTCGACGACGATCACCCGCATGCGGTCGCCGATCGCCGCCTGGATGCCGGAGATCAGACCGCCGCCGCCGACAGCGACGATCACGGCGTCGGCGTCGGGTGCGTCCTCCTCGATCTCGAGGCCGACCGTGCCGGCGCCGGCGAGCACGAGAGGATCCTCGTGCGGATGGACGACGACGCGGCCGGTCTCTTCGATCAGCAGGTGCATGCGCTCGAGCGCCTCGAGGCTCGTGGTCGCTTCGAGATCGACGGTTGCGCCGTAACCACGCGTCGCGGCGACCTTCTGCGGCGACACGCTGTCCCACATCACGATCAACGCATCGACGCCTTCGAGCGCAGCCGCGTATGCGACGCCCTGCGCGTGGTTGCCAGCGGAGTAGGTGATCACGCCACGCTTTCTCTCGTCGGCTGTGAGCGCGCTCAGCTTGTTCAGCGCGCCGCGCGGTTTGAACGAACCGGTGCGCTGGAAGAGCTCGCACTTGAGGCGCGCGCCGAGCGTGCGCGACGAGAGGGTCGGCGTGTGATGCAGACGGTCGCCGATCGTCTCGCGCGCGCGAAGGACGTCGTCACGCGTGATCACGTTGCCGCCTCGCTTCGAAGAGGATGATCGCGGCTGCCGTCGCGGCGTTGAGGCTGTCGGTCGTGGCGGCATGGAGCGGGATCGAGACGCTGAAATCTGCTGCCTCGATCCATGGGTCCGGTAGGCCGACATCCTCGGCACCGATCGCCAGTGTCGTTCGCGCAGTCAAGTCGACCTCGGTGTACGCCGTCGGCGCGTCGGGCACGGCAGCGACGAGCCGCGTTGGGAGCGCGCGAATCTCGTCGAGCGTTGCTTCGACGACCGGAAGCGAGAACACCGCGCCGGTCGATGCGCGGATCGCATTTGGGTTCCACGGATCCGCCTGTGCCTCGGCGACGACGAGCGCGTCGGCCCCCGCTGCGTCGGCCGTGCGCGCCATCGCGCCGAGGTTTCCCGGCTTCTCGATCCCGACGGCGACGAGGTAGAGGCTGCCGTTCGTTGGCAGCTCGCGGTGCGGAGCTTCGACGACGGCGATCACACCTTCGGGCTCGGCGCGGTACGCCATCTTCGCGAGCACGCGCTCGCTCACCTCTTCCCCTTCGGGCCAGTCGAGAAGACTCGGCGCGAAGTAGGTGGCCACGATCGTGAGGCCGGCGGAGCGAGCGCGCTCGACCTCGCGCGGTCCTTCCGCGACGAAAAGCCCCGAGCGCCGCCGCTCGCGCGCCTTGCGCAAGCGAACCAAATCCTTGACGCGCGGGTTGTCGACGGACGAAATCACCCGCCGAATCTAGCCGCGGCCGGGGCGGACATGCCCGGTGCCAGGCATAGCGACGAAACTGAGACAAGAGTGGAAAACAAGTGTGACGTGGCCTTGTGCTTCGTCAGCTCGTCCTTAACTTGAATGGGATGCCCCGCAGACAGCGTCACCAGGAGCCCGGTGAGAACTATCACGTCATCTCGCGCGGCAACAACAAGCAGACGATCTTCGACGAAGAACTTCGCGCGCTATTCCTGAGCAGCCTCCTCCGCGTCAGCGTGGCGTACGAATGGCGCGTGCTCGCGTATGCGCTGATGGGCAATCACTACCACCTCGTCCTCCGGATTGGGGAGCGCGGACTCTCAGACGGAATGTTCCAGCTAAACAACGGTTTCGCACGTGCTTCGAACAGCCGATTCGACCGCATCAACCACTGCTTTGGCCAGCGGTTCTGGAGCGCGCACCTGGACACGCCCGAGTACCTGCTCACGAGCATTCGGTACGGCATGTGGAACCCGCCTCGGGCTGCTGAATGCAGTGAACCGGCGGGATCGACGTGGACGAGTTTTCGTTCCTCGGTGGGACTCGATGACCCCCACCCGGTTCTCGCATTGAAAGACCTCCACGCGCTCTTTCATCCGCAGCCGGCGAAGGCGCGCCTTGTCCTCTTCGACTACGTCCAGGACGGACGTGTCCGGTGCCAGGCACCGTGGGACGGGCCGCCGTCTACGTGAGCGTGTATTCGGGGCCGGAGCCGCCTTCTGGTGGGGTTAGCCGGCCGCCTTTTGCGGTGATTGCTCCGCACTGGATGCAGTTCGAGGGCGCCAGCTTCACCGTTACCTGCTCGCCCGTCGCCCTCCGTCTCGTAGACCTGCGCTGGGCACATGCGTGCCCACAGCTCGGCCACCTCGCGCGGCACCTTCGTCTGCACGCGGATGTGATTCGGCTGGTCATCGCGCGTGCGGTTGCCCGACAGGAAGACGGACGACAGCTTGTCGAACGTCAGCTTCCCATCGGGCGCGGGATACCGCGACGCGCGATCGGTGGCGAACAAGTCCTGGTCTGCGTCACGCTCGGTCGGCCGGTCGCCCGGCGGCAGGCGGCCGCCGCGTCACCGTCGCGAGCCCCGCCGAGACCGATCCCGGACAAACCCGCTGCCGAACGCCTGCCGCACGTTTCGCACCGCGCGCAACTCGCTCCAGACAAACGACGCCCGCAACGCCTCGTCGTACGACCCGAGCTCGCCGCTCGCCGCTGCCTCCGCCGCGATCCGCCCCGACTCGACCGCGTAGTGAATCCCCTTCAACGCCGGGACGTTCACCAGCCCCACACCGTCGCCGCACAACAGCAACCCCGGCGCATGAAACGCACGCGGCAGCGCCACGAAGCCGCCCTCGGGAATCGTCTTCGCACCCCACCCGACCCGCTCGCCGCCGTCCAACACACCACGCACGAGCGGATGCGTCTTCAACTCCTGCAGCAGATCGTGCACCGACAACTCGACGTCCCGGTAGTCGAGCCCGACCACCATCCCGAGCGACACCAACTCGTCGCCCATCGGGTACACAAACGACCCACCGAACTCGCGGTAGCGCGCACCTGCGCGCAGCGGCCACCCCATCGTGTGGATCACGCGCCGCAGCGGTTTCGGCACACGCCACACCTCCTTCACCCCGAGCGCCCAGACCTGCGGCGCGGCACCGCCCAGGCCGAAATGCGAAAGCGCCGCGCCTGTGAGATGGCCCGCCGTCCCTTCGCACAACACCGTCACGCGTGCGTGGATCTCCTCACCGCGACCCGTCCGTACGCCGCCGACCTTCCCGTCCTCTACGACGAGCGACACCGCCGCCGTCTCGGGCAGCACCATGGCGCCGCCCGCCTCCGCCTGTTCGCCCAGCCAGCGCCCGAGCTCCGACAACGAGACGACGACGTTGCCGTGGTTCCGCATCGTCGGCGGAGTCGGGATCCGAATCGCGCGCGCACGCGTCAACAGGTACACCGCCTCCCCCGGAACCTCGCCGTAGTTCGGAAACTCGCCGACAAGCGAACGCAGCGGCTCCGGACGCACGACCGCACCCGACAGAAGATGCGCACCCGGCCGCTTGCCCTTCTCCAGCACCGCCACCGAGAGCTCCGGTGCGACCTGCCCGAGGCGGATCGCAGTCGCAAGGCCAGCGGGCCCCGCTCCCACCACGACCACGTCGACCTCGACCGGATCAGGATCGGCCGGAGGAGCGATCGCCTCCTCGTCGGACCACGGCGGCGGGTAGTCGGCCGGCTTCACTTCCTCGACCGAACGAGCTCGGTCAGCTTCGGGACGATCTCGTGCAGGTCGCCGACGACGCCGAGATCTGCGTAGTCGAAGATCGGCGCGTGCGGGTCCTTGTTGATCGCGACGATCACGCCCGACCCCTGCATCCCGACCTTGTGCTGGATCGCCCCGGAGATGCCGACTGCGACGTACAGCTTCGGAGAAACGGTCTTGCCCGTCTGGCCGACCTGCGTCGCGTACGGGTACCAGCCCGCGTCGACAACCGCGCGCGTCGCAGCGACCGCGCCGCCCAACGCGTCGGCCAGCTGCTCGACGAGCGTGAAGTTCTCCGGACCGCCGAGCCCGCGGCCGCCGGCAACGATCACCTCGGCATCTTCGATCGACGGCCCGGCTTGACCCTCCTCGACGGCGGCCTCGACGAGCTCCGCGAGCAGCGAGTGCGACTCCAGCTCGACCTGTACCTCCCGCAACTCCGCCGCGGCGCTGGACTCCGCCGGATCGAACGTGCCGCTCCGGAAGACCGCGAGCGCAACCGCTGACGACCATCCCGCGTCGACCCAAACCGAGTCGGCAAGTGCCGGGCGCTTGCCGACCAACCGGCCGTTCTCCTCGAGCACGTCGACGAGATCCCAGTTCAGCCCTGCGTCGAGCCGCGCCGAAAGCCCGGCTGCGACATCGGATGCGAGCACCGACTGCGCAAACAGCACCGCATCGAAGCCTTCATCGCGCACGAGCTTCGCGAGCACATCGACGCGCGGCGCCGGCAACGGCGCTTCCAGGCGGTCGTCGTCTGCCACCCACACGATCCCGCCGGCGCCTTCTGCCGCATCGCGCACGCCGGCGCCTGCGACAACACCCGCCGCATCGCCGAGTGATCGCGCTTTCGCGAGCACGCCGAGCGACGCCTTCGTGATCGAACCACCGTGGTGCTCGAGAAAGACAAGCAGCTTCACAGCATTCTCTTCTCGGCAAGGAACGCGACGATCGCCTCGGCCGCGTCATCCGCCGAACCGTCTTCCACGCGGCGGCTGTCGCCGCGTGCGGGCGGCGCGGACAAAGCGAGTACGACCGTACGCGACTCGCCCGGGCCACCGACGTCCGCAGCCGTCAGCGTCTCCTGCGGCTTTGCCTTGGCGCCCATGATCCCCTTCAGCGACGGATACCGCGGCTCGTTGATCGCATCCGACACGGCAACCACCGCCGGCAGCGGCGCACGCACGCGCTCGTAACCGAACTCCGTCTGGCGCTTTCCGGTGATGGCACCCGGCCCGATCGACAACTCCATTACCTGCGAGATCACCGGACACCGAAGCAGCTCCGCGACCGCCGCGAACAAACACGCGCCATCACCGTCGGCCGACTGCTGCCCGAACAACACGAGCTGCGCGCCCTCGCGCTCGAGCGCGCCCGCGAGCGCGCGTGCCGTGACAAGCAGATCCGCGCCCTCGAGCGCATCGTCGCTCACCAGCACGGCGCGATCGGCACCCATCGCCAGCGTCTTGCGCACCGCATCCGCTGCACGTACCGGCCCCACCGACACGACGACGACCTCACCTTCGCCGGCAGCTTCCTTCACCCGCAACCCCTCCTCGACTGCATGCGAATCGAAATCCGACAACACGAGCTCGCCGCCGCGGTCGAGTCGCTTGCTCGCCGGATCGATCCGCCTCCCGGTTGCCGCATCCGGGACAGCCTTCACGCAGACGGCGACCTTCACGCGCGCAGGAACTCGACGATCTCGCTCGTCGGCGCACCCGGCGTGAACACCTCGGCGACACCGAGCCTCTTCAGCTCGATGATGTCCTCGGCCGGAATCGTCCCGCCGACGACGACGCGCACGTTGTCGGCGCCGCGCTCGCGCAGCTGAGTGACGATGCGCGGCACCAGCGTCATGTGCGCGCCGGACAGGATCGAGATCCCGACTGCGTCGGCGTCCTCCTGAATCGCCGTCTCGACGATCTGCTCCGGTGTCTGGTGCAGGCCGGTGTAGATCACCTCCATCCCGGCGTCCCTGAGCGCACGCGCGATCACCTTCGCGCCGCGATCGTGGCCGTCGAGCCCAACCTTCGCAATCACAACGCGGGTCTTCCCCGCCATCAGAACACCGGTGTTTCCCGCCAGACTCCCCACACCTCCCTCAGCGCATCGCACATCTCACCCATCGTCACGTCCGCTTTCGCCGCGTCGACGATCACGGGCATGAGATTACGGTCTGGCAAGACGGCGTCAGCCTTCAGCCGCGCGAGCACGGCCTCGACCGCGCCAGAATCGCGACCGGCACGCAACGCCCGGACGCGCTCGATCTGCTCGGGCTCGAGCGCGGGGTCGATCCGCAGGATCGGCGGCTCGGTCTCGCCGGTGGCGACAAAACGGTTGACGCCGACGATCACCCGCTCACCGCGCTCGACCTCTTGCTGGTAGCGGAAGGACGCTTCTGCAATCTCTCGCTGGAAGAAGTTCTGCTCGATCGCCGCCACCACGCCGCCGAGCTCGTCGATTCGCTCGAAATACTCGTACGCCTGCCTCTCGAGCTCGTTCGTCAAGTGCTCGAGGAAGTACGAGCCGCCGAGCGGGTCGGCCGTGTTGACGACACCCGTCTCGTGCGCGATCACCTGCTGCGTGCGCAGCGCGAGTCGCACTGCATCCTCGGTCGGCAGCGCAAGCGCCTCGTCGTAGGAGTTCGTGTGCAGCGATTGTGTCCCGCCCAGCACGGCGGCGAGCGCTTCGATCGCCGTGCGCACGATGTTCACCTCGGGCTGCTGCGCCGTGAGCGACACGCCGGCGGTCTGCGCATGGAAGCGCATCCGTAGTGACCGCTCGTCGGTCGCCCCGAACCGGTTGCGAAGCTCACGCGCCCAGATCCGTCGCGCCGCCCGGTACTTCGCGATCTCCTCGAAGAAGTCGAGGTGCGCGTTGAAGAAGAACGACAGCCTCGGCGCGAACTCGTCGACCGCCAAGCCGCGCGCGACGGCCCACTCGACGTACGTGAACCCGTTGGCCAGGGTGAACGCGAGCTCCTGGGCCGCGGTCGAGCCCGCCTCACGAATGTGGTACCCCGAGATCGACACCGGGTGCATCTGCGGCAACTCACGCGCGCACCACTCGACCATGTCCGTCACGAGCCGCATCGACGGCTCGGGCGGGAAGATGAACTCCTTCTGCGCGATGTACTCCTTGAGGATGTCGGTCTGCACCGTCCCGCGCAGCGCCTCACGCGGAACACCCTGCCGCTCACCGACGCACACGTAGAACGCGAGCAGGATCGCGGCCGCCGAGTTGATCGTCATCGACGTCGAAACCTCGCCGAGCGGAATCCCCGCGAACAGGGTCGCCATGTCCTCGAGCGAGTCGATCGCGACACCCTCACGCCCGACCTCGCCCTCCGACCGCGGGTTGTCCGAGTCGTAGCCCATCAGCGTGGGCATGTCGAACGCCGTCGACAGGCCGGTCTGCCCGTGCTCGAGCAGGTAGCGGAACCGCGCGTTCGTCTCGGCCGCCGTCCCGAAGCCCGCGAACTGCCGCATCGTCCAGGGCCGGCCGCGGTACATCGTTTCGTACACCCCGCGCGTGAACGGGAACGCGCCCGGCAAGCCGAGGTCGCGCTCGTAGTCGAGCTCGACGTCCGCCTCGGTGTAGAGCGGATCGACCTCGACCCCCGAGATCGTCGAATGGAGCTCGGCCGCGCGAACGTCTTTGGTCGCCGCCATAGCGTGGCTCATTCTACGAGCCGATTGGTGGACCGTGACAGCAACGGCGGCCGCTCGCCTCCGGCCCAGTCGGCCCGATTCGATTGGACTAAACCTCAACTTGAGGGTTAAATATCCGGCGAGACACAGCGGCGGAGCGAGAGAGCCGGAGGGACGGATCTTTACAGCCCGAAAACACACCAAAATCAGGCCTGAATCAGGGCGGCGCCCGCCTTACCTTTGAACAGGTATGTCCTCAAGGTTTCTCAGGATTTTGGCGATTTCTCTCCTTACACGCGCGCGCGTGAGTAGGAACACGGCCACCTGAGGTGGAAGGCCCAATGATCGACTGCGGCAGTTCGACGAAAACTCGAATCCCGGTTTTCCTTCGCCCCCTGCTGGGGAGATCTCGCCGTGGGCTCTTCGCGCTCGCGGCCCTCGCCGCGGTGGCGCTTGCGGGACTCGGCGCATACGCAGTGCTGGGCACGAACGGGTCTTCTGGGCGGACCTTCGATCTCCAGGCGCTCGGCAAGCGGCAGGCACAAGCGCCGTCGGTGCACCTGCCGGGCCTGACGGCGACCGTCGACAAGCAGGGCTACACCTCGACGGCCGGCGACGGGGCGATCTCGATTTCCGCGGTCGGCGCCGGCGCCGGCACCGGTATCTGGAGGCGCTACGCGCACGGCGTGACGCGGCCGACCTCCTACGGCCACGAGACGATCACCCTCGCCCCGAACCTGGTCGAGCAGCTCTCGACCGTCGTCGATCGGCAGGGCACGAGGACCTGGCGCTGGCAGTTGAACGCCATCAACCTCAACCCGAGCCTGAGCCCTGACGGTAGCGTGCGGTTCACCTCCGGCAAGGCGATCAGCAGCAGGCGAATCCTCCCGGTGGCGATCTTCGACGGCTCCGGAAAGGACGTCACCCCGGCCGGCCTCCGCTGGTCGCTGCAGAAAGGCGCAACCGGCTGGCTGCTCGAGCTGAAGCTGAACGACGCGAAGCTGCCCCTCCCCTACGTGATCGACCCGGCCGTCACGCTCGTAACGGCGGTGCCCACCTCGCTGGCAGCCGGCGCGAAGGCGAATTGGACAATCGGATTCAAGACCGGGGGCTCGGGCGCCCTGGCCACCGGCGGCACGATCACCGTCAACTTCGGAACCTGGACCGGTGGGGCTTTTCCGGCGAATCCGTCGATCGTCCTGCTGACCGGCTTCACACTCTGCTCCGCCACCGGCGCGAGCGCGGGGTCTGTGGTCACGGTCACGCTGGCCAACAGCGGCGGGGCCTGCGCGCTCGCAAAGAACACCGCCGCGACGCTGGAGATCGTCGGGATCACGAACACGACCACCACGGGAGCGGCGACGATCAACGTCAATACATCCGCCGAGACAACGCCAGGACCAGCCTCGCCACAGCCGACGATCGCCGCTGCGGTCGCCCCGGCCGCCACGATTTCCTTCGCCGGCAACACCCAGGCCGCGGGCGCGATCACCAAGTGGACCGTCGGCTTCAACTCGAGCGCGACGAACGGCGCCCTCGTCGGCGGCTCGACGATCACTGCCGTCTTCAATGCCTCGTTTACGGTCACGGCCGTCCCGACGATCACGCTCGGAGCCGGCTTCACGAACTGCACCGCGGCCGGGGCGACCACCGCCGGGCCGACGGTGACGATCACCCTCGCAGACAGCGCCGGCGCGGGCTCGTGTTCGCTGGCAGCCAACACCGCGACGACAGTCGTGATCTCCGGCGTGACGAACGCGGCGGTCGGGACCTACACCAGCACCAACTTCACCGTCAAGACACTGTCGGACTCGGTCACTGCGAGCCCGCCGGCGAACATCGCGATCGCCGCCCAGACCACGCCGACTGGCGTCAGCGTCACCGCCTCGAACACCGCTGCCGCCGCGAGCGGGGTGACCTACACGACGAGCTTCACGCCGTCCGCCGTTGTCGCCGGGCCCCCGCCCACGACCGGCGCCCTGGCGGCAGGCGACACGATCACCGTCGTCCTGCCGGCAGGGACAACAGTGCCGGCCGGGCCGACGATCACCCCCACGGCCGGCTTCGTCACCTGCGGCCTGACGAGCCCGGGCGGGAGCAACACCGTCGTGATCACACTCACGGGAGCGTCCTGTTCGCTGGCCGCCGGAACAAGCGGCACCTTCACGATCGGCGGCATCACGAACGCGCCCGCCGGCACGTACACGCCCACGGTCAAGACGAGCGTTGACCAGACCGCGGCCAACTCGGCCTCGCTCGCGCTCTTCGGCGCCGCGTCTCAGGTCGTCGTGTCGAGCGCGGTCGGCAATCTCACCTCGGGTGCGACTCGGGTGATCACCGCGACGATCGAAGACGCCGGCGGGCGGACTGTGTTGAACGACAACTCGACCAGCGTCACGTTCAGCCAGACCGGCGGCACCGGCACGATCAGTGGCGCCGGCGGCGCGGTCACTGTTTCCTCTGGTGTTGCGACGAAGACTGTGACCGGCGTGCTCGCCGGCACGGTTACTGTCGGCGCCACCAGCAGCCCGGTCTTGACGCCGGTCACGACCGCGAGCTTCACCGTCGTCGCCGGCGTTGCGACTCAGGTCGTGGTCAGCTCCGCGGTTGGCAATCTCAGCTCGGGTGCGACTCGGGTGGTCACCGCAACGATCGAGGACGCCAACGGCAACACCGTCACCACCGACAACTCGACCAGCGTCACATTCAGCCAGACCGGCGGTACCGGCACCATCTCCGGCGTTGGCGGCGCGGTTACCGCCGCCTCCGGTGTCGCGACCAAGACGGTCACCGGCGTGCTCGTCGGTTCGGTCACGGTCGGTGCGACCAGCAGCCCGGTCTTGACGCCGGTCACGACCGCGAGCTTCACCGTTGTCTTCGGCGCGGCCACCCAGGTCGTCGTCAGCTCCGCGGTCGGCAACCTCACCTCCGGCGCCACCCGCGTGATCACCGCCACGATCGAGGACGCGAACGGCAACACCGTCACAAACGACAACTCCACCTCGGTCACCTTCAGCCAGACCGGCGGCACCGGCACGATCTCCGGTGTTGGCGGCGCGGTTACCGCCTCGAGTGGTGTCGCAACCAAGACGATCACCGGCGTCCTCGTCGGCACGGTCACCGTCGGCGCGACCAGCAGCCCGGTCCTCACCCCGGTCACGACCGCGAGCTTCACCGTCGTCTTCGGCGCGGCGAGTCAGGTCGTCGTCTCGAGCGCGGTCGGCAACCTCACCTCCGGCGCGACCCGGGTGATCACCGCCACGATCGAGGACACAAACGGCAACACCGTCACAAACGACAACTCCACCTCGGTCACCTTCAGCCAGACCGGCGGCACCGGCACGATCAGCGGCGCTGGCGGCGCGGTTACCGCCTCGAGTGGTGTCGCGACCAAGACGATCACCGGCGTCCTCGTCGGTATCGGTCACCGTCGGCGCGACCAGCAGCCCCGTCCTGACGCCGGTCACGACCGCCAGCTTCACCGTCGTCTTCGGCGCCGCCACCCAGGTCGTCGTCAGCTCCGCGGTTGGCAACCTCAGCTCCGGTGTGACCCGGGTGATCACCGCCAAGATCGAGGACGCCAATACCAACACCGTCACAAACGACAACTCCACCGCGGTCACCTTCAGCCAGACCGGCGGCACCGGCACGATCAGTGGCGCCGGCGGCGCGGTTACCGCCTCGAGTGGTGTCGCAACCAAAACGATCACCGGCGTGCTCGTCGGTTCGGTCACCGTCGGCGCGACCAGCAGCCCGGTCCTCACTCCGGTCACGACCGCCAGCTTCACCGTCGTCTTCGGCACGGCGAGTCAGGTCGTCGTCTCGAGCGCGGTCGGCAACCTCACCTCCGGCGCCACCCGCGTGATCACCGCCACGATCGAGGACGCAAACGGCAACACCGTCACAAACGACAACTCCACCGCGGTCACCTTCAGCCAGACCAGCGGTACCGGCACCATCTCCGGCGCCGGCGGAGCGGTGACCGCAGTAAGCGGTGTCGCGACCAAGACCGTCACCGGCGTCCTCGCCGGCACCATCACCGTCGGTGCGACCAGCAGCCCGGTCCTCACCCCGGTCACGACCGCCAGCTTCACCGTCGTCTTCGGCGCCGCCACCCAGGTCGTCGTCTCAAGCGCGGTCGGCAATCTCAGCTCGGGTGCGACCCGGGTGATCACCGCGACGATCGAGGACACAAACGGCAACACCGTCACAAACGACAACTCCACCTCGGTCACCTTCAGCCAGACCGCAGGCACCGGCACCATCTCCGGCGTCGGCGGCGCGGTCACCGCCTCGTGCGGTGTCGCAACCAAGACGATCACCGGCGTGCTCGCCGGCACCATTACCGTCGGCGCGACCAGCAGCCCCGTCCTCACCCCGGTCACGACCGCCAGCTTCACCGTCGTCTTCGGCGCCGCCACCCAGGTCGTCGTCTCGAGCGCGGTCGGCAACCTCACCTCCGGCGCGACCCGGGTGATCACCGCCACGATCGAGGACGCAAACGGCAACACCGTCACAAACGACAACTCCACCTCGGTCACCTTCAGCCAAACCGGCGGTACCGGCACCATCTCCGGCGTTGGCGGCGCGGTCACCGCCTCCTCCGGTGTCGCAACCAAGACCGTCACCGGCGTCGTCGTCGGCACGGTCACGGTCGGTGCGACCAGCAGCCCGGTGTTGACGCCGGTTACGACCGCGAGCTTCACCGTTGTCTTCGGCGCGGCGAGTCAGGTCGTCGTCTCGAGCGCGGTCGGCAACCTCACCTCCGGCGCCACCCGCGTGATCACCGCCACGATCGAGGACGCCAACGGCAACACCGTCACAAACGACAACTCGACCAGCGTCACGTTCAGCCAGACCGCGGTACCGGCACCATCTCCGGCGCCGGCGGCGCGTCACCGCCGCCTCCGGTGTCGCAACCAAGACCGTCACCGGCGTCCTCGCCGGCAGCGTCACCGTCGGCGCGACCAGCAGCCCTGTCCTCACGCCGGTCACCACCGCCACCTTCACGGTCGTCGCCGGCGCCGCCACTCAGGTCGTCGTCTCGAGCGCGGTCGGCAACCTCACCTCCGGCGCCACCCGGGTGATCACCGCCACGATCGAGGACGCCAAACGGCAACACCGTCACAAACGACAACTCCACCTCAGTCACCTTCAGCCAGACCGGCGGCACCGGCACCATCTCCGGCGCCGGCGGCGCCGTCACCGCCTCCTCCGGTGTCGCAACCAAAACCGTCACCGGCGTCCTCGCCGGCACCGTCACCGTCGGCGCGACCAGCAGCCCGGTCCTCACCCCGGTCACGACCGCGAGCTTCACCGTCGTCTTCGGCGCCGCCACCCAGGTCGTCGTCTCGAGCGCGGTCGGCAACCTCACCTCCGGCGCCACCCGCGTGATCACCGCAACCATCGAAGACGCCAACGGCAACACCGTCACAAACGACAACTCCACCAGCGTCACGTTCAGCCAGACCAGCGGTACCGGCACCATCTCCGGCGCCGGCGGCGCCGTCACCGCCTCCTCCGGTATCGCAACCAAGACGGTCACCGGCGTCCTCGCCGGCAGCGTCACCGTCGGCGCGACCAGCAGCCCGGTCCTGACGCCGGTCACCACCGCGACCTTCACGGTTGTCGCCGGCACGGCGAATCAGGTCGTCGTCTCGAGCGCGGTCGGCAACCTCACCTCGGGCGCGACCCGTGTGATCACCGCCACGATCGAGGACGCAAACGGCAACACGGTCACAAACGACAACTCCACCTCGGTCACCTTCAGCCAGACCGGTGGCACCGGCACGATCAGTGGCGCCGGCGGCGCCGTCACCGCAGCAAGCGGCGTCGCGACCAAGACCGTCACCGGCGTCCTCGCCGGCACCGTCACGGTCGGCGCGACCAGCAGCCCAGTCCTCACCCCGGTTACGACCGCGAGCTTCACCGTCGTCTTCGGCGCTGCGACTCAGGTCGTGGTCAGCTCTGCGGTCGGCAACCTCACCTCCGGTGCGACCCGTGTGATCACCGCGACGATCGAGGACGCCAACGGCAACACCGTCACAAACGACAACTCCACCAGCGTCACCTTCAGCCAGACCGGCGGTACCGGCACCATCTCCGGCGTCGGCGGAGCGGTCACCGCAGTCAAGCGGTGTCGCAACCAAGACCGTCACCGGCGTCCTCGCCGGCACCATCACTGTCGGCGCGACCAGCAGCCCGGTCCTCACCCCGGTCACGACCGCGCAGCTTCACCGTCGTCTTCGGCGCGGCGAATCAGGTCGTCGTCTCGAGCGCGGTCGGCAACCTCACCTCCGGCGCCACCCGCGTGATCACCGCCACGATCGAAGACGCAAACGGCAACACCGTCACAAACGACAACTCCACCTCGGTCACCTTCAGCCAGACCGGCGGCACCGGCACCATCTCCGGCGCCGGCGGCGCTGTCACCGCCTCCTCTGGTGTCGCAACCAAGACCGTCACCGGCGTCCTCGCCGGCATCGGTCACCGTCGGCGCGACCAGCAGCCCGGTCTTGACGCCGGTCACGACCGCGAGCTTCACCGTCGTCTTCGGCGCCGCCACCCAGGTCGTCGTCTCAGCGCGGTCGGCAACCTCACCTCCGGCGCCACCCGCGTGATCACCGCCACGATCGAGGACACCAACGGCAACACCGTCACAAACGACAACTCCACCTCGGTCACCTTCAGCCAGACCGCAGGCACCGGCACCATCTCCGGCGCCGGCGGCGCCGTCACCGCCTCCAGCGGCATCGCGACCAAGACCGTCACCGGCGTCCTCGCCGGCACCATCACCGTCGGCGCGACCAGCAGCCCGGTCCTCACCCCGGTCACGACCGCCAGCTTCACCGTCGTCTTCGGCGCCGCCACCCAGGTCGTCGTCTCGAGCGCGGTCGGCAACCTCACCTCCGGCGCCACCCGGGTGATCACCGCCACGATCGAAGACGCCAACGGCAACACCGTCACAAACGACAACTCCACCGCGGTCACCTTCAGCCAGACCAGCGGCACCGGCACCATCTCCGGCGCCGGCGGCGCCGTCACCGCAGCAAGCGGCATCGCAACCAAGACCATCACCGGCGTCCTCGCCGGCACCATCACCGTCGGCGCGACCAGCAGCCCCGTCCTCACCCCCGTCACCACCGCCAGCTTCACCGTCGTCGCCGGCGCCGCCACCACGCTCGTGTTCACGACTCAACCGGTCGGGGCCGCGGGCGGCGTTGCGTTCTCCACGCAGCCCGTCGTCAAGGTCGAGGACGTGAACGGCAACGTGGTCACCGGCGACAACACGACCACCGTCACCCTCTCGATCGCCGGCAACCCAGGCGGCGGCACGATCAGCGGCTGCGCGAGCAACCCGGTCACGGCGGCGAGTGGTGTCGCGACGTTCTCCGGCTGCAAGATCGACAAGCCCGCGAACGGTTACACGCTTAGCACGAGTAACAATCACTCACTCACGAACCCGACGAGCTCGAGCTTCAACATCACGCCTTCGGCCGACGGCTCGGGCACGGCGTCGATCAGTCCCGCCTCGACGGTCGCGGGCACGACGAACAACACCGAGATCCTCACGTACACGGTCGGCGCCGGCGGCATCTCCGCCAGCGGGGCGGTCACGCTTCAGGTCCCCGCAAACTGGACGGCGCCGCAGAAGAGCTCCGCCTCCGCAGCGGGCTACACCCAGGCGAACATCGCCGGCGGTGGCTACGCGACCGCGAACATCACGATCTCGAGCCAGACGATCACCGTGACAACCCCTTCTGCGCTGGCTGCGGGCGACACGGTCCTGATCCGGTATGGCGACACGTCGGGCGGCGGGCCCGGTTCGACCGCCGACACGACGGTCGGCTCGGCGACCTGGACGGTGCAGGAGAAGTCGACCTCGGGAGGCTCACTCACCACGATCAGCGCCGGCGGCGGCTCGCCCTCGGTCACCGTCAATCCGGACGTCGCAGCGAAGTTCGTCGTGGCGGGCGGAAGCTCGATGACGGCGGGAGGCTCGAACCAGCTCACGATCACCGCAAAAGATCAGTTCGGCAACACGGCGACCGGTTACACGGGCGACCACACGATCACGTTCTCGGGCGCGGGCAGCTCGCCCTCACCGGTGACGCAGCCGACCCTCAGTGACAAGACAGGCTCGGATGTGAACGTCGGCAGCGGCACGACGATCACGTTCACGAACGGCGTCTCGACCGCGGGTGGCCTGATGAAGCTCTACAAGGCCGAGAGCGCGAGCATCATCGCCAGCGCGGCCGACGGAGGCAGCGGCAGCACACCGATCACGACCGCCGCACCCGATCAGCTCGCCGTCACGGTCAACGCGGCGGCCGCGACCAAGCTCGACGTCACGTCCGTCAACGGGAGCTCGAACCCGACCGAGACAGTCGGCTTCTCGGTCGCGATCCGCTCCGAAGACCCGTACGGCAACTTCAAGGCGCCGACGACCGCGACCACGATCACGCTCACGAGGGCGACGGGAACGGGCTCGCTCGGCGGTGGCACCACCAGCGGTTCGCTGACGACGAGCTCGCTGACGATCTCGGGCGTCAAGTACGACACCGCCGAGTCCGGCGTCAGCCTGACGGCGACTGCCTCGGGCGGCGACTCCCTCACCGCGGCAACGAGCTCCACGTTCACCGTCCTCGCCCTGCCGACGAAGCTCGTGATCACGTCGATCAACGGTGGGACGAATCCCGGCGCGGGGAACCCGTTCTCCGTCGTGGTTCAGGCACAGGACAACGCCGGCACGCCCGGCGGCGTCACGGTCGACACGCTCGTCACGCTCAGCAAGAACACCGGCACGGGCACCTTCGGCGGCACCCTCACCGGCACAATCCTCGCCGGTCAGAACTCGGTGACGATCAGCGGTGTCACCTACACGAAGGCCGAGTCCGGCGTGAAGCTCGACGCAACAGCAACGAGCGGTGACAGCCTCACCACCGGGACAAGTGCACCCTTTACGGTCGACCCGGGTACAGCGACGCAGCTCGTGTTCACGAGCTCGCCCGGGAACACCTCAGGCGGGACCGCGTTCTCGACCCAGCCGGTGGTCAAGGTCGAGGACGCGAACGGGAACATCGTCACAGGAGACACGACGACCCAGGTGACGCTGGCGATCGGGAACAACCCGAGCGGCGGCTCGCTCGGCGGCTGCACGACGAACCCGATCACCGTCAGCGCCGGTGTCGCCACGTTCGCCGGCTGCAAGGTCAACAAGGCCGGCGCGGGTTACACCCTGACGACGACCAACAACCACTCGCTGACGAACAACGCGAGCAGCAGCTTCGACATCACGGTCGGCTCACCGGTTGCCCTGACGTTCGACCCGTCCTTCGAGCCGAGCAATGCCGCCGCAGGCCAGAGCCTCGGCGCGGTCAAGATCGACGTCGTCGACGCAGGCGGCAACATCGTCACGACCGACTCGAGCAACGTCACGGTCGCGATCAAGTCGGGCACAGGCGCAGTCGGCGCCTTGCTGTCGAGCACAGACACGCTGACCCATGCGGCAGTCAGCGGCGTCGCGACGTTCGGCGGCCTCTCGATCGACAAGGCCTCGAGCGGGTATCAGCTGCACGCAACCGACGGCAGCCTCACCGCCGACGATTCCACGAGCTTCAACATCACGGTCGGCGCGCTCGATCACTTCGCGGTGACGAATACGAGCAGCGGCGCGATCGGCACGCAGACCGCGGGCACTCCGTTCAACATCGAAGTCACCGCGCAGGACGCAGGCAACAACACGGTCACGAGCTTCACCGGCACGGTCGACATCACATCGAACCGCACCTGCTCGGCCGGGTGCGTCCAGTCGGGTGCCTTCATCGGCGGCGTTCTTGCCTCTAGCTCGGTGACGCTGACTCAGTCTGGTGCCAACTCGACGATCACGGCCACCAAGCACAGCGGCTCGGAGACCGGAGCAAGCAACAGCTTCACGGTCAACCCCGACACGGCGGCGAGCCTCTCGCTTGCCGCAACGACGACCACTCCGACCGCCGGCGTGAGCGACGACCTGACGATCACCGCGCTCGATGCGTTTGGCAATACCGCCACCAGCTACACCGGAGCGCAGAGCCTCACGTTCAGCGGGCCGGCGACGATCGGCTCGCATCATCCGACTGTCGTGGACAAGGACGGCAATACGGTGAACTTCGGCACGCCGACTCCGATCGTGTTCACGAACGGCGTTGCGTCTGTGCTCGCAGGTGCTAACGGCGCGATGACGCTGTACAAGGCCGAGACCGCGTCGATCGTCGTGTCGGATGGGTCGATCAACAACGGCAGCGGGCTCTCCGTCACGGTCAGCCCGGCCGCCGCGGATCACCTGACGATCACAAGCTCGACCGCGAACCTCGCTTCAGGCGCCACCAGGGGTATCGCCGCCGAGATCCGCGACGCGTTCGGCAACCTCGAGACCGCCGACAACGCCACTTCGGTCTCCTTTACGAAGACGGCGGGGACCGGCACGGTCGCCGGCCTCACGACCGTCACTGCCGTCAACGGCGTTGCCACCGACACGGTCACGGGTGTCCTCGCCGGCTCAATCACGCTCACCGCCCACTCCGGCTCACTCACGGACGACACGACGACGTTCACGATCACCCCGGGCGCCGCCGATCACCTGATGATCACGAGCTCGACCGCGAACCTCGCCTCCGGCACGACCCGTGGCATCACCGCGCAGGTCCGTGACACGGCCGGCAACCTCGAGACCGCTGACAACTCGACCTCGGTCTCCTTTACGAAGACGGCGGGGACCGGCACGGTCACCGGACTCACCTCGGTCACTGCCGCCAGTGGCGTTGCCACCGACACGGTCACGGGTGTCCTGGCCGGCTCGATCACGCTGCAGGCACACGCGACCGGCCTCGCTGACGACACCACCACCTTCACCGTCGTCGCCGGCACGGCGGATCACCTGACGATCACGAGCTCGACCGCGAACCTCGCCTCCGGGACGACCCGTGGCATCACCGCCCAGGTCCGCGACGCCGCCGGCAACCTCGAGACCGCTGACAACTCGACCTCGGTCGACTTCACCAAGACCGCGGGCACCGGCACGGTCACCGGCCTCACCTCGGTCACTGCCGCCAGTGGCGTTGCGACCGACACCGTCACCGGTGTCCTCGCCGGCTCGATCACGCTGCAGGCACACGCGACCGGCCTCACCGACGACACCACCACCTTCACCGTCGTCGCCGGCGCAGCGGACCACCTGACGATCACCAGCGCCACCGGCAATCTCGCCTCCGGCGCCACACGCGACATCACCGCTCAGGTCCGGGATGCCGCCGGCAACCTCGAGACCGCTGACAACTCGACCTCGGTCGACTTCACTAAGACAGCGGGGACCGGCACGGTCACCGGCCTCACCACCACCGCGGCTGTCAATGGGGTTGCCACGGACACAGTCACGGGTGTCCTCGCCGGCTCGATCACGCTGCAGGCACACGCGACCGGCCTGACCGACGACACCACGACCTTCACCGTGGTCGCCGGCGCGGCTGACCACCTGACGATCACGAGCTCGACCGCGAACCTCGCCTCCGGGACAACCCGTGGCATCGCCGCTCAGGTCCGGGACGCGGCCGGCAACCTCCGCACCACCGACAACTCGACATCGGTCGACTTCACCAAAACCGCGGGCACCGGCACGGTCACCGGCCTCACGACAACCACCGCCGTCAACGGCGTAGCGACAGACACCGTCACGGGTGTCCTCGCCGGCTCGATCACGCTCACCGCGCACTCCGGCTCGCTCACCGATGACACCACCACCTTCACCGTGGTCGCCGGCGCAGCCGACCACCTGACGATCACCAGCGCCACGAGCAATCTCGCCTCCGGCGCTACGCGCGACATCACCGCTCAGGTCCAGGGACGCCGCCGGCAACCTCGAGACCGCTGACAACTCGACCTCTGTCGACTTCACCAAAACCGCAGGCACCGGCACGGTCACCGGCCTCACCTCGATCACTGCCGTCAATGGCGTTGCGACCGACACCGTGACCGCCGTGCTGGCCGGCTCGATCACGCTGCAGGCACACGCGACCGGCCTGACCGACGACACCACAACCTTCACCGTGGTCGCCGGCGCAGCCGACCACCTGACGATCACCAGCGCCACGAGCAATCTCGCCTCCGGCGCCACACGCGACATCACCGCTCAGGTCCGGGACGCCGCCGGCAACCTCGAGACCGCTGACAACTCCACGTCGGTCGACTTCACCAAGTCCGCCGGAACGGGCACAGTCACCGGCCTCACCACCACCGCGGCTGTCAATGGGGTTGCCACGGACACGGTCACGGGTGTCCTCGCCGGCTCGATCACGCTCACCGCCCACTCCGGCTCGCTCACCGATGACACCACCACCTTCACCGTGGTTGCCGGCGCCGCGGACCACCTGACGATCACCAGCGCCACCGGCAATCTCGCCTCCGGCGCCACGCGCGACATCACCGCTGAGGTCCGCGACGCGGCCGGCAACCTCCGGACGACCGACAACTCCACCTCCGTCGACTTCACGAAGACCGCGGGGACCGGCACGGTCACCGGCCTCACCTCGGCCACGACCGTCAACGGCGTTGCGACAGACACCGTCACCGCTGTGCTCGCGGGCTCGATCACGCTGCAGGCACACGCGACCGGCCTGACCGACGACACCACCACCTTCACCGTGATCGCAGGTGCTGCCGACCACCTCACAATCACGAGCTCGACCGCGAACCTCGCCTCCGGAACGACCCGGAGCATCACCGCCGCAGGTCCGCGACGCGGCCGGCAACCTCGAAACGGGCGACAACTCGACCTCAGTCGACTTCACCAAGACCGCGGGCACCGGCACGGTCACCGGCCTGACTTCGGTCACCGCCGTCAACGGTGTTGCGACCGACACCGTCACAGGTGTCCTCGCCGGCTCGATCACGCTCAAGGCCCACTCCGGCTCACTCACCGACGACACGACGACGTTCACGATCGTTGCCGGCGCCAGCCGATCACCTCACCATCACGAGCTCGACCGCAAACCTCGCCTCCGGGACGACCCGCAACATCACTGCCGAGGTCCGCGACGCAAACGGCAACCTTGAAACGGGCGACAACTCGACCTCGGTCGACTTCACCAAGACCCTGGCGCCGGCACCGTCACCGGCCTCACCTCGGTCACCGCCGTCAACGGCGTTGCGACCGACACGGTCACCGGTGTCCTCGCCGGCTCGATCACGCTCAAGGCGCACTCCGGCTCACTCACCGACGACACCACAACCTTCACCGTGATCGCCGGCGCCGCCGACCACCTCACCATCACGAGCTCGACCGCAAACCTCGCCTCCGGGACGACCCGCAACATCACTGCCGAGGTCCGCGACGCGGCCGGCAACCTCCGCAGCGGCGACAACTCGACCTCGGTCGACTTCACCAAGACCCTTGGCACCGGCACCGTCACCGGCCTCACGACTGTCACCGCCGTCAACGGCGTTGCGACCGACACGGTCACGGGTGTCCTTGCCGGCTCGATCACGCTCAAAGCGCACGCGACCGGCCTGACCGACGACACCACCACCTTCACCGTGGTCGCAGGTGCCGCCGACCACCTGACAATCACAAGCGCCACGACGAACCTCGCCTCCGGCGCAACCCGCGACATCACCGCCGAGATCCGCGACGCCGCCGGCAACCTCCGCACGAGCGACAACACGACCTCGGTCGACTTCACCAAGAGCGCCGGAACCGGCACCGTCAGCGGCCTCACCAGCGTCACCGCCGTCAACGGCATTGCAACCGACACCGTCACGGGCGTGGCGGCGGGCTCGATCACGCTCCAGACACACGCGACCGGGCTGACCGACGACACCACCACCTTCACCGTTGTGCCGAGCGGTACGCCCGATCACCTGACGCTCACGAACGCCACGACGAACCTCGCCTCCGGCGCAACCCGCGACATCACCGCCGAAGTCCGCGATGCGTTCGGCAACCTCGTGTCGACCGATAACTCAACGAGCGTTACGTTCAGCCAGACAAGCGGCGGCGGCACCGTCACCGGCTTGACCTCGGTGACCGTCGTCAACGGCATTGCGACCGACACAGTCACCGGCGTGGCCGCCGGTTCGATCACGCTGAAGGCCCACTCCGGCTCACTCGCCGACGACACGACGACGTTTACGATCGTCCCGGGCGCGGCCGACCACCTGACGATCACCAGCGCCAACAGCAATCTCGCCTCCGGCACCACCCGCGACATCACCGCCGAGGTCCGGGACGCCGCCGGGAACCTCCGCAGCGGCGACAACACGACCTCGGTCGACTTCACAAAGACGGCAGGCACCGGCACGGTCACCGGCTTGACCACCGCCACCGCCGTCAACGGCGTTGCCACCGACACGGTCACGGGTGTCGTTGCCGGCTCGATCACAGTGCAGGCACACGCGACCGGCCTGAGCGACGACAACACCACCTTCACGATCGTCCCGGGCGCGGCGGACCACCTGACGATCACCAGCGCCACGAGCAATATCGCCTCCGGCGCAACCCGCGATATCACCGCGGAGGTCCGCGACGCGGCCGGCAACCTCGAGACCGCTGACAACTCCACCTCGGTCGACTTCACGAAGACCGCGGGGACCGGCACGGTCACCGGCCTCACCTCGGCCACGACCGTCAACGGCGTAGCGACCGACACCGTCACCGCCGTGCTCGCGGGCTCGATCACGCTGCAGGCACACGCGACCGGCCTCACCGACGACACCACAACCTTCACCGTGATCGCCGGCGCAGTCGACCACCTGACAATCACGAGCTCGACCGCAAACCTCGCCTCCGGAACGACCCGGGACATCACCGCTCAGATCCGCGACGCGAACGGCAACCTCCGCTCGAGCGACAACTCCACCTCCGTCGACTTCACCAAGACCCTTGGCGCCGGCACCGTCACCGGCCTCACGACTGTCACCGCCGTCAACGGCGTTGCGACCGACACCGTCACAGCTGCCCTCGCCGGCTCGATCACGCTCAAGGCGCACTCCGGCTCACTCACCGACGACACGACAACGTTCACGATCGTTGCCGGCGCCGCCGACCACCTGACGATCACCAGCCCAACCAGCAATCTCGCCTCCGGAACGACCCGCGCCATCACCGCCGAGATCCGCGACGCAAACGGCAACCTCGAAACCGGTGACAACTTCACCTCGGTCGACTTCACGAAGACGGCAGGGACCGGCACCGTCACCGGCCTGACCTCAGTGACGGCCGTCGAACGGCGTTGCCACCGACACCGTCACCGCTAGTGGCCGCCGGGCTCGATCACGCTGCAGGCGCACGCGACCGGCCTGACCGACGACATCACCACCTTCACGATCGTTGCCGGCGCTGCGGATCACCTGACGATCACCAGCTCGACCGCGAACCTCGCCTCCGGCGCAACCCGCGGCATCACCGCCGAGATCCGCGACGCAAACGGCAACCTCGAAACCGGCGACAACTCCACCTTGGTCGACTTCACAAAGACGACAGGGACCGGCACGGTCACCGGCCTGACTTCGGTCACCGCCGTGAATGGTGTTGCGACCGACACGGTCACAGGTGTCCTGGCCGGCTCGATCACGCTCAAGGCCCACTCCGGCTCAATCACCGACGACACGACGACTTTCACGATCGTCCCCGGCGCTGCCGATCACCTGACGATCACGAGCTCGACCGCGAATCTCGCCTCCGGCGCGACCAGGGACATCACCGCCGAGGTCCGCGACGCGGCCGGCAACCTCCGCACAACCGACAATTCGACATCGGTCGACTTTGCGAAGACCGCGGGGACCGGCACGGTCACCGGACTGACTTCAGTCACCGCCGCCAACGGCGTTGCGACCGACACCGTCGACGGCGTCGTCGCGGGCCCGATCACGCTCACCGCCCACTCCGGCTCGCTTGCCGACGACACGACGACATTCACGATCGTCCCAGGCGCGGCGGATCACCTGACGATCACGAGCTCGACCGCGAATCTCACCTCCGGGACGAGCCGCGACATCACCGCCGAAGTCCGCGACGCGAACGGCAACCTCCGCACGAGCGACAATTCCACCTCGGTCGACTTCACCAAGACCCTCGGCGCAGGCGCCGTCAGCGGGTTGACCTCCGTCACCGCGGTGAACGGTGTGGCGACCGACACGGTCACCGGTGTCACGGCGGGCTCGACCACGCTGAAGGCGCACGCAACCGGCTTGACCGACGACACCACCACCTTCACCGTGGTTGCCGGCGCCGCCGACCACCTGACAATCACCAGTGCGACGACGAATCTCGCCTCCGGCGCAACCCGTGACATCACCGCCGAGATCCGCGACGCAAACGGCAACCTCGAAACCGGCGACAACACCACCTCTGTTGACTTCACCAAGACCCTCGGCGCCGGCACCGTCACCGGTCTCACCAGCGTCACCGCCGTCAACGGGCTCGCCACCGACACCGTCACCGGCGTCGCCGCGGGCTCGATCACGCTCAAAACACACGCGACCGGCCTAACCGACGACGCCACGACGTTCACCATCGTCCCGGGCGCCGCCGACCACCTGACGATCACGAGCGCGACGACGAATCTCGCCTCCGGCGCAACCCGTGACGTCACCGCCGAGATCCGCGACGCGGCCGGCAACCTCCGCACCGGTGACAACTCGACCACGGTCGACTTCACCAACACCGCCGGTAGCGGCACCGTCACCGGCCTGACCCCGGTGACAGCGGCGAACGGTGTTGCGACCGACACCGTCACCGGCGTCGCCGCGGGCTCGATCACGCTGCAGGCACACACGACCGGTCTCGCCAACGACACCACCACGTTCACGATCGTCCCGGGCGCCGCGGATCACCTGGTGATCACGAGCGCGACAACGAATCTCGCCTCCGGCGGAACCCGCGACATCACCGCCGAGATCCGCGATGCAAACGGCAACCTCGAAGCCGGCGACAACTCGACCACGGTCGACTTCACCAAGACCGCCGGCGCCGGCACCGTCACCGGCCTCACCACGGTCAACCGCCGTCAACGGAATAGCGACCGACACCGTCACCGGCGACCTCGCCGGCTCGATCACGCTGCAGGCACACGCGTCCGGCCTCGACCAACGACACCACCACCTTCACGATCGTCCCGGGCGCCGCGAATCACCTGACGATCACGAGCGCCGCGACGAATCTCGCCTCCGGCAGCAACCCGCGACATCACCGCCGAGATCCGCGACGCAAACGGCAACCTCGAAACCGGCGACAACTCGACCTCGGTCGACTTCACCAAGACCGCCGGAAGCCGGCACCCTCACCGGTCTCACCACGGTCACCGCGGTCAACGGTGTTGCGACCGACACCGTCACCGGCAACCTCGCCGGCTCGATCACGCTGCAGACACACGCGTCCGGCCTGACCAACGACACCACCACCTTCACCGTGGTCGCCGGCGCAGCCGATCACCTGACGATCACCAGCGCAGTAACCAACTTGAGCTCGGGCACGACCAGGGACATCACCGCCGAGGTCCGTGACGCAGCCGGCAACCTCCGGACCAGCGACAACTCGACTTCCGTCGATTTCACGAAGACCCTCGGCGCCGGCACCGTCACCGGCTTGACCTCGGTGACAGCGGCGAATGGTGTTGCGACCGACACCGTCACCGGCGTCGCGCGCAGGCTCGATCACGCTGCAGGCGCATGTCGACCGGTCTGGGCAACGACACGACCACCTTCATTGTGGTTGCCGGCGCAGCCGATCACCTGACGATCACAAGCTCGAGCGGGAACCTTGCCTCCGGTGGAACCCGTGACATCACCGCCGAGATCCGCGACGCAAACGGCAACCTCGAAACCGGCGACAACTCCACCTCGGTCGACTTCACCAAGACACTCGGCGCCGGCACCGTCACCGGCCTCACCACGGCAACCGCCGCCAACGGAATTGCGACCGACACCGTCACCGGCGACCTCGCCGGCTCGATCACGCTGCAGGCGCACGCGACCGGCCTCACCAACGACACCACCACCTTCACGATCGTCCCGGGCGCCGCCGACCACCTCACCATCACGAGCGCCACAACGAATCTCGCGTCCGGCACAACCCGTGGCATCACCGCCGAGATCCGTGACGCGGCCGGCAACCTCCGCAGCGGCGACAACACGACCTCGATCGATTTCACCAAGACCGCCGGTAGCGGCACCGTCACCGGCCTCACAACGGCAACCGCCGCCAACGGGATTGCAACCGACACCGTCACCGGCGACCTCGCCGGCTCGATCACGCTGCAGGCACACGCGACCGGCCTGAGCGACGACACCACCACCTTCACGATCGTCCCGGGCGCCGCCGACCACCTCACCATCACAAGCTCGACCGCGAACCTCGCCTCCGGCGCAACCCGTGACATCACCGCCGAGATCCGCGACGCGAACGGCAACCTCCGCTCGAGCGACAACTCGACCTCGGTCGATTTCACCAAAACCCTTGGCACCGGCACCGTCAGCGGACTCACGACTGTCACTGCCGTCAACGGCGTTGCCACCGGCACTGTCACCGGCATGCTCGCCGGCTCGATCACGCTGCAGGCGCAGGCGACCGGCCTGACCGACGACACCACCACCTTCACGATCGTCCCGGGCGCCGCGGATCACCTGACGATCACGTCATCGACAGCCAACCTCGCCTCTGGCGCGACTCGCGACATCACCGCCGAGGTTCGCGACGCCAACGGCAACCTCCGCACCACCGACAACTCGACCAGCATCACGTTCACCAAGACGAGCGGCACCGGCACTGTCACCGGGCTCGGCTCCCCGACTGCGGTCAACGGCGTTGCGACCGACACAGTTTCCGGAGTGGCGGCTGGCTCGATCACGCTCACCGCGCACAGCGGCTTGCTCACCGACGGCACGACGACGTTCACGATCGTCCCCGGCGTTGCCGACCACCTGACGATCACCAGCACGACAACGAACCTCGCCTCGGGGACGACCCGTGACATCACCGCTGAGGTTCGCGACACCAACGGCAACCTGCTCGCCGGCGACAACTCCACCTCGGTCAGCTTCAGCAAGACCAGCGGCGCGGGCACGGTCACCGGCCTCGGTTCCGCAGCCGCGGTGAACGGCGTTGCAACCGACACGGTCACCGGAGTGCTTGCCGGCTCGATCACCCTCACCGCTCACAGCGGCTTGCTCACCGACGGCACGACGACGTTCACGATCGTCCCCGGCACCGCCGACCACCTGACGATCACGTCCTCGGCTTCCAACCTCAGCTCCGGCGCGACCCGCGGCATCACCGCCGAGATCCGCGACGCCAACAACAACCTGATCACCACCGACAACTCCACCTCGGTCAGCTTCAGCAAGACCGGCGGAACAGGCACGGTCACCGGCCTGGGCCCGGCGACTGCCTCCGCTGGCGTTGCGACCGACACCGTCACTGGTGTCCTGGCGGGCTCGATCACGCTCAAGGCCCATTCCGGCTCACTCACCGACGGCACAACGACGTTCACCGTCGTTCCGGGCGCCGCCGACCACCTCACGATCACGAGCGCCGCGACGAATCTCGCCTCCGGCACGACCAGGGGCATCACCGCCGAGGTCCGCGACACCAACGGCAACCTGCTCGCCGGCGACAACTCCACCTCGGTCACCTTCAGCAAGACCGGCGGTAGCGGCATCGTCACCGGCCTCGGTTCCGTGACCGCCGTGAACGGCGTTGCAACCGACACCGCCACCGGCCTGCTCGCCGGCCCGATCACGCTCACCGCCCACAGCGGCTTGCTCACCGACGACACGACGACGTTCACGATCGTCCCCGGCACCGCCGACCACCTGACGATCACGTCCTCGACGGCCAACCTCATCTCCGGCGCCACGCGTGACATCACCGCCGAGGTCCACGACGCCAACAACAACCTCATCGCGACCGACAACTCCACCTCGGTCACCTTCAGCAAGACCAGCGGCAGCGGCACCATCACCGGCCTCACCACCGTCACCGCCGTCAGCGGAATCGCGACCGACACCGTCACCGCCCTCGCCGCCGGCTCGATCACCCTCACCGCCCACTCCGGCAGCTTCACCGACGGCACCACCACCTTCACCATCGATCCGGCCAGTGTGGACGCGGGCAACTCGACCGTGGTCGCCTCCGGCCCGACGACCAGTACGGACACGGGCAGCACGAACACCGTCACCGTCACGGTCAAGGACGCCCAGGGCAACCTGATCGCCGGCAGCCACGTCGTCCTGAACGTGGCGGGCGGCAACTCGCTCATCTCACCCGACCCGCTGACGGGCGCCAACACGAACGGCTCGGGCGTCGCAACCTTCACCGTCTCGGACACGGTTGCCGAAAGCGCCGTCTACAGCGCCACCGCGACAGGAACGCTGATCACGCAGACCGCTGGAGTCACCTACACGCCGGGCGCGGCCCACAGCCTCGCGATCGTCCAGCAGCCGACCAACGTCGGTGTCAACCAGCTGATCACGCCGGCTGTGAAGGTGAAAGTGCTCGACGTCCACGGCAACCGGGTCGATTCGTCCATCGCGAGCATCGACGTCGCGAAGAACGCCGGCAGCCCGGGCGGCACGCTCACAGGCACGCTCACCCGCGCCGCGAACGGCGTCAACGGCACCGCGACATTCAACGATCTCCAGATCGACACGACCGGGACCGGGTTCTCGCTCGACTTCTCGAGCACCGGCCTCGTCCCGGTGACCAGCAACACCTTCAACGTCCTCCAGGCGCCGGGGCTCGCGTTCTCGAACACCTCGGCGAACAGCACCTACTACCCGCCGGCCACCCAGACGATCTACTTCCGCCCGGGCACCGGCGGCACCTTCACGGTGACGGCGACGCCGAGCGGCCAGCCGTCCTACAACTTCCCGTCGCTCACGGGCTGGTCGCGAAGCATCTCAGGCAATGCCGCCACCTACACCCTCACCACCGACACCACCGGGAGTACGAACAACGCGGTCACCTACTTCGACGGCGTCTCGACCTCGGGCGCGAGCACGTTCGACGTCATCCCCGACACGACCCTCCCGACGAGTGGCGGCGTGACGGCGCCTTCCGGCTACGACACGACGGGCAGCTTCAACGTCTCCGTGACCTACGCCACCGACACCGGCTCCGACATCCAGAGCGAGTCGCTCCAGCGCTACGTGAAGACGCTCTCGGGCAACGCCTGCAGCGGCAGCTTCACCGCCGACGGCGCGCCGGTCGCGATCAGCGGCACGGGCAACCAGGCACAGAGCTCGCTGCCCGCCGGCTGCTACGAGTGGATCCTCACCGCAACCGACAACGTCGGGAATCAGTCGACCTTCACGAGCAGCGTGACGATGGTCGACCCGACCGCGCCAAGCGCGCCGACGCTCATCTCGGTGTCGCCGCTTGGTACCGGCTTCTACTACTCCGGCAGCGGCTCGACCATCTACGTCAAGTCCGGCACGGACAACACGAACAACTTCCAGGTGACCGCCTCGTCGACGGACGCCGACACGAACGTCGCCTCGTACGTCTTCCCTGCGATCACCGGCTTCACGAAGAGCGTCACGGGGGCAACCGCGACCTACACGCCGACGACGACGATCGCCGGCAGCGACGGCGGTAGCGGCGCAGTCACCGCGACGAACGGCGCAGGATCGACGAGCGCGAGCGGGTTCACGCTCACCGTGATCGTCGACGGCACCGCTCCGGCCTCAACGGGCTTCGCCAACCCGGCGACCGACACCTACTCGACCGACGGCACGGCGAACGTCAGCTGGGGCGCCTTCACCGACGGCGGCTCCGGGATGCTGACCGTGACGATCAAGCGCCAGTTCGCAACGCTCGCAGCGAACACCTGCGGCGGCACCTGGACGGACGACAGCCTCTTCTCGCAGACGCTCACGACCGCTTCGACCTCGATCCCCGGCGAGACCGGCCTGGCGAGTGGCACGTGCTTCCGGTACGTGATCACGGGCAGCGACCATCTCGGCAACCAGACGCAGTTCACGAGCGCGAACGTGATGGTCGACACGACCGCACCGGCGACGCCGACGCTCACCTCGCTCGTGTCGGCTGGGACGAGCATTTCGGCCAGCGGCTCGACGATCTACTTCCAGCCGGGCGCCGACAACACCAACTCATTCACGGTCACCGCCGACTCGACCGGCGACCCGGAGACCGGCCTGAAGTCGAACAGCTGGGTCTTCCCGGCGATCCCGGGCTTCGGCACGCCGAGCATCTCCGGCAACCAGGCCACGTACACCGCCGCGAGCCCGACCGCCGGCCAGGGTGGCAGCGGTAACGCGACCGTTCAGAACAACGCGCTCCTGACGAGCCTCCCGGGCGCGGCCTTCACCGTCGTCGCCGACAACACGGCGCCGGCCGGCGGCGGCTTCTCGGGCGTCCCGCAGTACAGCAACGACGGCAACGTCTCCTTCTCGATGACGCTCTTCACCGACGGCGGCTCGGGTGTCGCGTCGCAGACGGTCCAGCGCCAGATCGCAACGCCGACCGCGGGTGCATGCCCGGCCGGCGGCTGGACGGACGACGGCGCGCCGACCGCAGCGAGCACGAGCTTCAGCGCGAGCGGCCTCACGGACGGCAGCTGCTACCGCTGGCTCTTCGGCGCGACCGACAAGGTCGGCAACGCAACCGATCCGACAACCCTGATCGGCGGGCCGGTGCTCGTCGACATGAGCGCGCCGGGCGCGCCCACGCTTTCCATCGCCGGTACCGGCGTGTACTTCGTCGGGCCTGCCACCGCGTACTACAACCCGTCGACCGGCGGCTCGTTCACGGTCTCGGCGAGCTCGACCGCATCAGCAAGCGGAATCAAGGACTACACCTTCCCCGACGTTCTGCACGGCTTCTCGCGGACGACTCCGAGCACCACGAACCCGGCGACGTACACCTTCGGGATCACCGCAACCGACACGAGCGGTGATGTGGTCGCAAGAAGCAACGCTCTCAAGACCAGCTCGACGACCTTCTCGCTCGTCGGGGACACGACCGGCCCGCTCGCGCCGACGATCGGCTGCAGTGCGGCCTGCTCGAGCAACGCTTCTGTCTCAGTGACGCTGTCTGCGAACGGCGACGGCAGCGGCTCGGGGGTCAAGGAGATTCGTTATACGACGGACGGAACTGCCCCGACGCTCACCAGCACCTTGTACGCGGGCGCGTTCAACGTCTCGAGCACGACGACGATCAACGCCGCAGCGATCGACAACCTGAACAACGTCGGCTCGGTTTCGACGCAGACAGTCACGATCGACAACACGCCGCCCAACGCAACCACCGCCGACGTCAGCGGCAGCACGCTGAACATCCACTTCGACAAGGCACTGGCCAATATCGCCCCGGCGACGAGCGCGTTCGCCGTCACCTACACCACCGGCGGACTGCCGACCGCCGATCCCGTCACGAACGTCTCGATCAGCGGCGCGACCGCGACCCTCACGCTCCAGAACCCGGTCACGAACCCGCAGAGCTCCTCGGTCACCTACACGCAGCCGGGAGCGAACCAGCTCCAGGACTCGCTCGCCAACTTCGTCGCAACCTTCACGAAGAGCATCACCGGCGACACGACAGCGCCGAGCGTGCTCTCCGCCTCGGCCGCCGGCACGACGGCGATTCTTCAGTTCGACGAGCCGCTCGACCCGGCCTCCGTCCCGGCGACGGGAGCATTCGTTGCGACGATGAATCCCGGCTCGGTCGCGAACGCAGTCACGGGAGTGGCGATCTCCGGCTCGCAGCTGACCTTGACGCTCGGCACGGCGGTCAGCGGCTTCCAGAGCGCGTCGGTCGTCTACACCCAGCCGGGTACGAACCCGATCGAGGACCCTGCAGGCAACCTGACTGCGGGCTTCACGAAGACCATCACGCTCGACACCACGCCGCCGCACGCGACCGCTGCGGAGATCAACGCCGACACGCTGATCACGCACTTCGACGAGGCGTTGAACAGCGGCTCGACGCCCGCCACCTCCGCGTTCACCGTCTCGCTCGCGGGTCTCCCGGTCTCGGTCACGAACGTGTCGATCTCCGGCTCGGACGCAACGCTGACGCTCGCTGCCGCCGCGGTCGGCGGCCAGTCCGTGTCACTCACCTACACGCAGCCCGGCTCCGGCGGACGGTTCCAGGATGCCGCGGGCAACCCGACGACGACCTTCTCGCTCGGAGTCACGAATCTGACGAGCGGAGGCGGCGGCGTCACGGTTCAGTTCGTGTCGGCCTCCCCGGCTGACGGGAGCTCGCAGGTGTCGGTGGCCGGCCCGATCGTCCTGACCGCGAACGAGTACGCCGCCTGGAGCAACCTGCAGCTCGACTACATCAGCGCGATCGGCGACGCGCCCACGACCACGCCGCTCGCGGGTGGAGTCGGCCAGTCGCTGTCGGTTCCGTTCTCGTCCTCGACGGCAGGTCTCTACACCCTCACCGGAACGGTCAGCGACGGGTCGACGTCGGTCAACTTCATCACCCACTTCACGATCTGGCTGCTGACGGGCCCCGGCGCTCCGACCCCGACCGCCAAGACGGCCTACCCCGGCCAGAGCGACTCGCTGACGCTCGTCGAACCGGAAGGCGACGGTCGGATGGCCGGCGACCGACGTTCCGACCGCACCCGGGTGACGGCCTGATCGTCACGATGGCGCCGCTCGACCCCGCGACAGCGGTGCCACCGCCGGGCACGACCTGGTCGGCCACGGGCGGTCCGGTGTCGATCACCGCCCACACGATCCTCACCAACACGCCGGTGACGCAGTTCGCCTCGCCGCTGAAGATCACGTTCCCGCAGGCCTCGCCGAGTGACCTACCGGTGGCGTCCAACGACAACGGCGCGACCTGGCGCGTGCTGCAGCCGCTCGACACCCCGGGTGCGATTCCGTCCGGCCAGACCGACGGCTACATCTGGGAGAACGGCGTGATGACCGTCTACACGCTGCACCTGACGATCTTCGCGCTCGTCTCCGACCACAGCCCGCCCGGTGCTCCGCAGAACCTCGGTGTCGGGATCAGCGGCGGCCAGACCGTGATGCGCTGGGAGCCGGCGACCGACAACAGCGGCCAGATCCAGTACTACTCGATCTGGATCGACGGACAGGCGGTCAAGGTGCTCAGCGGCAAGACGTTCGAGTACTACGTCGGCCCGGCGGTCACAGGCGACACGCACGTCTACCGCGTGCAGGCAGTCGACAGCTCCGGTAACGGCGGCGCGCTCTCGAACGCCGTCACCGGTGTGCCCGACGTCGTTGGCCTCAGCCTGCAGCAGGCCCGCGACGTTCTCACCTCGCGCGGCTTTACGGTCGGGTCGCTCACCAACGCATCCTCCGGCGGCGCGATCGTCTCGCAGGACCCGAGCGCACCCGGATACGCGAGCGTCGGCTCTGCGATCGATCTCAAGCTCAACGCCACCCTGCGCGCGCCGCTCGCGCTGCACGTCGTCGGCACGAAGAGGCTCAACCTGCTCACGCGCCACTACACAGCGGTGCGCGTGCAGGTGAACATGAGCTCGACGATCACCGCGTCGCTGACGATGAACAGCAAGCTCGTGACGACCTGGACGCGGAACGTGAAGACCGGCACCTGGATCCTGCGCTACGCGCTGCCGCAGCGGCTTGCACCGGGCAACTACAAGCTGACGGTCGCGGCATTGAACGGCGGCGAGCGCAAGGCCTCGACGATCGGGCTCCGGATCAAGGACGGCCAGATCCTGCTGGGCGGCAAGGCGCGCGTGCTCGTCGTCGGCAGCGGCACCGGCTCGATGAAGCTGGTCGTGCCGAAGGCGAAGGTCACGGTCACCTCCACCAGCAACGTCTACGACACGACCTTCTGGTCGCCGAACGTAGCCGTCGTCGTCGTCGACATCGACAAGCAGGGCGCCGCAATCGTGCACAACCTGCACACCGTCTTCCCGTCGGTGCGGATCGTCGCGGTCACGAAGTACCCCGCGAAGGTCGAGAAGGCCCGCCGCTTCGGAGCCTCCGCGGTCATCCTCGGTGGAGAGGCGACGCCGCAGATCGTCAGCGGCGTGGTCAGCTCCCTTCTCTCCCGGGTCTAACTACCTCCTGGTTTCCAGAGCGGGTCGTCGCCCGCGTTCGCAGCGCGGGCGAGAATGAAGAGCAGGTCGGAGAGCCGGTTCAGGTAGACGAGCGCGAGCGGGTTGATCGTGCGTTCGCGCGCGGCGTCCAGCACCTCGCGTTCGGCGCGCCGGCACGCCGCTCGCGCAACATGCAGCCGCGCGGCGGTCTCGCTACCGCCGGGAAGCACGAAGCTGCGCAGCTCGGGCAACGGCGCATTTGCCTCGTCGCAGTCGGTCTCGAGCCGGTCGACGTACGCCTGCGTGACTCGCAGCTTCCCGTCGTCGGCCGCGTAAGGCACGGACAGGTCGGCGCCGAGGTCGAAGAGCTCGTTCTGGATTCGTGCGAGCCGTTCGTCGCCCGCGGTGACCTGCGCCCAGCCGAGCAGAGAGTTGAGCTCGTCGACCGTGCCGTATGCGCGCACGAGCGGATCGAGCTTGGACACGCGCGAGCCGTCGCCGAGTGACGTCTCTCCCGCGTCGCCGCCACGGGTGTAGATCCGCGTCAGCCGGACGGGCTCGTCGGGCTTGCGCGGGCTCACGAGCGGAGTCCCAACAGCTCGCGCGCGATCACGAGCCGCTGGATCTCGCTCGTGCCTTCGTAGATCTCGGTCACCTTCGCGTCGCGGTAGTACCGCTCGACCGGAAACTCCTTCGTGTAGCCGTAGCCGCCGAGGATCTGGATCGCCTCGGCGGTTTGGAGACGAGCCATCTCGGAGGCGAAGAGCTTCGCTTTCGCCCCGGCCTCGGTGTGGGGCTCGCCGCGGTCCTTCAGCCAGGCGGCGCGGTAGGTGAGCAGCCGCGCCGCGTCGATCTGTGTCGACATGTCGGCGAGCTTCCACTGGATCGCCTCGAACTCGGCGATCTTGCGTCCGAACGCCATTCGTTCCTTCGCGTACTCGCGCGCAACGTCGAAACCGGCCTGCGCGATGCCGACCGCCTGCGCGGCGATGCCGATGCGGCCGCCGTCGAGCGTCGCCATCGCAACACGGAACCCGTGGCCCTCCTCGTGCAGCAGGCGATCGGGGCCGACCTCGACGCCGTCGAACGCGAGATCCACCGTCTGCGATGAGTTGAGCCCGAGCTTCTCGGCCTCGTGCGTCACCTGGACGGCCGCGCCGTCGACGAGGAACGCGGAGATGCCGCGCGCGCCCTGGCTGCTCTGGTCGGTGCGAGCAAAGGTGAGGATCGTGCCGCCGAAGCCGCCGTTGGTGATCCACTGCTTGGCGCCGTTGATCCGCCAGCCGCCCCCGTCGGAGGGCTCGGCCCGGGTGCGAAGCGCGCCGGCGTCAGAGCCGGCGCCCGACTCGGTCAGCGCGAACGCGCCGATCGCCTCGCCTCGCGCGAGCGGCGGCGACGAAGCGGCTCTGCTGCTCGGGCGTGCCGAACGCGAGGATCGGCAGCGTGCACGCGCTCGTGTGAACCGCGACGGTGACGCCGACGCCGGCGTCTGCACGCGAAAGCTCCTCGAGCACGAGGATGTACGACACGAAATCGGCGCCGCCTCCCCCGTGGTCCTCCGGCACGCACACGCCGAGCAGGCCAACCTCGCCGAGCTTGCCGAGGAAGTCGCGCGGGAAGCCGCGGTCGCGGTCCCAGGCGGCGGCGTGCGGCTCGATCTCGTCTCGGGCGAAGTCCCGCGCAAGCGCCTGGATCTCCCGCTGTTCGGCCGTGAGCTGGAAGTCCATTGCGGCAGCGTAACGTGGCCAAACGCCGCGACTGCACCACTGTTGTTCTCCACGGTCGCGCCGGCAAAGCCGGCACGACCTTCAAGCGGCGCCGACAAGCGGCGCCGCGGCGGAGAGGTTACTTCGGTTCCGCCTCCAGCTTGTAGCCGACGCCGAAGCGCGTCTGGATGAAGGAGTGGCGCGGCGAGACCCGGTCGATCTTCTGCCGCAGCCGCCGCACGAAGACATCGACCGTCCGGTCTCGGTGGGTCTCACGCCTCCCCCAGACCTTCTGCAGCAGCTCGTCGCGGGTGACCACGCGGCCGCGGTCGAGCGCCAGCGTGTACAGCAGCTTGAACTCGGTGGGTGTGAGCTCGACGCTCTTCCCCTCGACATACGCCTGCACCTCGCGCGGGTCGATCCGCAGCTCCTCGATCTCGAGCGGCTCGCCGCGGCGCTCCTCAGCCGGCCGGACGCCCCGCCGCGCCGCAGCGCCGACGCGCGCGACGAGCTCGCGCATCGAGAACGGCTTCACGAGGTAGTCGTCGGCGCCGATCTCGAGCGCGTGGACGCGGTCGTGCTCGGTCCCGCGCGCGCTCACGACGACGATCGGGGTGCCGATCCCTTCGGCCCGAGCCGTCTCGATCAGCTTCCAGCCGTCGAGCTCGGGGAGCATCAGGTCGAGCACGCAGACATCGGGGTTCTCGAAGCGGAGGCGGGCGAGCCCCAGCTCGCCGCGGCCGACCACGATCGGGTCGAAGCCTGCTGTCGAGAGGTGGCGGGCCATGCTGTCGGCGATCACACTGTCGTCCTCGACGATGAGGATCTTGCCCACACCCTTACGATAGACGGGTGATCAGCCACAGCCTTGTGTCGAAGTGGTGACGATCCGGTGAATTCGGGTGAGATCAAGCCGTCGTTCGACGAGCTCCGCACCGGTTTCACGGCCGCGGTCTCCCATGAGCTGCGGACACCGCTCGCGCGGATCCTGGCGCTGCTCGACTCTTCAACCCTGCCGGGCGCGGACGTGGAGGCGCTGGTCGACCAGGCTCGGGCCGAGGTCGAGAACGCCGGAACGCTGATCGACGAGATCCTCTTCCTCTCCGAGCTCGAGAGCGGCAAGGAGGTCGTCGCGCTCGGCCACACGAACGCGCTGCCCGTGCTGGCAGAGGTGCTCGCAGAGCACGAGGACGCCGCCGCGCGCGCCGGCGTTCACCTCGAGGCGACCGGTGATCCGAGCGTCGACCTGCCGCTGCGTCCACGGATGCTGCGCATCGTCGCCGAGAACCTCGTCGAGAACGCAATCCGTTATGCCGGTCACGGCGCAACGTTCCGGTTCGTCGTCGAACGCGACGGGGCCGCGACGCTCACTGCGGTCGACGACGGCCCCGGCGTCGTCCGAGGCCGACCTGCCGCGCCTGTTCGAACGCTTCTGGCGCGCCGACGCCGCGCGTGCTTCACGCGGCACCGGGCTCGGGCTCGCGATCGTCAAGCACGTCGTCGCAGCCGCGGGCGGCACCGTCGAGGCCCGCGGCGACCGGGGCCTCGAGGTGCGCTGCGTCTTTCCTGGCTAGGTCTTGGTCACCTTGAACGTGGTGCGATCGAGGACGTAACCGCTGCTGAGCGACGAGTTCGTTCCCCTTGACGCTCAGCGTCGAGCTGTCGATCGTCGTCTCAGCGGTCGTCCAGTTCAACGGAATGCCGACGCAGACCGCCGTGCGGCTCACCGTGTCGAGTGCGTGAACGAACGGATAGTTGTTCGGATTCGAGTAGAGCGTGTACACCCAACGACCGCCCGGGCTCGCCGCGCGTGCGACCGGGTAGCCCTCCATCAGCCAGTCTCGCTGGCGCTTGTCCGCGACCACGCGCGAGAGCAACCGCTTCTCGACGAGGTCATATGCGCGCACGCGATACTGCGAGAGGTTCTCCGCGGAAGAACGCTGGATCAGGTACACCGTGCGGCCGTGCGGTGAGAGCGCGTCGAACCCGAAGTCACCCTGGATCGTGACTGTTTGGCGCAGGCGCATCGGCTTCGTCGAGAGCACGGCGAACGAGCTGCTCTTCACCAGGTCGCCGTTCGGATGCAGCACGTCGGCCTGGCCAAGCACGAGCGTGCGACCGTCGGCACTGAGTCCGCCGACGCCGTTGTTGAGCGTCACCCGCGGGATGCCCCACTTCCCGGGGATCGAGAGTGAGTGGCGAGCCGTCGGCGACGACGGTCGTGCCGCCGCGCACGACGGCGGTGAAGCCGACGCCGTTCGTTGCCGTTCCGAGCCAGGGGCCCGCGGCCGAGGCGGCCGGGATGAAAGCGAGAGCAAGCAGGATGAGCAGTGAGGTACGCATACGGCTCTTACACCGCTCAGGACCCGGTGGTTCCGAGGATCTCGCGGGCGAGCTTCAGAGCGGTCTCCTCGTCCAGGCCGCGGCCCTCGAGCCGGAACGTGACGCCGCCCTTCGCCCAGACGAGCACGTTCCCGGCAAGACGGGGTGACGCGTCGGGGAAGACGACGACGTGCGGCGGTCCGCGATCCAGAGGCCGGTCACGCCCGAGGCGACGACCACGTACTCGACCTTTCCGGATGCGATCTTCTTGATCAGGTACTCCGAGCCGAACTCCGACAGCAGTACCGGGCCCTGCAGAACCGTCGAGACGAACCCATCCCGTTCGTAGAGCGTGCCGTGGCGAGCGGGGCAGGAACGGCGCACCGAGCGCACGCGCGGCTTCATCGTCGCTCACCTGCTCGCCAAGCCCGGCGGCGAGCGGCCGTTCTTGCGCCGGCGGCAGGGTCTCCACCCGCACGACCGTCACCCCGCCGAGATGGAAGAAGCGCAGGATCGCGCTGCGTGACTGCGGCACCGCGAAGGCCGCCGCGAGCGCGGCGACAAGCGCAACCGCCACGACCATGCGCGACGCGCCGGCGCCGCGCGAGCTCGAGCCGCAGCTCGGGCGCCGCCGGCCACGCCACCTCCAGTGCGCGAAGCTCGCGTTCGAAGTCAGTCATACGTCTCCCTCAGCCGTTCGAGCGCGCGTGACGTCCGCGACTTGACCGTTCCGCGGCGAACCCCGAGTGCAGCCGCCGTCTCGGCCTCGGAGAGGTCGAGCAGGTAGCGATAGGCGAGCACGAGCCGCGCATCGTCGGGTAGCCGCTCGAGCGCGGCGAGCAGCCGCGTCCGTTCTTCATCCGCCAGAACAGCCGCCTCGGGGGACGAGGCCGCGTCCCCCGAGACATCTTCATCCGCTGCGCGCAGCACGAGTGCGGCGCGGCGGCCTGCCGCACGGCGTCGGTTGCGAGCCTCGTTCGCGACGATCCGCAGCACCCACGGGCGGAAGGGAGCGCCGGGTCGAAAACGCCAGAGCGCGCGCCAAGCCTTCAGGAACCCGTCCTGAACGGCCTCTTCGGCCTCGCCGCCCGCGACCAGGTAGGCGACTCTGAAAGCGATCTCCTGATGCATGCGCATGAGCTCGGCGAAGGCGTGCTCGTCTCCCCGCTGGGCGCGGCGCACGAGCTCACGCTCCTCGAGTGGACGGCCCTCCACCGCCCTCACTACACCCGCCGTTAGCCGGAGGTTCCGACGCGCGGATTGCGGACGTGCGACGTCGAGTAGACGTCCTTGCGGAGGATCTCCCCGTCGCGGAGCGGGAAGACGTCGACGCCGTCCCACTCGATCGTCACGCCGTCCGGGCGCACGGCGCTCGCCGTCCACTCACCGACCACGAAGTCGTCGGCGACGTACATCCGGCGGCCGCTGAAGCGAAGCGACGGCCAGCGTTCGAAGATGCCGCCGATGTGCGCGCGGACCGCCTCGGCTCCCTCGGCGCGCTCGCCGGCCGTGTGGTTCTCGAACACGACATCGTCTGCGTGGAAGGCGCAGAGCGCGTCGAGATCCTGCGCATTCCAGGCCTCGTTGTAGGCGTCGATCAGCGCACGACTGTCCACGAGGCCGATCCTACGGAAAAACGAAGAGGGCGCCTTGCGGCGCCCTCTTCGGCGGAACCCCTGGACGGGGTCTTCTAGGCTCGGCTTACGTGCCCGGCTGAACTTGCTTCAGCGTCTTCTCGGACGCCACGAGCACGACCTTCGGGATCGGGGCGAACCAGAGCTTGGCGGTGTACTTGCCGGCCTGGCCCTGTGTCAGTGCCCAGAACACCATCTTGCGCAGCTCCGTCGCCTTCGACGACTTCGTCGGCAGGATGATGTACGTGTAGGTCGCGATCGGATACGCGGTCGCGAGCGACTTCGGCGGATTGACGATGTGCAGCTCGTTGTTCGCCGGGACGCTCGTGATCGGCGCCACCGGCTGCGATGACGTTCTTGATGCTCGGGTTGATGAACTTGCCGGCCGCGTTCTTGACCGCAGCGAAGCGGAGCTTGTTCGCAACCGCGTATGCCGTATCGGTGTAGCCGATACCGCCCGGCGTGTTCTTGACGACGCCGGCGACGCCCGAGCTGCCGCTGGCACCGATGCCGACCGGCCAGCTCACCGAGACGCCGCGACCGAACTGCGACTGCCAAGCCGGGCTGACGGATGAGAGGTAGTCGGTGAAGTTGTACGAGGTGCCCGAATTGTCGGAGCGATGCGCAACGGTGATCTTCAGACTCGGGATCGTCGCCTTCGGGTTGAGCGCCTTGATCGCCGGGTCGTCCCACGAAGTGATCTGACCCATGTAGATCTTCGCGATCACGGTCCCGGTAAGCCGCAGGTTCGTGTTCGTCGGGAGCACGAGCCCGGGGATGTTGTAGTCGATCGCGGTACCGGCGAGCGCCCACGGAATCTGAACGCAGCCGTTGCAGGCGGTGAACTGGTCGGGCGACAGCGGCGCATCCGAGGCGCCGAAGTCGACCGAGCGGGCGGTGATCTGCGCAACGCCTGCGCCCGAGCCGCCGCCGCCGTACTGAACCGTGTAGTCGAACGCGGTGCCGAGAGCAGGCGTCCACACCGAGACGAGCGGTGCGACGAACGTGCTGCCCGCGCCGGTGATCGTCGTGGCCGAGTGCTTTGCACCAGCTGCTGAAACCGTCACGAGCGCCGCAGCAGCGATCGCGAGAAGGGCGATTCCCTTCTTCCTCATAACGTTTCCTCTCCTTGTCCGGGGTTTCCTGGTGTTCCACCGACAGGGTGCCCCGCTACAACGCTCGTATGGGCTGCGAGGGTGTGACGACCCGGTTACGGGGTGGTGAACGCAGCCATCAGGACTGCGTCGAGCCTGCGCCGAGAGCGGTCGAGCATCAACCGGGCGAACAGGCTTGTGACGAGAACGAACGCGATCAGAACGAACGCCGCCGCCCAGGCTTGCTGGTTCAGGTGCCGGTCAGGCGCCTCGGAGTCGAGGAAGATCGTCACTGGAATCGAGGCAGACGACTGAGAGGGGTCCCAGCTCACGAGCTGCCCGGCGATCAGGCACGTGAAGAGCAGGGGGGCCGTCTCACCGGCGGCACGCGCGACTGCGAGTGTCGTGCCCGTGACGATGCCGCCGATCGCCGTCGGCAGGATCACGCTCACGACTGTCCGCCACTTCGATACTCCGAGCGCGTAGCTCGCTTCGCGGAGATGGTTCGGGACCAGCGCGAGCACCTCCATCGTGGTTCGCGAGACGAGCGGGAGCATGATGATCGCGAGCGCGAACCCGCCCGCGTAGACGCTTTGGTGGTGGCCGATGCCGATGATCGGCACCTTGGTCTTGACCGCGAGCGCGAAGACGAAGATGCCGATCACGATCGACGGGAAGCCGTTGAGGACGTCGAGCCACAGCTTGATCTGTTCCGAGATTCGCGGCCGCGCGAACTCGCTCACGTAGAGCGCGATCAGGACGCCGATCGGCAAGGCCATCGCCGTCGCGATCAGCACGAGCATCGCCGTGCCGACGAGCGCCGGCGCGATCCCGCCCCCGCTTTCCCCGAAGACGGCCGGCCCCTTCGTGAAGAAATCCCAGTTGAGCGCTGGGATTGCGCGCACGAGAACCGACCCGACGAGGAGAGAGAGCGCGGCGACCGCGACCAGGGCGGCGAGCACCGCCCCGATTTCCGCCAGCCGGTTGATCCGAAGACGCCGGCGGGCGCCGCCAGTCGCCTGAAGCGAGATTGGCTCCATCAGGAGGCTCCGGTCCGCTGGAGCTCGAAGCGATGGACGATCCGCTGAGCGATCAGGTTGGCGGTGAAGGTGATCACGAGCAGGATCAGCGCCAGATAGACAAGCGCGGCGACCTGGAGATTCGTCGCGGCGCCCTGATAGCTGGCAGCGATCTGGCTCGCGAGGGTGTTGCCGGTGTCGAAGAGCGAAAGGTGGAACGGGCCGAGGCTGTTTCCGATCACCTGCGTCACGGCGATCGCCTCACCGAGGGCACGGCCGAGCCCGAGGATCACGCCGGCGACAACGCCGCCGCGGACGTCGTAGACGACGACATCGCGGACCATCTCCCAGCGAGTGGCGCCGAGGCCGACGGCAGCCTCCTTCAGCTCCTTCGGCACCCCGGAGAACAGCTCGCGGCAGATCGAGGAGGTGATCGGAATCGTCATGATCGTGAGGACGACGATCGTCACGAGTACCCCACTCTGTTGTGCGTCGCCGGAGAAGATCGGGATCCAGCCGAAGTGGTGGCCGAGGAACGGCTCGATGTGCACGCGCATGTACGGCCCGAGGACGAGAATTCCCCAGAGGCCGACGACCACGCTCGGGACGGCAGCCAGCATCTCCACGAGCGAGCCGATCGGTCCCCGGATCGCGTTCGGCGCCAACTCGCTGAGGAACAGTCCGATCGCAATCGAGAGCGGCGCGGCGATCAACATCGCGCAGAAGGACGTGACGAGCGTCCCGATGATGAAGTTGCGTGCGCCGTAGGCCTCGCGCCCGATCACCGGATTCCACGTGCCATCCCAGACGAACCCGATCCCGAAATGGTGGATCGCAGGCCACGCGCCGTCGACCACCTTGTAGATGATCGCGGCGATGATCAGCATCGCGATCAGCGCCGCGAGGCCGGTCAGGCCGTAGAGCGCCATGTCGCCGACCCGGTCGGCGACGTGCCGGGTCCGGCGCAGGACGTTCGGCGGGACGGCGGCAGTCTCCACGGGCGCCAGCTTTCCACCACTGCCCACGGCCCGCGAGGGTCCGTCACCACTTCGTCACGCGGCGTTCACACGCTGTGCACCCCGTCCGGCTCGCGTCCGGTGGAGACTCGGTTACCGTGAGCATCGTGGAACCCGCTCGGTCCGAGGTCCGACCCCAGATGGCGACGGTCGGCGTCGTGACGCCGCCGCCCGCTCCGGAGCGGCGCGAGGCGGTGTTCGACATCGACGATCTGTCGGTCTCCTACGGCCAGTCGCTCGCGATCAAGGGAGCCTCGCTCGACATCTACAAGAACGCGATCACCGCGATCATCGGCCCGTCCGGCTGCGGCAAGTCCACCTTCCTGCGCTGCCTGAACAGGATGAACGACCTCGTGCCGAACGTGCACATCGACGGCAAGCTCCTCTACCACGGCGTCGACCTCTACGGCCCGGGCGTCGACCCGATCGAGGTGCGGCGGCGGATCGGGATGGTCTTCCAGCGGCCGAACCCGTTCCCGAAGTCGATCTACGACAACGTCGCCTACGGGTTGCGCATCCTCGGGATGAAGGACAACCTCGACGACCGGGTCGAGCAGGCGCTCCGGCGCGCGGCGATCTGGGACGAGGTCAAGAACCGCCTCAAGCGCTCGGCACTCGGGCTTTCGGGCGGGCAGCAGCAGCGCCTCTGCATCGCGCGGGCGATCGCTGTGCAGCCGGACGTGATCCTGCTCGACGAACCCGCTTCTGCACTCGACCCGATCTCCACCCAGTCGATCGAGGACCTGATGCAGGAGCTGAAGAAGGACTACACGCTGGTGATCGTCACCCACAACATGCAGCAGGCCGCGCGCGTCGCCGAGATGACGGCGTTCTTCAGCCTGAAGGTGGAGGAAGACGGGAGCCGCCACGGAATCCTCGTCGAATACGACTCGACCGAGAAGATCTTCACGCAACCCTCCGACGAGCGGACTGAGGGCTACGTCACCGGACGGTTCGGATGAGAGCCAGCTTCCATCATGAGCTGGAGCAGCTCGAGGAGGCGATTCAGGAAGAGGGCGCACTCGTCCTCCGCGTGCTCCGCTCGGCGCTGAACGCGCTCGCGCGCGGCGACGACGAGCTCGCGGACGAGGTGATTCGCTTCGACGACGAGATCGACAAGCGGTATCTGAAGATCGAGGAAGGGGTCCAGTCGCTGCTTGCCCGGCAGACGCCGGTTGCCAGCGACCTGCGGCTCGTGCTCGCGGTGCTGCGGGTGAACCTCCACCTCGAGCGGATGGCCGACTACTGCGTCACGGTCGCCAAGTTGACGAAGCTGCTCGGTGGGCTCGACGTTGCCGGTCACCAGATCCTCAGCTCGCTCGAGGACATGGGCCAGCGCTGCGAGCAGATGATCCGCGTCGCTCTCGACGCCTTCGCCGATCGCAACCTCGAGAAGGCCCACTCGCTCCAGGAGCTCGACGAGCTGATCGACCGGGCGAACCGCAAGGCAACCGAGGACGTCCTCAATCTCGGCTCTTCGGCCGAGGAGCGGGAATACGGCCTGCGGATGCTCGTCATCTCGCGCTGCGTCGAGCGGATCGGCGACCACGCGGTCGACATCGGCGAGCAGGTCGCCTATCTGGTGACCGGAGACTTCCGCGAACTGACGGACGCCTCCCACCCCTCGCCGACGTAGCTTTCCGCCGCACGGCCGCGTAATCTCTCCCTCACGCCGCATGCGGAGACGCGGCCGGCAGGAAGGGATGTGAGTGGCAGTCGACGAGACGAAGGACGCGGCGAGGCGTACGCGCCTCGCCAACGAACGCACCTACCTCGCGTGGTGGCGCACAGGGCTAACTGCGATTGCAGTGTGCATCGGCCTCGGCCGAATCGTGCCCGGCGTCACGAACGTGACGAAGTGGCCGTACGAGGTCGTCGGTGCCGCCTACGGCCTGCTCGGCGTTGCGTTCATGGTGCTTGCACACGTACGGATGCGCGTCGTCGAGGCAGCAGTCGACCGCGGCGAGTTCGCCCGTCTGGACGCGCGCTGGAGCCTGCTGCTGCTGATCGCCGGCGGTGCGCTCGGCCTTGCGGCCGTCGCGCTCGTCATCTTCTCGCCCTAAGGCTTTAAGGGCTCTCCGCGGACAAACTGGTAAGCGAGACCACCGAGCGCCGTCCCGGCCACCGGCGCGAGCAAATAGATCCAGAGCGCGTGCAGATCACCGGAGACGAGCGCCGGGCCGAGCGAACGCATCGGGTTCATCGACGCTCCGGAAATCGGACCCCCGACCATCGCGTCGAGGCCGATCGTGCCGCCGATCGCGATCGCAGCTGCTTCACCGACGGCACGCGTGTCGGTCGCGACGGCGAGGATGACGAACATCAGTAGCGCGCTCATCACGGCTTCCCAGAGAAACGACTGGCCGAACGAGCCGGACGGCAACGTCGCTCCTACGTGAGCAATGTTGCCGAGCGACCAGCGCAGCAGAGCGGCCGCCGTGAGAGCACCCGCTGCCTGAGCGAGCCAGTAGGCGACTACACGCGGCCAGGGAAAGTGGCGTGTCAGAGCAAACGCAAACGTGACTGCAGCGTTGAAATGCGCTCCCGACACGTGCCCGACCGCGTAGATCATCGCCATGATCACGAGCCCGAATGTGATCGCGACGCCGACGTGTCCGAGCTGATGTGTCTTCGCATCGACCATCACTGCACCCGCGCCCGCAAAGACGAGAGCGAAGGTGCCGATGAATTCCGCGGCAAGCCGGCGCAGAGCTTCGTTGCCGGCCAAGCTCAGGAAACGGGTGCTGCGTCTTCGGGCACGAGCTCGGCGATCAGCTTGCGGACGCGTCTATCGATCTCGTCTCTGATCTCCCGCACAGCGTCGATTCCCTGCCCGGCCGGATCGTCGAGCTGCCAGTCCTCGTACCGCTTGCCGGGATAGATCGGACAGGCATCGCCGCAACCCATCGTGATCACGACGTCCGCGGCGCGGACGACTTCGTCGGTGAGCGGCTTCGGGAATGCCTCGCCCATGTCGATCCCGATCTCCTCCATCGCCTCGACGACAGCCGGGTTTACTTCTTCCCCCGGAGCCGAACCGGCCGACCTCACGTGCACGCGCCCTTGTGACCTGAGCTTCACGAGCCCGGCAGCCATCTGGCTGCGGCCCGCGTTGTGAACACAGACGAACAGGACCTCGGGCTGTTCCTTCACGATCGTCCCGTCGGCCTGGGCAAGCGCCCGCAGCCGCTCCCGCGCGAAACGGTGCGCGAGCACGGGAACGAAGACGTTGATCCGCGAGTTGCCGAGGAGCTCGACCGATTCCTCGATGTACCGATGGATGGTCTGCTCGGAGAAGGTCCCGGCGAACTCGCTGACGAGACTGCGGCTGAGGTTCTCGACATGCCGTTGAGTGACCGGATCCAGCGCCTGGCTCATCGTCCCACGCGTAGGGGTAGGTGAACGAGATTCTCGATTCGAGCCAGCACGTCGGAGTCGAGAGTGAAGTACGCCCACTTGCCTCGCTGCTCGCGCTCGAGCAGGCCGGCGTCGGTGAGCACCTTCAGGTGATGGCTGACGGTCGCCTGCGCGAGCCCAAGCGAGGGCATGAAGTCACATGCGCACACGGCGTCATCGCTCGTTGCGAGCACGTTGACGATCTTCACGCGGGCGGGGTCTGCGAGCGCCCTGAAGATGCGTGCCGTCGCCTCGGCCTCGTCGTCCGAGAGCGTTTCGACTGCGAGCGGCCGGCAGGAGTCGATCAGCTCGAGCTCTCTCATATCGACGCGCATCGTAACGACTTCCGTCGATGTGAGTCAAGGAGTGTGTGGGAGGCCGGCCGAAGCGGGCCTCCCACAACACAACTCGAGCTGCGGCCTAGAGATGCCGCTCGCAGCTCCCCCCGTCGCTGTCACTGTTCGTTCCGTCCGGACACGTGGTGTTCGACCACGTGACTTTCTTCGTGTTCGCCCCCTTGAGGACGGCGCCGGTGAGATTCGCTCCGGTCAGGTCGGCGCCCTCGAGGTTCACGCCCTGGAGGCTTGCGTTCTGGAGGTTCGCGTTCTCGAGGAATGCACCCTTCAGATTGACGCCCTGAAGGCTCGCGTTCGAGATGTTGGCTCCGGACAGGTTCGCACCCTTGAGGTTCTGCTCATTCAGGTGGGCGTTCGCCAGGTCGATCTGGCCGGTCGTCGGGTCGAGCTGCATCGCCGGGTTCGTGCAGTTCGAGAAGTCGAACAGGCCGGCCAGGTCGAACGCGTTCGTGCCTGCGAGAGCCTGGTCGAAGGACCCCGGGATCGCCGGCAGGTTCCAGTTGTACTCGATGAAGTTCGGGATCGAGGCGAGGTCGCTCAGGTTGTGATCGACCGCGTTCTGCTTCGAGCAGGGTGAGATGACGATCAGCGGCTGACGAGGCCCGAAGCCGCACCGGCCCTGCTGACCGCCGAGCGGGGCTGAGGTCTGCGGCTTCGGCCCGCACTGCTGTGACGTCGGGTTCGCCGCGGAAATCGGGCCCTTCACGGTGTTCGTCAGGTTGTCCGCCGGTGACAGCGAGGGATTCGTCACCCCGCTGTAGACGTGGTCGTACCAGCCGTCCGAGTCGTCGTAGGCGACGACGACGGCGGTGCTCGACCAGTCAGGCGACTTCATCAGCGCGTTGACCTCAGTGACGATGAACGCCTGCTCGTCGGCCGGATCCGAGTAGGCGGCGTGGCCGTCCTGATAGCCCGGTGCCTTCAGGAAGGTGACCGCGGGCAGCGCCGAGGCGGGCATGTTGCCGCTGTTGATCGCCGCGACGAGCTGGTCGAAGTCACTCGTGTCGTAGTTGTGGTTTGCGGTGTCGAACTGCGGGGCGCTCCCGACGTACGACTGCGTGTCGATGCCGATGCTCGCAAGGTTCGCAGGCGCCAGATGATGCGGATTCGCCGTCGAGGCGTAGTAGTCGAAGGGCTCGTGATGGGCGATGTAGTCGTCCTTGTATCCCCACTGGCCCGACCCGCCGAGCGCGACACCGACCGGATGGACGGCGTCACACAGAGCCTGGTTGCTCGCGTGCGGCGGTACCACCTTCCCGGTGAAGTTCCCTGCGAACTCGTCGGGGATGAACGACGCCGTCGACTGGCCGGCATGGCCTGTCGCAGCCGCCGCTGCCGCAAACGTCGTCGTCGGCACCTGCCCGCCCTGGAACCAACCCCAGGAGAGCCCTGCTGCGTTCAGCTCGTCACCGATGTTCGTGCCCGAGAGCGCGACCGCGTCCCTCGTCGAGCAGTCGTCCCAGTACGGCTGAGCGTCACTCGTGAGCGAGAAACCGCCGTTGCCGTCCGCGGTGATGTCGGCGTTCGGCGACGACGACGTCGCCCTCGACGGATTGTTCGCTGTGTGCGTCATGTCGACACCGCCGGTGTTGCCCGAGACGAGGTTGACCGCGCCCGGCGCCGACGGGCCAAATGTCGGGCTGAACGAGTTGTCGCTCATCGCGTAGTGCTGCGCGTAGTTCCAGAGCGAGGCGACGGTGTTCCCGTCGTAGTAGTCCATGACCGTCTTCTTGGTGCATGGAGTTCCGAACGGCGAGGTGCCGCCGCCCTGGCCGAGGCTCTCGAGGAACTGATCCATCGCGCCGTTGTCGAACGCTTGCTGCTCGTCGCTGTAGTTGTGATCCTGGTCGCAGGTCAGCTGGCCGCCGGCGCCGCCGGCGAGGCCGATCGCGCTGCTGTCGAGCCGCGCCGGCAGGGCGCTGTTCGGATTGACTGCGGTCAGGTCGGCGCTGTGCTGACGGCTGGCCGGGATCGAAGCGCTCGTCGCCGGCTTCAAGCCGTCGACCGCCGGCGTTCCGGGCGCAGCCGCGAACGGCTGACCGTCGGTGTTCGCGGCGTTCGGATACGTGCCGAAGTAGTGGTCGAACGAAACGTTCTCCTGAAAGATGACAACGAGATGCTTGATCGGCGTCTTCGTGTCGGCACTGGTGCGTGACGTGGCGCTCGCCTGCGTCGACGCGACCACCGCGGCCGCAACGACCGCGACCGACACCGGCAGGATCCAGCGGATCCGTCTCCTCATCGTTCCCCCTTTGTGCGAATCGACAGTGACGACGTCGATCCTGGACTCCGACGAAACGCGCGTGGGCGGCGGACTAGGGACTATCCGGTGACGATCCGGTGAAGCCGTTCAGGCGTTCTTGACGAGGATGTTCCCGATCCGGTGCGCGGCCGTCTCGCAGGCGTCGACGGCGTTCTCGAGCGCCTCGTAGATGTCCTTCCACCGGATCACGATCACCGGATCGATTCGGTCGTCCTTGAACAAGCTCGCGCGCGCGGCACGTGCGACCGTGTCCGCTTCGTCCTCGATCGCCTTGATCGTGCGAATCTCCTCCGCCGAACCACGCAGGCCTTTCAGCCGGCTGAGGAGCCCGGCCAGCTCGACCGTCGCTCGAACGAGCAGCCCGCACAGCTCGATCGACTGGCGCGTCGTCGACTGGACGCCGTAGAGGCCGAGCATCTCCGACGCGTTCTCGATCTTGTCGGGCACCTCGTCGACCGCGAACGCGAGCGTCACGAGGTCCTCCCGGTCGTACGGCGTGATGAACTGCGCGTTGATGCAGCGCAGGAGCTGCGAGGTGATGCTGTCCCCCTGGTGCTCGAACTCCTTGATGTCGTCTTGACTCACGCCCGACGAGGGGTATTCGCGGAACCGCCGCTCGACCGCGCGCGCCGTTTCCACCGCGTTCTCGCCGGCATAGCCGAGCAAGGCGAACATCTCGGCGCTGCTGGGGCCGAAGCCGACGCGCATCAGACGACCGCCGCGATCGGCCAGTAGCACGCCGCGGCGACCAGAGCCGCGGCCGGGATCGTCAGGATCCAGGCGAAGACGATGTTGCCGGCGACGCCCCAACGCACCGCCGAGAGGCGCTTCGTCGCGCCCGAGCCCATCACCGCGCCTGAGATCACGTGCGTCGTCGAGAGCGGATAGCCGTATCTCGTCGAACCGTAGATCACCGCGCCGGCCGTGAGTTGCGAGGCGAAGCCGCCGGCAGGTTCCATCTGGTAGACGCGCTGCCCGAGCGTTCGGATGATCCGCCAGCCACCGGAATACGTTCCTGCTGCAATCGCGAGGCCGGCCGCAATCTTCACCCAGGTCGGAATGTAGAAATGGTCGATCCTGCCCTCCGAGTAGAGCGCCAGTGCGATCACGCCCATCGTCTTCTGCGCATCGTTGGCGCCGTGGGTGAAGGCCATCCACGTCCCCGAGGCGAGCTGACCGAGCCGGAACGATCGGTTCGCGATCCCCGGAGTCAGCCGCTGGAACGTCCAGAAGATCGCAAGTAGCAGCGCGAACGCGCCGACAAAAGCAATCGTTGGCGCCCAGAGCGCCGGGATCACGACCTTGTGCGCGAGGCCGCGCCAGAGAACGCCGTGCTCACCCGATTGCGCGAGCGCCGCGCCGACGAGGCCGCCGATCAGCGCGTGCGACGAGGACGACGGCAGCCCAAGCCACCAGGTGATCAGGTTCCAGACGATCCCGCCGATCACCGCCGCAAGCACCGTTTTTTCGGTCGCAAGCCCCGAGTCGATCACCCCCTTGCCGATCGTCGTTGCAACCGCAGTCGTGACGAACGCCCCGCCGAGGTTTGCGATCGCCGCAATCAGCACCGCGACCCTCGGCGAAAGTGCGCGTGTCGACACGGTCGTCGCAACTGCGTTTGCCGTGTCGTGGAAGCCGTTCGTGAAGTCGAACAGCAGCGCGACCGCGACGACGATGACGAGGAGTGTCACTGATCAGCGGTTCTTGACGAGAATCGCTTCGAGGACGTCGGCGGCGTTCTCGCAGGCGTCCACGGCTTCTTCCAGCTGCTCGTGGATGTCCTTCCAGCGGATGATCGTCAACGGGTCCGCACCGGAGCGAAACAGGTCGGCGACCGCCTCGCGCGAAAGTCGATCGCCTTCGTCCTCGAGCTCGCGCAGCGCGAACAGGTGGCCCTGCGCGTCGCCGAAACCCTCGAGTAGCCCGATCGCGTCGCACAGCCGCGATGCAGCACGGTAGATCACATCGGCCTGCTCCCGGGCCCTCACGGGCACGTCGACGACCTCGTATGCATCGATGTTGTCAGCGGCCTCGTCGACGTGATCGCAGACGTCATCGATCACGCTTGCCAACCGATACATGTCGTCACGATCGAACGGGGTGACGAACGTGCGGTTCAAGAGGTCGATCACCGCATGGGTCAGACGGTCGCCTTCGTGCTCGGCCTCCCGGATGTCGCGCAGCAGGGCGCGGCTCTCCGGCCAGCCGTTGAGCAGGTCGACGAGCAACCGCGAGATTTCGCGCGCGTTGGCAGCAGCCTGATTGAACAGGGCGAAAAATTCGCGCTTCTGAGGCGTGAGACGGAGCGGCACGGGAGGACTATGACACCGATGTGACTAGACGACCGCGACGGTCGGCGGCGAGGTCGCCTGACCGGTGCTCACGCTGTTCGAGCCGGTGACGGCAACACGCAGGGTCGTCCCGCTGTCGGCGGCACCCGGCGAGTACGTCTTCGCCGTTGCGCCCGGGATCGGCGTGCATGCACTGCCGGTTGCATCGCAGCGCGACCACGCGTAGCTGAACGTGCTGGGCGCCCCGAACCACGCACCTTCGTCGAGCGTCAGCGTGTGCCCCTGCTGCGCGGTACCGCCGATCGTCGGCGGCGCCGCATTGCTCACGGTGAAGGCCGTATGAAGATGGTGCAGGCTCGCGGTGATCAAGCCGTTGACGTCGCCCACCGAGAGCTCGCCTCCCGATGGGACGAGGGCGATGATGTCGAGCACGCGATCGAGCTGCACGACACCGAGCGACATCCGCATCAGTCCACGGTTCGTCTTGAACGTGACCGGCAGGCGGAACGCCGATTGCCCGAGCGAGACCCGCACCCCAACACTGGTCTTCTTGATCGTGAGCTTCTCCTTCCCCGGGCCGTTGGCGGCGCCGCGGACGAGACTTTCGCCCCAGGTCTCGCCGAACTTTGCCCGCCCTTCCCTGAGGCCGACCTCCGTCCGCATCGTTCCGAAATCGCCGGATGCCTGATCCGCATCGTGATAGACGATCGCCAGCGCGATCGCGCTCAGCGGCTTGCCGCTGAGCCTTGCCCTGCCGAGGATCCGCAGGAAACCGTTTTGGCCTGGTGCGACCGCGAGCGTCGTGTCGATCACCTTCACGCCGGGCTCGAAATCAGCCGGCGCAATCACGAACGCTGAGAGCGGCGGGAGCGGCGCACTTCCCGTGGCTTGCCGGAAACGCTGCGGCGGCAAAGAGCAGCGCGAGGGCTCCGACGACAAGCGCACGGATCACGTCGCAACAAAGTAGACGCTCGCGGCCAATCCTGCGAGGAAGCAGTAGACGGCGAACGGCATCAGCGTCTTCGTCTCGAAGAAGCGCATCAAGAACCGAACAGCGAGGTACGCGGTGAGCGCGGAGCAAAGCGCACCGACGAGCGCCTGGCCGCGGACGCCGTTCCCCTGGCTGCCGAAGAGCTCCGGCAGCTTGAGGATCGCCGCGGCGCCGATGATCGGCGTTGCAAGCAGGAAGGCGAAGCGCGCGGCATCTTTGTTCGAGAGGCCGACGAACAAGCCGCCTCCCATGGTCGCGCCCGACCGCGAAAAGCCGGGAATCAGCGCGAGCGCCTGCGCGGTGCCGACTGCGAATGCGTCGCGGAAGGACGACCTGCTTCGCGATGCGCACGTCGTCGTCGGTATCGGTCTGGGGCGCGCGACGGCGGAGCATTTCGGCGCCGTAGAGCAGCAGCCCATTCAGAGTGAGAAAGATCGCCGCCGATTGCGCCGAGGCGAAGACGCTGCGCAGCTTGTCCTGGAGCAGCAGGCCGAGGATGCCGGCGGGGATCGTGCCGACGACGAGCAGCCAGCCGAGCTTCGCGTCGGTGTCATCCGGATCGATGCCGCGGTCCCGAAGCGAGCGGCCGATTCCTTTCAGGATCCGTGCCCAGTCGCGCCGGAAGAAGGCGAGCAGCACGAGCGCGGTCGCAAGGTGGGTCGCAACCAGGAACGTGAGGAAGTACTTGTCGTTCTGGTGGATGTTCCAGCCGAGCAGCCGCGGCAGGATCACGCTGTGCCCGAGGCTCGAGATCGGGAACAGCTCGGAGACGCCCTGCAGGAGCCCGAGGACGATCGCCCGCGGGTACGAGATCAGCGAGGCGAGGATCAAGCCGTACTTGAGCGCTTTGGACCGGTGCGGAACCAGGCGAACACGAAGCACGCGAGCCCGACGAGGAACGCGGCGATGCCGTGCTTCACGTGGTGATGGCTGGAACCGGCCTGATGGCCGGGGAAGAAGCCGGGCAGCGACTTCGCGGGCTCCGCCCAGTAGACGGCCGCGATCACGATCAGCGCGATCCCGGCGATGACCGCGATCGCGACGAGAAGCCGGTCGTTCCGCACCGGCGGAGCATAGATAAGGCGTCGCTCGTCGACGCCGGCCAAGACGGTTTCGTCCGCCGCGTGCAGGGGAAAGTAACCAAATCGCAACCACCCCCTCACGCAAGTTCCGTCATGATGATCTGCTCGTGGCCACCACCCAGCGACCCCAAACCGAGGCCGCCGGGCCGACCCTGCTGAACCGCGAGCTCTCGTGGCTCGACCTGAACAAGCGTGTGCTCGAGCTGGCCGCCGACCCCAGCGAGCCCCTGCTCGAACGGGTCAAGTTCTGCAGCATCTTCTCGAACAACCTCGACGAGTTCTTCATGGTGCGCGTTGCCGGCCTCCTCGACCAGGTGGTCGCTCGCGTGCCGGTTCGCTCGCCCGACGGGCGCACGCCCCAGGAAACCCTGCTCGAGATCCACGAACGCGTGCAGGAGCTGTCCTCGGCCCAGTCGCGGCTCTGGCGCAACGAGCTCTGTCCGGCGCTCACAGCCGAGGGGATCATCGTCGGAACCGTCGACGACGCGACGGAGGCCGAGCTCCACGAGCTCGAGTCGACGTTCGAGCAACAGATCTACCCGGTGCTGACGCCGCTCGCCGTCGGGCCCGGCCAGCCCTTCCCCTACATCTCCGGTCTCTCGCTCAGTCTCGGCGTGACGCGTCGCCGACCCCGAGACGGGCGAGGAGCGCTTCGCCCGGGTGAAGGTGCCCGAGACGCTGCCGCGGCTCGTCTCTGTCGGCTCGCGCGGGCTGCTGATCCCGCTCGAGATCGTGATCTCGAATTACCTCGACCGCCTGTTTCCGGGAATGGAGATCGTCGAGCGAGTTGCATTCCGCGTCACACGTGACGGTGACACCGAAATCTCGGACGACGCAGACGACCTGCTCGAGGCGGTCGAGACGGAGCTCCGCCGCCGGCGCTTCGGCGCGGTCGTGCGCCTGGAAGTCTCGGCGTCGGCCTCACAACCGATGCTCTCCAGGCTGACCGAGCGGCTGACGGTGCGGCCGGACGTCGTCCATACGGTCCAGGGGCCGCTCGCGCTGACCGATCTCTTGCAGCTCTACGAGATCGATCGACCCGATCTCAAATACGAGCCGTGGGTCGCCTACACCCAACGGCGTCTGGCTGCGCCGAAGGAAGGCGACCTCTTCGCCGAGATCGCTTCCTCCGACATCGTCGTGCAACATCCCTACGACTCGTTCACGACGAGCGTCGAAGCATTCGTGCGCGCCGCGGGGAACGATCCGGCCGTGGCCACGCTGAAGACCACCGTCTACCGGACAAGCCACGACTCGGCGCTCGCACCGGCCCTGATCGACGCAGCCGAGCATGGCAAGCAGAGCGTCTGCATCGTCGAGCTGAAGGCGCGTTTCGACGAGCGCCGCAACATCGAATGGGCTCGTTCCCTCGAGCAGGCGGGCGTCCACGTCGTCTATGGCTTTCCCGACCTCAAGATCCACGCGAAGACGACACTCGTCGTTCGTCGCGAGGGCGACAGGCTTCGACGGTACGTCCACATCGGCACAGGCAACTACCACGCGACGACCGCACGGATCTACGAGGACGTCGGTCTCTTCACCGCCGACCCGGACATCGCCGCCGACATCGCCGATCTCTTCAACTTCATCACCGGCTTCGGCCGACCCCAGGAGTTCCGGAAGATCCTCGCCGCACCGTTCAATCTCCGGAAGAAGCTCGTCGAGCACATTCGCGCGGTGGCACGTGCCGCGGCGGCCGGGGAGCACGCACGCATCCGGATCAAGGTCAACAACCTCACAGACCCTGCAATCATCGACGAGCTCTATCGCGCATCGCAGGCGGGCGCCGAGATCGACCTGATCGTGCGCGCGATCTGCATGCTGCGGCCCGGTGTCGAGGGCCTGTCGGAGCGGATCCGGGTCCGGTCGATCCTCGGGCGGTTCCTCGAGCACAGCCGCCTCTACTGCTTCGAGGCAGGCGAGCAGAAGACGTTTCTCCTCGGCAGTGCCGATCTGATGGAACGCAACCTCGATCATCGCATCGAGGTGGTCGTGCCCGTGGAGTCCCCGATCGTGCGTGCCGAGATCGAAGCGGTTTTCCGTTCGCTCCTTGCGGACAATTCCCAGTCATGGGAGTTGCACGCAGACGGAACCTGGGAGAGGCTGCAGCCGCAGGGAACGGAGCGAAAGCGCGCGACTCAGGTGACCGCAATGCGGCGCCGGGTTCGCGTTCGCCGCTCGAGCCAAGCCCGCTGAGGGGGTCCGACATGTGGCGGCGTCATCATGGGAACGTGCCCATCGGGGTCGTCGACGTGGGATCGAACACCGTGCGCCTGCACGTCGCCCACGACGGCGAAACCGTCTTCAGCGAACGGACGCTGCTCGGCCTCGGGGAGGCCGTCGAGCGCTACGGCGCGATCCCCGAGGAGAAGCTCGCCGAGGCTGCAGCCTGCGTTGCCGGCTACGTCGAGGACGCGCGGAGCCACGGCGCCGACCGCCTCGAGGTGCTCGTCACGAGCCCAGGACGCCAGGCATCGAACGGCGACGAGCTGGTCCGGCGTCTCGAGCGCGCGACGGAAGTGCCGGTTCGCCTGCTGACGGCGGTCGACGAGGCGCGCCTCGGTTTTGCCGGCGGGCTCGCGGTGTCGCGGGTCCCGCCCGGTCGGAGCGTCGCTGTCGTCGACGTCGGCGGCGGCTCCGCGCAGATCGCCGTCGGCACACGCCGCGACGGGCCCACCTGGATGCGTTCGATCGACATCGGCTCGATCCGGCTGACAAGCCGGTGCGTCTCGAACGACCCCCCGACGCTCGACGAGCTGAGCGCGATGCGGACGGAGGTTGCCCGCTATCTGTCAGACGTCACGCCGCCACAGCCCAGAGTCGCGCTCGCAGTCGGCGGCAGCGCCCGCAACCTCCGCAAGGTCGCCGAGACATCGAGGCTCGGGCCCGGCGAGCTCGCTGCGGCAATCGATCTCCTGCTGTCGACTCCATCGGCCGAGCTGATGCGCCGCTTCGACGTCGATCCGGGACGCGTTCGCACGCTTCTGGCCGGCGCAGTGATCCTCGAAGGAATCCGCGAGCTGCTCGGCACAGGCTTCCGGGTCGTGCGCGGCGGCGTTCGCGAAGGCGCCGTGCTCGAGCTCGAGTCGCGCACGCGTCGCTGCATAAACCGCGGTGCTGCTGATCCGCCACGGCAGCGCGGGCGACCGCGCGGCCTGGGACGGGGACGACCGCGCCCGCCCACTCGACGAGCGCGGCCTTCGTCAGGCGGCGTCGCTCGTAGAGCTGCTCGCGCCGTACGCGATCGATCGGATCCTCAGCAGCCCCGCGGTCCGCTGCGTGCAAACCGTCGAGTCACTCGCGCACGCCCGCGAGCTCGCGATCGAAGTGCGAGAGGAGCTGGCGGAAGAGCTCCAATGGACGCTCGGTGCCGAGCTTGTCCGCTCACTCGCCGGCGGCGATGCCGTCGTCTGCGGGCACGGCGGCCTCGAACAGGTGCTGCGCGAACCACCGCGCTGGAAGAAGGGAGCAGTGCTCGTCGTCGACGAGCGGCTCGACGTGCTCGGGAAGCTGCGCCCGGCGGACTAGAAGGCTCTTCGCCGCCGCGCGCTCGAGCCGCTTCCAGACCTTGGGCAGCCGCGGCTCGCACCTCACGCCGCCGCTCACGTTCACGCTCGACGATGCGGCCCGCGGCGAGCAGCGATCGGCCCTTCGCAACCTGACGGACACGCGCTTCGGCGACGACGGCGTCCTGATGGACGCCGATCGTGTCCTGGAGTCGTTTGGCGGCATCCGCCAGCCTCGTCAGCGGCTTGCCGGCGAGCTCAGCGGCATAGCGCGTGCGCTTCGCCTTGATCCGAACGCGATGCAGCTCGTCGTCGGGCGGATTGGGCCCGAGCGCGGCGTACGCCTGTTGCAGCCGCTTCAACTCGCGTCTCGCAAGCGAAACCAGGTGGGCGCGATCGTTCTCTCCGACGATCGCAATGTCGTCCCGGAAGCGGTCGAGGAGCTTCGTGTAGCGCTCGCTGTCGAGGGCAGCCATCAGCTCGGTCCTCGCATCGGAGCGCTGCGCCTCGAGCGCGGCCACGATCGCCTCGCCGCCGGCGCGGTCGTCGCCCAACTGCTCGACGAGCCCCTGTACATGTTCGATCAGAACATCGAGGTCGCGAACAGGCCCGAGCAAGCCCGCGAGCCAGCGCAGCTCTCGTTGCAGCTCATCGACTCCGGGGCACGGACGCAGCAGTGCGCGAGAGCGCCTGGTGGCGACGCGAAACTTGTGCAGCGCCTCGGCGTCGCCCGCGCGAACGCCGGCCTCGTTCTCTTCGAGCTCCGAGATCTGGCGCTCGAGCTCGACTCCCAGGTGATCGACACGTTCGACGACGGCCATGTTCAGATCGTAGTCGGCCGGCCGCGGTTACAGGCTCGAGTCGGTCCGGAGACGGCCTGGCCACGGCCCCTTCCACTGGGCCTCGAGCGGCCCGATCATCAGCTCGATGACAACGTTCGCCGTAGTGGCGAGTCGCGCGACGCCGACGAACACCCGGCTCGGGGCCCTCCTCTCCCCGGCCCAGGCCGTCGCGCGACTTCGCCCCGGCGACGTGGCGCTCGGGCGGCTCGACGTCCTGCCGTCGCTGGACGGGATCGAGCCCGGCCTCTGGGCACTCGATCTGCTCGAGCAGCGCGGCGTCACCGTTCTGAACAGCCGCGACACACTTGCAGCCGCGCACGACAAGCTCGCCACCGCCGACGCGCTCGCGTGCGCCTGGCGTTGCGCACGCCAGCGCCGTTCCTCTGCGTTGCGAGCCGTGAGCGCTCCGGGCTGTTCGCGCACGACGCGCTGGCCTTCGCTGCCAGGGACGGCTTCGTCGTGAGCGAACACTTCGGACCGCTCGCGGCCGAGCGGCGCCGACGGACGTACGGGCTTCGCCCGTGCGTCCCTGACCCGGCGTCCGCTGACGGCGAGATCTTCTACGTCCGCTCGGCTCTGCGCCTGCAGCCGACGCTGCCGAGCTACTCCTTCAGCGCGTAGCTTTCAGATGAGATGCGCGCCCTCTTCGCGGCGGCCTGCATCGCCGCCCTGACGGCGTGCGGGGGAACCTCCGCTCCAACCGGCGGGGCCGACCGAGAGTGGATCGCGAACACGAGCGGCGCAATCGACGAGCTCGAACGCGACCTGGCACTCGCCGCGAACGGCGGTGACAACGTCGGGGCCGCACGCCGGGCGCTGCGCGACGAGTCGAGCCTCTACACGATCCTCGTTGCGTACACCGATTTCGGCGGCTGCCGGCACATGATCGCGGCCGCCGGCGAACCTCCCGTGCGATTCGCCGCGGCCGAGCGGTCGCTCGGATCGGCCTGCGCGCTGCTCGAACGCGCCGCCGCGCTCTTCAGCCGGGCGAGCGCCGAGCACGATCCGCAGGCGCTCGTCGCGGCAGGAAGGGTGACGCGACAGGCGTCACCCTTCCTGCTTCGCGCGAAGGCTGCGCTACCGCCTTAGTCGCCGCCGACCTGCTTTGCGTCGTAGACGCTCGAGAGATCGTTGACCTGTGCATCTCGCGAGTTGGGCGCCATCGGGGCAAGCCCGAAGCGATGCTCGATCGTCGCCATCACCGAGGTCGTGTCGTGCTCGGTCGAGTCGACGACGAAGTTGCCGCGCAGATGCGGCGAGATCACGAGCGCGGCGATGCGGGAGCCCGGGCCCCACTGGTCGTGCGGCCCGTTGTTGTTGCCCTGCCCAGGCGGAGCAACGTGGTCCCACTGACCGCCGAACTCGTCGTACACGACCATCACCATCGTGTCCTTGGCGCACGCACCGTTCTCGATCCCCTTGATCAGGTCGACGAGGTGGTCGCTGCCGTTCGGCTCGCTGGCATAGCCCGGGTGCTCGTTCTCCTGCCCGATCGGCTTGATGAAGCTGACCGGCTTCAGGTTGCAGTCCTTGCCGGAGCTCTGCTCGGCCTGCATGAACTCGGTCTCGTCACGCAGATGCGCCGTCCGGTTCGCAAGCCCCGCCGGAGTCGAGGGATCGAACGCGGCGAAGTAGTTGAACGGCTGGTGGTGGAACTGGAAGACCGCGTTTGCGCAGTAGCGGGAACGTCGATGGAACGATCGTGTCCGGATTCGAACAGGTCGGTCCGGTCCCGTTCGTCCAACCAGGGCCGCCGATGTTGCCGTTCGCGTTCGACCAGCCGCCCGCGTACCAGGCCCAGTCGATGTGCGCCGCGTTGAGCCGGTCGCCGATCGTCGGCGCGGTCTGCGGCACGGTGAGCTGCGCACCGAAGATGCCCGAGGGCTGGAACGGCGGTCGCATCGTGTTCACGGCGTAGTCGTTTCCGCACGCGACGTGCACGCCGGCCGGCAGCGAGGCGCAGGTCGCGGTCAGCGGCCCGCGCACGGACGGGCCCGGTGGCCGTATAGAGCGGGTAGGCGGCGCTGTCGCGGCATCCCGTTCGAGTCGACGATCGAGTTGAGCCCGGCCGGATGGTTCGGGAACGTCGGCGTCGCCGCGGCGATCAGCCACTGGTGGTTCAGGAACGAGCCGCCGAACGCCCCCTGGAAGAAGTTGTCCTCGATCGCGTAATGCGGATGGCCGTCCTCATGCAGGTACTTGTAGATCGGCAGCGACTTCGTGTCGTACACGCCCATCGTCGTTCCGGCCGAGTCGCTCCCGCTCATGTAGCGGTTCTGGTGTCCGCCGTTCAGCTGGTACTGCTCCTGGTAGAACTCGTGCACCAGGTCGCGCGTACAGCCGCCGGGTGCGCCATTGCGGCGCGAGGATCCCATTCGTGATGCGCGAACGCATCCTGTGCGCCCGGACAGGTCTTCGCGGTCGCCGGAATGAAGTTGTCGATCGTGAACCAGCTGTTCTGGAACGCGCTGACGATCGCGTGCACGACATCGGTGCAGGTGGTTGCGAGCGGCGACGGCGACGTGAGGTTCACGTCGAGCTGCTTCAGGCAGCCGTAGGCCACGCCGTTCTGGTCGACCTGCGTCGTGTTCGCGGCGGTCGCGTTGGCGCGGCCGTTCACGCCTTCCCAGCCGCCATAGAGGTTGTCGAAGCTGTGGTTCTCCTCGTAGATCACGACGATGTGGTTGATCTTCGAAAGCTGGTCGGCGTCCTTCGACGAGCTGAACGCCCCCGGGATGAAGACGAGCCCCAGTGCAAGCAGTAGGGCGGGAAGCAACATCCGGCGCAGCATCATTGAGCCTCCAGTCAGGTTGCCAGCAGGTCAGTTAGGCGAACCTTCTCACGCGGCGACGAGGCTGCGCTGCACTTCGCGTAGCTGCGGCTCGCTGTCTTTGAAGGCAGCGACGATCCGCGGGTCGAACTGGGCGCCCGACTGCGCGAGGATCTCCGCACCGGCCTCCCGCCACGAGCGCGGAGGACGATAGGGCCGGACGCTGGTTATCGCGTCGAGCGTGTCGGCGACTGCGAAAACCCGCGCCAGGCAGCGGGATCTCCGTGCCCGCCAGGCTGTCCGGGTAGCCGCGGCCGTCCCAGCGTTCATGGTGCGAGCGCACGACCGCGAGACCTTCACCCTGGAGGAAGGTCACGTCGCGCAGCATGTCGTAGCCGAGCAGCGGATGCTGCTCCATCACGCGCCGCTCCTCCGGGCTCAACAGCCCGGCCTTTCGCAGAATCTGGTCGGAAATGCCGATCTTGCCGACGTCGTGGAGCATGAAGCCGTACTCGATGCTGACGTCGTCGCAGAGCTCGGGCTCGACCGCCTTCATCAGCTCGACGGCGTAGCGCTGAACACGGCGCGAATGCGCGCGCGTGCCCAGGTCCTTGGTGGCAAGCGCTTCGGCGAGCGCGCCGACCGTCGCACCATAGGCTTCCTGGAGCAGACGGCGCTGCGCGCGCTCGAGCTCGACGATCCGGCGCAGGTCTTTCGCATAGAGGAGGAGCTGGCCGTTGTCGGTTCCCACCGGCGGCACCTCGATCAGCGGGATCGAACCGGCCCCCGACGCGAGCCGCTCGACGACAGCCACGAGCTGGAGTGGGCTGAACGGCTTCGACAGGAATGCATCGGCACCGGCCTCGGTTGCGTGCCGGGGTGCGAGCTCGATCGAGCCGGACAGGAGCACGATCGGGATTCCGGCCGTCGACACGCGCGCCTTGAGCTCGCGGCAGAAATCGAGACCGGACTCGCCGGGCAACACGACGTCGAGCACGATCACATCCGGCGGCTCCTGCTCGATCGCGGCGCGCGCCGCAGCCGTCGAGCCGACGCCGGTGATCTCAGCGTCGACCTCGTCGAAGGTCACCCGGATCAGCTCCAGGAGGCCTCGATCGTCGTCGACCAGCAGCAGTCGCACTCGCCAAGCATAGGCGGAATAGGCCGGACGGCCTAACTCATTCGAGGGATTTGCAGGTCAATATGGGTAGAAACCGTGCCCGGACTTGCGCCCCAGGCGCCCGGCTGCGACGTGTTCCCGCAGGAGCGGCGCCGGCTCGAAACGCGGGTCGCCGAGACCAGTGTGGATCACGTCCATGATCGCCACGCAGGTGTCGAGGCCGATCAGGTCGGCGAGCGCCAGCGGGCCCATCGGGTGACCGAAGCCGAGCCTGGCGACCGTGTCGATCCCCTCGGCGTCGGCGATTCCCTCCGCGAGCGCGTGCACGGCCTCGTTGATGAACGGCATCAGGATCCGATTCGAGACGAAGCCGGCGACGTCACGAGCCTCGACCGGTTCTTTGCCGAGGTCTCGGGCGAGCGCGACGATCGCGGCGGTTGTCTCGTCCGAGGTTTTCTCGGCGCGGATCACCTCGACGAGCTTGAGCACCGGCACCGGGTTGAAGAAGTGCATCCCGATCACGCGGTCAGGGCGGTGAGTGACCGCCGCCAGCGAGCCGATCGGAATCGAACTCGTGTTGGAAGCAAGGATCGCGTGCGGTGGCAGCGCCTCGTCGGCCGCACGGAACACCGCTTCCTTGACGGCCGCGTCTTCGACGACCGCCTCGATCAGAAGATCGGCATCCTCCAGTTCCTCGACGGCGTCGATTCGTGTCAAGACCTCTTCAGGGTCGAGCCCCAGCCTCGTAAGACTCTTCTCCATCGCTGCGAAGGCGCGGTCGATGGCGCCCGGCTGCGGGTCGAGCAGCCGCACCTCGCGTCCGGACGCGGCCAAGACCTGCGCGATCCCGCTCCCCATCTGACCCCCACCGACGACGAGCACCTTGCTGATCTCCATAGCCTTGCATCATGCAGATTCGCCGGGCGACGGTCGAAGACGCGGAGACGATCGAGCGGATCCGCGTCCGCGGCTGGCAGGTCGGCTACCGGCACGTGTTTCCGCCGGAAGATCTCGACGCGCAGGCGGTCGACTGGTCGCGCTGGGTGCAGTGGTTCACGAGCCCGCCGCATGGACAGGTGTGCTTCGTCGCCGAAGACGACGACCGGATCCTCGGGTGGGCGACGGTGGGCGCGAGCGGGTTTCCGGACGAGTTCGGCGAGCTGCATGGCCTCTACGTCGATCCGGATCGCTGGGGACAGGGCGCCGGCCGCGCGCTGCTCGCGCACGGCGAGACGTGGCTCGCCCAGACGTGGGAAAACGCAATCCTCTGGACGCTCGCCGACAACCCGCGCACGCGGCGCTTCTACGAGGCGGCCGGCTGGCGGGTCGATGGGTTGACGGGGACGCTCGAGAGGTTCGGCGTCGCCGCGCAGGTCGTGCGTTACGCCAAGCGGCTCAACAGCTCGGCATCCCGCGTCGTAGCTGAGCAGCGCCGGCGCGTCGGCAAGCAGCACCCAGCGCACCTCGTCGATCTCGTTGCGCGGCTCCGGCTCGTCGATCGTGTGCATCAGGAAGTAGCGCACCTCCTTCTCACGCCCGCCGCGATCGACGTAGTGCGTCCGTCCCAGCTCCGCGCCGAGCTCGCACGACAGGTTCGTCTCCTCGGCGACCTCGCGGAGGGCGGCGTGCTCCCATGTCTCGTCCAGCTCGAGCTTCCCTTTCGGCAGCGTCCAGTCGTCGTAGGCCGGCCGGTGCACGAGCAGCACGCGCCCATCGCGGACGACCACGCCTCCGGCAGCTCTGATCAAACCTCGATCAGCAGGGCGTCGCCCTGGCCGCCGCCGGAGCAGATCGCCGCGAGACCGAGACCGCCGCCGTTGCGGCGCAGCTCGTGCACCATCGTCCCGAGGATGCGCCCGCCGGACGCGCCGATCGGATGGCCGAGCGCGACTGCGCCGCCGTTCACGTTCACGCGCTCCTCGTCGGCGCCGAGCAGCTGCGTCGAGTGGCGCGCGACGGAGGAGAACGCCTCGTTGATCTCGACGCGTTTCACGTCGTCGATCTTCTTGCCGGCGCGTTCGAGTGCCATCGCCCCCGCCCCCGCGGGCGTACGGGCGAGATAGGCGAAATCATCCGCGACGTATCCCTGCGCGAGGATCGTCGCGAGTGGCTCGATCCCGCGCCTTCGCGCCCACTCCTCGCTCGCGACGATGACGCACGAGGCGCCGTCGTTCACGCCGGGTGCATTGCCGGCGGTGGTCGTTCCGTCCGGGTCGAAGACGGGCTTCAGCGCCGCGAGCTTCTCGAGCGACGTGTCGCGGCGCGGGCTCTCGTCGGCATCGAGATCGCCGACCGGCACGATCTCGTCGCGAAAGCGCCCGGCGTCCTGCGCGGCGACCGCACGTGCATGCGAACGCGCCGCCCATGCGTCCTGCTCGTCGCGTGAGATGCCGAGCTCGCGGGAAACGAACGACGCCTGCTCGACCATGTGCCGCTTGTCGAAGGTCGAGATCAGGCCGTCGTGCGTCATCAGGTCGATCAGCGTCCCGTCGCCCAGGCGATAGCCGAAGCGCGCCTTTGCAAGCGCATAGGGCGCGTTCGACATCGACTCCATCCCCCCGGTCACGACAAGGTCGATGTCCCCTGCACGGATCATCGAGTCGGCGATCTCGACCGCGCGGATCGACGACGCGCACGCCTTGTTGATCGTGTCGGCGGGTGTCTCTTTCGGCAGACCCGCACCGACCGCGGCCTGGCGCCCGGGCACCTGCCCCGCACCGCCCTGAAGCACCTGGCCGATGATCGCGTACTGCGGCTCGTGTGGCTCGATGCCGGCGCGCTCGAGCGCCGCCCGGATCGCGATCGCGCCGAGCTCGGTTGCGGAGTAGCCGGCGAGCCCGCCGCCGAGCTTCCCGAACGGTGTCCGCACCGCGGCGACGATCACACTGCGAGCCATGAGGCGAAAGTAGCATTGCCCATGCGTGAGACAGCGAGCGCGTGCCGCGGTTGCGATCGTCGGCCTTTTCGTCGTCGTTTCCGGTTGCGGTGGAACAGCGCCACCTCCCCGAAGCGCTCGCGCCGCGGTCGTCGACTCAGTCGTCGCTCAGGTGAAATCGCTCTTCCCACACGACGGCGTCGACGATGCCCAGATTGCCGGTTCGACGATTCACGTCTGGGTGCACGGCTCGAGTGACCACGGCAGAACAGTCGCGGCTCACTGGATCGGCGAGCTCTTCGCGGTGGAGGCCAACGCGCAACTGCTCGCGAGGCACCAGGACGTCGCAGATTCCGCGATCTTTACCGACCAGTACGGGAATGACGTGGGCTACGAGACGGCTCGCCTCTCGCCTGGTACCACGACGAGGCCGGAGCTGTCGTCGAACGCTTGCCAGGCCTCCGCGCAGGCGCACCCGCCGCTCGGCGCCACAGTCGTTGAGGCGCGCACGGTTCCGCTCGACGGTGGTGCGTGTGTCTTCGTTCTCCGACCGCGCAACGTGAAGAGATTCGTTGCCGAGGCAGGCTTTCGCATCCGCGTCACGGGAGATGTGGCGCGGCGTCCCAGCATCGTCGAGGTCCCTCGACGGGAAAACGAGGTGGCGCTGGCAGTGGGCTGGGTGCCCTGGTTCGGCGGCGGCACCGGCGAGGGCTTCTCGTGGAACAAGCCCGGCCTCTACGCCGGTACGCACCTC
>CAVXHB010000001.1:0-389138 GCA_963761365.1 uncultured Actinomycetes bacterium | reverse complement strand
CACCATGCCCTTCTCACGCCGAGGTCTTCGCTCCAAGGCCTGCGCGCCGCGGCGCGCGCCCCCAGCCGGCTTGCCCGTTTGCGCCGGCCGGATGTGATGCCCGCCGAATGTGCACAAGATGCCGGCGCGACCAGCTCCAGATTGCTGCAGCCTTGAGCAGCTTAAGGCCAATTCCGTTGATGTTGAACCACGATTTCGCTCGCGGCGCGGGATCGACGATTGGCACGGGTGCTGCATGCATGAGCAGGACATCCGATCCACGAGCCGTCGACATCGACGTGTTGTCGGATCCACCCAAGGGAGGACCTCCAATGTGTGCAGGCGATGATCGCAATTGCCCCGACTTCGAGCTCCACCGCCAGAAGCTGCTCGACGATCTCGACGCCGAACGGCGCAGCTTCCTGAAAAGCGCGTTTATCGCCACCGGCGGCGCGGCGGCCCTGACCGCCGGCGGCATGTCGCTGGTCCCGCCCGCCACCGCCCAGACGGTCGCGCCGCGGCAGGGCCAGCCGAAACATCATTACGTGCCGGCCACCGCCGACACCGTCCATTGGGGCTATTTCAGCAAGCTGCTCAAACCCGTCGTCGAGATCGATCCCGGCGACTACGTGACCATCGAGACGTTGACCCATCACGCCAACGACGACGCCGAACGCATGGTCAAGGGCGATCCCGGCGCCGAGAGCGTCTACCTGTGGACCAAGGACAAGAAGGGTGTGAACCGGCGCGGCGCCGGTCCGATCGACGGCAAGCTATTGGGGCGCGGCGCCGGCGAGGGGTTCGGCGTGCACATCTGCACCGGTCCGATCTACGTGCGCAACGCCGAGCCCGGCGACGTGATCGAGTTGCGGATCATGGACGTGAAGCCCCGCCCGTGCGCGAACCCCACCCATGCCGGCAAGGCATTCGGCAGCAACGCGGCGGCGTGGTGGGGTTTCCACTACAAGGAGCTGATGACCGAGCCGAAGCCGCGCGAGGTCATCACCATCTACGAGATCGATGCGACCGGACAGCGCAACTGGGCGAAGGCGGTCTACAATTTTCAATGGACGCCGCAGACGGATCCGTTCGGCGTGGTGCACAAGACCATCGACTATCCAGGTGTCCCGGTCGACCACAGCACCATCAAGGAGAACCACGGCGTCCTCAAGAACGTCCAGATTCCCATCCGGCCGCATTTCGGGGTCATCGGCCTGGCCCCGAAGGAAGCCGATATCGTCGAACTCCATTCCGCCCGGCTATTTCGGCGGCAACATCGACAATTGGCGCATCGGCAAGGGCGCGACCATGTACTACCCTGTCGCGGTGCCCGGAGCCCTGCTGTCGGCCGGCGATCCGCACGCGTCGCAAGGCAACTCGGAAATGTGCGGCACGGCGATCGAATGCTCGCTGACGGGGACGTTCCAGGTCGTTCTGCACAAGAAAGCCACGCTCGAAGGAACCTCGCTCGCGAGTCTCGACTATCCGCTGCTCGAGACCCAGGACGAATGGCTGATGCACGGATTCAGCTACGCCAATTATCTGCAGGAGCTTGGCGACAAGGCCCAGTCGACGATCTACGAGAAGTCATCGGTCGATCTTGCGCTCAAGGACGCCTTTCGCAAGATGCGGGCGTTCCTGATGAACACCAAGGGACTCACCAAGGACGAGGCGATCTCGCTGATGTCGATTGCGGTCGACTTCGGGATTACCCAGGTCGTCGACGGCAATTGGGGCGTTCACGCCATTCTCAAGAAGAGCCTGTTCGCCGGCGGAGTCGCCTGAACGCGGCACTGCCTGGACATCCGCGGGATGAATGAGGCGCAAGCCGCCTCCTTCATTCGCACGCCCGCACCGTCCACATCCCGACACCGCACCCTGTCCCAAGGGGCGGCGCATGCCGACGCGCAACGGGTACGCGCGCCCGAAAGTCCGGTATAGTGTCGACCGACGATCGATTCCGATCCGACACAAATTCGGCTCATGGGCGGGAGAACGCAGCGATGGACGTACGGAGCGAAGGCGCCGGCAGATCATTCAGGTTGGTCAAATCCGCGATGACATTGCTGATCGTCGGCGCCGCGACATGCGGCATGGCCTCGGCCGAGGAGAAGCAAACCGGCGGACCGACGCCTTCGGCGCCAGGCGCCGAGGTCTATTTCTCCGACCTCAAGGACGGGGCGACCATTCCGCCCAAGGCGACCATCCGTTTCGGTCTGCGCGAGATGGGAGTGGCACCCGCCGGCTCGGATCGCGCGAACTCGGGCCATCACCACCTGCTGATCGACACCGAGTTGCCGCCTTTGGACAAGCCCATTCCCAACGACTTCAATCACCTCCACTTCGGCACCGGCCAGACCGAAGCGGAGGTCACGCTCAAACCGGGACCGCACACCCTGCAGCTGCTGCTGGGCGACAAGGATCACATCCCGCACAATCCGCCGGTCATGTCGGCGCGCATTCGCGTGGTGGTGGCGGAGGCGGGAACGGCGGCGACCGAAGCCGCCACGCCGATGCGCAGGCGCAAGCGCGTGCAAACCCACACCGCGCCGAAATCGATACCGCGGACAGCTACTCGGCATGGGTCGACGGGAATGTCGGTGGCGAGTCGGAGACGATCATCGGCCGTTGGTTGAGCAGTCGTGGGTGCCGCGACGAGATGGTGATTGCAACGAAGGTCGCTGCCTGGGCTCCGCACAGAGGGCTCGCACCGGCAACGACTCGAGCGGCGCTCGAGGAATCGCTCGAGCGGCTTCAGACAGACCGCGTTGATCTGTACTACGCCCACCGCGACGACCAGGAGACTTCATTCGAGGAGTCGCTCGGCGGCTTCACCGAGCTCGTCGAGGAAGGGAAGGTTCGAGAGATCGGCGCGTCGAACTTCACGGCCTCGAGATTTGCGGCGTCACTCGAGGTCTCCGATCGCCTTGGCCTGGCGCGGTTCGTGGCGATCCAGCCGCGTTACAGCCTGCTCGACCGGGGCGAGTACGAGGGCGACCTGCAGGAGCTGTGCAACGCAGAGGACATCGCGTGCGTTCCCTATCAAGGCCTTGCCCAAGGTTTCCTGACCGGCAAGTACAGGCCCGGGCGGGAGATCCCGACGAGCCCACGCGCCGAGGGCGCTCGCACCTACCTCGACGCGCGAGGGCTCGCGGCCCTCGAGGTGCTCGACGAGATCTCCGCGGCTCATCAGACGACGGTCGCGGCGGTCGCGCTCGCGTGGCTGTGTGCCCAGGACACGGTCGTCGCCCCGATCGCAAGCGTGCGAACGGTCGAGCAGCTTGCGGATCTGGTGCCGATGGTGGATCTCACCCTTTCGGCTGACGAGATCGAGCGCATCAATAACAGCACGCGGGAGGATGGGAAGTGAGCACGGACCTGATCGAGCGGGCGTTGGCGATCGTGGAACAGCATTTCGCCGCAGAGAACGCCCACGACATCCCCGGGACGCTTGCAACATATGCCGACGATCTGATCTGGGACGACGTCAGCAACCCGGAGTGTCCCGTTGCCGGAAAGACTGCGGCGGCGAACAACTACGCCGAGATCCTCGCGACCATCCCCGATCTCACGATGGTCTCGACGCTTCGGTTCGCGTCCCCGGACCACGTGGTCGACGAGGCAATCCTCTCGGGGCACATACGAGGCTCGTTTCTCGGCATCGAGGCCGACGGCGCCCCGGTCAGCTTCCGGATCCTGCACGTCTTCGATATCCGCGATGGCTTGATCTCGCGCGAGCAGGCTTGGTTCGATACAGCAGGGGTGATCCGCCAGATCGAGAGCTATCTCGCTGCTCGCGTGAACGAGCCTCGTCGCTAAAGCACGGCGCGCGCAGGCGTCGCATCGCGCACTATCGTGCTCTGATGCGGCCGCTCGACACTGCAGGCAGGCTCGTTTCCGCGATCAAGCGCCGGCCGCGACTCCGCAGGACGCTCGAAGCGGCCGCCGCGCTCGCGGTGATCGGCGCCTGCGTCTACGCCGTCAAGGGAGAGTGGTCGAAGGCCGAGCCCGCAGCTCGCCAACGCACGCCTGTCGCGACGTCGGTTTCGCGCTCGCGACCGTCGCCGCCTACTACCTCGTCTTCATCCTCGGCTGGATCCGCATCCTCGCCGGCTGGAACATCCACGTTTCGTACCGCGCCGCGCTGCAGGCCGAGATGGTCTCGATGCTCGCGAAGTACATCCCCGGCGGGGTTTGGACGCCGGCAGCACGCGTGGCGGCGCTCGAGCGGCTCACCGGCGAGACCGCGACCGGCACCATCCTCGCGTCGATCCTCGTCGAGGCGATTCTCTCGGCGCTTTCCGGGATCGTCGTCTTCGTGGTCAGCCTCGCGTGGGTGCACAACGTCGACGCGCCGGTGCTTCCGCTCGTGCTGTTCACGCTCGCCTGCATCGCGATCCTCCACCCGCGCATCTTTCGTCCCCTCACGGCGCGGCTCTTGAAGCCGTTCGGCCTCCCTCGCGATCGAGCCACTGCCGTTCCCGACGATGGCCGCGCTACTCGTCTTCTACTGCGGCACCTGGCTGATCGGCGGATTCGGCCTGTACTTCCTGATCCGCAGCCTCGGCACCACGCCGCACCTCGACGCGATCCCGTTCCTCGGCGGCACCGCCGCGGTCGGTGCGATCGTCGCCGTGCTCGCCGTCTTCGCGCCGTCAGGGCTCGGTGTGCGCGAGGCGTCGATGTACGCCCTGCTGATCGCCGATCACGAGCGACTCGACCGCCCTCGGCGCGACGATCCTCAACCGCCTCACGATCACCATCGTCGAGCTCGGCCTCTTTCTCGCCGGCATCGCCGCCTGGCGTCTTCGATCACGTCGAGGTTGGCGGTGGTCGCAGAGCCGCCGTTGAAGGTCAGCGTCGCTCGCGTTGCTACGTGGTCCAGGGTCGAAGCCCGCCGTCCTCGCCCCAGCTCGCGATCGGCGGCTGCAACGGCTCCTCGATCCAGAGGAACTTGCCGTTGACGTCGCTCGCGAGGATACGTAGCAGCAGGTCCGCTGCCTTTTCCGGCGGGTCGCCGCCCGTCTCGGCGACCCACTCGACCCACTGCCGGAGCGCATCGCCTTCCGCGCCGAGCTGCTCGGCCTGGTCGCGGATGTCCGCCCACATCTCGGTCTTCACGTCCCCCGGGTGGATCACGTTCGCCGTCACGCCCGTTCCGTCCAGCTCCGCAGCGAGGTGGCGTGTCAGCTGATTGAGTGCGACCTTCGCCGTCGCGTACGCGCTGTTGAGCGTTCCAGGCGGATGGAGCGACGCCGCCGACGTCACATTCACGATGCGGCCCCATCCCCGCTGCACCATTCCGTCGGCGAAGGCACGACAGGTGAGGTAGGGGCCGATCGCGTCGACCCGGATCGTCTCGATCCAGTCCACCGGATTCGAACGGCGCAGTGGGTCGACGGGCCCGAAGATGCCCGCGGCGTTCACGAGCACCTGCGGCGTCCCGAGCTCGGACTCGATGCGCTCCTTGACCCGCGCGACCGATTCGACGTCGCCGACATCCGCCCTGAATCGTGACGCGCTTCGCCCCACGACGGCAACCTGCGCGCCCGCGCGCTCGAGTGCCTCCGCGAGCACTCGTCCGATTCCGCGTGTCCCACCCGTGACGACCGCGATCTTGCCCTCGACGTTCACCATCTGTCAGACCTTCACGCGGCGGAAGCCGCCGTCGACGCACAGGATCTCGCCGGTCACGAAGCTCGCGCCGTCGGAGAGCAGGAAGACGATCGCTGCTGCGATCTCTTCGGGCGTCCCGAGCCGGCCCAAGGCGTGCGCGTTCTCCGCGACCTGGCGGTTGATCACGCCACTCGCGAGGCCGCCGGAGAGGATCGGCGTCTCCACCATGCCCGGGCGCGACGGCATTCACGCGCACGCCGTACGGCGCCCACTCGACTGCGAGCGTCTGCGTGAGGCCGCCGACGCCGCACTTGCTGACGATGTACGGCAGCCGCTGCGGGAAGCCGAAGATACATCGAGATCGAGGCGAGGTTCACGATCGCGCCGCGGCGCAGCTCGACCATGTGCCGTCCAGCTGCCTGGCAGAACGAGAAGGTGCCGCCGAGGTTGATCGCGAGGAGCCGGCTCCAGTCCTCGAATGCGAGCTCGAGCGCCGGCGCATGGAACTGGATGCCGGCGGAGTTGACGAGGAGCGCCGGCGGCCCGAGCTCGCGCGCGATCGTCGCGACAGCCTCCCCGACCGCCGGGTGGTCGGCGACGTCGCATGCGACCGGCATGACCGAGTCCGCGCTCGCGCAGGTTCGGCGGGATCTCGCCGACGTCGACGGCCGCGAGGGCCAGCTCCGGATCGGCGTCGAGGAGCGCGTGCGCCGTCGCGAGCCCGATGCCGCTCGCGGCGCCCGTCACGATCGCCACCCGCCTCACCGCCCGAGCCTACGGCGGTCGCTTCGGGCCTGTCAAGGACGGAGGTAGAAACGTTTCCGGTACCGATTGACACCCAAGGCGCGGGTCTGACAGGATGGCGCGAACCGAGTCATCGAGCCTCGTGCGCGGACCTGACCGGTAGCGCACCGGACCCTTCGGAGGGAGAGACAGAAATGAGGAGATCGCAAAGGACTGAAGGCGCTCGTCGGCCTCGCCTGCTGGCGACGGCGACCGCGCTCGCCGTACTCGTGGCGCTCGCCGTCACGTGTGTCGGCGCCGGTGCCACGCGCAGCTCAGACCCGTACACGTTGAAGCTCAAGTCGGGCAAGACGCTTCTCGCTCGCGAAGTCGATCCGAGACAAGATCGCGGCGCACAAGTCGATCAACTACGTCTTCTCGTACGGATCCTGCTCGATCCAGGGCTTCTCGCAGCAGTACCAGGCCGGCTACGACGCCTCGATCCCGGCCGCGAGCAAGATCTATCCGATCAGCGGCAAGCGGCTCTGCCCGCCGCAGACCCAGCAGGACGTCAACACGCAGATCAACCAGATCCAGGCGCTCCTGAACACGAACCAGGTCGACTGCCTCTCGATCGAGCCGCAGGCGAGCACGAGCATGGCGCGCACTCGTCGCACAGCTGCTGGCGAAGGGGATCCCGGTCTTCACCGTCGGCCTCGTCGACCTTCGGTAACGAGCTGACGAACTTCACGCAGGTGCCGGAGAAGGAAGGCGACACCGCGGCGGCGACGGTCGTCAGCTACATGAAGGCGCACAACCTGCACTTCAAGACGTTCGCGGTCTCGGGCGGCGACCCGACGCAGTACTGGGCCGCAGAACCGCGCCAAGGGCTTCCGGCTGGGGATCCAGACGGCGATCCCGGGCGCGACGTTCGTCACGACCGAGAAGAACATGCTCAACACGACGTACGACCCGGGCAAGACGTACGACGCGTTCAAGGCGTTCCTGTAGCGGCGTCGGCAAGAACGTCGACGTGATCGAGAACGTCGACATCGGCGCCGGCTATCGCGGCCCGCGCGATCAAGGACGCCGGCCGCGCCGGCAAGGCGTTCAGTGTCGGCTGGAACGTGACGCCCGAGCAGATCGCGGCGCTCAAGAACGGCACGCGAGATCGCGCTCTTCGACCAGAACTGGCCGCAGCAGGCCGCGTTCGGCGCGCTCGCCTGCGCCAAGTTCCTGAAGACCGGCAAGATCCTGCCGAACACGCAGCACCTGACGGTCGTCACGAAGGCGCAACCTGCAAGCAGGCCCAGGCGACGCTCGCGAACGACTTCAAGATCTACGCCCTGCAGCGGGCTGCCGGGCCAGGAGCGCATCGGCCTGCACGAGCGGTCCGGGCGGAGCAGCGTGCAGCCGTCCGCCGCGTCCGACTCCGGCCATGACCGAGTCTCCGAGGCAACCGTCGCCGCGCGCGCTGCGGCGCTCGCCGGTTCCGCTGGGCGCGCACGACGCTCGCGCGCATCGGCGGCGTCACGCTCGCCGTCATCGATCGTCGGCGCGTACTTCAGCATCCGCACGAACGGCCAGATGCTCGATCGTCGACAACCTGCTCGGGATCCTGCGCGGCCTCAGCACGATCGCGATCATGGGCTTCGGCCTGACGGTCGTGATCATCGCGGGCGAGATCGACCTCTCGTTCGCGAGCCGTCTACGGCCTCTCGCACGAACATCGTCGCCGTGCTCTGGGTGACGCACGGCGTCCCGGTCTACCTCGCGATCCTGGCTCGCCTTCCTGGCGCGCGATCGGCGGTCGGCCTCTTCAACGCCTTCTTCACCGCGGTCGTCAAGATCCCGTCGTTCATCGCGACGCTCGGCTCGAGCACGCTCGTCTTCGGCCTGACGCTGTACATCGGCCAGACGCAGAACCTCAGCTACCAGTACCCGCCGACCGGCCACACCGTGCCGCACGAGCGAGTACCAGCTTCTTCACGAACCTCGGCAACGCCTCGCTTCCCGGGCAAGTTCCCGGAGCAGGGGGTCTGGACGATCGCCCTGCTGCTCGTCTTCGGCTTCCTGCTCAGCCGCACGCTCTTCGGCTTCCGCCTGAAGGCGATCGGCGGCAACCGCGCAGGCGGCCGCGATCGTACGGCTGCCCGGTCGCAGCGCTACATCTTCCTCGCGTTCATCCTCTGCGCCTGCATGGCGTGCCTCGCCGGGCTCCTCGACTTCTCGTTCGTCGGCTCGGCCGAGCCCGAACGACGGCCAGTCCGACCTGTTCCCGGTGTTCGCCGCGGTGATCATCGGCGGCGCGAGCCTCACCGGCGGCAAGGGCAGCGTCGATCGGGACGGTCGGCGGCGCGCTCCTGCTCGCCGTGCTCGCCAACGGCTTCGCGCTGATCGCGTCCGGGCCGTTCGCGTCGCAGATCCTGCTCGGCACGGTCACGATCGGCGCGGTCGTGATCGACCGGTTCACGAGCAGGCGCGCCGACGGCATGAGCGCGACACCGCCGGCGTCCGAGATCCGCGGCCTGCGCAAGCGCTACGGCGACACGGTCGCGCTCGACGGCCTCGACCTCGACGCGCGGCCGGGCGAGATCCTCGGCGTCGCCGGGCCGAACGGCGCCGGCAAGAGCACGATGGTCAAGATCCTCGCCGGCGAGGTCGACTGGGACGAGGGCGAGATCGTCGTCGACGGCGAGCCGTGGTCGAGCGAGTTCGGCTCGCACCGCGTCGCGGTCGTGCACCAGGAGCCGCAGCTCTTCCCGAACCTGACGGTCGGCGAGAACATCGTCGTCGGGCACGAGGAGAACGGCTGGCGCTGGCCGAAGACGGGCGACGAGCACCACCGGCTGTTCGAGGAGCTCGGCATCCTGCGACGTTGCGCGACACGCCGCTCGGCGAGCTCGGCCTCGCGATCCAGCAGCGCACGGAGATCACGCGCGCGCTCGTGCACGACGCGCGCGTGATGCTGTTCGACGAGCCGAACTCGGCGCTCACGCCGGGCGAGTCGGCGGAGTTCTTCCGGCTCGATCCGCGCAGCTCGCCGACGCCGGCCGCGTCGTGATGCTCATCTCGCACCGGCTCACCGAGCTCGCCGCGCACTCGGACCGCGTCGCCGTGATCATCGACGGGCGCTGCGTGCGGCTGCTCGAGGGCGCCGAGACGCACCGCCGAGAACATCGCCGAGACGCTCGTCCGCGGCCTCGGGCACGCCGGCGCGGCGCGGAGACGGCGACGGCGAGCGACCGCTCGTCGGCGAGCCTGCGCTCGAGCTCGTCGGGCTGACCGATCACAAGCGCGCGTTCCGCGAGCCTCGACTTCGCGCTGCCGAAGGGCATGGTGACGGCGCTGATCGGCGTCGAGGGATCGGGCGGCCGCGAGATCGTGCGCGCCTGCGCCGGCCTGCGGCGCGTGCACGGGCAGGTGCTCGTCGACGGGCGGCCGGTGCGGCCCGGCCGGCTCGACGCGCACGTGAGCTACGTCGCCGCCGACCGCGCGTCGAGCCTCTTCTCGAACCTCACCGTCGGCGAGAACCTCGTCATCCGGCTCGACCGCGAGATCTCGCGCGGCGTGCTCGGCATGCGCCCGCGACGGATGCGCGCGATCGCCGAGGAGCTGCGCACGAGCTTCCAGGTCAAGGCGGCCGGGATCGACATCGGCATCCGCTCGCTCTCGCGGCGGCAACCAGCAGAAGGTCGCGATCGCCGCCGCGGTCGGGCGCAAGCCGGAGGTGCTCGCGCTCGAGGAGCCGACGCGCGGCGTCGACATCTCGAGCAAGGCGGAGATCTACGAGATCCTGCGCGCGTTCGCGGCCGACGGCGGCGCGGTGCTCCTCTTCTGCACCGAGATCCCCGAGGTGTTCGAGGTGGCCGACCGGCTGCACGTCGTGTCCGACGGCCGGCTCTCGCGCCCGCTCGACGTGGCGCAGTTCGCGGACATGGAGGCGCTCGCGAAGAGCGGTCGCGAGCCTCGAGACGCACGGCTCGGTCGCACCCGCCGCATGACGGCCGCTCGACTTCAGCGGCCGGCGCGCGGTCGTGACCGGCGCCGCGGGCGGGATCGGCCGGGCGGTCGCCGAGCTCCTGCCGAGCGCGGCGCCGAGGTCGTTCGCGTGCGACGTCTCGCCGTCGAGTCGGACGGGGTCGCCGCGGACCTCGCGACGACCGAGGGACGCGCGGCCCTCGTCGAGGCGACGCGGGCCAGTGCGACCACCTCGTGATCGCGCACGGCATCGTCCGCCCGAAGCCGATCGCGGAGACGACCGAGGACGACTGGGACGCGATCCTCGACGTGAACGCGAAGGCGATCTACTTCCTCTGCCAGGCGTTCGGCGCGCTGCTGCGCGACGGCGGCTCGATCGTGACGCTCTCGTCGGTCTCCGCGCGCATGCGCGGCGTCGCAGGAGCAGTCGGTCTACTGCGCGTCGAAGGCCGCGGTGAGCTCGATCACGCGCAGCTTCGCGCTACGCCTACGCGGCGCGCGGCATCCGCGTCAACGCCGTCCTGCCCGGGATCGTCGACACGCCGATGCAGGAGCAGTTCCTCGCCGCGGCGGCGCGGGCGCGCGGGACGACGCCCGAGGCGCTGCACGAGGCGCGGCTCGCCGCGGTGCCGCTCGGCCGCACCTCGCCGCCGCGCGAGTGCGCCGAGACGATCGTCTGGCTGCTCAGCCCGGCGGCCGGCTACCTCACCGGCCAGCAGATCGCCGCCGACGGCGGCCTGACGATGTACTGATGGCCGCGTCCTCGTCGGCGGCTTCTCGATGGAGTCGAACACGTTCGCGCCCGGGCGAGACGACGCTCGACGACCTGCGCGCGCAGATGTTCGGCGTCGGCGCCGAGCTGCACCGCGACTTCCTCGGCGCCGAGCAGCGAGCTCGCGGGCGCCTGGAGCGTGCTCGAGGAGGCCGGGCTCGAGATCGTCCCGTCGTTCGCGGCGTGGTCGGGGCCCGGGCCGGCCGCTCGCGCGCGGCGTCCTCGCGGAGATCGTCGCGGCTCGCTGCTCGCGCCGTGCGACGAGTCGATCGACGGCGCCTACCTGATGCTGCACGGCGCCTGCGTCGCCCACGACGAGGACGATCCCGAGGGCGCGCTGCTCGACGCGCTGCGCGAGCGGCTCGGGCCGGAGAAGCCGATCGTCGTCAGCCTCGACTGCCACGCGAACCTGACGCGCGCGCATGGTCGCCGCCGCCGACGCGTTCACCGCGTACCGCACCTGCCCGCACGTCGACACGCGGCGAACCGGCGAGCAGGCGGGACGGCTCCTCGCGCGACGACCCTCGCCGGGCGCGTCCGGCCGGTGATGGCCGTCGCGTCGCGGCCGATGATCACGCCGCCCGAGCTGCACGACTCGAGCCGCGACCCGTTCCGCCGGCTGATGGCGCTGAACGACGAGGCCGAGCGCGACGGTGCGCTCGCGTCGGCCCTGCTGCCGGTGCAGCCGTGGATCGACGTGCCGGAGCTCTCGTGGAAGGCGGTCGTCACGACCGACGGCGACGCGGCCGGCGCGCGAGCGCGCGGCCGAGCGGATCATGGACGAGGCCTGGTCGGAGCGGCACGCGTTCCTCGGCGGTGTGCGGCTGCCGATCGACGACGCGCTCGCCGCGGCGCTCGCGCAGCCGCCGCCGGTCGTCGCTCGCCGACGCCGGCGACGCGACGAACGGCGGCGCGATCGGCGACAGCACCGAGCTGCTGCGCGCGGTGCTACGGCGCAGGCGCGCGCGGCGTGCTGCTCTCGATCCGCGACGCGGACGCCGCGGCGGCCGCGACGCGCGCCGGCGAAGGCGCGACCGTCGAGCTCGTCCTCGGCGGCGGCGACGCCGGCGCCTACAACGAGCGCACGCCGGTGACCGGCGCGCGTCGAGCGGCTCTTCGACGGCGACGTCGTCTACACGCACCCGGTCAACCGCGGCTACCGGGCCGCGACCGGCCCCGCCGCGCTCGTCATCGATCGACGGCGTCGACGTCGTCGTCCACTCGCTGCAGCGTCGGCGTGATCGACCCGGCCCTGTACGAGACGCTCGGCGCCGACCCCGCGAGCTACGCCGTCCTGCAGGCGAAGTCGCACATCAGCTTCAAGGCCGGCTTCGCGCATCTCACCGACCGGAGCGTCGTCGCCGACACGCCGGGCCCGACGTCGTGCAACCTCGCCTCGCTCCCGTACCCCCGCCGCCCGCGCCCGCTCTACCCCTTCGAGGACGTCTAGCGCGGAATCGCAGGAGGCAGCTCGCCGACCGTAACCCAGCCCGGGCGCGCGTCGACGACGCGCCGGATCGAGTTCGCGACGACGGCGCCGAGCCGGTCTGCGGGTTCAGTCCCGGCGTGCGCGAAGAAGTGGAGCTCGCGCCGGGCCGCGCACGTGGATCGCGTCGCGCGGCTCGAGGCCGATCTCCGCCGGTGCGACGTGGCCGGTGAAGAGCGCCTCGAACCAGGGCGCGCCGCCGGCGATCGCGACGTAGCGCTGACGGAAGCCCGCCGTCCGGCCGGCGGCCACCGTCATCGACCTCGCCGCGAGCTCGCGCTCGGCGAAGATCGGCTCCATCTCGCGCGTCGATGCGCTCGATCTCGACGCCGAGGCGCTCGGCGACGACGCGCATCGACTGCGGGAAGCCGATGTGGCCCGGTCACCGTCCCGTGCGCGCTTGCCCGCGTCGAAGGCCTCGCGCGTGTGGCCGACGCCGATTCGCCGCAGCACCGTCTCGCCGAAGCCGGACAGGTCGACGACGCGCTCGACGAGCAGCGACTCGACCTCCGGCGCGGCGCCGCAGACCGTCAGCACGAGCGCGTCGAACGCGAAGCCCGGGTTCAGCCCTGCGCCGAGAATCGTCACGCCCGGCTCGCGCGCGAGCGCGTCGAGGCGCTCGGCGATCTCGGGATCGATCGCCCACGGCTGCGCGGCCTCCTCGGCGGTCGTGATCACGTTCGAGCCGGCCTCGACCGCGTCGCGCACATCGTCGGCGATCTCGGCGAGGAACGACGTCGTCGCGATCACGACCACGTCGGCGCCCGAGCGAAGCGCGGCGTCGCGCTCGTCGCGGCCGAACGGCCCGCGCACCTCGATCCCGTCGCGGCGGCGCAGGACCGCGGCCGTGTTGTTCGACGCGAGGCCGTTGCCGTAGAAGCTGACGGTGATCACGCGAACAGCCGCCCGACGAGCCGCACGGCCGTCTCGGTGAGGATCGCTTCCGACTCCGGGCGTCACCTGGGCGACCTGGCCGAAGCTGCGGTTGCCGTAGTCGGGCTCGTAGCCGCCGAGCGGGAACTCGGCCGCGGTCGGGAAGTACGTGACGATTCCGTTCGTGTAGCCGGCGTAGAGCGTCACTCGGCGGGCGACCGCTCCTTCACCGCGAGGCCGATCTCCGCTGAAGATCTCGCCCGGGCCCGTCGCGATGACGCCGTCGCCGACGCGCACCGCGGTGATCGGGCCGTCGAGCTCCGTCGGCGCGCGTGCCGGCACGGAGCTTCTCCTCGGTCTGCTCGCGCCCAGCGCGCGTGGTAGGCGGCCGTGCGCACGCGCGCCGGCCCCTCCGCGCGCGAGGCTTCGACGGCAGCCTCGAACTCGGCCCGCATCCGCCCGATCTCCTCGACCGTCGGCAGCGGCTGCAACGGGAAGACGGCGCGCTCCTCGGCGACCGCGATCGGCTGCTCCGGCGCGTCCTCGCCGTGGCGGCGGTAGAGCGAGATCGGCGTCACCGAGCCCCACCCTTCGCGCTCGATGCGCACCGGCCACGCGCGCTCCTGCGCGACCGCGTGGAGCGCCTCGAGCGCGAGCCGCGCGCCCCACATGCATCGGCCTCCTCCTCCGAGCCGGTGAAGCAGACGAGCGGGAGCACGTTCCCGGCCGCGCCCTGGAAGAAGACGCACTCGCCGCCGGTCCACGTGCGCACCGCGTCGCGCAACGCACCCGGGATAGTCGGCGGAGTAGATCGGCACGTCGGGCCCGGTCGTGACGGTGTGGCAGCCGTAGCCGACGAGCGTGCCGATCGCGGACTCGTCCGGCCGGCGCGCCTGCAGCACCGTGACGCTGCGGTCGACCGCGCCCTCGGGGTTCCAACCGAGAACGACGCGCCCGTCGCGGCGCTCGCGGCGGTTGACGGCATCGGGAAGCGAGCCGAGGCCCCAGACGACGCGCGCCGGTTCGAGCCGCTCGGCCGCGTCGCGTGCGACCGCGACGATCGCTGCGTGCAGGTCGTCGACGTACGCTCTCGAGCCGCGCGCGTCAGCTCGGTGCTCGTCCACCTGCGCGAGCGCGCGGATGAACGACCGCCCGCCCGGCGGCGCGAGATGCGTGTGGTTCCAGTTCAAGAGCACGTGCGACGGCTCCGTCCCGACGGCCTCCGCGACGCGCTCGCGCAACCGATCCACCTCTGGCGCCTGGATGCCGAGTGTGTCGACGCCGACGAGCACGACGCGCGCCTCTCCGTCGAGGACGAGCGCCGTCGCCTCGAGCGGCAGCCCGTAGTCGCGCGGCCGGCTGCCATCATCCGGACGAAGCCGATCATCGGCAATCCGAGCGGCGGCTCGAGCGAGATGCGCGCGGCGCCCGCTTCTCATCCGGCCACCGCCGCGGCGATCGCGTCGCCGGCCTCCGCCGTCGTCGCCGTCCCGCCCACGTCGCGCGTGCGCACGCGCACCTCCGCGAGCGCCGTCAGCACGCGCGCCGCAGCGTCGCGCTCGCCCGCGTGGTCGAGCATGAGCGCAGCGCTCCAGATCGCGCCGATCGGGTTCGCGATCGCCCTTCCCGGCGATGTCGGGGGCCGAGCCGTGCACCGGCTCGAACATGCCCATGTGCGCGCCCGCGCCCGGCGAGATGTTCGCGCTCGCGCACACTCCGAGCCCACCCTGGATCGCCCCGGCAAGGTCGGTGAGGATGTCGCCGAACAAATTGGACGCAACGACGACGTCGAGCGAGTCGGGGTTGCGCACCATGCGCGCCGCGAGCGCGTCGACGAGCACCTTCTCGCGCTCGACGTCCGGGAACTCCGCGCCGACCTCCTCGACGACCTCGTCCCAGAGCACCATCGTGTGGCGGAGCGCATTCGACTTCGTCGCGCTCGTCAGCAGCTTCCGCCGTGCACGGCGCCTGCTCGAACGCATATCGCACGATGCGCTCGACTCCGGCACGCGTGAAGACGGTCGTCTCGACGCGACTCGCCCGAGCGCGCACCCGCCCCGCGCCCGAGTACTCGCCCTCGATGTTCTCGCGGACGAAGAGCATGTCGACGTCTTCCGGGCCGCGCCCCGCGAGCGGGCACGGCACGCCGGGGAGCAGCTGCACCGGCCGCACGTTCGCCCACAGGTCGAGCCCTGGCGCAGCGCGCAGCAAGAGCCCCCAGAGCGTGACGTCGTCCGGGACCGCCGGATCGCCGACCGCGCCGAGCAGGATCGCATCGAACCCGCGCGCCACCGCGACGCCGTCGCTCGGCATCATCGCGCCGTGCTCGTGCCAGTACGCCGATCCCCACGGCAGCGTCGACGAGCTCGAGCTCGACGGCCGTCGCCTCGAGCACCTTCGCCGCCTCCGCCATCACCTCCGGGCCGACGCCGTCGCCGGCGATCACGCCGACCTTCACGGCACGAGCACCGATCGCATGACGCGACCCGCGCGCAGGTCCTCGAGCGCCTCGTTCGCCTCCTCGAGCGGCCGCAGCCGCGCCGTCAGGTGGTCGGTCGGTGATGCGTCCCTGCGAGGTAGAGATCGATGACGGCCGGATGTCGGCGACGCGTGAAGCCGCGCGAACCGAGCAGTGTGAGCTCGCGCCAGACGAGCGTGCTCGCCTTCGTCGCGAACGACTCCGGCGTCGTCGCGACGAAGACGACGCGGCCCGCGAAGCCGGCGAGCCTCGATCGCCGCCTCGTCCATCGCCGCCGACGCGGCGCACTGGACGACGACGTCGGCGCCGTGGCCGCCGATCGCCTCGCGTGCGTCGGCGATCGCCGACCGCCTCGTCGGCGCCGAGCTGTCGCGCGAGCTCCTGCTTCTCCGCCGAGCGGGTGATCGCGACGACGCGGGCGCCGAGCGTCTTCGCGACCTGCACTGCGTTCGAGCCGACGCCGCCGATCCCGAGCACCGCGACCGTCTCGCCCGGCTTGCACGCGCGCGATCTGCACGAGCGCGTGGTAGGGCGTACCGACCGCGTCGGTCAGCACCGCGAGCGTCGCGGGGTCGACGTGCGCGCGGCGGCCGGATCAGCGTCGACACCGGGCGCACGACGTACTCCGCGAATGCGCCGTCGACGTCGACGCCCATGCGGCTGGACGTTCGGGCCGAGGTTCGGACGCGGCGCGTCGGCCGTGTTCTCGATGTAGTAGATCGCCACCTGGTCGCCGAGCGCGACGTCGGTGACGCCTGCGCCGACGGCATCGACGATGCCGGCCGCCTCGTGGCCCGGGATCGACCGGCAGCTTGTCGGCGCCGAAGCCGCCCTTCTGCAGGAAGAGATCGGAGCCGCAGACGCCGCACGCCTCGATGCGGACGCGCGCCTCGCCCGGGCCGGGCTCGGGGTCGGGACGCTCGACGAGCTCGAGCGGTGCGCCGACGGCCGGCAGGAGCGCGGCTCTCACGCGGTCGCGCTCTCGATGCCGAGGAACCGCGCGCACGCGGCGGCCGCGGCCGGCGAGCGCGCCCGGCGTCGCCGAGGAGTGGTGGTTCGCGCCGAAGCGACACCAGTCGGTCCAGCCGTCGAGCCCGCGGTCGAAGCGAAAGCCGGCATTCGCAGTTCCGGTCGACGGGAATGCCGCGGCCGGTGAACGCGCCTGTCGCCGCGATCAGCCGGTAGTCGCCGCCGACGTCGGCGACCGAGAGCAGCGTCGCCGGGCCCGGCGGGCGCCGAGAAGCACGCACACACGCCGGTGATCGCGTCGCCCGCGAACCACGAGTTCTCGATCAGCGCCGGCCGCACGCCCGGCGCGAGAGCCGAGGTCGTGCTCGCCCGAGCTCGCGACGACGAACTCGTCCGTTTCGTAGTCGTAGCGTCTCGAGCTCGTGGTACTGCGCGGCGCCGCCGAGCGCCTTGCCGACGAGCATCGCGACCGCCGTGAGCACATCGCCCGTGCAGGTCCAGGGCACGCCGCGCGACGCCGAGCGGCCGAGGCCGAAGCACGGCGTCACGCCGATGCCGCCGAACCTGATCTCCGGCACGTGGCAGTTCATCGCGCCCGCGTCGAGCCCGTGCGCGTCGACGAGGTCCTCGATCGCGCAGGCCGCGCGCAGCGAGCGTTGCAACCCCTCGCCGTCGAGCCTCGACGTCGTACAGCCCGCGTGTCTCGTCGAGCATCGCCGCTGTTCGCTCGTCGGTGACGGCGTCGTAGGCCTCCTTCACTTCCGCGGCTCGAGCTGCGACGACCTCGACGCCGAGCTTCTCGTGCGAGGAGCGCGCTGGGCGTGTCGACGCACGCATAGCCGTCCTGCGACGACGCCGACGCGCGACCCGCGCGATCGCCGCACCCGTGTCGCCGCCGCCGCGCCGCGAGAGCGCTTCGCGCGCACCGGCTCGGAGTCCGCGACGCGGCCGACCACGAGCTCGAACGGCCGCTTCTCCCGAACGAGCACGCTCGTCAGCATCGGCGTCCCCACCGTCGCGCCCTCGGTCGTGATGCTCGCATGGTCGAACGCCTCGCGGCACGGTCGAGCGGCGGTGCGCGGCCCAGACGACGAGCGGCAAGTCGGGCAGCTCGGCCAGCGTCCACGCGGGCGGCGTCGCCATCGTCTGCAGCACGAGCACCGCACTCGGCCTCCGCGGCCGGCACCCAGTCGACGTCGAGCCCCGCCTGCGCCTCTGCGGCGAACTGATCGCGGTCGGCGCGCAGGTCGAACGGCACCGCCGCCTCCCAGAAGTCCCAGTACGGATGGACGAGCGCGACCTTGGGCCGCATCAGTCGATCAGGAAGCCGCCGTTGACGTCGACGACCTCGCCGGTGATGTAGCCCGCGTGCTCAGAGGCGAGGAAGGTGACGACGTCGGCGACGTCCTGCGGTTGCCCGAGCCGGCCGACGGGGATGCGGCTCGCGAGGTCGGAGATATTCGCGACCATCGGCGTGTCGATCAGCGACGGCGCGAGCGCGTTCGCCGTGATCCCGTACGGCGCGTACTCGGACGCAATCGACTTCGCGAGCGCCATGATCCCGGCCTTCGACGCGGCGTAGGCGGCCATCGCCTTCGAGCCGCCGGTCTTGCCCGCCGATGAGCCGAGCGCGATCACGCGCCCCCAGCCGGCCTCGCGCATCCCCGGCAGCGCGCGCCGCGCGCAGAGGAACGCGCCGGTCAGGTTGACGTCGATCGTGCTGCTGCCACGAAGCGAGCGACGTCGCCTCGAGCTCCTCGACGATGAAGATGCCGGCGTTCAGGACGAGCACCTCGACGGGCCCGAGCTCGCTCTCGACCTGCGAGAAGCCGCGGTCGACCGCAGCCTCGTCGGCGACGTCCATCGCCACCGCCGTGCCGCCGTCGAAGGGCACGGCCTCCAGGTCGGCTGCCACGACACGGGCGCCCTGCGCGGCGAGCGTCTCCGCGATCGCGCGCCCGATTCCCCGCCCGGCGCCGGTGACGAGCGCGACCCGCCCGTCGAGCCCGCTGACGCGGATGCCGGTCAATACATCAGCTGTCCGCCGCTGACGTTCATCGTCGCGCCGGTCACGTAGCCCGCGAGGTCGGAAGCGAGGAAGACGACGGTCGAGGCGACTTCCGCCGGCTCGGCCATGCGGCCCAGCGGGATCATCTCCACGAACTTTGCCAGGCCCTCGTCGGTCATGCCGCTGCGCATCATCGCGGTATCGGCAGCGCCGGGCGCGACGTGGTTGACGGTGATCCCGTCCGGGGCGAGCGTCCGCGCGAGCCCGCGCGTCATCGAGACGATGCCGCCCTTGCTCGCGGAGTAGACGACCGAGCCGCCGAAGCCGCCCGACCACCAGCCCTGCGAGGAGAAGTTGACGATGCGGCCGCCGCGTCCCGCCTCGCGGAAGATACGTCGCCGCCGCGCGGTTCAGGAAGAAGACCGCCTTCAGGTTGATGTCGAACTGCGCGTCCCAGTCCTCCTCGGTCATCTCGTCGATCGTGTTCCGGCGCCGCAGGACGGCCGCCGCGCAGACGAGCACGTCGAGGCGGCCGAACGCGTCGCGCGCCCGCCCGAGCAGGGCGTCGTGCGACGAGAGGTCGCGCAGGTCGGCGCCGATCGCGAGGTGGCGGCTTGGCTCGTCGAGTAGCCGCGACGACGGCCTCGCACGCGCTCTGATCGAGGTCGACGACCGCAACGCGCGCACCCGCCTGCGCGAGCTGGATCGCGATCTCCCGCCCGATGCCGCCGGCTGCGCCGGTGACGAAGCAGCCCTTGTCCTCGAGACCGAGGTCGATCATCCGGCACCCGGCATGCCGGTGACGGCGGGCAGGTCGGGCGCGCCGTGCGCCTTCGAGCCGAACGTCGTCGGGCCGCTTCCGGCCGACGCGCTCGTAGTACTCCTCGGGCACCTTCGTCGGGTCCTTGAACATCTGCCACTGGCACTTCTGCGAGGTTGCCGGTCCTCGTCGTGCGCGCCGTAGCGCGGCGGGTCGATCACGCGCACCGGATAGCCGAAGCGGTCCATCGGCAGCTCCTCCATCAGCACGATGCAGTGCGTGCAGTAGTGGCAGACGCCCTTCTGGCCGTGGTTCCAGGTGTGCGGCTCCTCGCTGACACGGTCCAGTTGTACGGCGGCTCCATGCGCGGCGGCGTGCCCTCGATCGTGTCGCCGCGGATCGTCCGCTGGCCGGACCCGCACGGGTCGAAGCGGAGGATGTAGCGGTCGTCGGTCTCGATCAGCTCGAAGTCGCCGGTGCGCTCCGGGCCGACGAGGTGGCCGCGCATCGCCTCGCAGGCGACGAGCATCAGCGTGTAGAGCGCGTTGTCCCAGGTGTCCTTGTCGATGTCGAACTTCTCGTAGCGCCACGAGAAGAGCGGCACGATCACCTTGTCCCACATCGCGCCGATCGAGCTCTCGCCGAAGCGCTCGACGATCTCGCTCATCAGCCCGTAGGTGTGGTCGACGTCGCGGTCGTGGCACTGGCGCCAGAGTCTCCTTCGCCTCGTCGAAGCGCGCGAGCGCCTCGTCGCGCCTGCTCGCGGTGGATCGCGCGCACGGTCTCCTCGATCGCGGTCAGGAACCGGTCCCACTGCTCGTACGGGTTCCACGGCTGTGCCGTTCGGGCAGCGTCAGCATCGCGACGATCTCGGCGTTCGACCTGCGTCGAGGTCGTCCTGTCGAGACGCCGTTCTCGCGCAGGAACGCGTTCAGGTCGGGGATCCACTGCCGGTAGATCTGCGAAGCAGACCTTGCCCTCGTCGACGAAGTAGTTCGCGAGCTCGCGCGGCGTCGTCCCAGCGCGCGCTCGTCGATCGCCTCGCGCACGCGGCGGTAGGTCGAGATGTTCTGCGTCTCCCACGCGTCGGTGCGCGCGCGGCGGCCGATCGACGGCACGTACTCGATCGACGTCTGGTCCGGTAGCGGCCAAATCCTCCTCCTTAGATGTCGACTCGGTGATGGTCGATGAAATCGCTGGTCGAGCTCCCAGCCGAGGCCCGGGGCCCCTCGGCAGCGCGAACTCGCCGTCCTCGAGCTCGGGACGGTTCGCGATCAGGTTCCACCAGATCGGGTCGCGGTCCGGGTGGAAGACCTCGACGTACGTGCCGTGCGGCGGCTCGCGAGCAGGTGGATCGCGACCTGCGGCTCCTCGTGGTGTCCGAGCTCGACGCTGTAGAGCTGCGCCGCCGCCGCCATGCGCGCCCAGTTCGTGTAGCCGCCGCACCACGACGCGTCGAAGTTGCAGACGTCGACGGCGCCGCGCTCGAACATGTCGCGGCAGGCGCCCGGCGCGTACTCGCTCTGGCCGGCGCACACCGGGATGCCGCCGCGCGCACGCACCTCGCGCATGTCGCGGTGGTCGTTCGACCAGATGCACGGCTCCTCGAACCAGCGGATGTCGAGGTCGCGGACGCGCGTTGCAGAGCTCGAGCGCCTGGTGCAGCGTAGTAGCCCTGGTTGGCGTCGATCGTGATCACGAAGTCGTCGCCGGCCGCCTCGCGCGCGGCCTCGGATGCGCGTCGGCGTCCTCTGCCGGGGTGAGCGCGCCGACCTTGAACTTGCTGCCCGGAAGCCCAGCTCGCGCCACTCGGTCACCTCGTCGCGGATGCCGTCGAGGTCGCGGCCGTAGTAGCCGCCGATCATGTTGACGGGGATGCGGTCGCGGTAGCCGCCCCAGAGCTGCCACAGCGGCTGGCCGAGCGCCTTGCCGATCGCGTCCCAGATCGCGAAGTCGACGCACGCGAGCGCGACGAGCCCGATCCGCCGGTCGCGCAGCTGGTCGTAGGTGACCGGATAGCCGAGCTCCCAGCAGCGCTCGTAGGCGAACGCGTTCTGCCCGATCAGGCGCGGCGTGATCTCGTCGCGGATGACGCCGACGATGTCGGCGAGCGTCTTGTCCTCGTCGGCGGCGTAGGCCTCGCCGACGATCCCCTCCTCGGTGACGACGCGCGTGATCACGCTCGCCCGGTTCTCCATCCGGTAGTAGCTGCCGCGGTAGACGACGTCGAGGGGCACGACGATCGGCGTCAGGTTGATCTCGCGGATCGTCAGCCGCTGGAGCGTTTGCGGCGGCGTCAGCGATCGCCGGTGGATTCGTTTCCAGCCAAGGCGAGCGAGTATAGTCCCGCCCGGAGTCGTTTCCAGGAGAGGGCAAGATGGCACGCCGCGCGTTCGTCGACACGCACATCCACTTTTGGGACCTGAAGGACCCGAACCTCGCTACTCGTGGCTCGAGCCCGACTGGATCCATCCGCTCCTCGGCAACATCGACGGCGCTGAAGGTGCTCCGCTACGCGGCCGACGAGTTCATCGGCGAGACGCGTTTCCAGAACGTCTCGAAGATCGTCCACGTGCAGGCCGCGATCGGGATCGACGACCCCGTCGAGGAGACGCGCTGGCTGCAGGAGCAGGCCGACCGGACGGGCTTCCCGCACGGCATCGTCGGCCACTGCGACCTGATGGAGGCCGACGCCGAGGAGCAGCTCGACCGGCACCTCGAGTACGCGAACTTCCGCGGCGTGCGCGACTTCGCCGCCGGCACGAACCTCGACAACCCGGACTGGCTGCGCGGCCTGCGCGCTGATGGTCGACCGCAACCTCGTCTTCTGCATCGACACGACGTGGGAGCAGATGCCCGACGTCGCGCGGGTCGCCGACGACACAGGCGTCCTCATGTGCATGGACCACGCCGGCTTCCCGCGGGAGCGCACCGACGAGTACCTCGCGAACTGGAAGCGCGGCATGGCCGAGGCGGCGAAGTCGGAGCACGTGATCTGCAAGATCAGCGGGCCTCGGCATGTGCGACAACCGCTGGACGATCGACTCGATCCGTCCGTACGTCCTCGGCTGCATCGAGGCATTCGGCGTCGAGCGCTGCGTGCATGGGCACGAACTGGCCCGTCGACCGCCTCTACAGCTCGTACGGCGACGTGCTGGAGGCGTACGAGACGATCATCTCGGACTTCAGCGACGACGAGCAGACGCGCTGTTCTCGGCGAACGCCGAGCGGATCTTCCGGATCTAGCGCTCACGCGAGCACCACCTCGCTGCGGTAGCGGTCGACGACCTCGTCGATCACCTCGATCCCGAGGCCGATGCCGGTCGGCGGGTACGACCCAGCCGTCGACGTGCTCGAACGGGCTCGGTGACGAGGTCGTGCTGCATCGGGTTCCGCAGCGGCTTGACCTCGAAGAGCTTGCACGCCGGCGAGCTGAACGAGATCGCGAGGCTCGCGGCGGTGCACGATCGCCGACGACCACGCGTGCGCGTTCGCCTGGCGGCGGTACGTCTCGACGCGGTCGCAGGCCTTCTTGAAGCCGGTGATGCCCTCGGCGCGGCCCGGGTCGACGCCGACCACGTCGACGGTCCCGGTCGCGAGGACGCGCTCGAAGCCCGTCGAGCGTTCCACTCCTTCTCGCCGTAGGCGATCAGCGTCGTCGTCTTGTCGCGCAGCGTGCGCGTAGCCCTCGGGATCCCAGGCGCCGAGCGGCTCCTCGATCCAGGTCAGGTCGTACGTCCTCCATCGCCTGCGCGCGGCGCACGGCGGTCGAGACGTCCCACTTGATCGCGATGCCGCAGTCGATCATCAGCATCTTGTCGGCGCCGATGCCCTCGCGCATCTGCGCGCACGTACTCGACGTCGCGGTCGTGCTCGTAGCCGAGCCGCGCGTCGCCACGCTTGCCGAAGCCGACCTTGACGCCCTGCAGGCCGGTCGAGAGCCACTCCTGGGCCTCCTCGACCATCGCCGGGATCTCCTCGTAGTGGGCGTGGCACGACGCGATCGCCGGCAGCCGCTCGTGCACCGGGCCGCCGAGCAGGTCGAGCACGGACGCGCCGAGCGCCTTGCCCTTCAGGTCCCACAGCGCGATGTCGATCGCCGCGACCGCGTACGACGACGATCCCGCCGCCGTAGCCGTACCACCAGGCCTGGTCCTTGTTCTGCCGCCAGAGCGCCTCGGTGTGCACCGGGTCCTGGCCGATCAGGTTCGGCGGCCATGCCCTCGATGATCGCCTTGATCGCGAAGTTCGCCTCCGGGAACTGCGTGATCGACTCGCCCCAGCCGACCTGCGCCGTCGTCGGCCGTGATCTTGCACAGGCAGAGGTGGCGCAGCGCGTTGAAGTCGTTCGGCTCCGGATAGCTGACCGGGATCGCCTCGACCGATGTCGATCTTCATCAGAGATCGCGCCGCGGAAGAGCGGCATGCCGGTCGACGCCGACGTCGTCGACGCGCGATCAGCCGGCCGTACATCGGACGCCGCTCGCCCGTGTCGGTCGTGCCGAAGTCGCAGACGTAGAGCGAGGTGCCGTCGAAGACGCAGTTGAGCGGGACGCCGCCCGTCTCGAGGAAGTCGAGGTGCTCGCCGGTCGGGGAGAGGACGTCGAGCCCGCCGGCGCCGAACGCCGTGATCCAGAAGTTGCCGTCGGTGTCGATCTTGAAGCCGTCCGGGATGTGGCCCTCGGCGAGGGTGTGCAGGACGCTCCTTCGTCCCGTCGGGACGGCGCCGGATCACGCGTCAGCGTGTACGACTCGACCCAGACGATCGAGCCGTCGGGCTCGGCGACGATCCCGTTCGGGTACGTCGGCTCGAGCTCCTCGAGCACGTGGCAGGCGCCGTCGGTGTCGATGACGCAGATCAGGCCGCGGTGCGGCTTGTTCGACCGGGTCCCAGTCGCCGGAGTCGGTGAAGTAGAGGCGGCCGTCGGGCCCGAAGCGTGAGATCGTTCGGCGCGGTCAGCGGCACGCCGTCGGCCTCGGTGGCGACGATCTCGACCTTGCCGTCGGGCGAGGCGCGCTGGATCGACGGCGGCCGCGACTCGGGCGCGACCCACGCGCCGACCGTCGGGCACTGCGTGTTGTAGACGAAGCCGTCGGAGCCGAGCATCGCGGCGTTCGGGCCGCCGCCGGTGTACGCGTACGTGGCTCGTGCCCTTGCCCCGCTCCCAGACGCCGATCTCGCTCGCGTACGTGTTGGCGAAGACGACGCGGCCGTCGGGCAGGACGTCCGGCCCCTCCGGATGCCCGAGCCCTTCGACGCAGCACCTCGATCGGACGCTTCACCACATCACCATCCCGCCGCTGAAGTTGAGGTTCTCGCCCGTGATGTACGCAGCCTCCTCGGAGAGCAGGAAGCAGATCACGCCGGCGGACTCGTCGGACGAGGCGCCGCGCTTGAGCGGCACCGTCGCGTCGCGCGCGTCGGAGAGCGCCTGCGGCGTCGTGCCGCGGATCGCCGCGAGGTCGATCAGCACGCGCTCCTGCATCGGCGTGTTCGTGATCCCGGGGACGATCGCGTTGACGCGGATCGGCCGGTAGGCGAGCGCGTAGGCGAACGAGCGCGTGATCGAGAGGATCGCCGTCTTCGTCGCCGCGTACGGCGCGGCCTCGATCGTCGACGAGAGCTTGGCCGAGGTCGACGAGAAGTTGACGATCGCGCCGCCGGGCCGCATCGTCGGGCCGATCGTCTGGCAGAGGAAGAACGTCGACTCGGCGTTGACCTGGAAGACGCGGCGCCAGTCGTCGACCGTGAACTCGAAGATCGGCTTGAACTGGATGATCGCGGCGGCGTTGACGAGGTAGTCGAAGCCGTCGGCGCGCTCGGCGACACGTGCGCGCTCGGCGGGGTCGCCGAGGTCGGCGACGAGCGTCTCGCAGTCGAGATGGGCCATCCCGTCGGCGTTGACGTCGACCGCGACGACCTCGACGCCCGTCCGCGACGAGATACCGCGCCGTCGCCTCGCCCATGCCGGAGGCCGCGCCGGTGACGACGCGCCCGAGCGCCCTCCTTGAAGGTCATGCGGCTGGCTCCAGAATCGTTTCCACGCGCTGCGATCATCCCATGCCGCCCCGGCGCCGCAACGGGGTCAGCTCACGGCGAGCGCAACCCCGGCCACGACCGCGGCGGCGGCGGCGACGAGACGCAGCGGCGGGCGCGTCCCTGTGCATGAGCGTCGTTCCAGGCGAGGAGGAGCAGCGGCGTCGTCGCGACGATCGTCTGCACCGTCGCCGGGTGTCCGCGCTGGACGGCGGCGATCAGCAGGACGAAGTACGCCGTCTGGAGGCTCGAGCGGATCGCGAGGCGCGGGTACCCGGCGAGCGGGATGCCGCGCGGCGGGATCAGCACGAGGTACACGGCGCCGGCGAGCGCGGTGCGCACCGTGTAGATCTCCGGCAGCGTCACGCCGCGGTTCGAGAGCAGCTTCGTCAGCACGATCAGCAGGCCGTTCGTCGTCGCGGCGATTCGCAACCATCGTCGGCGGCGCGCCGGCGGGAGAGCAGGCCGAACGCGGGCGCGAGCGCGAGCAGGACACCGGCCGTGACGACGATCGCGCCGACCGCCTGGTAGCCGGTGACCGGCGCGCTGAGCAGGAGCGCGGAGAAGATCAGCGCGGGCATCGGCGTCATCGCGGTGCCCGACCGCGACCGCGGCGGCGCTCCCGTGCGCGAAGAGGTCGAAGATGCAGTAGCTCCCGATGATGAGCATCAGCGCCGACGCGGCGTGCAGCGCGTAGATCCGCCAGCCGAGGTGCCAGTGCACGAAGAAGGCGAACGGCGCGACGAGCGCCGAGTTGAAGCACGAAGCAGCGGCCCGATCAGCTGGTGGTGCGGGAAGTCCATCGGCGAGCCGCTTCGTGTAGATCGTCGCGCCGCAGAGCGTGAACGCGGCGACGAGCGCGAAGGCTGTCGCGCTCACAGCGACACGCGCTCGCGGTACGCGCGCAGCCAGCCGACGGCGGCCGCGACCATCTCCCGCTCGTCGTCGCCTGGTCCGAGCTGGCCGAGCTCGACGCACACGAGACCGTCGAAGCGCGAGCGTGTCGAGCACCGCCTCGACCGGGACGACACCGGTGCCGTACGGGACGGAGCGCGGACCGGCGACCGGGTCCATGTCTCGGCGTGAGCGGTTCGACGTCCTTCAGATGGACCATCTCGATCCGCGCGGCGAGGAGCGCCGTCGCTTCGAGGACGTCGTCGCCGACGCGCAGCGCGTTCGCCGTGTCGAAGCAGCACCCGGACGTCGACTCGGTCGAGCAGCCACTGCGAGCTCGGCGGCGGTGAGGTCGCCGTGGTTCTCGATCGCGAGCTGCGATGCCCGCCGCGCGCGCCGCCTCGGCGGCAGCCTGCGAGCGGACGCACGGTGCGCTCGAGCGAGACGTCGACCGGCTCGCGGCCGCGCAGCGCGGGTCCGGCGATGACGATCCGCATGAGCGGCGTTCCCGTCGCGCCGCGTCTCGATCCACGCGAGCAGATCGGCGAGCCCTGCCTCCGACGCGCCGAACTCGAGGCCGTTCGGCGCGCCCCACGAGTAGACGACCGCGAGCCCGTCCGCGGACACGTGGCCCGTCGAGGAAGCACGTCTCGAGCGACACCGCCTCGGCGCCCGCGCGGCGCGCCTCCGCGATCACCGCCGGCCCGCCGTCCGCGAGGCGCCAGCCGGGATCCGGCTCGCCTCGACGCAGCTCGCCGAGCAAGCGGTGGTACGAGTAGCTGTCGACCCCGACGACTACGTCGAATGCCGCCCGCACTTCGTCGGCGATCCGCTCTGCGCTCGGCACGATCGCGTCCTCGAGCTCGGGCGTGTACGGGATCAGCAGGTGGTCGGGCAGGCTGACCGCGCGCGGGAGCGACTTCCACTCGAAGCCTTCCATCGCGAACTGCGAGATCAGCGTCGCGCCCCAGCCGGCGACGTGCACCTGCTCCTCGGCGACGACGAGCCGCCCGGTCTTCTCGACGCTCTTCCGCACGGAGTCCGTGTCGAGCGGCCGCAGCCAGCGGAGCTCGATCGACCTCCGCGTCGATGCCGTCGGCGGCGAGCTGCTCGGCCGCGGCGAGCGCGCGGTCGAGCATCAGCAGCGTCGCGACGATCGTTGCGTCGGAGCCTTCGCGCAGCGACCGCCGCAGCACCGACGGGCGCGATGTTGTCGTCGCCGCGGCGCACCGGGCCCTTGCGGCCGTAGAGGCCGCGGTGCTCGAAGAAGAGCACCGGGTCGTTCGCTGCGGATCGCCGCGCGCAGCACGCGTACGCCGAATCCGGCGTGCCGGCGGTCGCCACCTTCAGCCCCGGCAGGCCGATGTACCACGACTCTCCGGTCGCCGAGTGCTGCGTGCCGAAACGACCCGTCGCGCCGCCGATCGAGCGAACCGTCACCGGCACCTCGCACTGGCCGCCGCGACATGAAGCGGAACTTCGGCAGCTCGTTGACGATCGCGTCGCCCGCGGTCGGCAGGAAGTCGCTGAACATGATCTCGATCGACCGGCCGCATGCCCGTCACCGCCATCCCGAGCGCGACGCCGACGAAGCCGTTCTCGCAGATCGGCGTGTTGCGCACGCGCTCGCGGCCGAACTTGTCGGAGAGCCCCTCGTTCGTCTTGAAGACGCCGCCGGCCGTCGCGACGTCCTCGCCCATCAGGATCGACCGTCGGATCGGACTCGAGCTCGTCCTCGAGCGCGGCGTTGATCGCCTCGCGGTAGGTCAGCTCGGCCGCGTCGGTTTCGACGCCGGCCGGCTTCGACTCAAGCTGCGTAGACATAGTTCTCGATCTCCTCGAAAGTCGGAAGCGGCGCCTGCTCCGCCTCGATCGGCGGCCGCGTCGACCGCGGCCTGGGCGTCGTCGTGCAGGGTCTTGCGCTCGCTCCTCGGACAGGCCGAGCCGGTCGCCGAGGATGTCGATCGGGTCGCGCTCGCTTCCAGCGGTCGAGCTCGCCCTCGGCGCGGTACTTCGCCGGGTCGGTGCGCGAATGGCCGCGGTAGCGGTAGGTCTTCGCCTCGACGAGCGTCGGCCCGTCGCCGGCACGCGCACGCGCGACCGCGCTCGGCAACGGTCTCGTGGACGGCGTCGACGTCCTGGCCGTCGACGATCACGCCGGGGATCGCGTAGCGCCTTCGCCCGCTCGGCGAGGTCGTCGAGCGGCGTCGTCTCGCGAAGCGGGCTGTACTCGCCGTAGAGGTTGTTCTCGATCACGAACACGACGGGCACCTTCCACACCGCGGCCATGTTCAGCGCCTCGTGGAACGTGCCGATGTTCGAGCCGCCGTCGCCGGAGAACGACAAGGCGACGGAGTCCGTGCCGCGCATCTTCGCCGACAGCCCTGCGCCGACCGCGACCGGGAGGCCCGCGCCGATGATCGCGAACGCGCCGATCAGGTTCTTCGAGAAGTCGGTCAGGTGCATCGACCCGCCGACGCCGTTGCAGCAGCCGCTCGTTCGCCCCATCAGCTCGCCGAACGCAGCGACCATCGACATCCCGCGCGCGAGTGCGTGGCCGTGGCCGCGGTAGGTGATCGTCAGGTAGTCGCGCTCTGCGAGGGCGCCGACTGCGCCGACGGACACGGCCTCCTGCCCCTGGCAGAGGTGCGTCGTGCCCTGGATCTTCCCCTGCATGAAGAGCTCCTGCACCTTGTCCTCGAACAGGCGGATCTCCAGCATCCGCCGGTACCACGTCGGTTCGCCGGTCGGTGCCCGCCGCGGACGGCCTCGTCTTGGCTCGTCACGATCGTGCCTCCTCCAGTTGCTCGGACCTCGACAGCAGCGACCGGGCTCTTCGATCGCGCCCTTGAACGCTTCCAGAAAACGTGCGGCGTCGGCGCCGTCGACCGCGCGGTGGTCGGCGCTCAGCGTCGCCGTCATGACACGAGACCAGCCGCGCGGCTCGCCGTCCACCAGCACGACGCGCGGCGACCGCGCGGCCGGTCGCGAGGATCGCGACCTGCGGCGGCGTCACGATCGCCGTGAACGCGCTGACGTCGAACATGCCCAGGTTGCTGAGCGTGAACGTCGCGTCGGTGAGCTCTGCGCGGCCTGCAGCTTCGCCGCCGCGCGCGCGCTCGACGAGGTCGCGCAGGGCAGCGGCGGTCGTCCGCGAGGTCGAGCCGCTCGACGCCCGAGCAGCGCCGGTGCGATCAGCCCGCCCTCGAGCGCGATCGCGACGCCGACGTTGATCTCGTCGGCCTCGAGCAGCCCATCGTCCGTCCAGACGCTGTTGAACCGCGGCTGCTGCCGAAGCGCCGCCACGCAGGCGAGCGACGAGCGCAGCGGTCGCCGTGACGCGCTCCGCCGGGCGCGCGGCTCGTTCTCCTCGTCGATCAGCGCTCGTGAGCGCGTCCATCGCGACCTCCGTCTGGACGTAGAAGTGCGGCGCCTGCTGCTTGCTGTCGGTCATGCGCTGCGCGACGGCGCGGCGCATCGGCGTCTGCGGGACGAGGCGTCCGTCCACTCAGCCGTCGCTCTCCAGGCGCGCGATCACCGCGCCGACCGCGACGGTGCGCCCTCGTCCGCGACGATCTCGGCGAGCGTTCCGGACGACCATCGACTCCATCTCGACGGTCGTCTTGTCGGTCTCGATCTCGGCGATCGCCTCGCCGCGCTCGACCCGGTCGCCGACCTTCTTCAGCCAGGAGACGACCTTGCCCTCCTCCATGTCGTAGCCGAGGCTCGGCATCGTCACGTCAGCTTGCATCGCTGAGCTCCTCTCTCACGAGACGGTCCAGTCGGTGTCGGTGGCCGGAAAGACGTCGAGCACCTCGGGCGCGTCGCGCTTGAAGACCATGAAGCTGCGCGTGAACTCGATCACGACCTCCGCGCGCTGGTTGACGCCGCGCGTGCGGATGCCGACGATGCCGCAGCTCGGCCGCGACTTCGACTCGCGCACGGTCAGCACCTCGGACTCGGCCCAGAGCGTGTCGCCGGCGAAGACCGGCTTCGGCAGCTTGATGTCGCCCCAGCCGAGGTTCGCAACCGCGTTCTCGCTCGTGTCGGCGACCGAGAGGCCGAGCACGATCGCGAGGGTCAGCGTCGAGACGACGAGCGGCGCCCGAACTCGGTGCGCTCGGCGTACGGCGCGTTGAAGTGCATCTGATTCGTGTTCATCGTCAGCAGCGTGAACCACGTGTTGTCGGCCTCGCGAGACCGTGCGCCCGAGCCGGCTGCGGTAGACGTCGCCGGCCGCGAAGTCCTCGAGGAACCGGCCGCGCCACTGCGTCGGTCACGTCGCCACCTCGCCGACCGGCGACGTCGCCGAAGACGCCGGCGGCCGGCCAGCTCGGTCGATCCGCTCGTCGGAGTAGCCGCAGAGCTCGCGCAGCACCGCGGCGGTGTGCTCGCCGCGCAGCGGGCCGCGCTGCGTCGCCGGCTCGAGCGTCGTCGAAGCGGAACGGCGCTCGCGGCCTGGCGCACCGTCGCCGAGGACGGGATGCTCGTACTCGAACACGCCCGTCGCGGGCAAGCACCTGCTCGTCGTCGAGCGCGGCGGCGACGTCGTTCACCGGCGCGCACGGTACACCCTGCGCGCCGTCAGCACGTCGAGCCACTCGCGCCGTCGTCTGCGTCGCGAAGATCGGCTCGAGGATGCGCGAGCAGCTCGTCGCGGTTCGCGTCGCGCTCGGCGAACGACCGCGAAGCGCTCGTCGTCGGCGAGCTCGGGCTCGCCCGATCGCCTCGCAGAGCTTCTGCCAGAGCTTCTGCTTCGGGCAGGCGACGACGAGCCAGCCGTCCGTCGTGGCGAAGTTCTGGAACGGCACCATCGACTGGTGCGCCGAGTTCGGCCGCCGCACGGGCTCGTAGCCGCGCGACGCGACCCACGTGCCGATGTAGTTGAGCTGCGCGAGCGCGACCTCGAACAGCGAGAGGTCGACGTCGCCGCCGCGCCCGTCGCGCCGCGCGCGCCAGACCCCGGCGAGGATCGCGAGCGCCGCGACGTAGCCGCCGCAGAAGTCGACGAGCGAGAGCCCGCTCTTCGTCGGCGGGTCGTCCGGGCCGCCGGTGACGCTCTGCCAGCCCGCGAGCCCCTGCAGCGTGTAGTCGTAGGCGCCCTCCGTCGCGCGCGGGCCCGGTGACGCCGAAGCCCGGAGAGCGAGCAGCAGACGATCCGCGGGTTGACGTGCTCGAGGTCGCGCGAAGCGCAGGCCGAGCTTCGTCGGGCTGGTCGCCGCGGAGGTTCGAGAAGACGCGCGTCGGCGGACGCGACGAGATCCTCGAACACGCCGCGCGCCTCCGCGATGGCGAAGGTCGAGCGAGACGCTCCGCTTGTTGCGGTTGAAGGTCTCGAAGAAGAGCGAGCTCTCGCCCTCCTGGTAGGGAGGCACGTAGCGGCCGACATCGCCGCCGACGGACGGATCCTCGATCTTGATCACGTCCGCGCCGAGGTCCGCGAGCTGCATCGTCCCCCACGGGCCCGGCGCCGTACTGCTCGACGGCGATGACGCGGACGTCGGCGAGCGGCGCGTCCATCAGGTCTCCGCGCGACCATTCCGGCGGCGCGGCCGCGCTCGGCGACCGAGACCGCCATCTTGCGCGAGGCCTCGTCGATCATCTCGCCCTCGAACATGACCGCGCCCAGCCCGTCCTGCTCGGTCGCGTCGCGGTACGCGGCGAGGATCTGCTCCGCGCGCTCGAACTCGGCCTGCGTCGGCGCGTAGATCTCGTTGCAGATGCCGATCTGGTCGGGGTGGAGCGCCCACTTGCCGTCGAAGCCGAGCAGCGCGCGAGCGGCGCGCCGACCTCGCGAAAGCCGTCGAGGTCGCGGATCGCCGCGTACGGGCCGTCGATCGCCTGCAGCCCGAAGGCGCGCGCGGTCGTCGACGATGCGCGCGAGGACGTAGTGCCAGTGATCGCCGGGGTAGTCGGGCTCGATCGCGCCGACCGTGAGCTGCGGCATGCCCGCGGCCGCGGCGTAGTCGCCCGGGCCGAAGATCAGCGTCTCGACGCGCGGCGACGCGGCCGCGATGCCGCTCGATCTCGACGAGCCCGCGCGGCGACTCGATCTGCAGCTCGAGCCCGATCGCGCGTTCGAGCCCGTGCTTGCGCTCGAGCTGCTCGAGCAGGAGCGAGACGAAGTGCACCTGGGCGGCGCTCTCGACCTTGGGCACGATCACGCAGTCGAGCGCCGCCCGCGCACGCGCGACGACGAACGTGACGTCGTCGAGGCACCAGCGGCGTGTCGACCGCGTTGATGCGCACGCACCGCGTCGGCGCGACCCACGCCTGGCCGCTGCAGCGCGTCGGCGACGAGCTGTCCGCGTGTCGTCGTTCTTCAGCTCGGGAGCGACCGCGTCCTCGAGGTCGAGGAAGACCTGGTCGGCGTGCGAGGCCGGCGGCCTTCGCCAGCATCTTCTGGCTCGAGCCCGGGACGGCGAGACAGGAGCGGCGCAGGCGGGTCGGCTCATCGGCTCTTACCGATCGGCCCGCGCGACGGGCCCGCAGCTCGCGCGGGCGATGAACTCGCTCGGAAGCGTCGACGTCGGCGACGTCGTCGGCGCCCGAGAGGAGCGCGAGCATCAGCTCGGCGGCGCTCAGGCCGATCGCGGCGGTGTCGCGGCGGACGACGGCGATCGGCGGGTCGTAGAGCTCGCTGATCGGGATGTCGTCGCAGCCGACGAACGAGACGTCGCGCCCGAGCCGGAGGCCGCGCGAGTGCAGCACCCGCAACGAGCCCGAGCATCAGCTGGTTCCCGCCGGCGATGATCGCCGTCGGCGGATCCGTCGAGCGACAGCAGCTCGCCCGCCGCGCGCGCGCCGTAGTCGACCGAGAACATCGCCGTCGACGAACCGGTAGGTCTCGGGCAGCCCGCGCTCGGCGTAGCAGGCCTCGAGCGCCGCGCGCCGCTCCTTGACCGGCCGCATCGGCTGCCCGTTGATCATCGCGATGTTCCGGTGCCCGAGATCGAGCAGGTGCGCGACCGCCTGCCGCATCCCGAGCTGGTGGTCGGTGTTGACGTGGACGGCGTGGCCGACGTCGACGTCGCGGTCGAGCATCACCACCGGGATGTCGAGCCGCTCGAGCGCCGCGAGCGTTGCGGGATTCTGCTCGTCGCTGACCGAGAGGATGATCCCGTCGACGCGGCGCTGGGCGAGCAGGGCGATGTGGGCGGCGTCGAGCTCCGGCGCTCGCCTCCGAGTTCGTCGAGCAGCATCGAGTATCCGGCCGCGCGCAGCCGCGTCTCCGCGGCGGCGACGATCTCCGCGAAGAGCGGGTTCGAGATGTCGCCGACGGCGAACCCGATCGTCATCGTCTCCTGGCGCCGCAGGCTCTGCGCGAGCAGGTCGGGCTCGTACGCCGAGCTCGGCGACCGCCGCGAGCACGCGCTTCTGCATCGCCGGGCTCACGTCGGGATGCCCGGACAGCACGCGGGAGACCGACGACATCGCGACGCCCGGCGAGCTCGGCGACCTCCCGCATGCTGGCACGTCTGCGACGGTTGGCGGAGCGCGAGACCGCTCGTTCACGTGTCTCCACCTGATACTGGAACCGATTTCTACGTCACGAGGAGGGAACGATGGAACGCACCTGTTTCACGTTCGAGATCTACCCCGGCATGGAGGCCGAGTACAAGAAGCGCCACGACGAGATCTGGCCCGAGCTCGTCGAGGCGATCCAGGAGTCCGGCTTCCAGCAACTACAGCCTCTTCCGCCGCGACCAGCAGATCGTCGCCTACGTCGAGTGCCATCCCGACGTCGCGTCGGCGTTCGGGAAGCTCGCCGGCTACGAGTCGAACGCGCGCTGGGGCGAATGGTTCGAGGACGTGATCGTCTCCCTCACCGACGAGAACGGCGAGCTGATCACGCTCGACGAGGTCTGGCACCTCGACTGAGCAGGTCAGTCGAGCGCTGATCCGGTAGCGCGCGATGTAGTCCTCGTCGAGCTCCCACCCGAGGCCGGGCGCGCCCGAGAGCGTCAGGCGCCGCCGCGAGAGCTCGCGGGCGGTTGGCGATCAGGTTCCACCAGATCGGGTCGCGGTCCGGGTGGAAGCACTCGACGAACGTGCCGTGCGGAATCGAGCAGAGCAGGTGCGAGGCCACCTGCGGCTCCTCGTGGTGGCCCATCGCCACGTCGTAGGAGAGCGCCATCGCCGCGACCCGCCGCCACTCGGTCGGGCCGCCCGACCAGGACGCGTCGAAGTTGCAGACGTCGATCGCGCCGGTCTCCATCAGGTCGCGGCAGCCCGCGGCGGAGAACTCGCTCTGCCCGGCGCAGACACGGACGCCGGCGCGCTGGCGCACGTCCCGCATCGCGCGGCGGTCGTTCGCCCAGCGGCACGGCTCCTCGAACCAGTACAGGTCGCAGTCCTCGACGAGCTGCGCGAAGCGGATCGCGTCGCGCGGCGTCCACGCCTGGTTCGCGTCGGCCATCGAGCACGAAGTCCGGGCCGGCGGCCTCGCGCGCCGCGCGAAACCGCCGCGCGTCCTCCTCCGGCGTGAGGCCGCCGACCTTGAACTTCATCCCGGCGAGCCCGCGCTCGCGCAGCTCCGCGACCTCGGCCGGGATGTCGGCGTCGGCCGAGTAGTAGCCGCCGATCGAGATCATCGGGATCGTGTTGCGGTAGCCGCCCCAGAGGCGCCAGAGCGGCTGGCCGAGGCGCCTTGCCGACGGCGTCCCACACCGCCGTGTCGATCCCGGCGCAGGCGACGAGGCCGAGCCGCCGGTCGCGCAGGATGTCGAACGTCGACGGCCGCGCGAGCTCCCAGAGCCGCTCCACCGCGAAGACGTCCTCGCCGAGGATGCGCGGGACGATCTCGTCGCGGACGATCCGCGTCGATCTCCACGAGCGCGGCGTCCTCGTCGCCGACGTACGCCTCGCCGACGACGCCGGCGTCCGTGTGCAGCCGGACGATCAAGCGTCGAGCGGTGCGTCATCTTGTAGGCGCTGCCGCGGTAGGTGCGCCCGAGCGGCACCCGGAGCGGGATCGTCTCGATCTGCTCGAGCTCGAGCGGCGCTGCGCCGGTCGGCGGACTGCGTCACGGCCTTGCGCCGTCGAGCTCACTGTCAGTCACTCGGACTCCTCTCGGCAGCGAGCTGGTAACGGTTCCGGGGCTAGTGTTCACCACTCGTCCGGTTGTTGTCAATGGAGGAGGCAGCGTGGCCGATCTCGCACCGAAGGTCTGAGGGCGTACGTCGAGCGGGCGGTCGCCTCGCCGCCGGCCTGGGAGCTGCCGCTCGAGCAGCTGCGCGCCGGGCCCGACGAACGAGACGCGCGGAGATCTGGGGCGACGCCGACGACGTCGACCGAGTCGAGGAGCGCTTGATCGCGGGGCCGGCGGGCCGCTCGCGTGCGCGTCTACCGGCCGCAGAGCGACGGCGCGCTTCCCGGCCTCGTCTGGCTGCACGGCGGCGGCTGGGTCGTCGGCAGCCTCGACTCGCACGATCCGGTCTGCCGCTACCTCGCGAGCCGGACGCCGTGCGTCGTCGTCGCGGTCGACTACCGGCTCGCGCCCGAGCACCCGTTTCCGGCCGGCCTCGAGGACGCGTGGGCCGCGACCGAGTGGACGTCCGCGCAGGCCGTCGAGCTCGGCATCGACCCGGCGCGCGTCGCGGTCGGCGGCGACAGCGCGGGCGGCAACCTCGCCGCCGTCGTCGCGCTGCCGCGCGCGCGACCGCGGCGCTCCCACTCGCGCTCCAGGTGCTCGTCTACCCCGTGACCGACTTCGACCTCGACACCGAGTCCTACCGCGAGCACGGCACCGGCCTCAACCTGACGACGGGCGAAGATGGAGTGGTACTGGCGCCTGTACATGGACGGCGCCGACGGCCTGCACCCGGACGCCTCGCCGCTGCGCGCGGAGGACCTCGCCGGTCGTCGCGCCCGCGGTCGTCATGACCGCCGAGCACGACATCGCTCCGCTCCGAGGGCGAGGCCTACGCGGCGCGGCTCGACGAGGCGGGCGTGCCCGTCACGCATCGGCACTACGACGGGATGATCCACGGCTTCATCCGCATGCCGGCGCTCGTCGACGAGGCGCTCGCGGCTCGGACGAGCTCGTCGACGCGATGCGCCGCTCGCGCTCCGCTAGACGGGCGGCGGGATCGACCGTCCGCTCCTCGACGAAGCACGCCTGCATCGCGCCGAGGAACGAGCGTGCGATCCTCGACGAGCAGCGACGCGTAGGGCTCGGTCGGCGAACGCGGCCTCGGCCGGCTTCGACGCTGTCGAACCAGAGCTCGCCGACGCCGTCCCAGGCCGCCTCCTCCGGCGTCCAGCGCTGCACGACGCCGAAGCGCAGGCCGCGCAGGCCGGGCAGCTGCCGGACGATGTCCGCGTGCGGGCCCATCCAGTGCGCGAGGAACTCCTCGCGCGACATGCCGTCCTTGCCGGCGGACGAGGCTGACCCGCTTGATCACTGCCGCGATCGTCTCGAGCTGCCCGCTGCGCGCGCTGCGGTAGGCGGCGTCGAGGATCTCGACCGCGCGCGCGCCGAGCTCGCCGGGCGAGCAGTTGCGGACGTCCTTGCCGAGCGCGAGGTCGACGAGCGTGTTCGGCGGGCCGTCGCAGTTGTAGAGGAGTGCGTCCGGCTCCGTGCGCGGGCCGACCTCGTAGCCGTCGGTGCGGAAGAGCCAGAACTCGTCGCGCTCGAGGTCGATCATCGAACTCGCCCTCGGAGCCGATCGCGCGCACCTCGAGCTCGTGGCGGTTGCCGACCGCGCCGAGGTGGTTCGAGCCGCCCGACATCGTCCCGATCGAGCCGTTGTCGTAGCGGATCGCGACCGCGTCGTGATGCTCGACCGGCGCGTCGAGGACCGCCTTCATCAGCGCGAACACCGCCTCGCCGCGCAGGCCCGGTCAGCCAGAGCGCGACGCCGAGCGCGTGCGAGAGCTGCGCCTGCGCGTAGCCGCCGCCGTTGCGTCGGGTCGGTCCACGTCGCCTGCTCCGGGACCGACTCCGGCGCGGCCTGCCGGGTAGTCGCCGAGGTTCGCGAGCAGCTCGCGGCGTGACCGACGCCATCTGCGATCGGCCGACTGCTCGATCTCGCCGATCCCGTGCTCGTCCATCAGCCGCTTCGCCTCGTGCATCCACGGCAGGTAGTTCCAGCCGTAGCTCGAGCAGCAGGTGCAGGCTCTTCGCCGTCGGCGATCTCGACGAGGTCCCAGGCGTCGCTCGGGCTCGACCGTGAACGGCTTCTCGCAGAGCACGTGCGCGCCCGCCTCGAGCGCGGCCTTCGCGTGCTCGTAGTGCAGGCCGTGCGGGCTCGCCGACGAGGCAGATGTCCATGCCGGCGTCGATCACGTCCTGGTAGTCCTCGCTCGCGACCTGGAAGCCCCAGTCGTCCTTGATCTTCTCGAGCAGCTCCGGGCCCTTGCGGCAGACGCCGACGAACTCGACCTCGTCGCGGCGCTTCGCGAAGTTCGGCAGGTGCGACGCGACCGCCCAGGAGCCGGCGCCGATCACTCCGAGTCGCAGCTTCGCCATCTGTTCCTCCTCCGTGTTCAGTTGGAAGTCGATCTGCTCGTCGAGGACGAGGCTCGTGACGCCGCCGAGCCCGAGCTCGAGCCGCACGCGATGCGGCCCGGGCGTCGACCGGAAGTCGCCGAGCGCGATCGTCGCGTCCTGGCCCGCGGCGGACGTAGAAGCCGCGCTCCGGCGCCGAGCTCGCTCGCGCGCATCGGCACGCCGGTCTCGCCCGGCGCTGTGGTTGACGAGACGACGTGCTCGCGTCCGACGCGCTCGCCGTCGAGCTCGAGCGCGAGCGACGAGACGTAGCGCGACGACGTGCCCGGGTTGTGCAGCACGAGCGCCGGCCTCGGCGCCGGCTCGCCGCGCAGCATCGGGCCGCTCGGGCCAGCCGTGCTCGACGAACGTCGCGCAGGTCGGCGAACGTGTCGGGCCGCTCGCCCGGCGAGCAGCCCGCGGGCGCGCTCGGCGAGCAGCTCGGCCGCCGCCTCGATCTGCGCGCGGCCGAACTCGCGCGAGGCGGTGAAGCGCGGGTTGCGCCCGTAGACGCCGAGGTGCGCCGCATCGGGATCGTCCGCGAGCCGGTCGAGCCGCACGAGCTCGGGCTCGAGCTCGAGCATCCACGAGGTCTCGATCGCGCGCGGCGTGGTCGACGCGTCGTCGGGTCGCCCGTCTCGGGCGCGGTCAGGCGCGCGGCGTTCAGCTCGAGCCAGCAGAGCCCGTAGGCGGCGAGCCCGCGGTGCTCGGCCTCGGCCTCGGCGCAGGCGCGCTTGAGCAGGTGGTTCAGGTCGAGCGGCCCGTGACCGGTCAGCACGACGACCGCGCGGTAGCCGCGCCGGAAGAGCTGGCCGATCGTCGCGCGCGACCCACGCGTGCACGAGCTCGGGCTCGAACGAGAGCGTGAACGGCAGGTCGAGGCAGCCCGCACGCGAGGTAGACGGGCGGCAGCACGACGCCGCCGCTAGCGCTCCGCGGCGCGCAGGCAGAGCCCGTGCGCCTCGAACGAGTCGACGCCGGCCGGCAGGTGCTCGCCGTGGAACTCGAGCGTGCCCGATCGGCACGTAGGCGAGCGGCGCCGCCTCTGCGAGGGCGCGCAGCTCCGCCGGGTGCAGCCGCTCGTAGCGGCGCTCGATCGCCTGCGCGTCGTCGACCGGCACGGGCCGATCCTTGCCGGGAGGTTTGCATGTCGCGGCAAATCGATTCTGGAATCGGTTCTATGAGTCGATCCTGGAATCGGTTCGCGCCTTGACCTGCGAGTACGCCACGCTCTACGCTCGGGCCCCCGAACCGGGTTCACTGCCGAATCCGGAAGAACGAACACCTGTGGAGGTGACCCGGTTTGAAGACGTCCGGACTACGCCGGCTGGGCGTGCTCGTCGCGCTCGGCTGATCGCAGTGCTCGCGTTCTCGGCGACAGCGAGCGCCCAGAGAGACGCACCTGCAAGATCGTCAAGATCGGCTACATCAACCTCTCCGACCAGCTCCCGTTCGTCGTGCTCGTGCGCAAGAGCATCGAGACGGCGGGCGCAAGGAGCGGCGCGAAGTCCTCGTCGAGTGCGACTCCGAACCTCGACGCCCAGAAGGCGATCAACTGCGCCGCCCAGCTCAAGTCGCAGGGCGTGCAGGGGATCCTCAACTTCCAGCTCGACTCGAAGGCCGCTCCGCGCGTCTGCGCGGCGGGCCCGAAGGTGCCGGTCATCGCGATCGACATCCACCAGCCGCCGTGCGAGACGGTCTTCTACGGCGCGAACAACATCCAGGCCGGCAAGCTCGTCGGCACGGCGCTCGGCGCGTACGCCAAGACGAAGTTCAACTGCAAGGTCGACGCGTTCGCTCTCGATCAACGCGCCCGACGGCCGGCAAGGTCATCATCGATCGCGAGAACGGCGAGCTCGCAGGGCTCGCGAGCGAGTGCCCCGGCCTCAAGGTCACCAAGGTCGACGACGAACGCGACGACGGACGGCACGATCCAGCCGTTCACCGACACGCTCTCGCGGCTGCCGGGCGCAGCACAAGCTGCTCGTCGTCGCCACGAACGACGACCAGGCGATCGGCGCGATCAAGGCCGCGCAGTCGGCCGGCCGGCTCGGCGACATCTACGTCGGCGCCCAGGGCGGCGACCCGACGTCGTGGCCGTACCTGTGCGGCAAGACGCCGTTCAAGCACTGGATCGCCGACACCGGCGTACTTCCCCGAGGACTACGGCAAGCACGTCGTGCCGACGCTGCTCTCGCTGATCGACGGGCAGACGGAGCCGCAAGATCATCTACATCGCACCACCGCGTCATCACCCCGGCGAACATCAAGGACGATCTACCCGAACGCCTGCAAGTAGCGCGCATAGCGCGTACGCGAGAGAGCCGTCAGCAGACTCCTGCGCGCGCGCGGCGTCCGGAAGTCGTTCGGCGGCGTCGAGGTCCTCCACGGAGTGGACCTCGACGCCGCCGCCGGCTCGATCCTCGCCCTGCTCGGCGAGAACGGCGCGGGCAAGTCGACGCTCGTGCAGATCCTCGCCGGCGACTACACGCCGGACGCAGGCGAGATCGAGATCGGCGACGCAGACGTACACGCACCTGACCCCGTCAGCGCGCGCGCCGCCGGCGTCCGCATGATCTACCAGGAGTTCCAGGACGCCCCGACGCTGACGCGTCGCCGAGAACATCTCGCTCGGCCGGCTGCCGCACGCGCGGCGGCTTCGTCCGCTGGCGCGACGGTGCGCGAGCGCGCGCCGGACGGTGCTCGACGCAGATGGGCGTCGAGCTCGATCCCGACGCGCCGGTCGGCATCGCTGCGGCATCGGCGAGCGGCAGGTCGTCGAGATCGCGCGCGCGCTCTCGGACGAGGCGCGCGTGCTGATCCTCGACGAGCCGACCGCCGCGCTCTCGCAGCAGGAGGTCGACCAGCTCTTCGTCTTCCTGCGGCGCCTGCGCGAGCAGGGGCGTCGCGATCATCTACATCACCCACCGGCTCGACGAGGTGCACGCGATCGTCCGACCGGGTCGCAGGTGCTGCGCGACGGCTCCGTCGCGGCCGTCGGGCGAGACGCAAGGACTTCGACCGGCGCGCGCTCGTCGAGGCGATGATCGGCCGCTCGGCGGTCGACGTCGGCCGTCCGCCGCCGCGCGACCTGGGAGCTCGGCGACAAGCCGGCGCTCGAGTTCGAGCGCGCGACGCTCGCAGCGCGCGTTCGACGACGTCGACGCTCGAGCGTCTACCCGGGCGAGATCGTCGCGCTCTACGGCAAGCTCGGCTCGGGGTCGTCCGAGGTCGCCGAGGCGCGTCTTCGGCCTGCGCAAGCTCGACGACGGCGAGCTGCGGGTCCGCGGGCGAGCGCGCGCCGCGCAGGGCCCGCCGACGTCGATCGCGCACGGCGTCGGCTTCGTGCCGGCCGACCGCAAGCGCGAGGCGATCCTCGCCGTGCGGCCGGTCGCCGAGAACGTCGCGGCCCCGTCCTGGCGCCGGCTCGCGCACTTCACGCTTCCTGATCCGCCGCAGCGCCGAGGCCGAGGCCTACCGGCGCTGGCACGAGGAGCTGCTCGATCCGCTCGCGCAACGACCCGATGCAGCCGATCGGCACGCTCTCGGGCGGCAACCAGCAGAAGGTCGTGCTCGGCCGCTGGCTCGAGCGCGGCACGCCGCTGCTCGTGCATGATCGAGCCGACGCGCGGCGTCGACGTCGGCGCGCGCGCCGAGCTCTACCGCTCGATGCGCGCGCTCGCGCGCCGACGGCATCGCGATGCTGATCGCGACGTCCGACTACGAGGAGGTCGTGCAGGTCGCCGACCGCGCGGTCGTCATGGCACGCGGCGGCATCGTCGCCGAGCTCGAGGGCGACGACGATCACGACAAGCGGCCTCCTGACGCGGCTGGGGAGGCTAGCATGGCGACGAGCAGCACCGGACCCTGCACGCACCCGCCTCCGCCGGCGGCGACCCGCGGCCGGCTCCGCCGGGCTCGGCGCTGCCGAGGCTACGCTCGCTCACCGGGCCCGAGTCCCCGAGTCGGCCGCGCTGATCGTCGTCCTCATCGCGCTGATCATCTTCTTCTCGATCAAGTCGCCGTACTTCTTCAACACCGACAACTTCATCAACATCCTGATCGCGTCGCGATGGTCGGGATCATCGCCTGCCCGGCGACGATGCTGCTGATCGCCGGGCCAGTTCGACCTCTCGGTCGGCTCGGGCGACCGCGCTCGCTCGACCGCGATGTTCGCCGTATCTCGCTCACGCACGGCTAGCCGCATCGGCGTCTGCGATGCTGATCGCCGATCGGCCTCGGCCTCGGCGGTCGGCGTCCTGAACGGCTTCCTCGTCACCGTGATCGGCATCAACGCGCTGATCACCACGATCGGGACGATGGGCGTTCAGCGGCGTTCGCCTTCATCCGCACGAACGGCCAGGCGATCGGCTTCAACGGCTTCACACCCTCGGCATCTACGCGGCCGTTCTTCGAACATCCCCTGGATGGTCTGCGATCTTCTTCGCGGTCATCGTCGGCTCCGTCGTTCATCATGCGCTCGACGACCTACGGGCGCTCGCTCTACGCGATCGGCGCGAACCCGACCGCGGCGCGCCTCGCGGGCATCCGCGTCGCGCCGCGTGATCTTCATCGCCTTCGTGCTCTCCGGGCTTCGCGGTCGCGCTCACCGGCCTCGTCTGCTCGCCTCGCAGACCGGCCAGGGCTCGGGCACCGCGGCGACCGGGCTCGAGTTCTCGGTCGTCACCGCGGTCGTCCTCGGCGGCGCGAGCCTCGCCGGCGGCCGCGGCTCGATCATCGGCACGATCCTCGGCGTGCTCGTCATCGGCGTCGTCAACAACGGCATCGTCCTGCTCAACATCGAGTCGTTCTGGCAGGACGTCATGCGCGGCACGCTGCTGATCTCGGCGGTCGGCTTCGACGCCGTCCGCCGCCGGCTGACGGAGGCATGACGCCCGACCGACCGTCGGTCGATGAGCGAGCTTCGGCGGTCGTCCACCACGTGGGCATGTCGGTCGCCGACCTCGACGAGGCGCTGGCGTTCTGGCAGCGCTTCCTCGGCGTCGAGCCACGCTGGCGCACCGTGCTCGACCGGCCGTACCTGAGCCGCCACCTCGGCTACGACGATCTGACGATCGACGCTGCGTTCCTCGACCTTCCGGGCGGCATCGTGCTCGAGCTCCTCGACTACCGCGTCGAGGGGAAGACGCAGAACGCCGACGCGACGGCGAATCCGGGCAACGTCCACCTCTGTCTCGAGGTCGACGATGCCGGCGCGGCATGGGAGCGCGCAGTCGCGGCCGGCGCGATCCCCGTCGTGCCGGCCGGGCCGGTCGACGTCGACGCGGGGCCGAATCGCGGCGCGAGCGCGTCGTACCTCCGGATCCACGACGGCATCTCGCTCGAGCTCTTCCAGCCACCGCCCGTCGCATGAGCCAGCCGAAGGGAATCTCAGGCAGCCAGGCGCCGCCGGTCGTCAAGCTGACGTGGTCGGACGAGCTCGGCAAGCGGGTCCGCGAGGGCGACTGGGCCGACCAGGCGATCTCGACGACGACGAAGATCCACGAGGCGATCGCGGCCAACCAGTGGGAGCTCGCGGCGCAGCTCGTCGACTACTGGATGGAGGAGGCGAAGGTCGTCCACGTCATCTACCAGATCTGGACGGAGGGCTTCCTCGCGCATCTCGCAGAGCAGGGCGTGCCGGAGGACGAGATCGCCGGCCGAGATCGACGCGGCTGCGCGCGCTGCTCGCATTTCCCGACGGGCGGCCGTTCGAGGCATCGGGCCGTGGGACGAGCTGGCCGCGCAGGCGGGCTTGCTCGGCAACTCGCTTCGCGGCTACGAGATCAGCGCCGAGGAGGCGCTCGCCGAGCTCGACGCGCTGCGCGAGTTCTGGCGCCAGCTGCACGACCGCGGCGCCGACTTCCAGGCGGGCATCCTCACGCTTCATCGCGCGCCGCTTCGGCGAGGACAAGGTCGTCGACGCGTACGCGCGCGTGCTCGAGCCGTACCTCGACGAGCGCTACGGGCCGTTCGACATCCGCGAGCGCGCCGTACGAGGACACGCTCTTCCGCAACCTCTACCTCTCGTTCGAGGCGATGCGCGGTCACCTCGTCGGCCCGCGAGCGGAACGGCGACATGGAGGTCGACGAGTACGACGACCGCTTCGTGATCAGCTTCGACCCGTGCGGCTCGGGCGGCCGCCAGAACCGCGGCGACCCGATCGAGGCAGACGCCGTCGCGCGCCGAGCGCCGTACGACTTCGCCGTGCACCAGGAGGAGCACGACTGGGCGTGGAACGAGAAGGGCGTCTGCGTCTACTGCGCGCACTGCTGCTTCGCGCTCGAGTACTGGCCGGCGAAGCACTGGGGGCATCCGCTGCGCGTGATCGACTCGCCGCTCTACCCGGACGAGACGAGCGGGCCCGGAGCCGAAGAAGTGCACCTGGACGATCTACAAGTCGACTCGACGCGATCCCGAGCGAGGCGTACGAGCGCATCGGCATGACGAAGCCGGCGTAGCCCAGCCGCCGACCCGGCATGCCACGTTCGTGCCACATATGTGGTATAAGTATGGCATGGCGCGCGTCAGGATCAGCACCACCGTCGACGAGCAGTTGCTCGCGACGGCGCGGCGGACGCGTTCGGAGCTTGCGGATGCCGCGCTCATCGACGAGGCGCTCGGCGCTCTCCTCGCCCGCCATCGTGCGGGTGAGATCGACGCCGCCTACGCGGCTTACGACCGTATCCCGCTCGACGCGGATGACGAGTGGGGAAACCTCGCCTCGTTCCGGAAGGCTGCCGGCGCGTCGTGACGGCACTTCCGGCGCGCGGAGAGGTCTGGTGGTGTGAGCTCGCCGAGATCGGGCGGCGGCCGGTCGTGGTGCTGTCTCGAGACGCGGCCATTCCGCGGCTTCGACGGACGCTGATCGGTCCGTGCACAACCACCATTCGCGGTATCCCGAGCGAGGTGCTCGCTCGAGCCGGGCGACGACCCGGTTCCGCGAACCTCGGTCGTCAATCTCGACTCAGTCGAGAGCGTCTCGCTCGGAACGCTCGTCGAGCGCCTCGGCCGACTCAGCGATGAGCGAATGCGTCAGATCTGCGAAGCCCTCGAGATCGCGGTCGCCTGCGAAGGCTGACCGGGCCTTGCGAGACGCCACGCGCCTGGTTTGCGCAGTCTCAGTTCGCGCGCGCGCGCATCGTGGGGCCTCGCCTGGGTCGAGTTCTGGGCCGGGACGCTGGGAGCTCGCGGCCGAGCACGCCGCCCGCGCGCACGACATCTCGATCCAGTACGGACTCGAGATGCCGCAGGACCACCTTCCGAGCGCGGTCATCGCCGTCCACCGCGGGCCAGTTCGAGCTCGCCGCGGGCGCATTCGCAGCGCGCGCTCGACGCTTGCCGACGGACGCAGATCGTGCTCGCCCGTACCGCAGCACACGGGCCGTCCTCGGGCTCGTCGCGCTGTCTGACGCAGACCTGGTCGGCAGCGGACGACTGGTTCGACGAGGCCGACCGGCACGCGGCGGAGATGGGCTGGCGCGAGCCGAGTGTCCGCTGGTGGACCGGCGATCGCGTCGAGCTGCTGCTCGAGCTCGGTCGCATCGACGACGCGGTGAAGCTGCTCGACGCCTGGGAGGCCGACGCGACACGAGTCGCGCGCGACGTGGGTGCTCGCGCACGCCGACGCGCTGCCGCGGGCTCGTCGCCGCCGCCCGCGGAGACGTCGAGCCGGCGCTGGGACTTTCTCGCGCAGGCGGTCGTCGAGCACGAAGCCGTCGGCGACCCGTTCGGCCGCGGCCCGGGCGCTGCTCGCGCTCGGCATCGTCAGGCGACGCGGCCGCCAGAAGCGTCCGGCCCGCGAGGCGATCGCGGCCGCGCTCGAGCGGTTCGAGACGATCGGCGCCGCGGGCTGGGCGGCGAAGGCGCGCGCCGAGCTCGGCCGGATCGGCGGGCGCACACGCGAGGAAGGGCTGACCGCGGCCGAGCAGCGCGTCGCCGCGCTCGTCGCCGAGGGCCGGACGAACCGCGAGGTCGCCGCCGCGCTGTTCCTCGGCGAGCGAACCGTCGCCAGCCACCTGAACCACATCTACGCCAAGCTCGGCGTCCGCTCGCGCACCGAGCTCGCCGTCCGGTTCCAGTCCGAAGAGCCCGCGTAGCGCGTCAAAGTTCAGACGTTCTGTCGTTTCCGGCGCGCCGCCGGCGTCGTAGCGTCGAGTGCGTGCCCAGCTACCTCGTCGAGACGTATCTCGCCCGCGGACACGCGGGCGAGCGCGACAGACCGCGAGCGGCGGGCACGCTCGGCAGCGGAGGAGCTGACGCGGGGAGACGCGCGTCCGCTTCGACCGTTCGATCCACGTCCCCGAAGACGAGATCTGCTTCTACGTCTTCGACGCGCCGTCCGGCCGGCGCGTGCACTGCTGCCGCAGCGCGCCGGACTCGATCCGATCCGCGTCGTCGAGGCTCGCGCCCGCGATCGACGCGAAGCTGTGCCGCGACTGCGGTTCGAACGCGGCCGATCTCTGTCGCACGGCACCAAGGACGCACAGCACCCCGAAGATGAAGGAGGTCGAGATGTGCGTCCTTGGTCTCGTCGCTGCTCGTCGCGCGATCGCGGCTGCTCGCCGTCATTCGCGTCGGCAAGGTGCTCGCGACGCCGGCAACGACGCCGGGCTTCAGCGGCACGACGCTGGCGAAGGCCACGTTCGGCGATCTCGACATCAAGGCCATGGCGACACGATCCCAGCTCCGGGCACGTAGCTCTGGAAGGCCGAGCTGAAGACGAAGGGGGATTCCGACCTCTACGTCCAGCAGAACACCTGGGACCCGAGCCTCTGCAGCCGGGTGCATCCCCAGCAGCGGCTGGCACACGCATCCCGGCCCGAGCCTCGTGATCGTGACGCAGGGCACGGTGACCGCATACGAGGGCGACGATCCGACCTGCACGCCGCACGTGTACTCGGCGAACGGGACGAACTCGTTCGTCGACATCGGCGGCGGGGACGTCCACATCATCCGAGACGAGAGCGGCGCCGTCGCGAAGACGGTCGTCGTCCAGTTCATCCCGAAGGGCGCCACTCGACGGATCGAATGATGGGCCGGGCAGGGATCGAACCTGCGACCTTGGGATTAAAAGTCCCCTGCTCTACCAACTGAGCTACCGGCCCGCGATACTTCCGGGGTGGGCAAAGGGTACGCGGAAGGCTCGGCGGTCGAGGAGCGGCTCGCGGCGCTCGAGCGCGGCGACGATCGCCGGCGCGCGGATCGACGCCGGGCGCGGCGCCGTCTACGGCAGCACCGACGACGAGCCGGAGCGCCACTTCATCGGCTGGGCCGACGAGGTCGACGCCGACGAGCTCTTCGCCTCAGGGCGCGCCTGGGGGCTCCAGGTCGTGCGCCGCCGGCAGCGCCTAGCAGCTCGCGCTCCCACTCGTCGAGCAGGCGCTCGACGTGGCGGCGCTGCGCCTCGGAGAACTCGTAGCGCGCGACGATCCGGCGCGCCTCGGCCGGGTCGTCGTTCTCGATCGACGCCTCGAGGCGCTCGCGCAGCGGCTCGCGGCTGGCGCAGCTGGCGCCGCAGCCAGCGCAGCAGGCTGACCTTCGCGGCGCGGCTTACAGGCTCAAGGCCCAGATCGCCTCCCGTCGGTCGGTGACGAACCCGAGCCGCTCGTAGAGCTGCGACCGCGCCGGTCGGATTCGCGCGCGTCGACCTTGAGCCCGACGCGCGCGACGCCGCGCCGCGCGAACTCGGCGAAGCCCTGCCGGACGAGCGCGGCGCCGAGGCCGCGGCCGCGCTCGCTCTCGCGCACGGCGAGGTCCTTCAGCCAGCCGCTCGCCAGTGAGCGCGCAGCCGACGAGCTCGCCGTCGCGCTCGGCGAGCCACCACACCGTCGGATCGAACTCGATGTCGCCGGTCATCCAGCGGACCCAGTCGTCGTGCGCGATCGGCACGTAGCGCGCGTCCCAGCCACGATACGCCTCGTCGAGCAGCGCGTGCACCGCTGCGGCGTCGGCGGGCTCGAACGTCTGCGGGCGTGACTGCCCGCCGGCCAGTCGGGCTCCGGCTCGGTGCCGCGGAGGCCGCGCCACATCGTCAGCACGTCGGTCTCGAGCTCGAACGGATGGACCCGGACGAGCCGGGCATGCTGTTCGTCGCGGTTCAGCACGTTCAGCTGGAGCGAGGCGAGGCCCTGGTCACGCGCGCGGGCGACTGCGCGGGCGAGCAGCGCGTCGGCGGTTGCCTCGTCGCGGGCGGCGAGCACGAGCCCGCCGGCGGGCGTGATCGCGGCATAGCCTCCCGTTGCCGGCGACCCAGTTGTCGCGGCCGACCTCGAAGCTCGGCAGCTCCCACTCGGCGCGCACGAACTCGGTGCGCTCCATCGGCCCGCCGCCACCGTGTCCGTGTCTGCCGTCGAGAGCAGCTGCGCGACCGCGTCGAAGTCGTCCCAGGTTGCGGCGCGGACCGGCTCGCTACGCTGCAATCACGCCCCCATCGTCTAGTGGCCTAGGACGCCGGCCTTTCACGCCGGTAGCGCGGGTTCGAATCCCGCTGGGGGTATCAGAGACCACATAGCCAAGCCTAAACGGCGTGATTCCGAATACTTCTGTCAACGGGGATCGCCCGGGCGAGACTAGGGTGCTTGTGCGGGCCAGGATGGACTTCACGATCGAATACGGCGGCGAACCGCAGGACGTGACCGTAACCCAGCGGAGAGGCACGGCCCGACCTCAAGACGCTGAGGCTTCGTTCGTCAATGCCGATCCTTCGTTTCGCACCCGAACTATCGCGGCGGCCTGTTGAGTCCTCTTCGAGAATTCCGACCTCGACCTGTCGGTGCTTTCAGACGTACGAGCTCGAGCAGATCGCGGTCGACGTGAATCAACCGCGACCTGGGAGTCGCCGCCCAAGGCGGTCGCGATCGTCGCCCCGGCCACTCCCGGACACACACGCGCCGAGCGCGAGATCGTCGCTCATCTCGGCGGATCGCAGTCCCGCCGTCGCGTCTTCACGGCACGCACGAGGCGAACGCTGTCGCCTGGTTACGCGAGCCAACGCCAAGGGGACTAGACTCTCGAGTCCGTGAAGCGCCTCTGGACACCTTCTCGGAGTCGGCGCTGTTGGTTGCCGATAGTCGCCAAGCGTTCGCGAGGACACCGCTCGGCAGGCAAATCACGTCAACTCCAGAAGTCTCCTCCGGACCGCCCGAGGCCCCGCACGATCGAGGCCAGTCGCGGACGGCGCCATCGCTGCATTGATCGGGCTTGACACACACCCGACTCCGCCACGCTCGAGCGGCACCACAAGACGAAGCCAAGTAACGCGTCAAACGGAATCGTCCTGCGCGACGAGGACGCCGAGCAGCGATCCGATGTCGACGTCGCGCTGGATCGGTAGCCCGAGCGGAACGTCGGCCCTGACGCTGTAGCGATTCCGTCGCCCCTCGCGCTCGCGGTCGATGTACCCGGCTTTGGCCAGATCCGCGACGATCCGCTGCGTTGCCCGCTCGGTGATCTCGAGCCGGTGGGCGATGTCCCGCATGCGGATCCGCCGGTCTTGGGCGATCAGGAGGAGCGTCTTGCCGTGGTTCGTCAGGAACGCGAATTCCGGCATGCGACACACGATACATGAATCACGACTTGGTTTACACGACTTGAAGTTCGGGTATACGACTTCAGACGAGCCCGACGTGGGCGTGCCTTCGGCGCGTCACGAGTTTTCTATCGAGAGGCATTTATGAGGCGTATCCCGTTGTTGCTGGCCCTCATGGTCAGCGCTCTTGCAGTCATGTCCGGCTCGGCGCTCGCCGCCGTCGCACGCACGGTCGCGAGCCCGCCGGCAAACACCTCGCTCCCGACGATCAGCGGCACGGCCCGCGAGGGTCAGACCCTGACGGCCTCGAACGGCTCGTGGGGCGGCGCGACACCGATCACCTACGCCTACCAGTGGCAGCGCTGTAACTCCTCAGGGAGCAGCTGCGGGTCGATCGGCAAGGCGACGAGTCAGAACTACGTCGTCTCGCACACCGACGTGAACAACACGATTCGGATCGAGGTGACAGCGACGAACGCCGACGGCACAAGCCAGGCGCTCTCCGCTGCCTCCGCCGCAGTCGCTCCGCTCGCCGGCAACGCGCCCGCGAACACGAAGCAGCCGAATCCGTCCGGGACGGCGCAGGAGGGTCAGACGGTCAAGGTCGACAGCGGCAGCTGGTCGGGCCTCAAGCCGATCACGTTCACCTACCAGTGGCAGAGCTGCACCGCGGTCAACCCGGTCTGCACGAATCTCGCCGGTGTCACCGGGTCGAGCTTCTTGATCGGCGCGAGCCAGATCGGCTCCTTGCTGCGCGCCACGGTGACGGCGACCAACTCGTCGGGGAACACGTCGGTGGCGTCGAACCTGACCGCCGCCGTGATCGCGAAGGCAGGCTCACCGGTGAACACGAGCCTTCCGAGGATCTCAGGCACTCCGTCGGTTGGACAGAGGCTGCAGGCTTCGTCAGGCTCTTGGACGGGTCTGTCGACGAGTGGCTTCGGCTACCAGTGGACTCGCTGTAACGCGAACGGCAGCGCCTGCGCAGGCATCTCGGGCGCAACCGGTCAGAGCTACGGCATCGGCAAGGCCGACGTCGGCATGGCCATCCGTGTGAACGTCATGGCGACGAACTCGAACGGCTCGACGAGTGCGACCTCTGCGTGCATTGAAAATCGCGGGTGCAGTTGTCGTCAAGACGCCGAGGTTCAATGCCGCGCTTCGGGCCGGCCAGGAAGTCATCCGCCCGAAAGGCGTATCGCGCTTTGCTGCGGGTCACTTCACCGCGAAGCTCACCGGCAGGACGCTCACTTGGACGCTGACGTTCTCGCATCTCAGCGGCCGGCCGACGCACACCAGCCTGAACAAGGGCATCCGCGGTGTGAACGGAGCGGCATTCAAGATGCTCTGCCGCTACTGCGTGTCGCCCAAGCACGGCACGCTGACCCTGACCGCATCGCAGCGCGACTCGCTGCTGCGCGGCCGGGCCTACGTGAACATCTTCACCGGCAGAAACACGCACGGCGAGATCCGCGGTCAGATCACCCGCGTGACGTAAACGGACGGATCGGCCAGGTCCCGCGTTCATCCCGGGGCCTGGCCGCTGTTTCTCCGACTACGATCCGAGGCCTGGTCGAGTTCAGGGAGGTCGACCCGTCGGAGCACGATGCGCAATTCTGTCTGCGCGAGTACTTCGCTGAGCTTGGCCGGCGGTTCGAAGCAGGCTTCGACCCGGCGCTGACCATCGCTGCCGACGAGTTCAGGCGCCCGGGTGGTCTGTTCCTCGTTGCGACCCTGCGGGGAGACCCGATCGGCTGCGGGGCGCTGCGGTTCCACCGCGACGAGCCCGCTTACCTCAAGCGCATGTGGATTGCCGAATCCGCGCGCGGTCTGGGGATCGGCCGCCGTCTGCTCGCCGAGCTCGAGAGCCGCGCGGCCGCCGAGGGCGCGCAGGCGGTCAGACTCGAGACGAACAGGACGCTCACCGAGGCGATCAGTCTGTACCGCTCCGCCGGCTACCGCGAGATCGACGCGTTCAACGACGAGCCGTACGCGCACCATTGGTTCGAGAAGCGGCTCGACGCGCTCTAGTTGTGTTCCGGCCGTTGTGGGATACTCGTTTCGTGCGCGGTCCGCTGATCGCAGCTCTTTGCGTTTTCGCCGCCGCGGCAATTGCTGCTGGTGCCGCGATGGCGAGCGGCGGCCGGTCGATCTCCCACGCGCCGGCGATCACCCCTGGCGCGAAGGTGTCGGAAGACAGCCAGACCGATCAGACTGCGCCCGGGGGCGATGCCGTCGGGCAGGGATGCTTCAACGACGTCGAGTACTGGAAGGTGTCGCTGAAGGCAGGGGACAAGGTTCAGATCAAAGGCAGCGAGACGATCGCGGCGCGCGGCTATCTGCTTGCGCTCTTCGCGCCTGGGACGACGGACAAGAACGTCGCAAACGCAGTGTCGGTCGCGCACGGCTACCCGGCCGAGCGCCTCGTGAAATTTACGGTGAAGACCACAGGCATGTATCCCGTGGTCGCAGGCCCCAATTGCTACAACGGCACCGACGGGCCCTTCTCGTTCGTCATCACCGTTCGCCACGCGTCCTAGCGGGCGACGAGACGGCGGCTGCCGCACGCTCGGCGTGGTCGGCGATCTCGTCGACTGCGTGCGCGAAGACGTTCACAGCCAGGGTCGGCGTCGCGGCGACAGCTCGGCTTGCCGCGGCGCGTGCACGATCCGTCTCGGCCTTGACGTCGCCGCCCCGTAGGGCGGCAGCGAGCGCTTCGGCGGCGAGCGACATGTCGGTGGGCGCCTGCGTGTCCTCGCGCAGCGCGCGCAATGCACCGCTCGCCAGGCCGTGTGCGTCACCGGCTGCTGCGTTCAACTCTCTGCCGACCTCTCCGTAGGCCTCGATCGCACGCCGCTCCCAGCGTCGGCGCGGCGCGCGACGGGCGACACTGCGGCCGACCTCAAGCGCCTGCAGCAGAGCGGCGCCATCCGCGGCTTCGAGCCGCGCCAGCGCACGGCGCGCGGGACGCGGGTCATCCTCGCGCAGCGCGACCGCCACGAGCTGCACCGCATCGGCGAGGTCGCCGGCGAGCTTGCGAGCGGCGCTCGCGACAACCTTGAGCGGATCGATCGGGAAAAGCAACTGCGCCATCGCGATCGAGACGCCACCTCCGATCAGTGCATCGATCAGCCGCCCTGGTGCGGCGCCCGGCTGATGCAGCGCGAGCAGCAGCACCGCCGAGACACCCGCCTCGGATACCACCAGCGGACGGCCGTCGATCAGGATCCCCGCGATCATCGCCGTGAAGGCGGCAACGCCGATCTGCCACGTGCCGGAGCCCGCGAGGGCGGCGATCAACGCGGCGATCCCGATCCCGAGCATGACTCCGAGCAGCAGGTCGACGGCTTGTCGGCCGCGTGTGCCGATCGGCGCTCCCATCGCAATCACGGCAGCGATCGGCGCAAAGAACGGCTGCGGGTGGTGCGGGATCTGCCGTGCCAGCCACCACGAGAGCGCGGCGGCGACGGAGGCCTCGAAGAGTCGAAGCAGTGACGGGCGCAGCACGAACCAGCGCTCGCGCATGTAGGCCTGAACGTCCATTGCGGGTCGACTCTAAAGAGCTATGCCGGCCGAGAATCGATCAGCGTGAGCAGCGCCTCGGCAATCGCCGCTGGAGTCGGCGGGCAGCCGGGGATACGGAGGTCGACAGGAAGGATTTCTTCGACGGGGCCGACGAGCTCGTCACGCGACCCAAGGACGCCGCACCCGAGCGCGCAGTCGCCGAGCGCCGCGACGCGGCGCGGCTCAGGCATCGCGTTGTAGGCGGCACGTAACGGCTCGCGCATGCGGGTTGTGACGGTGCCCGTGACGAGCAGGACGTCGGCGTGACGCGGCGAGGCGACGATGCCGAGCCCGAAACGGGCCAGGTCGACGTGGGGGCCCGACGCGAGTGTGAGCTCGTGCTCGCAGCCGTTACACGAGCCGGCATCGACGTGGCGAATCGCGAGGCTGCCGATGCGGTCGGGTCGCGGCAGCGCAATCTCGCGGCGGAGCCTGCGGAGATCTCTCAACAGTGTCAGCATCAGCGATCCACGCAGGCGTAGCAGAGCTCGAAGCTCTTGTTGATCAAAGGGAAATCGGGCAGCAGACCGTCGATCGCAGCGTGCGCAACGACGGGCCAGTTGGCGTACGAGCCCGTGCGCAGACGTAGACGCTCGAGCCTGTCGCCGCTTCGCTCGACGATGCAACTCGTCGCGCCCCGCGCGCTCTCGACTCGGCCGACGCCGAGCTCGCTCTCGGTGCCGCTGCGCGTCGCATCCGCTGCGACGAGCGGCCGGTCAAGCAGGAGCTCGAGCACATTGAAGGACTGGGTGAGCTCGATGCCGCGCTGCTCGACGCGGGCCTGGACGTCGCCGGCGGCGCGCTCGAGAACGGCGGGTTCGAACGTGCCGTAGGCGAGACGCGGACTTGTTGCCCGGACATCGAGCGCGAGCCCGGATGCTCGTGCGGCGGGCCCGGTCGCGCCCAGCCGCTCGGCGTCGGCAGTGGTGACGATTCCAATGTCCGGTAGGCGGTCCTGGAATGAGGCGTTGAAAAGCAGCTGCCGCAGGCCACCGGCCGCCTCTTCGCGTAATGAGGCCAACTCGGCCCGGGCGAGGCGCACCTGGTCGGCGCCCAGTACGAGTGCGCTTCCGGCGACGCGAATCGTTCCGAAGAGGAAGCGGTGCCCGGTCAGCGTTGCGTTCAACCTGCGTGCGCGTTCGGTGAGCGCGGCGAACCGCATGCTGCCCGCGGCGAGGCCCGTCCCGGAGCAGACGGCTGAGATGTCGTTCAGGTGGCTCCAGACACGCTCGAGCTCAAGCAGGATCGTTCGCGCGCGTGCGAGCTCGTTTGTCGGCTCGAGCCCGAGCGCATCCTCACACGCGTGCGCATACGCGACGCTGTTCGCAACCGCGCAGGCGGCGCACGCACGCGCTGCGAATGCGAGGCCTTGCTCGAGCGTGCTTCCCTCGGCTGCGCGCTCGAGGCCTCGGTGCTTGTAAAAGAGGCGCGCATCGACATAGAGGATGCGATCGCCCACGACGTGGAAGCGGAAGTGGCCGGACTCGATCACGCCGGCATGGATCGGCCCGACCGCGACCTGGTAAGGGTCGTGGCCATGCACGGGAACGGTCCAGCGATCGAGCGGCGCATCGTGATCGAGTAGTGGGCGCAGCGGGTCGTGCCCTGCGAACCGGACGCCGTAGAGATCGGCGGCCTCGCGCTCATCCCAACCCGCCGGCGCGAGGTCGACGATCGTCGGCACGGTGCCGTCCTCGATTGGCACTGTCACGATTCGCGTCGTTCCATCGTCCGCTGCGAGCAGCGTTCGCACGTGTGCAGGCGTCGCGTGCAAGCCGGCGAATCGCCACCCGGATGCGAGTGCATCGGCCACGTGCTCGCGGTAGGCGCTCACACGATTCCCGTCACGAGTGCTTTGACGAGATCGCTGCCCGGCAGCCAAATCCCGATGCCGGTCAGCACGAGTAGCAGCACGGTCGAGACGGCTGTCAGCGCAGAGAGGCTGCGCAGCCCGGGCACGGATCCCGCGTCCCGGCGTCGCGCCTTGCCGACCGTCGTCTCCAGCAGCGCGTGCATGAGGCCGAGGAAGCCGAGAGCGAGCAAGAGCGTCGACGCACCTGCAGCCCACGGCCGTCCGCTCTGGAATCCGCCGGCGACGATCAGCAACTCGCTGAGGAACAGAGGCGATGGCGGCAGACCCGCGAGGAACCCGAGTGAGATACCGAGTGTCGCTCCGAGCTCGGGGCGGGTGTGACTGATCCCCGTCACCGCATGTCCTGCTGCGCGCGGCTCGTGTCGCAGGAGCGGTGTCGCCGCATAGAAGCCGAGTGCCTTCGCGATTGCGTGCCCGACTACGTGGACGGCGACGCCCGCAAGTGCGAGGGGCGTCCCGAAGCCGATGCCGATGGCGATCACGCCCATGTGCTCGAGGCTCGAGTAGGCGAGCAGGCGCTTCCAGGCGAGCGGTCGCCAGAGGAATGGGACGGCTACCGCAAGCGATGCGAGTCCAAACGCGATCAACACACCCTGTGCGGTGTGGATGCCGACGACCGGCGCGAGTGAATGCTCGCAGCGCCAGGCAACGAGCAGCACCGCCGGTAGGAGCGCAGCCGAGAGGAGCGCGGACACCGGCGCGGGCGCCTCCGAGTGCGCGTCCGGCAGCCAGTTGTGGACCGGCGCCCAGCCGATCTTCGCCGCGAGCCCGGCAAGTAGCAGCAAGTAGGCGACGATTGCGGTGTGCCGTCCGGAGCCGTACGTGCCGAGCGCATGCCAGGTGAGCGCGCCAAGACCGCCACCGGGGATCCCGGCCGCGAGCAGCACGATTCCCAGCAGCGCGACGCCGAGACCGACCGATGTCAGGATCAGGTACTTCCATCCGGCTTCGAGCGCGCGCGGCCTGCCGCTGAAGCCGACGAGTAACGCCGAAGCGGCGGTCGTCGCCTCGATCAGCAGCCATGCTCCGCCGAGGTTGCCGACGAGCGGCACCGCGAGCACGACCGCCCAGAAGGCGTAGAGGACCGAGAAATAGTGGCGCTCGCGATGCTCGTGACGCACGGTCGCGAGGTACGCGGGGGAGAAAAGCACGCTGGTGAGCCCGACGATCCCCGTCACCCCGACGACGAGGCCGCCTGCTGCATCGACGGCGATCCACTTGGAGGCGAACGGATGCGAAGGATCAGTGAGCGCGCGCGCCGCGAGTGCGAGCGCGAGCCCACCGCTCGGTAGTGCCCATGCGAGCGCAACCCTCGTGACGACGGCGGGCGGGAGGAGCGCGAGCAGCACCGACGCGGCGGCCGGGAGGGCGATGACCGCGATTGCAAGCGTCTCTCTAGTCACGGAGGCTCCGAAGTGCCGCGGTGTCGCCGGCACCGAACTCGGCAAAAATCCGCTCGTGGAAGAACGCGGCGACGAAGACGATGAGCGTCAGATCGAGCGCGATCCCGATCTCGATCAGCGACGATGCGCCCGGAAGCGTCAGCGCCGCGATCGCGATCCCGTTCTCGATCAGGACGATCCCGATCACCTGGAAGAGCGTCGCCCGGCTCGTTGCCGCCGTCGCGATGCCGAAAGCGACGAGCGCGAGCACCGCGCGTTCAGCGTTCCGTGAGCTGAGCCCGATCGTCGGGACGAGCCACGTCAGCACGAGCGCGAACGCGACGGCCGCGCCGGCGCGCACGAGCGGCGACATGCCGGCGCGGACCGGCCGCGGTTCGCGTGTGCGCGCCGCGACGACGAGGAAGAGCGCGCCGAGCCCGAGCGCGCGCGCGCCGAGCGCGGCGGCTGCCAGCGCGTCCTTGCCCGCGGTGGCCTCATCGAGCGCGTAGCCGGCGAGCACCAGCGCCTGCGCGGTGACGAGCCCGACCGCGATTGACGGACGGCGCACGACGAGCACGGGAACGCCGAGACCGACCAGGACCCAGGCGAGCAGACCGCTCACGGCGACACCAGATGGGCGCCGATGCCGAGCAGTGCCACGATCATCGCGACGGCGAGCAGTCGCGGCACGAGCAGGATTCGCATCTTGGCAACGAATGTCTCGGTAACCGCGAGCGCCGCGCAGAGCGCGGCGAGCGCGACAGGCAGCACGGCGAGCTGCCACCACGCGTTCGCGAGATGCGGCAGGAAGATCTGGGCGCCGAGCACGAGCACGACCCAGTGCCGCGCCGCTGCCGCCCACTGGAGGTACGCCTGGTCGCGGCCGGCGTACTCGAGCAGCGGGCCTTCGTGGATCATCGTCAGCTCCAGATGCGTGTCGGGGCTGTCGACCGGCTGGCGACCGGTCTCCGCCACCACGACCAGTGCGAAGGCGAACGCGCCCAGCGCAAGCGTGGGCGTCGACCAGACGCCGGTGCCCGACGTTCCCGCCACGATTCCGCGCAGGTCCGTCGTGCCTGCGACCAGCGCGGCCACGGCGAGCGAGAGGATCAGCGTTGCCTCCACAAAGACCGAGATCGTCAGGTCGCGGCTCGCTCCGATCAGCGAAAACCCGTTGCCGACGTCCCAGGATGCCGCCCCCAGTGCGAAGCGTGCGAGCGCGAGGAGGCCCGCGAGTGCGAGTGCGTCGTGCCCAACACCCCAGTTCGGCGCGTGCGTTGCTGGAGGAATAAGCAGCACCGCCGCGGCAGCGCTTGCGGCGACCACAGCAGGCGCGACGTTGTACACGGCGCTTGCACCTTCGACCGCAACGCCGCTCTTTCGCCAGAGTCGCCGTAGCTCGCGGTAGGGCTGCAACGGCGTCGGGCCGCGGCGACCCTGCAGGCGCGCTTTCCAATGCTGAACGAGCCCGGGAAGGAGTGGCGCAAGCGCGAGCCCGCCGAGCTGTACGGCGCCGGCGGCCGCCGTCTGCGCGGTCATCCGATCACGCCGATCCGTGCGGCTAGAAGCAGGATGATGACGAGGCCGATCAGGTACGCGAGGTACAAGCCGACGCTGCCGCTCTGCAAGCGGCGCGCGTGCGCGGCGCCGAGCAGCGAAAGGCGCGCGATCGGCCGATACACGCGGTCGTCGATCAGGTGCGGCACATGTCCGCTGTAGGACACCTCCTGCACGACTCCGCCCTGCGCACGAAGAGATATCTCCCGCTGTGGGCGCAGGACCGCCTCCAGCATCAGCCGCAGCGGCTTTGTGAATCCGGCGCTCGTCCAGCGAAGTGCAGGCACGATGATCTGTCCGCATGCCCAGGTCGGTGCGGGCGCGGCGCGGCGATTACCTCGAAGCAGAACGAGTGCGGTACTGAGTGCGACGAGCACCGCTGCGATGCCGGCAGTCGGCAGCGAGCCCGTGCCCGAGAGGTGCAGGCCGACATGCGTCGGGGCGGCAGTCGACCACGGCGCGAGCCCGACGAGCACACCGAACAGCAATCCGGGTGCGAGACCGAGGACGACGCAGACGAGCGCGAGGAAGACGACCGCGCCGCGCATCGGCATGGGCGCGTCCTCGACCGCGACTTCGCGTCGTGGTGGGCCGAGCAGCACAAGGCCGACGACCTTGACGAAGCAGAGGACGGCCAGCGCGGCCGTCGCCGCGAGCGCTGCCAGCGCGATCGCGCCCGCGAGACCGGCGGCGGAGCCGCCGTACGCCGATACGTGAAGCAACGCTTGCAGCGTCAGCCATTCGGAGGCAAAGCCGTTCAGCGGTGGTAGCCCGGCGATCGCCATCGCGCCCACGAGGAACGCGGCGCCGGTCCACGGCATGCGCCGGAGCATGCCCCCCAGGCGGTCGAGCTCGAGCGAGCCGACCGCGCGTTCGAACGCGCCTGCACCGAGGAAGAGCAGCGCTTTGAACACCGCATGGTTGACCGTGTGCAGCAATGCTGCAGCGAGCGCGAAGGCAGCCCACGTATCGGCGCCGCGTTCGCGGAGGATGAGACTTGCGCCGATCCCGAGCACGATGATCCCGACGTTCTCGATCGAGTGCAGCGCAAGCAATCGCTTCAAGTCATGCTGGAAGACGGCGTAGACGACGCCGCCAAGTGCGGACAGCGCGCCGATCGCGAGCACGAGCACGCCGAGCCAGAGCGGTAGAGGACCGGACCATTCGACGAGGACGCGTATCAGCGCGTAGAGCGCGACTTTGATCATCACGCCGCTCATCAGCGCCGATACCGGGGCAGGCGCGATCGGGTGCGCGCGCGGCAGCCACACGTGGAGCGGCATCACGCCGGCCTTGGTGCCCATACCGACGAGCGCGGTTACTGCGATCGCTGCCTGCAGGCCCGAGCCCGAGCCGATCGCGGCGGGATTGCCAATCGCTCCGGCCTTCGCGAGCAGCAGGACCGAGATCCAGGTGCCGGCGCCGCCCAGGTGCGTCACGGCCAAGTAGGTGAAGACCGAGCGGCGCGCTCGGCGCTCGTCGGCGCGGGCGACGATGATCACTGCCGCCGGGAGCAGCGTCATCAGCTCCCAGCCGAAGAGGAACGAAAGCGGATCGCGTGCGCACACGACGAGCGCGAGTGCGAGCATGAACGGGGCGGTGAGCGCGCCGACTGCGCGTCCACGAACGGTCGGTTGCAGATAGCGCGACGAGAAGACGAGCGCGGGCACGCCGATCAGCCCAAGCGTGCCGAGGAAAAGACCAGAAAGCCCGTCGACGCCGAAATGGAGCTCGAACGCATTGGTGAAGCCGTCGCCCGTGGTCGTCCCGGCGCCGAGTGCCCAGAAGCCCGCGATCCCCGTGATCCGCAACGCCGATTGCCTGAAGCGCGATGCCTGTGAGAAATGTCCTGCGGACTGCCGTGAGAACCCCGCCGACCGTGATCGTCGCGAGGCCGGCGACAAGCGTGACGCCAATCACGTGGCATCGAGCTCTTCGAGGAGCGACTGCTGTTCGGCGAGCTTGCGGCCGACGATCGCCTTTCCGGCTGCGAGCAGCTTGGAAACCTGAGGGTCGTCGACCCGGTAGTAGACACTTGTCCCTTCGCGGCGCGATTCGACGAGACCGATCCGGCGGAGGGCGGTTAGATGCTGCGAGGTGCCACCCGAGTCGAGCCCGAGCTCTGTCTGCAGCTGCCCGACCGACCGCTCACCGTCTTGCAGGAGCTCGAGGATCCGCACGCGTGCGGGGTGGCCGAGCACGCGGAAGAGGCCTGCTTTCGCCTCGTTGACCGGCCGGGCAATGTGAGGCACCCTGCAGAGCTTACCTTAAATCTTCTAAGTTTCTAAGAAAGTAAGCAATGTCAGGTACGGGCGACCAGCGAGTCAGCTGAGCGTTGCAGTCACTGCGTCCGCGATCACCTTCATCGGCCGGCCCGACCGTTGGCTTGCCCGCCGCAGGCGCGCGAACGCCTCGTCTTCGCGTCAGCCCCTCCTTCGCCATCAGGATCCCCTTCGCCCGCTCGATCGTCTTTCGCGCCTCGAGCGCCTCGCGGAGCGAATCGGCCTCGAGGCGCAACTCCACGAGCTCCGCGTGTCGTGCCTGCGCCGTGCGGATCGCCGACAGCAGGTCCTGTTCGCGGAAGGGCTTGACGAGGTAACCGAACACGCCCGCCTCGGTGGCGCGAACGACGAGCTCGTTGTGGCCGAACGCAGTCAGCATCACGATCGGCAGCGGCCGCTCGGCGAGCATCTGTCTGGCGGCTTCGAGCCCGTCGAGGCGGGGCATCTTGATGTCGAGGATCGCCACGTCGGGCGCGAGCGAGCGAGCGAGCTCCACCGCCTCGACGCCGTCGCGCGCCTCGCCGCAGACGTCGAAGCCCGCCGCCTCGAGCAGCGCGCGGAGGTCGAGGCGGATGACCGTCTCATCCTCGGCGATCAACACGCGTGGTTTCGTCATCTGCGGAGCGATGCGATCGCCGGCCGCCCGCGGGAAACCGCGAAGTGCTGGTCGTGGAGCTGGAGCGTTCCGACCGCGACGCGCATCAGCGCCGCGAGCCGGTCGACCTCGGCCGAGACGAAGCGCGCATCGTCCTCGCGCACGAGGACGAGAACGAGAAACGGCGCCGAGCCGCCCGGGACGGCGAGCACCGAGCCGGACGGGAGCTTTTCCCGGAACGTCGTCGCCGCCCACGGCGTGCGCCCGTCGGCCGTCAGGCACTGGCCGCTGAACAACGCAGAGCGAAGCAGCGACATCGGGCCGTCCTCGAGCACCGGGCAGGTCGGCGACTGTCGAGGCGATCGGGCGCAGGAAGCTGTGACCTTCGCGAATGCATACGACTCCGCCCTCGGCGAAGACGAGCTCGAGCGCGGCGCGGACAAGCTGCTTGCACGCCTCCCGCGCGGTGCCTGCCGCCGTGACGGCACCGCACGCGCTCGCCATTGCCAGTCCGGGATCGTGCAAGTCGACGTCGGGTCGGTTCGCCAGCACGATCGCGTCGGAGCCGAGCGTGTCGAGCGCAGCAGTCAGGTTCGGCCCGGACAAGAGGAAGTCGTCGATCGCGAAACCCGCCTCGCGCGTGAGCACTTCGAGGCGAAGAACGTTCACGCCGTGCTGCGCGAAGTGACCGGCGACAGCGGCGAGGCTCCCAGGCCGGTCGCGGACGCGCAGGCGAACGAGGCGCGCACCTCGCGGCGCGCCCGGACGCGGCAGTGGGACGAGCGCCGGCTGGCGGTTCCCGGCGGAGAAGTACGGACTGAGAGTTGGTGCGGTCGAGTGCATGCGTGCTCCTTCGAGTCGACGAGTTCGATGGACTGAGCGTCGTCGCTCGGGAGAGGCACACGCAGGCCTCGTGGCGGCTCGAGCAGCGAGCACGCCTGGCAATGACCGTAGCAAAACGGCAGGGCGGCAAGCTGTTGCCGCCCTGCCGGGTTGTTGCGTTACGGCCGCGCGGGCGGGCCGGTGCGGTTGACGATGTCGTCGAGGTGCGACTTCAGGTTCGCGAGCTGGGTCGCGTCGAGGTGTGAGCTTGCGTCGGCGACGATTGCGTCTTCGAGCCCGCTGACGGTCTTGCCCTGCGCGGTGGCGACGTCGGCGAGTGACTGGCCGCTCTGGAGGTCGGTGCGCAGCTGCGCCGCGGTGACGCCGAGATACGTCGGCGATCGCCTGCGCGCCGGGCGGGCCACCGAGGCCACCGTGGCCGTGGCGGCCGGCCGGCGGGCCGGTGCGGTTGACGATGTCGTCGAGGTGCGACTTCAGGTTTGCGAGCTGGGTTGCGTCGAGGTGTGAGCTTGCGTCGGCGACGATTGCGTCTTCGAGTCCGCTGACGGTCTTGCCCTGCGCGGTGGCGACGTCGGCGAGCGACTGGCCGCTCTGGAGGTCGGTGCGCAGCTGCGCCGTCGTGACGCCGAGGTAGGAGGCGATTGCCGCCGCTCCCGGCGGCCCGCCGCCGGGTCCACCCGGGCCGTGGCCGCCGAATCCGCCGGCTGCGGCGGCGATGCCCGCTCCGGTGGCGCCGAGGATCAGGACTGCTGAGGTGATGCCGACTGCGATGCGTTTTGGAGGTTTCATCTGAGGGCTCCGTTCGTTGGGGGGCGATGCGCTTCGCATCCCAACAGCGGCGCCTGAGAGGAGCCTTCACGCTTTCCGTGAATTGCCTCAGCGCAGAGGAAGAGTTTTCTGAGAATCTGCAGGAGGGGCGGTTAGCTCAGCTGGGAGAGCGCCTGGTTTACACCCAGGAGGTCGGCGGTTCGATCCGCGGTGCCGATTGGAAACAGGGCGCGAAGCGCTGTGTTGCCAGAGCCGTCAATGGCTGCTTTCGCGCGGGTTCGCGCCGTGTGCCGATCGAGCCTAATACGTCCCATGCGGACTCTGGCACGTACTGGAGCGCTATTGCCTTCGAGCACACGACGGGTGGTTCCGATGATCGTGTATACCCTACGAGGAGGGACGTCGAGATGCTCGCCTAGCCCGCCGCCGCTTTGGCGCGAGAATCCGTTCTCCGCAGCGCAATCCCTCGCGAGCGGCGCGTTCATGAGCGCCGCGAGCGTCGCGGTTTCTTCGCTCCAGTTCGCCGGAGGCCCGTCCCCAGGCCAAAGACTTCGCTAGCCAGGAAGTTGGCGTTCTGGAACGCCGCCACGATGTCCTCGTCGTGGGTGAATCACCCGCGCCTCCGATCTCGGTCTGACGCTGTGGGATGCTACGTGGCGCGTCGGTGTCCGTCGCCGCGACTCGACGAGCACCGGACGAGAAGGCCGCAGCGGCAGCTAATGCTGAGGATCGCCGTGCTTCCAGCGGCCACCCATCCGCCGTCCAGAGGCATTGGTGACGACGAGCAGCTTGAACCTGATGACAGTGCCCAACACCGTCGCAGATGATCCCAACGCTGAGCCTTGGGTCGTTCTGCATTGTGCTTGAAGGAAGCATTTCAATGTTTACCTGTTGGTGACCGCGGAACAAGGCATCGAACATGCGCCTGGACGGGCCGGCTCACGGTATGGCCGGCCCCGTGCGCGTTCCGCTTCGCGCCAGGGGTGTACTTTCAGAAGCCGCGGCTCGTGTTGCGCCGCATAAGCGAAGGCGCCCCCGCGAATCGCTCGACGTCTCACGTCGGATATCGACGCGGCGTAATCAGGCTCTCGATGTGGCTCGGTCCAGGGATGCGCTCGACGTGTTGCCTGACGGTCAGTCCTGTTCCCTCTGGGCTCACTCCGAGCGTGAACACGGTGCGGTAACGCGTATAGGACAGATCGCTGTAGCTCAGTTCAGCAGCAAATGGGCGCCAGCCGGGTAAGCCGGGTTCGATGTCTTCGACTGGTGGTCGCAAGCCATCCCAACGAAATTCGGACGACTCGGAGTCCGCTGCTAGAACGTCGGGCGCGTTCCGGGGTTGCGCGAGCTTTTGGGATCTCGAATCAAGCTCGATAACAAACGCGATTGCGATTGCAGGCCCGCGGCCGACGTTTCGTACGTTGAGCAGTAGTCCGCCGTTCGCTAGATCGGCTGTCCCGCCCTTATCCACGACGAGCACGGGCCGCCAGTTGCCTTGGGTCTCCTTACGTGCCTCTCTTGCGAGCCGACGCGTTGACGAAGCCAACCAGACGGTGACCGCCGCGAGGGCGAGGGTTCCAATCGAAACAAGTGCTGTCCATCCTGGCCACGTCCAGAACGACGCTTCGATTTGGATAACCGCGACGCGAGAGTAGATCGTTTAGACACAAGAACGATGCTTTGTGCCAAGCACCGTCACCGTTCGGACGTCAGAGGCTGTTTCGCGGCCACCGCGAAGTCGTCTGAATCAACGCGCAGCCTGCTTGATGGCGCCTGGTTTACACCTAGGAGGTCGGCAGTTCGATCCTGTCACCGCCCACTCATTCCATAGTTCGATCCTGTCACCGCCCATTCATTCCATCAGTGCGCCGTTGCGATCTGGGCGTTCGTGACGGCGCCGTAGGGGACGGGGTTCGACGCGATCTCGTTGCCACGCAGGTCCGCCTCGGAGAGGAAGCTCGAGAGCACGCCGAAGCCTCGCCGCGAGCGGTCGCCGCCGGCGGAGTCGTCGCGCGTGCCGACGACGGTGTTGTGCTCGAACATGCACATCGAGCGGTCGTTGCAGTAGAGGCCGACGCCGAGCGCATCGCGAACTTCGTTGTCCATCGCCGTTCCCATCGACATCTCGGTCACCGAAATCGCCTCGCCGCTCGTGTGGCTCACCTGATTGCGAACGATGTCGGTCATCGAGGAATGGGTGGTGATCCCTTCCTGGCCGCCGACGATCGTGCAGCCCTCGATCATGCTCATCCCGATGTCCATGTTGTAGGAGATGTCGATCCCCTGGCCGAGTGGATTGCCGAGCATGTCGACCGTGCAGTTCTTGATCACGATCCCGGCGAGCCGCACGTGGATCCCGTCGAGCTTCGCTCCGGAGACTGAGACGCCGTCGAGCACCGTTCCATGCACGTTCTCGACGGTGATCCCGTTCTCTCCGCCGACGACCGCGACGTTCTTGAGCTTCACGCCGTTCGCGCGCACGACGATGCCACCGCGGACGACCGCACCGGGCCTGCCGACGAGCGTCTCGCGGTGCGTGATCACGAGCGGCCCTTGATAGACGCCCACGGCGAGATGGACGACGGGCGGCCGCCCTGCATACGCGGTGCCGCCACCTGCGGCGAGACCGGCTGCGAGCACGATCGCCGCCAGCGGGCCAAGCGCTCCGAGCTCGCCGCCCTCCTCGGCGTAGCCGAGGCGCAAGAGCGGAAAGCCGGCGTGACCGAGGAGCTGCGCGGCGAGGAAGCCGCCGGCGAACAGCGCGAGCGCCTGTCCGATCGGCGCGCGGACGCCGAGGAGGTGCATCAGGCCGAGCAGTGCGCCGAGCTCGAGCGCACCGAGCGGCAGCGCCGACCACGCAGGCTGGTAGCGGAGCAGACGGTGGTAGAGCTGCAGGTCGAACGCGAGCCCGATCCCCGCCATCAACGCGACCGCCTGCACGGGCCACCAGCGGTGCGAGGCCGCGGCGAGGATCGCCGCCGCGAGGGCCACGGGCAGCAGCGCCGCGAGACGCGACTCGATCCGGCCCCTCAGCGTGTACGACACGACCCGATCCTTTCGAGGAAGCGGCGCGCCGCGTACTTCGCGCCCGCGAGGGTGTCAGCGGCCGGGAACGCCCACTGTGCGGTGACGCCGGCAAGCGCGAGCGTCCGCGAGGAGTCGGTGAGACCGGGAACCGTCGAATCGGCGTCGAGCACGATCCAGCCGTCCGCCGTCTCGAGACCGTGCTCGGCGACGAGACTTGCCAGCAGCGGGTGGTGCTCGAAGCCGCGCACGAAGCCCGTCGCGCAGATCACTTGCTCGCTTCCGTTGAGCGCCTGCTCGACGCGGAACCGGCCCTCGGCAGCGGCCGCCGCCAGCGGCTCGTCGAAGCTGTCGCCCGGCGGATACGACGGAACGAGCAGCGCGCGCAGCCGCGCCGAGCGCTCGCCTGGAGTGAGCGTGTGAAAGCCGGTGAGGCCGCGGCGCGAGAAGTACTGCCGCGGCACGTTCAGGGGACGTCGGACCGGCTCGCGCCGCCGCACCGACACGACCTCCGATCCCGCTGCCAGCGCGTTCAGCCACTCGGTCGCCGCCGCGAGACCGGCGCCGACGACGGTGACCGTCGGGGCGTAGTCGTGCGGCTCGTAGGAGTGAACGACGCGCGGATCGCCACGCAGCTCCTCGGGGACGTTCAGCCCCGGATGCCCGAGCGCGAGCAGCACGTGGCGGAAGACGCCGCGGCCGCCGAGCTCGAAGCCGCCGTCGACCGCTTCGACGCGCTCGACGCGTCCGGGCCGGAAGCTTTCTTCCCAGCCGCTTTGCTCGCGCAGGCGCTCGACGTCGTCGAGGAACTCGTCGACGCTCGGGTGGTAACGGTCAGCCGCGGTTTCGAGGAGCGGCGCGAGCGAGCGACGCCGGCGAACGCTCCCGAACGCAAGCCCGGGAAACGACGCAGCACGGCAGTGGCCGTCGCTCTCCGAGCGCATCGACCGCTGGCGGATCGCCGCGGCGTGCGCACGAAAAGCGTGCGCGGGGTCTGCATCGGTCCCGAAGACGGCGATCTGCTCCGGCTCGAGCTCGCGACGCAGCGTCTGATAGGCCGTGAAGCCCGCGAGGCCGGAGCCGACGATCGCGACGTTCACTTCACCGAACCGGCCAGCAGTCCCTGGACGAAGTACCGCTGGAACGCGAAAAACACCGTCAGCGGGACGACGAGAGAGATGAACGATGCGGGCGCGATGATGTCGATGCTCGTGCCGAACTCGCGGAGCTGCCCGGCGATCCAGACGGTGATCGGCGTCGTGTTCTGGCCGAACGTCAGCGCGACGAGCAGGTCGTTCCAGGTCCAGAGGAACTGGAAGATCGCGAGCGACGCGATCGCCGGCAGCCCGAGTGGCAGGATCAGCCGCACGAAGATGACGATCTCGCTCGCGCCGTCGATGCGCGCCGATTCCATGATGTCCTTCGGCAACCCGACGAAGAAGTTGCGGAGCAGGAAGATTGCGAACGGCAGGCCGAACGCGACGTGGAAGAGCGCGATCCCCTCCCAGGTGTCGAAGAGACCGAACGTGTCGTAGAGCTTGAACATCGGGATCAGCGCCATTTGCAGCGGCACGACGAGCAAGGCGATCACGCCGATGAAGAGCCAGTCCCGGCCCGGGAAGTCGAGCCACGCGAACGCATAGCCGGCGAGGGCGCCGAGGATGACGACAAGGAGGGTGTTGCCGACTGCGATGTACGCAGTTGTCTTCAACGCCTGAACGAGCCCCGACTGGTGGAACAGCGCGTGGTAGTTCCCCCACGTCGCGAGGCTCGGCTTCGTGAAGATCTGCCACCAGCCCTTCGATGCGTCGGCGGAGGCCGGCAGGATCGAGGTGATGAACAGCCCGATCGTCGGGACGAGCCAGAGCAGCCCGACGATCGCCAGAAAGATGTTGAGCGGCGTCTTCGCGACGAAGCGCAGGATGCGCGCGGCTGGACGGTCGCGCGGTGCGGGAATCTCGATGGCGGTCGTGGCAGCCATTTAGACGTCCCTCTTGAAGCGGCGGATGTTCAGTGCGAGCACCGGGATCACGAGCAGGAACAAGAACACGGCGATAGCCGAGCCGATTCCGAAATTGCCTGCCCCCTGAAACGCCGTGAAGTACATCGCGAGAGCGATCACGTTCGCCTTCGCGTACTCCGACTCCGGCGCGAGCGAGTACACGATGTCGAAGACCTTGAGCACGTTGATGATCATCGTGACGAAGACGACGCTCAGCACCGGCGCGAGCAGCGGCACGGTGACGCGCCGGAAGACCTGCCACTCGCCGGCACCGTCGGTTCGCGCGGCTTCGAGCACGTCGCGCGGCATCGCCGCGAGCCCCGCGCCGATCACGACCATGGCGAAGCCGGCCCAGATCCAGATGTAGGCGATCAGGAGCGACGGGATGATCAGGTTCGGGCCGAGCCACGCGTAACCGCCGAACGGCTTCGCGAAGGTCTGCGAGCCGATCGCCGCTTTGTAGCTTCCGGCCGGCACGCTCGCGAAGTCGAAGGTGCCGTGCGCGTCGGACTTCGTCGACTGCACGACCTTGCCGGCACTCGAGCGAAGCTCGACGGTCACCCCCGGCAAGCCAAGCTCGCCTTTCTCCACCACGCCGGGCTGCCCGCCTCCGGGCTTGAAGTCGCGCCAGACGACGCCGGTGATATCGCCCGCCTTCGGCGCCGGCTGCACCGCCTGCTCCGCACCCTTCGGCACAGCGTCCGGCGCGATCCCCGTCAGACCCAGCGTCGCGAGGCCCCCGGGCTGTAACGCCGTCTTCATCACGAGCGCTCCGCCTTTGGCGGGCTGCAGCACGGAGGTCGATGGAAACGCGCTCGAGAGCACGCCGGCCGGGCTGAAGACCCCCGAGATCGTCTTCCCGAGCGCATTCACCGCACCGAGGCTCGGATCCTGCTGGTCCATGATCCGCCACGTCACACCAGTCGCGAACGCCGAGATCGCCATCGGTAGGAAAACGGCAGTCTTGAACGCGACCGCCCAGCGCACGCGCTCGGTCAGAACGGCGAACACGAGCCCGATCGCGGTCACCAACGCGGGCACGACCGCGACCCAGATCGCGTTGTTCTTGATCGCGGTCGTCAGCGTCGAGGTCGTGAACAGCGTCCTGTAGTTGTGGAACCCGACCCAGTGGCCGAAGAAGCCCGTCGGGCCGAAGAAGCTGCGGACGATCGTGTAGACGGCCGGGTAGACCATCCACACGCCGAGCATGAACAGCGCAGGCGCGAGGAAGAACGCGCCCACGAGGTAGCGCCCGAGCCTTCCGGGCCCGGAGCCGGGGGGCGGGGCCGCCACGACGGGCGGCTCCGCGGTGATTCCCCCTGCGCTCACGTCGCTACTTCAACTCGCGGCTACTTGTACGCCGCGGTCGCGGCTGCCTCGAGCTTCGTCTGGATCCCGGACACGTCCTTCGGGTTCTTCAGGAAGTCCTGGAAGATCCCCCATTCGCCCTGTCCGGTGGTCGCACCGAAGGCCGGCGGCTGCTCGTCCGACATGTCGAACACGACCGACTTGGCCTGGCTGATCGGAGCCTCGGTCGCCTTCGTGATCGCGTCGGGATAGATGCTCGACGGGACGTTCTTGTTGCCGGTGCCGAAGCCACCTTGCTTCGCCCACGCCTCCGCAGCCGGAGCGGTTGCGAGGAACTTCACGAACGCCTCGATCGCCGGGTTGTCACGGAACGTGACGAACAGGTCGCCGGCGATCTCGACCGCGCTCGCGTCGGGGCCCGGTGTGATCGAGGGCCACGTGAAGGTGTTGAAGCCGCTGTTGGCCTTCGCCTTCGTCGACGAGCTGATCACGCCTCCGACGAAGTCGGCCTCGAACACCATCGCTGCCTTCGGCGGCGAGGCGAACGCATTCGTGACCGACTGGTTGAACCCGTACTGCAGTGCGCCGGAGGTTCCGCCGTAGACGTTCGCCGTGTCGCCGACGATCTTCCCCATCGTCTGCAGCGCCGTGGCGACGGACGGATCGGTCCACTTGATCTGGTGCTTGCTGAGAGCGTTGTACTTCGCCGCGCCGAACGTGCGCAGGTAGATGTTCTCGAACATGTCGGTGAGCGTCCATCCGTCGGCGCCGCCGATCGAGTAGGCGGGCGTCCCCGATGCGTGGATCGTCTTCGCGTCACTGAGGAGCTGCGAGAACGTCTTCGGCGGCGACACGCCAGCCGTCTTGAAGGTTGGCGGGCTGTACCAGACCACCGACTTGTTGGCTGCCTTGAACGGCAGAGCGTAGAACTTGCCGCTGTAGGTACCGAGCTGTGTCCACGCGGGCGCGAAGTTCGCCGACATCACCGAGCTCGCGTACGAGATCGGCTTCAGCTTCCCCTGCTTTGCGAACTGCGCGACCGTTCCGGGCTGCGCGATGTCTGCCATGTCCGGCGGGTGGCCGCCGGCGACGGCCGTCGCCAGCACCGTCGGCAGGTTGTTGCCGACCGGCTTGTACTGGACGTGGACGTTCGGGTACGTCTTGTTGAACAGCTTGATCACGTCTTGGAACTGCGTTTGGCCCGAAGACGAAGTCCAGACGCCGTCGAACGTGATCGTTCCCGATACCGCGGTGTTCACGCCGGTTTTGGCGTGCGAGCTCGTCTTTGCGCCGGCGAGTCCGGCGCCGAGCAGCGCGGTTGCTACGGCCAGCGTGAGCACGATGCGAGTGCGGGTCATGCGGCTCCTTTCGTGACGGTTCCGTCGTAGATGCCCAAGCCTGTCTCTGGATCGAAGAAATGGAGCGAGCGCGAGTCGACGACGACCTCGGCTGCCTCGCCGGGCCGGACGCGCGAACGCGCGCCGAACCGGCCCACCAGCGCTGCTGAATCCTTTCCGCCTGCGGCGAGCTCCGCGACGGCGCGCTCGTCGCCGACGTCCTGCGCGAGCTCGCGAACATCGTCGGTCACGGCCTGCTTCGCCTCGATCGTGAAGTGGGCCATGATCTCGGAGCCCAGCGCCTCGGTCAGCTCAACCATTCCCCGTAGCCGCCGATCGGCCGGCGCGGAACTCACGAGCGCGGCGTCCTCGAGGTCTTCAGGCCGGATGCCGAGGACGATCGTGCGGCCCACGTACTGCGGAAGCGCGGGATGCGCGTCGACCGCCTCCCGGTCGATCGCGATCCGCTGCTCTCCGACCTTCGTGACGAAGCCGCCGTTCGACTGCTCGAGCGTCGCCTCGATCATGTTCATCGCCGGACTGCCGATGAATCCCGCGACGAAGAGATTGACGGGGGAGTCGTAGAGATTCTGCGGGCTCGCGACCTGCTGAAGCTCGCCCTTGCGGATCACGGCGACCCGGTCGCCCATCGTCATCGCCTCGACCTGGTCGTGGGTCACGTAGATGGTGGTGACGCCGAGCTCGCGCTGGAGACTCGCGATCTCGGCGCGCATCTGCACGCGGAGCTTTGCGTCGAGATTCGAGAGCGGCTCGTCCATCAGGAACGCGGACGGCTCGCGGACGATCGCGCGACCCATCGCGACGCGCTGGCGCTGCCCGCCCGAGAGCGCGCGGGGCTTGCGCTTCAGGAACGACTCGAGCCCGAGAATGCGCGCCGCGTTCTGAACGCGCTTCTCGATCTCCTGCTTGGGCAGCTTCTTGATGCGAAGGCCGAAGGCGATGTTGTCGTACACCGTGAGATGCGGATAGAGCGCGTAGCTCTGGAAGACCATCGCGATGTCTCGGTCGCGCGACGGAACGTGGTTGACGACACGATCGCCGATCTTGAGGACGCCCTTCGAGATGTCCTCGAGGCCCGCGACCATGCGCAGGGCGGTCGTCTTGCCACATCCCGACGGGCCGACGAGGACCATGAACTCCCCGTCCTGGATGTCGAGGTCCAGGGACGTGACGGCCGTCGTTCCGTCCGGGTACTCCTTCGTCACCTGGTCGAACGTGACACCCGCCATCGGGCCCTCCTCGTCGAGGTTCGCCGATCCTAACCGCCGGAGGTGGAATCGCGAAGCTTCTGGCTACGCGCCGGCCTCCGCCTGGCAAACAAGTGAGGCGCGGGGCCGCTGATCCGGCCCCGCGCGTTTGAACCGTTTGACTCGGTTTTGACAGGCCTAACGGTGGTAGACGAAGGGCTTGCTGAAACCGCCGAGGTACCCGGCGCCGGCCTGGTTGACGCTGATCGCGGTGCGCAGCGTCGAGGTTCCGGCGGGCAGCATCGACGGCGTGAAGATCGCCGACGCCTTCAGATCGAGCGGCAACCTGCCAATCGTCTTCCACACGCCCCTCGCCATCCGCTCCTGCACTTCCAGCGACCGACCCGTCATGCGGCGCATGAGGCCGACATGGGCCCAGACCCGGTCTCCGCTCAGCATCCGCACCGACATTGCCGGCCGGACACCGATCGTCAGGGTGCGGCTGGTCCTGTTTCCCCAACGCACCTGGTAGCTCGTTGTGAACGGCGGCGTGATTCGGTAGCTCCAGCTGCCGCTGGTTCCGGTCCGAATCGTCGCGACCTGCTGCGCATCCGCTTGCATGAACGGCCTGGCAAGGATCGCCAATCCAAGCCCCGGTTTGGTCGCAGACACGCGCCCGGAAAGTTTGAGCGACTTGCCGTAGACGACCTTGAACGCCGACATCGAAAGCGACACCGCATGCGCCGGATAGGCGAGCAGCGGGCTGAAGCTGCCGAGGTAACCCGGACCGGCTGCGTTGACGCTCATCGCGAGCCGGAGATGAAGCCCGCCGCTCGGCAGCAGCGACGACGGGAAGTTCGTGGTCGAGAACCGGTTCAGCGGCCGCTTGGCAAACGTCGACCAACCGCCCGAGCCGGTGCGACGCTGAAGCTGCACCAACCGGCCTTTGAATGATGTACCTGCTCCGACATGTGCCCGCACCCCGCCGCCGGCGAGCACGCGAAGCGACAGCGCGGGTTGCACCCCGACCATCAACGTGCGGCTCGACACGCCGGCGACCGACGCGGCATAGGTCGTCGCCATCGACGGCTTCACGGCCTCGTGCCACCATCCTCCCGGTCCTGTCATGACCGTCGCGAGCCGAGCCATCTTGGCTCGACTGAACGGGCGAGTAAGTACCGAGACCGTCACGCCCGCACTCCGATCGGACACCCTCCCAGACAGCGTGACCGGGTGCCCGTACATGACCTTCAGCGACGACACCCCAAGTGACGTCGTCGGATGGTGCTGCGCCTGCGCCATCGGGATCATTGCTACCGCGAACGCCGCGGTCCCAAGAAGAACGAATTTGCGCATTTCCGCCTCCAGAACGTGAATAAGTGGGCCCTTGCTCCGATCTGTGTCCGATTTACCAAGCATCTAACCCTTCCGAATTCGGGAGTGTCGCGAAGGTGACAATCCTTCCGTCGCGCCCGCTAATGACACGGGAGAGCGAGGGTGTTACGCTCGATTTGCTGGCGTCTCGCACCGAGAAATGGAGGCAAGCGATGACCGATCCGAAGGAACAGCAGAACGCCGAAGAGGAGCAGATCGCAGAGGACCTGACCCTTGCCGAAGAGGAGGCCGAGGCCGTGCGCGGCGGAGACGGTATCTCGCTCAGTTTCAGCAAGATCCACATCGACTACACCCCCCAGAAGTCCGATGGGTGATCCCAACTGAAGTAACCCGGCCGCCCGCAAGGCGATTTTGGAAAGCGGCGCGTTTGCGCCAGGTTCGGCGCGTTCCTAAGTGGAGACGCGGCCGAACCCGTCGACCTGGGTGACTCGCCGCTCACGGCGCATCACCTCGCCGCCGTTCGAATCGTTGCCGACGCTCGTATTACCTTCGATCGCGTTGAAGTTCCCACCGCCGAGGTAAGCCTCGACGATCCCGATGTGGTCGGGCGCGCCGCCGTCCCAGTTGTAGATCGCGATGTCGCCCGGCTGCGGGTCAACGCGGCCGAGCCACATCCCGGTGGCTTTGAGCCATGCCTCGGTCGTGGGCACGTAGGAGCAGCCGTTGGCGGTGCAGCCGGCGCCGCTGAAGCCCTGCGTGATCGTGTAGCCGGCGCCGACCGAGAAGCAGTAGCTGACGAACATGTTGCACCAAGGCACGCCGTCTATTCCGAACCAGACGCCGAACAGGTTCCTGTTCGAGCCCGGCGGCTTCTCGGTCGTGCCGATCAACTTGAGCGCCTCGGCAAGCGCTTTCTGCCCGATCGTGCTGCCGGTTTTCGCCGGTGCCTTGGTTGAGTGTGGCTTGGCGGCGGTGAGCGCGTTGCGCGTTTCCGGCCCGACGACACTGTCGACCTCGATCTTCCTGGCCACCTGGAACGCCTTGACCGCGGCGGCCGTTGTCGGACCGTAGGCACCGTCCAGAACTCCAGGGTCGTAGCCCAGCGCGGTGAGTTTCTGTTGCACCGCGAGGACGTCAGGGCCCCGCATCAGCGGACTTGTCACATGCAGGAACCTGTCGGCCATATCTGTCTCCTCGGGGGTTCAGGGTGCCGCAGGCGTGGGCTCGGGCTGCGCGGCTGCCTGGGGTATGGCTGACGTGAGCGTGTCTTGTGCCCAGCGTTCGCTGAACCCGGCAAGGAAGCTGACGACGGTCAACGCGAGATGTTGTTGCTCGGCGTCTGCCGCCTGTGAGATTGGGAGATGGAGAATCCCACTGTCGAAGGCGTAGGCGATTGCGATCGCGAAGGCGCCGCCGATCAGCGGGCGTAGGCCGCCGAGGAAGAAGGCGTAGGGGCGGCCGACGTCGTACTCGACGTGGAATCCGCCTTTGTTGATCCGCTGCACGACGCTGATCACGGCGCCGACGGCACCTGCCACGAGAGCCGCGACCCCGACCTTCCACTCCACGCTCAGGAAGAGGCCTGCGCTGAGTGAGATCGCAAGCGCGACTGCCGCCATGCCCGCGAAGTAGATGATCTGCGCCTGGCCGTTGGCAGCGTCTTCGTAGTAGCGCCAGGCTTTGTCGATCGCGTCCTGTTCGCCCTTGAGCGCAGCCTTGGCTTCTGCTTCGTCCTTGGGTGCTGTCGCCTCGTCGGCCAGGCTGAGCAAGTGCGACGCCGAGGCGGCGACCAGGTAGAGGCAGATCCGTTGGCGGACACCGGTGAGGACCGTGCGTGCGCGAACTGCGAGCTCGTCGCAGCGGTGTAGCTCGGCGGCGACCTCCGGATATCGCTTCGTCGCCCAGTCGGTCTCCCGATGGAAGTTGAGTGTGCTTCGTCGCGGAAACGCTCGTTTGCGTTCGGTGAGAAGGATGGCGCTCTCGTGACGTGTGGCCCAGAACGAATGCACGATCAGCCCATGTGCTGCCTGGAAGCGGCGCAGGATCTCCCCGTAGGCATCGTGCGCGGATCGACCGTCCCCGTTGTGCAGCGCCTCCCACCAGGCGAAGTGGGCGTAGACAAGCTCCGAGAAAGAGGGAGCGATCTCATCCAGGCCGACTTTTGCAGGAGCGGCTTCGCTTCTGGCTGGGATCGTTGCCTGCGCGTGGGTGATGTCGCTCATCGGGCCGCCGCCCCTTGCTTCACCGGCTCTCGGTCCGGCTTGGCGGTCGCCGCCGACTCGCTCCCGCCAACGTCGAACTTTCGATGGAACGTGTTCTCGTAATCGGTGAGGTCGAACCGGTCGAGGAAGCGTTTCGCCGCGTCGCGGCCGTTCCCGATCAGCATCGCCTGGTCAGCCGGGGTCAGGTTGAACTGGGTCGTCCCGATATCACCGGCGTCGACTGCGACCGTTCGCACACGCGTCGAGTGCGAGACGAAGCGGGCATCCCATGCCTCCTGCGAGGTATGGAAGATGTCGAAGCCGAACCGGACCGCCCAGGGCGTTCGACGCACGAAGGCGTTGAAACCGGCACCGACACCCTTCCCGCCGGTCAGCGTGAACCCAAACGTCGGCCGGAGCAGAGCCTGGGTCGGCGCCTCGACGTCGAACAGCCAGACCGGGAAGTTCGAGAGCGTGCCGCCGTCGATGATCACCGACTGCTGCGTCTCGAGCTCCTTGTTCGTCAGCTCCCGAAACGATGCCTGCGGGACGCCGAAATGGTCCGCTGCCTCGTTTGCCTCCGAAACATCGATTCGATCGGCGGGCTGGCCGGTGATCAACCCGTCAGCGCCGCCGGCATCCGTCACCATCACCCGGTCGCGCACCAGCGCCACCGGCTCGAAGAAGTACGGGATCGACATGCTCATCCGTGCCGCGTCTGCGAGCTCGAACTCATCCGGTTTGATCGCTTCCGGATCGCCGATGCTGCGCTTGTAGCGCGGCAAGTCGTCCGGCAGGACGAGCAGGGCGCGATTCGTGACGTCGCACGCGATCAACTTCAGCCGGTAGCGGATGCCGTCGTCGGTCTTGACGCTTGCGAACGTCTTGCCCTCGAGCTCGTTACTGAACCAGCGTCGAAACACCTCACCACGCGCGAGCCCGTGCTTCCGCACGATGTTCCCGCCGCCGCCGACGTACTTCCCCGGCCAAGGGAAGTCCTGGAAGTCACCAAAGTTCGTGCGGGTCATCAACGCAGCGATGTCCTCTGCGTCGTGACCCGCCGCCAGATAGCAGGCGATGATCGCGCCCGCGCTCGCACCGGCGACGTTCACCCACTTCTTCACCGGCTTTTCGGGATGCTCACCAAAGCCGAGCAGCGCACCCGCCAAGCCCAGCCCTTTGACGCCCCCACCGCGGAAGACGCCATCAGCCTCCTCGATCCACTCCATGCGCCAAACCCCCTAAGCCAGCGCCGCAGGAATGACCGTTGAAGCACTCACCGTAACTGCTACCCGGCCGACTTACAAGATCCCGACTTCCAAGATCGGAAGATCATCGTGACGCTGCGGTGATGCCCGCGTGACGGCTGCCGGGGAGGCTACTCGCGTCAAGCGAGCGGGGGGTTGCAACGCACAGATAGCCGAGGACTCAGTTGGACTCGAACGGGTGATTCGCATCCGTGCGCTGGACACCCGCAGCATTCAGGTCGCTTGGTCCGGCGGAGTCACTGCCCATCGACGAGGTCGAGTGGTCGTGGTCTGGGCCGGTACGGCGCGACAAGTCGGCGAGCGCCATCATGTGCTGCTCGGCAGCGACCAGGGTTCCGAAACCGCAGTAGATCTCCATTCTTGCCGCATCCCCTTCAAGTTCCGCAGTGACTTTCGAGACTCATGATGCGTCCGGGGGGCGAGCCCGGCATCCCCCAAACAGGGAGTCCAAGTGACGACCCGGGGCTCGGTCATTTGACCTGGTTCTTGCCGCTCGTCTTGGCGCGATAGAGGGCTTCGTCGGCAGCCTCGAACAGCTCTTCGACGCTGCCCGGGGCGGAGTAGGAGGAGACGCCGAGACTCGCGGTGATCTTGAGCGCGCTCCCGTCGGGGAGGATCACTGCCTGCGATTCGATCGCCGTCCTGAGGCGTTCGGCAAGCTGCATCCCGCCGCGGGCGTCGGTGCCGGGCAGGAGCAGGGCGAACTCCTCGCCTCCCCACCGGCCGGCGAGGTCGACCTCGCGAATCGTCTTCCTGGACGACCGCAGCGAACTCGCGGAGGACGAGATCGCCGACGGCATGTCCGTGGCGGTCGTTGACGGCCTTGAAGTCGTCGAGATCAGCCACGACCAGCGCCAACGGCGTCCCGAAGCGCGTGGCACGTGCGAGCTCGAGCGCGAGCGCTTCCTCGAAATGGCGACGGTTGGCGAGCCCGGTGAGGCCGTCGATGTGCGCCTGGCGCTCGACGATCGAGTGCAGGCGGGCGTTCTCGAGCGCGATCACCGCTTGCGCAGCGAGCGACTTCGCGACCCGGCGCTGCTCGTCGCTGAACTGTCGGCCCCGAGAGGGTGAGCGTCCCGAAGCTGGTCTTCGCCGCGACGAGCGGTAGCTCGAGACGCTCGTCGGCTCGGATCAGGCTGACCGACCTGAAGCAGCTCGCCGCGCTCGTTCGCGAGCACCGCGCTCGTGGCGCCGGCGGCTTCGCGCGTCGTTTCGAGCACGACGCCGAGCAGCTGGTCGGGATCGTGCGTCGCTGCGAGCGTCGCTCCGATCCGCTCGGTCGCCGAGCCCAGCCGGGCGCGTTCCTCTTCCAGCTCCTCGCAGCCGCGTTTCGAGTTGGTCGGCCATCTCGTTGAACGCATGGCCGAGCTGCGCGAGCTCATCGCGTCCTTTGACGGGCACTCGCTCGTGGAGCCTGCCGTGCGCGATCCCGTTGACCGCAATCACGAGACCCTGAAGCGTGCGCACGATTGCGCGGCCTTCGAAGTACGAGGCGACCGCGATGACGAGGACCATCGCGAGCAGGAGGGCGAGCAACCGCAGGCGCGTGGAGCTGTTCGCCGTGTCGATCAGCGACTGCGGGCGTGAGAACGGCGATCTGCTCGCCGGCGAAGTCGCCGGACGGGCCCGGCGAGAAGCGCGCGGTACCCAACCCCGCCGATCGTGATCGATGCCCAGGCACGCCGGGAGTGCCGGCGATGCGGCCGTCGATCGGTGGAGACGACGCGACGATCCGCGAGAAACGAAGGACCGCGATCACCTCGCCCGACCCGAGTCCCAGACCGGTCCGCAGGCGTCGAGCCAGCTGCTCATCGACGGGCCGGTAGGCGACGATCGTTCCGACAAGATCGCCCCGCGTGATCACGCGCGCGCTGCGCCGGACCGAGAGAGCAGGCGGCGCGCTTTCCGACCCGCACCCCGCCGGGCATGACCACCTCGACGTTCGGGCGATCGGCGAGAAACCGCGCCAGTCCGGATCGATTGCGGCGTTCCAGGAGCCGTTGGAGGTCGCTGCGGCGCGCAAGCCGGGTGGCCGTCGCCTGCACGGGGTCGAGCTGCGTCCTGGTAGTTCGCGAGCGTCGAACGGAGCTCCGACTCGAGCCGTGTGTCGGAGCGGCGAGTCTCGTCGTGCCCGGCCAGCGACGAGAAACCCCAGAAAGCCGCTCCCGACCGGCAGCAGCGAGAGCAGCACGAAGTAGGCGGCGAGCTTGATCCGGAAGCTACCCAAATGAGGGGATCCTCGCGGCTTTTAGTTGTCGCGCCGGGATGCCGATCCTTCATGCGAGGAACGTCATTGCCGGGACGGAGGATGTTTTGTTGAGATTGTGGGAGCATCGGGCGCGAGACCCTTGTGGTTGTATCGGTCGGCGGCCTGATGGCAGCGGTCGCGCTCCTGCCGCGCGTGGTCGGCGAGCCCACCGGCCAGCACTTCGCGCTCTCGCCGATGCCGGCCGCAAAGAGCGCAAGCGTCACCGCGCCGACCTTCCCACCGCCGTCGCCTCGCCGAGTGCATGTGCAACAGCACGTCGTGCCCAGTCTTGCTTCGAGGGCCGCAGCAGTGTCGCTCGTACCGGCGGCAATCGCGCGTCCCCAGAAGCGGGTTGCTCCCTCCGCGCGTCCTCTGCAGGCCCAGCCCGATCCTGTCGCGCCGGCGAAATCACCGCCCGCCTCGGCACCGATCACGCCTGCTGCGCCACCGTCGCCCGCGCCGCAGCCGGCTGAAATCCCCGCCCCGGCGCCTGTCGCGCCACAGCCGGCGATCACTCTTCCCCCGGCCGCTTCCGCCGCCGTCGCGGTCGGCCTCACCATTCAAAGCACGGCCGATTTTCAGTCAGTCACGAACGAATCGACCAAGAACCCGAAACGGGGCCACCCTCTTCACGGGAAGAAGCACGCCGAGGAATCCTCCGCCGCGCCCATCGCCGCTCTGACAGCGGTTGCCGTTTCCGAAACGTCTCAGGTCACACCGAGCCCAGTCGCCGACGGAGCAGCGCAGGCGCCGATCCAGGCAACACACAACGAACCGAAGGGCGCGCACGGACACAAGGGCGGCGCCGCGGACGCTCCGGCCGCACCAGTCATGTCGTCGCCGCAACCAGACCCGACCACCGTCGACGGTGACCCAGCATCGGCTTCAGACAGCGGCGTCTCGCTCCCGACACCCGCACCGCCGACCCCGTTCAACTCTGGCTCCAACGGCCACGGCCACGACGACGGGCTGACCGGGCCGCCGGGCCACACCAAGGATCGTTAGCCGCCGCAAACCGCCGTTACGGCTCGGGTTTACGGATCTGCTCACTCGGGGCACCACCGGAATTGCGCGGCGACGCCGCGCTGCTTCGGAGACCCCGTCGACTGGAGGCTCGTGATGGCCAGGAAACCTCGGAGCCAGCTGGTGGCGAATTCGGCTGCGCCGACGAACGGGGGTGCGTTCGGCCGATCCCGGCGCCTCTAAACCGGGGCTCGTCGCCGACATCATCATCGCGAACGCCCCGGACCCGGTGTTCGTCTCGGACCTGGAGGGCAAGATCCTCCAGGCCAACGACGCCGTCTCGCAGCTGCTCGGCTTCCGCCAGGACGAGGTGATCGAGCAGTCGCTGTCGCGGTTCATCAGCCCGGAGGAGACGCGCGAGTTCACCGCGGCCCTGCGAGAGGTGGTCGAGAGCGGTGTCACCCGCAACGCCCGACCTCAACCCGCGCAGCGCCTCCGGCGAGGTCATCCCGACGAGCTTGAACGCCTCGGCCCTGCGCGACCCGGACGGGGAGGTCATCGGCGCCATCGGCATCCTCCGCGACATGCGCGAGCTGGACAAGGCGCGGGCCTACGCCGAGAGCCTGATCAAGAACGCCCCCGACCCGGTGTTCGTCTCCGACCTGGAGGGCAAGATCCTCCAGGCCAACGACGCCGTCTCGCAGCTGCTCGGCTTCCGCCCGGACGAGGTGTCGAGCAGTCGCTGTCGCGGTTCATCAGTCCGGAGGAGACGCGCGAGTTCACCGCGGCCCTGCGCGAGGTGGTCGAAAGGGCGTCACCCGCAACGCCCGGCTCAACCCGCGCAGCGCCTCGGGCGAGGTCATCCCGACCACGCTGAACGCCTCGGCGCTGCGCGACCCCGACGGGAAGGTCATCGGCGCCATCGGCATCCTCCGCGACATGCGTGCCTACGAGCAGGTCGTGCACGACCTGGAGCGGTCGAAGTCGGACCTTCAGGAGAAGATCCTCGATCTGGAGAAGTTCGAGGAGGTCGTCGTCGGCCGGGAGCTGAAGATGATCGCGCTCGAGAAAGAGGTCGAAGCGCTCCGGGTCGAGGTGGCGAAGCTGAGGGCGGTCGCGGGGTAGTTGGGCGATCTCGCTTCATCCGGCGCGCCCGAAGACGCCGGACGAGCTGCTCGCGTACGTCGAGCAGCTCGAGCAGCGCGTCCATGCCGCGGAGCGCCGGCGGCGTGCGCTGCTGCACATCATGGGCGACCTGAACGAGTCGAACAAGCGCCTTGGGGATCAACGCAAGGCGATGTTGCACATCCTCGGCGACTACGAGGCCGACCGCGTTCGGCTCACCGGACAGGCCGAGCGGCTCGACAACTCACGGCGCGCGCTGATCCACATCCTTCAAGATTCGCACCAGTCGAACCTCCGGCTCGAGCGGAGCCGCAAGGCGATGATCCACATCATGAACGACCTGCGCGAAACGACGGAGGAGATCGGAGCTGCGTGAACAGGGAACTGCGAGAAAAGCAGGATCAGCTGTTCAGGTCGGAAAGCTCGCCACGCTCGGCGAGCTGACGACCGGGGTCGCGCACGAGCTGAACAACCCGCTGAACAACATCGGCCTGTTCATCGGCAACGCGATCGACCAGATCGACCTGGGTGTCGCCGACGAGAACGAGGTCTGCAACACCCTGGTGAAGGCGACCGAGCAAGTGCACAAGGCGACCGAGATCATCTCCCACCTGCGCACCTTCGGCCGGGCGGCAGCAACCAGCTTCGAGCCGATCGACGTCGACGACGTCCTCGAGCGAGCGCTCTCGCTGATGCAGGAACAGCTGCGGCTGCGATTGATCACGGTCACGCTCGACCTCGATCCGGGGCCGGCGATCATCGAAGGCAACGCGATTCAGCTCGAACAGGTCTTCATCAACCTGCTGACGAATGCCAGAGATGCGCTCGCAGAAGCCGAACGCAAGGAGATCAAGGTCGATTTGAGGCGCGAGGGCGCGCGCATCGCGATCATCTTCTCCGACACCGGCTGCGGCATCCCCGACGAGTTCAAGAGCCGGATCTTCGATCCGTTCTTCACGACGAAGGAGGTTGGAGCAGGGACCGGCCTCGGGCTCTCGATCGCCTACGGCATCGTCCACGACCACGGCGGCGCGATCTCGGTCGCGAATGCGCCCTCAGGAGGCGCGGCGTTTCGGATCGAGCTCCCGCTCGCGCATGTCGACGAGGCAGAGGAGGCGGCGGTCGCATGAGCCCGCATGTGTTGGTCGTCGACGACGATCCGGCGCTGCTCGAGGCTCTGCCCGTCTCGGTCGGCCTACGGATGGCGGACGTCGCAATGGACACGTGTGACTCGGGCGCCGGGGCGCTCGGCCTGATCGAGGCGACCGACTACGACGCCGTCATCACCGACATCAAGATGCCCGGCATGGACGGACTTGTCGCTGCTCACGGAGCTGCGCACGCGGCGTCCGCGTACGCCGATCCTGCTGATCACCGGCCACGGCGACCGTGAGCTGGCCGTTCGGGCGCTGCGCGGCGGCGCCTTTGATTTCATCTTGAAGCCGATCGACCGCGACTACCTCATCGCGGCGCTCGCACGTGCGATCGAGATGCGCCGCCTCGACCGCGAAACCGAGCGGCAGCAGCGGGCGCTGGAGCGGCACGCCCGGGTGCTCGAGCACATTGCCGATGGGGTCTTCCTGCTCGACGCGAACGACACCATCCAGCTCTGGAACCAGGCGGCCCAGGCGATCACGGGGTTGCCGTCTGCGCAGGTCACGGGGCGACAGGTGACGGAGATCTTCAGTGACTGGCACACGCTTGCGCCGCTCATTCCGATCGCGCGAGCGCCTGGGACGTCCGTCGAGGCCGCGAAGTCGATTCCGATCGACCTCGACGGGCACGAGTCCTGGATCTCGGTCACGGGCGTCGAGTTCGAGAACGGCACCGTCTACGCGTTCCGGAGTCTCAGCAGCGAACGCGCGGTCGACGAGCTCAGAGACGAGTTCGTCACGATCGTATCGCACGAGCTGAAGCACGCCGCTGGCTGCGATCTACGGAGCCGCCGAGACGTTGCGCTCACGGGTCGACCTGGACAACGAGCACGCGCGAGCCGTTGCTCAACATGATCGCCACGGAGTCCGACCGCTTGGCGCGGATCGTCAACGACATCCTGCTCGCCGGACAGCTCGACTCCGGGCGGTTCGCGATCGACGACCGACCCGGTCGACCCACTGGAGGTCGCTCGGGACGCGATCGAGGCGCTCCGGATCCACGCGCACGGGGTGGACGTTCGGCTCGTCGCACCGACGTCGCTTCCCGCGGCCCGTCGCCGACGGCAGACAGCTTCGCCAGGTGCTCGACAACCTGCTCGAGAACGCGGTCAAGTATTCCTCTGGCGAGCCGCGAATCGAGCTTCGCCTCGAGGCTGACGCGACCACGTTCGGTTCGCCGTCCAGGACCACGGTCTCGGCATCCCCGGCGACGAGCTGCGCCGAATCTTCGCGAAGTTCTACAGGCTCGACCCGTATTTGACGGGCGGCGTCGGCGGCACCGGGCTCGGGCTCTACATCTGCCGCGAGCTCGTGCGCCGGATGGGCGGCCGGATCTCAGCGTCCTCGCAGGTCGGGCAAGGTTCGACGTTCACGGTCGACTTGGCTGCCGCGGGTGGACCGAGCGACTGGGCGCGAGGGGCTGCAACCGGGACGCCGGCCAACGGGGCCGGGCAAGCGGCCGCGTGAGATAACGCTCTGTTTTTTCACGTCCCCTTCAAGTGCAGGCTCTTTACACCACGCTCACAGCAACTGGTTACCTTGGCCCCGTCCCGTGGCCTAGTCTCTCGGTTTCCCGCCCCTAGGAGGTCAATGATCGTGTCACGTCCGCTTCGTTTCGCCGTGCTCGTCGTCATCGTGCTCATGGCCGTTCCCGCCGCCGCCGTCAAAGCGCAGCCGCGGATGCCGGTCGGATTCTTCGACGATCCCAGCTTCCGCTGGTCGATCGCCGCACCGACGAACCTGCGGGCGGCAAGCGCCGCGCACACCTCGATCGTCCACGTGCTCGCCGACTGGTCGCAGATCGCGCCGGACAAGCCGACGAACCCACTCAACGGCGACGACCCCGCCTACAACCTGTCGCGACCTCGACACGCTCGTCAGCACGGCGCCGAAGTACGGGCTCCAGGTCCTGATCACGATCACGGGCGCGCCGAAGTGGGCGAACGGCGGCCAGACGACCAACCATCCGCCGAAGCACCTCTCCGACCTGACGAACTTCGCCCACATGCTCGCCGCGCGCTACAACGGCCATCATCCCGGGTTCGGCGTGGTGACGCGCTGGTCGGTGTGGAACGAGCCGAATCTCGGGCTCTTCCTCACGCCGCAGTTCAACTCGAGCGGCAAGATCGTCAGCCCGCAGGAGTACGTGAAGCTCTGGATGGCGGCATACACCGGGATCAAGGCCGGCAACCCGCAGCGCGCAGGTCGCCGCCGGCGAGACGTCGAACCGCGGCCACAACCACCCGACCGGCGGCGTCCCCGGCCTCGACTCGGTCGCGCCGGCGACGTTCGCGAATCTCGTTGCGAAGGCAGCTCCGCACCTGCCGTTCGTCGCGTGGGCCGAGCATCCGTACCCGTCGATCCCGCATCCGTCGGCGCCGCAGAAGGCGACGTATCCCGAAGTTCGGTTGACGAACATCGACAAGTTCGGCGCGTCGCTCCAGCAGTGGTTCCACCGGCGCGTCCCGATCTGGGTGACCGAGTGGGCCGAGCAAACGGCGCCCGAGTATTCGCAGGGCGGCGGCATCAGCCATGCGCAGCAGGCGACGGACGTGAAGACGGCGCTTCAGCTTGCGCAGGCGAGCCCCTACGTCGAGATGTTCATCTGGTTCGTCTTCCGCGACTCGACCGACAAGACGTGGTTCAGCGGGATCGAGAACAAGACCGGCGCGAGGAAGCCGGCGTACAGCGCGTTCGCCACCGCGGCGAAAGCGATCGACGGGCAGATCGATCGTGGTCGCGCCGAACCGCATCGTTCACGGCCAAGATCGCCGTGCCCCTGTTCTCCTACTACGACACGCCGGGCACGCCCATCGGTGTGACGTGGTCGGTGTTCCAGGGCAAGGCCGTCGCGGCGGAGGGCCAGCCGCGGGTCACGCTCTCGGTGAACCAGACCGTTACCTTCACGGTCAAGTTCAAGCCTGCGAAGGGTGTCACGTACACGATGACGGTCAACGCGAACGACAAGCACGGCTGGAAGGTGAAGCGCACCGTCGCGTTGCTCCCGTCGTCGTCGCCGTCCCCGTAGGTGGGGCGGCTCGACGGCACGACCGCGCTCGTCACCGGCGCCTCGAGCGGCATCGGCGCCGCGACCGCGCGATCGCTCGCAGCCGAGGGCGCGCGCGTGATCGGCGGCGCGCGCCGCGTGCAGCGGCTCGAGACCGACGTCGCGCTCGAGCTCGACGTCACCGACCCCGAGAGCTGCGAGCGATTCGTCGACGCCGCAGGTCCGGCGGACATCCTCGTCAACGCTGCCGGGCTTGCGCTCGGGCGGGTGCCGTTCTCGGAGTCGACGGAGGAGGCTGAGCGGACGGTTCTGGAGACGAACGTGAACGGGTTGATGCGGATGACGCGGCTCGTGCTTCAACGGTCGCTGCGCGAGCCCGGCCACATCGTCAACATCGGCTCGATCGCCGGCCGGTGGGCGTATCCGAACGGTGCGAGCTACGTTGCGTCGAAGTTCGCGGTCCGCGGGTTCACACGTGCGCTACGCGAAGATCTGCTCGGCCGCGACATCCGCGTGACGACCGTCGATGCAGGACTTGTCGAGACCGAGTTCTCGCTCGTTCGCTTCGGCGGCGATGCCGAAGACCGCGAAGTCCGTCTACGAGGGCACGAGGCCCGCTGTCGGCGGAGGATGTCGCGGAGTGCGTGCTGTTCGCGATCACACGTCCGCCGCATGTCGTCGTCGACGAGCTCGTCGTGATGTCGATCGACCAATCGTCGGGCGCGCGGATTCACAGGCGCTTGTCCCAGTAGCGCTTCAGCCCCTGATACGACATCGCGAAGGTGATGACGGCCGAGTAGCGCTCGGCGTCGTCGCCGGCGTCTGCGGTCGCCGCCGCGACGAACTCGCTCCTCGCTCATCCCGTCGCGTACCCGCTCGGCCCAGCGATCGAGCTCCTTGCGCAAGCGCGCGAGATGCTCGGCGGCATCGGTCGCGACGTCGAAGTGGATCAGCGCCAGGCGCTCGGGATGCCGGCGCTCGATCTCGTCGATCGAGTGATGCCACGCCTCCAGGTCGATCTCGGGCGGCGGAGAAACCGGCTGCACGTAGTCGCTCGGCGGGATCCGGACGCCGCACGCGTCGCCGGCAAGGAGCGTGCCGTCCCGGAAGTACGCGACGTGGTGGGAGGCGTGGCCGGGCGTCGGGAACGCCTCCCAGCCGAGCACGTCACCCTCGGCGAGCCTGACGTTCTGCTTCCGGCACCGGCGTCAGCGGCCCCCACAGCTTGTCGAATGCGGGCCCGAACAGGCGTCGTGCCGACGCCTCGAGGCGTGACGGGTCGACGAGGTGCGGCGCGCCGACCGGCGACACCCAGACCGTCAGCTCCGGGTTCTCGCGGACGAGCGCTCCCGCCGCTCCGGCGTGATCCAGGTGAATGTGCGAGAGCAGAAGGTGGCGAAGGTCGCCGACGGCGAGGCCGTGCTCGCCGAGGCCTGCGCGCAGATTGCTCCAGCGTCGTCGCCGGCCCACAGTCGAAGAGCGCCGGTCCGCCTTCCGTGTCGACCAGGTAGGCGCCGATCTCTCGCTGCTCGCCGAGGAAGAGCAGGTCGATGACGTGCAACGAATCCATAACCGCATCTTCGCAATCAACGCCTACCCTCGCTTCGTGCGGCTCGTTGCAATCTCGCTTGCGCTGCTCGCGCTCGCGGCAGGTGCGGCTTCGGCGGTCGAGGTGCGACACACGCTGCCGCGCACGGATGTCCTCCTGATCCACTATCGCGCCCACAACGGCGTCGAGCGGCGTGCTTGGCTGCTCCTGCCTGCGAACTACAACGGACGCCCGATTCCGCTCGTGATCTCGCCGCACGGCCGCGGCACGTCCGCCCGCACGAACGAGCGAATCTGGGGCGACCTTCCGGGCATCGGCGGCTTTGCGGTGGTCAATCCCGCCGGCGAGGGGCGCCGTCTGGGTGAGTACTCATGGGGCGATCCCGGTCAGATCGCCGACCTCGCGCGCATGCCCGCGATCGTCCGGGCGCACGGCGTGCGCGTCGCCTGGAATCGGATCTACGCATTCGGCGGCTCGATGGGCGGCCAGGAGTCGCTGCTGCTGCTCGCTCGTCACCCGCACCTCCTCGCCGGTGTCGCCGCGTTCGACCCGAGTACCGATATGGCCCGTCGCTACTGGGACTTCGCCAAGCTGCCGGGAGGCAGAACACTCCAGCAGCTCGCGCGCACCGAAATCGGCGGAACTCCGCTCACCGACTCCGGCGCGTATGCCGCACGCAGCCCCGACACCTATGCGCGCGAGATCGCGCTCTCGGATGTGCCGCTGCAGCTCTACTGGAGCAACCGCGATCGCGTGATCTCCGACCAGATCGACGAGACCGCCGCGCTCGTCCAGGAGATCCTGGGATGGAATCCGGGAGCGCCAGTCGAGGTGTTCCGCGGCCACTGGCGGCACACGGCCGAGATGAAGTGGTCCGCGCGCCTGCCGCAGGCGCTCGTTCGCTTTGGACTGCTCAGGCGGTCGCAGGCGATTCAGATCTGACGAGCGCCGCGGCGAGGTCGTCGACGAGGTCGTCGATCGACTCGATTCCGACCGAGAGACGCACGAGGTTGCGCGGCGCCGCAAACGGCCCTTCAGCGGTCGACGCGTGGGTCATCCGTGCCGGATGCTCGACGAGACTCTCGACACCGCCGAGCGACTCGGCGAGCTGGAACAGCTTCGTGCGGGCGCAGAAGGCGACGGCCTCTTCCTCGGACTCGGCGAGGAACGAGACCATGCCGCCGAAGTCGCGCATCTGGGTGCGTGCGACTTCGTGGCCGGGATGACCGGGCAGCCCGGGATAGAGGACGCGCTCCACTCCCGCGTGTCCGTTCAGAAACTCGGCGACGCGGCGTGCGTTGTCGCAATGCTGTCTCATGCGCACCGCGAGCGTCTTGATCCCCCGGAGCACGAGCCAGCAGTCGAACGGGCCCGGGTACGGCGCCGAGTGACTTCTGCAGAAAGCGAAGGCGCTCGGCGAGAGCGGCGTCATTCGTGGCGATGAAACCGCCGATCACGTCCGAGTGGCCGCCGAGGTACTTCGTCGTGGAGTGCACGACGAGGTCGGCGCCGAGCTCGAGCGGCTGCTGCAGGTACGGGCGTCGCGAAGGTGTTGTCGACGGCGAGGAGCGCGCCCGCCTTGTGTGCCGCCTGCGCCGCGCGGCGGATGTCGACGACATTCAGAAGTGGATTCGACGGGGTCTCGACCCAGACGAGGCGCACGTCGTCCCCGAGGTACGAGGCGAGGTTGTCGTCGAACTCGTCGGCCGGGACGTACGTGAACTTGTAGCCCTTCGGCTCGTAGACCTGCGACGTCATCCGGTACACGCCGCCGTAGACGTCGGCGATCAGCACCACTCGCTCGCCCGGATCGACGAGATGCATGATCGTCGTTGTCGCACCGAGGCCGGACGAGTACGCGAGCCCATGCTCTGCGCCCTCGAGGCTTGCAAGCGCGGTCTCGAGGGCCGTGCGCGTCGGGTTCGCGACGCGCGAGTAGTCGTAGCCCTTGTGCTTGCCGACCTCCTCCTGCACGTAGGTCGAGGTCTGGTAGATCGGCGTGATCACCGCGCCGGTCGCCGGATCGGGCTCCTGCCCGGCGTGGATCGCGCGCGTCTCGAATTCCATGGGCTGAGGTTACCGTTCGACGGCGGCAAGCCCGAGTGCGCGGGCGAGCCGGGTTGCGGCGCGCTCGAGCGGATCGTCCAACCTGCGGCGAATGCCAGGCTCCGGTGTGAAGCGCTTGATCTGGAGGACGCTGCGCTTGCGGTCTGTCTTCAGGTCGGCGCGACCGACGAAGCGGTCGCCGAGGAGCAGCGGCAGCACGTAGTAGCCGTAGACCCGCTCGTGCTCGCGCTTGTAGACCTCGATCAGGTGCTCGAAGCCGAAGAGGCGGCGCACGAACGCCCGGTCCCACATCAGGTTGTCGAACGGTGAGAGCAGGACGGCTGCGGACGGCGCGCCGTCGAGCTCGGCCTCGGCGGGAACGAAGACCCGCGGGCCACCGTCGTCCAGGTCGACCGGCCGGAGGATGCCGGCGGCAACGAGCGCCTCGACGTGGGGCCTGACCCCTTTTGCGCCGCCGTCGAAGCGGCAGTGCTCGGCAATCCCCGACTCGGTGAGCGCGCCGCGTCCTTGCACTGCGCGCAGCGCGTAGCCGCGCCGGAACTCGGCCTCGGTTGGGGTCGGCGCGTCGAGGTAGGGCTTCGGGATCACGCGCTCCGGCAGGTCGTAGAGCCGCTGGAAGCCCTGCCGTCCGGCGATCGCGAGCTCGCCCGCTGCAAACAGGTGCTCGAGCGCGCGCTTCTCGGGCTTCCAGCCCCACATCGGCTCGCTCTTCCCTTCGAAGGCGCGCACAGGCAGCGCTCCTTCCTCGCCGATGCGCGCGAGCACGCGACGCTCCACCTTCCGACCCTCCGCCGTCCGCTCGCGTCCCCACCAATGGCGGTCTTTCAGCGCCAACATCCGTCGCTTGAAGAGCGTGTAGTCGTCGATCGACACCAGGCACGCCTCGTGTGCCCAGTACTCGAAGATGCGGCCTTCCCGCAGTAGGCGTGAGACCTCACTCTCCTCGTAGGCGCCGATGCGCGAGGAGAGCGTGAGGCGATGGGAGCGGTCGACGGTCGCGATCGAGTCGAGCTGCACGGCCTGGAGCCGTGCGATCTCTGCGGCGATGTCATCGGCGGTCGCGCGGCGAAAGCGCCCTGCATAGTCCTGGTGCGCGACGACGTAGCGGCGCAGCGCCGCAACATCGACGGTCACTTTTGATGTGCGAGGTACTCGAGCAGGTCGGAGCGGGTGACGACCCCGACCGGGCGTGCCTTCGCTCGCGACGAGCACCGCATTCGAGCGGCCCGTGAGCGCGGCGAAGATCGCTTCGACAGAAGCGCTTGCCTCGACGGTGGCGAGCGGCGGCTGCATCGCGGAGGCCACGTCCTCGTGTAGCGCATCCGCGTTCTTGAACACGCGGTCGAGCAGGTCGCGGTCCTGGAGCGACCCGATCACGTCGGCGAGCGATTCGAGCACGCCGTCGCGCACGACCGGCAGCTGCGAGATCGAGTAGCGCTGCATCGTGTCGATTGCCTCGCCGACCTTCTGGTGCGCTGACACCGTGACGAGCGCGGGCATCTTTGTGACCTCGACTCCCTTCGACCGCAGCAGCTCGGAGACGGTCGGGGCAGGTGCGGTGCGCTCGAGGAAGCCGTGCTCGAGCATCCAGTTGTCGTCGAGGAACTTCGAGAGGTACGAGCGTCCCGAGTCGGGCAGCATCGCGAGCACGTTCGCGTCGGGGCCGAGCCGCCTCGCAACGTTCATTGCGGCCCAGACGGTCGTGCCGGATGAGCCACCGCCGAGCAGGCCCTCCTCGCGTGCGAGCCGGCGCGCCGTCAGGAAGGAATCGCGGTCGGAGACGCGCACCCACTCGTCGACCACCTCCGGGTCCATCGTCTTCGGCCAGGTGTCCTTGCCGATGCCCTCGACGAAGTAGGGATGGACACCGCGCTCGTCCTTCGCGGTGTACACAGAGCCTTCAGGATCGGCGCCGACGATCAACACATTTGGTGCGCGCTCTTTGAAGTAGCGGCCAACGCCGCTGATCGTGCCGCCCGTGCCGACCGAGATCACGAGCGCATCGATCTCGCCGCCTGTCTGCTCGAAGATCTCCGGCGCGGTGTGCGCGTAGTGCGCGTCCGGGTTCGCCATGTTCGAGTACTGATCGGGCTTGAAGCCGCCCGGAATCTCTTCGGCAAGTCGCGAGCTCACCGAGTAGTAGGACTCCGGTGAGTCCGGCTCGACGGCCGTCGGGGTGATCACGACCTCGGCGCCGTAGGCGCGCAGCATCGAGATCTTCTCCTGGCTCATCTTGTCCGGCATCACGAAGATGCAGCGGTAGCCCTTGAGCGCTGCGGCGATCGCAAGACCGACCCCCGTGTTCCCTGACGTCGGTTCGACAATCGTGCCGCCCGGCTTGAGGAGCCCGTCGCGCTCGGCCGCCTCGATCATCGCCAGGCCGATCCGGTCCTTGACCGAGCCGCCGGGGTTCAGGTACTCGAGCTTGGCGAGGATCGTGCCGGGCACATCGCGAGAGATGCGATCGAGCCTGACGATCGGGGTGCCGCCGACGAGCTCGAGGACGCTGGGATAGGCACGCGCCATCGGGGTCGAAGGTTAGCCCCAGGCGCCGCTTGCGGCGCCGGTCAGATGCGGGCGCAGGCCCGCCGATCGCGGAGAGCGTCGCGGGTCGAGCTCCTAGTGCGCGAACTGTTCGAAACGCTCGAGGCCGCCAGCGCAGACGGACGTGCGGGCTCACCCGCGCGTCCTGCATGGCGCCGACGAGCCAGGCCTACGCTTGTACCCGGGCCGACTTCGTCGGCCGTCGGCGCGCTCCGAGCTCGACGAAGAGCGCGTACGTGCAGTTGCGGATCTCGCGGTCGCGCTCGTCCATAGGCGCTCTCTACGCTTGGGCCACCGCGACTTCGCCGACGGGCTCGAGCTCGTCGCGCCGGATCAGCGTGAGCGTGGCGAGCAACGCGACGACGGCGATGCCGATCACACCCAGAACGCCCACTGCGATCCGCTGGTGAAGGCCTGCGCGAACGGGCACACCGGACTGCCGCTCGTGATTGAAGTGGCTCAGTGACACCGACGACGTGACGGCGACCCCGATCGCACCGCCGATCTGCTGCGACGGTGTTGATCAATCCGGACGCGAGCCCTGCTTCATGTTGCTGGACGCCTGCGAGTGCAGCGATCGAAACCGGGATGAACGTGAACGGCAGGCCGAAGCCAACGAGCAGGTAGCCCGGCAGCAGGTTCGCTCGCGAACGAGCCGTGTGTCGAGATCTGCGTGTACCAGGCCATTCCGGCGATCAGCGCCAGGAAACCGACCGCGAGCACCGGTTTCGGCGCCGATCCTCGTCACCAGGGCCTGCGCGAGCCCGGCCAAAGGCGACGGCGCCGCCGGCAGTCGCCACGAACGTCACGCCGGTCTTCAGAGCGGAGTACCCGAGCACTTGCTGCACGTAGAGCGTCAGGACGAAGAAGTTCGCGAACGTCACCGCTCCGAGCAGCAGGCCGGCGACGTTCGCGCCCGCAACCGTGCGCACGCGAAAGATCGAAAACGGCATCAACGGATCCTTCGCCCGCGCCTCGATCACGAGAAAGGCGGCGATCAGCACGACTGCGGCCGCCAGCCGCGAGAGCGTCCAGCCGTTCGCCCAGCCGTGCTCCGGCGCCTTCGAGACCGCGTAGACGAGGAGCGCGAGCCCTGCAGTCACCGTGACCGCTCCGGCGACGTCTTGCGAGTGGGCGCGGTCGGCGCGGCTTTCGCGCACGAACCGGGGGGCGAGGGCGAAGGCGAGCGCGCCCACCGGGCACGTTGACGAAGAAGATCCATTCCCAGCCGGCGTACTTCGTGAGCACTCCGCCGGCGAGAACGCCGACAGCCGCACCGCCACCACCGAGGGCGCCCCAGATGCCGAGTGCCTTGTTGCGCTCCTTCCCTTCTTCGAAGAGCGTGATGATGATCGAGAGCGTGGCCGGCGAGATCATCGCGGCGCCGAGGCCCTGCACCGCGCGCGAGGCGACCAGGACGCCGGACGACCACGCGAACCCGCAGAAGAGCGACGCAGCGTGAACACGACCACGCCCACGAGGAACATGCGGCGCCTGCCGAGCAGGTCACGCCGCGCGGCCGCCGAGCGAGGAGGAAGCCGCCGAAGGTGATCGCGTATGCGGTGACGACCCACTGGAGGTTGTCGCGGGAGAAGTGGAGGGACTTGCCGATCGACGGCAGCGCGACGTTCACGATCGAGACGTCGAGCACGGTCATGAAGAACGCCGCGCAGACGATCGCGAGCGCTATCCAGCGTTTCGGGTCCGGCTCAGACATTCGCTCCCCTCCATCGTGTCTTAGGCCTCAACAACGAGCGGCCGCCGAAAGTATTCCTGGGCGACCCGATGCACGGGCTGGCCGGCGCCTCAGGCGTCACGAAGTCGTCACGATGTACCAGGTTGGAGTGGCTTGTTTGTCCGCAAATAGCGCGCGCGCTTGTCACAAAGCCGTCACGATGCACCTCGTTCGGAACGACGTTCGTTCAGTGGCGGAAATGCCGGCGTTCAGTGAAGACCATCGACGCGCCTGCCGCTTCGACCGCCGCGACGACTTCAGCGTCGCGCTTCGAGCCGCCCGGCTGGACGATCGCGGCCACTCCCGCCGCCAGAGCGAGCTGAGGCCCATCCGCGAACGGGAAGAACGCGTCGCTTGCGAGCACCGCTCCGGTGACGTCGTGGCCGTGCTCACGCGCCTTCTCGAGCGCGATCTTGACGGCATCGACGCGGCTCATCTGACCGGCCCCGATCCCGATTGTCTGGCGGTTCTTCGCGATCACGATCGCATTCGAGGTGACGTGCCGGCAGACCTGCCACGCGAACAGGAGGTCCTCGAGCTGCTCCTCGGTCGGTGAGCCGACCGGTGTCGACAGCGTGTCGGGCCGGCCGAACTGCGCGTCGCGCTCCTGCACGAGCAGGCCGCCGAGCACGCGCCTGTAGTCGAGCTCGCCGGGCGTGTCCGATCGCCGCTCGCTTTCCTGAAGAATCCGGAGCGACTCCTTCGCGCGGAGCGCTGCGAGTGCTCCCTCCTCGAGCTCGGGTGCCTGGATCACCTCGACGAACTGCTCGGCGATCCGCGTGCCGAGCGCAGCCGACACCGGCCGGTTGAGAATCATCACGCAGCCGAACGCCGAGACCGGATCGGCTGCGAGCGCGCGCTCGTATGCCTCCTCGATCGTCTCGGCACTTGCGACGCCGCACGGGTTTCCGTGCTTGACGAGCACCGCCGTCGGCGCGGAGAACTGCCTGGCCACGCGGCGAGCGCCATCGAGGTCGGCAAGGTTGTTGTACGAGAGCTCCCTCCCTCCGAGCTGATCCACGTTCGAGAGCAGATGGCGCCGCGCCCCGATCTCGCTGTAGTACGCAGCGCGCTGATGTGGGTTCTCGCCGTAAGGGAGATCGACGACCTTCTGGAACGCAAGCGTCAGCTGCTCCGGGAACTCCTCGGTCTCGCCGAACCAGCTCGCAATCGTCGCGTCGTACGAGGCGGTCAAGCCAAAGGCTTCGTTCGCGAGTGAGCGCCGCAGCTCGAGCGAGACGGATCCGCGTGTGCGCAGCTCATCGAGCACGACCTCGTACTGCTCGGGCTTGCACACGGCGATCACGAACGCGAAGTTCTTCGCGGCACTACGGAGCATCGACGGTCCGCCGACGTCGATCATCTCGACCACCTCCGCATCGATCACCCCGAGCCGCGCGATCGTCGAGGCGAACGGATAGAGGTTGACGCAGACGAGGTCGAACGGCTCGATCCCGCTGCTCGGCGAGCGTCTCCATGTCCTCTGGGATGTCGCGCCGCGCGAGGATGCCGGCGTGGATGCTCGGATGGAGCGTCTTCACTCGCCCTGCCAGCATCTCGGGCGCCGATGTCACGTCCTCGACCCGCGTGACCTGAAGCCCTGTCAGCTCGAGGTGGTCGGCAGTGCCGCCGGAGGACACGAGCTCGAAGCCCAGCTCGACGAGCCCCTCCGCGAAGCCGTCGAGCCCGGTCTTGTCGTAGACGCTGAGAAGAGCCCTCACATCGCAATCATCTCGTGTACGACGGCTGGTAGCAGCCGGTGCTCGACGGCGTGAAGTCGCTCCTCCAGCGTTTCCCTGGGATCGAGCGGCACCGCCTCCTGCCGGAGCACCGTTCCGGTGTCCAGACCCTCGTCGACGAGGTGGATCGTGACGCCGGTGGTCTCGACCCCGGCCGCGAGCGCGTCCTCGATCGCGTGGCCGCCCGGAAACTGCGGCAGGAGCGACGGGTGGACGTTGACGATCCGGTCGGGGAAGCGGTCGAGAAACGGCTTCGTCAGTAGATGCATGTAGCCGGCGAGGACGACGAGCTCGACGCCGTGCTCCTCGAGCCACGTCGCCATCACGAGGTCGCGCTCCTCGCGGTCGGCGTGGCAATCCAGGCTGAACGTCGCCGCCGGCACACCTGCCTCCCGTGCCCGCACGAGCGCGTGGGCGTCGTTGCGGTTGGACGCGACGGCACTGACCGGCAGGCCGGCATCGAGCAGCGCCTGCAGGTTCGACCCGTTGCCGCTGACGAGGACGCCGATCACAGTGATCGCGCCCGATCACCGTCTCGCCGGCGATCGGCTCGGCGACGACCGCGCACCAGCCGATCCCGAGGTTGAACACGCGGCGCAGCTCGTCCTCGGCGACGTGGCGCGCGAGCCAGGCGAAGACCGGCGGGCGCTCCCACGAATCCCAGTCGAGCTCCGCGCTGCGCGCCTTCCGGGCAGTACCCGCGAGAGGTTGCCGACGATGCCGCCGCCCGTGACGTGCGCGAACGCCTTCGCGCGGTCGCGCAGCGCGTACGCCTCGGGGACGTAGAGGCGCGTCGGGGCGAGCAGATCGGCACCGTCGTAGTTCTCGTCGGCGAGCACGCTACGCGACGAGCGTGAAGCCGTTCGCGTGCACGCCGGCCGACGGGAAGCCGATCACGACGTCGCCTGCCGTCACGTCGGAGCCGTCGACCAGCTCGTCGCGCTCGACGATGCCGACGCACGGTGCCGGCGAAATCGAGCTCGCCGGGGCGGTAGATCCCCGGAAGCTCGGCGGTCTCGCCGCCGACAAGTGCGACGCCCGCCGCGCGGCAGACCTCGGCGGCGCCTTCGACGAGCTGTGCGACCTCCTCGAGCTTGATCTCCCCGGCAGCGACGTAATCGAGCAGCATGAGCGCGTTGGCGCCGGTCGTGATCACGTCGTTGATGCAGTGCGCGGCCAGGTCGGCACCGCAATCGCGTAGCCGCCCGCGCTCGCGTGCGAGCATCAGTTTCGTGCCGACGCCGTCGGTCGAGGCGGCGAGCATCCGGCCGTCGCCGATCGGGTGCAGGCCCGCGAAGGCGCCGAAGCCGCTCGCGCCGGTCGATTCCACCGCCGCGCGCAACCGCTCGACGACGGCAGCCGCTGTTTCGAGCGAGACGCCTGCCTGCGCATAGCTCTTCGACCCGGTCACGCGAAGCGCTCAGCGTAGAGCTCGGGTCGGCCCTCGGGTCCGCCCGGCAGGAAGCGCACGATCGTCTCGCCGACTTCGACCGCGTCGCGCTGGAGGTCGAGCCCGAGAATGTCGGCGAGCACGCCCGCCTTCTGGTCGGGGCGGTCGGTCTTCAGCTGGAGCTCGTCGAGGCTGAACTCCTCGCTGCGGTCGAGCAGTTCTTCGATCCAGTCGCGCGGCGGGTGCACCTCGATCCGGTAGCCCGCGTTCGTCGAGACGAAGGTGCGCCGGCTGCCGCGCTCCTGCACCGGCAGGTTCCAGTGCGTCGCTCGCAAGAGCACCGCCTGGAAATCGTCCTCGTCGAGCACGACGCCGAGATGGTCGACGCGCGGAAGCCGCCAATGACCCGGGCTGCACGACGACGTTGACCGCGCCGCGCTGGAGCTCGGACAGGCGCAGCCGGAAGCCCTGGCCTGTCGAGCTCCTCCCACGACGACCCCGGCTCGATCGTGACGTGGTTCTCGCCGATCCGGCCGTAGCGCGCGACCAGATCGAATCCGAGCTTGCCGACGTAGCGCGCCTCGACGTCTCGGACCTGGCTCGTGACCAGGTGGTAGTGGAAGAGGTGCACCGCGACATTGTCCACACTGTGGTTCATGGTCACTCGCCTCGATCGCCACAGCTGGAACCTCGAACCGCTCCAGCTCGTGCCGACGCTGCTCGTCGCGTATCGCGTACCTGCGCCGGACGCGGACGCTCAAGCGGCGTGGGCAGCCGGTCGCGGGCTGGCGCCAGTTTCTCTTCTGGCTGGGGATCGGGCTCGTCGTCGCTGCACTCAACTCGCCGATCGACGCGCTCGGCGAACAGCACTTCTTCTTCGTCCACATGCTCCAGCACGTCCTGCTCGGCGATCTCGCGCCGCTCTGCTTCGTCGCCGGGCTGACGGGGCCGGTGCTGCGGCCCGTGCTGGCGCTGCGGCCGGTCGACCGGCTGCGCTTCCTCACCCATCCGCTGCGTCGCGCTGCCGATCTGGGCGGTCGATCTCTACGTCTGGCACATCCCGTTCCTCTACGACGCGGCGCTGCACCACAACTCGGTTCATGCGCTCGAGCACATGCTCTTCTTCACCTGCGGCGGGCTGATGTGGTCGCCCGTGCTGGAAACCCTGCCGGCCGCCAGCCTGGTTCGGCACGGGCTGGAAGCTCGGCTACATCGTCGCCGTCCGGTTGATCGAGACCGTGCTCGGCAACGTCTTCATCTGGTCGAACTCGGTCTTCTATCCGGTGTACCGGCACGTTCACCCGCTCTGGGGCATCGGCGCCGATGCCGAGACCAGAACCTCGCCGGGGTCGTGATGATGGGCGAGGGCGGGCTCGTCACGCTCGGCGCGCTCGCGTGGCTCTTCCTGCGCATGGCCGAGGAGGGCGAGTTGCGCCAGCGGCTGCTCGAGGAGGGCTACGACCCGGTGCAGGTGCGGCGGGCCGTTCGGTACGGCCGTGGGAAGGCGCTGCGCGAAGGAACTGCGCCGGATCCGCTGAACAAGTAACGCTCGTCACATGCTCGTCAGCTCCGCGGGCGTCCATCACGTCGACCTCGTCGTGTCATCGATCGAGCGCAGCCTGCCCTTCTACCGAGAGCTGCTGGCGCCGCTCGGGTACCACCGGATCTCCGAGGTGGAGGGCGAGCGCGGCGAGACGATCTGGTACCTCGGCGGTCCCGATGTAGCGCTCGGGTTGCGTGCCGCCCAGACCGAGGGAGCGCCACGACCGCTACAGCGTCGGACTGCACCACGTCGCTTTCGAGGCGTGGTCCCGCGCGATCGTCGACGAGCGGGCCGCGTGGCTCGTCGAGCAGAGGGCGGTGATCGAGAGCGGCCCCGAGGAATATGGGTATATGCCGGGCTACTACGCGGTGTTCTTCTACGACCCTGACGGGATCAAGCTCGAAATCGTCCATATCCCAGGCCTCGCTGCCTGAGGAAGGAGAATCGAATGGAAGGTCCGACCCAGCACATGCCACCGCCGCCCTCGGCGCCGCCGCCTGGGTACGGCGGCACGGGGATGATGTGGCAGGGAGCACGGATGCCGATCCCCGGCAACGCGGAGTGGGCGCTGTGGTTCGTCGTCGAGATCGTGTTCGCGATCATCTGGGCCGCGAGCCCGAGCGTGAACGGAACGATCTTCATGGCGATGACCGCGATCGTCACGTTCGGCTATCTGATCTCGCGCGGAATCGCGAAGGCGTCGCGCGTGCTCGAGCAGTAGACGCTCCTCGGGGCTGGGCGAGCGCCGTTCGGGCGAGGCGCTCGCCCACTCCGAGCTGTCTCTAGACGACTGAAGCGAGCTCGACCGGAGGCTCGGCGGGAGGCCGCTCGATCACGTGCTGAACGGTTGCCGTCGCAACCGCGTTCTTGCCGCCGCGCTTGGCCTGATAGAGCGCTGCGTCGGCTGCGGCCACGAGCGCGTCGAGGTTCGCATAGGTGGGGAATTCCGCCACGCCGAAGCTCATCGTTATTCGTGCTGTTTCACCGGCGGGGCCGCGGATCTCGATCTTCTCGACGGCCAGTCGCATTCGCTCCGCCGAGCGGTGCGCGTTTGCAAGACTCGAACCGGGCAGCACGACCGCGAACTCCTCGCCGCCGTACCGCGCGGCGAGATCGAGCTCGCGCACGGATCCGGCAAGTGCCCGCGCAGCGGCGCGGAGGATTTCGTCGCCGGTCTGATGGCCGTGGGTGTCGTTGATCGCCTTGAAGTCGTCGATGTCGGCGATCACGAACGAGATGCACGTGCTGTTCGTTTCTGCCCGCGCGATCTCGGCTTCGAGACGCTCGCTCAGCCCGCGGCGGTTCGCGAGGCCGGTGAGCGCGTCGGTCTGTGCTTGCCTGCTCAGATGCGCCACCTCGCCCACGACCTGCGCGATCGGCCGGGCAAGACGGGTCGCGAGTGCGCCGGCGAGCGCGAGCGTGAGGGCGGCGGCGAGATAGATGAGGCGGCGGTAGCCGGCGGAGCTCGCGTCGATCGCGGAGACCGGCTCGACTGCGACGACGGTTCCGTGCGGTATGCCCAGCGGCGCTTCCTGAGCCGCGAACGCCACCCCGGCGAGGCTGGTGCGGCCCGCCTTGATGCGCGGGTGGGCGCCGATTGGTCCACCGGCAACGACAGCGCCGTCGTGCAAGAGCAGGAGCCCGGCATGAGCAGGCAGCGGCATCGACTGCCGCAAGAGCGTGAGCACGTCCGCGCCGAGCGGCAGCGCCACGGTGATCGTGGCGAGGACGTGCCCGCGATCGGCGATCGTTGCCGTCGAGGTGATCCGCGGCTTCGCGGCAAGTGTTCCGACCAAATGCCCGGGGAGTGCGATCCGCGCATGGTTGACGGTCGCAATGTGTTGCAGCTCGGCCTCGTCCTGCAGGATGACCGCGCGCTGCAGCTCCAGCGACGTTGCGAGCTGGCTGGCCTGAACGCGCAGGTTCGACCGGACCGCGCCGAAGGACGAAGCGCCGAGGCGCGCGCCTCCCGCAAGGGCGGTCGCATTCTGCTGCCAGGTGCTGCGATCGGCGTTTCGCACGAGCGTTACCGCGACAGCGGCGGTGAGGGCGGCTGTGAGCAGGAAGAGCAGGACTGCGTACCGGGTCACCGGCAGGCGGTCGCGCTGTTTGCTCTGGGGCCGCAGAATTGACTTCATCAACTGTCTCTCCAAGCCATCGGTTTGAGCGATGGGCACGGGTTCTCCCTCGAATGGGGGCACCATCACCCGCCCTGCGTGTGGTTCTTGACCTGGAAGACCTGCTGCACCTGCGGCGCCGGCAGCCAGCCTGCGTTCCCAGGCTGGTTCCCGTAGACGATGCAGGTCCCGCGGATGCCGTCGAACGAGACGGTGTTGCCGGAGACGGAGCAGATGCCGTTGCTGCTCGGGTCGGTCGTGAAGACGACTGCCAGGCCCGAGTTGGCGGTTGCGCCGATCATGTACGGGGGATCGGTCTTGTCCGCGTTCGGCGGGGTGGTGGTGAATGTGATCGTCTGCGATCCGCGCGCGACGGAGAAGGATTGCTGCACCTGGGCCGCCTGATAGGTGCCGTTGCCGGCCTGGTTGGCGTTGATCGTGCAGGTGCCGGCGCCGATCATCGACACCGCCGAGCCGGACAGTGCGCAGACGCCCGCGCTGGCGGAGTCGATGGTGAAGGTGACCGCGAGACCGGTGCTCGCCGTTGCCGACACGGTGTAGGACGGGCCGCCGACGACCGCGCTTGCCGGCGGCGTGGAGGTGAAGCTGATCGTCTGGGTGCGAAGGCTGATCGTGAATGACTGCTGCACCTGCGGCGCTGCCTGGTAGGTGCCGTTGCCGGCCTGGTCGGCGTTGATCGTGCAGGTGCCGGCCCCCGTCAACGAAACGGTCGAGCCCGCGAGCGTGCAGACGCCGGCGCTGCCGGCGGCGATCGAGAAGGTCACCGCGAGGCCCGAGCTGGCCGTCGCGGTCACGGTGTAGTTCGGCCCGCTCACGACGGCGCCGGCCGGGGCCGTCGACGTGAAGGCGATCGACTGAACGCTCTTCGACGGAGCCGGGTTGACGACCGCGAAGGACTGCTGCACCTGCGGCTGCAGCCTGGTAGGTGCCGTTGCCGGCCTGGTTCGCGTTGATCGTGCAGGTGCCGGCCCCCGTGAACGAGACCGTCGAGCCGCTCAGGGTGCAGATGCCGGCGCTGGCCGGTGCTGCTGTGAGCGCTACGGCGAGGCCCGACGTTGCCGTCGCCGACACGGTGTAGGTTGCTCCGCCGACGGTCGCGCCGCCCGGCGGCGTGGAGGTGAAGCTGATCGTCTGGGTGTGAAGGCCGACCGTGAAGGACTGCTGCACCTGCGGTGCGGCGAGGTAGTTGGCGTTGCCGGCCTGGTTGGCGTCGATCGTGCAGGTGCCGGCGCCCGTGAGCGAGACCGTGGAGCCGGCGATCGTGCAGACGCCGGCGCTGCCTGCGTCGATCGTGAACGTCGCTGCGAGACCGGAGCTTGTTGCCGCCGTCACGGTGTAGGTCGGGCCGCCGACGGTCGCGCCGGCCGGGGCCGTCGAGGTGAAGTTGATCGACTGGGTGCCCACGGCCGACCGCGAACGACTGCTGCACCTGCGGCGCAGCGTTGTAGGTGGCGTTGCCGGCCTGGTTCGCGTCTGATCGTGCAGGTACCGGCCCCCGTGAACGAGACCGTCGAGCCGCTCACGGTCGCAGCATACCGGCGCTGCCGTGGAGTCGACGTGAACGCGACCGCCAGGCCTGACGTTGCGGTTGCGGAGACGGTGTAGGTCGGGATCGCCGACGGTCGCGCCGGAGGGCGCACGTCGACGTGAAGCTGATCGTCTGCGACGCGAGGGCCACTGCGAAGGACTGCTGCACCTGCGGCGCGGCGAGGTAGCTCGCGTTGCCGGCCTGGTTCGCGTTGATCGTGCAGGTGCCGGCCCCCGTGAACGAGACCGTCGCGCCGCTCGACGGTGCAGACTGCCGGAGCTGCCTGCGTCGATGGTGAATGTCACTGCGAGGCCGGAGCTTGCCGTCGCCGTCACCGTGTAGCTCGGGGCCGCCGACGCTCGCACCGGAGGGCGCCGTCGAGGTGAAGTTGACCGACTGCACGCTGGGAGCGAGGCACCGCCGATCCCGAACGACTGCTGCACCTGCGGCGCTGCCTGTGGTGCCGTCGCCGGCCTGGTCGGCGTTGATCGTGCACGTGCCGGCGGCGATGATCGTCGACGGTCGAACCGGAGACGGTGCAGATGCCTGCGCTGCTCGCGTCGGCCGAGAACGTGACGGCCAGGCCGGATGTCGCTGTCGCCGACACGATGTAGTCGGGGTCGCCGGCCGATCGCGCCGCTCGGGGCGCGTCGACGTGAAGCTGATCGTCTGCGTGCGCTGGCCGACCGCGAACGACTGCTGCACCTGCGGCGCTGCGAGGTAGCTCGCGTCGCCCGCCTGATTCGCGTCGATCGTGCAGGTGCCGGCGCCGGTGAGCGAGACGGTCGAGCCCGCGAGACGTGCAGATGCCCGTCGCTCGTTGCGTCCGCTCGAGAAGCGGACCGTCAGGCCTGAGCGTCGCCGTGGCGGAGACCGTGTAGGTCGCGCCACCGACGGTTGCGCCGGACGGGGGCGAGCGAGGTGAAGTTGATCGACTGCGTGCTCGCCGATGGCGCGGACACCACGAACGACTGCTGGACCTGCGCGGCCGCCTGGTAGCTGCCGTTGCCGGCCTGGTTCGCGTTGATCGTGCAGGTGCCGGCGCCGACGATCGAGACCGTCGCACCTGAGACCGTGCAGATGCCCACGCTGCCCGGGTCGGCCGCGAACGTCACCGGCAAGCCCGACGTCGCGGTCGCGGACACGGTGTAGGCGGGGTCGCCGACGATCGCGGCCGCTGGGAGCGGTGGAGGTGAAGCTGATCGTCTGCGTCGCGAGCGCGATCGAAAACGACTGCTGCACCTGCGCTGCGGCCAGGTAGCTGACGTCGCCGGCCTGGTTCGCGTGGATCGTGCAGGTGCCGGCGCCGGTGAGCGAGACGGTCGAGCCGGCGAGCGTGCAGACACCCGCGCTTCCCGCGGCGATCGTGAACGTCACCGCGAGACCTGAGCTGGCCGTTGCGCTCACCGTGTACGTCGCTCCGCCAACGCTCGCACCGGACGGTGCCGTCGAGGTGAAGTTGATCGACTGCGTGCTCGCCGAGGGTGCGGAGATCACGAACGACTGCTGGACCTGGCGCGGCTGCCTGGTAGGCGCCGTTGCCGGCCTGATTCGCGTCGATCGTGCAGGTGCCGGCGCCGACGATCGACACCGTCGCACCCGACGACGGTGCAGATGCCCGCGCTACCCGGCGTCGCCGCGAACGTCACAGCGAGACCCGACGAAGCGGTCGCGGACACGGTGTAGGCGGGATCACCGACGAGCGCGCTCGGAGGCGGCGTCGAGTTGAAGCTGATCGCCTGTGCGGCTTGGCCGACCGTGAATGACTGCTGAACCTGCGGTGCCGGCAGGTAGCTCGCGTCGCCCGCTTGGTCGAGGTCGATCGTGCACGTCCCCAAGCCGACGAACGAGGCAGTCGAGCCGGACACCGTGCACACACCGGCACTCGTCGCATCGGCCGAGAAGACGACCGCCAACCCGGAGCTCGCTGTTGCGCTCACCGAGTAGGGCGCGCCGCCGACGGTTACGCCGGCCGGTGGGGTCGAGGTCAGCTGGATCGACTGAACACTCAGCGATGGCGCTCCTGCCGCAACGAAGAACGACTGCTGTGCCGCCACGGGCTGGTACGTCCCGTTGCCGAACTGATTCGCGTCGATGAGGCATGTCCCGGCTCCGACCGGCGTGACGCTCGAGCCTGAAACGGTGCACACGCCCGCACTGGACGCCTCGGCGGAGAAGACGACAGGCAGCCCGGAGCTCGCAGAGGCCGTCACGACGTAGGCCGGGTCACCAATGCCCGCATGCCCGGGGGAGTCGAGGTGAACGTGATCGCCTGCGAGGCGAGGCCGACGGTGATCGTCTGCGCGACTTGCGGGGCGGCGAGATATGCGTCGTCGCCGTCCTGGTCGGCGTAGAGCCGACAGTGCCGGTGCCGACGAAGGAAACGATCCCGTTCGCGAGCGTGCAGACGCCCGCGTTTGTCGGCGCCGCGGAGAATGCCACCGGCAGGCCCGAGCTCGCCGTCGCAGAAAGCGTGTAGGTCGGGCCGGCGACGACCGCGTTCGTCGGGGCGGTCGAAGTGAAGTTGATCGACTGCACACTGAGCGACGGTGTGGCGCTGCGCACGGAGAAGGACTGCTGCACCTGCGGCGCCGGGTGATGAGTGGTGTCACCTGGCTGGTTCGCATTGATCGTGCACGTGCCGGCGCCGACGGGTGTGACGGTCGAACCCGTGACGGTGCACACGCCGGCGTTGGTGGACGCCCCGGTGAACACGACGGGCATCCCGGATCCGGCGGTCGCGGAGACGACGTAGACCGCTCCGCCGGCGATTGCGTCCTGCGGCGGCGTCGACGTAAAGACGATCGTTTGAATCGCGAGCCCCGGCGGTGCTGGGGCGTGGGGCGTCGTTGGCGGTGTGACCGGCGGGGCAGGTGTCACGGGCGCGACGGGCGTCGCGGGCAGCTTCGGCGCCGGGAGCTTCGGCGGATCCGGCGTGTGCGTCGGCGTCGGCCGCCGGCGCGTCTCCACCGGGAAGAGGATCAGTTGTCGCGAGTGTTTGCGTCGGCTGGTGTCTGCGACTGCGGCGACGTAGCCGCCGGTGACTGCGGCAACGCACGCTGTCGGCGACTTCGGCGGCTGCGGCGATCTGTGCGTCGTCGAGTCCTGCAACGCGCGCAGCTGATCATCGAGTTGTGCGAGCAGCGTCGAGTGCTGCGCTTCAGCGTGAACACGCAAGAGAGCCGTGGAAAGCGAATGGCCGTTTGGATCGAGGCCGAGTGCGCGCAACGCGGCACGCACCGATGCGGGTGTCGAGCGGCTGCTTCCGTCGTCGATGCCGAGCAATGCGGACTGCAAGGAAATCGCGACACTTGCATTCGCGTTGCCGCCGATTCCCGGAACCAACGCGAGTCCGGGCAGCGCAACACCGACCCACAGCGCGCACGCTGCCGTGGCGACGCACAACTGCGCCGTCGCTGCGAACGCAGCGCGACGACGGCTTGACATGGTCAGCCGCGTGAGAAGACGCAGGTGGTGTTTTTGGTCCATGAACTTGGGCCAGCCGCAGAAAACGCTGTACCGAGGTCATCGGCCCGATGTCGCGCGCCGACCCTCCCCCATACGCGTGAGAGAACCTCCACCGTAAGGCTCAAGGGGAACTTGAGGGTTGAACCGGAAAGCGAGACGCCGACAGGGCGTGCTCGTTCGCGCTCGAATTCTCCGTTGTTTTTTCGTGCGGCTACGCGCGAGCGGGCTCGAAGCGCAGCTTCGTCGCATCGTCCGGGACGCGCGTCGGGTATTCCTTCGTCAGACACGCGCGGCAAAGGGCCGTTTCCGGTCGTCGAGTCGCCGCCTGCAGTCCGTCGAGCGAAAGGTACGCGAGCGTCGTTGCACCGATCGCCTCGCGCACTCCTTCGACGGTGTTTCCCGCGGCGATCATCTCGTCCTCGCTTGCGAGATCGATGCCGTAGAAGCACGGCGAGATGATCGGGGGCGAGGAGATGCGCACGTGCACCTCGGCCGCGCCTGCGTCGAAGAGCATCTGCACGATCTGCCGCGTCGTCGAACCGCGCACGATCGAGTCGTCGACGATGACAAGGCGCTTGCCCGCCAGCTCGGCGAGTGGATTGAACTTCATTCGGATGCCCTGGTCGCGCATTCCCTGCTCCGGTTGGATGAAGGTGCGGTGGACGTAGCGGTTCTTGATCAACCCTTCGCTGAACGGGATGCCCGTCGCGCGCGAGAAGCCGATTGCGGCGGGCGTTCCCGAATCGGGGATCGGCAACACGAGGTCTGCCTCGACCGGCGCCTCTTCCGCGAGCCGCTCACCCATGCGCACGCGCGCACCGTGCACCTCGACACCGGCGAGCCGCGTGTCGGGACGCGCGAGATAGAAGAACTCGAAGATGCAGAGCGCGCCGCGACCGGCTTCGGGGATCGCCTGCTCGGTGTGGAGCCCGTCGGGCCCCGCGATCACGAGCTCGCCCGGCCGGATCTCGCGTTCGAACGTCGCGCCGACCAGGTCGAGTGCGCAGGTCTCGGATGCGAGCACCGGGTCGTCACCGAGCCGGCCGAGCACGAGCGGACGGAAGCCGTGCGGATCGCGAAAGCCGAACAGGCAGCCGTCGGCGAGCCCGACGACGGTGGCGGCGCCCTCGAGCCGGGTCATCGCGGCGGCGACCGCTTCCGCAAGCGGCCGTTCGTCGTTCGAGATCAGCGCAGCGATCACCTCGCTGTCGGACGAGGTCGCGAGACGGCCGGTGATCTCCGTCCGCAGCTCGCCCGCGTTGATCAGGTTGCCGTTGTGCCCGAGTGCGACCGTGCGTGCGCTGCCATGGTGCAGCAGCGGCTGCGCATTCGCCCACGCGTTCGAGCCGGTTGTCGAATAGCGCGTGTGGCCGATCGCCAGCTCGCCGTGCAGGCCGGAGAGCTTCTGCTCGTCGAAGACCTGTGCGACCAGTCCCAGATCGCGCAGACCCGTGAGGCGCCCCTGTTCGGAGACGGCGATCCCGGCGGACTCCTGGCCGCGGTGCTGCAGTGCGAAGAGGCCGAAGTAGGTCAGCCGTGCGACGTCGCGGGCGGGCGCGGAGATGCCGAAGACGCCGCACATCAGTCCGTCACCGTGATCCCGCCGGCTTCGTGAGCCACGAACGCGCCGCCCTGTGCGAGCGCGCGGGCGGTGCGAACGAGCTCAACGCCTTCACCTGCGATGAAGCGGCTTCGGGTGCCGGCTTTCGGTGCGGCTGCGACCTTCGTCACGTCCGGGACGAGTCCGACGCAACCGACGACCGGTGTCGGCGGGATCGGTCGGCCGCCGGTCTCGTTGTACAGCGAGACGTTGCCGGAGACGACGGGAATACCGAGCTCGTTTGCGGCCTGCGCGATGCCGTCGATCGCGCGCGCGAGCTCCCAGCCGATCTCCGGGCGCTCCGGGTTGCCGAAGTTGAGACAGTCGGTGAGGGCGAGCGGCTCGCCGCCGGCACACGCGACCTTGAGTGCCGACCTCATCGTCGCGTCGTACCCGGCGCGGAACGGATCGCGCTCGCCGAGGTGGGCCGTCAAGCGACACTGCGATCCCGCGGTCGCCGTCGAGGCGGAGCACGGCGGCGCCGAGCCCGGGCCGGCGCACGGTGCGCGAGCCGACGAGCTGGTCGTACTGCTCGAACACCCACGTCTTCGACTCGTCGTTGCGTGGATCGCGCGGTGCGTTCTTGGTCTGCTGCGGCGCCTGGCCGACCTCGTACCGCGGGCACTCGTCGGTGAGGAGCCGCGCAGGGATCGTCGCCGACGACGTCACCGTGCGAAGAACGCGCGCAGCTCTCCGTGCTCGGTCACCTCGCCGATCGGCGTGCACGGGAGCTCCCAGCGGTCGCACACTTCGCGCACTTCGTCGAGCCGCTCGGGCGCGATCACCGCGACCATCCGTTCCTGCGACTCCGAGATCATGATCTCCCACGGCTCGAGGTCGCGCTCGCGGAGCGGTACGCGGTCGAGATGCACGTCGACGCCGACCTCGCGGGCCATCTCGGCGAGCGACGACGAGAGGCCGGCGGCGCCGCAATCCTGGAGTGAGAGCACGAGCTCGCGCTCGACGAGCTCGAGTGAGACCTCGATCAGCGCCTTGCCGCGGAACGGGTCGCCGATCTGCACCGACGGGCGCTTCTCATCCGAGCCCGCGAGGTCCTGGCTGGCGAGCACCGATGCGCCGCCGATCCCGTCGCGTCCCGTGAGGGCGCCGTACAGGACGACGAGGTTGCCGGGCCCGGTCGCGTGCGCGCTCAGCACGCGCTCCGTCGGGAGCAGGCCGACGCACATCGCGTTCACGAGCGGGTTCGCCGCGTAGGCGTCGTCGAAGACCGTCTCGCCGCCGACGTTCGGGATCCCGGTGCTAGTTGCCATATGCGCCGATGCCGGCGACGGCGCGGCGGAAATGCCAGTCGGGGGAGCCGAAGCGGAGCCCGTCGAGCAGCGCGATCGGCCGTGCGCCCATCGCGACGATGTCGCGGATGATCCCGCCGACGCCGGTCGCGGCGCCCTGGAATGGCTCGACCGCGCTCGGATGGTTGTGCGACTCGACCTTGAAGGCGACCGCGAGGCCCTCGCCGAGGTCGACGACGCCTGCGTTCTCGCCCGGGCCTTGCAGCACGCGCTCGCCGCTCGACGGCAGGCGGCTGAGGAGGAGCGCCGAGTGCTTGTACCCGCAGTGCTCGGACCAGAGAACGGAGAAGACGGCGAGCTCGAAGTCGTTCGGCGAGCGCCCGAGCAGCTCTTGGATACGGTCGAACTCCCAGTCGGTGAGACCAAGGGCACGGTGGAGAGGCTGCGCTGCGACCGCCGTCAGACGTCCAGTCTATCGGCCGCTTTCGGACGTTCCCTCGATCTCACAGATCGCGCTTCTGACAGGTTGCAATGACGATGGCCCGCCGCGACGTCGCATTGATCGTGGTGCTCTCGCTGATCTGGGGCGCCTCGTTCATGTTCATCAAGGTCGCCGACCGGAGCTTCGACCCATCCGCGCTCGTGTGGCTGAGGCTCTTGCTGGGCTGTGCGGTGATGGTGCCGGCGGCGCTGGCATTCGCCGGGCCGCGAGCGATTCTCGCCGCCCGTCCGTACTGGTGGCGGATCGCGCTGCTCGGCTTCGCCAACACAGCGGCGCCGTTCCTGTTGATCTCGTGGGCGGAGACGCGGATCGATTCCGGCCTCGCGGGAATCCTTCAGGCAGCGGCGCCGATCTTCAGCGCGGTGATCACGACGCGTTTCGGCAACGATCGCGTCACCGGTTCGCGGCTCGTCGGCGTGCTCGTTGGTTTCGCGGGCGTCGGATTGCTCGTCGGCTCGCCCGGGCGTGGGGGAGTTCTCGCGGCGCTCGCCGTCGTGCTCGCCGCCCTCGGCTACGCGACCGGAGCCTCCCTCGGCGCCCATCTCGCGAGCAACGTCCAGCCGATCGTGGTCGGTACCACCTCGACCGTGATCGCGGCCATCCTCGTCACGCCACTGGGCGTCACGCGGCTGCCGTCATCGGTACCCGGGTGGAAGGAGGACTGGTCGCTCGTAGTCCTCGGTGTCGTCGGCACCGGCCTCGCGTACATCCTCGCGTACGAGCTCCTGCGCAGCGCGGGTGCCTCACGCACGATTCTGATCACGTACCTGATCCCCGGCGTCGCCTTGCTCTACGGCGTCGTGCTACTCGGCGAGCCGCTGCGGTGGATCGCGGTGGCCGGGCTCGTGCTCATCCTCGCGGGTGTGGCGCTCGCAGGGCGGCATAGGCGTACAGCCGACCGAGCCCGACCAGGTAGAGATGCGTCGAGTCCGCGACGACCGGCGAGTATTTCCCGTCGGGCCACGTCCTGACCAGCCGGCCGTTTGCGGCGTCGAGTGCGTAGGTGCGCTCGCTGAAGGTCGAGAAGTAGACGAGGCCGTCGATCACGGTCGCCGCGCCGGAGATCGGCCCGTTTGCGTCGAAGCGCCAGAGCACATCGCCCGTGCCTGCATCAAAGGCGTAGAAGCGGTGGTCGTACGAGCCGACGAGCACGCGTCTGCGCCACACCGCCGGCGAGGCGTACACGTAGCCACCGGTCGGATGCGCCCAGAGGAGATCGCCGGTTGTGGCGCCGAATGCGTAGACGCCTCCGTCCAGCGAGCCGATGTACACGCGTCCATAGGCGACTGCGGGCGACGAGTAGAGCGGATCGTGCCCGCCCGATCGCCACTGCACCTTTCCCGTCCGTGCATCGAGCGACGCGAGCTCGCCGCCATACGTGCCGATGAAGAGCCTCTGCCCGCTCAGCGCGAGCGAGCCCTTGATCGCCCCTCGGAGATCCGCGGTCCAGCGCGTGTGGCCGGTCGCGGCATCGAGCGCCCACACGCGGCCGTTCCAGTCTCCGACGTAGACGACGCCGCGCGCGACGAGCGGCGACGATTCAGTCGGCCCGATCTGTCCGCAACCACCGCATCCGTCCGCTACCCGCGTCGAACGCTGCGACCTCGCCGTCGCGTGCGACCGAGCCGCACTCGTGGTTGCCGATGAACGTCTCGAATACGAGGTGGTCGGCGAGCGCCGGGGAAGCCCAGCCGCAGCGCCCGGAGCTGTACCGCCAGACCGTCTTCCCGGTCGCCGCACGGATTGCGAAGAGCCGCCCGTCGAAGTTCGTGATGTACACACGTCCGTAGCCGACGACCGGCGGAAACTCGAGCAAGGCGCGCCCGTGAAACGTCCACGACCGACGGAACGGCGGTCGGAGCTGGATGCCGGGCGCGAAGCGGGTCCGCTCCTGGTCGTAGCCGTAGAGCGGCCAGGCAATGCCCGGCGCCGCAGGAGGAGGAGGGACCGGTGTGGGCGTGTACTCGACCGTAGGCGAGCCGCGGATCGTCGGTACGTGGTGGCGCCAGTGCAGGTAGGCAAGAGTCAGCCCGCCCGCGAGCAGGAGGACGAATGCGGCACCGCCGGTGAGCAAGCGCTTCAAGCCCGGCTGAGCTCCTTCCAGAGGTTGCCCATCATCGTCGAGACGACCGGCCAGAGCGCGGACCCGCCGAAGTTCATCACGCCCGCAGAGAACACCTTCGCTCCGTTGCGCGTCGCGTAGTAGGTCATCTCCGCGTTCTCGCCGGCTCCGAAGATGCCGGGGATGTGGGCGAGCACGCGCGTCGCGCGCGGCGACCCGGAGCTCCGCGCATCGACCTCGATGCCGTAGACGCCGAAGGTGTCGCCGTCGTGGAGTCCCGTGCCACGGAAAAACCACGGCGCCTGTCCGACGCCTGTGACGACGAAGGGGCGGTTGGGGTAGCGACCGTGGTTCCAGTCGACGTACTGCGCACCAACGAGTGCAGCTTCAGGGCGGCCGAGATCGCGCCAGCGCCAGCGGCCGTCCATCAGGCTGCCCCGCTTCACGACCTTGTAGAAGAAGTCGTTGGCCGAAAGGAAGGCGAGGTTGCCGCCGAGATCGCGGTAGCGCTCGATCAGATCGTATTCGTGCCCCGTGACGTACTCCTCGTGCCCCGGGAAGACGACCAAGTCGTACGCGCGAGCAAGATCGTCGCCGCGGGCGATCCGGTCGAGGTCGTCATCCGAGACAAAGTCGACCTGCTTGTGAGTGAGCGCGAGCCAGCGCAGGAACCCGCGGTCGTAGCCGTGATAGTGCGGAGGCACGCCACCGTCGATGAAAGGGCGTGTGAGATCGATCGTCCGAACCGACGAGTCTTCGTACCACGAGTCGTTGTCCTCGAAGTTGTATGCCTGCCACGTATTCGTCGGCAGGACGACGAGGATGCGATGTGCACCGAGATGCTCGGGGCGCAGGACGAACGGGGCATACCACGTTCCCCGTCCCGGAGTGACGACCTGCGCGTAGTAGAAGCCGCTCGGCCACGCGCCCAGCTTCACGGCGAAGCGGTTCGTGTGGCCGATCGGGATCACCGGGCCGACCGGAGCTCCCTGGAGCGGCCCGTCGTGACCGGCACCCGCGTGGTAGATGCGGACGACCATCCCCGCTGCGCTGCCGCGGAGGCGGAGCGTCGCAATCGTTCCGGGGGAGTAGCTCCGCTCGGAGAACGCCGCCTGGACTCCCGCGTTCGGCGGCTTTAGCGCGATCCCCGACGAGGCATCGCCGTCGAGCTCCTCGCCTCCGTCGGGCCTTGCGGCTCCGCCGGCGAGGAACGGCATGAGCGCAGAAGCGGCGAGGCAGCAGAGGGCGCGTCCGGTGGTGTGCATGGGCCCACCGTCCGGCCCGGTCCAAATCGCTCACTAACGGCGCGCTAACGGCACCTATCCCTCGTGCGGCGGCGCTGTTACAACCTGGCACGTGATCGAGTTCCGAATCCTCGGTCCGCTCGAGGCGGTAGCCGGCGGTGCGACGTTGGCGCTCGGCGGAGCGAAGCAGCGCGCACTGCTTGCCCTGCTTCTGCTCGACGCGGGACGCGTTGTCTCGACGGACCGCCTGCTGGAGGCGCTCTGGGCCGATGAACCACCTCGCACGGCGGCCACCTCGCTGCAGAACTTCGTCTCGCAACTGCGAAAGGTGCTCGGTGCCGAGACGATCGTCACGCGGGCGCCGGGGTATCTGATCCAGCTCGAAGCGGCGCAGCTCGATCTCGCAACGGTGCGCCGCTTCGTCGACGAGGCGAGAGCCAGCGATCCGCCGCGGCGGTCGCGCCTGCTCGGCGAGGCGCTCGGGCTCTGGCGCGGCGAGCCACTCGCCGACCTGATGTACGAGCCCTTTGCCGCAACGGAAATCGCGCGGCTTGCCGAACTGCGGCTGGCGCTCGTCGAAGAGCGGGCGGAGACGGAGCTCTCGCTGGGTCGACACAACGAGCTCGTCGGCGATCTCGAAGAGCTCGTCAACGAGCACCCGTTGCGCGAGCGTCTTCGCGCGCAGCTGATGCTCGCGCTCTACCGATCAGGCCGGCAGGCCGAAGCGCTGGAGGTCTATCGCGTCGGTCGCAACGTCCTCGTCGAGCAACTTGGGATCGAGCCGAGCCCGTTGCTCCAGCAACTCCACGCGTCGATCTTGCGCCACGAAGCCCCGCGGACCGGCGACGGAACGATGCCGAAGCGCGAGCACTTCGAGGAAGTGCGCGAGATGCTGCTCGCGGGCCGCGTGACGATCGTGGTCGCGGGCGACGCCGAGCCGCTTGCGAGTGAGCTCGCGCGCCGCTTCGGTCTCGACACCGATCACCCCGAGCTAGCGCGCGTTTCGCAGGCGATTGCGACGCTCAACGGCTCCGGCCCGCTTTACGACGCGCTGCACGCTCTGATCGAAGCGGATGGAGCGCCCGCTCCGCTGCACCACTTCCTCGCGGCGCTCCCTGCGCGCTTGCGCGCTGCGAACGTCGGCCACCCGTTGCTCGTCACAACCGGGTACGAGCTGTCACTCGAACGCGCACTCGAGGAGGCGGGCGAAGAGTTCGACACGGTCTGTTACATCGCTGCCGGACGGGATCGCGGCAGTTTCTTCCACATCTCTCCGGACGGCAAGGTCGCGTCGATCGACCGTCCCAACACCTATGCGACCGAGCTTTCGCTCGAGGACCGCACGGTCGTCCTTCATCTTCAAGGCCGCCTCGACTCGTCGCCCGAGCGTGCGTGGGAGAGCTTCGCAGTCACCGAGGACGACTTCATCCACTATGGCGAGGTTGCGACGCGACTGCCTGTCGCGCTCGCGGCTCGGCTGCGGCGCACACATCTGCTCCTGCTCGGCTACACACTCTCCGACTGGACGCTGCGCGTCGTGCTCGAGCGGCTGTGGGGAGAAGACCTGCTTGGTTATCGCTCCTGGTCCGTACACGCCGGGCCGCATGCCCTCGAGCGCGAGTTCTGGCGCAGGCGCGACGTCGAGGTGATCGACATGTCCCCGGCTGCGTACGTCTCCGAGCTGGCGCGCGTTGTCGAAGGAGCTCACGGATGAGTGGGCTGCCTTCGAGCCCGTACAAGGGTCTCGCTGCCTTTGACGATTCCGCGCTCGATGCGTTGTTGTTCTTCGGGCGTGAGCGGGAGCGGGAGGCGATCGTCTCGAATCTGCTCGCGAAGAAGTTGACCGTGCTGTACGGGCCTAGCGGAGTCGGCAAGAGCTCGCTGGTGCGCGCGGGCGTTGCTCAACGTCTGCGCACGATCGGAAACGCAACCGTCGTCGTCCACGACTCGTGGGCGGAGGATCCAGCGGATGCCGTGGTCGCGTCAGTACGTGAGGCGTGTCCCGAGCTCGGGCCGACCGCCGGGCTCGTCGACACCGTCGCCGCCGCCGCGCAGCAAAGCGGTGAGGTGTATCTCCTCTTCGATCAGTTCGAGGAGTACTTCCTCTATCACGGCAGTGACGGACCGCTTGCCGAGTCTCTGCCCGAGCTGCTGCGCCGGCCGGGGCTCCGGCTGAACATGCTGATCTCGCTGCGCGGCGAGGCACTCGCCGAGCTCGATGCGTTCGCGGCGCGGCTGCCCGGCGTGTTCGGAAACATGCTGCGACTCGACCGGCTCGACCGCCGCTCTGCCCGCAGCGCGATCAGCGGGCCGCTCCAGCGCTACAGCGAGCTCGCCGGCTCGAGTTACACCGCCGAGCCGGAGCTGATCGAGACGCTGCTCGAGGAGGTGGCGCCGGGCCGCGTCGACTTCAGCGGCGCGGGCGAGGTGACGCTCGCCGAGGGCGGCGTCGAGGCGCCGTATCTCCAGCTCGTGCTCGAACGGCTGTGGGCCGAGGAGACGGCCGACGGATCACACGAGCTACGGCTGGCGACGTTTCGCCGGCTTGGCGGCGCCGAGCAGATCGTTCGCGACCACGTCCATGGGACACTCGGTGCGCTTCCGGCGGCGGCCGAGGATGCGGCGGCGCGCATGGTGCGCCAGCTCGTGACGCCGTCGGGCGCGAAGATCTCGTATACGGCCTCCGATCTCGTGGAATACACCGGTGTTCGAGCTGCCGAGCTGGCACCGTTGCTCGAGACGCTCATCCGCGAACGCATCGTCCGCGGCGTCGACGGGAGCACGAACGGTTCGACCCGCTACGAGATCTTCCACGACGTCCTCGCCGAACCGCTTCTTGCCTGGCGCGCCGAGTACGAGCTCGAGCGCGCGCATGTTGCGGCGCGGCGACAGCGCCGGCGGCTCCTCTCGCTCGTCGCTGCCGCGCTTGGCGCGTTGGTGGTCGTCGGCGCGATCGCGGTCTTCGCGCTCACCCAAAGGAGCACTGCGCGTACCGAGGCGCGCCGCGCTCACGCACGTGAGTTGGACGCGCAGGCGCTCGGTGGGCTCTCGACCGATCCGGCGCAAAGTCTCGGGAGCGCGCTGACCGCGGCCGAGCTCGTGCCGGGAGCACAAACCGAGGACGTCTTGCGCTCGAGCCTGCTCGCGATGCGCGAGCGTCACGTGCTTCGGCTCGGCGGCAGCATCGTCGGCGCGAGCTTCCCTCCGGTCGGAGAGCGCCTGCTCGTGGCGAGCAGCAACGGTACGGTCGGTCTCTACGACGCGAATGGAAAGCGATTGGTGAAGCTTGCCCCCGGACACAAGCTCACCCGGACCGCCTGGAGCCCCGACGGACGACGGTTCGCGGTCGGTGAGTCGGATGGAAGCGTGAGGGTGTGGGACGCGCCCGACGGCCACTTCGTCCGGGAGGTGCTCACGACGGCGCCTGTCTCGGTCCTGGCGTTCACGCAGAACGATCTGCTCGTCGGGAGCGGCGGCTGGATCAGGATCCGGCGCGACGGTCCCGGTGGGATGCATCGCAACATTCGCGCGGGTGGCGCGGTTGTGGCGGCTGCCTTGAGCCCGAACGGCCGTCTGCTTGCTGTCGCCTCGAGGCGGAAGGGGCAGATCGCAACCCGCATCCTCGATGTGGACACGGGGAAAGTACGTGCGCTACTCCCGGAGCGCGGGATCGGCTCGCTGGGCTTCAGCGCCGACGGACAACTGCTCGTCACCGGCAGCACGGACAAGACGGCGCGACTTTGGCGCGCCGCGACGGGCCGCCTGGTGCACATCCTTCCCCAGACAGGCCACGTGCTCGCGGAGCGCTTCTCTCCGAATGGAACGTCGCTGGTCACCTCGAGCGCCGACGGTAGCGCGGCGGTCTGGGACGTCCGCACCGGCGCGCGCGTGTTTCTGCTCGTCGGTTCGACCGGGATCGCCAATGCTGCCGCGTTCAGTCCGGACGGGAAGGAGATCACCGTCGCGTTCGGCGATCGGGTCGCGCGCATCTACAGCACACAGGACGGGCGGCTGCTCGCGCCACTGGCAGGTCACGAGGACGCGGTGACGAGTGTCGGCTACGACCCGCTCGGGCGTGTGATCGTCACCGGAGCGGACGACGGTACCGCCCGGCTCTGGAGTGCTGATGCGGGCGACAAGCTGACGCCGATCGACCGGAGACAGGGCGCGGTCGAGACGCTTTGGGCGGGCGAGCGTGTCGTGAGTGCATCCGGCCGCGACGTCCGTGTCCTCGACCTCGCCGGTCGCGTGCTCGGCGAAACCCGGATGCCTGCACCCGTGATCGCACTCGCGGCACACGGCACGTCGCTCGCGATCGCCGATGCGACGGGTGATCTCGACCTTCCGGCGGGTGTCTTGCACCTCGGCGTCACCGCGGTCGCTTACGCGCCCGACGGATCGCTCGTCACGGGGTCGCGCGACGGGACGATCCGGATCTGGTCGGACACACATGTGATCCACAAGGTCGAGGCAGAGGGTGGGATCACCGAGATCTCCGCCGGCGCGGGCAGGTTCGCGGCGCGGATGGTGGATGGGACCGTGCGCGTGTACGCGCTCGACGGGCAGCTGCTTGCGACGCTCGGGGCGCACGCGGGCGAAGCAACGATCTCGAGCGACGGCGCGACCGTCGCGACGACTGCGGGCCGCGATGCCGAACTGTGGGACGCGGCGAGCGGCAAGCTCCTCCATCGACTCAGCGGCCATCGCTCGCTCGTCACCGATGCCGAGTTCTCGCCTGACGACAGCCTGCTCGTCACCGCAAGCGTCGACCATGACGCGCGCATCTGGGACGTTGCGAGCGGCCGGCTCCTGCATGTACTCCGAGGCCACTTCTTACCGGTGAAGTCGGCCTCGTTCAGCCCCGACGGCCGGTGGATCGTCACGGCCAGCTACTTCAGCGCCGGCTTGTGGAATGCGGACACCGGCGAGCTCCTCCTCTTGCTCACCGGGAACACGAAGCCGCTGACCGGTGCAACGTTCAGTCCGTCCGGTGACTGGATCCTCGCGGGGAGCGAGGACGGGACGGCGCGGGTCGTTCGCTGCGACATCTGCCGCGACCTCCCCGGCCTCGAACAGGTCGCGCGCGAGCGGTTGCAAAACATCGGTTAGCACGCGTCCGTAGGATTGGGCCGTGGCTCGCTATCTCCACACGATGTATCGGATCACCGATCCGGCCCGGAGCCGGACGTTCTACGAGACGCTCGGGTTCGAATTCCGCAAGGAGTCGCCGATCGTTCGGAACGGTGAGCTCGAAGCGACGAACTACTTCTTCGCCATGCCGGGGCAGGAGGAGGAGCTCGAGCTGACGTTCAATCACGACGGGCGCACGTACGAGCTCGGGACCGCTTACGGACACATCGCGCTCTCGGTCGACAGCATGGAGTCGACGCTCGCCGGGCTGGCCGGGCATGGGATCGAGCCCGAGAAGCCGCCGTACCGGATTCGCGAGGGCGGCTCGCTGCTCTGCTTCGTACAGGATCCCGACGGCTATCGCATCGAGCTGATCGAGAAATCCGCTAGCCGCATTGCTGCTCTACGACAGCGCGATCTCCGGCAACTGCTACAAGGTGCGGCTCTTGCTCGCGCACCTCGGCGTGCCGTTCGAGCGGCGCGAGCTCGACGTCGTCGATCGCTCCAACCGCCCCGATGTGCTCGGCGGCTTGAATCCATCGTTGCGCGTGCCGACGATCGTGCTCGACGACGGCCGCGCGATCGGCGAGTCGGGCGCGATCCTCTCGTACTTCGGCGAGGGGACGCGGTTCGTGCCGGCCGATCGCTACGACCGGGCGCAGATGCTGCAGTGGATGTTCTTCGAGCAGTACGACCACGAGCCTGCGATCGCCGTCGTGCGATTCTGGCTGCACTACTCGGGCGTGCCGGCCGGGTTCGATGACCGGTTCGACGAGAAGACCACCGCCGGGTACCGGGCGCTCGGTGCGATGGAGCGGCACCTCGAGGGCGGGCGCGAGTGGTTCGCAGGCGACGCGTACTCGCTCGCCGACATCGCGCTCTACGCCTACACACACGTCGCGCACGAGGGCAACTTCGAGCTCGAACGGTTCCCGGCCGTTCGCACGTGGCTCGACCGTGTTGCCGCCGTTCCGGGGCACGTCCCGATCGACGCTTAGCGCTAGGTCGGCAGAAGGGCGGCTTGGACGCCGCCGGCGGCAAGCAGGACATCGACGAGCCTGTCGGGGCTGAAGCGGCTCGTGTCGAGCACGAGCGCGAAGAGGCGGCTGTCGTCGATGTCGACGTGAAAGAGCGAATGCACCCAGGCGTGCTGGGCGTGGTCGTCGTGCTTGACCTTTTTCTCGGCGCACTCGCGATCGACGAGGTGCTCGCGCTGGTAGGCGGCGATTCGACACGCGAGTGGCGCGCGAAGGCGCACGTGAATTGCTTTCGGATGGTCGGGAAGCGCGGCGAAGGCGCCTACCGCGAGGACCACGCATGGCTGGCGAGCCGCCTCGTTCAGGATCGAGCGCGCGAGCTCGGGCAGCTTGTGGCGGAACTCCAACTCCTGAAGGGCAGCAGCCGAACCCTGTGCGGTCGTGATCGCCATGTTGAACGCGAGCGCGCTGAAGCGCCCGCCGAAGCGCTTCTCGATCTCGTCGAAGTCCTCGGCCTCGAGGTGCTCCGGGTCGATCTCGTGGGCGATCGCTGCGAGCTGATCGCGTCCCAGGAGTGGGACTCCTGCCGCGGCGGCAAGCCTGGCCGCGACTTGATCGCTGCCCGCTCCTTCCTGCGCTGAAATCGTCCAGACCGCCATCCGGTTCCTGTCTGATAGATTGACGTTAACGTTAAGTATATGCCTCTGGAGGTGGCTGCAGCTGAGCAGACTCGAGTACAAGTGGGTGGCGCTCTCGAACACGACGCTCGGGATGCTGATGGCGACGATCAACGGCTCGATCCTGCTGATCGCGCTGCCGGACATCTTCCGCGGCATCCACATCGACCCGCTCGCCCCGGGGAACACGAGCTACCTGCTCTGGCTGATCCTCGGCTTCCTGGTCGTGATCGCCGTGCTCGTGGTCAGCCTCGGCCGGCTCGGCGACATCTACGGCCGCGTGAAGATGTTCAACCTCGGCTTCGCCGTCTTCACGGTCTTCTCGATCCTGCTCTCGATCACCTGGATGCACGGCAGCGCCGGCGCGCTGTGGCTGATCCTGATGCGCGTCGGGCAGGGCGTCGGCGGCGCGCTCCTGTTTGCGAACTCGAGCGCGATCCTCACCGACGCGTTCCCGCAGGACCAGCGCGGGCTCGCGCTCGGGGTCAACACGATCGCCGCGATCGCCGGCTCGTTCCTCGGGCTCGTCCTCGGCGGCGTGCTGGCGCCGGTCTCGTGGCGGCTCGTCTTCCTCGTCTCGGTGCCCGTCGGCATCTTCGCGACCGTCTGGGCCTACCACTCGCTGCGCGAGCTCGGCGTGCGCCGTCCCGGCGCGGATCGACTGGTGGGGCAACGCGACCTTCGCGCTCGGTCTGATCGGCGTGATGGTCGGGATCACCTACGGGATCCAGCCGTACGGCGGCCACACGATGGGCTGGACGTCGCCGTTCGTGCTCGCGACGCTGCTCGGCGGCGCGGCTCTGCTCGCGGTGTTCTGTGTGATCGAGACGCGCGTCGCCGAGCCGATGTTCCACCTCGAGCTGTTCCGCATCCGCGCCTTCGCCGCCGGCAACCTCGCCGCGCTGCTGGCGGCGATCGGGCGCGGCGGGCTCCAGTTCATCCTGATCATCTGGCTGCAGGGGATCTGGCTGCCCGAGCACGGCTACAACTTCGCCCAGACGCCGCTCTGGGCCGGCATCTACATGCTGCCGCTGATCGCCGGCTTCCTGATCGCCGGGCCCGACCTCCGGCTACCTCTCCGACCACTTCGGCGCGCGCCCGTTCGCGACCGGCGGGATGATCCTCGCCGCGGCGAGCTTCCTGCTCCTGATCGTGCTGCCGGTCGACTTCTCCTACACCTGGTTCGCGCTGATCCTGCTCCTGAACGGGATCGGCATGGGCCTGTTCTCGTCTCCGAACAGCGCCGGCGTGATGAACGCGCTGCCGCCGACCCAGCGCGGCGCCGGCGCCGGCATGCTCGCGACCTTCATGAACACGCGCCAGCGTGCTCTCGATCGGCGTCTTCTTCACGCTGATGATCGTCGGGCTCTCGTCCGGCCTGCCGCACGCGCTGCAGAGCGGACTGCTCGCGCACGGCGTGCCCGCCGCCGACGCGGCGCGCGTCTCGCACCTGCCGCCGGTCGCGACGCTCTTTTCTTCGTTCCTCGGCTACAACCCGATGGCGACGCTGCTCGGCCCGCACGTCCTCCACGGACTGCCGGCCGGACAGGCGCACGCGCTGACCGGGCGCAGCTTCTTCCCGCACCTGATCTCGGGCCCGTTCCACACCGCGCTCGTCTACGCCTTCGTCTTCGCGATCGTCGCCTGCCTCGTCGCCGCGGTCGCCTCGCTGCTGCGCGGCGGCAAGTACCACTACGTCGAGGCGACCTCGCCGGCGGGGGCGCCGACCGGGACTCGAACCGGTCGAGCCCGTCGGGCAGGAGGCGGCATGACGCACGCAGACCGACGAGCGCAGCTACCGGATCGGCGAGGTCGCCGAGCGCGTCGGTGTGACGACGCGGACGATCCGCTACTACGAAGAGCTCGGGCTGCTCGGAACGGCGGCACGCGCGAAGGGCGCGCAGCGGCTCTACGCCGAGGCGGACGTCACGCGCCTCGCAGGAGCTGATCCGGCTTCGCGACCTGCTCGGGCTCTCGCTCGATGAGCTCGTCGAGCTCGCCGAGGCCGCAAGAGGCTCGCGCCGCGCTGCGCGACCAGTGGGCAGAGAGCGCGAGCGACCGCGAGCGCGCCCGGATCGTCGACGCGGCGATCGCCGGTCGTCGAGCGGCAGCTCGAGCTCGTGCACGGACGCCAGCAGAGGCTGTCCGAGTTCGCCGACGAGCTGTCGGAGAAGTTGCGTTCGCTCCACGAGCGCCAAGCCGAGTTCGAACGCAAGCGAGGAGGTACCTGATGCGCATCCGTTGGTACGGCCAGTCCGCCTTTCTGCTCACCACCGCCGAGCGAGCGGTGTTCGTCGACCCGTTCGGCGCTGATGGAAGGCCTTCTCGGCGACGGGAGGCAGTTCGACTATCCGCCGATCGAGGATGTGGAGGCGGAGTTGCTGCTCGTCACCCACGAGCACCGCGACCACAACGCGGTCGAGGCCGTCGACGGCTCGCCGCAGATCCTGCGCTCGACCGCCGGCACGTTCGAGTCGCCGATCGGCGAGGTGGTCGCGATCGCATCCGAACACGACGACAGCGCCGGCACTCAGCGTGGCGCGAACACGATCATTTGCTTCGCTCTCGACGGTCTGCGCGTCTGTCACTTCGGCGACTTCGGTCAGGCCGGATTGCGCCCCGAGCAGCAGCGGGCGATCGGCGAGGTCGACGTGCTGTTCCTGCCAGTCGGCGGTGGCCCGACCGTCGGTGGCGAGCCGGCCGCTGCGATCGTGCGCGCCGTGCGACCGCGACTCGTCGTGCCGATGCACTACGGGACAGAGGCCGTCAACTTCCTCGATCCTCCGGACGCGTTTCTCGAGGCGCTGGGTGCCCGCGTCGAGCGCATCGATGCGAACGAGTTCGAGGTCGAGCGATTCCTCGGCACCGCGGAAGAACCAACCGTCGTGCTACTCGCGATCCCTACTTGATAGGAGCGCTTCACCATGAGCAACGAGCCCAAGGTTCTCTACACCGCCGAAGCAACCGTTACCGGCGGGCGCGAAGGTCACGCGCGCACGAGTGACGGCCGCCTCGCCGTCGACCTCGACGTCCCAAGCGAGATGGGCGGCGCGGGCGGTCCAGGAACGAACCCCGAGCAACTGTTCGCCGCCGGCTATGCCGCTTGCTTCCAGTCGGCGCTGCAGCGGATCGCCACCGGACGCAGCCTCGACGTGACCGGCTGGCGCATCACTGCGCGTGTTGGGATCGGACCGGTTGCGAGCGGCGGCTTCGGTTTGGCGGTCGCGCTCGATCTCGACGCGCCTCAGATCGGTCGCGAGCAAGCCCTCGACTTGATGACTCGAGCGCACGCGGCCTGCCCTTACTCACGCGCGACGCGCGGGAACATCGAGGTCACGCTGACCGTTGGCGGCGCGAGCGTCGAGAGCAAGGCAGCCTGAGCGGTCGACGCGTAGAAGTTCAACTTCTTTCACGAAGGCGTTTCACACCTGTTACAGGTTGCTCGTTAGCGTCGTTGCCATGACGAAAATGGCGACAACACCCTGGGGGCCGGCGGCGATCCTCGAAGAGGCAAAGGTCCCGCAGCAGGTCGGCGGCAAGCGGTTCTCGTCGGTCGTGCAGCTGCTCGAGACGACGAGCGGCGAGGGGCTCGTCCGGATTGCGTATACGACCGACGGCGTCGCGCGGCGGGGGCCCGTCACCTTGCGGCCGCGCGACGTCGAACGGCTGCGGGCGTCGCTCGGCAGCGACTCGGCGCTCGCGGAGGCGCTCGGCTGGACGTAATACGATTTGTGGTACAGTCGGAATGTGGCACGGACAGTGCAGGCGCGGCTCGATGACGATTCCGAGCGCGACCTGGCGTTACTTCGCAACATGGGGCACACAGACTCCGAAGCGATCAGGCTCGCGCTTCGCGAAGCTGCAGCGCGCCGTCGCCGGAGCAGCGCGCTCCGGCGCGAGGCCGAGGCCTTGGCTGCGGATCCGGTAGATCGCGCCGAAATGCAGCGCATCCTCGAAGAGATGGAGTCCATCGCAGCCCCTTGGCCGGAGGATTGACGTGATCCGTGGCGAGATCGTTCGCTATCGACCCGCGCGGGGCTCTCGCGGAGCCGAGCAGCAAGGGATGCGCTATGCCGTGGTCGTTCAGGCTGACAATCTGCTCGGACTGTCGACGATTCTCATCGCGCCGACGTCGACGTCGGCGCACGCAAGCACCTTTCGCCCGCTGATCACCGTCCGAGGTACGGCTACACGAGTTCTAGTCGAGCAGATCGTCGCGACCAGCACTCAACGCCTGGGCGATCCCGCCGGCCGTTTGAGCTCGTCAGAGCTACGTGACCTCGATGACGCGCTCGCGCTGGTCTTCGGCCTCTAGACGAGTGCCGCAGCCGAGAGTCGAGCAGCGTCGACGAGCGAGCCGAGGATCAGCGGCGCCGTCTGCCGAGCCGAGCAGCGGATCGACCGCATGCTCCGGATGCGGCATCAGCCCGAACACGTTCCCGGCGGCGTTGCGGACGCCGGCGACGTCGTCGACGGCGCCGTTCGGGTTCTCGCCGGCCGCGTACCGGAGGACGATCTGTCCGTTCGCCTCGAGCTCGCCGAGCAGATCCTCGCCTGCGAACCAGCAGCCCTCACCGTGTTTGACGGGGATCGTCAGCTCCTGGTCCTGGGTGCAGCGCGACGTGAACGGAGTGTCGACTTGCTCGACGCGCAGGCCGCACGTCGCGGCAGACGAAGCTGAGCGACTCGTTCGCGCGCAGCACGCCGGGCAGGAGTCCCGCCTCGGTGAGGATCTGGAAGCCGTTGCAGATCCCGAGCACGAGGCCGCCGTCCCCTGCGAAGGCAGTGACGGCGCCCATGATCGACGAGAAGCGTGCGATCGCGCCGCAGCGCAGGTAGTCGCCGTACGAGAACCCGCCGGGGAGGACCACGGCTGCCGTTCCATCGGGTAGCGCAGGCTCGTCGTGCCACACGCGCCGAGCATCTGCTCCGAGCCGCTCGAGCGCGGAAACGGCGTCGCGGTCGTCGTTCGATCCGGGAAAGAACGGCACCGCGACGAGTGGCCGCTCGCGCGCGTTGCTCACGGGCTGTCCTGCAGCTCGATCTCGTAGCTCTCGATCAGCGGGTTGGCGAGCAGTTGCTCGCACATGCGTTCGAGCTGCGTGCGGGCGTCGGCTGCGTCGTCGGCTTCGACTTCGAGCTCGACGAGCTTGCCGACGCGTGCCTCGGCGACCGCGAAGCCGAGATGCCGCAGGCTGTTCTCGACGGCCTGGCCCTGCGGATCGAGGATGCCCGGCTTGGGCCGGACGAGGACGGTCGCCTTCATCCGAGCACGACTTCAGGGCGAGCGAGGTACGCATCGAACTCGAGACCGGTCAACCGTTCGAACGCCTCGATGTAGCGGGCACGCGTACCGGTGACGACGTCGTCCGGCAACTCCGGGCCTGGATCGGTCTTGTCCCAGCCGAGTGTCTCCGAGTAGTCGCGCACCGGTTGCTTGTCGAACGACGGTTGCGGTCCGCCGGGTGCGTACTCGTCGACGGGCCAGAAGCGCGACGAGTCCGGCGTGAACGCCTCGTCAGCGAGCACGAGGCGGCCGTCGCTGTCGATCCCGAACTCGAGCTTCGTGTCGGCGAGGATGATCCCGCGTGCGGCCGCCCGCTCGGAAACGAAGCGGTAGAGCTCCAGCGAGATCCGCTCGACCTCGTCGTAGCGCTCCTCGCCCACGAGCGCCGCGCCTGCCGCGCGGTCGATGTTCTCGTCGTGACCGGTCTGCGCCTTCGTCGCCGGAGTGAAGATCGGCTCGGGTAGCTGCTCCGACTCGGTGAGGCCCTCCGGCAGGACGTGGCCACACACTGCGCCGGTCGCGCGGTAGTCCTTCCAGCCCGAGCCGGAGAGGTAGCCGCGCACGACGCACTCGATCGTCAGCATGTCGAGCCGCCGGCACTCCGTCGAACGACCGTCGTCGCGCAGAGCAAGCAGGTGGTTCGGAACGATCGCTGCCGTCTGTGCGAACCAATAGCCCGACAGGCCGGTGAGGACGCGGCCCTTGTCTGGGATCTCGGTCGGTAGCACGACGTCGAAGACCGAGATGCGGTCGCTGGCGACGAGCAGCAGACGGTCGTCGTCGAGTGAGTACAGCTCGCGGACCTTGCCGCTGCCGAGGTGCGTTGCTGTGTCAGACATGTACGGCCTCCTGGTTGTGGGCGAGTGCACGGAGGCGCTCGAAGACGGTGTCCAGGTGCTGAACGGTCGCGGCGAGGTCGAACACGCTGTCGAGCGCCGCTGCGTCGAGGCGTGAGGAGATCTCCGGGTCGGCGAGCACGAGCTCGCGGAAGTCGCGCTCCTCGTCCCACGCCTGCATTGCGTGCCGCTGGACGATCCGATACGCCTCGCCACGGTCGAGGCCGGCGCCGACGAGTGCGAGCAGCAGCCGGTGCGAGAAGACGAGCCCGTGCGAGGCATCGATGTTCCGGCGCATCCGCTCCGGATAGACGACGAGCCCGTCGACGATCCAGATAAACCGATCGAGCATGTAGTCGAGGGCGAGGAATGCGTCGGGAACGACGATGCGCTCGGCGGAGGAGTGCGAGATGTCGCGTTCGTGCCACAGGGCGACGTTCTCGAAGCCGACGATCGCAGACGCACGCACGACGCGCGCCAAGCCGCAAATGCGCTCGGCGACCTTGGGATTGCGCTTGTGCGGCATCGCCGACGATCCCTTCATGCCGGTCGCGAACGGTTCCTCGACCTCTCGCACTTCTGTACGCGCGAGATGCCGGATCTCCGTTGCAAAACGGTCGAGCGATGCTGCGACGAGCGCGAGCACGGAGAGCAGCTCGGCGTGCCGGTCGCGGGCGATTACCTGCGTCGAGACGGGATCGGCCTCGAGACCGAGCCGCTCGCATGCGATGCGCTCGACTTCCGGATCGATCGCTGCATATGTGCCCACGGTTCCGGAGAGCTGCCCGACGCGGTTCGACTCGAGCGCGCGGGCAAGTCGCGTGCGGTCTCGGTCGAGCTCGAAGGCCCAGCCGGCGAGCTTCCAGCCGAACGTCGTCGGCTCGGCGTGGATGCCGTGCGAGCGCCCGATGCAGATCGAGTCGCGATGCTCCTCCGCGCGGCGAACGACGGCGTCGAGGGCGCGGTCGAGCTCGACGAGCAGGAGCTTGCCGGCATCCTGAATCTGGAGTGAAAGTGCGGTGTCGACCACGTCGGACGAGGTGAGGCCGTAGTGCACCCAGCGACCCTCGGGTCCGAGTTGCTCGGAGACCGCGTCGACGAACGCCGCGAGATCGTGGTCGGTGAGACGCTCGATCTCGGCCACGCGTTCGGGCGTCGGCGGCTTCGCGGCCGCCCGAATCGCAGCGACGTCCGCAGCAGGAATCGCTCCCAGCTCGGCCCACCCGTCGAGAGCGGCGAGCTCGACTTCGAGCCAGCGTGCGAGCCTGCCCTCCTCCGACCAGATCCTGCTCATCTCGGGCCTGGAGTAGCGGGCGATCACTGGCCAAAGAGTAGCTGCGGCTCAGGCGGGCCCTCGGTACAGGCAGACTCGGCGCGTGCTCGCAGCGCCGAAAAAGTGGCGGTCGCCAGAGGAGCTCGTCGAGATCGGTTTCGCCCGGTCGCGGGTCGTGATGATGAACGAGCTTCACAACAACCTGAAGCGATCGGTGCGGACGCGTGTTTTGGGCAAGCGCGTCCTTCCGACCGCGCATGCGGCCGGTGTCCGTCACCTGGCGATGGAGGCGCTCACGCCGGAGTTCGCCGACGAGGCGAACGAGTCGCGCGTCGTGCCACCGTACCCGGTCGGCTATCTCGCGCAGCCGGAGATGCGCGACCTGATCGCAACCGCGCTCGAGCTCGGCTGGACGCTCGTGCACTACGAAGCGGACTTCGGCTTGAAGCCCGCCGAATTCGTGAATCTCAGCATGGAGGAGACGAACTGGCGGGAGGAGCAGCAGGCGCGAAATCTCGTCGACGCGCTCGCCAACGACGAACCGCTGCTCGTCTGGTGTGGAAACAGCCACCTGAGCAGGTACGGCCACGGTGAATGGCAGCCGATGGGGTTGCGCTTCTCCGAGCTGGCCGGCTTCGATGCGTTCGCGCTCGACCAAACGCAGGGGATCGGAGCGAACTCGGTTGCGAAGCGGCTCACCGAGCAATTCGAAGGCGAGTTGACCCGTCGTGGCGGCAGCGCCGGCTTCCTCGTCGAGGATTCTTCATCGAGCTGGTTCGGCGTCGACGCCGTGATTCTCTCCGTCGAGAACGAGCTGACGTAGCGACTAGAGCGCGAGGATTCGCGCAGCGAGCAACGCGGCGTTCTTTGCGTTGTCGACACCGACTGTCGCGACCGGAACGCCCGGCGGCATCTGGACGATCGAGAGCAACGCGTCCATCCCGTCGAGCACGCTCATCGACGAGCGCAGCGGCACGCCGATCACCGGCAGCTCGGTGTGCGCCGCGACGACGCCGGGGAGCGCGGCGGCAAGCCCGGCGCCGCAGATCAGGACGCGCAGGCCCCTGCCCGGCCGCCGACTTCGCGTATTCGGCGACCGCGTCCGGTGTTCGGTGCGCCGAGCGCACCTCGAACTCCCATGCGATCCCGCGCGCGTCGAGCTCGTCGAGCGCGGCCTGCATCCGCTCGCGGTCGGACTCCGACCCGACCAGGATGCCGACGACCGGGTCAGCCATTTGCTGCCGCCGCGGCGATGTCCGTGCGAAATCGCATTCCCTCGAAGCTCACCCGCTCGACCCCCTCGTAGGCCAGTCGCCGTGCCTCGGCGACCGTCGGTCCCGTTCCCGTGACGGAGAGGATACGGCCGCCGTTCGTCAGCAGCGTGCCGTCCCGCACGGCGGTGCCGCCGTGGAAGACGATCGCGCCCACCGCCTCCGCTTCGGCGATGCCCGTGATCGGCGCCCCGGCGTAGTCGCTGCGGGCCGGATAGTCGGGGCCGGCGAGTACCACCGTCACGGCCGCATCGGCGCCGGCGCGCAGTGGCTCGGCCGCGCCTCCACGAGCGCGCCGCGGCGAGCGCCGCGAGCAGGTCGCCTTCGAGCCGCGGCATCAGCACCTGCGTCTCCGGGTCGCCGAACCGCGCGTTGAACTCGAGCACGCGCGGACCGTCCGCAGTCAGCATCAGCCCCGCGAACAGGCAGCCGACGAACGGCGTGCCGCGGCGCGCGAGCTCCTCGACCACCGGCTGGTGGATTTGCGCGACGAGTGCGCTTGCATCGTCGGGCCAGGGAGGCGGCGAGTACGCGCCCATGCCGCCGGTGTTCGGTCCGGTATCGCCGTCGCCGATCCGCTTGAAGTCCTGCGCGGCTCCGAGTGGAACGGCGCCGCGTGCCGTCGCAGAGCGCAAACAGCGAGACCTCAGTCCCCTCGAGCAGCTCCTCGATCACGAGTCATGCCGCCGAGAGCCGCGGCCTGCCGCAGGCCGTCGTCGAGCTCCTCGGTCGTTCGGCAGACGAACACGCCCTTTCCCGCCGCGAGCCCGTCGGCCTTGACGACGCACGGCGGCGCGCGCGACCGGGAGCGTCGCAGCGGTGGCGACGCCCGCAGCGTGCATCACCTCCTTCGCGAAGCTCTTCGAGCCTTCGATTCGCGCCGCCTCCGCGCCGGGGCCGAACACGGCGATCCCCGCGTGCCTCAAGCTCGTCGGCGACACCGGCAACGAGCGGCGCCTCCGGGCCGATCACGACGAGGTCGGCCGCGAGCGTCACGCGCGAGGCCGAGCAGGCCGTCGCCGTCGTCGGCACGCACCGGGTGGCAGTGCCCGAGCGCCGCGATCCCGGGGTTGCCAGGCGCGGCGTGGAGCTCGGTGAGCGTGGGGCTCTGCGCGATCCGCCAGGCAAGCGCGTGCTCGCGCGCGCCCGACCCGACGAGGAGCACCCTCACGGCACTGAGACCAAGACGCGTTCGCGCGCTGCGCCGACACCGACGAGCTCGACCGGGACGTCGAGCTCCTGTTCGACGAACGCGACGTACGCGCGCGCTGCCGCCGGCAAGCCGTCGCGAGAAGAAGCGTCGTCGAGCGGCAGCTCCCAGCCGGGCAGCACCTGCCAGACGGGGCGAGCGTGGTGGAAGTCGCTCTGGTGCGCCGGGAAGTGCGCGCGTCTCCGACCCGTCGCGTTGCAGATAGGCGACGCAGACCGGCAACTCGGCGAACGCCGAGAGCACGTCGAGCTTGGTCAGCGCGAGCGAGGTGATGCCGTTCACGCGAACCGCGTAGCGGAGCGCAACGAGATCGAGCCAGCCGCAGCGTCGCACGCGGCCGGTGACGGTGCCGAACTCGCCGCCGAGCTCCTGCACACGTTGCTGATCGGCGCCCTCGATCTCCGACGGCAGCGGTCCTTCGCCGACGCGCGTGACGTATGCCTTCGCGACGCCGAGCACGCGGTCGATCCGGGTCGGCCCGATGCCGATGCCGGTCGCAGCGCCGGAGGCAACCGGATTCGACGAGGTCACGAACGGATAGGTGCCGTGGTCGAGGTCGAGCAACGTCCCCTGCGCACCCTCGAACAGCACCTCTTTCCCCGCGCGCAGCGCTTCGTCGACGAGGAGAGATGCGTCGCCGACGATCGGCCGCAGGCGTTGCGCGTAACCCTCGTAGCGGGCGGCGACTTCCTCGAGCTCGATCGGCTCGACCTCGTAGACGCGCTCGAGCCACACGTTCTTCTCGGCGAGCGCGACCTCGATCTTCTGCCGGAGGATCTTTGCGTCGAGCACGTCCTGGACGCGGATGCCGAGCCGCGATGCCTTGTCGGCGTACGCGGGCCCGATCCCGCGCCGCGTGGTCCCGATCTGCAGCTTGCCGAGGCGCCGCTCCGATGCCTGGTCGATCGCGATGTGCCACGGCATGATCAGATGCGCGTTGCCCGACAGCACGACGACGGACGTGTCGATGCCGCGGGCCTCGAGCCCGTCGAGCTCGTCGATCAGTACTTCCGGGTCGACAACGCAGCCGGCGCCGATCACCGACACCTTGCCCGAGATCACACCGCTCGGTGTCTGCCGGATCTTGTACGTCTCGCCGTCGACGATGATCGTGTGCCCGGCGTTCGGCCCGCCCTGGTAGCGGCAGACCACATCTGAGCGCTGCGCGAGCAGATCGACGATCTTGCCCTTGCCCTCGTCGCCCCACTGCGCACCGACGACGACCGTCGCAGGCATGCGCCTTAGTTTAGACGGCGCGTGCGAGGGTGCGGCCCACGCGGTGCACGACGATGCGGTGCCCGCGCGGGCACGTGGTGAAGCCGACATCGGCGTCGCGTCGCAACGTGCCGATGATCTGCAGCATGTGCGCCGCGACCGACCACTCGTCGTCGCGGCGCGCCAGGCACGCTTCGCAGGGGGCTTCGAAGCTCGTCGCCTCGGGGCCGACCCACACGTGCTGGCGGGCGAGACTCATACGAGTTGCAGCTGCCGTCCGTCTGATCGTTTGAGTTGGGTGGGCCGGTCGACACGGCGAACGACCACCTCGTGGCCGGCGGCGCAGCGAATGAAGCCGACATCGGTCTCCGCGGGAATGTGACCGCGAACGTTCGCGCCGCGAACGGCTTCGAGGAACGAACGGCCGTCGGCGCGCGCGAGATCGAGACACGTCTCGCAGAGACACGAGAACGTGGTCGCGCTCGGCGGTACCCAGACCGAGTTCTCGCGCGTCATGCGGCGGCCCGGCTCTGGTCGTGTTGCGGCGCGAGGTCGGCGAACTTCGCGAACCGCTTCAGGAACGCGAGCTTCTCGGTGCCGACCGGGCCGTTCCTGTGCTTGGCGAGGATCACCTCGCACAGACCCTGATCCTCCGAGTTCTCGTTGTAGTACTCGTCCCGGTAGAGGAACATGACCAGGTCGCTATCTTGTCTATACTATTGTGAACGCATATGTTCCCGGCTTGAAAGTTGTGTAGCCCGTCGACCGTCAGGTCGTACACAGGCTCAACTCCGGCCGGCTCGATCGACACGATCTCGTCCCAGTAGACGTCGCTTGTCGCGAGGATCGCGAGTTCACCAGAGTCGACGGCACGCGCGACTCGCAACGCGCGTTCTCGTCCGATGTTCGTCCGGTAGAGGGTCGTTCCGCAGTACTGCGTTCCGATCGCAGCCTGCATCGCCCGCTCCGTGATGCCGACTGATTGCATCCTGGGGCGGACGATCGATTGCCACGCATCGCGTCCTGCTCGATCGACCCGCTTTCGCGACCGACTCCCTCAGGTCGGAGAGCAGCGGCCGCTTGTCGGTGCGGCTCTCGACTGCGCGCGAGAGCTGCGAGAGCGCGATCACCGGCACCTCGAGGTCGCCGGCGATCACCTTCAGCGAGCGGGAGATCTGGGAAACCTCCTGCACGCGGTTCTCGGCGTTGTTCCCCGAGCTCATCAGCTGCAAGTAGTCGATGACGATCGCGCCGAGCTTGGGCTCGCGCGCTTTCAGGCGCCGGGCCTTGGCGCGGATCTCGAGCATCGTCGTCAGGCGGGTGTCGTCGACGTAGATCGGCGCCTTCGTCAGCGCGTCGCATGCCTTGACGAGCCGCGGCCAGTCCTCATTCGTGAGCCGTCCCGTGCGCAGCCGCTGCAGCTCGACCCGGCCCTCGGAGCACATCAAGCGTTGCGCGACCTCGAGCTTCGACATCTCGAGCGTGAACACGGCAACCGGCGTGTCGTGGTGGAGCGCGAGGTTCGACGCGATTCCGAGTGCGAACGCCGACTTCCCCATGCTCGGCCGGCCGGCGATGATCACGAGGTTGCCCGGCTGGAGGCCGGAGGTCATGTGGTCGATGTCGCGGAAGCCGGTCGGCGTGCCGGTCATCTCCCCGCCGGACTCGTACATCCGCGTGATCTGCTCGAAGCTCTCGCGGATCAGCGTCTCGACGTGCTCGAAGCTGCCGCGGATCCGGTGCTGGGCGAGGTCGAAGACCATCTGCTCGGCGCGGTCGACGAGCTCCGGTGTCTCACCCGGCCGCTCCCAGCCGAGACGCTGGATCTGCTCGCCCACGGCCGTGAGGCCGCGCAGCGTCGCCATCTCGCGCACGATCTTCGCGTAGTGGCCTGCGTTCGAGGTCGCCGGGACGAGCGCAGCCAGCTCGTGGATGCGCTCCTTGCCGCCGATCTCGTCGAGCTCGCCCCGCTCGTCGAGCTTGTCCGCGACGGTGATCGCGTCGACCGGCTGGCCCGTCTGGTAGAGCTCGAGCGCGGCGCGGTAGATCCGGCTGTGCGACTCGCGGTAGAAGTCGCCGGCGTCGAGGGCGGTGCTCGCGGCCTCGATCGCAGACTCCGAGAGCATCATCGCCCCGAGGACGGACTCCTCAGCATCGAGATTTTGAGGCGGAAGGGGCGCTACCGCCTGGCCGGGAGGGACCATCGAGGGCCTAGTGAAACGGCCAGCGGGCGTGCCCGCAACGGTGTGGAAAGCACCGTCCGAAAGCAGACGGAGAGCGGGGTTTTGCAGGCATGACAGAACATATGTTCGCAGATCCGGTGGACGGCGTGTGGACGAATCCGGGCGCTCCGAGCGGGAAGTTCGGTGCGAAATCCACAGCCCCCGTGGACGGCTGTGGAGAATTCGGTGGATCAACTCTCCACAGCCTGTGGAAACGTCAGGCGAGGCCGGGTGCGGGGTTCCCGATGCTTCCTGTGGACGAAAAATGATGAAATTGTCACAGCCGGGTGACGGCCGGGGCGCGCTGCCCTCGAAAACGCGGTCTCTTTAGGACGGCTCGGCGGGCCACTCGCCGGCAGGCTGGGCCGGCTCATCGCCGGGCTCGGCCTCGGGCTCGGCCGCGGCGGCAGCTGCCGCCTCGACGGCCGCCGCTTCGATCGCGGCTGCGGCCGCGGCGTGGGCCGCTTCGGCTTCCGCCGCCGCTGAAGCCTCGGCCTCTGCCTCGGCTGCGGCGACTGCCTCGAGCTCCTCCTCGGGCGGCAGCTCCTGGCCCTCGGGCGCAACGACGATTCGCAGCTCGACCGTGACGTCGGTGAACAATTCGACCGGGATCGACATAGCGCCCGATCCGCTTGATCGGATCGAGCCCGAGCTTGCGGCGATCGACGCGGATCTTCTCCTGCTCCCACAGCCGGTCGGCGATGTTCGTCGCCGTCACGGAGCCGAAGAGCGACCCGGTCGGTCCGGCAGTCGCATCGAAGCGCAGCTCGATCGCCTCGAGCCGGCCGGCGATCGCGCGCGCCTCGTCGACCGACTTCGCCTCGTGCCGCGCCCGCTCGGCCTCGCGCCGCTCGAGCTCGCGGACGAGCCCCGGCGTCGCCGCCTCCGCCAGGCCGCGCGGCAACAGGTAGTTGCGCGCATACCCGCGAGCGACGTTCACGACCTCGCCGCGGAGGCCGATCTTGTCGACATCCTCACGCAGGACGACCTGCATCAGCGCTCTCTCTCGCGGTCGCCGCGGCCGCGGTCGCCGCGCGGGCCGCGCTCGCTCCGCTCCTCACGGCCCTCGGCGACATAGGGCAGAAGTGCCATCTCGCGCGCACGCTTGACCGCGACCGCAACCTGGCGCTGGTGGCGCCGGCACGCGCCGCTGATCCGGCGCGAGCGGATCTTGCCGCGTTCCGAGACGTAGCGGCGAAGCTCGGCGATGTTCTTGTAGTCGATCTCGTCGACCTTCGTCTTGCAGAAGAAGCAGGACTTGCGCCGCGCGCCGGTGAGCGGCGCAAGACGCTTCCTGCTCCGCCCGTCGGTCTTTCCTTCTCGTTTACCCGCCACGTGTGTCCTCCCTAGAACGCTAGAACGGAATGTCGTCGTCGCTGCCGCCGCCGCCGAAGTCGGCGTCCGCGCCGCTCGTTGCGCCCGCGGGCACGTACTCGTTCGACGTGCCGCCGCCGCCCGTGGCGCCGTCGCTCTTGCCGCCGAGAAACTGCACCGTGTCGGCGATCACCTCGACCGCCTGGCGCTTGGTGCCGTCCTGCGCCTCCCATTCGCGCCACTCGAGGCGCCCGTCGATCGCGACCGGGCGGCCCTTCGAGAGGTACTGGGCGCAGTTTTCGCCCTGGTTGCCCCAGACCGTGATGTCGAAGTAGTTGGGCTTCTCCGTCCACTCGCCGGTCGCGCCATCCTTGCGGCGCGTGTTGACCGCGAGCCGCAGGCTGCAGACCGCGGTCCCGCTCGGCGTATGCCGGAGCTCGGGGTCCTTCGTCAGATTCCCGACGAGCACGACGCGATTGATGTTGGCCATATTCCTCTCTCCTTCCGAAACCGTGGGGGGACCAGGCTACTCCGCGGTCCCGCTGGCGTCATCGGCGGCTGCAGACACGGCTCCCACGGTCGCCGGCGCCTTCGTCTGGCCACCCTTGACGCGCTTGACGGCGAGGTGGCGGATCACCCCGTCGGTGATCTTGAGCACGCGCGAAACCTCGGCGAGCGTCGCCGGCGCCGCCTGAAGAGCAGCAGGTGGTAGACGCCCTCGCCCTTGTGGTCGATCTCGTAGGCGAGCTTGCGCCGGCCCCACGGCTCGTGACCGTCCCAGGTACCGCCGTCGCCTTCCACGCGCTCACGCACGCGGGCCAGGATCTCGTTTCCGCGCTCCTCGTCAGCGAGCTCGGGGTCCAGCATCAGCAGAATTTCGTACTCGTTCATCCCCGAATACTCCTTCCCATGGTCTGAGGTCGGCCCCGCCTCGTTGGCGCCGCTTCGGGTGATACGGCGCGAGGGGCGTGGCGAGAAGAAGCGCCACTGTAGCATCGGCCGATCGGACGGTTGGTCGCACTCCTGGTCGGGGCTCTCGGTGTAGGCGCGTTCTGGCGCCGTCGCCGCAACGCGCGACGAGCCCGAATATTCGCCCGCAGACGAGCTGAAGGCGAAGCTCGCCGAGTCGCGGAGCGAGGACGAGGCGGAGAAGCCGGTGCTCGAGGCCGATCTCGACGCCCGCCGTCGCGAGGTCCACGACAAGGCCCGCGGCGCGATCGACGACCTCTCGAGTTAGCTTTCGTCAGGTTCGAGGAAGAACAAGGCCATGGGCAGGCTTCTGCTCTCAACCGCATTCGGCTTCCTCGCTCTCGCCTCGCCGGCCGTGGCGAGCATGCCTCTGAGTGATGCGAACATCAAGAGCCCCACGCTCGAGGTGAACGCAAGGGGCGAGGCCCTGATCAGCTACACGCGCGAGAACGGTCAGCCGCGACACGTCCTCCTCTGGGGAGCGGTCAACGCACTCCCGCCGACAGCCGACGTGCCGCAGGTCCGGTTCAACCGTGACTACTCCGGCGGCTGGAAGTCACACCACAACCCTTCGTACTGGAAGACCTTCAAGAACTCGTGCCGTCCCTACGACTGGACCGGCGCTCACCTTCCTCGTCGCAGCCTGCAAGGCCGTCGACGGCTCCTACTGGGCGATCCAGAGTTGGCAGCGGAAGCTGCCGCACCGCGGCGTCGATCCATGGCAGGCCTCGCAGTCCGCGTGGAGCTTCGACGTCTCCCACTGGACCGGTGATCTCGCCCAATTGGTGCTCTCCGTCGACTGGCCGAAGACCTTCAACTACGAGACCGAGCAGATCTTCGGCAGCCTCGACTATGCGGGCCAGCCGGTCCACGGCTTCGGAACGACACGGAACGGCGCGCCGACCGACGCCTACGGCCGGGGCGTCTACATCGACACGCTCGACTCGGCGTACGGCCCCGGCTGGAAGCGCGAGACGTCGATCGTCTTCCGCAATCCGACGGGCTCGTTCTGTTACAGCTTCTATCCGACCAACGACGTGTCGCTGCCCGGACACCCCGACCGTCCCGCGGGCAACGGGTCGCGCTACCGGATCAGCGTGCTCGGGCCGGGTGTTACACCTGATGTGGAGGCCGAGGCGGCCGGTCTCGGCAAGTTCGAGCCGGGCAAGGACGCCGAGCTCGAGCAGAGCCGGCTTGCGCTCTACGATCAGGTCACGGGTGGAGACAAGTTCTGCGCGACGCAGCGCTGACTGATCAAAGCGCGCGCCCCGGCGTCTCGGCGCAGCGCCGCTCGTAACAGTCGACCACGACCTCGACCGCCTCCTCGGGATCGTCGGTCACGTGCAGGAGGTCGACGTCGCTCGGCGAGATCATCCCGTCAGCGAGCAGCTCCGTCGCGCATCCAGTCGAGCAGCCCGGCCCAGTACTCGGTGCCGAAGAGCACGACCGGGAAGTGCAGCACCGTCCCGGTCTGGATCAGCGTCAGCGCCTCGAACAGCTCGTCGAGCGTCCCGAAGCCGCCGGGCGAAGATCACGAAGCCCTCGGCGGGCTTCACGAAGCAGACCTTGCGCGCGTAGAAGTGCTCGAAGGTGTAGGAGATGTCGAGGTACGGGTTCGAGTCCTGCTCGTGCGGCAGCTCGATGTTGAAGCCGACCGAGAGGCCGCCGCCCTCCTGCGCGCCGCGATTCGCCGCCTCCATCACGCCGGGGCCGCCGCCGGTGATCACCGCCCAGCCGCGCTCGGCGAACCCGCGTCCGACCGCGCGCGCTGCGGCGTACGCGGGATGATCTTCGCCGATCCGCGCCGAGCCGAACATCGTCACCGCCGGCCGGTCGATCTTCGCGACGCCGGCGAAGCCGTCGCGGAACTCCGGCCGCGATCTTCTCGACGCGCCTCAGAGGTCGGCTCGCCGTCCGCGTCGAGGAGGCGCCTGTCGTCCATCCTACAAGCCGGTGCTGCGGGATGGTACGCGGCGTACGCGCCGACCGCGAGCAGGATCGCCGTGCCCGCGTAGAGCGTCCCCGACACGAGCGCCTTGCCGCGGCCGCCGCCGTGCCAGAGCCAGCGGCGTCGAGCGCCAGACCGAGCCGCCGTCGAGGATGCTCGACCGGCAGCAGGTTGATCAGGTTCAGGACGAAGCCGAAGTAGCGCGAGCGCGATCAGCAGCGACGAGCCGTTCGGCCTCGCCGACGACGTAGCAGCCGAGCGCGGCGAGCGCCGCCGAGGATCGGGCCGGCGATCGCGACGCGCGCCGTCTGCCACGGGTTGCCGCGCGTGTGCTTGACGTAGGCGCCGAGGAACGGCACGAACATCGGCCACGACGGGTGCAGGCCCTCGCGCGCGGCCTCGAGGAAGTGGCCCATCTCGTGCAGGAAGATCAGGACGATCGACGCCGAGGGCGAACTTCCAGCCCCAGATCAGCGTGTAGCCGCCGAAGGCGATGAAGATCGCCGCGAACTTGAGCAGGAAGCCGAGCTTCGCCGCGAGCCCGACCGAGGAAGATGACCGGCGCGAAGATCTTGCGCGCGAGGCCGCGCCAGTCGGTGCCGCGCGGCTGGATCGGGTCGTAGTCGCGCTCGGCGTACGGCTCCACTGCACAAGTTGTAGCGCGTTCAGGAGCCGCGCCCGATCCACTCCTCGCCGCCCTCGTAGACCTCCTTCTTCCAGAGCGGCACGTCCACCTTGAGGATGTCGATCGCGTCCCGGCACGCGGCGAGCGTGTCGGCGCGGTGCGCGCCGCTGACCGCGATCACGACCGAGGGCTCGCCGATCTCGACCGCGGCCGACGCGGTGGTGGATCGCGACCTCGTGATCTCGTAGCGCTCCTTCAGGTCGTCGGCGAGCTTCGCCATCATCGCCTCGGCCATTCCCTCGTAGGCCTCGTAGTCGAGGTAGTCGACCGTGCGCCCGCGCGAGTGGCGGCGGGCGGTGCCGGTGAAGGTGGCGATCGCGCCGGCCTCGTCGCTCGCCACCTCCTCGACGCACGCTGCGAGAGAAACCGGTCGTCGGAGAGCAGGAACGCACCGCCGGAGACCGGCGGGATCAGCGCGACCTCGTCGCCGTCGGCGAGCTCGCTGCTCCGTCGGCGCGTACTCCCGGTTGACGGCGTAGAGGAGTCCGTCCGGCTCGTTGCCGAGGTCGAGCGTCGGCCAGACGTCGGCGACGCGTCGCCGCGTCGATCTCCTTCCGCGACCAGCCGGCCTGCTCGCGGAGTCCGGCGAAAAGCCTCACCGTCACGCGCACCGGAGTAGCGTAGCCCCGATGCGCGAGACCGAGTCGGGAATCGAGATCAAGCCGGTCTACACCCCCGCCGACGCGCCGCCGCGCACTCGAGCCGCCGGGCACGCCGCCGTTCACGCGCGGGCTCTACCCAGACATGTACCGCGGCCGTCCGTGGACGATCCGCCAGTACGCCGGCTTCGCCTCGGCCGAGGAGACGAACGAGCGCTTCCGCTACCTGCTCGACCAGCGGGCAGACCGGGCTCTCGGTCGCGTTCGACCTGCCGACGCAGCTCGGGCTCGACTCCGACGACCCGCGCGCCGAGGGCGAGGTCGGGCGCACGGGCGTCGCGATCGACTCGCTCGCCGACATGGAGGTGCTGCTCGACGGGATTCCGCTCGGCGAGGTCTCGACGTCGATGACGATCAACGCGCCCGCGGCGGTCTTGCTGTTGATCTACGAGCTCGTCGCCGAGAAGCAGGGAGTCGCTGCCAGGTCGCTCTCGCGGCACGGTCCAGAACGACATCCTCAAGGAGTACGTCGCGCGCGGGAACTACATCTTCCCGCCGCGCCCGTCGATGCGGCTCACGACCGACCTCTTCGCCTACTGCGCCGAGCGGCTGCCGCGCTGGAACACGATCTCGATCTCCGGGTACCACATCCGCGAGGCCGGCTCGACCGCGGTGCAGGAGCTCGCGTTCACGATCGCGAACGGGATCGCCTACTGCGAGGCGGCGATCGTCGCCGGGCTCTCGCCGGACGAGTTCGGCGAGCGGCTCTCGTTCTTCTTCAACGCGCACAACGACTTCTTCCAGGAGGTGGCGAAGTTTCGGGCCGCGCGGCGGCTGTGGGCGCGCGTGATGAGCGAGCGGTTCGGGGCGACGAACCCGAAGGCGCTGGCGCTGCGCTTCCACGCGCAGACCGGCGGCTCGACGCTGACCGCGCAGCAGCCCGAGAACAACATCGTGCGCGTCGCGATCCAGGCGCTCTCGGCGGTGCTCGGCGGCGCGCAGTCGATCCACACGAACTCGTTCGACGAGGCGCTCGCGCTGCCGAGCGAACGCGCGGCGACGATCGCGCTGCGCACGCAGCAGATGCTCGCCCACGAGTCGGGCGTGCCGAACACGGCCGACCCGCTCGGCGGCTCCTACTACGTCGAGGCGCTGACGCGCGAGCTCGAGGAGCGTGCGTGGGAGCTGATCGAGCGGATCGACGAGCTCGGCGGCGCGGTGGCGGCGATCGAGGCGGGCTGGATCCAGGCGCGAGATCGAGGCGTCCGCGTACGCTGGACGCGCGGCGGTCGAGTCGGGCGAGCGGGCTGATCGTCGGCGTCAACGCGAACGTCGAGGAGGGACGCGAGGAGATCGAGCTGCACCGGCTCGACCCCGAGTCCGAGCGGCGCCAGATCGAGCGCACGCGGCAGGTGCGCGCAGGCCGCAACGCCGCGGACGCCGAGGCGGCGCTCGCGGCGCGTGCGCGAGGCGGCGCGCGGGACGGAGAACCTGCTGCCGCCGATTCGCGACGCGCTTGCCGCGATGTGCACGGTCGGGGAGGTCTGCGGCGTCCTGCGCGAGGAGTGGGGAACGTACGACCGGTGAAGATCCTGCTCGTCTCGCAGATGTACCCCGGGCCGGCCGACCCCGATCTCGGGGTCTTCGTCGCGCAGATGGAACATGCGTTGCGCGACCGCGGGCACGAGATCGAGCTCGCGGTGCTCGACCGCCGCAGCGGCGGCAAGCGGCGCTACCTCGAGCTGCGCCAGAAGGTCCGCGCTGCGGCACGTCCCGACGTCGTGTGGGCGCACTTCCTCGTTCCGTCGGGTCTGATCGCCTCGTCGGTCGACGCGCCGCTCGTCGTCACCGCCCACGGCCGCGACGTGCGCAACGTCGGCGAGGTTCCCGGTGTGGCCGCGCTCACGCGCCGGGTCGTGCGCCGAGCTTCGACGGTGATCGCGGTCTCCGACTACCTGCGCCGCGAGCTCGAGCTGAAGATCGCCGATGCGCGCGGCAAGACGGAGGTGGTCGACTCCGGCGTCGACCTCGCCCGTTTCCAGCGTGGTCTGACGCCGAACGCGTGCGACCGGCAGGCCCGCACTTCGTCTGCGTCGGCAGCCTCACCGAGCGCAAGAACGTCGTGCGCCTTGCGGATGCGTTCGCGCGCCTCGGCAAGGGGAGCCTGACCTTCGTCGGCGACGGGCCGCTGCGGCCGCTGCTCGAAGGCCGCGACAACGTCACCCTCGCCGGCCGCGTTCCGCACGACGACGTGCTGCGCTACCTGGCCGCCGCCGACGTCGTCTGCGCGCCGTCGCTCCTCGAGCCGTTCGGCCAGTCGATCCTCGAGGCAATGGCCTCCGGTCGCACGGTCGTGGCCACGCGCATCGGCGGGCCGCCGGAGTTCGTCCCCCCCGAAGCCGGGATTCTCGTCGACCCGCTCGACGCCGATGGGCTAACGCGTGCGCTCGACGCTGCGACGGCCTTCCCGGTGCCGAACGAGGCCGCGCGAGCCGCAGCCGCAGCGCACGACCTCAGTCTGCAGGCGGAGCGGGTGGAGCAGATTCTCCTGCGAGCTTCTCGAGATCGGCGAGCCTGAACTCGACGAGCGGCCGCACCGACTCCTCGAGCCCCGCCTCCCGCGCGACGACCAGCGCCTCGTCCCAGGTCTCCCGCACCTTCGCCGGGCTGACGCCCTGCTTCAGGCGGTTGTCGCCCGTGACGAGCAGCTTCTGAATCCGCGTCCGCGCATCGCCCTCCATATCCCCGTACGTTATTGACCATGGTGCGTGTCCTGATCGCCGACGACGAGCCGCTCTTCGGCGAGGCGCTCGAGGTTCTCCTCGGCGTCGACGATCGGATCGAGGTCGTCGGGCGCGCCCTCGACGGCAGCGAGGCGGTCGAGCTCGCCCGCGAGCTCGACCCCGATGTCGTCCTGATGGATCTGAGCATGCCCGGGGTCGACGGCTTCGTGGCGACCGAGCAGATCCTCGCCGGCGATAGCGACGCGCATGTTCTCGTCCTCAGCGGCTCCGACGATCCGGCCGATATCGCCAAGGCGCGGGAGGCGGGCGCGGCCGGCTACATCACCAAGGATCTGATCGCCGAACGGCTGGTCGATGCGATCCTCAACGCCGTGCCTGAGCTACCCTGAGCGCGTAATGCTCCAGGTGCTCGCAGTCGTCCACGTGCTTCTCTCGGCCTCGCTGATCTCGCTGATCCTGATGCACTCGGGTCGCGACGCAGGCCTCGGCGGGATGGGGTTCACGCCGACCTCGCAGGGCGGCACGCACATCGTCGAGCGGAACCTGACGCGGTTGACGGTCTTGGTCGCGGTGCTCTTCTTCGCGAACACGGTCGCGCTCTACCGGCTCCTCAAGTAGGTGGCGATGCTCGACGGGCTCCACCACGTCACCTGCGTGTGCTCGGACGCGCAGCGCACCGCCGATTTCTACCGCGGCCTGCTCGGGTTCACGCTCGTGAAGAAGACGGTCAACTTCGACGACCCGCACAGCTACCACCTCTATTTCGGCGATGAGACCGGCTCGCCCGGGTCGCTGATCACCTTCTTCGAGTGGCCGCGTGCCGGGCAAGGGCGCCTCGGGCGCGGCACCTTCGAGTCGATCGGGCTCGAAACGCCGAACGTCACCGCCGAAGCCGTGGAGGAGGATCCGGACGGCCTGCAACTTCGGCTCTACCCGGCAGAGCGCCCGCGGCTGCACGACGTGGTCGCGATCGGCAACCCCGATCTCTACGCAGGGCTCTTCGCCGAGGACGCGCCGCTCTCGTTCGCGGAGCCCGTCGAGGAGACGGCGCTGATCGGAGCCGGCACGACCCATCACGTTGCGTTTCGCACCGCCTCCGATGCCGAGCAGCAGACCTGGCTCGAGCGGCTCGTCGAGCTCGGGCTGCGCCCGACGCCCGTGCAGGACCGGACGTACTTCCGCTCGGTGTACTTCCGGATGCCGGACGGCGTCCTGGTCGAGATCGCAACCGACGGGCCGGGCTTCCTGGTCGACGAGCCCAGCGACGCGCTCGGCCAGTCGCTCTCGCTGCCGCCGTGGCTCGAGGCCGAGCGCCCGACGCTCGAGCGCGAGCTCACGCCGATCGGATAACGAAGAGCCGCCACGTCGGCGGCCCTTCGATCGCATGCGCTGGAGAGGACTTGAACCTCCACGCCCCTAAGGGCACAAGGCCCTCAACCTTGCGCGTCTACCAATTCCGCCACCAGCGCGTTGAGGCGGATCGCAGTGTAGCCGCGGCTGAGCGAGGGCCAATGCGCGGTGCGCGAACTGTTCGAGACGCTCGCGGCCGCCCACGCAGACGGACGTGCGGCTTGCGCCGCGCGTCCTGACCGGCGCCGCAAGCGGCGCCTTGACAGCATCCGAAGGAGTCTCTACCGTTCTGTCGAACACACGTTCGCAAAGCGACTTCGGAGGCTCGATGCTCACCGACCGGCAACAGCAGATCTGGAACTACCTCGTCGAATACGTCGACCGCCACGGCTATCCGCCGACGGTGCGCGAGATCGGCGAGGAGGTCGGGCTGGCCTCGCCGTCGACCGTGCATGCGCACCTGGCCAACCTCGAGCGCGCGGGTCTGCTCAAGCGCGACCCGACCAAGCCGCGGGCGCTCGAGCTGCTCGGCCGCGAAGCGAATGCGCCGGCGCCGGCCGCCGACTCCGTCCGCCTGCCGCTCGTCGGTGAGATCGCCGCCGGCGGCCCGCTCCTCGCCGCGGAGAACATCGAGGAGTACCTGTCGCTGCCGAAGAGCACGAAGGGCGACTTCCTGCTGCGTGTCAAGGGCGACTCGATGATCGGGGCCGGCATTCTCGACGGCGACCTCGTGATCGTGCAGCGCGCGCAGGACGCACGGAACGGCGAAATCGTGGTCGCGCTGGCAGGCGACGACGAATCGGCCGACGAGGCGACGGTGAAGACGTTCTACAAGGAGAAGGGGCGCATTCGCCTCCAACCCGAGAACCCTGCGCTCGAACCGATCTACGCGCCGCATGTCCAGGTGATCGGCCGCGTCGTCGGAGTGTTCAGAGAACTGTGACGGAGATCACCCCGTTCGCGCGCTCGCTCGAGCAGGAGCTGATGGCGCTGCTTCGCGGCGTCTCGCTCGAGTGCCTCGCCTGCGGCGAGTTCGTCATGCATGCCCGCGCGGGCGTCGTGTTCTGTCCGGAATGCGGCAGCCAGGCGAGCGGCGAGGCGGCGCGCGGGCGGCTGGAATTCAGCGTGCAGGCCGGGTGACCGCGGTTTTCTCTCGTTGCCCCGAGGTTTGCGCCGACTGAACTCCGCTAGCATGACGCGACCGATGCGCCGTCGTTTTCTCCTGCCCGGGGTGATCCTCGTTGTCGGGCTCCTCGCGGTCTCGGGCTCGCTGGCGAGTGCATCGTCGTCGCAGGCGACATACACGGAGGCGGACGTCGTCCACGCGTTCACCGGCGTCAAGATTCATCTCGTCAGCTCGGAGGCGGGCAACGCATCACAGTCGGTGACGGCATTGACCGCGGTCGTGTCGAAGACGCTCACGCACAAGGCGCCGTGGGCGGTCGCGGTCTGGGTCTATGAGACGCCAGGGATCTGCATTCCTCGCCTACAAGTCCGGTGCGCCCCAGTGGCGCGACAACGGGATCGCGTCGATGCGGGTGGGCAACATCGTCGTGACGGTGGTGCCGAAGGGCCGCGCGATCGGCTCGGCGGGGCCGCAGTTCCCGATGCCGGGACTGGTGCGGAACGCGCTCAAGGCGCTCACGCACGGCTAGACCCCGCGTCGTGTGCTGCGTCGCGGCGTCGGGGCTCGTGCTCGCCGCTGTCGCAGCCGGGTCCGGCTCGCCGGGCCAGAAGCTGACCGGCAGCGGCAAGGTCGGCGCCAGCGAGTTCGGGAACAGCATCGCGCTCTCGGCGAGCGCCGGAACGGTGTTGATCGGGGGTCGGAACGACGACGAGTCTGATCGGCGCCCTCGAAGGGCTTCGAGTGCACTCGCAGGCCCTCGGCGCCGCGTGGGTGTTCACGCACTCCGGCTCCGTCTGGCGGCAGCAGGGAAAGAAGCTCACTGCGAAGGGAGAGAGGGGACCGGGTGGCTTCGGCAATGGCGTCGCGCTGTCGGCCGACGGCAGGACTGCGCTGATCGGCGGCCCGTCCGGGTACGGCGGCGTCGGCGCCGCTTGGATCTTCACCCGGTCGGGCTCCACTTGGCGCCAGGAAACGACGCTGCTCCCGCCGGGAATCGGCAAGACGACCGGCTACGTGGTGAACCCGACCGGCTTCGGTGCGAGCGTTGCGCTTTCCGGGAACGGGAGGATCGCCTTGATCGGCGGCCCAAGCGCGAACGGCGGTGGCGGGGCGGCTTGGGTCTTCACGCGTACGGGCTCGAGGTGGAAGCAGCGGGCGAGGCTGACCGGGGCAGGCGAAAGTGGCTCGGGACAATTCGGGACCAGCGTCTCGCTCTCCCGTGACGGAACCACCGCCCTCATCGGCGCCCCGCTGGACGGCAACGGCATCGGCGCCGTCTGGATGTTCACCCGCTCCGGCTCCACGTGGAGGGCGGCCGGCGGCAAGCTGACGGCGAAGCACGAGACCGGCTTTGCTCGTTTCGGTTCCGCGGTCGCGCTCTCGGGCGCGGGGACCGCCGCCCTCGTCGGCGGCCCTGTCGACAACAACGGCGTCGGGGCGGCCTGGTTGATCGCCTGCTCGCGGTCGAGCTGCGGCGAGGCGGGGCGGTTGACGGCAAAGGACGAGGTGGGCCTCGGCCAGTTCGGTGACAGCGTTGCGCTCTCGTCCAGCGGAACGACCGCTCTCGTCGGGGGAGCCTTCGACCGGAACGGAGTGGGCGCGGCATGGGTGTTCCGTCGCTCGAGCTCCGGCTGGAGCCAGCAGGGCAAGAAGCTGACAGGTCGCGGCGCGACCGGTCCCTTCCCGGTCCAGTTCGGAGCCAGCGCGGCGCTCTCGTCGAGCGGCACCACCGCCATGGTCGGTGCGATCGGCGACGGTGACGGTGCCGGGTCGGTCTGGGTATTCCGGCTCTGAATATTGCGTTGCGCCGTCTTGTAGTTCGTTGCAGTCCTCCGGCGGGGTAGGTACGATCGCGCTCAAGGGGCGTGGTTCGTTCGACCTAGAGATTGGGGGAGGACTTGTGAGACGTACCAGGCGTAGTTTCCGTCGTCTTTCGTTCATCGTCGCGGCGGGCGTGGTGGGGTTCGCGACGATTGCAATCAGTCAGGCTGGAGGTAAAGCAATTCGAGGCGCGGCGATCACGCCTCCTCCAGCTTTTACCGGTGCTCAGTTGGCCGCTGTCCCGAACGGTGACTGGATCGATTCGGGCGGGAACCAGTCAGACACGCGCTTTTCGTCGCTCAGTCAGATCAACACGTCGAATGTCGCGAGCATGCACACGGTCTGGCACATCCACACCGGGTCCACGATCGGCGCGGGACGGTCTCAGTCGGCGAGCGCCGTCACCTACAAGGGCATTTCGTACTACGTCACCGGTTCCGATGACGTGCTCGCGGTCGATGCCTCGACCGGTCAGTCGCTTTGGACCTACCGGGCCAACCTGGTCCCGGGCACGTACACCTCCGATGGCGGCGGCGTGACGAGTCGTGGTCTCGCGATGGGCGACGGGATGGCTCTACCTCGCGCGGATCGACGACCTCAACGTCGCACTCGACGCGATGACGGGGAACATCGTCTGGCAAAACCAGATCGACAGCTACACGACCGGTGGCTTCCAGACGGCCGCTCCGACGTACATCGACTCGAAGAACGGACCGGAGGTCATCGTCTCGATGGCCGGCGGCGAGATCGGCGTTCGCGGCTATGTCGAAGCGCTGAGCGCGAAGACAGGCAAGGAGATCTGGAAGACGTACATGGTTCCGGGCCCCGGCGATCCCGGCCATGCGACCTGGGGCTACGACTACGACTGGGCGCACGGTGGCGCCTCGGTCTGGACGCATCCGACGGTCGATCCGAAGCTCGGTCTCGTCTACGTGGCGACCGGCAACGCGAGCCCGTACGTCAACCGTGCGCCCGGGTACGACTTGTACACGGCGTCCGATGTCGCGATGGACTACAACACCGGCGCGATCAAGTGGTACTGGCAGACCGTCCATCACGATCAGTGGGACGACGACATCGCCACCTCGAACACCCTGATCGACTACTACCACAACGGCAAGATGGTCCATGCGCTCCAGCAGGCGACGAAGATGGGTTACAACTTCATCGTCGACCGTGCGACGGGGAAGCCGACCATCCCGACGCCGGAGGTTCCGCAGCCGCAGGATGCGGCAGACAACGCGAGCCTCGGCAATGCTCTCACCCAGCCGATCCCGACCGGGCAGCCGTTCGCACCGCAGTGCGCGACGGCCGCTGAGTGGATCGCGTACGGCGGTAACCCGAACCTCCTGGGCCCCGACGGGCAACCGATCAGCTTCGGTTGTGTCTACACGCCGCTCTCGTCGGATCACTACACCGCCCCCGGCTTCCATGACGACGCGGACTGGCCTCCGACGTCGTTCAACCCGAAGACGGGCTTGATCTACGTCTGCTCGACGAACAACCGCGACCGTCCCTACAAGGCGACGTCTCTCGCGACGGCCAACCCGGTGCCCGGGAAGAGCTATACGGAGGTCTCGAGCACCTCGGCCGGCGACTGGCTCCAGGGCCTGTGGGGCGTCGTCACGGCGATCAGGCCGACGAACAACAAGATCGCCTGGCAGACGATCATGCCGGACGGGAACGGTTGCTACGGCGGAACCGCCACCGCGGGCAAGGATGCGAACAGCAGCGTCATCTTCGAAGGGACGATGGACGGCCACGTGCTCGGGATGAGCGCGAGGACCGGCCAGATCCTCTGGACGTCGCCTCAGCTCGACGCGTCGGCACTCGCACCGCCGACGATCTACAGCGTCCACGGTCACGAGTACGTCGCGATCATGGTCGGCGGCACGTCGGCGTCGTCGGCTGCGCCGCGCGGCGACAGCATCTACGCCTTCGCGTTGCCAGACGTGACCACCATCAGCCAGTAAGGAACGACTGGCATTCGACACGAGCAAGGGGCCCGATTCGTCGGGCCCCTTGTGCTTGACGGGGTACACTGCCACGGCGATGCAGGCACGTCTGTGCGACAGAGATTCCACGTGAGCAGGGCACGGAGCAAGCCTCGCGGCGATCGTGACGGCGTCGCTCGTGGCCGCTGCGCTGCCCGCCTCGAAGGCGGTCGCGACGACGCTCCCGGAGACCACGTACTTCTACAAGGTCACGCTGACCGAGAAGAAGCTGATCGTCTCCCCGAAGGCATCGGTCAAGCCCGGCTCGCTCGTCGTGTTCACCGTGCAGAACATGAGCTTGCGGCCGCGAAATCTCGTCTTCGGCAATTTCAAGACCGGCTTCATGGAGCCAGGGAAGAAAAAGCTGTTCGAGCTGAACTTCCTCGTCCCGTGGTCCTTCGTCGGGTTCTCGGTCGAACGTGGCGGCGGCCACCGGCTGGCGGCGAAATTCGTTTGCACGTGGTAGACGACACGTCGCAGATTCCCGAGTAGGTCGACGTTCGCGCCTCCCTGCGCAGAGCGGGGCTCGTCATTGCGGCCTCGGGTCTCGTCACGCTTCCCGGCTGTGGCGGCGGCTCGGGCTCGTCCGCGAGTTGGCCGCTTCCGAATCGCGATCTCGCTTCGACCCGAGCCTCCTCCGACAGCGGCATCAACCGAAGCAACGTCGGTCGGCTGCACGTCCTCTGGCGGTTTCGCTTCCCGGCGCGGCCAGGCGAGTCGGGTGCGTTCACTGCGACCCCTGTCGTCGCGGGTGGCGTCGTCTACGTCGAGGACATGGAGAGCACCGTCTTCGCGCTCGACCTGCACGACGGGCACGTGCTCTGGCGCCGCGGCTTCGTCTACGCCGCGAGCCCGGGGCCGAATGGGCTCGCGGTGGCCGACGGTCGTGTCTACGGAGCGACCGACAGGATGGTGTTCGCGCTTTCGGCGCGCACGGGCAAGGTTCTCTGGCGTCGCGTTCTCGCAAGACTCGGCGAGCCCATCATCGACGTCGCACCGCAGGTCGCCGATGGAGCGGTGTTTGCGAGCACGATCGGCCTGCCGCCGAACGGCCACGGAGCGCTCTACGCTCTCGACGCAACGACCGGAGCATTGCGCTGGCGGCTCGCCACGATCAAGGGGCGCTGGAGGTTCCCGAAGGAGGCGGGCGGGGGCGGTGCCTGGTACCCGCCGAGCGTCGACGGCGGCGAGGTCTTCTGGGGAACCGGAAATCCCACGCCGTTCGGCGGCAGCCGCGAGCATCCCAACGGCGGCGCCTACGCCGGACGCGCGCTCTACACCGACTCGCTGATCGTGGCCGATGCCACGAACGGGCCGACCTGCGAGTGGTACGACCAGGTCACGTCGCACGACGTCCGCGACTACGACTTCCAGCTCTCGCCGCTCCTGCTGTCGAGCGGCGGGAAGAAGCTCGTGATCGGAGCGGGGAAGGCCGGCATGGTGATCGCCTGGGACCGGGCTCGTCACCGCAGGGTCTGGCAGGCCGAGGTCGGAGCTGCACCGCAACGATCGAGGCCTCCTGCCCGACCGTCCCATCTCGGTCTGCCCGGGCCTCTTCGGCGGTGTCGAGACGCCGATGGCATACAGCGACGGGACGCTCTTCGTGCCCGTCGTCGACCTGTGCATGCGAGGAAGCGCGTTCGGTTACCCGTCGCTCCGCGGCATCGACGTCTCGCGGGGAACGGGCGAGCTGATCGCGCTCGACGCCGCCACCGGTACACGCCGCTGGAAGGAGGCGCTTCCCTCACCCGACTTCGGCTGCGCGACGGTCGCGGACGGAGTCGTCTTCACCTCGACGTTCGCCGGGCGCGTCTACGGTTTCGACACGCGAGACGGCACGCTCCTCTGGAGCACACGGCTCCGTGCAGGCGTGAACGCGTGCCCGTCGCTCGCCGGAAACATCATGCTTCTCGGCGCCGGCGTGCCGACGGCGAAGGGCGACGCTCTCGAGCTCGACGCGTTTTCACCTGGCTAACAATCGCTGCAAGGCGTCTGCTACTTTCCTGCGGGGTTTGCATCTACCAGACGGGAGCGAGGCCAGGAGAGGCACTGGGAGGACTCATGGGCATCAACGCTGTTCGGCACGCGAAATTCACCCTTGGGTTGTTCGCAGCGGCCTGTCTGTTCGCAGGCGGCGTCCTTTCAGCAAGCGGCATGTCGACGTCCAACACTGCCACGGCCCGGGCGGCGGTATCGACCGTCACGGTGATCGCCGGCAAGCCGAGTGAGCTGGCCTTCAAGCTCTCGACGAAGCAAGTCACGGTGGGAAAGGTGACGTTCAAGGTCACGAACCAGGGGCGGCTCCCGCACACATTCGAGGTCTGCTCGAGCCCGAAGGGCGGCGCCAAGAACGCGTGCAAGGGGAAGGTGACGAAGTCGCTCGCTCACGGACAGTCGGCCACGCTGATCGTGACCCTCGTCAAGGGTCAGTTCGAGTATCTCTGCACGATCCCCGGCCACGCCGCGGCAGGGATGAAGGGGGTTCTCGGCGCAGGCGTCAAGCCGACTCCGCCCCCGCCGGTCTCGAAACCGACCGGTGGAACGACGACGAGCTCCGGGTCGACGACCCCTCCACCTGCCACCGAGACCGCTGATCGGCAATCCCACGTCCGGCAGAACGGTGTTCACGGCGAGCGCCAATCCGCCGTGCACGTCGTGTCACACCCTGGCAGCGGCCGGCTCGACGGCACAGGTCGGCCCGAACCTCGACTCGCTTGCTCCGCCTCAGGCGGACGTTGTCAACGCCGTCACGTACGGCCTGCCCGGCGGCATGCCCGCCTTCGGCACGGCGGGCGGCGGCAACCTGTCGGGTGGGCAGATCAACGACGTCGCCGCGTTCGTCTACGCATCGACGCACCACTAAGAGCCTCCGGATTATCGCGCACGGGATTCACCGCTGGCGGCGTGCGAATTCGGGAGTTTCCCCGGCGGGTCGTGTTAGGATCGGATCCAGCACCAGGTAGCGCCCAAAGGATGCATCTCTCCCTTCCGTCCCGGCCGTATGTGCGATCGAAGTGGAGGTCGCTCGCGGCAGCCAGCGTCGTCGTCGCCGGCGTGGTTGTGGTGCTGGTGGTGAGGCCCGGCGCCTCGTCCGGGGAGCGCCTGGCGCAGGGCTGCCCGTCGAATGCCCTCGTGACCGCGACGCTCGAGCAGACGATCAAGACGTCATCGTCGTCGGAGCTCTCGTACGGTGACTACGACGCTCCCAACCACAGTGGGAACAAAGGCAGCCGGCTCACCTGCGTCTACAAGACCGACAAGGGCAACACGATCCAGTTCATCCTGAGCAGCAACGCCCACGTCGACGCGATTGTCGCAGCGGAGGAGGCGGGCTTCGGAGCGACGCAGACGTTCAGTGGCGGCGCGGGATTCGAGCATCAAGGAAAGGCACCAAAGGTGATCGGCGCGTTCGGCAAGGCAAAGATCGCCTGGACGCTCGAGAACGGTCAGATCCTCGACGCACTCTACGGCGATCACACGAACCTGATGATCATCGCGCCAGGTGCGTCCAAGCGGCAGCTCGAGCATCTCGCGAAGAGCACCCAGGGGACCCCGCAGGTGAACATGCGGATCGATCGGAGCACCTGAGCCTCCCGCGGTTAGAGGTGGTACTCCCAGGCAGCGCCGGTGCCGTGGTCATCGTTGTAGCCGCCGACGACGCGCGATCGAGCCGTCGGCCGAAATGGCGACGCTGGAGCCGAAGCCGGCGCTGCCCCCGCTCGCGACGCGCGGTCAGCTGCGTGCCTTCGTGTGACCACGCGGAACCGCTGCGCGTGAACATCCAGACCGCGCCCGTGCCGACTTCGCCGTTGTCGCCGGCGCCCCCGACGAGCGCCGTGTCTCCCGAGCCCGAAAGCGCCACGCTTCCGCCGAACTGAACCGTTCCCGGCTTGCCCGGCGCCGTCAGCTCCTTGCCCTGCTGACGCCACGAGGACCCGGAGCGCGTGAACACCCACGCGGTCCCGACGTCGGCGTCGTCGACCGGAGCACCGATCAGAGCAGTGGTGCCGCTGGCCGAGAGCGAAACGCTGCTGCCGAACTGGGCCTGACTCTTGCCACTCTTGACGGTCAGCTTCGAGCCCTGCGGGCTCCATTCGGCACCCGTACGGACGAAGGTCCACACCGAGCCGACGGCGTTGGCGTCGAGCGGCCCGCCGACCGCAGCGATCCGGCCATTGCTCGAGAGCGCGACGCTCACTCCGAACCGGCCCGGCCCGACCTCTCCTCGGCCGGTCAGCTTCGAACCCTGTTTCCAGGTCGATCCCGACCGGGTGAAGATCCAGGCCGCTCCTGCGCCCAGGGCGTCGGTGGGGCCGCCGACGAGCGCGACGGTGCTGTCAGCAGAGAGTGCAACGCTCTCGCCGAAGCCGCTTCGGCCCGCCTCGCTCCGCGGCGTGAGCTTCGCCGTTTGCCGCCAGCCCGACCCCGAGCGGACAAAAATCCGGGCCGCGCCGACGCCACCGCTCTCGAGCGGGCCGCCGATCAGGGCAGTATTGCCGTCCGCCGAAAGCGCGACACGGAGGCCGAAGCCGGTGGGCTGGAGCTCGCGACCCGGAAGGAGTTTCCGCCCTTCCTGGCGCCAGCTCCCGCTCGATCGCGTGAAGGCCCAGGCGGCCCCGATCGCCCCACTGTCGTTGGAAGCGCCGACGAGAGCGGTGTCGCCCTTCGCCGACAGGGCGACGCTGATCCCGAAGAAGCCATTGCCGATCTCTCCGATCGGTTGCAGCTTCGGGCCCGGCCTCGGGGCGACCGTCCGGCGGCGGGCTGCGCTCCGGCGACCACGAAGCCAGACACCACCGTCATGCCGGCCAGCGTCGCGGCCCAGCTGCGCCGCAGTGAGACGACGCCTGCCGCCCGAACCTTCAATCCGAGCAGCTCTAGATGATCCCGCGGACGAGCTGACCCATCAGGGCGACCGTCGCTTTGGGCGGTCCGCCGACCACCACTTCGGTCGTCCCGCTGAGCACGAACAGGCTGTTCCCACCTCGCGGATCCCCCCGGGGTGCTTTGACGACCCAAGCGACGTCCCCGATGCCGCGCACCGTGATCGGGGTGACACTGTGCTCCGCTGCGTGCCGCGCGGCTGTGAAATTGGCTTTCGTGACCGGGAATTCGAAGGTAATCGTGACGGGCACGATGATCCCCTCGGCAGCTGACTGCTGCGCGTTCGGATAGGTGTAGAGGCAGGTCTTCTGGGTCGCGTGGATCGGCGTCGGCCCAGCCGGCATCGCGCGGCTCGATGACGGTCCGCCGCCCTGATACGTGGCACTGGTGTACGTGACGATGCTCGTCCGGAGCGTCAAGCCGAGCGTCTTTGCCACCATCGAATGGGAGGGGCACTGCTTCGGGAGCCCGGCACTCGCGGACGCCGGCTGAACGAAGCCGCAGCGGCGAGCGAAGCCCACACTGCGGCAGTCAGAACACCGGCACCCAGCGCGATCCAGGCCTTGACCGGCGGTGTCCCCATGCGCGTGAGTCTACAGCCAGAAAATGCTCGGCCCGGCCATCGTTGCCGACGAGGGCCTACAAGTTGGGCTTGATCTGAGGGACGTCCGGGATCAGGTGAGGTACCGGAGTCATCGCGGTGATGTGCATGTACGACCAGCTCAGACCCTGAACGATCGGGACCCCGTTTCGGATCGTCCCGACCGCGCCGGTCGCCGTGAACGTAATCGTGACGGAACCGCCGCTACCCGTGCAGAGACACTGCGGTGGCGCGAGTTTGCCCTGGCATGAGATTGCGCCGCCGGCGAGCGAACACGTCGGGCCGCCCGTCGTGCCGGTCACGGCTGTCATCGTCAGCTGCGGCGGCGCTGCCCAGATGAACGAGTCGATCGAGCCAATGCCGCTCGCGTTCGCGACGAAAAGCTGGTAACGGCCATCTCCAAGCGGCGTCAGCACGGTGTCGTACTCGATCGCCGCCATCGGCTCGAAATCCGTCCCTCCGGCGCGACCTTCGACCCCGCTCGGGACGCCTTTCCAGATCATGTTGTAGTTCCACGCGAACCTCACGAGACCGCTTCTGCACTCGCCTCCGTATGCCTGGCCGTTCGCGTCCGGGTAGGCGATGCAGACGAAGTTGGGCACGCCGCCGGGTTGACCGGGCAAGAGCTTGTTCTGCGCGCCGGCCGTCGTGTTCGGGAGCGTTTCGGTGATCACCTTCTGGATCAGCGCCCTCGCCTTCGTGCAGTCATAGTTGACAACGAACGACTCGTACAGGTCGCTGCTGATCTTCGCCTGGTACAGGTCGCTCTGGGGGAAGTTGTCCGTGGGCCACTTCCACTCGGGGCCCTTGATCGGCTGGCACTCCGAGAAGTTGCTCTTCACGGCGCCCGGCCCCGGCTTCGCCGGGAGTGGTGGCGCGCACCGCGTGTGCGACCGGCGTGACGGCGATCGCGCCGATTGCAGCGGCAACGCAAAGGAATCGGTACCGGGCGTGGCGCTTCCCTCCGGTTGGACGATCTCCGCCTGGTCGGCGCACAGCTGCCCACTCCTCTTGGCTTATATCAGCCTGCGCGGCCGCTTTCAATTTGCGCGCGGCTCTGCAGAGGCCGACCTTCGCCTAAACGATCATGCCGGCGAGGCCCTTCAGGTCGGCCACGCTCGTCCTCGGTGCGCTGATGACGATGTCGAGGCTTCCCTTGAGCACGAACAGGAGCCCGCCCGCCCGGGCCGCCCACGCCCGATCGGCGATGCCGTCCACGGAGGCAATCGCGACGCCGCTCTTGCGCAGCGACGTGCGCGACTGGGTGAACGCGTCTGCCGTCATCGGGGACACGAACGAGATCGTGATCGGCCCGTTGGAGGAGCCGGAGTAGGTGCATGTCCGCTCGCGCTGCGCCGTCTTCTTGTAGTGCGCGTCGTCGGGTGCAGGACCCATCCCGGCCAGCGTCGTCGAGCTGATCGGGCCGGCGTACGACGACACCCGCCTGACGTTCAGCCGCAACGCCGTTCGGAGCAGCGACGGAGCAGGGCACGCGCGCGGCAGGCCGTCGATGTCGAGGGCCGCGCGCGCTGCAGTAACGGACGCCGTCGTCAGGGCTCCCGCCGCGAGCGCGGCCGCGATCAGGAGCACGGAGCGACGATGCCTTCAGTCTGGGTTCCTCACAAGCTCTGGCAGAAGTGTAGTCCGAATGCCTGCTCTCACCTCAACCTAGTGGAAGACGAGCGAGCTGCCGACGGACCTGCTGACCGCACCGGTCTGATCTCGCGCCTGCAGCGTGACGACGAGTCGACCGGCGCGTCGGAAGCGGGCGAGCAGGGTCCAGCTGTGGCTGAGGTTGGAGCACGTGGACACGTTCACGACGAAGTGACGGGTCGCTGCCGCGACCTTCCCCTTCGTGTCTCGCTCGGTGATCGTGATCGGCCCTGCGACGCTGGAGCAGACGCGGAAGCTGACCGAGAGATGCGTACCGCTCCGCCGTAGACCCAGCACCGTCAGCGTGGGCTGCGGCCTGCTTGTCGTGGTGGTCGTCGTTGTGCCGGTCGTAGCCGGTCGCCGTGGCCGTCGTCGTCGTGGCCGGCGCAGGCAGCGCAGCGCCACCCGGCACTCTCCCCGTGGTATTGGAATGCGCTGTCGCGATGTCGCCGGTCGCGGTCTGCGCGGTCACGAGTGCTCGCAACGTGTGCGCAGCGTCGTCCTTCGTGATCACGAAGCTCGACTTCGTGGCGCCGGGCAGGTTGAGGCACTCGCTGCCGTCGCCGGCGCAGAGCTGCCACTGGTAGGCGAACGTGGAGGCCGCCGGATTCCAGGTGCCGTTGCTGACCGCCAGGGTCTGCCCGACCTGCGCGGTGCCGCTGATCGCCGGCTGCACGTCGGCCGCCGGGCCGTTCGCCGACGAGACGATCGGGGTCGGATCGGATGTCGCATCGTTCGACGGCGAAGAGGTCGGAGGCCATCACGTCCACCAGCACCGTGTGCGTGATGTCGGCCGCCGTGAGGGTGTAGGCGTTGCTGGTCGCCCCGCGGATGTCATTGCAGTTGCTCCCGTCCGAGTCGCAGCGCTGCCACTGGTAGGCGTACGACGTTGGCGCGAACGTCCAGCTGCCGTTCGACGCCGTCAGCGTCGAGCCCGCGGAAGGTGCGCCGTCGATCGTCGGGGGCACGTTGTTCGCCAGAGCCGTCGCCATCCGCGGCCGGCGAAGCCGCCGGAAGCACGGCACCGAGGACGAACAACGCGAGCAGCAGCGGCGATCTCCTCATTGACCCCGGTGGACTCTATCGCGGGAACGCACGGACCCGGATCGGAAGACCGCAACCGCCCGTTGATTCCGTACACTGGCCGCCTATCCGGCAGGTCGACCAGAGAGCGGAGGGGTTCCGAGTGCGCACGAAGCTGAGGCAGAGGGTCATGTGTGTGATGGTTCCGGCGGTTGTGATCGCCGGCGTCGCGATCGCGGTAGCCTCCGCGTCCGGCATCACGGCGATCAAGGTTTCGAGCGCGCTCGGCTCGAAGATCCTCGTCACCTCCAATGGGCTCACGCTCTACCACGATGCGGCCGAGAAGAAGGGTGCGATCGCCTGCGCCGGCGCCTGCGCGAAGGTCTGGCTGCCGCTCCTCGCGGGTGCGAGCGTCAAGCCCCAGGCGGGCCCCGGCCTGAATGCGGCGAAGCTCGGGACGATCAAGCGGCCGGACGGCAGCCTCCAGATCACCTACAACGGCCTCGCGCTCTACCGCTACGCCTCCGACAAGGCGGCCGGGCAGACGAAGGGGCAGGGGCTCAAGGGAACGTGGTTCGCCGTCACCCCGGCCGGTGCGGTGACGAAGGCGAGCCCGACCGCCGGGACGTCTTCGGGCGGTGGCGCGTCCTCGGGCGGGACGTCGTCGGGCGGCACGTCCTCGGGCGGCGCAACAACCGGGCCGCTGCCGACGGTCACCTGCGACCCGACCGTCGTCGTCACCGATCCGAACAACCCCTGTTACAACACCGCGCACTAGAGACGAGCTGGTCAGCCCGACTGGGTGACGATCACGTAGCCCGCCTTCGTGATCGCGTCGGAGGCCCGCTGCATGTCCTTGAGCCCCTTCAGGTTGGGGATCAACACATACGCAGGCGCGCCGGTTCCGGCCTTGATGCCGGCGATGACTCCGTTCAGCTCGTCCGCGAACTCGCGCACTGCCTGGGTCAGTCGGCGGTGCTGCGCCTTGATCCTGGCAGGGGGCTCGATCTTCGCGAGGCTCGCCGCTGCGGCGCGAAGCTGCGTCTGGGTGGCGCGGAGGATCTGCTCGATCACGGTCCGTCTCGCAGTCGGCAGGCCGACCGCCCGGCCGGCGTTTGCCAGCTCGGCTGCCAACTTGTCGCCGAGCACCTGCATCGCGCGTTCGTAGTGGCTGTACGTCTTTGCGGGCCTCGAGGCCCGAGCTGCTTCGGCGGCTGAGGGGCCTTGGACACGGTGGTCGACGAGCCGCCGCCGCATCCCGCCGCGCCGGTCGCGAGCGCGCAGATCGAGCGCCATGACGACGAATGTGCCGCGCGCGTCGTTCATCCGGCAAGACGATAGCCGGAGGTTCGCCAGGGGCCCAACAAACCAAGCGTTGAAGGTCGGACGTGTTCCGTATAGTCTGGAGCCGTCCGTTGTCGCGCCGCTTGAGGGAGCGGGGGGCGGACATATTCTGGGTAGACCGGGGAGGGAGAACACCACTATGAATCCGAAGAAACGTCTCAGGGAGCGGCGACTCGTCTCAGCGGCGTTCGCGCTCGTGCTGTCCTCGCTCGTCGTCGTGGCACTGTCCGCGAGCGTCTCCGCGGCGCCGCCGCTGAACGCGGCCGCCTTCAACGAAGTCGGCGGGTTGCCGACGATCAACGCCACTGCGACCACGGTCACCTGTCCCACGTGCGGCATCGCCAGCCCGAATGTGGGCGACACGCTGACAGCATTGCCCGGTAGCTGGTCGCAGGCTCCGGCCCCGGCCTCATACAGCTACGACTGGAAGCGCTGTGAAATCGACGGCACCAAGTGCACCACGACGGGCGTGACGACGACGACCTACAAGGTCGGTACGGCCGACATGACCCATGTCCTCGTCGTGACGGTCACGGCGGTGAACAAGGACGGCTCCGGCACGGCAACGTCTCTTCCCACGGGGATCATCAATGCGGCGACGGGCCCGAGGGCGACCGCGATCCCGACCCTCAGCGGTCTCGTCATCGTCGGGAAATCGCTTTCGATCTCCAACGGCGTCTGGTCGCCGGCGCCCACGTCCTACGCGATCCAGTGGCAGCGCTGCGCCTTCGAGGGCGCGACGTCAACCACTTCGGGCGTGACGGAGACGAGGATCAGCTCGGCGATCGGCTGCGTCAACGTCGCAGGTCAGACCAACTCGACCTACAACGTGACGGCTGCCGACATCGCGCACCGCGTTCGTGCCGTCGTGACGGCGACCGGGGCGGGCGGCGCGGCGAGCGCGATCTCGAACACGTCCAGCCTGGCCCTCAAGCCGAAGCCAAAGAAGAAGTAAGGGCCACACCGAGGCGACTCGGGCTGACAGGAAAAAGGGGGCCGCTTCGGCGGCCCCCTTTTGTTCTTGGTGCAGCTAGAATTTCAGCGTGCAGGCCGGGTGACCGCGGCGCCCTCGGGCGTCGAGGAAAGTCCGGACACCGCAGGGCAGGATGCTGGCGCAAGCCAGGAGGCGAAAGCCGACGGAAAGTGGCACAGAAAAGAAACCGCCACCGGCGTATCTCCGGAGATGCCGAGGTAAGGGTGAAAAGGTGGGGTAAGAGCCCACCAGCGTCGCGGCGACGCGGCGGCTTACTGCGTCTTGTTGCCGCTGCCCATGCCGCCCATGTTGACCTGCCGGTCCCAGCCCATCTCGCGGACGAGAACGGCGGCCGATGTGCAGGCGAGGCCGGCGGCGATCCAGTCGAACTCGTTCTGGACGCTGACAAAGATCGCGATGATGAAAATCACAACCGCAGCGATCAGTAGCAGTGCTCTAAGTCCCACGCTCACCACTCCTTCGTATCGACCGGCACAGCTTGAGTCGACGACCGGACGTTAGGCAGGTGCAACTCGGCCGCGAACCTCGCCGAGCTCGACGTCGCCGGCGTGCCCCCGGATCACGACCTCGTCGCCGTCGGACAGCGGCAATCTGCCGAGCTCGATCAGCGAGCCGGGCTCCGGTGCGGAGATCGTGCCGGTGGCGAAGAGATCGCCCGGCCGTAGCGACGCGCCGTTCGAGGTCAGGTGCGCGAGGAGCTGCGGGCCCGTCCAGTAGAGCGTGCGCGCATTCACGCGCGTCAGCACGTCGGCGTTGAGCTCGAGCGAGAGCTCGACATCGAGTGCCCAGTCGCGACCCCCGCGCAGGTAGCGCGAGCGGCTCGGGTTCCTGCGGCGGCGCTTCGACGCGCCTGTCTTCGAGCAGGGCGAGCGGTGTCACCCAAGCCGAGATCGACGTCGCGAACGACTTGCCGAGAAACGGGCCGAGCGGCTGGTACTCCCAACCCTGGATGTCGCGCGCGCTCCAGTCGTTGACGAGCACCACGCCGAAGACGTGCTCGCGGAAGTCGGCAAGCGACACCGGTTCGCCGAGTCGGGACCCGCGTCCGACGACGAAGCCGAGCTCGACCTCGACGTCGAGCTTGCGCGTCGGGCCGAACCTCGGCGTGTCGCCGTCGAGGTACTGGCCGTGCGGGCGGCGGATCTCGGTCCCGGAGAGAACGACCGTGCCGGCGCGGCCGTGGTAGCCGACCGGCAGCGAGCGCCAGTTCCGCAGCAGCGGCTCGCCGCCGGGCCGAAACAGCCGGCCCATGTTCGTCGCGTGCTCGAGCGAGGCGTAGAAGTCGACGAAATCCGCCACGGCGAACGGCAGATGGAGAGTGACGCTGTCGAGTGGGTGGCGGGGCTCGGCTCCTGCATCGACCGCCGCGACGATCCGTTCGACGGCGCTGTCCCATTCCCGGCGGCCTTCGGCGAAGAAGTGGTCGAGCGTCACCGCAGGCACGACGCCTGCAGCGGCGAGGTCGAGCACCTGGTCGCCGCAACGCCAGCCGAGTCGCGGCACGCCGTGTTTCGAGAAGACGCCGAACGACACTAGAAATGCGAGGTGATGCCGGCAGGATCGTTGTCCGGCGTCTTGCCATCCGCAGCCGGATCGTCGTACCAGGAGCGCCAGTACTTGCCGTCGTCGAGCGTCTTTGCGAGCGTCGTCAATCGCAGCGGATGGAACGTGTCGCACATGACGGCAAGCTCGTGCGTCTCGGTCATTCCGATCGAGCGTTCTGCGAGCCCCGGTTGCGGGCCGTGCGGAATGCCCGACGGGTGGAGTGTGACGGAGCCGACCTCGATCCCCTTGCGCGACGAGAAGTTGCCGTCGACGTAATAGATCATCTCTTCGCTGTTCAGATTCGAGTGGTGGTAGGGGATGGGGATCGCAAGCGGGTCGAAGTCGAGCTTGCGCGGGCAGAACGAGCAGATCACGAAGTTGCGGCCCTCGAAGGTCTGATGCGACGGCGGCGGCATATGAATGCGGCCTGTGATCGGCTCGAAGTCGTGGATCGAGAACGTCCAGGGATAGACGTAGCCGTCCCAGCCGACGACGTCGAACGGGTGGTAGTCGAGCACGTAGCGCTGGTACCCATCCTTGACGCGCACGGTGACGACGTGGTCATCGCGGTCTCGGTGCGTGTGGAGTTCCGTGGGTGGATGGATGTCGCGCGTGTAGTACGGCGCGTGCTCCAGCAGTTGGCCGTAGTGGTTGCGGTAGCGGCGCGGGATCTCGATCAGTCCCGGTGATTCGAAGACGAGATGGCGCTGCGGCCCGTCGGCCGCGAACCGATACGTCGTGCCGCGCGGGACGACGAGATAGTCACCCGGCTTGTACGGGACATCGCCGAAGATCGTCTCGAGCGTGCCGGAGCCCTCGTGGACGAAGATCACCTCGTCGCCTTCGCCGTTTCGGTAGAAGCCGTCCATCTCCGCGTTCGGCCGGCAGAGCGAGATCTCGACGTCGGCGTTCCACATCAGCAGCTTCCGCCCCGTGATCGCGTCACCGCCCTCGGGCACGTTCCACGTCGTGAAGTGACGGTGCGCGTGTGCGTCGGGCACCCATTCGTCGCGCACGATCGGCTCGAACGGGCCGAGCTCTTTCACGCGGCACGGCGAGGTGACGTGGTAGAGGATCGACTCGTTTCCGGAGAAGCCCTCGAGGCCCATCACCTCCTCGGTCATCAGCGTTCCGTTCTCGCGGTGCTGGATGTGACGCTTGCGCGGCACGTCTCCGAGGCGCACGTAGAACGGCACTACAGATTCCCTCGCAGCGCCTGCTCGCGCTCGATCGCCTCGAACAGCGCCTTGAAGTTGCCGTCGCCGAAGCCGCGCGCGCCGTGCCGCTCGATCACCTCGAAGAAGAGCGTCGGCCGGTCCTGCGCGGTCTTCGTGAAGATCTGCAGGAGGTAGCCGTCGTCGTCGCGGTCGGCGAGGATGCCGAGCCGGCGCAGGTCGTCGTAGCTCTCGGCGATCGCGCCGACGCGATCGGAGACGTCGTCGTAGTACGCGCCCGGCGTCGTCAGAAACGGCACGCCGCGCTCCTGCAGCGCGGTCACCGTGCCGACGATGTCCGCCGAGCTCATCGCGATGTGCTGCACACCGGGGCCGCCGTGGAAGTCGAGATATTCCTCGATCTGGCTCTTGCGCTTTCCCTCGGCCGGCTCGTTGATCGGGAACTTGATCTTCCCCTGGCCATCCGTCATCACCTTCGACATCAGTGCCGAGTACTCGGTCGAGATGTCCTCGTCCGAGAAGTGGATCATCTCCGTCATCCCGAACACCTGCTCGTAGAACTCGACCCAGCGGTTCATCTGGCCGAGCTCGACGTTGCCGACGCAGTGGTCGATCGCGCGCAGGCCGACGCCGTCATTGCGCGTGCCGTCGAGGGCCTTGTAGCCGGGGAGGTATGCCCCCGTGTATTCCGCGCGGTTGACGAACGTGTGGAGCGTGTCGCCGTAGGTCGCGATTGCTGCGAGCTCGACGCCGCCGTCATCGTCCTCGACCCAGTGCGGCTCGACGACTCCGCGAGCACCTCGCTGCACCGCCTGCCGGTAGGCCTCGGTTGCATCGGGCACTGCGAGCGCGATGTCCTTGACCGCATCGCCGTGTCGCGCAACGTGCTGCGAGATCTCCGAGGACTCACGCAGCGGGCTCGTGAGCACCAGGCGGATTTCTGCCTGGTCGAGGACGTACGAGGCTCGGTCACGCACCCCCGTCTCCGGCCCTGCGTAGGCAGTCCGCGCGAAGCCGAGCGCGTGCTCGTACCAGTAGGCGGCCTGCTTGGCGTTCCCGACCCAGAGCTCGATGTGGTCCCAACCATCGAGCGGCATGTGATCGGCTGCCATCAAAGCGAATCATGCACCCCGAAAGGGCATTGCCGAAGAGGGTCGATTTGCAGGGGGTTTGCCTTCAGTCTCGAATCCACAGTCGTGATGTAACTACCCCCTACAAGGAGGATTACGTTGGGTCGTTGGACTGCCGAGCGGTGGGCGGCCTCCTCGGGAATCGCATTCGCGATCATCCTCGTGGTCAGCCAGTTCTTGGCCGGCACCCCGCCGCACTACAACGCTTCGTCGGACAAGATCGTCGCCTTCCTCGACGGCCACCACAGAGCACTCGTGGCTCAAGGGATCCTCGGCGGCGTTCTCATCGTCCTCTTCCTGTGGTTCCTGAGCAGCTTCGCCGGCATGTACCGCGAAGCGGGTGAGAACCGGCTCGCGACGATCATGTACGGCTCAGGTGTGGCGATTGTCGGCCTCGCAGCTGTGGCCGGTTCGATCAACCTCGGCCTGCTTCAGCTGCACGGGACCATGGACGGCGGCACGGTGGCCGCGTTCTACGGCATCTCGCTGTTCCTCTATCTGAAGCTGATGTGGGCAGCTGCCGCGATGGCGATCGCATGCACGTTCGCGACGCACCGCTCGCATGTGCTGCCGGAGTGGTATCGCATGTTCACGCTTGCAGGTTCAGTCGTGTTCGTCCTCGGCGGTCTCTCCATCCGCATGCACGGGTTCTTCAGCCCGGCCGGCGCGATGGGCTGGATTGCCCTGCTCGTGTTCGCCGGTTGGGTGTTCATCTCGAGTTGGCTCTGCATGCAGAAGCATGCGGTGCACTCGCACGCGATGTCGCCCGTGCACTCGCACTGAGGTAGCAACCTGTCCGTTCGGGTCATGTCTGGGGGACAGTCCCCTGGACATGCCCCTACGGGCCATGTCCCTACGGGCGGAGGACGACTTCGAGTGCTGTGCCGTGTCCCGGCACCGAGCGCAGCGAGAAGACGCCGCCGATTGCGGTCGCGCGCTGGCGCATGTTGCGCAGTCCCTGCGACGCGCCGTTGGCCGGCTCGTCGAAGCCGCCGCCGTCGTCTCGGAGCGAGAGCAGCCGGTCGACGCCGCGCTGGCTGATCGAGAGCGATGCCTTGCGCGCACCTGCGTGGCGCCGCGTATTCGAAAGACCTTCCTGGACGATCCGGAACACTTCGATCTGCTCGTCGGGTGCGAGTACGACGCCGGTGTCGATGTCGAGCTCGACCTCGAGCTCCCCGTCGGCCGTCAAGAAGTCGACGTACCGGCGGAGTGCGGCGTCGAACGGCGCGCTGCCGGCGGCCGACGAAAGCGCGAGCACGGCGAAGCGCGCTTCCTGCTGCGCTGCCAGCGCAGCTTCCTTCAGGCGGGGCAGCGTCTCGGCCTGATCGGCGCCCGACTCGAGCATCGAGACGTGCGTCGTCACCGCGAACAGATATTGCGCGAGGCCGTCGTGGATCTCACGGGCGACGCGCGCACGTTCCTCGGCCACGGCCCGGCGGAATTCGGAGAAGCGAATCGCGCGCCAGACGCCGACGACCAGCACGATGTAGGCAAGCAGGCGCAGGAAGTCTCCTTGCGAGACGAACGTCGTCCCGGCGAGCGGCGTGAACTCCAGCTGGAGCGACGTGAACAGCATCAGCGTCGCGCCGAGCGCAAGCCAGCGGTCGAGGTCTTCGCCGCGGTTGCGGAAGCGATTGCCGAACCCGACCACCGCAACGAGGTTCGCGAGTGCAAGCAGAGCGAGCGTTCCGGTCAGGAGCACAGGCACCTGGTGGCTCGCGTGCTCCGGCGTCAGATCGGGCAGGCCGACGCCGAGGGCGCGTGAGGCCCCCCACATCAACCCGACGAGCACGGTGAGCCCGACGAGCAGGTCGACGAGTGCCTTCTTTCTGTTCTCGACCCGGCCGCGCACGAACGGCGCAACCGCGACGAGCGTCCAGCCGAAGAGCGCGGCCGCCAGGCCCGCCCAGGTCTCGGTGCGGTGCTGCGGCAGGCCGGTGACGGCCGGGACGACCCCGAAGCGCGAGCCAGCCGATCGAGGTGACGAAGAATCCGCCGCAGAGGACGAGGTCGAAGCGACGGCCCTCGGCGCTGAACCGGCTGGCCGAGAGCAGCGCGACGAGCGCGCCGCCGACTGCGTACAGCGTCATCAGCATCAGGTGCAGCGACGGGAGATCCCAGGACGTGCGCAGTCCCGTCCTCGAAAGGAAGAGCGCGAGCTCGGCCCCCAGCAGCCAGACGAGGATCATCTCCCCCGACAGGAAGCCTTCAAAGTCGCTCTGCTGCTTGTCCTCCTCACGCATCGGGGCACTTATCGGCACAATCCGGCGGTCGCATGACGGCTCGAGTCCTGATCGTCGACGACCACCCCTTGACCAGAGGGGCGCTCGCCTCCCTGCTGGCCTCGAACGACTTCGAGGTGGTCGGCCAGGCGGCGGGCGGCGCGGAGGCGATCGTGCTCGCCGGCAGAGCTTCGCCCCGACCTGATCGTGCTCGACCTGACGATGCCGGACATGGACGGCCTCGAGGCGCTGCCCCAGCTCCGCGACGCGGCGCCGGGCGCCGAGGTGGTGGTGCTGACGGCGTCCGAAGACGACGGCAACCTGCTCGCCGCGATTCGCGGCGGCGCCGCCGGGTACCTGCTGAAGAGCGAGCCGCCCGAGCGGATCGTCGGCTTCCTGCGCGGCGTCTCGCAAGGCGATGTGGCGCTGTCGGGGCAGATCGCGCGGCGCCTGTTCGAGCAGGTGCGCGAGGGTGGCCGGCCGGAGCTCGCCGTGCCCGAGTCGATTGCCGGCGCGCTGTCGGCGCGCGAGCTCGAGGTGCTGCTGCTGCTCGACCAACACCTCGGCACCGACGAGATCGCGCAGCGATTGATCATCTCCGAGCACACGGTGCGCTCGCACGTGAAGAGCCTGCTCTCGAAGCTCAAGGTCTCGTCACGCCGAGAGGCGCTCGAGAAACTCTTGGCAGCCCGCGGCTGAGCCGCCTTGTAGGCTTTCATCGTGCGGAGGTTGGGGGGCGCACTCACCGTGTTGATTGCCGTGCTGGTCATGTCGCCGGCGGCGGGAGCCTGGACGAAGCTGACCGCGGGCAATCTCGACAACACCGTCGATCCTTCTGTGATCGTGCCGCGAACGGGAAGCAGGCAATCGCGTACCGCGAGCCGAGAGCTCGCGCCGTCGTGGTGATCGTCGGCGGCAAGGCGAAGACGGTCGCGTCGGGGCTCGCCGGCGTCGGCGACCCGCAGATCGTGCAACTCCCGAACGGCACGCTCGATCTCTTCGCTGCCGATCAGGACGGCGTCGTCAGCTACGCGTCGAGTAACGGCGGCGCGACGTGGAGCGGCCCGGGGAAGACTGCCTCGAAGGACACGGGTGACGTGCAGGCCGCCGCCGTCCGCAAGAACGGCACGCCGCTCTTCACGCAGGACGGCACCGGCTTCCTGAACGTCTTTCAGGGCGCTGCAGGCGAGTCGATGCACAACATCTTCACGCACTGCTGCGGGTATGCCGAGTCGCTTGCCGTCGACGCGCACGGGCTTGCGCAGATCGCCTTCTGGTCGAACGCGACCGGGAAGGCGGGCTACCTCTACGGCAAGCTCGGGCCGACCGGGTCCCTTGCAGGCCTGCACACGATCTCGAAGGGCGAGACGGTTTCGCGCGACAACCGCGTGCCGCTCGTGGCCGATCGCAAGGGAAACACCTTCGTTTCCCTCGCGAACGGTTATCCGACGTCGTCGAGCTTCGTCGTCGAGACGATGCGAAGCGGTACGACTGCGCACGCAGTCACGCTTGCGAAGGGCTCGTTTTCGGGCAACGAGCCGCTGATGGCGCTTGCCGTCGATTCCGCCAACCGCCTCTGGGCGGTCTGGACGCAAGGAGGGTCGGTGTGGGCTGCACGGTCACGCTCCGCCGGCGCCCACTTCGGCGCGTCCGTCCACGTCGGCGAATCCGGGTCCGCGTACCAGCTCGAGGCCGCTGCGAACGCCGACGGCTCGGTCGACGCCATCGTCAACACCGGCTCGTCGCTGCAATCGCAACGGCTCCTGCCCGGCCTCACCGTCCAAGGCAGCCACACAAGGCGTCCGCGTTTCGGATGACGGCTTCCCGGTTGCGGGCGCAACGGTGCGCGCTGCCGGCAAGACGGTGAAGACGAACGGGAGCGGGACGGCGGTGCTAAGCAACGTGCCGTCGCACACCGCCGTCTCGGTCACGGCCGTGGGCTATGCGCCCGCGTCGGGCGCTACCGCTTAAGCCGAAGCCTGCGAGCGCCGCCTCGACGAGGTCGGGCAGCGTCTCGAGGTTGTAACCGCCCTCGAGCACCGCGGCCACGCGCGGCGCGAGCGCCGATGCACGACGCGCGAGCTCGGTGAACACCTCGGTGGAGAGCTCGAGCCCGGCGAGCGGGTCGTCGGCATGTGCGTCGAAGCCGGCCGAGACGAGCAGCAGTTCGGGCTCGAACGCGGCGATCGCACGCTCGGCGCGGGCGAACGCCTCGAGATAGCCGGCGTCGCCCGTGCCTGCCGCGAGTGGGATGTTCACGAGCGTTTCGCCCTGCTCGTCCGGCCCGCCGCTTCCGGGATAGAACGGCCACTCGTGCAGCGAGACGTAGAGAATCGACGGGTCGCCGTCGGCGATCGCCTGCGTGCCGTTGCCGTGGTGCACGTCCCAGTCGAGAATCGCAACGCGTTCGAGCCCGAGCTCTGCCTGTGCCCAGCGCGCCGCGATCGCGATCGAGTTGAAGAGACAGAAGCCCATCGCACGGCCGGGCTCCGCGTGATGCCCGGGCGGCCGTGCAAGTGCGAAGCCGCTGCGACGCACCGCCTCGATCGCGGCGCCGGCCGCAAGTAGCGCTGCCTGGTAGCTCGTCTGCGTGCAGACCGTGTCGGAGTCGAGCCACGCGCGCGTCGTACGGATGCGCTCGACGAGCGCGTCGGTGTGACAGCGCAGCACGTCGGCCTCGGTCGCAGGCGCGCACTCGACGAACGCGAACCGGTCGTGCAGCACCTCGATCCGCGCTTGCGACTCCGGGTGGCTGCCGGTCGGATGCAGGACGGAGAAGAGCGGATGGCTTACGATCTCCACGAATGCGCACCCGCCTTGCCGTGCTCGTTGTTCTTGCCATTGCGGTTGCCGGGTGCGGCGGCGCCAAGAAGACGTCGTTCACGAATGCGAACTGGGATCAGCTCGAGTTCAACGCGCAGACCGGCAAGTACAACGGCTCCCCGGTCGACTTCGTCGGCCAGGCCTTCCTCGTCGACCTGAACGAGCCCGGCGCGGTCTGGTTCATGGTCTACGCCGACTACAAGAACCTCAACTTCAGGACGCTCGTGAAGTATCCGTACCCGAACTTCAGGATCGAAGAGAACAATTTCGTCCATGTCGTCGGCGTCGTCGACCAGACCACGGCAACGCCCGACATGATCATGTGGGACGAAGGGCCGATCGTCGTCGCAAGCAAAGCGACCGTCGTCCCGCAGCCGTCGGGCTGAACTCACACACCCGACGATAATCGGCCGATGCGGCTGCCGCGGATGCTCGAGCCACTTCGCATTCGCGACTTCGCGCTCCTCTGGACCGGGATGACGACGTCGCTCGTCGGCGATTTCATCTTCCTGATCGCCTATCCGTGGCAGACCTACCAGCTGACGAACAACCCGGCGACCCTCGGCTGGATCAGTGCGCTGTACTTCGCGCCGACGGTCATCTTCCTCACAGCCGGCGGCGTCCTGACCGACCGGGTCGAGCGGCGCTGGCTGATGATCGCTGCGGACGCGCTTCGCGCGATCGCGATCGGAACCGGGGCCGTGCTCGCGATCACGCACCAGCTCACACTCTGGGAGCTCGGCCTTGTCGTCGCGTTTGGCGGTGTCGGACAGGCGCTCTTCGCGCCTGCGTTCGGCTCGATCGTGCCCGAGCTCGTTCCACGGGAGTTGCTCGCGCAGGCCAACTCCCTTGACATGTTCGTGCGTACCTCCGCAGGCCTGGTTGGGCCGGCGATCGCGGGCGTCGTGATCGCGGTCGCCGGCGCAGGTTGGGCATTCGCAGCCGACGCTGCGACCTTCGTGGTCTCGACAGCAACGGCCTTCGCGCTGACGCCGCGTCCGTTCGAACGGTCGGCAGAGCGTCGCTCTGCCTGGCGCGAGGCGCGCGAGGGCTTCGGGTTCGTGCGCCGCCACACCTGGCTCTGGGCGACCCTCGGCGCAGGCGCGTTCGTCAATATCGCGTCGGGGGCGCGCAACGTGCTGCTGCCGTTCGTGATCAAGTACGACCTGCACGCGACTGCCCGTGTGCTCGGCTTTGTCTACGCGGCCGGATCGGCCGGCGCGTTGATCTCTTCGCTTGTGTACGGCCAGCGCGGACTGCCGCGGCGTCCAGTCCTCGTCGCCTACGTCGGCTGGACGTTGTCGATCGGCGCGATCATTGCCTACGGGCTTGCTCGAAACGTGCCCGAGCTCCTCGGCGTCGGGTTCGCCGGCGGCATCGGAATGGCGCTCGGCAACGCAATCTGGGGCACCCTGATGCACACACTGTGCCGCGGCACATCCTCGGCCGGGTGACCTCGCATCGACTGGATGGTGTCGCTGTCGCTCTGGCCCGTCGGCGCAGCCTCCGCCGGCTTGGTCGCGAACGCGATCGGCGCACGCGCGACGTTGATCGGCGCAGGGGCGATCGGCATCGTCGCCTGCCTCGGTCCGCTAGCCGCCTTTCGCTCGAAGCTCGAGCCGCCCGGCGAGGCCGCCGAGACCTAGCTCGGCCGCAGCCGCCGCCGGCCTTCGCCCACGTCGGCTTCTGTGCCGCGAGCTTTGGCAGCGGCGCCTTCGCATCCATCGTTGCGATGCGCCGGTAGAGGCGCAGGTCGTCGGCCTCCGCGGCGAAGCGCCCCGCTGCAAGCGCCGCCTCGAGGGTCTTGTACTGCCGGAGGATCCCGGCTGCCGTCTTCGGCCCGACACCGCGCGCTCCCGGGATGCGGTCGGAGGAGTCGCCGCGCAGCGCGATGAAGTCGGTCACCTGCTCGGGGCCGACGTCGTAGCGTTCCTGCACCTCCGCGGGCCCGATCCGCGCGAGCTCGCTCACGCCCTTCACCGGCTGCAGGATCGTGACGCGGTCGCTTGCGAGCTGGAACGCGTCCGGTCCGAGGTCGCAACGACGACCGGTCCGGCCCACTTCGCGGCGGCGGCGGCGAGGAAGTCGTCGGCCTCGTAGCCGGCGCCTTTCGCGCACGCGAAGCCGAAGGTGCGGACGAAGTCGGGCAAGAGATCGAGCTGCTCGACGATCGAGTCCTCGAACTCGCGCCCGGACTGGTACTCCGGCAGCTCCTCGTGCCGGTAGGTCTGCTCCTCGAGGGTGTCCCAGCCGACGAGAACAGCCGCGGGCTGCTCGCCCTCCCAGAGTCGCGTCAGGAAGTTCGCGAAACCGACGATCGCGTTCAGCCGGATCGACTTCGGCATCCCGTGATAGGCGCGATGGGCGAGCGAGTCCCCGTCGATCGCAAGCAGGACGCCGTCAGCGGCCAAGCTCGGCCTCGAGCTCGTAGATCCGGGCCATCAGGCGCTCGGTCGCGATCCGGGCGGCTTGACGGCGGCCGAGGGCGCGGAGGTCGTCGACGGGGATCGGCTCGCCGTAGACCACCTGCAGCTTCGCGAGGCTGGTGAGCCGGTCGGTGCCTCCGAGTGCGGCCGGCACGAGCGGCACATCGGCTCCGAGCGCGATCCGGGCCGCCCCGTCGTGCACGTCGGGCTGCCGGCGCTTGGCGAGTCCCTTCTCCCGCCGCGTCCCCTCCGGGAACATCCCGATCACGTAACCCTCGCGGGCGAGGCGCCTGGCCGTCGCCAGCGCCTCGCGGTCGGCCTCCCCGCGGCGCACCTTGAACCCGCCCAGCCCGACGATCAGCCACGACAGGGGCGGCCAGAAGAGCTCCGACTTCGCCATGAACCGCACCCAGCGCCGCTTCGAAAGCGCGATCCCGAGCGGCCAGGGGTCGAAGTTCGAGTGGTGGCCGGCGGCCAGCACGAAGCCGCCCGCGGGCAGGTGCTCCACCCCCGGGCCTCGTAGCGCCAGAGCAGGCGCATCAGCACCCGCGAAAGGAGCGAAATGAAGCGGAAGAACGGGCCCCGGCGCGGCGTCACGACAACGAAGTATCAGGCCTCGCTATCGTGATTTGGTGGCCAAGACGCTCATAGTCGCCGAGAAGCCCTCCGTCGCACGGGACATCGTGAACGCCCTGCCCGGTCCGTTCCAGTCGCCGAGCGACGGCTACCTCGAGTCCGACGACTACGTCATCACCTTCGCCGTCGGCCACCTCGTCGAGCTGAAAGACCCCGAGGACTACGACGAGAAGTTCAAGAAGTGGCGCATGGACGACCTGCCGATCGTGCCCGAGAAGTTCGAGCTCGAGCCGCGCGACGCGAAGTCGAAGAAGCAGCTGAAGGTGATCCACAAGCTGATGCAGCGCGACGACGTCGACCGGATCGTGAACGCCTGCGACGCCGGGCGCGAGGGCGAGCTGATCTTCTCGTACATCTACGAGCTCTCCGGCGTCGACAAGCCGGTCGACCGGCTCTGGATCAGCTCGATGACGAAGCAGGCGATCAAGGACGGCTTCGAGAAGCTCCGCCCGGGCGAGCGAGCTGGCGCACCTCGAGGAGGCCGCGCGCTCGCGCAGCGAGGCCGACTGGCTCGTCGGCATGAACGCGACCCGCGCCGCGACGCTCGCGCGGCCGCGCCTGGGTCGGCGGCGTCGTCTCGCTCGGCCGCGTGCAGACGCCGACGCTGGCGATGATCGTCAAGCGCGAGCGCGAGATCCAGGCGTTCGTCTCCGGAGCCGTACTGGCTCGTCCACGCGACGTTCGAGCCGCGCTACGACGGCCTCTGGTTCGAGGGCGACGAGACGCGCATCTTCGGCGACGCCGAGCGCGCGCCCGCGATCGTCGAGAAGGTCAAGGGCAAGGACGGCATCGTCGAGTCGGTCGAGCGCAAGGAGCAGAAGGAGATCGCGCCGCTCCTCTACGACCTGACCTCGCTCCAGCGCGACGCGAACCGCCGCTTCGGCTTCTCCGCGCGCCGCACGCTGCAGGCCGCGCAGAGCCTGTACGAGGGCAAGAAGGCGATCACCTACCCGCGTACGTCGTCGCGCTACCTCTCCGGCGACCTCGTCCCGCAGCTGAAGCCGACCGCCGAGACGCTGCTGCCGATCCCCGACTACGCCGCAGGCCGCGCGCTTCGTGCTCGACCTCGCCGAGCTGCCGCTCGGCCGCGTCGTCAACGACGCGAAGGTCACGGACCACCACGCGATCATCCCCACCGACGTCGAGCACGACATCTGGCGACTTCTCGCCCGGACGAGCGCCGCATCTTCGACCTCGTCGCCAAGCGCTTCCTCGCCGTCTTCCACCCGCCGCGCGCGCTACCAGCGCACGACGGTCGTCACCGTCGTCGAGGAGGAGCGCTTCCGCACGCGCGGCAAGATCACGCTCGAGGCCGGGCTGGCGCGGCGTCTACGGCCTCGAGTCCGAGGAGGAGAAGATCGCGCGCCAGGACGAGGAGAGCGCGGCGATGCGCCCGCGAGGAGCGACCGCCGAGCTCCCGCCGCTCGAGCAGGGCCAGACCGTCCGCTGCGTCGAGGCCGAGGTCGAGGCGAAGGAGACGAAGCCGCCGCCGCGCTACACCGAGGCGACGCTGCTCTCCGCGATGGAGACCGCCGGCAAGCTGATCGACGACGAGGAGCTGCGCGAGGCGATGAAGGAGAGCGGCCTCGGCACCCCGGCGACGCGCGCGGAGACGATCGAGACGCTGATCCGCCGCGAGTACATCGAGCGCGTCGGCAAGGACCTCCAGCCGACGCCCGAAGGGCCTGCAGGTGATCACGATGCTCGAGGAGCACAAGATCACCTCGCCCGAGCTGACCGGCGACTGGGAGCAGCAGCTCGCCGACATCGAGCACGGCACGGGCGACCGCGACGCCTTCATGGAGGACATCGCCGGCTTCACCGACGAGATCGTCAAGCAGATCGCCGCGCTCGACAAGGAGCAGCTGCGCCCGGTGCGCGTCGAGCTCGGCCCGTGCCCGCGCTGCGGCGCCGAGACCGGCGAGATCATCCGGGAGAACTCGCGCGCCTACGGCTGCACGAGCTGGAAGAGCCGCGAAGAGATCGGCTGCGGCTTCGTGATCTGGAAGAAGGTCGCGGGCCGGACGCTGACGCCCGAAGTCGCGCGCCAGCTGCTCGAGGAGGGCAAGACGCGTGAGGTGCTCTCGGGCTTCAGGTCACGCGCGGGCAAACCTTTTCGTGCGCGACTCGTCCTGACACCGGAGGGGAAGGTCGAGTTCGACTTCCCGGCTCGGCCGTCCAGAGACGGCGACTCGGCGGAGGCCGAGGAGCAGGAGGCAGAGCCGCGGCAGCGGAGTCGCGGCGCGCCGGCGGAATCAACGTAAGGAAGCTCGTTAATCTCTGGCTTCACCGCTGGAAACCGCAGGACAAATCGCGTACGGTGCGAAGCCGTGGCAACGGACGTGCCAGGCACAACGGAGAAGAAAGGGTGTGGACCGCTAGCTTGACCCAGAACCAGCTCACGAATTGCTTGAATCCGAGGGCGCCACGCGCGCTGATCGAGACGGGCGAGGAGCGCGGCTGGATCGAGCCGGCCGAGCTCGAGGCGTTCGCGCTCGAGCACGAGCTCGCCGACGTCGACGTCGAGGAGCTGACGCGCGAGCTCGAGCGCGATCGGGCTCGAGGTGCGCGAGCGCGCCGCCGCCGAGGAGAAGGCCGGCGAAGGCCGAGGAGGTCGTCTACGAGGCCGACCAGCCGTCGGGCGCCGGCGACTCGCTGCAGCTCTTCCTCGCCGACGTCGGCCGCCACAAGCTGCTCACCGCGGCCGAGGAAGTCACCCTCGCGAAGGCGATCGAGCGCGGCGACCTGATCGCGCGAAGCGGCGCATGATCGAGTCGAACCTGCGCCTCGTCGTCTCGATCGCCAAGGGCTACCGCGGCCTCGGCGTGCCGTTCCTCGACCTGATCCAGGAGGGCACGCTCGGCCTGAACCGCGCCGTCGAGAAGTTCGACTGGCGCCGCGGCTACAAGTTCTCGACCTACGCGACCTGGTGGATCCGCCAGTCGGTGCAGCGCGCGGTCGCGAACCACGCGCGCACGATCCGCGTGCCGGTGCACGTCGTCGAGCGCCAGCAGAAGCTGTCGCGCGCGGCGCGGCGGCTCGAGGTCGAGCTCGGCCGCGAGCCGACGAAGGACGAGCTCGCCGAGGCGACCGGCCTGCCGATCCAGCACGTCGACGAGGCGCTGTCGGCCGCGTCCGCGTCCGTCTCGCTGAACCAGACGGTCGGCGCCGACGACGAGGGCGAGCTCGGCGATCTCTTCGCCGACCGCGAGGCGCGCCGACCCGTTCGACGAGGCCGAGGAGTCGCTGCGCCGCCAGAACATCCGCAAGGCGCTCGACGCGCTTCCCGAGCGCGAGCGGCGGATCCTCGAGCTGCGGTTCGGCTTCGAGGGCGAGCCGTGGACGCTCGAGGCGATCGGCCACGAGCTCGACCTGACGCGCGAGCGCGTCCGGCAGCTCGAGGGCCAGGCGCTGTCGCGGCTCGCCGCGCTGCGCGAGCTCGCTGGCCTCGCCGCGTAGGCGTCGCTCCGACGCCGTGTCAGGACGCGCGGCCGCAGGCCGCACGTCCGTCTGCGTAGGCGGCCGCGAGCGATTCAGACAGTTCGCTCACAGCGAAGTCGCCCCTCGCGCGGCGGGCCATGTCTCGTTTAGACATGCCCGAAAGTAAGCTCATCGACTTGGAGTCCTACCAAGTGGTCATCGACTGACAGCCGCGATCAGACCGGCTGGGTCGCTTGCCGGGCGGATCGTCAGCGTCGAGCCGCTCGAAGAGCGCCACCGTGAGGGGCTGCGGGCCGCCGCCGAGGACTCGCCGGAGATCTTCCGGTTCATGGCGTGGCCAGGCGACTTCGACGCGCTACTTCGACGAGGCGCTCGCCGCGGACGACGTGGCGTTCGCGGTCTGTGTCGAGGGTGAGCCGAGTCGGGCTCGACCCGGTACCTGAACTTCGAGCCGGCGCACCGCCGGGTCGAGATCGGCTGGACATGGCTGCGGCGCTCGGCCTGGCGGACGGGCGCGAACGTCGAGGCGAAGCTGCTCCTCCTCGGCCACGCCTTCGAGAGCTGCGGGCTTCAGCGGGTCGAGTTCAAGACCGACGCGAGAAACCAGCAGACGCGCGGGTCGCTGCTCGCGCTCGGGGCCCGGTTCGAGGGGATCGCCCGCAAGCACATGGTGCTTCCCACCGGGCCGCGCGACTCGGCCTGGTACGCGATCACCGACGACGACTGGCCGGCCGTGAAGGAGCGGCTGGAAGGCCGGCTCGCGACGCGATGAGATGCGGCGTCGAGGCGGCGCCGCTTCGGGCAGAGCCCCGGGACGACGCCGAGCAGGTGACCCAGGCTCTCCGTGGCGAGCAGCTCGAGGTCGGCGAGCGCCGGGACGGCTGGGCAAGGGTGACGACCTCCTACGGCTACCCGGGCTGGGTTCGAGAGGAGTTGCTCTGCGGCGAGGATCCGCTCTCCCTTGCCCGCACGTTCCTTGGGGCGCCGTACGAGTGGGGTGGGCTGACCGCGGCCGGGATCGACTGCTCCGGGCTTGTCCACATCGCCTACCGCCTGGCCGGGCGGCAGGTGCCACGCGACTCCTGGCAGCAGGAGGCGGCCGGGACGCCCGTCGAGACGCCCGAGCCCGGTGACCTCGTCACCTATGGGGGCGAGCGGGCCGACCACATCGCCTTCTGGCTGGGCGAGGGCCGGATTCTCCACGCGACGGCGCGGGAGGGGCTTGGGGTGGTCGAGGAGCCTGAGCCGGCCGAGCTTCGGGCCCGGCGGCGTGTCGGCCGTCCGGATGTGACTCGTTTGGGGTAAAGGTTTTGGCGGGTGGGCCGATATTCGGCTTGAGATGGACGCTGCTCAGCGCGACGAGATCCTGACCCGCTACCGCGAACACGCGGAGCGGTTCGACACCCTTGCAGCCCGCCGCCCGGCGGTCGCCGAGGTGATTTCGCTGCCCCCACGGGCACAGACGTTCGAGCAGTCCCCGACCGCCCGCGAGATCGAAGTGCTCCAGCTCGTCTCGCAAGGGCTCGTGAACCGGGAGATCGGCGACCGGCTCTACCTCTCCGAGGAGACGGTGAAGAGCCACGTCCGCCATATCCTGGCCAAGCTTCAGGCTCGTTCAAGAGCCCACGCCGTAGCGGTTGGCTTCCGGCGTGGGCTCCTGAACTAGAGTCCTACAAACAGTCCAAACTGGTTTTCCACTCCCTGTGGACAAATCCCCAAACGGGGGATAGCCACGGCTCAGTGGTTCAGCTTTGGTTTGCGCTCTACCAGCAGACGGTTCCGCCCGCGACACCAGCGCGGGAGGCAAGGCGTGTAACCCAATGAAGCATCGTGTACTCCCCTCGGTTGGGAACTGACGGCACGGACAATCTATAACCCTTTAGGGGGATATGCAAGATATCGCCGGAATTTCCGTAATTTCGCGCAGAATCGGTGGCCTAGATCGCATGTGCGCCTATCAAGGCGTGCTTCTGGGGCTGGCTGGCTGGCCTCTTGGTGCTGGCTGTGCGGGTACGGATCTACGGGACCCAGCCGCCGTCGCTGGCCTCGCTGTCGTCGGCAGCGATCGCCGAGCGAGGCCGGGTCAGCCTCGCGGAAACGGAATAGAGGCCTCGATTTCCGCTCCTGCCGACGGTCTTTGCCGCTGCGTGCTTGGGCCCGCTGGCCGGCCGTCGTTGTCGCAGCGCGTCCTTCGTCGGCGATTTTCCGTACTTCCTGCCAGCCGCTCGTCGCGCACAAGCTCGGCGCGCGGAAATCCGTATCTCAAGTGGGGCATCTACACGTGTATTCGAGCGATCTACGGGGCGGTCGCCGGATTCGCGGCTCTGGCTGTCGCCGGCGATCGTCCAAGAGAGCGCCAGGCTTGTCGTCGCGACGGTCATTGCAGCGGTCGTCGCGGAAACGCTCGATGTCGCCTTCGCTGCGCTGACGATGCGACTGCGTGGTGGCGACGCTGGCCACTTCATGCGTGATGTTCGTGCCGATCGTGGTTGCGGCGATTTCGATCTACACGCCCATCGTTGCGCTTCTGAGCGTCGCGTACGTCGACGTGTCGCCGTGGACTCTTGCTCTGTTCTTCCTGCCTGCACTAGCGGCACAGCGGCTCTTCGCGCTCTATCAAGACCAGCGCCGCTTGACGGACGACCTCGTCGACGCCAACACAGCCCTCGAGCATGCCAACCTTGGTTTTGCCTCCGCTCTTGTCGCAACGCTCGATGCCAGAGACCGCTACACGGCCGGTCACTCGGCCGCGGTTGCAATCTACGCACGAGATATCGCCGCACGGATGGGGCTTTCACGCCGAGCAGCTTCAACTCGCACATGTTGCTGGTCTCGTCCATGACATCGGCAAGATTGGCCTTCACGCAGGGCTCGTGGAGAAACCGGGTGCCCTGACGCTCGAAGAGCGTCGTGAGATGCAGCGCCACTCCGAGATCGGGGAGCGGATCCTCGCGAATGTCGCCACCTACGCCGAGATCGCCGCGATTGTCCGTCACCACCACGAGCGGATCGACGGCGGAGGCTATCCCGACGGGCTGTCGGCCGATGAGATCCCGTTGGTTTCCCGGATCATCGCGGTGGCAGACGCATACAACGCCATGACCTCCGATCGACCGTATCGCGACGCCATGCCTTCGCAAGTCGCGAGGCTCCGCCTCGCGCAGGCAGTCGAGACTCAGTTCGACACGACTGTGGTCGCCGCCTTTGAGGCCATCCTTGCCACGAGCGACGAGAACTACCGTACGGCGAAGGGTGACGACTTCGGCTGGGCAGAGCAAGAGTCCGATAGTCGTGAGCCTGAACGGTCGGTTCCCGCGCTCGTGGCCGTCACCTAAAGCCTGCGCAGCTACAGGGCTGTCGCCGCCTCCGTTCGGGAACGCGCGCCGGTCTTTTCGAGGATGTGTCGGACGTGCACCTTGACGGTCGACTCCGAAATGAACAACGCATGCGCGATTTGAGCGTTCGTGAAGCCCTGTCGAACAAGCTCCAAGACCTCGCCTTCTCGGGGCGAAAGGACGTTTATTGACGCCTGGATATCGAGGGCGCCGACCAAGATCGATGCCCGCCTCGACGAGCAAGGTCATAGTCGTACGAGTTCCTCAAGGCGGCAACGAGTATGGGGCTGGTATCGAGGATCTCAAAAGCGCGCTCAGGAGAGGAGGCCATGCGCGCATTGCGGATACGAGCGCGTCCCAGCCTAGTTGGTCGACGAGCTCAAGGCGGCGGCAACGTCATCGGAATCGCACCGCCGCACCGTTGAGCAACGATCGCCGGGCACAAGCGGCGTAGGCGCGTGCCTCGACGCAGATTCGTAGACTTCCAAGGCCTCGTCTACGAGCGTACGCGCACTCATGCTCGATGGTTCAGCACGGCGAGTGTGAGCGCTTTCGTTGCAAGAAATTCGCCTCGCATCGCCGCGATTGATCGGCAATGTTTCGTCGACGTTGAGTGCCGATCGCGCGTCTTCGAGCGGTGCAGAGCAAGTAACATTCGGCATCGCAGGCAACCTGCGTTTAAGACCAGCTGGCCGTAACGGAGTTGGTCAGCGGCCTGTTCTACGCGGCGCAGCCAATCATCGGCCGCCCCGAACTGGCGACGACCGAGTGACGCAGCGGCAAGCGCCCACTGTGCGTGTGGCGCCGCCCACGTGAGCTGATACGTGTCGACCGCACGATGCAACTTCTCGGTCACCTCGTAGGCGCGCGTCGTACTGGCCTCCAAGTATGTAGATGGTACGCGTACGGTTCATGAAACTCGTCCGAATGCGTGGGTCTCCACGGCGTCAAGGACGTGCATCGCTTCGTCAACGTCAGATGGTTCCTTCGTACGCGCCAAGCCGTAGTGCGTGAAGTTGCGCAGTCGCCGATCGCACGTACAAGGTCGACCGGTGACGTTCGCGCCGCTTCCTGAGTTGTTCGCGTTGCCTCGGCGGTCGCCGCATCCTCACTCTGCACAGCCGTTATGACAAGGCCCCAAAAGGATTCGCGCAGATCATCATCGTCTTGCGCAGTTTCGTTTGCTCGTCGGAAATGTCGCGACGCTTCTCCATCCTTGAAGTCGAGCTGGGCTCCTTGTCCTGCAATCCACCATGCGTGTGAAGCGAACTCGTGCGTTCGCCGAGCTGCCTCGCTGCCCGCGCCGCGACAGCTCGGCGCGTTCGAGAAGAACGCATTCCTGAACGCAAGCTCGGCGTCGATCAGCTCAACAAGCGGGGACGTATGTGTTGCCGTGACGTGGGCGTATGTCGCGACGTGCTCGAGTGTCCCAATCCGTCCCGAAGAAAGCAGGGGCTTGAACGAATGCTCTATGAGGGGATCGAGCAGATCGAACAGCTTGAAACGTTCGATCAGTTCGAAGGCGTGATCCCACAATCCGTGCTCGAGACTGAGCCGAAACGCGGCCCGGATCCGCTCGTCGTCGTCCTTGACGTCCAGCTTCGTGAGCAAGTAATCACGCACGAGTGGATGGAGCTCCGCGAACTCAGGACCTGGGCTGGCTAGGCCTGACTCGACCGCCTGGTCGACGATCGCGTGTTGATCTCGGCCGAGAGCGGCTTCGACAAGGTCCTTCGACAGTCTCGGGAGCAGCGAGAGCGTGATCAACTTCGCCTGAAGTTCCAGCGGTGTCGCGCGGAACAGTTCCTCGGCGAAGAACCGAAACAGCGTCGATGCCGTGTCGTCGGCCGGCGACGACCGCGCGGTATTCGCCTGTGCCGCGAGGCTGACGACCGCCGGCCATCCTCGCGCGCGCTCGACGAGGTCGGCGTTGCGGCGCGCCGTTTCGCCCAGCACCTCGAGCGCCTCCTCGTCGGTGAGCGCGAGCTCGTCGGAGCCGAGCTCGAGCAGCTCGCCGTACATCTGGAGCCGTGCGGTGGCCCAGGTCGGCCGCAGGCGGGACGTGACCACGAGCCTGAAGCCGAGTCGCTCCTGAAGCGTGCGCAGCATCGCGGACGCGGTCTCGTTCTCGGCGACGACATGGTGGTCGTCGACCACGATCGTCACGGCGCTGAGGTCTCCCGCGAAGTTCACGATCCCGTCCGCGATCTCAGCCGCGTTTTGGGTCGGGTTCGGCATCGCCCGGACGAGCTGTGAGACGTACTCGTGGAGGCCCGCCACGGCAGGGTCGAGTGCCTCCGCGAGGCCCATCACGAGCTGGGCGATGTCCGCCGATCCAGCTCGGGCCGTGTACCAGTACGCGCCGGTCTGGCCTTCCACCCATTGCCGGGCGAGCGTCGTTTTCCCGTACCCGGCGGGCGCGATCAGCAGGATCGTGTGCGCCGTCGTCTCGTCGAGCAGCCTGAGCAGCCGGGGGCGCTCGATGATGCGGCGGACGCCCTTCGTAGCCACATTGGGTTCTGTTGCCTGCGCCATTGCCAGCCTTCTGGCACAAACGTAAATGGTTTTTTACGCGTTAGATAGCCCTGGAGCTGGCCGCGCCCGCGGCGGGGGTCGTCGCGGGCGCGGTTTGCCGTCAGCCCCCGTTGTCGGCTCTCGCCAACTCGAGGCTCTTCTGCCAGCGGGTCATCGCCGGTCAAGAGTCGATACGCGAGCGGGATCTGCCGACGCCGCGGTGACGCCGAGCTTCTGCCGCAGGACATCGCAATGGGCCTTCGCAGTGCGAGGGGAGATGCCCGAGCTCTTGCCCGAGCTCGTCGTTCGACAGGCCCTCGGCGATCAGCTGGATCACCTCGCGCTGACGCGGTGTGATCGAGTCGGGATCTCGTAGTGCCTGCATGCAGATGAAGCTAACGCGGCGATCGACGCGCGACCATTGACCAAATGGCGTATTTCGATCTACGTCGCCGGTACCGCGGGCCGCGACCCGCGGAAACGCCGCCGCATGGCCGCGCTCGTTCGCCGCCTGCGCCTCGCTCTCGTCGAGCGCGCCGATCCGCAGCAGCAGCTCGAACTCGTCGCGCAGGTGCGTCCGCATCATCTCGGGGCCGTCGGTGGCGATCGTGAACGGGACGCCGTTGCTCGACGAACGCGCGGAACGTCTCGCGCACCTCGTCCTCGCCGGCGAGCGCCTTCGTCAGCAGGTTCGAGGTCGGGCAGATCTCGAGCGTGATCTCCGCCTCGCGCGAGCGCCGCCATCAGCTCCGGGTCGCGGGCGGCGAGGATGCCGTGGCCGATCCGGTCCGGGCGCAGCACCTCGACGACCTCGCGCAGCTCCTCGACGCCGTAGGCGCCGCCCTCCTCGCCGACGTGGATCGTGACGCCGAGGCCCGCCGCGCGCGCCGTCTCGACGTGGCCCGCGATCTGCGTGTAGTCGTAGCGCGCGCCGCCGGGCCGCGGGCCGGCGATGTCGATGCCGACGATGCCGCGCGGCGCGTAGCGGATCGCCTTCTCGACGATCACCATGTTCTGCGTCGGCGCTGAACGTCCGGTCCATCATCAGGATCAGCCCGGCGCGCACCTGCGGGTACTCGAGCGAGGCGAGGTCGAGGCCGCGGATCGCGGCGAGGATGATGTGGTCGAGGTCGCGCTCGCCGCCGCGGTTGCGCTTCATCGGGTTGAAGCGCAGCTCGAGCGTCGTGATCTGCTGCGAGCGGTAGGCGCCGCCGATCGCCGCGTGCACCGAGCGCTCGACCGCGAGCGGGGAGGACTGGATCAGCTCGGTCAGGTGGTAGATCCGGTCGAGCGAGTCGAGGTCGGGCACGCCGCGCGGGTCGGACACGGTGACCATCCGGTCGAACTCCCAGAAGTCGCGCGTCGGGAGCGCGATCCCCTGCTCGTGGGCGAGGCTCCACATGATGTCGGTGGCGACCGAGCCGCCCAGGTGCGTGTGCAGCTCGGCGAGGCCGTCCGGGAAGAGCGTCGTCGAGGCTCATCGGCGCGAGTCTATGGCTGAGTCCGGGCCGCCCAGTCCCGGCGAGGCTCCGCCGCCTCAGGGCTTGCGGTAGCCACGGGCAGGCCGGCGGCGGCCCACGCCTCGAAGCCGCCGATCACGTCTGCCGGACGCGTGTAGCCGAGCTCGGCGAGGATCGCTGCGGCGAAGATCGACGAGTACCCGTGGTCGCAAAGGACGACGAGCGCGCCGGTCGAGGTCGCTGACGTGGGGATTGCGCCACGGACCGTTGGGCTCGAGCCGCCACTCCAGCACCGTGCGGGGAACGTGGATCCGAGCCCGGAACGATCCCGTCGCGCTCTCGGCGCGTCGGTCGAGCGGATGTCGACGATCAGCCCGCCGCCTCGAAGCGCCGCCAGAGCCTCGAGCGGAGGTCAGCCGGTCGATCTTTCGCCCCGGCCTCGGCAAGAAGCTCGTCGAGAGTCCTTCGCGACCTCGGTCATGCGGGCGAGTCTACGATCGCGCGGTGCGATCACGTCCCGACCGGCTCGAGCGGCTGCCGCCGCAGTACTTCGCCGGCTCTCCTGCGCCGCGTCGCGGCTGCGCGGGACGGCCGACGTCGTCGACCTCGGCCGCGGCAACCCCGAGGTCGGGCCGCCGCGCACGTCGTCGAGGCGCTTCGAGCCGCCGCCGCCCGGCCGGACGTCCACGGCTACGCGCCGTTCCGCGGGCTGCCGCGGCTGCGCGAGGCGATCGCCGCCCGCTACCGCTCGGTGTACGGCGTCGAGCTCGACCCCGAGCGCGAGGTCGCGGTCGTCCCGGGCACGAAGACGGCGATCGTCGAGCTTGCGATGTGCGCTCGCCCAGCGCGGCGACACGATCCTGCTGCCCGATCCCGTACTACCCCGACTACCCGTCGGGCGTCGCGCTCGCCGGCGCCGAGATCGGGCTGCTGCCGCTCGACCCCGCCGCAGGTTTGGCGCCCGACCTCGAGGCTGCGCCGCCGCGGCCGCCGTCTTCCTCAACTACCCGTCGAATCCGTGCGCGGTCTGCGCGCCGCCCGGGACTGTTCGAGGCGGCGGTCGCGTTCGCAGAGCCGCACCGGCGCCGCCGTCGTCCACGACGCCGCCTACATCGACCTCGTCTTCGACGGCCGCGCGCCCGCAGAGCTTTCTCGCCACGCCGGGCGCGAAGGAGGTCGGCGTCGAGCTCTGGTCGATGTCGAAGACCTACGGGATGGCGGGCTGGCGGATCGGCTTCGTCGTCGGCAACGCGGAGATCGTCGAGCGCGTCAACCATGCTGAACGACCATTCGCGCGTCGGCATCTTCGTCCCGCTGCAGGAGGCGGCGATCGCCGCGCTCGAAGGGCCGCAGGACTCCGTCGAGGAGCGGCGCGCGACCTACGAGCGACGGCGCGACCGGCTCGCGGCCGCGCTGCCCGAGCCGCCGGTGTGCGAAGGGCACGTTCTACGTCTGGCTGCGGCTGCCCGAAGGGCTGACCGCCGAGCGGCTGCTCGCCGAGCACCGCGTCGCGCTCGCGCCGGGCGAGGGCTTCGGCCCGAGCGGCGCCGGCTGGGCGCGCCTCTCGCTCGCGGTCAGCGACGAGACGCTCGCACGCGGGATCGAGCGGCTTGCGCCCGCTCTGGCTGCGGCGTACGCATGAAGATCGGGATCATCGTCCCGTTCTCGTGGTCGTACTGGGGCGGAGTTGTCGAGCACTCCGAGAACCAGGCCGCGGCGCTGCGCGCGCGCGGGCACGAGGTGAAGATCGTGATGGGCCACGATCCGCCGGGCCTGCAGACCCGCTTGCTGCATCCGCGCTCCGGGCGTCACGGCGACCTGCCGGCGGAGATCATCCCCGTCGGGCGCTCGGTGGTCGTGCCGGCGAACGGATCGCTGCCGAACATCGTCCTCTCGCCGCGCTCGATCCGCCGCGTGCGCGAGGTGCGTGAACGCCGAGCGCTTCGACATCGTCCACCTGCACGAGCCGATGACGCCGACGATCTGCGTGGCGACGCTCGCGTTTGCCGAGTGCCCGTCCGTCGCCACCTTGCATGCAGCCGGCGAGCTCGCGTGGATGCGACTCGCGAAGCCCGTCTGGGGCTTCCTGATCGAGCGCCTCGACGCGCGGATCGCCGTCTCGCGACTCGCAGAAGTCTCGGCCAAGCGCTGGCTCGACGGCGAGTTCGAGATCGTCCCGAACGGCGTCGTCATGCCCGAGCACGCGGATGCGGAGCACCGCGAGCACCACGTCGTCTTCATCGGACGCCACGACGCGCGCAAGGGACTGCCGGTGCTGCTGCGCGCGTGGCCCGAGATTCGCCGGCGCACCGGCGCGCGGCTGCGGCTGATCGGCACCGATCCGCTCCAGTACCGGCTGCTGCACGCGCGCCTGCGCTTCGACGAGGACGGGATCGACGTGCTCGGGATCGTGACGAACGAGGTGCGCGACGCCGAGCTCGCCTCCGCGAAGGTGTTCGTCTCGCCTGCGCTCGGCGGCGAGAGCTTCGGGATCGTGCTCGTCGAGGCGTTCGCGACCGCGACGCCCGTGGTCGTCTCCGACATCCCGGGGTTCGCGGACGTCGTCGAGCCGGACGCGGCGACGCTCGTTCCGCCCGGCGACGAGCGCGCGCTCGTCGGACGCGATCTGCTCGCTGCTCGAGGACGAGCCGCGCCGCGTCGCGATGGGCCACGCGGCGCCGGGCGCTCGCCGAGCAGTACTCGTGGGACGGGATCGCGCGCGGCTCGAGGAGATCTACGAGCGAGCTGTCGCGTGAAGAACGTCCCTCGCGCGTAGTCGTGCCGCTGGCTCTGCTCGCGGTCGCGATCGCGATGATCTGGTGGCGCGGGCCCGACTGGCATGCGGTCGGCAACGCGTTTCGAGCTGTGGTGTGGCCGTGGGTCGTCGCGGCGATCGGTCTCAACCTGCTCTCGGTGGTCGGCGCGCGCTGCCTGCTGGAACACGACGATCAAGCAGGCGATGCCGCCGCCGCATCCCGCGGTTCCGGCTCGTGTTCTCGGCGTTCTGCGGTCGGCCTGTTCGGGAACGTCGTGCTGCCGGGTCGCGTCGGCGAGCTCGCGCGCGTCGCCGTGCTCACGCGCCGGCTGCCGGACCGGCAGAGCGCGACCGCGACGCTGATCGGCTCGGTGTTCGCGCACCGCGTCTTCGACCTCTTCCCGGTGATCGCGCTCGTCGTCTGGGTGCTCTTGACCGCCGAGCTGCCCGCACTGGGCGGTCGACAGCCTGATCGCGGTCGCTCGCCGCGGGCCTCGCGCTGTTCGCGTTCGCCTGGCTCAGGGCGCGGCGCAGCCACGGCCCAGTATCGACGGAGCTCGGCTCGATCCGGAGCTCCTCATCCAGCGCGCGGGTCGGGCTCGGCGTGATGCGCGCGCCGCTGCCCGCCGCGATCGCCGCCACGTTCCAGTTCGCTCGGCTGGGTCTGCCAGCTCTGCGCGGTCTGGGCGGCGATGCGCGCGTTCGACATCCACCAGCCGTTCGCCGCTGCCGGGCGTCGTGCTCGTGCTGATGAACGTCGCGACGATCTTCCCGCTCTGGCCCGGCAACGTCGGCCTCGTGCAGGCGGCGATCGCGCTGCCGCTGAAGCAGTTACGGCGTCGCCGTACGGCAACGGGCTTCGCCTTCGGGATCGGGCTGCAGGCGATCGAGGCGTCCGTCGGCGTCGGGATCGGGCTCATCTTCCTCGCCCGCGAGGGCATCTCGTACGCGATGCTGCAAGGAGATGCCGGACGCGACGCGCGACGGAGATTGCAGGCCGACCGAGGAGCGCGAGCATGCGCGTGCTTGCGTGCCCGGCTAGCCTCAAAGGCGTCCTCTCCGCGGCGCAGGCCGCGGCTGCGCTCGTCGACGGCTTCCGGCGCGCCGGCTGGGAGGCGGACGAGCTGCCGGTTGCAGACGGCGGCGAGGGGACGGCAGATGTGCTGTTCCGCGCGCTCGGCGGCGAGTGGCCGGACCGAGCCGGTGAACGATCCGCTCGGGCGGCCCGTTGCGGCGTCGTATCTGATGCTGCCCGACGGGACCGCGGTCGTCGAGTCGGCCGAGCGCGCTCGGGCTCGACCTCGTCGCGGAGGCGAGCTCGACCCGCTGCGCGCCTCGAGCGCGGGGCTCGGCGAGCTGCTCGCGGCGGTGATCGCCTGGAGGCCCGCGCGGTGCTCGTGTGCGTCGGCGGCTCGGCGACCGTCGACGGCGGCGCGGGCCTTCGCTCCGTCCTGCCGCGCTGGCCCGACGACCTACCGCTGCGCGTCGCGTGCGACGTGCGCAACCCGCTGCTGGCGAGCGCGGCGCGCGGTCTTCGGCGCCGCAGAAGGGCGCGAGCCCCGAGGTGGTCGAGGAGCTCGAGCGCCGGCTCGCTGCGACGAGGCGCTTGCGCCGTATTCCGCGCTCGCCGGCAGCGGCGCCGGCGGCGGGCTCGGCGCGGCGCTCGCCTCGCTCGGCGGCGAGCTCGTCGAAGGCGCCGAGCTCGTCCTCGATGCGATCGGGTTCGACGAGCGCGCGCGCAGCGCCGATCTCGTCGTCACGGGCGAGGGCACCGTCGACGAGACGACCTTCGAGGGGAAGGCGCCGGGCGCGGTCGTGCGCCGCTGCGAGCGGCTCGGCGTGCGCTGTGTGCTCTTCGGCGGACGTGTGGAAGTGTCAGACACCTTCGGTGTCAGACACCTGAGTGGCGACCCGGCGCGGGCCCGCGAGGATCTCGAAGCGCTATGCGACTTCTGACGCGTTGTCCTCGGGCGGCGTCCACGCGTCGACCGTGGCCTCCCGCGAGCGTGCGAGCTCGGCAAGCTGCTCGCACACGCCGGCAAGTCCTGCAGCGGCTTCGACGGCCGACTCGAAGTGCAGCTCCTCGATCTCCGCGCCGGTCTCCTGGATCGTGTACTTGTGGCCGCCAACCAGCCGGCGCACCATCACGCGGATGTAGCCGTCGGCATCCCACGCGCTCGTGATCATCGACCGGGGCGGGCGTCCCGGCTGCCACGGCGACTCGGAGAAGAAGTTGCGCGGCCGCAGGCTCGTCTCGAAGGAGAGCTTGCCCTCTCCGCCTCGGAGCATCCCGACGACCTCGGTCTGGCCCGACGGATAGCGCTCGAGTGTGAGGCCGTCGCCCTCGAGCCCGAGCTCGTCGCGCAGCGCGACGAGCGTCGCGTCGGCGCGACGCAGCTCTTCGAGCACGCGTTGTTTCGTCTCGTCGTCGACCGCGCCGAAGACCGGCGCGAGGTCGAGGTCGTCTGCGGTGATGGGTTGCGAGCCTTCCATGGGTTAAGAAACTAAGTCTGCTGTGCGTCGAGCCGGCGCGCCAGCTCCTCGATTGTGCCTTGCGCACCGGCAAGCTGCTCGGCACACCGCCGGTAGAGCTCCTCGCCGCGCTCCCAGAGCTTCGTCAGCTCTTCGAGGCCGACGTCACCACGCTCGAGCCGCTCGACGATCTGCTCCAGTTCGACCTGCGCCTGCTCGAAGGTCTGCTCTGTCATTCCGACCTGGCCCCGAACGGGCCGCCCGCGACCTCGACCGCGAGCGCGGTTCCCGGGGCGGGCGGTTCGCGGACGAGCGCATCGCCGCTGCGGACGATGGCGTAGCCGCGTTCCAGGGTCGCCCGGGGGAGAGCGCGAGCAAGCGGCCTCGGGTCGTGTCGAGCCGCGCGCGGCGGCGCTCGAGTGCAAGCAACGGTGCACGGCGAAGACGGTCGTGGGCTGTCGCAAGCCGCTCGCCGTGGCGCTCGACGATTCGGCGTGCTCCGCGCCCGAGACCTGCATGCGCACGGTCGAGCCATACGCGGAGCTCTGCGAGGTCGGGAACGACGAGCCGCCCCGCGACCGACGGTGTCGAGGCGCGCACATCCGCTGCGAGATCGCAGAGCGGAGTGTCCTGTTCGTGCCCGACTGCTGAGACCACGGGAACCGGGCACTCGGCGACCGCGCGGACGACGCGCTCGTCGGAGAACGGCAGCAGGTCCTCGAAACTGCCGCCGCCGCGCGCAAGGATCAGCACGTCGACGCCGCGCGCGCAAAGATCGGCGATTGCGGTCGCAATTGCAGGCGCCGCGCGGGGTCCCTGAACGTACGTCTCCGCGACGAGGACGTGCGCGGGTGGAAAGCGCGTCGTGATCGCCGTGAGCACGTCGCGTTTCGCTGCAGCGTCGTTCCCCGTGACGAGGCCGATCAGTGCCGGGATGCGCGGCAGCGCACGCTTGCGCGCCGCCGCGAACAGTCCCTCGGCGGCGAGCTTCTGCTTCAACCGCTCGAGTGCAGCGAGGTGGGCGCCGAGCCCGTAACGCTCGATCGTCAGCGCGCGCAGATGGAAGTCGCCGCGCTGCGCATAGAGCTCGGGGCGCCCGTAGACGTGGACGCGCTCGCCGTTTTGGAGCTCGAGCTTCAAGCCGTCGAACTGCCCCCGCGGCATCTGCACCGCGAGGCACGCGCCGTCCTCGGGGTCTTTGAGCGTGAGGAAGACCGACGCCCACCGCTCCTGCCTGCGCAGTTCCGTCACCTCACCTTCAACCCACACGGTCGGCAGCTTTTCGATGTACCCCGCGATCCCCTGGTTGAACGCGCGCACCGAGTAGACCTTGCGGCCCTCGACTTCTGTCGCCTCGACCTTCACGGTCGAAGGCTAGCGACGGGACTACAGGAGGATCTCGGCTGCGGTCTCGTGCGTGCAGCCGGCGAGGACGAGCTCGACTGCGGTGTGCAGGTCGGCCTCGGAATGAGCGATCTTCTCGGCCAGCGACAGCGGGTAGCCGGCTTCCACGAGCACATGCAACCGCCACGACTCGACTTTCTCGCGTTCGGACTGTGGTTGTTCGGTTAGCTGTGCCATGTGTCGCGCGTGTTCGCTTCTTCCTAGACGAACCCTCCCTGGGAAAGTTGGCTTTCGAAGGGCACGGATCGCGCGTGAGCTCTCGAGCCGCGGCTAGGTGCGTCGCGGCGCCAGCTCTCTCAACCCGGCGTGCCAGCTCCTGCAGGCGGGCGTTGACCCGCTGGACGGCGTTTTCGGCCAAGTGCTCGACCCGCTCGGCGAGTACGCCCTCCGCTTCGCGCGCAAACCGGTCGACCGCCAGGTCGAGCTCGCGGCCGAGCCGTTTGGCGGCCTCCTCTCGCGCTGTGCGGATCGTCACCTCCATTTGTTGCGCGGCGGCCTCGGCGTACCGCGTCGCCTCGCGCGAGACAACCCGGCGCAGCTGCTCGAGCTGGCGGTGCTCGACATCGCCGAGCTGGGTGCCGATCCGCTCCGCTGCTTCGGCGACCTCGCGCTCGATCTGCTCCTGTAGCTCGCGCTCGCGGCGCCGCATCCGCTCGGCAACTTCATGCAGTGCACGTCGTCGGTCGGCAGCGTGCTGCTCGAGATCCGTCGCTGCAGCCCTCGCCACCTCCTGCGCTGTGCGGTCGAGGTCGTCTCGCAGCTTTCCGATCAGCCCGCGATGCTCGTCGACCAGACCCTGAAGCCGTTCGGCCTCCTCGACCAGCTTGCCCTCGGCATCCGCTGCGAACTGGCTGAGCCGCTGGCCGATTCGCGCGAGCTCCCCCGCGAGGCTCTCCTGGAGCTGCTCGAGATCGGTGCCCCAGCCCGCGAGCCTCTCCTCGACGCGGCGCTGCGCCCCGTTGAGCGTCTCCGAGAGCTTCGCGGAGGCGTCGCGTTCACGCTCCGCAACGTCGCGGCGGCGCTCCTCGGTGATGCGTCGTTCCTCGTTCAGGAGCGCGGTCAGAGACTCGGCGCGTGCGATCGCCAGCGTTTGCTCCAGATCGGCTGCACGCTGCTCGATCTCGTGCGCCACGATCTCGTCGAACTTCGCTTTCGCGTGCTCGAGCTCTTCGTCCGGCGTGCGGTTGCGTGAGCGGCTGAATCGCATGCCGTTACGTTAGACGCGCGACCACCAGCGCGCAGCCGAGCAGCACATTCGCCCACGGCAGGATGCGCAACGAGCGCTCCATCGGCTCGACGCCTGCCGTCGTCCCGAGCGTGCGTCGTGCGTGCCGGACAGGAGTCGAAAGCGTCCGCTGGACGACGATCATCGCCGCCGCATATCCGGCCCCCAGGAACGCCTCCGCGCGTAACGTGTTCGCCTCGGCGAAGTACGCGGTCAGAACCGGAAACGCGGCCCACGCAAGCGCCAGCCCCAGCGTGTTGTGAAGTGCTCCGCCGAACCACTCGAGGTTGTACGCGGGCACGACGACAGCGCCGAACGCAACGAATATGAGCAACGCCGGCTCGTGCCATCTGATCGCTCCCCACACGCCGATCGCGCACGCGCCGGCGAGCGCGGCAATCCCAAGGGCAACGAGAACACCGCTCCTGATCTTCGTCCGCAGCGGCCTGCCGTTCAGCTCATCGAGCGCGTGCGCGGCGATGCCGAGCGCGAGCGCGAACGCTGCCATCGTCCACAGCATCCGCCCGGTGCGGAAGTGCGGCGCGAGCGCGGCACCGAGCGCGACGTAGGAGAGGTTCCACGCGGTGTACGGCAGGTGCAGCACCGTCACGTAGTCGCGCCAGCCTCCCGGGCGCAGCGCATAAAACGAGGGTCTTACCTCTTCCGTCCCCACGTCACCACCCCTCCACCGAGGCTGAGCCGGCGAGACTGGACGTCCTCGATCCCGGCCGCGCGCCACGCCTCGTGCAACCGTTCCTGCGGCCAGCGTTCGTTGAAGGCCCGGATCGAGCCACCGAGGAACGAGCCGGCCTCGCGCCAGCCCTTGCCGATCACGGCGCCCGCTGCAGGCAGCCCGGCGCGGACGTACAGCTCCCAGAGCGGACGCGCCACGCCGCGCGGCACGCCGAACTCGAGGCTCGCGATCAGTCCCGCCCGCACGCACGGTGCGCGCAAGCTCGCGCAATGTGGCTGCCGGGTCGTCGACGTAGCGCAGCAGGTAGGTGAAGGTGAGCGCGTCGAACTCGCCGTCTGCGAACGGCAACTGCTCTGCACGCGCCTCCACGAGCTCGATGCGGCCGTTCGTGCGGCGCCGCGCCTCTGCCAGCATCTCGCCGCTCTGGTCGACGCCGACGACACGGCAGCCGTAGCGGGCGACGAGCTCGCGCGCGACGAGCCCGGTGCCGGTGGCAACGTCGAGCACGCGGTCGTCCGGTCCCGCCTCGATCCGCGAGACGAGAAAGCGCCGCCAGCGCGGATCCTGCCCGAGCGAGAGGATCGCGCCGGTCCGCTCGTAGGTCGACCCAAGCGGGGCGAAGAGGGTCTTGGCGTCGATCAGGCGAGTCTAAGGCGCCGCTCGTCGGCGCCGACCTTTAGGACGGGCCGGCTTTGACCGCGCGTCCGTATGCGCCGCCGATCGCGACCCTGGCAGTTTCGTGGTGAATCTAGGGTGAGGGGCGTGGAGCTCGAACAGATCGCCGTCGAGGCAGGCGCGCACGGAGCGGTGACGGGTGTGCTCGCGGCCGAATCGGCGACCGGTGTTCGCACCTTCCTCGTCGCCTTCGGCGAGGACGACGCACGCGAGTGGCTCGTCCTCGACGTAGACGGCCGCCCGCTCGACGAGCGCGCGCGTGTGCGCGAGGTCGCGGGGCTCGTCGCCATGTGCGAGATCGCCGCCGAGCTGACCGGCCAGGAGGATGAGGCGCGCGTCGCGTCGCCGGCGTATCTGGACACGTTCGGAACGGCCGAGCTCGGCAGCGCCACCGGGATCGTCGAGGCGTTCGTCGGCGAAGTCGAGCGCCGCTACAAGCTGCCCCTCCGGTAACCTGGGGTTCATGGAAGGTGGTTTTCCGTTTGGAGGCGATCCCGAGGATCTGCTGCGCGGCTTGCGCGATTTCGCCGAGCAGCAGGCCGAGACCGTGCAGGAGGCCCAGCGCGAGCAGTTCGCGACGCTGACGCTCAACACGGCCGTCGAGCTGACGTCGGCTGCGCTCTCGCAGGTGCAGGTCGACGGGCACGCGTCGACGAGCAGTCGGTCGCTCTGCGCGACGCGATGCGCGTGCTCTTCCCCGAGGCGGTGGCGCTCGTCAGCGCCGCCCGCCAGGGGTTCATGCGCGAAACCGGCTAGCGCCCACTACACTCGCGCCCGCTCGTGGCGCTTCTCGATCGTGCGATTGTCCGCGTCCTGCCGGCGGTGCCGAAGCCTGTCGTGCGGCGGCTCGCCGCGCCGTACATCGCCGGGCCCGTCGCTCGAAGACGCGGTCCGCGTCGTCCGCGCGCCTGAACGGCGAGGGCAAGCTCGCGACGGTCGACGTGCTCGGCGAAGAGGTCCGAGCACCGCGAGGCTGCAAGCGAGATCGCGCGGCCTACCATCGCGTCCTCGCACGGATCGAAGGCGAGAAGCTCGACTCGAACATCTCGGTCAAGCTGACGGGGCTCGGACTCGATCTCGACTACGGCTTCTGCCGCGCGAATCTCGAGGCGCTCGTCGAGGACGCGCGCGTGCGCGAGCAACTTCGTGCGGATCGACATGGAGGACTCGTCGACGACCGACGCGACGCTTCGGCTCTACCGCGAGCTGCGCACGGCGGCCGCGAAAACCTCGGCGTCGTCCTGCAGGCACGTCTGCGGCGCACGCTCGCCGATGCCGTCGGACTCGCCAACGTGCGCCTCTGCAAGGGGATCTACATCGAGCCGGCGTCGATCGCGTTCCAGGACCCCGACGAGATGCGCGAGAACTTTCGCGCGACACTGCGGGTGTTGCTCGACCAGGGGAGCTACGTCGGGATCGCGACGCACGACGAGGCGCTGATCGTGGACGCGCTCGCACAAGTGCGCGAGCGCGGCGCTCGCGCCCGACCGGTACGAGTTCCAGATGCTGCTCGGCGTGCGCGCCGTCGCGTGGCGACGCGCTCGTGCGCGACGGTCACCGGCTGCGCGTCTACGTACCCTTCGGCACGCACTGGTACGAGTACTCGATGCGGCGCCTGCAGGAGAACCCGAAGATCGCCGGCTACGTCGCCGCCGACACCGTGCGCAGCGTCGTGCGGCGCTGACTAGCCGTGGTAGAAGCGCCAGAGGATGCCGTTGCGGCAGCCGTCGACTGCGCGTGTTGAACTCCTGGTCGAGGTTCCAGAGCGCGTTTTCGGCGACCGTTGCCACCAGCTTCGCCGTCACCTGGGGCGTGCGCCCGGCGGGCACCTTCAGGTGGAGCTCCTTGGCCAGCCCGTGCAGCGTCCGGCGGCCGCAGGCACCCCACTCGCCCATCCAGACCGCCTTGTAGTGGTCGGAGAGCGCGGCCGGCGGGCGCTGGCGCCCCTCGTCCCGGCCGGAGGCGACCGCGACCGCTGCCGTCGCAAGGACGGCGCTCAGTGCTGTAGCCAGCACGATCCGCACGCGCATTCTTCCTCAGTATAGGTCGGCTAAACCGGAAGCGAGAAGCCGCCGTCGACGACGAGCACGTGGCCGCGCACCATCTCGGCGTCGGGCGAGCAGAGGAACGCGACCGCGCCGGCGACGTCGTCGGGCGCGACGAGCCGGCCGGCCGGGTTCGCGCCGCCGATGCGCAGCATCTCGTCCTTGTTCGGGAAGTGCTCGAGCGCGCCGGTCTCGACGACGCCCGCCGAGACCGCGTTGACGCGGATCGCCGGCGCGAGCTCGACCGCGAGGTAGCGGACGAGCGCCTCGAGTGCCGCCTTCGACGTGCCGATCAGCGACGTAGTTCTCGAGCACGCGCTGCGAGCCGAGCGACGAGATCGCGACGATCGACGAGCCGGCCGGCATCTGCGGCGCGGCGGCGCGGGCGAGCGAGAGGAACGCGCGCGCGTTCGCGTTCAGCGTCCAGTCCCAGTGCTTGTCCTCGGTCTCGAGCGCCGGGCGGACGACGCCGGTCGCCGCGTTGTGGACGAGCACGTCGAGCGGCCCGAGCGCGGCGACCTCGTCGAGCACGCGGTCGGAGGTGACGTTGCCGCGCACGAGCACCGGCTCGGCGCCGGCCGCGCGCAGCTCCTCGGCCGTCGCCTCGGCGGCCTCGTCGTTGCGGAGGTAGCCGATCGCGACGCGCTCGGCGCCGTCGCGCGCGAAGCGAAGAGCGATCGCGCGGCCGATCCCGCGCGAGCCGCCCGTGACGAAGACGTTCACGCGCTAGCGCGGCAGCGGGTCGTCGGCCGGCGCCGCGCTCGGGATCTGCGTCCCAGCCCGGACGGCTGCGCGGCTCGCGCCCGCCCTCCTCGGCCTTCGACGAGGCGTGGCCGAGCCGGTCGAGCAGCTCCATCTTCTCCTCGGCGTAGCGGCGCACGTCGTGGTCCGCCGGCAGCCCGGCCACGAGCTCGCGGACCCGCGCGCGCAGCTGGTAGGCGAAGTGCGGCGTCGCCGGCCCGACGAGGGCGTCGACGTCGTCGCGGGTCGGCTCGCGTTCCATCGCGGGATGCTACGCGAGCGCCGCAAGTCCCGGCGCGTGCGGTAGTGGTCGAGTGGTGGGACGCCGAGTGTCGGCCGTCGACCTGATGCTGCTCGGCACGATCCTCCTCTGGGCGCTGAACGTCACCGTGACCCGGTACCTCGTCACGCACGGTTTCGGCCCGCTCGCGTACGCGACGGTGCGCTACTTCGCCGCGACGAGCCTCGTTCTGGGGCTTCACGCTGGCAGCGCGAGCGCTCGTTCCGGATCCGCTGCCGCGACGCGCAGCTCGTCGGGCTCGCGGCGCTGCTGATCTTCGTCAACCAGATCTGCTTCGTCTACGCGCTCCACCTGCACGACCGCCTCGACGGTCGGGCTCGTGCTCGGGACGACGCCCGATCTTCGCCGGCCTGATCGCGCTCGCTCGTCGGGCTCGAGCGCGTCGGGCAGGCGCTTCTGGATCGCGAGCGGCGATCTCGTTCGTCGGCGTCGGGCTCGATCGCCGGCGGCGGCGGCGGCGGGTCTCGGCAACGTCGTCGGGCGACCTGCTCGCGATCGCGCACCGCCGCGACCTGGGCCGCGTACTCGGTCGCGATCGCGCCGCTGATGACGGCGCTACTCGCCGTTCCGGATCAGCGCGCTCGTGCTCGCGCTCGGCTGGGTCCCGCTCGCGCTCGTCAGCATCCCGCAGCTGCTGCGACCAGAGCTTGACGCGGCTTCGGCTGGAAGGTGTGGCTCGCCTTCGCCTACGCGGTCATCGGGCCGCTCGTTCCTGACGAACATCCTCTGGTTCACGGCGATCGACCGCGTCGGCCCGTCGCGCGCATCGCTGTTCGCGAACCTCCAGCCGTTCTTCGCCGTGCTGTTCGCGCTCGTGCTCCTGAACGAGCATCTGCAGCCGCTGGGAGATCGTCGGTGGCGGTCGCGATCGCGCCGGCATCGCCGCTCGAGCGCACGCATCGGCAAGGTCGATTCCGCCGTGCCGGTCGGAATGACGCTGCGCGAACGGCCTCAGCCGCCGGCCGCCGGGTTACGACTACACGATCGGCCGCGTCCTCGACGATCTACGCCGGTCTGATGGTGACGCTGCTGCTCGCGGCGCTCGACCAGACGATCGTCGCGACCGCGCTGCCGCGGATCGTCTCGCGACCTCGGCGGGATCACGCAGTACTCCTGGGTGTTCACCGCGTACATGCTCACCTCGACCGTGACCGTGCCGGTGTACGGACGGCTCGGCGACGTGCACGGCCGCCGGCCGCTGATGCTGATCGCGATCGTGATCTTCCTCGTCGGCTCGGCGCTCTGCGGCGCTGCGCAGAACATGACCGAGCTCGTCGATCTTCCGCGGCCTCCAGGGGCTCGGCGCCGGCGGTCTCTTCCCGCTCTCGCTCGCCGTGATCGGCAGCGATCGTGCCGCCCCGCGACCGCGGCCGCTGGCAGGGGCTGATCGGCGCGGTGTTCGCCGCGTCCTCGATCATCGGTCCCGGCAATCGGCGGCTTCATCGTCGACAACACGACCTGGCGCTGGATCTTCCTCGTCAACCTGCCGGTCGGCGCGATCGCGCTCGTCGTGATCGCGGTGACGATGCCGAAGCGCAGAGTGCGCGCCGAGCACGCGATCGACTGGCCCGGCGCCGGGCTGCTCGCGGCCGGGACGGCATCGCTCTTGCTCGGGCTCGTCTGGGCGGGGCGTGACTACGCATGGTCGAGCGGGCACGTGCTCGGCGGCGCTCGCGATCGCAGCGATCTTGCTGGCCGTCTTCGGGCTCTGGGAGCGGCGCTGCCGCGAGCCGATCCTGCCGTTCGCGCTCTTACGCAACCCGATCGTCGCGGGCAGCGTCGCCTGCATGGCGCTCGTCGGGATGGCGATGTTCGGGACGATCTCGTTCGTGCCGCTGTTCGTGCAGGGCGTGATCGGCTCGTCGGCGACGTCGTCAGGCGTCGTGCTCACGCCGCTGCTGCTCGGCGCCGTGACGACGTCGTTCCTCTCCGGCCAGCTCGTCTCGCGAACCGGCCGCTACCGCTGGAACGTCGTCTTCGGCCCGCCGGTGCTCGCGCTCGGGATGGCGCTCCTCTGGCGGATGGACGTCCACACGACGAACAGGCAGGCCGCGCTCGCGATGGTGGTCGTCGGGGATCGGGATCGGCTCGATGATGCAGGTGTTCGTGCTCTCGGTTCAGAACACCGTGCAGCGCGCGCGGATCGGCTCGGCAACGGCGCTGACCCAGTTCGCGCGGCAGATGGGGGCGACGCTCGGCGTCTCGATCATGGGCGTGATCGTGAACGCCGGCCTGCCCGTGCAGGCGACGACGGGCGCGGGTGTTGCGATCCACCGCCTGCCGCCGGCGTTGCGCCAATCGCTCGCCGCGGCGCTCAAGCCGGCGTTCCTCGCGGCGACGTGCGTCGCTCTGCTCGTGTGGGCGATCGCGGTGATCTGGGTGAAGGAGGTGCCGCTGCGAAAGGGGGTCGACGAGATCGCTGCGGTCGAGGCTGCGGCGGGCACGCCGAACCCCGGCGCCGTCGACTGAGACAATCCGCGTGATGACTCCGCAGCGTCGCGCGGCGCTCGTATCCGTGGTGGCCGCGACCGCGCTCGTGGCGCTCAAGCTCTCCGTTGGGCTCGCCACCCACAGCCTCGGCCTGATCTCGGAGGCGATCCATTCCGGCACCGACCTCGTCGCCGCTCTCCTGACGTTCTTCGCGGTCGGTGTGGCCGGCAAGCCCGCCGACCCGGGCCATCAGTACGGGCACGGGAAGGCGGAGCATCTCTCCGCCCTTGCCGAAGCGGCCTTCCTCGCCGCGGCGAGCGTCTTCATCGGCGTGCGCGCGATCGAGCGGCTCGCCGGCTCCTCGCCACACAGCGTGAACGCGACCTGGTACGCGCTCGTGGTCGTCGGTGTCGTGATCGTGGTCGACGCGAGCCGCACCGCCGTCTCCCGGCGCGCGTCACGTCGCTACAAGAGCGCGGCGCTCGCGTCGAACGCGGTGCATTTCGGCAGCGACCTCGTCGGCACGGTCGCCGTGCTGATCGGTCTCGTGCTCGCTCGCGCAGGACACCCGAGCGGCGACTCGATCGCGGCGCTCTTCGTTGCGGTGCTCGTGCTATTCGCGGCGGCACGGCTTGCCCGCGGCAACGTCGACGTGCTGATGGACCGCGCGCCGGCAGACGCCGAAGCCCTGGCACGCGCCGCGATCGGCTCGGTGCCCGAGGTGTCGCTGCGCCGGCTGCGCATGCGCCAGGCCGGCGGCCGTCAGTTCGCAGACGTCGTGATCGGCGTCTCGCCGTCGGCGGCCGTCGGGCAAGGGCACGCGGCCGCCGATGCGGTCGAGGCGGCGGTCGAGCGAGCGCTGCCGGGCAGCGACGTGATCGTGCACGTGGAGCCGCTCGAGGACGCGGGCATTCGCGAGCGCGCGCACGCTGCCGCGGTTGCCGTGCCCGGCGTCCGCGAAGTCCACAACCTCACGCTCCTCGTCGTCGGCGGGCGCATCGAGCTCTCGCTGCATCTGAAGCTGCCGGGCGACGTGACGCTCGAGGAGGCACACGACGTTGCCGAGCAGCTCGAACGTGCTGTCTGCCAGGCCGTGCCGGAGGTGGACACGGTGGTCACGCACCTCGAGCCGCTGACTGAGCCATCCGCCGGGCGCGAGGTTCCGGGCGACAAGCGGACGGTCGAGCGGATCGTGCTCGAGGCGACCGGCAAGGAGCCGCGGGAGCTGCGCTTCCTGCGCACCGACGGCGGGCTCGTCGCCTTTCTCACGCTCGGTCTCGACGGCGGCAGCACCCTGGCCGATGCGCATGCGCGTGCGAGCGAGATCGAGGAACGCATTCGCCGTGAGCGGCCCGACATCGACGACGTGATCGTCCACACAGAACCTTGAGGTTGGCCATGTTCACGCCGAAAGGAATGGACCTGCCGCGCGGGTGGCCCGGGCGTGTCGACGGCGACCGCGTCGTGCAACTCGCGGCGCAGACTCTGCAGGTCTACTTCATCTCGGGTGGCGCGCTACGCGAGCACGCCGAGTATCCGCTGGCCGAGGTCGATCTACGCGCGCCGGTGCTCTATCCGCCGAGCATTCGTCTCTTCGACGGCGCGCGACTTCGCGTTCGGCAACACCGCTGCGATTCGCGGGCCCGAGGACGAAATCGCATATCCCGAGGGCTCGAACGACCTGCGCTCGGTGCCCGCGGTTGCGGCGATGATCGGCGCGGACGGCGCGATCGGCGGCTTCACGGCTGCGAACGCCTGGACGGCGCCCGACCTGGCGGGTGCAAAGAGCCGCGACTTCGCGCTCTCGATCGGGCCGGTGCTCGTCACACCCGACGAGTACGACGCGGGGGACGGGTGGGACGAGCGCGCGGCACACGCGGCGCAGAACACGGCGTTGCGCCCAGGCGACCTGCTGGTCGTCGGTGTCGGCGGCGATGCCCCTGCCCAACGCGGCGACGTCGTCGAAGTCGCCGTTGACGGGATCGGCGTGCTGCGGAATACCGTCGTTTAGGTGACGGCGTGTTGCGAGCTGCCGTCGGCGCCCATCACGAAGATCTTCGACTCGTTGTCGCGCGTGCTCTCGAACGCGATCTTCTTGCTGTCGGGTGACCACGCGGGGTTCGTGTTGTCGCCGCTCGAGCTCGTCAGCTGTTGCACCGTGCCGCCGCCCGAGTTGACGACGTCGATCTGCCACTGTCCGTCGACGAACGTCGCAAATGCGATCTTCTTGCCGTCCGGGCGACCAGCTCGGGTCGTGTGCGCCTCCGTCCGTGTGCGTGATCTGCCGCCGTCCGCCACCGCCCGCGTTGACCGTGTAGATCTCATAGTGCGCCGTGCGGTCGCTCATGAATGCGATCTTCTTGCCGTTCGGCGACCACACCGGAGAGGTGTCGTCCCCGGATGTCTGAACGAGCGGATGAACTCCGGTGCCGTCGGCATTCATCTCGTAGATGTCGCCGAACGCATTTGCGGCGGTGCGAACGAAGGCGAGCTTCTTTCCATCGGGTGACCACGCGGCGAGGTAGTCGTCGACGTTCGTGCCTCCCGTGAGCCGCTTCTGCCCGGCGCCGTTTGCGTCCATCACCCAGACCGAGCCGACGCCGCCCTGGATCCGTTCGAACGCGATCTGCTTGCCGTCGGGCGACCAGCCGAACACTTCGTCGTAGCCGCCTTCGCCCGTCGTCAGGCGCTTCTGGCCACCGCCGCCCGGCTTCGTCACGTAGACCTGGCCACCGGTCAGCTGGCCGTGGGCCCGCACGAGTCTCGAGAAGAGGATCGTCTTGCCGTCGGGCGACCAGGCGGGATCGACGTGGTTCGGCGAGCCGTGCGTCAGCGCCCGGAACCCGCCCCCGCCGGAGTTCATCACGTAGAGCTCGAGATTGGCGCCGACGAACCGCGCGAAGGCGATCTGCTTGCCGTTCGGCGACCAGGCAGGCTCGATGTCGCCTCCGGACGAGCCCTGCGCACCGGCCGCGCCGGCGAGCAGGAGCGCCACCACCATGCCGCACGCGAACGCCCAGACCCTCGCCCCGGAACTAGCCTCCACGGCCACGTTGTACATGGTCCTCGACTGGGACGGCACGGTGACTGTCCGCGACACGCAATGGATGCTGCTCGAGCGCTTCGGCGACCGGGAGCTCTTCGCGCGGATGGAGGGGGCGCTCGGGACGACCCGCACCTACCGGGAGGTGATGGAGACCGAGGTCGGGACGATCACCGCACCGCTCGAGGAGGCGGTCGCGTTCCTCGTTGCTGAGGCAGAGATTCGCCCCGGTTTCCGCGCGCTCGCCGAGCGGTTCCGGCCCCTGATCCTCTCGAGCGGCTTCCACGAGACGATCGAGCCGCTTCTGGCGCGCGAAGGGGTCGTTGTCGACGTGGTCGCGAACCGGCTCGACCCGCGCCCCGACGGGTGGCGGGTGCTCTGGGCCGACGATGCGCCGTGCCCCGAATGCGGCGACCTGTGCAAGCGGCGCGCGCTGCCCGCAGGTCGGCCGCTCGTCTACGTCGGCGACGGCTGGTCGGATCAGTGCGCCGCCCGCGCAGCCGATCGCGTGTTTGCCCGGCGGGCGCTGGCCGAGTACTTCGATGCACACGGCCTCCCGTACGAGTGTTTCGAGACCTTCGACGACGTTGCTGCTGCGCTTTCCTGAGCCCTACGATTTCGACGTCTCGACCGAGCGCTTTCGCGCGTTCGGGCCCGACCTCGCGAACCTCTGGCACGAGGGCGGTCTCCATCGCGTCGTCGCCGGCCGCGAGGTGCGAATCATGGCCACGCCTGGGGGCGTCGACGTCGAGCCGCTCGACGGCGAGACGCGGCCGGTCATTCTCAAGCTGCTCGGGGCCGAGTTCGAGCTGCCGCCGTTCTACGCCTGGGCGGCCGGGCAACCCGTGCTGGCCGGGATCGTGTCGCGCATCCCGGGCTTCCGTCCGCCGCTCGCGCCGGATCCCTTCGAGTCGCTCGTCGCCTCGATCACGGCGCAGCAGGTCTCGTTGTTCGCGGCGTTCGCCATTCGCAACCGGTTGATCGAGCGCTTCGGCGAACGCGGGGAGGTCGCCTACAGCTTCCCGTCGCGCGAGTCGATCGCAGCTGCAACCGAGGAGGAGATCGTCGCGGTGGGGTTCTCGCGGCGGAAGGCCGAGTACGTGATCGGGCTTGCGCGCGCCGACATCGACCTGCACGCGCTCGCGGCGCTCGACGACGACGAGGTGCGCGCGCAGCTGACCGCGATCCGCGGGCTCGGCCCCTGGACCGCCGAATGGTTTCTCGCCCGGCATCTCGCGCGTCCGCGTGCATGGCCGGCAGGCGACCTCGTCCTGCGAAAGGCGGCCGAAGTTCTCTACGGTTTGGATGTGCACGAGCTCGGCAAACGGCTCGACCCGTTCCAGAACCTCTCTGCCCACTATCTGCTCACTGGGATGCGTGTCGCGTGAACATTCGCCTTGCGACCGAAGCGGACGAGGCTGAGCTCCGCCGGCTGTGGGAGGAGTTTTCGATCGAGGTGCCCGAGCCACCCGGGTTTCCGCCCGAGGAATGGGACGAGCAGTGGGGCGTGATCCGGCGAAGCCTCGACGGCGGAGCCATCTATGTCGCCGAGAGCGACGGCAAGCTGGTGGGCGTCGCTCACGTGACCACGCCGGAGCGGGGCGTTGCGCATCTCGAATGGGCTCACGTCAGCGAGGGAAGCCGGCGGCAAGGCGTGATCAAAAAGCTGCTCGAGCAAGCGATTCAGGACGTCAAGGAGAAAGGGACGACGCTCGTCACGCTCGAGGCGCTGAAGGCAAACGAGCCCGCGCTGGCCGTGTGGCAGCGGCTCGGGTTCGAGGTGGTCGAGTACTTCATGGCCGTGCCGCTCGACGCGCTGGAGCGCCGCTTGGCGGCTGCGCCGGAAGGGCCGTCGCGCGCTTCGACGCACGTGCAGAGCGACGACCGAACCTCGGTGGAGCGGGCGCTCGAGCATTTCGTGCCGCGGCTCGAATCGCCGGACGTCCGCGATGCCCAGCACGGGTGGATCCGGATCGCCGATCCGGTAATGGATGCGGATCGCGCCGCGCAGGCGCGGCTGGCGAAAGAGTTGTCCGAACGGCTCGGCGCGGTCGTCGTCGCGCTTGCGATCGAGCGTGGCGCCGTCGTGCGCTTCCAGCTGTACGAGCGCGGGCGGATGGTCGACGAGTACCTCTCCGTGCCGACGTACTACGGCGCGCTGCCGAAGGGCGACGAGCTCGCACTCGGCGGCGAACCCGACGCTCGTTGCGCGGCTCACCGGCGCCGCCCACGACGAGGTGCGCCGCGTCGCGCGCACCGCCGCGACGCCGGCAGAGCTCCCGCCGGCAGAGGAGCTCTACGCGCAGATCGGGGAGCTGATGGGGCTCGAGCCGTGAGGCGCCGCTTGTCGGCGCCGACTTCAGGACGCGCGGGCGAAGCAGGCGGCCACGCCGGCAAAGCCGCCATGGCCTCTGGACGGCATCGCAAGCGATGCCTCAGCCGCGCGTCCGTCTGCGTCGCTAACTGGAAGCGCATGAAAGAGATCAACGCGTGAAGCTGTACGACGCGGCGCGGTGCCCATTCTGCGCGCGGGTGCGGATCGTGCTCGCCGAGAAGGGGATCGACTACGAAACCGTCGAGATCGATCTGCGCAACCGGCCGGCCTGGATCTACGAGCTGAACCCGTCCGGCAAGGTGCCCGTGCTCGACGACGGCTTCGTCCTCCCGGAGTCGGCGGTGATCATGGAGTACCTCGACGAGCGCTATCCGGCGCCTGCCCTCTTGCCGAGCGAGCTCGGCGCGCGGGCCCAGGCGCGCCTGTCCGTCTTCCGCTTCGACGAGCTGCTCGGTGACGACTACTACGCATTCCGGCGCGACGAGGAAAACGCGCTCGATGCCCGGCTCGCGTCGCTTCCCGTCGGCGAAAGCCTCTTCGCCGACATCGCCTTTGCACCCTGGGTGATCCGGGCGCGGGACCTATTGGGCGTCGAGCTTCCGGGTACCTTGAAGTCGTGGCTCGATCAACTGGCAGTGCGTCCGGCGGTGGCGGCGGAGGTGGCGATCGTGAAAGGCCTGAAATAACCGACATCGAGCTGGCGGAACTGTCTGAACGCCTTGGCGAGGTGCCGGTGATCGACGTGCGCCGCCCGCACGAGTACGACGGGACGTTCGGCTCCGACTGCGATCCGCGGCAGGGCCACATTCCGGGCGCGGTGAACATCGAAGTGCAGGAGCTGATGCTGATGCGCGAGGACGAGCTGCGCGAGCGGGTCGGCGTCGCAGCAGGCGGCGAGCTCGTCTGTTACTGCCACAGCGGCTCTCGCTCGGCCTTCGCGGTGGAGGCCTTGCGCCGCTTCGGCTACGACGCGCGCAACTATCCCGGCTCCTGGCACGAGTGGTCGCGCACTGAGTTACCGCTCGAGACATGAGGCTCTTGCTCACCGTCGTCGTCGCAATCGTCGCGCCCACGCATGCGCAACGTGCGGCGCTCATGTCAACTCTCCGTCACGAGCAAGGAGACGTTGCGGTGCAGACGATTTCGGTGTCAAAGGCCGATTCCACCTACGCGTCGATCCGCTGGGGATTCAAGACCGCGACGAGCGACAGCCTGTTCCACCACGCGGGCGGCCGGTGGAAGTTGATCTGGTCACGTGAGTCCGAGCGCGCGGCCGACGGCGCGTGCGCGTTCTCGCCTGCGAAGGTCGTGCTCGAGTTCTACGGGGTCAAATGCCCGAGTGAGGCCGCGTTGCATGGTCGGACCGCAACTGATGCCGAGAAGGCCGCGCTGGAAGCGAGCTTTCGCTCGAGCAAGCTGACGCCGTATTGGCGCGACACACACCAGCTGGCGAATCAGTGCATCTCGCGCGTCGATTCGACATGGGCGGCGGCAACTGCGACGTTCCGCTCGGGGGCGAAGGGCGTGATCTGGTTCAAGCACGGGACCAAGTGGACGGTCGCGCGCGAAACTCTGCTCAACGGCGGGACGAAGCCGCCGCCGCGAATCGTGTTATCGCTCGCGTCGTGCGCGGGTTACTCTGCTGCGGAGTACGAAGGGAGCTAATGCGCACGGGGTTGATCGCGATCGCGGCCGTTGTCGCCCTTGCGTCGGGCGGAGGAGTCGCACGCGCAGGCCTTCCCTCGCTCTTCGCCACCTACAAGACCGAGGACTGCACGTTCACGTTCAGGAACGACGCCGGGAAGACCGTGCACACGATCCCGCCCGGCGACTATCAGGTCGTGGTCGCCACGTCCGGCACCTACGGCGACTATTTCGTGTCGGATCAAACCGGCCTGCGGGCGTGCAAGGGCTTCGTCGGTTTCCGGCTGACGGGCCCCGGTGTGAACCTGACCACAACCCTCGACTACGGCGATTCGTCAGGGGAGATCCTGGCCGCGACGTTCAAGCCCGGTGGCACCTACACCGTTCAGGACGACCACAACGTCGCCGGAACGAAGAGAACATTCAACGTTGCGACGCACGGGATCGGTGACCGTGGCGCTCCGCGGCGTGCTTACTGCAACTGTGAGTGCGAAGGGGGAGCTGGCGCTAACCCGTAACGACAAGGCAGTCTCCTCGCTCAAGCAGGGGAAGTGGACGCTCTCTGTGCGCGACGACTCGAAGACGAGCGGCTTCACGCTCCAGCAACTGGCCAAGAGCCCGGTCGCGGTGACCGACGGAGCGTTCTACGGTTTCCGTGACGTGACGATCATCTTGAAGCCGGGCCAGTGGAGCTTCTACTCGCCCGGCGGCAAGAAGCGCACGTTCCGCGTCGTGGCTTAGAAGCGGGCTCCAACACCGGGGGCTCCAAGTTGGCAACGCAGACGGACGCGGCGGCAAAGCCGCCACGTCCTGAAGACGGCGCCGACCAGCGGCGCCTAGGCACGCGCCGCGGCGAGGAACGCTGAGCAGACCTTCCGGCCGAGCTCGTGCCAGCGCGGCATCTTCGCGTCCATCTCCGCACTGAGCTCGTCGATCGGGCGCGGCAGCTTGCGTCCGTCCGACCACCACGCGAGCACCTGCTCCTTGCGCGCCTCCGGATGGAACTGGACGCCCCACGCGCGCGTGCCGATCCGGAAGCTCTGCGACTGACCGGGGAGCTCGGCGAGACGCGAGGCGTGGGCCGGCGGATCGAACTCGTAGGCATTCGCGAGGAACGCGTCGAACCGCTCGGGCAGGACGCCGAGCACCGGGTCGGTCTTCCCCGCGTCGGTGAGTGTGACCTCGTAGAAGCCGGCGTGCCATTGCGGCGCGCGTCGAACGGTGCCGCCCGTCGCATGGGCGAGGGTCTGCCCGCCGAGACACACGCCGAGCAGCGGCTTCTCCTCTGCGATCCACGCGCGCAGAAGCTCGTATTCGTCGAGGAGCCACGGGTTGTCGGCCTCTTCACCGACGTTCATCCGCCCGCCGAAGACCAGGGCCGCGTCGAAGCCGTCTGGCGGCAAGCCCTGCGTCGGCAGCTCCCACTCGACGAGCTCGTGCCCCTGCTCGCGGACGACGTCGCCGAAGAGCTCGGCGCGGACGAGCGGGCCGTGGGTGAGGGCGAGAACGCGCACCGCCTCACGTTAGCGACGCAGCGGGCGCGGGCATTAAACTAGGCGACGCACCTGACAGGAGGCTGCGATGCGGGAATGCAGGAGTTGCCGTTCCGCGTTCGACGAACGCTTTCGCTACTGCCCGTGGTGCGGCGCGATCCAGCGTCTGAAGATCGTCGAGTACTTCGACGGTTTGCCACTTTCGCGCGCCGACGAGCGAAAGGGGTTGCGCGTTTCGCGGTATCTGAACGCGCCCGGGCACGTGCGGTTCAGCGTATGGGGAGTCGGCGAGGTTCAGGCAGCCGTCTCGATCGACGAGGTCGAGGCGCTTCGCCTGGCATCGTTTCTGCGGAACACCGATCCCGACCCGAAGCGAGCGCGGTTCTCGGACCGGGTGAGGCGGAGCGCCGACGCGCTCCTCGAGACCCTCCGCTGAAACGGGCCGTTCACGAACGCGTGAGCTAGCTTCGCAACGTGATCGAACTCGCGGTGTTCGATGAGCAGCTTCGCGGCACGCTGGCTGAACGGCTGGTCGAAGGTGAGCAGAACGAGCGCATCGGTCCGCTTGACTGTCTCCTCGGCGGTCTCAACCGGGGATTCGTCGACTACCGCGATCTCGGCGGGCTCGAGGGCGCCGCGCTCGACGAGCTGATCCGAAGCTGCGTCGATCTCTACGCCGCGCGCGGCGAGACGTTCGAGTGGAAGCTCTATGGGCATGACCGACCGGCCGATCTGCCAGAGCGGCTAGCAGCCGCGGGGTTCGTGCCTGAGGAACGCGAGACGGTGATGGTTGCGCCGGCGGCGGCGATTGCCGACGAGCCGTTGCTTCCGGTTGGTGTCGCGCTGCGCGAGGTCACGGCGCGCACCGACCTTGATCGGATCGCTGCGCTCGAGGCGGCGGTCTGGGGAAACGAGCGCGGATGGCTTGCCGACATGCTCGAGGCCGAGCGCACGCGCGACCCCGATGAGATCACGATCTTGATCGCCGAGGCAGAAGGGGTCGTCGTCTGCACCGGCTGGGTGCGGTTTGCGCGCGGAACCGACTTCGCCTCGCTCTGGGGTGGCTCGACGCTGCTCGCATGGCGGCGCCGCGGGATCTATCGCGCGACCGTCGCGTACCGCGCGCAGCTGGCGGTCGAACGTGGATTTCGGTTCATGTCGGTCGACGCCTCGGACGACAGCCGGCCGATCCTGGAGCGGCTCGGCTTTGCCCCGATCACGACGACGACGCCATACATCTGGACACCACCGAAGTAGCTCAACCAGCAGTTCACATCGCCTCCTCAGCGACCTCCAACGTGCGGCTCAGCCGCGGCCGCTTCCATGGAAGCAACCAACCAAGGAGGTGGCAATGACAGGAAGACACCTGATGGCAGTTGCGGGAGCGGCAGTCGCTCTCGCCGGCGGCGGCGCAGCCTATGCGGCGACCGGCGGCTCGACGGCAACGAGCGCTGCCATCACCGGCTCGACGACGACCACAGGGAGCTCGACAACGACGACACCGAGCACCGGCACGACGACGACGCCGAGCACCACGACGCACACCTGCCCGAACATGTGACGGCAGGAGCCCGGGCGGCGTCCGTGTGGGAGCGGGCGCCGCCCGTCGTTCAGTTGCGGGGAGGCTCGTCGTCGTCGAGCAGCCGGTCGGGATTGATCCCGCCGAGATGCTCGCCGACGAACGAGTCCGCCTGGATGTCGTCGACGCTCTCTTCCTCGAAGCGCCGCTCGGCCGGGCTCATCTGCTCTCGCTCGGTTTCGCGCTTGATCGCCGCGTCGCGTTCGCGTCCCATCAGCCGGTTCCAGAGGTCTCGCAGCACGCCGCGAGTCTAACGCGCTAGCGACGTCGATTGCGTAAGCCCGGAAAGACCTCTGCGCCCATCAATGTCGCCGTCACGGTCAGGCCGCAGCCTCCGGCGATCGCGATTGCGTCCGCCGACCCGATTCCCTGAGCGACTGCGCCGGCGAGGGCGAAGCCGACTCCCTGGGATGTCCCCAGGCCCGCCGAGTTGAGCGCCATCGTGCGCGCGAACAGCGGCTCGGGGGCGGCGTCGCGCAGCCGCCCGTCGAGGCCGAGTGAGTAGAACCCGCAGCCGCCGGAGACGACGAGCAGGAGCAAGGCGAGCGGGATCGACGGCTCGGCGACGAACACGAGGTACGGGACGAAGCCCGCCGCCGCGGCCGGCGCGACCAGAAGCCATTGGCGGCCGGCGTTCAGGAAGCGGACGCCGGCGATGTCTCCTACGACGATGCCGAGCGGAAGCGCGACCAGCCAAACCCCGACGAGCGTGGTCGAGCCGTGGCGTGCAGCGACATAGGGTGCGGCGAGCCCCTCAGGAGCGACCGAGAACATCGGTACAAGCCAGCTGAGGAGCAGGAGCCGGCGGACCTTGCTCATGCCGAGAATCTGCCGAGCGCCTCGCAGCGAGTCGCGCACGACGCCCGCTCGGGTCGCCTCACCGAGGTTCGGGTAGTCGGGCAGCACCAATCGCATTAGGACCGCCGCAAACAGAAACGAGGCCGCGTTGATCAAGATCGCACCGCTGATGCCGACTGCGACGACGAGCGCGCCCCCAACCGCGTTGCCCCCGATCTGCGCCGTCTGTGCCGCAAGTCTCAGCATCGAACGCGCCGGCACATAAGCCTCATGGGAGACGGTGAGGCGGACCACCCCTCCGCGGGCACCGCTCGCGAGCGACGAAAGCATTCCGATGCAGAACAGCAACACGAGCAGTGCCGGAACCGGGATCGCGGGCCAGGCCATCAGCCCCGCAAGCAACCCGGACGTCAAACCGCAACCGGTGAGCAGACGCCGCGGCCGTACCCGGTCGACGACACTGGAGAGCAGTCCGCCGACGAGCAGGGAAGGCAGGAACCCGAGCGAGAACGTGAGCGCCGAAAGAAACGGCGATCCCGTCCGGCGATAGACAAGGATGGTCAACGCGACGGCGGCGACACTCGTACCGGTGACCGAGACCACTTGTCCGAAGAAGACAGCGCGGAACTCGCGAGAAACGAACGCGCGGCGGTAGCCGACGCGCAGGGACGGATCTCCGGGTAAGCCCATGGGCGAAGGCTCGACGCCCATCCGCCGAACGCTATCGGCAGCCTGGCGTTGCTTCGCCCGTTCGCTCGGCTTCGCGGGCGCTAGCTCGAACTCTTTACAAGTCGATCATTTGGCTGCCGTTAGCGTGCCAAAGCGATGCTTCGCAGGGTCGTTCTCGCAGCCGTAGCGTCAGCCGCTGTCGGCGTGAGCGGTTCCGCCGCCGCCTCTGGGCCGACTGTGGCGCAGATCAAGGCCGCGATCGCCACGCATTCGGACAACTTCGTTCTCGCGAACTCGTTCGCATCCGGCGGCCATGCCCCGGGCCACGGTTGGATCGATGTAAAAACCGGCGCGGGTCGTTGGGTGTCGGCGACCGGCAAACTCTTGGAACTCCAAACGGTGGCGCCTGACCCTCACGATCCGAAGCTTGTAGTCGTGGCCGACACGAACATCGACTACGGCACCCGAACCTGGTATCGCACCAAGCGCGAGGAATCTGCGACGACCGCTCGTCCTAAAGTCATCGACCCACTGGCGACCGCACCACCGGTCGTGCGGTTCAAGCTCCTCGGAGAGGAGAGGGTGGATGGTCGGCAGACCTACCATCTTCGCTCGACGACGTACCTCCTCTACCTCGGGAACGCCGCGAGATTGGATGTCTGGTTCTCGACCGATCAGGACTACCTGATCCGATTCACCCATACCACCAGAGGTGGAAACGTCATTCAGCGCATCGATAACCGCTGGCTCCCCCGCACACCGGCCAACCTTGCTCTCCTCACGATGGCGATCCCGAACGGCTTCAAGCAGGTATTCGTTTCACCCTGACCAGCGCTCGCCCAGCGAGAGCGTCGGCGTTCGGTCTCGCAAACGCTCGAGTCCGCCGGTCAGCTGAGGGCGGGTCTGATCAGCTTGAGCACACCATCGACGCAAGCGATGGTCGCTGGTTGGCCGATGGGGTACTTGCCCGCGAGTGAGGCGTAGAAGAACGCCTCGATTTCGCAGGTGAAACTGCCAACCGTGACGGAGGCGCAGAGCCGCTCGACGTTGTTCGCGGGTTCGCCCGGCGCGGAAGCGATGCCACAGAGGTCGCCTGAAGACATCGGGCCGAATGCTGCGACCGTGCCGGAGGCGCACGTCACCGTCGCGGGTATGCCGGCGTAGGTGTCCTGACCACTCGGTGCTTTCCCGCAGATGGGCGCAACCCACGTAAAGCTGGTGCCGCCTCCCCCGTCTGTACGAGCACGGACGATTTGATCATCGTCGGCGAATGGAGGGGATCGATCGAGCGAAGGACGCCCTTCACGCAGGCAATCTTCGCCTCAGCTCCGACATAGAAGAGGCGGAGCGTGGCAGGGATAGGCGATGCGGTGGTAATCCGGCAGGTCTGGCGGTGCACGGTGATCGAGTGCACCCGAAGCGCCGTGATCGCGCCTTCGGCCGTCCATTTCGGCCCACTCGCACTGAGCCCAGCCGGAGCCGCAACTGCGATCAAGATGACTGACAGTAAGGCGACGCGGCCCACCTGGGAAGTGTTACCCCGGATCGGCCGAACCGCAAACGGCCCATGCCCGATTTTCAAGTGTCTGACACCGTCGGTGTCAGACACTGCGTTCTCTGTGCGCCGGCGTTATGCGCTTGGCTGGGCGAGAGTGCTTACGCCTGATGCTCAGGCAACCGGGACGCCTTCTTCGTCGAGCAGCTTCCGCAGCAGCTGCGCGCCCGCCGGCGCCTGCGCGACGCCGTTCGTCTGGTTGTTGTTGTTGAAGAACGCGTATGCCTCCTCGGCCTCGCCCGCGAGCTCGCGCAACGGCGTCACCCATTCGCGCAGCTCCTCCTCGGCGTAGGTGTAGTCGAACCGTTGCGCCGCACCGCCGCCGCGCACGTTCCACGTCCCGGCGTTGCGGCCGTGGAAGCGCACGTAGGCGAGCGGCGTCGTCGCAGCGACGAGCGTGTCGGGCACGTTCTTCGCATCGACCTTCGGCGCATCGACGACGACCCACGACATCCGCCGCTCCTCGAGGAAGCGCAGCAACTCGGCGCGCACGTCCTCCGCGAACCAGGAGCGGTGTCGCGGCTCGACCAGCATTGCGTCATCGCCCACCAGCTCGCGCGCCCACTCGAGGTAGTCGAGCGACGACGGCTTCCAGACGACGTACGGCGGCAGCTGAAACAGGATTCCGCCGAGCTTCGCCGACTCGCGCAACGGCTCGAGCGCGCGCAGGAACTCGTCGAACACGACGGCGCGGAGCTCGCGCGGCGGCCGGTCGACGCGGCCGCGGTCATCGACGGGCATCCCGTCGCGCAACCCTGGCGGCAGCTGCTCCAGCTTCACCGGGTGCCGTGTCATCAGGCCGAAGGCCTTCACGTGCATGACGAACCCGGCGGGCGTCCGGTCGGCCCACCCCTGCACCATCGAGCGGTCGGGCACCCGGTAGTAGGTCGAGTCGACCTCGACCGTCGAGAACCGCTCCGCGTAGTAGGGCAGCCGCTCCTTGCGCGGGCACCTCTTTCGGGTACCAGTGCTTGACCAGCGCCTCGTCGGCCCACGAGCAGGTGCCGATGCGAACGGGCGTCGTCACCCGTCCGATCCTAAGATCACGGGATGGACTCGCGCCCGATCGGTGTGTTCGACTCCGGCGTCGGCGGGCTGACCGTCCTGCACGAATGCCTGGTGACGATGCCGAACGAGGATTTCCTCTACCTCGGCGACCACGCGCGGCTGCCGTACGGCCCGCGTCCGCTCGAGGAGATCCGCCGCTTCGCGTTCGAGATCGGCGGCTACCTCGACACGCAGGGCGTGAAGCTGATCGTCGTCGCCTGCAACGCGGCGACCTCTGCCGCGCTGCCTGCGCTGCAGGAGTCCCTGAACGTGCCGGTGGTCGGCGTGATCACACCGGAAGCCGCGGCCGCCGTGCGCGCGACGCGCAACCGCAGCATCGGCCTGCTCGCAACGCAGGCGACCGTGACCGCGGGTCGCTACGAAGCGCTCGTGCATGCGCTCGACGCAGGCGTTCGGTTCACGGCGGTCGCCTGCCCGAAGCTCGTGCCGCTGATCGAAGCGGGGGAGCAGACAGTCGACGCCGTGCAGGAGTACGCGGCGCCGCTGAAGGAGGCAGGCTGCGACACGGTCATCCTCGGCTGCACGCACTATCCCTTGATCCGCCCCGTGCTCCAGCGTGTGTTCGGCCGCGACGTGACGCTCGTCTTCTCCGCCGAGGAGACAGCACGCGAGGTCGCCGACACGCTCGCACGCAAAGGCTGGGAGAACGACGCCGCGCATGACGGCGCATACCGCTTCCTCACCACCGGTGATCCGAAGCTCTTCCGCGAGCTGGGCGAGCGGTTCCTCCAGCTGCCGCTCGGCGAGGTCGAACACGTGACGATCGCCGAGCTGGAGAGGGCGGCGGCATGAGGCGCCGCGAGGGCAGGCGCCGGACGAGCTGCGCACGATCGTCGCCGACCCGGCGTTTCTCGCACAGCCGCACGGGATGGTGCTCTGGTCGCAGGGCAAGACGCGCGTCCTCTGCACCGCGAGCGTCGACCGAAGGTGTGCCGCGCTGGCTGTACAAGTCGGGCCGCGGCTGGCTGACCGCCGAGTACTCGATGCTGCCGGCATCGACCGGCGAGCGCTCCGACCGCGAGGCGGCGCGCGGCAAGCAAGGCGGGCGCACAGTCGAGATCCAGCGGCTGATCGGCCGCGCTGTTCGAGCCGTCGTCGACTTCGAGGCGCTCGGCGAGCGCACGGTCTACCTCGACTGCGACGTGCTGCAGGCCGACGGCGGCACACGTTGCGCTTCGATCTGCGGTGCCTACGTCGCCGCGCGGCGCGCGCTCGACCGATTCGGCCTCTGCGAAGGCGCTGACGGGATCCGTCGCCGCGGTCTCGGTCGGCGTGGTCGGCGGCGAGTCGCTGCTCGACCTCGACTACGTCGAGGACTCGGGGGCCGACGTCGATCTGAACGTCGTGATGACCGGCGACGGGCGGCTGGTCGAAGTGCAGGCGACAGCCGAGCGGGTCCCGTTCGACCGCGAGCGGCTCGACTCCCTCCTCGATCTCGCCGCCGCGGGTATCGACGAGCTCGCGATGCACCAACAGGATGCGATCGATGCTCCTCGCGAGTAACACGCTCGGCGACTGGGATGCGGTCGGCCGACTCGCAGTTGCGGCCGGTCTCGGCGCGGCGGTCGGGATCGAGCGCGAGCTGCGTGAGCGCGAGGCCGGGATCCGCACGCATCTGCTCGTCTCCCTCGGCGCCTGTTTGTTCACGATCGTCGGCGCATACGGCTTCCACAACTTCTCCGGGGTCGACCCGACGCGGATCGCAGCGCAAGTGGTGACGGGCATCGGCTTTCTCGGGGCCGGCGCGATCATTCGTGAAGGCATCTCCGTGCGCGGGCTCACGACCGCCGCGAGCCTCTGGATCGTCGCTGCGATCGGGATGGCGAGCGGTGCCGGCTACTACTGGCCCGCCGTCGCCGGAACTGCGCTGACGGTGTTCGCGCTCTGGCCGTTGCGCGCACTCGCGTATCGCACGATCGAGCGCCTTCGACCGCCAGAGCGGCGGCTCGTGGTCGAGCTCCGCGAAGGCTCGAGCGTGAAGCGGCTGCTCGACATGTTCGGCGATGTTCGCCAGGTCGAGGTCGAAGACGAGCGCGACCGTCGCATCGTCACCGTGGTCCTCGAAGACGAGGTCGACGAGCAGCTCGTTTCCAAGCTTTCCGACCTCGATGACGTGACTGCGGTGCGTTGGCGCACGTAGTCGCACGCCTCGCCTCGCAGAACCGGCACAAGCTGGAGGAGCTACGCGACGGATTGCCGGAGTGGGAGCTCGAGCCGCTCGAAGCGGACGACTGGCCGGAGGAAACGGGCGAGACGTACGGAGAGAACGCGCTACTGAAGGCGCGCTTCGGTCGCGAGCTTGCGGCACCAGAGGAGTGGGTGCTCGGTGAGGACTCGGGGATCGAGTCCGTTGCCCTCGACGGCGCGCCCGGTCTGCACTCCGCGCGCTGGGCGCCGCACGGCGACCAGGCCGATGCGCTGCTCGAACGGCTCGCCGGCGAAGACGACCGCCGCGCGCGCATGGTGACCGTGCTCGTCGCTCTTGCTCCCGACGGCCGCGAGCTCGAGGTTTCCGGTGTGCTCGAAGGTGACCTCGCGACGGAGCGGCGCGGCGAAACCGGCTTCGGCTACGACCCGATCTTCATCCCCGCCGGGTATGACCGGACCGTTGCGGAGCTCGGCGAAAGATGGAAGCGAGCGCACTCACACCGCGCGCTCGCCGCGAAGGCGCTGCTCGAGGCGGTGCGTAGCGGCGGTGCCAGTTGACCTCGGCGCCGAGCACGATCACGTTCGCCATCACGTAGAGCCAGACGAGCAGCACGGCCGGGCCGGACAGCGTCTGCAGGACCGGGTTGTGCTTGGAGACGCGCACGAAGGCGGGCAGTAGCTGGAACGTCGCCTCGAGCGCGATTGCAGCGACGACCGCGCCGCGCCAGACCTCGCGCCACTGCAGATCGTCATTCGTGAGCACGACGTAGGCCGATGCGAGGAAGATGAACACGCCGATCGCGGACACGGACACGGACACGGCGTAGGCCAAGATCGCACTGTCGCCGATACCCGTGTAGCGCTTCAGCGCCTCGGCGCCCACCGAGCCGACGACGAGCGACGCGAACAGGAATGCGAGCGAGCCGATCATCATCACCGTCGCAAGTGCCTTCCCACGGAGGAATGAACGGTTCGGCCTGCCGTAGACGATGTTGAACGCGCTCTCGAGCACCGAAAAGAGCGAGAGCGACGACCAGAGCAGGAACGCGCCGCCGATGATGCCGAGCGCGGTTGCGTTCTCGCGGATCTTGCGCACCGCGTTCAGGATCGAGTCGAGCGACGTACCCGGGAACGTCCGGTGGAGCTCACGGACGAAGAACGATCCTTCGGTGGCCTGACCGACGGCGCCGAGCAACGCGAGCGAGAGGAAGAGCAGCGGGACGAACGAGAGCAGCGCGAAGTAGGCGATCATCGCCGCCAGGTGCGTGCCGCGGTCTGCGAAGAACTTGCGAACGATCGCTCGCACGGACGGCAGTATGCTCAGGCCCCATGGACGCTGCCCAGGCGCTTGCCGACCTGACCGAGATCTCGTCTCAGGTCGTCCACGTCGCGATCGTCGACGAGACGGGGGCTGTCCTGGCGACGACGATCGGCGATGCGGGCCGTGCCGAGCGCTTCGTCCAGGGGATGACGACGCTGCTCGAGGAGGCGGACGTCCTGCGCCAGTCGCGCGGGCTGCCGAGCTTGACGCAGCTGGAGGCGGCGACGCTCGAGGGGAGCGTCTTCATCGTTCGACGCGACGGCCGCGTGATCGCCGCGACGACGCGCCCGGATCCGACGGTCGGCCTCGTGTTCTACGACCTGAAGCATTGCCTGCGCTCGATCGCCGAGGGCGCGACCGAGAAGCCCCCGGCCCGTCGCCCCCGAAAGAAGGCGGGCGATGCCGCGTAAGTTCCTCACCGCGGTGATGCTCGCCGCCGGCTCGCTTGCCGGGTCGCTCCTCTACCGCCGGCGCGCTGCCCGCCGGCTGGAGCGCGTCGATCTGTACGCGGACGACGGCTCGATGGCCTCGATCTCCGACGGCTCGCCCGACGCCGAGCGCCTGCTGACGCTGGCGCGCGAGCTGATGGCGCTCGCCCGGTGAGCCTGGCGGACCAGATTCGAGAAGCCGCGCTGCTCGAGGGCGATTTCGTCCTCCGCTCGGGCAGGCGCAGCTCGTACTACCTCGACAAGTACCGCTTTGGCACGCGCCCCGATCTGCTCCGGGCGCTCGGGGAGGCGATTGCCGCCGCCGTGCGCGAGCACGAGCCGGATGCCGTGCGGCTCGCCGCGCCCGAGCTCGGTGCCGTGCCGCTGGCGGCCGCGGCGTCGCTCGAGCTCGAGCTGCCGTTCGTGATCGTCCGCAAGGAAGCGAAGGAGTACGGCACCGCCAATCGGATCGAAGGGCCGTTCGAGCAGGACGAGTGCGTGTGCCTCGTCGAGGACGTCGTCACCTCGGGCGGGGCCGCGATCGAGGCGGTCGAGGCGCTCCGCGAGGCGGGCCTGCGGGTCTCAAATGCTGTCTGCGTGGTCGATCGCGAGGAGGGGGGCGCCGACGCGCTCGCGCGGGTCGCCGTTCGCCTGAGGCCGCTCTTTTTGGCTTCAGAGCTCAAGGGAGAAGGAAAAAGGCCAGCAAAAGCGCATGGTTAAGCGGTATCCGATGCCGTTGTTAGCCTTTTTCCCCAAGGACTGAGGAAACGGCACCCCAATTCAGGAGGAAGGCTTTGACGAAGCAGGACTTCATCAACAGGGTCGGGTCGAAGACCGGCCTCTCGAGTCGCGACGCGGGCAAGGCCGTCGACGCCTTCATGGAGGTCGTGACCGAGACGCTCAAGAGCGGCGACTCGATCAACTTCACAGGTTTCGGCAAGTTCTCACCTGCTCCCCGCGCCGCCCGCCAGGGCGTCAACCCTCGCACCGGCGAGCGTGTCCAGATCAAGGCAACGATCGTGCCGAAGTTCAGCGCGGGCAGTCAGCTGAAAGCGGCCCTCAAGCCCGCCGGTTAACCGGACGGGATCACGTCTTCCAGAGGGCCGCGCGAGCGGCCCTCTGTCGTTCTCGGTCACTACCCTACGAAGCGATGGCTGTAGCGACGCTCACCTTCGGCGACCGTGTCGCAGCCGAGGTCGAGCGCAAGCGCAGTCAACTGATCGTCGGCCTCGATCCGATCCCCGACCTCCTGCCGGTCGAGCTTCGCGGCGACGTCGCGCGCTTCTGCTGCGGAATCATCGACGCGGTCGCGCCGCACGCAGTCGCGGTCAAGCCGCAACTCGCATTCTTCGAGGCGCTCGGCGCAGAGGGCATGGCCGCCTTCGCCGAGACCTGCACGTACGCGCGCCGCGCCGGGCTGCTCGTGATCGCCGACGGCAAGCGCGGCGACATCGGGTCGACCGCGCGCGCCTATTCGGCGGCGTATCTCGAGGGCGAGGAGCCGCTCGCGGACGCGCTGACCGTGAACCCGTATCTCGGCCGCGAGTCGATCGAGCCCTATCTCGCCGCAGCGCGGCGCCAGGGCGCGGGCATCTTCTGCATCGTCAAGACCTCGAACGCGGGCGGTGACGTTCAGGACGTCGCGCTCTCGGATGGCCGGCCGCTGTGGCAGCACGTCGCATCACTCGTCGCCGACTGGGGCGCAGACCTGATCGGAGAGCATGGGCTTTCGGCGGTCGGCGCAGTCGTCGGCGCGACACACGCGCGCGCGGTCGCGGAGGCGCGCAAGCTGATGCCGCAGGCGGTGCTCCTCCTCCCGGGCGTCGGGGCGCAGGGCGCAAGCGCCGGCGACCTCGCTCGCGCGTTCACGAGCGGCCCCGCAAGCGCGCTCGTCAACGCGGCCCGCTCCATCAACTACGCCTTCCGCGAAACGGGCGACGACTACAAGACGGCCGCCGGTGCCGAAGCGGCGCGCCTGCGCAACGAGATCTGGGCGGTGTCCGGTTGGTAGCGGTCCCTGCGCGCTCGTGGCGTCAGTTCGCCTGGCCGACCGCGTTTCTGATCGCGGTCACCGTGGCGGTGTTCGGGATCCGCGCGGCACGCCATCATTCTGCCGGCGACGCCGACGCCCCATGTGACTCACGTTGCGGTCACCGCGCGCTACTACCGCGTCCGGCCGGGTGACACGCTCACGGCAGTCGCCGCCAAGACCGGCACGTCGGTGATCAGACTGCTCCACCTGAATCCGAAGCTGCAGCCGACTGCGCTCTTCATCGGCGAGAGAATCCGCCTCCGGTGAGACGCCTCGCAGCGCTTCTCTGCCTCGCAGCGATGTGGTCACGCGGCCGCTTCGGCGACGGCGTCGCCGCCACCGGTCGACGCGGATGCCTGGGTGGTCGAGAACGGAGCGGGACAGGTGCTCGCCGCCTCGAATCCGAACGAGGAGCGTCCGATCGCATCGATCACGAAGTTGATGACGGTGCTGGTGGTGCTCGACCACCACAAGCTGACCGACGTCGTCACGGTCGACGCGCGCTCGGCGGTCGGCCAGGAGAGCATCGACCTCCGGCCGGGCGAGCAGCTCACCGTCGCCGACCTGATCCGGGGCGCGCTGATCCAGTCGGCGAACGATGCCGCAGTCGCGCTTGCGCTCGCGACCTCGCCCGACGTCTATGGGTTCGCGAACCTGATGAACGCGAAGGCCGCGCAGCTCGGCCTCCAGCACACGCACTTCGTCAATCCCGATGGGCTCGACGCACCGGGCGCGTACTCCACGGCGGCGGACGTGACGACGCTCGCCCGTGACGCGATGCGCGTGCCGTTCATCCGCGAGACCGTTGACGAAACAACGGCGGCGATCCCCGGCGGGCGCACGCTGCATACGTGGAACGACCTGCTCGGAGTCGTGCCCGGCGTGATCGGCGTCAAGACCGGACACACCGACGATGCCGGCTGGTCGCAGGTCGTCGCCGACGAAGCAGGGACGATCACGATCTACGCGACGATTCTCGGCAGCCCGTCGCGGGGGCAGCGCAACGCCGATCTCGAGAGCTTGCTCTCGTGGGGCATCGGCTTGTACAGCCTCGTCGTTGCGATCAACCCGGATCACGCCTACGCGCAAGTCGCTCTGCCGTATGGGCGAAAGCCGCTCGCACTCGTGGCGAAGTCAGAGCTGCGGGCGTCCGTGCTGCCCGGGAGCGCGTTGACGGAACGCGTTGTCGCCCCGCTCTACACGCCGCTGCCGGTGCGGCGCGGCGAGGTGTTGGGGCACGTCCAGGTTTGGGCGCACGGCCAGCTGATCGGCCGCCGCTCGCTGATCGCCTCTCGCTCGGTGGCCGCGCCGGGCGTCGGCGGCCGCGTCGGGTGGTACGCGCGCCGTACAGTGCATGACGTCGTGGGTCTGTTCTACGATGATCTCTCGACCGTGACGATGAACGCGGCGTTCGCGCGCACGATCACCGTGCCGAACTTCCAACGCGGGCAGCGACACCGCGCGAGCGCGGGACTGCCGCTCGCAGGCGGCAAGGGGATCAACGTTGCGCGTGCACTCAAGCTGCTCGGAGTTCCCGTCGTCGCAACGGGGCTCGCAGGCGGACAGGCGGGCTTGCGCATCGTCGAGCGTCTGACGGGCGAGGCGATCCTCAACGACTTCGTGCGCATCGAAGGTGAATCGCGCACCACGACCGCGGTCGTCGACCCGACGAGCAGCACCTACACCGAGATCAACGAGTGGGGTCCGTCGGTGAAGCCCGAGGAGCTCGAGATGTTGCGCGAGAAGCTCAACTATCTCTCGCAGGGCGCCGACCTCGTCGTCTTTGCGGGCTCGCTGCCGCGCGACGTCGACGACGAGTTTTACGCGGACGCGATCCACGATCTCGCGCGGCGGCAGATTCCGTCGGCGCTCGACTGCGAGTCCGAGCCGCTCCGGTACGGCGTGGCCGCGGAGCCGTTCCTCGTCTCGCCCAACCAGAGCGAGGCGGAGGCGCTCGTGGGCCAGGAGTTCCATGACGACGAGGATTTCGTGATGGCGCTCGACCAGATCGCAGAGATGGGCCCGCGCAACGTCCTGATCACGACCGAGACGGGCTGCTACGCGCTGCTGCGCGAGGAAAAGGTCGTGCACCGGTATCGCGTCGAAGCGCCGCACGTCGAGCCGGTCTCCGCGGTCGGCGCGGGAGACACCCTGCTCGCCGCCTTCGTCGCTGCGTACGTCGGCGGCCGGCCGAAAGAGGATGCGCTGCGCGCCGGAGTCGCGGCGGGTGCCGCATCGACCCTCGAGCTCGGCGCCGGCATCTTCGACACGGGTCAGGCGGCCCGGCTCCAGACCGGCGTTGAGCTGCGCGAGCTGGCGGCGTTGCCTGTCTGAATAGGCGGGTACCATTCCTCGATGGACGTCGAACGTTTCGGGGTTGAGGCCGAGTCGGAGCTTTCGCTCCCCGAGAAGTTCGCCAAAGAGGGCCTGACCTTCGACGATGTCCTGCTCGTCCCGGCCGAGTCGGCGGTGCTCCCGAACGAGGTTTCGACCGCGACGCGGCTCACGCGCACGATCGCGCTCGAGCTGCCGCTCGTCTCCGCAGCGATGGACACCGTCACCGAGGCGCGGATGGCGATCGCGCTTGCACGGAACGGCGGCATCGGCATCCTCCACCGCAATCTCTCGATTGGAGAGCAGGCCGCCGAGGTCGACAAGGTCAAGCGCTCGGAGTCGGGACTGATCGTCGAGCCGCTGACGCTTCCGCCCGGAGCGCTCGTCGCCGATGCGCTCGCGCTGATGGAGCACTACCGCGTGTCGGGGGTGCCGATCACCGACGAAGCCGGCCGGCTCGTCGGCATCCTCACCAACCGCGATCTTCGTTTCGAGAAAGACACGAAGCAGCCCGTCTCCGCGCTGATGACGGCCGACGGGCTCGTCACCGCCCCGGTCGGGACGACGCTCGCCGAAGCGGAGAAGCTCCTGCATCAGCACCGGATCGAGAAGTTGCCGGTCGTCGACGCCGACGGCGTGCTCAAAGGCCTGATCACCGTCAAGGACATTCAGAAGCGGATCGAGTTTCCGTCGTCGACGAAGGATCAACAAGGCAGGCTGCGTGTCGGCGCCGCAGTCGGCGTCGGCCCCGATGCGTTCGAGCGCGCGCAGGCGCTCGTCGACGCGGGTGCCGATGTGCTCGTCGTCGACACGGCGCACGGCCACTCGCGCGCGGTCATCGAGATGGTCGCGCGGGTGAAGGGAATCTCCGGTGAGTTCGAGGTGATCGCGGGCAACATCGCCACCGGCGAGGCGGCGGAGGCGCTGATCGACGCCGGCGCGGACGCCGTGAAGTGTGGGATCGGTCCTGGCGGGATCTGCACCACCCGCGTCGTCGCCGGCGTCGGCATGCCGCAGATCACTGCCGTCTACGACGTCGCCGAAATTGCGTCGCGTCACGGGGTGCCGGTGATCGCCGACGGCGGCATCACGTCGTCGGGCGACGTTGCCAAGGCGATCGCAGCCGGCGCCGACACGGTCATGCTCGGCGGGATGTTCGCGGGCACCGACGAAGCGCCGGGCGAAGTGCTCGTCGTGCACGGCGAGCGGGTGAAGGAATATCGCGGCATGGGCTCGCTTGGTGCGATGAAGGCGCGCGGCTTCGGCAAGGACCGCTACTTCCAGGGTGACGTCGAGGACGTCGACAAGCTCGTCCCCGAGGGGATCGAAGGCCGCGTCGCCTACAAGGGGCCCGTTGCGGGCGTGATCCACCAGCTCGCGGGTGGCCTGCGCCAGGCGATGGGCTACTGCGGGGCGCCGACGACTGGACGCGCTGAAGCAGGCGCGCTTCGTTCGCATCACCGGGGCGGGCCTGCGCGAGTCGCATCCGCACGACATCACGATCACGAAGGACGCGCCGAATTACCGGCGCAGCTAGCGTCGTCCCGATCCGGCCGGAACTGCTCCCGGAGGAGCGGCCGGTGCTGGTCATCGACCTCGGCGGGCAGTACTCGCAGCTGATTGCACGTCGCGTGCGCGAGGCGCGTGTCTACTCGGAGCTCGTCTCACATCGCGCGACCGCAGAGGAACTGCGGCGGCGAAACCCGATCGCGCTGATCCTGTCCGGCGGTCCCGCCTCGGTGTACGCCGAGGGCGCGCCGCAGGTCGATCCGAAGATCTTCGAGCTCGGCGTGCCGACGCTCGGCATCTGTTACGGGATGCAGTTGATGGCGCAGGAGCTCGGCGGCCGCGTCGATCGCGCATCGGGTGAGTTCGGCAAGGCGGCGCTTCGCCTGCGCGGTGCGCTCGCGAAGGATCTGGCCGAGGAGCAAATCGCGTGGATGAGCCACCGCGACTCGGTCGTCGCGGCGCCCGCGGGCGCGGAGGTGACCGCGTCGTCCGATTCGACGCCGATCGCCGCGTTCGAGGACGAGCGGCGGAAGCTCTACGGAATCCAATTCCATCCCGAGGTGATCCATACGCCGAACGGGCAGCAGGTGCTGAAGAACTTCCTCTACGGCATCGCGGGTGCAGCGCCGGTGTGGACGCCCGCCGCGGTGATCGAGGAACAGGTCGAGCGGATCCGCGCGCGCGTCGGCCGCGACCGAATTCTCTGCGCGTTGTCGGGCGGCGTCGACAGCGCCGTCGCGGCGCTGCTCGTCCACAAGGCGGTCGGCGACCAGCTCACCTGCGTCTTCGTCGACCACGGGCTGCTGCGCAAGGACGAGGCGGCGCAGGTGGTGGAGACGCTTCGGCGACCGGTTCGGCGTGCCGCTCGTGCACGTGCAGGCGCAAGACCGTTTCCTCGACAAGCTGGCGGGCGTCACCGATCCGGAGCACAAGCGCAAGATCATCGGCGAGGAGTTCATCCGCGTGTTCGAGGACGAAGCGCGCAAGCTCGGAGACGTCAAGTGGCTCGTGCAGGGAACGCTGTATTCGGACGTGATCGAGTCGGGTGGCGAGGACGGCGTCGCCGAGACGATCAAGAGCCATCACAACGTCGGTGGCTTGCCGGCGGACATGAAGATGAAGCTCGTCGAACCGCTGCGGCTTCTGTTCAAGGACGAGGTGCGCCGGGTCGGCGAGGAGCTGGGGATGCCGGAAGCGATGGTCTGGCGCCAGCCGTTCCCCGGGCCGGGCCTCGCGATTCGGATCATCGGCGACGTGACGGCGGAGCGGCTCGAGACGTTGCGCGAGGCCGACGCGATCCTGCAGGAAGAGGTGCGCCGCGCCGGCCTCTACCGCGAGCTGTGGCAATCGTTCTGCGTTCTGCCCACGATCCGCTCGGTAGGCGTCCAGGGCGACTCGCGCACCTACGGCTATCCGATCGCGATCCGCGCCGTCACCTCCGACGACGCGATGACCGCCGACTGGGCCCGGCTGCCCTACGACCTGGTCGAGCTCGTCGCCTCGCGGATCGTCAACGAGATTCCGGCCGTCAACCGGGTGGTACTCGACGTCACGTCGAAGCCTCCGGCGACGATCGAGTGGGAGTGACTTTCAGCCGAAGCGGAGTAGAATGAGGGAGATGCGTGGCCCCCTCTGCGTCGGCGCTGTCGTAGCGGCTGTGCTGGGCTTCGCACCGGTTGCGACTCCCGCGGCGCCGACCGAGACGATCCAACTGATCTCGATCACGACCTATTCGCATCAAGAGCCGGCCGACGTGAAGAGCGGCAATTACTCGGTCGATTCGCGCGACGACCTGATGAACGCCGCACCGCAGTTCGGGCAACGCCTGGGCGTGCGTGTCGGCACCGATGTCGGACGGTTCACGTACACGCCGGCGCACACGGCCACCTACGCGGGCGTGACGAACCTGCCGGGCGGCACGGTCAAGGTTCGCGGCATGGCGTTCGCGCACGACGGGAAGGTGCTGATCCGCGTCGTCGGCGGCTCCGGAAAGTACAAGGGCGCGACGGGCTTCCTCACGATCGGGCTCAGTCACGTCAAGAGCAAGACGCGCAGCATGAACACCTACGAGCTGACGCTGCCGCTTCCGACGAATTGATGGCTCGCGCGGCGTTGATCGCCGTGCTCGCCGCGGCCGTCTTCGCTTCCGCCGCGCAGGCGAAGACGATCACGTTCAGCGTCACCTCCGTGTCGATCTCGATCAAGCCGACCGATCTGCAGTCCCAAGGGAACGAGTAAGGGCGACACGATCGTCTATCGCAACCGGCTGCTGAACACCGCGCGTCGGTTCGGCCGCCCGAAAGGAGCGGTGGTGGGGAGCGATCACGGCACCTTGACCTTCACGGGTGCGCACACGGCGAGGTACGCGGGGACAGCCGTCCTGCCGGACGGGACGGTCCGGCTGGCCGGGAGCGTCACGCCCCTCGCGAACGGAATGCTGCAATTCAGGGTGGCAGGCGGGACCGGGCGCTACGCCAAGGCTACGGGCACCGTCGTCGTCGGATCGGGCAACGCGCGGGCGCTCAACACCTACCAACTCACCCTCCCGGGCGGGGGAAATATCGCGTGACGTTGGTCTCAGATTCGGGCACAATGAGAGCGATGCGCTGGCTCCCTTTGATCCTTGTCCTCGCTGCGGCGATGGCGGTCGCGCCCGCCTCTCAGGCGACGACGCATGTCACGCTCATCCTCACGTCGTTGACGACGGTCACCCAGACACACGACACCGTGCCGAAGGGCAAGGCGAACAAGGGCGACAGCATCGACTTCAAGGACCTGCTCGTGGCGACCGGCGACCAGCTCGGGAAGAAGAAGGGCAAGCCGGTGGGCTACGACGCCGGCACCGTGCTCTACACGAGCTCGACCAGCCAGAAGATCGAAGGCGTCACGACGTTCCCCGGCTTCGGCACGGTCACCTTCGCGGGCGTGATGACGACGGCGAAGGACGGCACGACGACGGTTCCGATCATCAGCGGCACGAGTCAGTTCAAGGGTGTGAAGGGCAGGCTGGTGATCGGCAACGGCGACCAGAAGGCGCCGAACACCTACGTGCTGACCCTGCTCCACCCGCTCGCGCTTCCCGGCAGCGCCTAGAAGCTGAGCGCCGGATAGCGCGCGCGCAGCTGGTCGACGTAGCCGGCGAGTCGATCGGCGATCGCCGCATCGTCGATCTCGAGGACGTTCTCGGCGTTCCGCTCGCCCGACCGTGACAGGTTGAACGAGCCGACGAACACGGTGTCGTCGACGACTGTCAGCTTTGCGTGCATGAAGTCGTGCAGCGTGCCGGTGCCGTACGGCGTCGACGGCTTCGCCGCGAATGCTCCTGCGACGACACGCCCGAGCAGCGGCAGCTTCCACGACTTTCCCTCCTGCCGCCATTGGTAGGCGACACCACGCACCTGCGTCTCGTCGACGCAGCCCGCGACATCGACGCGGTCTACGGAGACTGCCTGGGCGAGCGCGGCGAGCACCGGGCCCGCCGTGATCACCGGCGAGCAAACGCGAATGCGCCGGTGTGCCTGCGCGATCGCCTGCGCGATCCGGTGTGAGAGGTCGGCACCGTTCCCCGGTGTGAACCACGACCTGAGGTTGTCGTGCCAGCGTGGAGGTACGTCGCCGGTCTGGGCGACCGCGTCGGCGGTCAGCAGCTGCTCGAAGTCGCGACTGAAGTCGGCGGCGACGGCGGCCGACTCGACGATCGCGATCACGTTCTCCTGGCGGGACCACGAGTCGTCCGACCAGTTGGTCGAGCCGGTCCAGACCGCGTCGCCGTCACGGACGACGTACTTGTGGTGCATCAGGTCGGGCACGCCCGAGACGGGCGTCGCGGCGAGCGGAAGCGATCGGATCCAGTCCTCGTCGGGCGAGGACGGCGGGGGAACCGGAATCGGCTTGCGATGGTCGATGTTGTAGACGAGCCGCACGTGCACGCCGCGATCGTGCGCGCGGCGGATTGCATCACCGACGATCGCAGCCGTTTCGGGCCCGAAGTTCAGGTCGTACTGCGCGAGATCGAGTGTCCGCTTGGCGCCGTCGAGGAACTCGGCGACCTGCCGCGCGATCTCCGGCGGTGTCTGGCCGCCGTCGGTCAAAGTACGAATCGTGACGGGAGGGTTCATCGAACGGCTGGCCGCCGCGCGCATCGGCGCGACCTACAACTTCTACAGGGACGGCGAGCGCGCGGCGCTCCTTCGCACCCGGCTCGAGCGCTACCTCGACCAACGGGCGGCTGCGGGCTGGCTCCTCGTCGCCGAAGCGCCCGGGTACCGTGGCACGCGCGTGTCGGGAATCCCGCTCACCTCGGAGCGCCAGCTCACCGGCGATGGCCCGGCCGAAGCGACGGCAACCGTGGTACACGGCGCGCTCGCCGACCTCGGTCTCGAGGACGAGGTACTGCTCTGGAACGTCGTCCCGACGCATCCCGGCGGCGAGCGCTCGAATCGCCGCCCGACCCGCGCAGAGATCGCATCGGGGCTGCCGTTCGCACGCGAGCTCGCGCGCGGGCGCCGCGTGATCGCAGTCGGGCGGATCGCCCACGAAGCGTTCGGCGGGGTCTACGTCCGCCATCCGGCCCACGGAGGGGCAACGGCATTTCGCGAGGGCCTGAAGAGCGTATGACGCCGGCGCGGCGCAACACGATCCTGCTCGCGGGCGGGCTCGTCTGCTTCTCGGGGATGGTGCAGCTCGCGGTCGCGCTTGGAACCGTGACGCTTGTCGCCGTCACCGGGATCAAGGGCATCCTCGGACTCGGGCCCGCCGTCTTCCTGATCGCAGGCGCACTCGCCGTCGGCCCTGCGGGAAGAATCTCCGACAGGATTGGCCGGATGCCGGTGATCCGCGCCGGCTTCGTACTCGGGATCGCGGGGCCGGCAGTCACCGCGCTCGGCTGCTGGGCCGTTTCCGGCGAGCTCGTCTTCCTCGGGCTCGGTCTCTGCGGCGCTTCGCAGTCGGTCGTTCTGCTCTCACGTGCTGCGGCCGCGGAGATGTTCCCGCCGGAGCGTCGCGCCCGCGGAATGTCATTCGTGCTCTTCGCAGTCGTCAGCGGCGCGATCTTCGGTCCCCTCGTCTTCGGGCCGTTGTTCGCAAACCGCGCGCTCACTCCCGACCAGCTCGCGTGGCCCTGGCTCGGCTCGTCCCTCTTCGCAGTCGCGGGCCTGCTCGTCTCGCTCGGCATTCGCACCGACCCGAAGGAGCTGCTCGAAGGCGTTTGCGACGGCGGCGCAGCAATCGGAACCGGCGGCGCCGCTGCGCGAGATTCTCCGTCGCCCGGGCGTGGCGACTGCTCTGGTCGGCGCCGTCGCGAGCTTTGCAGTGATGGTCGGCGTGATGAATCTCGCCGGGTACGTCGCGGTGGGCCATCACCACCGCCACGGCGACATCTTCACGGTGATCAGCTTCCACATCGTCGGCATGTACGGCCTCGTGCTCGTGGTGGGTGATCTCGTCGAGCGGATCGGCCGGACGCGCGCGATGGCGATTGGCCTCGTGGTGATGGCCGCATCGAACGCCTCGCTCGCCTGGCTGACCGGGATCGGCGGCATGTCGCTCTCGTTGTTCGGGCTCGGGCTCGGCTGGAACCTGGCCTTCGTCGCCGCCTCGACCGAGCTCGTCTCGCGGGCGGCTCCGTCCGAGCGAGGCACGCTCGTCGGCTTCTCCGACCTGCTTTCGAGCTTCGCCGGCGCCGCGCTCGCGCTCGGCGGCGGAGTGGTCTACACGGCTGCGGGCTCGGTCTCGCTCGCGTGGTTCGCGGCCGCTCTGGCGGCCCTGCCAGCCCTCTGGATCATCTTGCTACCATCCCCCCTCGGCGGGCGCCTTGTCCGCCGCTTCTCCGTATGAAGACCTACAGCGCCAAAACGGGCGAAATTACGCGCGACTGGTACGTCGTCGACGCCGAGGGTCAGACCCTGGGCCGGCTCGCGACGCAGATCGCCGACCGTCTGCGCGGCAAAGGGAAGCCGACCTTCACGCATCACATCGACACCGGCGACTTCGTCGTCGTCGTCAACGCGGACAAGGTCGCCGTCACCGGCAAGAAGCTCGACCAGAAGATCTACTACCGCCATTCCGGCTACCCCGGCGGTCTCAGGGAGCGCACGCTGCGCGTGCAACTCGAGCGGTTCCCGACCGAGGTGCTGCGCAAGGCCGTCAGAGGAATGCTTCCGCGCAACAAGCTCGGCCGGCAGCAGCTGACGAAGCTGAAGATCTACGCGGGCCCCGAGCATCCGCACGGTGCGCAGGAGCCGAAGCCCTTCTGATGTCGACGATTTCCTCGATCGGAGCAACCCCCGCGCAGTACCGCGGCACCGGCAAGCGCAAGACGTCGGTCGCGCGCGTGATCCTGCGGCCCGGCGACGGGAAGACCTGGATCAACGGCAAGACGCTCGACCAGTACTTCCCGCGTCTGCTGCACCGCAAAGCGGTGATGGCGCCGCTTGAGGTGACCGAGCTTTCGAACCAGTACGACCTGCGGGTGCGCGTGCATGGCGGCGGCCCGTCGGGGCAGGCGGGTGCGGTGCGCCACGGCGTCGCGCGTGCGCTCGTCGAGATCAATCCGGAGTTCCGCGTCCTCCTCAAGCGGCAGGGCTACCTGACGCGGGACGCGCGCCAGGTCGAGCGCAAGAAGGCCGGCCTGCACAAGGCGCGCAAGGCGCCGCAGTTCTCGAAGCGCTAGGCCGAGCGTGCGCCTTCGGGCGTAATGACTGTGACTCTGTTGGGGTCCCGTCTGGGGCTCTTGTCAGGTTGGTGCCGGTGTTCTTCGTTTGTGACTCAGCGTAAGGATGACCCTATGGGTGTCTTTCCAGCGATTCGTCCGAGCGAGGAGGCCGGTGCCGGCCTGGCGCCCGCTTGCTGGCCTGATCAGAAGCCTGTCCGCCCGTAGGGCGTGACTCATCACAGTCTTGCCGTCAGCGGTTTCGTCCCCAGACCGGCACCGGTGTTGTTTCCCCCAACCTGTGCTGGAGGTCGATTGGTGATGCTTGCAGATCAGCTGGATTACGTGCTGGCGCAGCTCAGTGAACCGGCCCCCTGACGTTCCTCGCCATACTCGGTTTCGTGAGTCTCAGCATTGCGATCCAGCTCGTGGGTGCCGCGCTCAACATGGGTGCGTTTGCGCTCCTGCATTTCGAGATTGCGCCGTCCGCAGCGCTGCGGTACCTCGTGCCGAACTTTCTTGGCTCAGTCATCCTCGTGGGCAGTGCGTACTACGACGAGCAGTGGGGCTTCTTTCTCCTTGAGGCTGCGTGGGTAGTCGTGACGGGGTACGCAATCATCAAGCGGCGGCCCGTGAGCCACTGAGGGCATTCCGGCATCACAGGGTGCATTCGCGGACGCTCGCCCAGCGCGACGGACTCAGACCACCCTGTGAAAGCTGAGATCAAGATCTCCCTCGGCCTACGTAGTCCCACCCCTCAGAGTGTCTCTGCGAACGCTCGCGCACCTGAGTGTCGCTGCCTAAGAGCGGGACTCACGGCCTCGTAGGAAGGCGTCCACAGCCTCACGCCATTCGATCGGCTTGTCGAGGTGGAGGTCGTGCTGCGCTTGGGCGATCTCGACAAATTGGGCGTTTGGTTTCATCTCAGCCATCCGTAGCGCATCGTCGCGAGGAACTCCGTTTTCGGCTCGGACGATCAACGATGGCGCGCGTACCCGGTTCCAGTCCTCCCAGTAAGAGGTCGTCGCGATCTCGCGGAGCGATGCCACCATGACGTCCACGTCGAAGCGGGGCCTCAGACCGTCAGCGGTTGTCTCCAGACCGCTCGCCCACCCTCGCGCCCAGAGGGCGTCTCCCCCGAAGAAGGCGATCGCCGCCTCGCGCGACTCGAACGGAACCGGCCAGCTCTCAAGCCACGTCCTGACTGCTTGGGGGAAATGCGGCCCCGCCGCAGGCGTAGATTCGGCAACAACCAACGAACCCACGAGATCGAGGTGGCGAGCCGCGACTAGAAACGCAGTGTGTCCGCCGAGCGATTGACCGACAAGCTGAACCGGCGCAAGGCCGAGTTGGTCGAGCCAGAAGACGACATCGGCAACGTGAGCCGCCCGCGACACATCCCTGGGATGCGGCTCGCTCTTACCGTGACCGCGCGCATCCAACGCGAACACACGATGTGACTCAACAAGCCACGAGGCGGTCTCGTCCCACTCGCGAGCGTTCCCAGCCAGACCATGCAACAGCACCACCGGCGATCCCACGCCGCCATAGTCGGCACAAGCGAGTCGGGTGCCCTCGCGAGGCGCGTATGTCCAAGTCGGACTCGGTCCCAGGTCGCGCATTCGAGAAATCTACGACTCCCGCCGCCCCTCGGCTCTGAGCCGAGCGCCTTCAGAGTGTCTTCCCGCGCTCACTGTCACGCTGTGGGTGTGGCGACGTCCGGTAGCTGTCGCAGACTCGGGACGGCGGCGGCTGACTCTATTCCCGCTTGTCGCTTGTTTCTGACTTGCCAGTGCTGTGTCGCCGCCGCCGTCCCGAGACCGTCGAGCGTGACCTGATAGGAGCGTGGCTTTCGCCTCGAGTGAGGTCTGTCCGCTCGCCGGTCGCCCCCAACGGCTATTGGAGGCGAGCTAGATGATCGTGATCGGAGTGGACGTACACAAGGCGTCGTCGACGGCTGTCGCGGTTGACGAGGCCGGCCGGATGCTCGACGAGAAGACGGTCGCAATCGCCGATCGTGAGCTGCTTGGCTGGGGAGCGCAGCTTGGTGTCGAGCGGTTGTGGGCGCTCGAGGATTGCCGGCAGCTGACGCGCTGGCTCGAGCGGCAACTGCTCGCTGCATGGTGAGGAGCTGGTGCGGGTGCCGCCGAAGCTGATGGCGCCGGAGCGGCGTGCCGGGCGTGCGCGCGGGAAGTCGGACCCGATCGACGCGCTCGCGGTCGCCCGAGCTGCGCTGCGGGAGCCGGAGCTGAGCCGGCCACGGCCGGATGAGGAGGTTTTTCGTGATCTGAAGCTGCTCGTAGACCACCGCGATGATCTCGTCGACGAGCGGCGGCGGATGCAGCAGCGTTTGCGTTGGCACGTGTATCAGCTCGACCCGACCTTCGCGGTGCCGTTGCGGATGCTCGGCCGGCCGTCGCATCTGGAGCGCGTCAGCCGCTGGCTTGCCCGTCAGCGAGCCGGAGCTGCAGGTGCGGCTCGCACGTGAGCTCGTCGGCCGCTGTCGCTCTCTCAACCGCACGATCGACGAGCTCGATCGCGAGCTCGAACAGCGGACCGCCGAGATCGCGCCGGCGCTGCTCGAACTGCCCGGCTGTGGCGCTGTCACCGCTGCGAAGTTGCTCGCCGAGATCGGCCCGATCGATCGCTTCAAGACCGACGCGCAGCTCGCCCGTCACAGCGGTGTCGCACCACTCGAAGCGAGCTCAGGTCGCGTGCAACGCCACCGGCTCGACCGCGGCGGCAACCGCCAACTCAACGCGGCGCTCTACCGAATCGCGATCACACAGGCGCGCTACCACCCCGGCGCCCGCGCCTACCTCGAACGCAAACAGGCCGAGGGCAAGAGCCGCCGCGAAGCGATCCGCTGCCTGAAACGACTCCTCGTCCGCATCGTGTTCAACACACTGAAAGCGAGCCCCGCCTTGACATAGGAGCAACACTGGCGCACCCGAGGGCGCCTACCCTCGGGGGAACGTCAGCTAGGTGCCGATGCAGCCGGTCGCGTTCTCTTCGTGTGCGAGGCTGGCTGCCTGCGGGGCGACGATGGTTTTGAAGCGTGCTGGAGTCGTTTTGGTTGCGAGCAGCCTGACGCTCGCTGGGGACATGTAGAAGTCGGGCCGGCGTGGTCCACCCGGGTCATTGCGTCGCGTGGGGACGAGGCCATCGCCGGCGCGGGTGTCAATCGAGAACGAGCGAACGAGGCCCCCGATGTGAGTGCGCGCGAACACGCTGAACTCCGAGTAGAGCCGGGAATGGCCGTCAGCAGTCGGCTCACACGCCCGCGGTCCGCCTGTGCCGACACAGATCGTCTGACCGACGTGGAAATGGTAGCCCTCCGCTGTCGGTAAGCCGTAGTCGTGTGCCAGGAACGCTTGCTCACACCGGCTCACCGTCCAGAACTTCGGCGGCGGCGGCGCGGCGGCGGCCCACTGGGCCGACACCAGAAGGAGGCTGACCACCACGAGCGTGCCTGCCAGCGAACGCATCCGATCGCACTATGCCTCATTGCGCATGAGCAGTAAAGCCGGCCGGCACGACCCTCGTGCATAGAGCGAGGCACAACTCCTTCTCGTCGGCATCGCTGCTCGTGGGACATTCGCGAAGACTCGCGCAGCCGAGCGTACTGAGGCCAGAGCACAGAGAATGCAGTGTCCGACACCGACGGTGTCAGACACCTGAAATCGCCAATAGATGCGCTCGGAGTGCATTCCCGAACGGTGGCCCATGGGAGCGTCCTCGCGCCTGGTTTGAGTGGAGCCCTCGACTCTCGTTTTACTTCGCGCCCTGCGCTTGACTTCTGCGGAAGCGCCACTTACGCTTGCGCCGCGGTTCGGCGAAAGATTGGCTGCGGCTCCACGACGACTGGAGGAGCATGGTGGCCAAGATCCGGAACTCGCATCGACGTTCTATTGCGACGGCCCACTCGCGTATGCGGCTGTGCTGCTGCTCCTTCCCGGCTCGGCCTCGCCGCGCTCGACCGTCTTCGTCTCCGGGACGAAGCACTTCGTCGTGCTGCGCACGTACTTCCACGACTACACGGCAACGTCCCGCTACACGAAGGCGCAGGTCGAAAACTTCTTCAGCCTCCTTGCGACCCATTGGGGAACGAACTCCTCATACGGGAATATCACGGTCACCTCAGAGGTGAGCGACCTCTTCCAGTTGCCGAGCAACCGCAGCGCGTACATCGACGACTTCCCCGACGGCGACCTCTCGAACGGCGGCAAATACCAGAAGGTGCTCGACGACGCGGTCGCGAACGCGCCGGCGGGCATCAGCTGGGCGAACGTCGACGGTGTCGTCGTCGTGATGTCGGAGACCAGCACGAGCCAGTTCCACCGCGGCCAGGGGAACAAGTGCGACCTGCACATGGGGCCCGGCTCTTCGACGATCAAGCTTGTCGGCTGCGCGATCTTCAGCGAAAACCCGAGCAGCACCGACGTCGAGGTGTGGGGACGCTGGGCGCACGAGATGGGCCACGCACTCCAGGCGGGCGGGCCGGCCCATCCGAGCGACTACAACAATAACTTCGAGCAAATGGACGCCTGCTACCCGTGCCAGACGGGCGTCTTCGAAAAGCAGTCGACGATCGCGTTCGGCTGGATGCCGGACTCGAAGTACGTCCCGGTGACGCCCGCGATCGGCGGCTTGACCCGCGACGTCTACGCCGAGGAGTACGACCCGGCGTCCAAGCCGAACAGCCAGGCGATCAAGGCCTACATCACCGGCGTCGGCAGCGCCTATTACCTGATCAGCGTACGGCGGCGTGTCCTCGGCGACAACCTCGACGACTCCTTCAGCCCGGCCGGGCTTCCCGACGAGGGGGTGTTGATCGAGCGGGTCACCGAAAACACCGACCCCTGGGTGACCGTCATGGGCAAGGGCGGTGACCGGGATAAGCTCTGGCACGCGGGCGACACGTTTACGAATACCGCTGACGGCATCTTCATCGATGTCTCGAAGAAGTTCGACTCAGACCACTACCTCGTCACCGTCCGCTACACAGACAAGGCGAACAAGCCCGACGTGGGGATCAACTCCTGGCTGCAGCCACCGGGAAACACCTACGAGACAACTGACATCTGGGTCGACAGCCCCGTCAATGGTTACGGCACGTTCCGGTACGGGTCGTGGTCCGACTTGTTCGGAGGGACAGTGCCGACCGGCAACGGCGATGACCCGGCGATCGGGCAGGTAAACCGGCTCTACGCGCGCGTCCGCAACTACGGCGACGTGACCGTGTCGAACGTCGTTGTTCACTTCGACGTCACCGACCCGCTTGGGCTCGGGATCAACGGCTCGAACGGCTTCGTCCAGATCGGGACGGTCAACTCGGCGAGCTTCCCCGCGCTTGCGTCGCTCGCGCCGGGCGCCTCGACCGACGTCTATATCGAGTGGACGCCGAACGCGACCCTGACCCCGGCTCAGATCGCCGCGGGCACATTCGCGTTCCACTCGTGCGTTCGCGTGCGAATCGACCACGTCTCGGGAGAGACGATCTTCGGCAACCAGGACGGCGACGGCACGCAGGAGAACATCGACTACTTCCAGGCTCCGCCGGCCGGCAGCCCAGCTCCCGGAGTGCCCTACAAGACCGTGATCAAGTTGCGAAACGACGACAAGCTGCACAAGAAGTTCTTCAACCTCGGCTACGACCGCTCGAAGGTCCCCGCCGGCTGGAAGGTCGTCGTCAACGGCAACGTTTTCGGCGTGCTGCTCGGCCCGAACGAGGTGCGGAACATCCCGGTCTCGATCGTGCCGAGCGTCAAGATTCCGCTGGGGAAAACGGCGAGCATCGTCGTCTTCGCCCAGAGCCAGCGACTGCTCGTCAACGACAAGAACCCGAAGGACAGGCACCCCGACTTCGTCACGCTCGGAGGCGTGCGCGTCGAAGGGCACGCTGTTGCACCGACCAAGCTCGCGTGCGTCCCGCGACGCGACGGCGAGTCGATCGTCTTCAAGGGCCGCCTCGCGGCCGGCACGCCGGGCAAGCTGCCCGCGAAGCCGCCGGCACGCGTCTTCGTCGAGGGTAGCTCGAGCGGCAAGTTCCTCACGAACCAGTCTGCGCTGGCGACCGTGGCGCCCGACGGGACGTTCACCGCGACGATCCGGCAGGCGAAGTTCAGCGAAGGGATCTGCTTCTTCGCCGGGACCTCGACGCTCGCCAGCGCGACGAGCGGGTTCGTGAAGGTGCAGTAGCTGAAGAACGCCTCCCGAACGCGGCGCTCTTGCTGGCCGTCGCCGTAACACACACGCCGAGGAATCGCCAGACACCTCCTGAATCCGCCGCGCGAACCTTCGTCAGCAGCGCGTCGATTCTGGAAACCGGGTGCCGCCGCGCTTGAAGCTGCCGGTTCGGTCGATGATCCCGTCGGCGTTGCGGTCAATGCGGTAGCGAGGTGCTGCCGCGCCGAACGGAACGGAAAACTCCGTGATCACGCGCGCTCCTCTTGGAAGCAGCTGGGCGGGCATGCAGAAGCTTTGTTGGACCTCGGTGCGTGCCTGTTGCAGCCAGAAGCGGGCGAACCCGTCGGTTCGAGTGACGAACGAAGCCTGGTAGACGCCCGCACAACGGATCGACAGATCCGAGTACGAGCCTTCGTCGGCGAACTCTCCGCCGCGGATGCTCGGAAGCGATAGCAGCTGCTTCGTCGAGCCCTTCAATCCGAGCAGCCGCATCAGGCGCAGCTGCTGCGGGAAATCAAGAACGGGCGAATCGCTCCAACCAAGGAGATAGCGACGGCCTACCTGAACGTCGCCGAAGAGATCGCCGTCCAGAATCACGATCGTCCGCTGGGTCGAGCCCGGATCGCAGGTCGCTGAAGCGGTGGAACGAGCAAGACGCGGTGACGCGGCAAGCGCGGGCAGGCTTGCAACAAGTCCGACGCTCACAGCCGCGACCAGCACCATCCTCGTGATCGGCCTCATTCCCGAACAGTTTCACAGGCGGAGTTGTAGGCTCGCCGCATGTCACCCGAAGCACGGCTCGCGGAGCTCGGTATCGAGTTGCCCGTTCCGCCGACGTTGCCGTTCACACCGCGACTCAAGCCGGTCGCCATCCACGCCGGCCTTGCGTACCTGTCTGGCAACGGCGACCTCGGTTGCCTCGGTCGCGTCGGAGACGACGTCGACCTCGAGCGGGCGGCGCTCGCGGCGCGGACGACCGCCCACCTGATGTGCCGCAGCTTGCGTGAGGAGCTCGGTTCGCTCGATCGCGTCGATCGCTGGCTGAAGGTGCTCGTACTCGTTCGCTCGGCACCAGGGTTCGGCGATCAACCCGCAGTGGCAAACGGCTTCACGAACGCGATCGCAGAGTTGTGGGGCGAGGATCGCGGCCTGTGCGCCCGAAGCGCGATCGGCGTCGCCGAGCTGCCAAGCGGCCTCGCGGTCGAGGTCGAGGCGCTCGTCGCGCTCGCCGGCTGAACGCAGTGTGATGTCCGATGGAGTGAGCTTCGAGGTGCGCCTTGCAAACGGCGAGAAGGAAACCGCCGATTCGCTTTGGGGGGCGCGGCACGTCGTGGCCCGCCGCGCGGCTTTCGACACGGATCCGTTGAACCCGGTCAACGTTCTTCCGGCCGAGATCTGGAAACTCGACCCAACGAGCTTCGGCGGGCGCTCCTACGTCGAGACGATCAGTGCAGTGGCCGAACTGACCGAGCTCGAATCGGGTGCCTGAGCGCTGAGGTCATTGCGTTCGTCCGCCCAACGCGACAAGATGGGATGACGTGCGTTTCCTCGCCGCAGCACTGATCGTGCTCGCGCTCGTTCTGCCGGCAACCGGAGCGGCGAGGATTGCCTCGAAATCGTGGGCGACGGGCAAGATCACCCGAGTCAGTTCGGCAACCATCGCGGTTCGCGGAAGCGTCAGCGTGTCGCTCAAGAGCGAGACGGGATCGATGTCGAAAACGACGCTCGACGGCACCCGGCTGCTCACCTGCGACGTCGGTAGCGCCGGCATCGTGCACGGCTACCACGTTCGCAACAACGTCAGCATCGTCTGCAACGGCGGCGTGCTCTCGCACATCGCCCACGCAGGTTAGTCCGTGTCGATCACGACGACGGGAATCTCTCTGGTGACCTTCGCCTCGTACTCCGCGAATTGTGGCAGTGCCTTCTTCTGCGCACTCCAGATCCGCTCACGTTCGTCGCCGGTCGCTACCCGCGCCTTGCCCGTGTAGCTCTCCGTCCCGATCTCGACCTTCACGTCGGGGTTCGCGACGACATTGTGAAACCAATCCGGATTCGTCGGGTAGCCGCCCTTCGAGGCGAAGACAGCGACGGAGTCGTCGCCGAGCCGCTGATAGGCAAGCGGGTTTACCCGCTCAGTGCCGCTCTTCGCACCGGTGTGGTGCAGGAGCAGCAGCGGCATCCCCTCGAAGAAGCCGCCGACGATGCCGTCATTGGCCCGGAACTCCTCGATGATCTTGCGATTTGGGTCGTTCGTGTCAGTCATGGCCCCGAGACTACCTATCCCTCAGCCGCTGTTAACAAACCGTCAGTAGTGTCACCGCCCCGATGCGCCGCTACTTCGGAACGGACGGCGTCCGTGGTGTCGTCGGCGAGACGATCACCACCGATCTCGTCGAACGCCTCGGCCGTGCGGCGACGACGTGGGCACGGGCGCAGCGCGTCTTCGTCGGCCGTGACACGCGCGGCTCCGGACCGGAGCTCGAAGAGGCGCTCGTGCGCGGGATCGAGAGTGTCGGGGCCACTGCGGTCATCGGCGGAGTGCTGCCGACCCCGGCGGTAGCGCTTTCCGGTCTCGACCTCGGCGTGATGATCTCCGCCTCGCACAACCCACCCGAATACAACGGCGTCAAATTCTTCGACGCGCGCGGCCACAAGCTCTCGGATGCTGCAGAGGAAGAGATCGAGGCACTGCTCGACACGCCTGCGACCGGAGAGGGCAAGGTGGAACAGGCCGAAAACCGGGCCGAGGTCTACGTGGAGCATGTCTGCGCGCACTTCGGCTCGGATCTTTCCGGCCTGCGCATCGCCGTCGACTGCGCAAACGGCTCGTACTCCGCGATCGCGCCGCACGCGTTCGAGCGTCTCGGTGCGGAGGTGCGCGCGATGTTCAACGAACCCGACGGCACGAACATCAACGTCGGCTGCGGTGCGACCGACACTGCGGCGCTCGCCCGAGCCGTCGTCGACGAGAAGTTCGACCTCGGGATCGCGTTCGACGGCGACGGCGACCGCATGCTCGCAGTCGACGAGCGTGGCGAGCTCATCGACGGCGATCAGATCGTCGCCGTGCTCGCGCTCGACCTCGACATCGACCTCGTCGCCGTCACCCAGATGACGAACCACGGCTTCCATTCGCTGATGCGCGAGCGCGGCATCCGCGTGCTGACGACCGATGTCGGCGACCGCTACGTGCTCGAAGCACTGTGGCGCGAAGGCGGCGTGCTCGGTGGCGAGCAGTCGGGTCACGTGATCTACCTGCGCGACCACGTGAGCGGCGACGGCTTGGCCGCCGCGCTCCTGCTCTGCGCGGCGCTGCGCGGCCGCCCGCTCTCCGAAGCGGCCGCGGTGATGCCGCGCTGGGCCCAGTGCAAAGAGAACGTGCGCGTGGCCTCGAAGGAGCTCACTCCGGGCGTTCGCGCGGCCGTCGAGCGGTTGAACGGCGAGCTCGGCGAATCCGGCCGCGTGCTCGTTCGCCCCTCCGGAACCGAGCCCCTGATCCGCGTCCTCGCCGAGGCGGAAAATGGGGATATTGCGGGGAAAGCCTGTGCTACGCTGGCCGCGCTTGTTCGGAAAGAGCTCGGCTGACCGTCCCGAAGCTGGGGCGGCCCCTCAGCCGGGCTTTTGCTTTTTCGAGAACTAGGAAAGGATGCGAGAGACATGTGCGGGATCATCGGATACGTCGGGAGCAGGCCCTCGAAGGATCTCCTGATCGCCGGCCTCGAGCGGCTCGAGTTCCGCGGCTACGACTCCGCCGGAATCGCGCTCCTCGAAGACGACGGGCTCGAGTATGTGCGCGCGGTCGGGAACCTCGCGAACCTCAAGCGCGTCGTCGGCCCAAACGGCTCGAAGGCGACCACCGGGCTCGGACACACGCGCTGGGCGACTCACGGCGGCGTGACCGAGGACAACGCGCACCCGCTCACCGGGTGCGAGGACGGGAAGCTCGCGATCGTCCTGAACGGCATCGTCGAGAACTACCGCGAGCTCAAGGCCGAGCTCGAGGCCGCCGGTCACGCGTTCAGCTCGGAAACAGACGCCGAGGTTGTGGCGCACCTGCTCGAAACGGTCTACGACGGCGACCTGCTCGAAGCAGTGCGCGCCGCGTACCTGCGGCTCGAGGGGCACTTCACCTTCGTCGTCATCCACCACGACGAGCCGCAGCGCCTCGTCGCCGTCCGTCAGCAGACGCCGCTTGTCGTCGGCCTCGGCAAGGGCGAGAACTTCCTCGCGTCGAACCTCGCAGCGTTTCTCTCCGAGACGAACCGCGTCATGTATCCAGGCGACGGCGACGTCGTCGAAGTCACACCCGAGCACGTCCGCGTCATTCGCGCAGACGACGGCACGGAGGTCGACCTGCCGGTCGAGGAGATCCCGTGGACATCAGACATCGCCGAGCGCGAGGGGTACGAGACGTTCATGCTCAAGGAGATCTACGAGCAGCCCGAGGGGTTCCGCGAGACGATCGGTGACCGCGTCCGCCACGGCGTCCTCGTCCAGGACGGCCTCGGCCTCGGCGAGGACGACATGCGCGATCTCCGCCGGATCGTGATCGTCGCCTGCGGCACGGCGTATCACGCCGCCGTGATCGGGCGCTACGTGATCGAGGAGTGGGCGCGAGTTCCGGTCGAGCCGGACATCGCGAGCGAGTGGATCTACCGCAACCCGGTGCTCGACGAGGACACGCTCGTGATCGGCATCTCGCAATCCGGCGAGACGCGCGACACGATCCAGGCGATGCAGCTCGCGCGCTCGCTCGGCGCGCGCACCGTGGCGATCACGAACCAGATGGGCTCGCAGATCACGCGCGAGGTCGACTCCGTGATCATGACCCGCAGCGGGCTCGAGGTCGGCGTCGCCGCCTCGAAGACATTCTCGGCGCAGGTCGGCCTGATGTACTTGATCGGTCTCGAGCTCGCGCGCCAGCGCGGAACGCTGGCGCCGAACGAGATCGAGTTCATCCTCGACCAGGTCTGGAAGCTGCCGTCGAAGATGCAGGCGTTCCTCGACGGCGACCATCCGGTCGAGGACATCGCGCAGCGCTTCTACCAGGAGCCGTTCTTCCTGTTCCTCGGCCGCCACATCGGGCTGCCGGTCGCACTCGAGGGCGCGCTGAAGCTGAAGGAGATCTCCTACATCCCGACCGAGGCGTACTCGGCCGGCGAGATGAAGCACGGGCCGATCGCGCTGCTCGAGGAGGGCACGCCGGTCGTCGTCGTCGCCACCCGCCAGAAGGTGGTCTACGAGAAGGTGATCTCGAACATCCAGGAGACCCGTGCCCGCGGCGCCCACGTGATCGCGATCGCAACCGAAGGCGACGAGGAGATCCAGCACATCGCAAACGACGTGATCTACGTCCCGAAGTCGCCGGCCTTCCTTCAAGCCGTGCTCGCGACCTTGCCGCTCCAGCTGCTCGCCTACCGGATCGCCCGGCTCCGCGGCCTGAACGTCGATCAACCCAGGAATCTGGCCAAAACAGTCACCGTCGAGTAGCGGCCCCCCTTCCTGGGGGATGGACAAACCCGCTTACTTTTGGCAAACTGAGCCTGTCCCACCTCATGATGCGGGGTGGCCACGTGCTCGAGTGCCGCAGCTCGCGCGCTGGCCGCCCCGCAATTTTCTTTCTACGCCGCCACCAGTTCCGCTCGTCCTCGGCCCACGTCGAGCGCCGTCGCGACGAAGGCACGTGCGGCCGCCGAGTGGTAGCGATCGCGGTGGCGGGCGATCCCGACGATCCGCGGGGCGATTCTCGGTCCGAGCTCGACGATCCGAACCGAATCGTCGTTCTCGTCGACTGCGAGGCGCGGAACGAGCGCGACGCCGATCCCGGCGCCTGCGAGGCCCTGCACCACGCCGTTCTCGTCCGAGCGAAAGACGAAGTGCGGCTCGTGCCCGGTCGCCCGGAGCTGGTCGACGAGGATCTCGGTCGCCCGGCAGTTGCGGTAGCCGATCAGCGGCTGCTCGGCGATCTCGCGCAAGGTCGGCCGGTGGCCGGCACCGAGTGGGCGAGTCCGGAGTGGTGACGAGCACGTACTCGTCGCGCAGCACCTCGAGCGTCTCCAGCGAAGGGTTGTCGATCGGCAGCTGGACGAAGGCGACGTCGAGCTCGCCTCGCTCGACCATGGACGCAAGCTCACGGTCGAGGTGGGACTCGCGCAGCTCGATCTGCGACGTTCGGCCACGTCGTGCGAAAGCGACGGAGCATTTCGGGCATGACCTTCGCCCCGACGCTCTGGATCGTGCCGATCGTGAGCGAGCCCGCCTCACCCGAGGAGAGCGCGGCGAGGTCGGCCTGGGCGGCCTGGAGGCGGGCGACGATCGACTCCGCGTGGCGGAGCAAGATCTGGCCGGCTTCGGTGAACGTCACGGGGCGTGAGCCGCCCGGACGCTCGATCAACCGCTCACCGACGATCCGCTCGAGCATTGCGATCTGCTGGCTGATCGCCGACTGGGTGTAACCGAGCTTCTCCGCGGCGCGGCCGAAGGTGCCCTCGGTCGCAATTGCCTCGAGAGCGGCCAAATGGCGCAATTCGACGCCCAGCCATCTATCAGGTTCCATAATCACTCCCAATGATAGCTGGAGTGGCGCTAATGGTAAAGGGCAGCCACAATAAGGCCATGACAGCTTTCGTCCTCTTCATCGCCGTTGTGCTCGCCATCGGGCTCTTGTCGCTCCGCTACGGAGTCGACTCGCGCACCGACGGCCGCCAGCTCTAGGCCTAGTCGCCCGGCGGGCGGCGCAGACGCTTCGTCTGCCCCTGCCGGCGCTTCTCCTCGAGCCGCCGCTCCTTCGCCGCCGCCGTCGGCTTCGTGGGCTTGCGCTTGCGCCGCGGCCGGGCCGCCTCGCGAAGCTGCTCGAGCACCCGCTCCGTCGCGAGGCCTCGGTTTCGCAGCTGCGAACGCTCGTCCTGGGCGATCGACCGCACGACCGCGCCGAGCCGGTCGAGCACGCGGCGTTTCTCCGCGTCGCTGAGACCTTCGGAGGCCTCGACGTCGAAGAGCGCCTCGACCCTCGTCGAGCTCTTCTGCGCGTGCTGACCACCGGGGCCGCTCGAGCGGCTGACCCGGAACGCAATTTCCGACCGAATAGACTCGTCGTCGATGGCGGCCATTCTCCTGGACGTCGACGGCGTGCTGCACGTCTCCGGTGAGCCGATCCCCGGCGCAGTCGACGCCGTCCGGCGGCTCCGCAACTCCGGCCACCGTATCCGCTTCGTCACGAACTCGACGATCATGTCCCGCACCCAGCTCGCCGAGATGCTGAGGGGGATGGGTTTCACCCTCGAGGACGAGGAGCTCCAGACGACCGGGGGCGTCGCCGCCCGGGTCCTCGAGGGCAAGCGGGTGCTGGCGCTGACGATGCCGGGGATCCTCGACGACCTCGACGGCCTCCAGCTGATCGGGATGAACGCCGATGCGGTGCTGCTCGGCGGCTGCGACGAGGGCGAGGAGCCCGGTCGCGTCTTCTCCTACCTCAACCTGAACAGGGCGTTCCTCGAGCTCGAGGCCGGTGCCGAGCTGTACTGCCTCCACAAGAACCGCTGGTGGCAGACGGCCGACGGCCCGAAGCTCGACGCCGGCGCGTTCGTGGCGGGGCTCGAGTACGCGACCGGTGTCGATGCAACGGTGCTCGGCAAGCCGAGCCCGGAATACTTCGCCGCCGCCCTCGAGGCGATCGACGCCGATCCCGAGCTCGCCTGGATGGTGGGCGACGACGTCGAGGGTGACATCCGCGGCGCACAACGGCACGGGATGAAGACGGTGCTCGTCCGCACGGGCAAGTTTCGTCCCGACGAGGTCGAGCAGTCGGGTGTGCTGCCTGACGGAATCCTCTCCTCGCTTGCCCAGCTGCCCGACTGGTTGGAGTCAAACCCTTGAATCTGCGCGTCGGCCTCGACCTGATCGAGATCGACCGTGTGCGCCGCGCGCTCGAGCGCCACGGCGACGGCTTCCGCGCGCGCTGTTTCACCCGGGCCGAGCGCGACTACTGCGACGGGAAGGCGAATCCGGCGCAGCACTACGCGGGCCGGTTCGCCGCCAAGGAGGCGGTCGGGAAAGCGCTCGGCACCGGCGTCCACTTCACCTGGAAAGAGATCGAGATCAGAGGGCGCCCGAAGCCGGGCGTCTTCCTCTCGGGTCGCACTGCGCGGGCAGCCGAGCGGCTCGGCGCCGGGAAGATCGAGCTGAGCATGACGCACTCGCGCGAATTGGCGGCCGCCGTCGCTGTGATTATTGACGCGTGATCCCGCTCCTTACCGCTGACGAGACGCGGCTCGCCGAAGAGCAGCACGATGGCTCGCTCGACGAGCTGATGGAGCGCGCCGGCCGCGCCGTCGCCGACTTCGTGCTCGAGCGCTTCCCCGGCCGCGTCGCCGTCGTCTGCGGCGGTGGCAACAACGGCGGCGACGGGCGGGTCTGCGCGCGCGTGCTGCGAGAGGCGGGACGCGAGGTCACGCTCGTCGAGGCGTTCGGCGAGCTGGGTGATCCGGCGGTGATCGTCGATGCGCTGCTCGGAATCGGGCTCCACGAAGCGCCGCGACAGGACGTTGCCCGCGTGATCGAACGGATCAACGCTGCGGGTGTGCCGGTGGTCGCCGTCGACGTCCCATCCGGTGTCAACGCGTCGACCGGAGAAGTTCCGGGCGCTGCGGTCGACGCGACCGCGACGGTCACGTTCGGCTCGCCCAAGATCGGTCTGGTGGTTGCGCCGGGACGCTTCCACGCCGGCAACGTGCATGTGGCGCCGATCGGCCTCGAGCCGGCCGAGCACGAGCATGCGCTCGTGTCGGCGAGCCTGCTCGCGACGGTGCCACGCAAAGGACGCGAGAGCACGAAGTATCGAGCCGGATCGGTTCTCGTCGTCGGCGGCTCGCCGGGGCTGACCGGCGCACCGATGCTGACGGCGCTCGCCGCGTTTCGGGCCGACGCGGGGTATGTGACGGTGGCCGTGCCGGAGTCGACGCTGCCCGTGTTCGAGACGGGGCTGCTCGAGGCGGTCAAGCGGCCGCTGCCCGAGGATTCGGCGGGACGGCTGCTGCCGCGCTCGGCGGATGCGGTGGTCGAGGCCGCAGAGCGGGCCGACGCTGTCGCGATCGGCCCCGGGCTCGGACGGTCGGACGGAACCCGCGACCTCGTTCGCCTGCTGCTCGAGCGGCTGCAACAGCCGGTCGTTCTCGACGCGGACGCGTTGTGGTCGCTGGAGCCGTTTCAGCGGCGCGGGCCGACGATCCTCACACCACACGCTGGCGAGCTTGCGCAGCTGCTCGGCATGAGCCCGCGCGAAGTCGATGCGCATCGACTCGCCGCTGTCCGGCAGGCTGCGGCCCGATTCAGCTCCGTCGTGCTTCTGAAAGGGCCGGACACACTTGTCGCGGCACCGCGCGAGGGCGTGCTCGTCGCCGCCTATGGCGAGCCGTCGCTTGCGACTGCCGGCACCGGCGACGTGCTCACCGGGGTGATCGCTGCATTTCTCGCGAAGGGGATGGAGCCGCGGCTCGCTGCAGCAGCAGGCGCGGTCGCGCACGGAATCGCCTCGCGCCTGACCGAGCCGCACGTCGGGCTGATCGCGAGCGACCTGCTTCCCGGGCATCCAGCGCGCGCTCGCGGGCGAGGGCTGGGACCCGCCGCTTCAGTAATGCGCAGCGAGGTGACGATCGACCTGGGCGCTCTGCGCCGGAACGTAGGGCGGCTGCTCGAGGCTCTCGGCGGCGCGGAGCTGTGGGCGGTCGTGAAGGCGGACGGCTACGGCCACGGCGCCGTCGACTGCGGCCGTGCGGCGCTCGAGGCGGGAGCAACGGCGCTTTGCCTGGCAACGCTCGCCGAAGCGCTCGAGGTGCGCAACGCCTTGCCGGATGCGCGCATCATCGTCTTCGGGCCCACCGACGAGATCGCGCTCGCTCGCGAGGCGCGGTTCGAGCTCTGCGTCGGCGAGCACGTGCCCGAGGACGTGCCGGTGCACGTGAAGCTCGACACCGGCATGGGGCGATGGGGAGTCTCCGAGCTGCGCGCGCCACAACGAAATGTCGTCGGCCTGATGACGCACCTTGCGACCGCCGATGGCGATCCCACGTTCGCTCGCCTGCAGATCGAGCGGTTTCGCGCAGCGACGGACCAGTACGCGCATCTCACCCGGCATGTCGCAAACAGCGCCGCCGCGCTGCGACTGCCGGAGGCGCGCTTCGACGCCGCACGCTGCGGGGTCGCGCTGCACGGGCTTTCACCGTTCGGAACGGATCCTGCCGAGGACGGGCTCGCGCCCGTCCTCTCGTGGCGCAGCGAGCTCGCGCTCGTGAAGCAGCTTCGGCCGGGTGAGTCGACGGGCTACGGCCGCCGCTTCATCGCGGAGCGCGACACGTGGATCGGGATCGTGCCGATCGGCTACGCCGACGGCTTCCGCCGCGAGCTCACCGGGACACACGTCATCGTCGAAGGCGAACGCCGGCGCGTCATCGGCGTCGTCTCGATGGATGCATTCGCCGTTGAGCTCGAACGCGAGCTGCCGGTTGGGGCGGAAGTGACGATCGTCGGGCCGGGCGTCTCGATCGAAGATCATGCGCGCGTCGCCAACACGATCACCCACGACATCGCGAGCGGGATCGTCAGCCGGCCTACTCGCGCGGTCCGAGTCGTCCGCGACGCATGAGCGTCGTTCGCCTTCGGCTCACTCCCGTAGGGGAAACCATGTTTCCCCTACGTAACCCCTTCTTCCGGGTTGGGGGAACCTCCCGGTTCCCACACCCCCCTCCACATGCTCATGCGCCGCGGGGTGTTCGATATGCGCACGTCCGTGTTTGCTACTCGCCCGCGCCAACTCGTCCGCGACGCATGAGCATCCGGGCGCGAGCGTCTGAAGCCAGCCCGCCGGCCGGTACCAGCGCGGCACGAAGATCTCGTGCCGGTGGTGCTCGACCGCGTCGAGCGTTCGCCGCGCGACGAGCTCCGGACTGGCGACGAGCCGCGAAAGCGGAAAGGGAAAGCGCCCCTCTTGCGGGAACCCGGGCGTCTCGACGAAGCCCGGCAGCACGGAGGTGACGGAGATTCCGCGCGGCGCCAGCTCGACTGCGATCGATCGCGAAAACGCGAGCTGCGCGTGCTTCGAGGCGGAGTACGGTCCGACCGCAACCACGCCCGCGACCGACGACGACGTTGACGAGCGTCGAGCCTTCACCGAGGCCGGGCAGGAACGCGAGCAGCGTCCAGACCGAGCCGAGGTAGTTCGTCTGGATCGCGGCCTCGATTCGCTTCGGCTCGGAGTCGAGGAAGTTGCCGCGGACCGGGATGCCGGCGTTGTTGACCAGCAGGTCGATCCGCGGGTGGCGCTCGAGGACGCGCTTGGCGACCGTGTCGACCATCTCCCGGTCGGTGACGTCGCACTCCTCGTGCTCGTCGGCGTCCGGCGCCGGGCGGCGCGAGAGGCCGACGGTGTGCCAGCCGCGGGCGCGTAGCTCCCGGCAGAGGGCTGCACCGATCCCCGAGGAGGCTCCGGTGACGACTGCGACGCGCATGGGTTCCCTCACGCTAACGTCGCGCAGTGTTCCAAGGGAAGCGAGGGATCGTCTTCGGGGTCGCCAACAAGCGCTCGATCGCCTGGGCGATCGCCAAGCGGCTCGCCGACAACGGCGCGCAGCTCGCGTTCACCTTCCAGGGTGAGCGGATCGAAGGGAACGTGCGCGAGCTGGCCGAGACCGTGTCATGCCCGCTCGTGACGGCCTGCGACGTGCGCTCGGACGACGACATCGCGCGCGTCTTCGCCGAGGTGGGGGAGATGTTCGGCGGCCAGCTCGACCTGCTCGTGCATTCGGTCGCCTTCGCGGCGGCGGAGGATCTCGAGGGCCGTTTCACCGATACGCCGCGCGACCGCTTCTGGATGGCGCTCGACGTCAGCGCCTACTCGCTCGTCGCGTGTGCGCGGGCGGCCGAGCCGTTGATGGAGGCCGCGGGCGGCGGCTCGATCGTGACGATGACGTATCTCGGCGGCGAGCGCGCGGTGCCGCACTACAACGTGATGGGCGTCGCGAAGGCGACGCTCGATTCGAGCGTGCGGTATCTCGCCTGGGACCTCGGGCAGAAGAACATCCGCGTCAACGCCGTCTCAGCCGGGCCGGTGCGCACGCTTGCCGCGCGCTCGATCGCCGGCTTCCCGACGATGGAGGCGATCGTCGAAGAGCGTTCGCCGCTCCATCGCCACATCGACGCCGAAGATGTCGCCGGCGCCGCCGCCTACCTGCTCTCGGATGACGCACGCAACGTGACCGGGACGACGCTCTACGTCGACTCCGGCTACCACGCGATGGGCATGTAGAGTTCGCTCTCACAGGCTGAACGAGAATCTCGCCGCCGTTTTCGAATTTCGCCCTCTTTCCGCGTATAGTGAGCTGCACAGCGGACAAAAGGCTCCGCGGAATCCTCTGCAGGAAGGTCCTCAATGTCGATGCGTCAAGCGGCTCTTGGCTCGCTCGCGCTCGCGACCGTACTTGCGTCTCTTGCGACGTCTGTCGCGAACGGCGGCACGCTCGTCGGTCAACGGGCTGCGAACACCGTCGGGTAACTGCAAAGTAGTGGGCAAGGGCAGTGCCTGGTCGTACAAGGGCCAGAAGGGAACCGCCTACACGATCGAAGGCAACAGGGCTTCGGCATGCGCGGTGCGGCATCAAGTGGTTGCTCCGGCTGACCAATACCACTGGGGTTCCGAAGACCCCGGCCGGCTGGCAGTGCATCACTGCGACCGCTGTCGCGGGTCAATGCCAGAACAAGGGCGGCGCGATCTTCGAGTGGACAGCGAAGACGAAATAGGCATTCCGGTCGTCATCGGGTGACAGAAGCGCAACGTTGATCGTTGTCTTGGTCCTGGCTCGGCTGGGACTTGCGGCTGCGTTCGGGATCGCAGGGATCGGCAAGCTCGCCGATCGCGAGGGAACGCGGCGGGCGGTCGCCGACTTTGGCGTCCCGGACGTGTTGGTGGGCGCCGTGGCGCTCGGCCTGCCGGTCGTCGAGCTGCTGATCGCGGCTGCTCTCGTGCCGGTCGCGAGTGCGACGTGGGCGGCGATTGCCGCGGTCGCACTGCTGATCGTTTTCTGTGCCGCGATCGTTCGATTGCTTGCTCGGGGAGAGTCTCCGGACTGTCGCTGCTTCGGAAGCCTGGGCTCGGCGCAGGTTGGCCGCGGCACGCTCCTGCGCAATCTCACGCTCGTGGGACTGGCGGGATTCGTCGCTGTGGCTGAAAGGACGCACGGCGGCGGGAGCATCTACGGGTTTGTCGTCGATCTCGGCGCGGTCGCGATCGTGCTGGGGATCGCGATCGCTCTCGTCGCCGCGTTCTCGTGGCAGCTGTACGCGCAGAACGGCCGGCTGCTCCAACGCGTCTCGGTTCTGGAGGCGGCGCTCGGAGTGAGTGCCGACGAGCCGTCCACCCGGCAACTTGCGATCGGCGACCCGGCGCCGGAGTTCGCTCTCCCGGATCTCGACGGGGAGATCGTGACGCTCGAGTCGCTCCTGCGGCCGGGGCGGGGCGTGTCGCTCGTCTTCACCGATCCCGGCTGCGACCACTGCGACGCCGTGCTTCCTGCGCTCGGGCGTGACCGCCGCGAGGATGAGCCGACGCTTGCCGTTATCAGCCGCGGCTCGGAGGCCGCGAACCGAATGAAGGCGCAGGAGCATGAGATCGCGCGTGTGCTCTTGCAAGAAGATTTCGAGGTGGGCGCGGCCTACGGAAACCGTGGGCTACCGAGCGCCGTCCTGATCGATGCGGCCGGCCGAATCGCGAGCGCGCCGGCCGGAGGTGCCCAGGCGGTCATCGCCCTGCTTCAGGCATCGGAAACGTCCACGCCCGTGCTGTCGCTCGCACCTTACGATGCCCGTGTCTACGCCGAGGCGGAGGCGTGACCCACTGGTTCGATACCCGAGCGGCAAGGTCGACTGGGCTAACGCCCGAGCAGAAGCGCAAGGTCGGCCTGATCAAAGAGGCGCTCGCGAAGTCCGACGTCGAGCTCCACAGCATCTTGCACTCGATTCTCGACGACGAGGCCGCTGCCCTACACGTTGGGCCCCAGCCGTCGTTTGGGGGAAGGTTGTTCTCGGATATTTCGGTCCGGTCCCGCGCGCAGCTCGGCGACGAGATGCTTCGGGCCCGCGCACGGCTCGCCGCCCTCCACACCGGGCTGCAGGCGGAGCGGCAACTGCGTGACTCGTTGACCGAGAGTGCGGCCGGCGCCGCCGCTTGGGCCCGGGCCCTGAGTACCGACGACGGCCTGACGATCGCTCACGCACAGACGGCGATGACGAAACACTTCGCCAACGCCGACAGGCTCTCCAAGGCGGGCCTGGCCGATCTCGAGAAGGGGCGCTGAGGGCGTGGATCACTGGTTCGATCGGCTCGCCCAACCGCACACGCGCCGCACGATGCTGAAGGCCGGCGCGTTGGCAGGCGCCGCGCTCTTCCTGCCGGTCGGCCGCCTTCCGAAGGCATGGGCAACGGAAGGGGAACCCTGCTTCAAGCCCTGCACCGACGCGGCGGGCAAGGAATTCGTCAGCACCAGGAACGGGTTGTGCAAAGTGTTGGGTGCGCCTTACTTCGCGGGTCTCCTCAACCCTGCGTCGCTAGTCAGCTTCATCTTGCTCTATCGGGGCGCGAATGACTTCTTCAGCTGCGTCAGCAACGCTGAGCTGGACTGGCACCGAGCGGTCGAGGCATGCCGCGGTTCGGAGTGCGGCAATCGAGCCACATACCCCGGCGGACAGGCCCCGCGCAAGCCGTCACCAAAATGCCCCGGCGCAAAACCGTGCGGCGACGACTGCTGCGACGTCGTCGCGCAATGCTGTCCCTGTTCCACGGTGGAGAGCGGATACATCTGCTGCGCATCGAACTCGAGCTGCGACTGCTGCCCAAAACCAAAATAGTCGCCCTTCAAGCCACGCGCTCGTGGATCCACCACGCCGCGAACAGGATCAGCGCGACCGCGATCCCGCCGAACATCGCCGTCTCGATTCCCTGGAGTGCCCAAAAGCGGCTCGCCGGCTGGTAGACGGCATGCATGTAGGCAGACGTCGGCCCGTTGAACGCACGCGATGCACGTGTGCCCGCCGATGATGTTGCCGTGACAATGCGACGGGCTCGCGGCGACGCTGAAGTTGTTGCTGAAGAGGAAGTGCCCGAAGCGGTCACTCGGGCCTTGCTGCAGCACCCAGGCGCGGTTCAGGTTCGGGCCGAGGGCGTTGGACTTCCATGTTGCAGAGTGCGGTGTGAGCAAGCGCTGTCGCAGCCAGCTGTCGGTGAAGACACGCGCGACGACGTAGCTGACGAACGCGACGATGAGCGCCGGGACGGCGCGGCGCACCAGTACGCCGATCGTCAGCGCCAGCCCGAGCGCAAAGAGCACGTACGCATAGTCGACCGTTCCCTCGAAGTCGAAGGTGCTCGACTGCAAGCGCCCGTTTAGGTGCACCAGCGGCCCGCTGTACCAGGTGAGGACCTGCGAGAAGGCGAGCGCGGCGAGAGTGCCGACGGCGACAGCGATACCGAGCTTGCCCGTGATCCACCGGCGCCTCGTGACGCTTTGCGTCCATGCGAAGCGGAATGTCCCGTTCTCGAGCTCGAGCAGAAGCGGCGCGGCAAGCAGCACGCCGACGATGCCGGGAAGCAGGTTGAACCAGCCGATTATGCCGTTGAGCCCCTCGAACCGCTGCAGGAAATTGCCGACGGTGGGGCCGCAGCTGCCCAACGTCTGCTGCACGTTGGCGCACGCGGAAAGATGGTCTTGGCTGTAGACCGACGCCATGTGGAGGCCGACCGGGACGAGCAGCACGGCGACGGCTGCGACGATCGCGGCTGCGACGATCGTCTCGGTGCGCTGGAGGCGCCAGGCCGCCCAGGTCATGCCGCGCACTTCCTCGCGCTGACCGAGGTAGGCGAGCACGATCTCCTCGAGGTCGACCTCGTGCAGCTGCCAGCACGAGTCGTACACGTGGCCGTTCGAGTGCACGAGGAGCGTGGTCTGGCGCTCGGTGTGGCTTTCGCGGATTACATCGTGCACCCGCGCGAGCTCGGATGCGTCGGTGCGCGGGCCGGTCAGGAGGCGATGCTTCGCGACGATGTCGTCGATCGACCCGACGAGCTGCGTCCGTCCCTGCGCGAGGATCACGATGTGATCGCAGACACGCTCGAGGTCGGCGATGATGTGCGACGAGAGGACGACAGTCATCTCCCGCTCGGCGACGACCTCCATCACCGACTGCATGAACTCGCGTCGCGCCAGCGGATCGAGTGACGCGACTGGCTCGTCGAGGAGCAGCAGCTCCGGCTTCTTGGCAAGCGCGAGGGTCAGCGCGATTTGCGCCTGCTGCCCGCCGGAGAGCTGAGCGACCTTCTTCGAGAGTGGAAGTCCGAGGTGCTCGATGCGCGCGAGGGCGAACGCGTCGTCCCAGCTCGCGTTCATCGCACGGCCGAGCCTGAGCGTCTCGGCGATCGTGAGTGACTTGTACAGCGGGTGGTCCTGCGCAACGAAGCCGACGCGGGGGAGGACGTCGGCCGCATCGTCGATCGGCGAGTGCCCGAGGACCGAGACGGTGCCCGCACTCGGCCTCGTCAGGCCGACCGCAAGGTGGAGGAGCGTCGTCTTGCCCGCGCCGTTCGGTCCGACGAGCGCCGTGACCGAGCCGCTCGGGATCTCGAGCGTGCAGCCGGAGAGCGCCCAGTTCGAGCCGTAGCGCTTGCCGAGCCCCGACGCGACGAGCGCGTTCACGCGGCACGCACCTTCGACGCGGGCCGCACGGCGTCGGCGAACAGCGCGGACATGTTCTCGTCGTCGAGCCCGGCGGCGCGCGCGCGGTGGATCCACCGCTGCAGCGCCGTGCGCAGCCCCTTGACCTCGTCGGGCGGAAGCGACGGGAGCTCGCTCGAGACGAAGGTGCCCACGCCGCGATGTCCCTCGACCAGCCCCTCGTGATCGAGCTCGCGGTAGGCCTTGAGCACGGTGTTCGGGTTGATCGCGAGGCTGCCGACGACGTCCTTCACGGTCGGCAGCTGATCGCCGGGCAGCAGGATCCCGAGCCGCACGGCCTGCCGGACCTGCTGCACGAGCTGGAGATAGGTGGGGACGCCCGAGCGGGTGTCCAGGTGAAACTCGATCATCGAAGATGACTTTATCTAGTTGTATAGATAAAGTCAAGACACGGCAGTGCCAACCCCGACCTCGGTCATCTTCGAGAGCTCGCGCACGACCTCGACGATGTCGCGGTTCGCATTCCAGATCCGCAGCTGTCCGTCGGCTCCGTTGCCGCGGGCGAGGATCTCGGAGATCCCCTCCAGCTCGCGCTCGGAGCCGAGCTCGCGCGCGTGGGGCTCGAGCTCGCGCAGCGTGCGGCGCACGAGCTGGGAGATCGGCACGCGATTGCGGCGGCCGGTGGCGAGATCCATCACCGGCGCTTCGAGCCCGTAACGCGCAGCGAGCCACTTGTTCTCGGTGACGAGGATGCGGTGGTAGCTCGGCACCTCCCGTCCGCGTTGCGCGGCCTCGGAATACATCTTCACGAGCGCCTGGAAGAAGGCAGCGAGCGCGACCGCATCCTCGACGTGGGAAACCGCGTCACAGATCCGCAGCTCGATCGTGCCGAGCCGCGGATGTGGACGGATGTCCCACCAGATGTGCGTGTAGTCCGCGATGCAGCCGGTGCGCTCGAGCTGGCCGATCACCGTGGCGAACTCGTCGTAGTTCGCGAAGCGCGGTGGGACGCCCGAGCGCGGGAACGCCGAGAAGACCATCTGGCGCGACGACTGCAGACCGGTCGGCGCGCCGCGCCAGAAGGGCGAGCTCGCGGAGAGCGCCAGCATGTGCGGCAGATGGACGAGCATCCCGTTGATCACCGAGATCGCCGTCTCCGGGTCGTCGACTGCGACATGCACGTGCATGCCGAAGATCAACTCACTGCGGGCGATGTACTGAAGCTGGTCGACGAGTGCGCGGTAGCGGTCCTTCGCCGTGATCCGCTGGCGCTCGAACAGGCTGAACGGATGCGTGCCCGCCGATGCGAAGCGACACCCCTCCTTGCGCGCGATCTCGGCGACGTAGGAACGCAGCGTTCGCAGGTGGCCGTCGACCTCGGCGGCCGTGTGGCAGACGGGCGTCGTGATCTCGAGCACCGACTGCATCAGCTCCGGGTTGATCCGCGCCTCGAACTCGCCGTCGTCGGTGACGCGCGCGAGCATCGAGTCGATGTGCTGCACGAGGTCCCACGTTTCGGGATCGAGCAGCATGTACTCCTCCTCGACGCCGAGCGTGTAGGAGTCGCCGCTGCCGAACTTGTGGTCGAGCACCGAGGTCACGTCGGAACGATAACCGCCTCGGCCTCGATCTCGACCCGCCAGCGCGGATCGAGCAGCGCCGTGACGATCCCGGTCGTCGCCGGACGGGCGGTCGCGAACGCCTCGCCGTGGGCGCGCCCGACGGCGTCGATGTCCTCGGCGCTCGTGACGTAGATCCGCGTGCGCACGACGTCGTCGAGGCTTGCTCCCGCCTCCACGAGCGCACGGCCGATGATCTCGAGACAGATGCGCGCTTGTTCGTAGGCGCCGGTTGGCGGGTCTGCATCACCGGGCATGATCGGCGCAGTGCCCGAAACCCAGACGTGCTGACCGACGCGAACCGCGCGCGAGTAGCCGACGCGCTCCTCGAACGCGGCGCCCGACGAGATGAGCTGGCGATCCACACCGGTAGTGTCGGCCCGTGGACGCGCTTCGGCAAGTCGACGGCTGGCCGAGCGAGCACGTTGCCCTCGCCGTGATCGGCACGGCCGAGGCCGAGCACGGCGATGTCGACCGCGTGTTCGACTGGGCCTCGGTGACGAAGCTCGCGACCGCGGTCGCCGTGCTCGTCGCCTGCGAGGAGGGAATCGTCGATCTCGACGAGCCTGCCGGCCCGCCCGGCTCGACGCTCCGGCATCTGCTTGCGCACGCGTCCGGCCTGCCGCTCGACGGCGACGCGCCGCTCGCTGCGCCCGGCTCGAAGCGCATCTACTCCAACACCGGCTTTGAAATGGCAGCCGCGCTTGTCGGGGAACGCGCAGAAATGCCGTTCGCCGAGTACTTCGAACACGTCTGGGGCTTCGCGCTCGCGGGCTCACCTGCTTTCGGTGTCGAGGGAACGCTGCGCGACCTGACGACGGTGGCGCGGGAGCTGCTCGCTCCGGCCCGCGTTGGCGCAGAGACACTCGCAGAGGCGACGAGCGTGCAGTTTCCGGGCCTCGACGGTGTGCTGCCGGGTTACGGGAGGATGGAGCCGAACGACTGGGGTCTCGGCTTCGAGCTCCGCGACGCCAAGCAGCCGCACTGGACCGGGACACGCAACTCACCGCGCAACCTTCGGCCACTTCGGACGCAGCGGAACCTTCCTCTGGATCGACCCGGAGCGTGGGGTCGCGCTCGCGTGTCTCACCGATCTCGCCTTCGGCGACTGGGCGAAGGAGGCGTGGCCGCGGCTCGCCGACGCGGTGCTCGCGGAGGTGGCGTAACCTCTCGCCGCACGTAGGCATGGAAGGGTCGCTCGAAGAGCGGTTACGGATGATCGAGGCGCGGCTCGCGGCTCTCGAGTTCGTGCTTTCGAGCGCTCCGGCTCCGGTTCCACCGCCTACACCGAAGGATCGCTGGGGTTTCGAGACGCCGGCGCCGGCCCCGGTGGCTGCCCGGCCTGCCACGGCCAAGGAGCGCCGCACGGGGCCGGGCCTCGAGGAAGTGCTCGGCGGCCGGGTCCTCGGCTGGCTTGGCGGCGCTGCGGTCGTCCTCGGCGTCGTCTTCTTTCTCGTGATGGCCGTCAGCCGGGGCTGGATCGACAAGCCCACCCGGGTCGCGCTGGCCTTCACCGGCTCGGCCCTGCTGCTCGCCGGGGCGCTCTGGTTGTACGAGCGCAAGGGGCAGACGCAAGCCGCACTCGCCGCGGCCGCGGCGGCGCTTGCGTCGCTCTATGCGAGCCTGATCGTCGGAACGGCCGTCTACGGGCTGATTCCGGACGCGGCCGGGTTCGCGGTTGCCGGTCTCGTCGGTGGAGTCGGAGCGGCGATTGCCGTGCGCTGGAGCTCGCAGGTCGTGGGTGGGATCGGCATCCTCGGCGCACTGCTTGCGCCGGTGCTCGTCGACGCGGGCGCGTCGACGGCGAGCTTGGTCTTCATGGCGATTGCGCTCAGCGCCGCCGTCGCCGTGCTGGTCTGGCAACGCTGGCCATGGCTCGCCTTTGCCTCCTTCGTCGTCAGCATGCCGCAGCTCCTCGGCTGGATGAACGACGAGTACGACGGCCGGGAGTTTCACCACCACATCCTGCTGATCCTGGCCGTCCTCGTCGTGTACTGGGCGCTCTATCTCGTCGCCGCGCTTGCGTACGAGCTCCGTGTGCGGGCGGAGAAGCTGAGCGCGGCATCGGCACTGCTGCTCTTCGCCGACGTCTTGCTCGTCTCGGGCTCGGGCTGGGCCGTGCTCCACGGCGCCGGACGCAAGGCGGAAGCCACCGCCTGGGTGCTCGCGCTCGCGGTTGGTCACGTGGCAGTCGGACTGGCGACGCTACGCCGTCGGGTGAGCCGCCAGACCGGCGAGCTGCTGATCGCACTCGGGACAGCGCTTTCCGCGGTCGGCTTCGCGCTCGCACTGGACGGACCCGCGCTCGTGACCGGGTGGGCGATCCATGCCGCTCTGCTCGCCTGGCTCGGTGCACGCACGCAGGACGAGCGCGCGACGATCGGCGCGGCCGCGTTCCTCTTGCTCGCAATCGGGCACGTGCTTCTTCAGGAGGCGCCGCCGCGCGCGCTCTCGAGCGGCCTCGACCATACGGCGCGCGGGCTCGTCGCAATCGCGGTCGTGGTTGTCACTGCAGGGTTCGCAGCTCGGGTTGCGCAAGGAAAGGTGCTCCCGACCCGAGAGCCGTTTGCGATTGTCGCCGCCGCGGCCGCGGTGTACCTCGTCTCCGTTGCGATCGTCGACTCTCGGGCGCGACACGTGCGACGGGTGCCACACAAACGAGCCAGTTGCTGCTCAGCGCCTTCTGGAGTGCGACGGGGCTCGCGGCGATCGTCGTCGGACTGCTCCGCAATCGGCAGCGGGTCAGGCTCGGCGGCCTCACCCTGCTCGGGATCGCGGTCGTCAAGGTGTTCTTGTACGACCTGAAGACGCTCGGGTCGATCTACCGCGTCGGCTCGTTCATCGCACTCGGGCTCTTGCTGATCGCCGGCGCGTTCGCGTACCAACGGGTTCAGCGCGAGGTGCACGAGTGAAGGGTCTGCTCGCGATCGCCGCGCTTGCGCTCGCAGCGGGGACGCTCGATCCGAGCGAGTTTCGCTGGTCGCGGGCGCTGACGCGCCGCGGGGCGCCGGCCCGATCTTCTTCGACGCAGACGCGTCGCTCTTCGCGCACGCCGGTTCTAGCTTCGCCGGCCTGCGGATCGTCGACGCTCACGGCAACCAGGTGCCGTGGCGGCCTCTTCCCGGCTTGACGGAGACACAGCCGAAAGACGTGCCGTTGCTCGACGCCGGGCGCCAAGGCGGAGCGGCCGTGGCGCTGCTCGACCTCGGGCCGCATCGAGGCGTCCACGACCGCGTCGACCTCGACCTGCCAGGGCAGAGCTTCATCGGCACCGCCACGGTTTCAGGGAGCGACGACCGCGCGCATTCACCACCCTCGGAGCTGCGCGGGTGTTCGATCTCCGCGACGTGCGCCGTACCGACGTGGTCGTTCTCGCCGAGCGATTTCCGCTACCTCCGGCTGCGCGTCACCGGTGTGACGCGCATCGACGGTGCCACCGTCTCCGACCATCACGTCGCGAACACGGCGCGACGCGTTGCGTCGAGCTTCGCCCACGGCCGCTTCGATCTCGGCGGAGCGAACGTCCCGGTCGACTGCGATCCGGATTGTCGCAGCGGCTGCGACCTACGACCGCCCCGTTCGGGTCGAGGTGCGCAATCCGGGCGGTGCGTGGCGCACGGCGGCAGTCGGACGCATCTACCGCCTCTACGGCACTCCCTCGCCGCCGATCGAGCTCGGGGCCGCCGCCCGCTACCTGCGTGTCGTCGTGCACAACGGCGACGATCAACCGCTGAAAGGGTTGCGCGTCACACTCGCTCGCGAAGCCACGGCGGATCCTCGTCGAGGGCGGTCACAGCGAGCCGCTGCGGGTGCTGTACGGCGGGCGCACGCGTTCGGCTCCCGATTACGAGTTCGCGCGCCTGCCGCGCGACGAGCTGGCTCTTGCCAACGCCAGACTGGGACACCTGACGACGCCGGCCGCGAATCCCTCGTACCTGGCGGCTCCGGACACGCGCTCCTGGGTGAAGCGGCACGGCGTCGTCGTCGATGCAGCTCTCGCCCTCGCGGCCGCGGTTGTCGGGCTCGGCGGGTTCCTCGCTCTCCGGCGCCGTGTCTGATGGGTGTCCTCGACGGTTGGCGGTTGTGCCCGCGGTGCGGCAACGAGCTCGAGCTCGCGGCCGGTCGCGCGCGCTGCCCCGGCTGCGGCTCGATCTACTACGCAAACTCTGCGCCCGCGGTCGAGGGTCTCCTCGAGCGCGACGGCAAGGTGCTGCTCGCCAAGCGGCAGATCGAGCCGCGACACGGCTTCTGGGATCTGCCGGGCGGCTTCCTCGAGGAAAACGAGGAGCCGCTCGACGGGCTCCGGCGCGAGTTCCGCGAGGAGACCGGGCTCGCGGTCGAGCCGGTCGAGTGGCTCGGCACCCACCTCGAGCCCTACGACGACCACTTCGTCCTCGGCCTCACCTGGCTCGTCCGCGCAGACGGGGAGCCGCAGCGCCGGCGACGACGTGGGCGAGCTCGCATTCTTCGGCCCGGACGAGCTGCCCGCCGAAATGGCGTTCCCGCACCAGGACGCGCTACTGCGCGACTGGGCCGGGCGGCAAGAGCACGCGTAGCGCCGCCGGCTCGATCGCGAGCTCGATCGGCGTGGAGAGAACGACGCGTTCGCCGTCGATTGCCGCCCGCACGCGCTTGCGATGCGCATCCACGGCGGCGCGGCTCGCAGTACGAAGCTCGCCACCCGGTGTGTAGAGATGCAGGAGTCCTTCGTCGAGTCGTTCTCGGCTGCCGGTCATCGTGTAGGCGTTGTTGCCGATCAGGAGGACGCGCGTGTGCACGGGCTCCCCGTCCACCGTCAGCCGCTGGCGAAAGCGGAGCGAGTCGAGGGCGCGTCGCCACCCGTGGTGCACGAGCACCGCGTAGGCGCCGATCGAGACGTTGTTCAGGAAGAGACGCCCATTCGCGCGCCCGACGTCCACGCGGCGCTCCGTGCCGTCGAATGCCGCGAGCGCGCCGACGGGATCGTCCCGGTCGAGCCCGAGATCGCGCGCGAAATGGTTCCGCGTGCCGAACGGCACGCAGACGAAGGGCAGGCCGCGCGCGATTGCAGGCCTCGGCCACCGGCGCGAGCGAGCCGTCGCCGCCGGCAACGCCGAGCACGTCGGCCTGGGCCTCGCGCGCGAGCGCCGCGGCGTCCTCGCCTTCGCGGAGGACGTGGGTCTCGACGCCCCTGGCGGCCGCCGCGGCGAGCAGCTCCTCGACGCCGGAATCCCGGCCGGAACGAGGATTCACCAGCAGCCAGCCGCCCATCGTGTGGCCAACGGTACTAGTCGTTACGACGCGAAAAGATGGGCCGAACGGCTCATGACGCGGCCAGGGCCCGCGTCGATCATTTGAGCGACATGGACGGGCGCGGCGTGCTCCATCTGATCGAGGACGATCTCTCCGAGACCTGGGTCGAGGACTGGGCGAGAAGCGGCGTCGAGGCAATCGAGGACTTTCTCGCCAAGCATCTGGCGTTCCTCACGTTCCTCGAAGACGCCGCAACCTCCTAGCGTCGTCTACTCCTCTTCGCTAAGCCCGAGCTGGCGCTCGAGTGCGCCCTTCGGCATCGCGCCGATCGCCGAGGCCTGGGGCTCGCCGTTCTCGAACAGGATCATCATCGGGATCGAGGAGACGCCGTAGCGCTGCGCGAGCTCCTGCTCCTCATCGATGTTGACCTTGACGATCTTGACCGAGTGATCGTCGGCGATCCGGTCGAGCACCGGCGCGACTGCGTGGCACGGGCCGCACCACTCCGCCCAGAAATCGACGATCACCTTGCCGTCGCTTTCGAGGACCTCCTGTTCGAAGGTCGTGGTAGTTGCTTCGGTTGCCATCATGTCCTTTCTAACGTGCGCCGAGGGGTGTTTCTTCCCGCCTGAGGCGCCGCTAGTCGGCGCCGTATTCAGGACGCCCGGGTTTCCCGGGCGTCCGTCTGCGATGACTACCTCCAACGCTCAAGGTAACTCAACGCTCCTAGACTGGATCCATGTTCGACCCACTACCCCCGGTGCCCGATTCCAACGCCCTCGAGCTCGAGGTGCTGGAGCGGTGGGAACGCGAGGGGACGTTCCAGCAGCTCCGCGATCGTAACCGCGGCGGCCCCCGGTGGTCGTTCATCGACGGCCCGGTGACCGCGAACAAGGCGCTCGCCGTCCATACCGCCTGGGGCCGGACGCTGAAGGACGTCTTCCAGCGCTACAAGGCACTGCGCGGCTTCGACCAGCGCTATCAGAACGGCTTCGACTGCCAGGGGCTCTGGATCGAGGTCGGGGTCGAGCGCCAGCTCGGCCTCAACTCGAAGCGCGAGATCGAGGAGTTCGGGCTCGAGGAGTTCGCCCGCCGCTGCCGCGAGGTCGTCATCCGCTCGGCGGAGGAGCTGACGCGCGGCGAAAAGCGGCTCGGCCAGTGGATGGACTGGGGCAACGACTACTTCACCTTCAGCGACACGAACATCGAGTACATCTGGCGCTTCCTGAAGATCGTCAACGAGCGCGGCTGGCTCTACGTCGGCCACCGTTCGACCGAGTGGTGCCCGCGCTGTGGCACGTCGCTCTCCCAGCACGAGTTGACGCAGTCGGGCGTGTACCAGGAGAAGTCCGACCCGTCGCTGTACGTTCGCTTTCCGCTGCTCGAACGGGACGCGGAGTCGATTGTCATCTGGACGACGACGCCGTGGACGCTGCCGGCGAACGTCGCCGCGGCCGTCAATCCAGAGGCGGAGTATGGGCTGCGCGAGAACGGCGAGTGGGTTGCAGTCCAGCGCTATCCCGACGATCGCTTCACGCAGCGCGTGCCGGGATCGGAGCTCGTCGGCCTGCACTATCGCGGGCCGTTCGACGACCTTGCGCCCGGCGCGTCGATCGACCACCAGATCGTTCCCTGGGACGAGGTGTCGCTCGACGAGGGCACGGGCATCGTCCACATCGCAACGGGCTGCGGCGGCGAGGACTTCGAGCTCGGCCGCTCGCTCGGCCTGCCGGTGCTGACGCCGGTCGACGAGGCGGGTCACTTCTACGACGACTACGGCTGGTTGCACGGGCTCTCGACGGTGGAAGCCGCGGACCAGATCGTCGGACAGCTTGCCGAGACGGGCTTCCTCGTCGAGGCGGGCGTCGTACGAGCACCGCTATCCACACTGCTGGCGTTGCGACACGCCGCTGATCTGGCGGATCTCCGACGACTGGTTCATCGGCGTCGACAAGGTGCGCGACGACTTGCTTACGGCGAACGCGACCGTCGACTGGGTCCCGGCGTACATGGGCAAGCGCATGGACGACTGGCTGCACAACATGGGCGACTGGAACATCTCCCGCCGCCGCTACTACGGCCTGCCGCTCCCGTTCTACCCGTGCTCCTGCGGCCACGTGAACGTGATCGGGTCGAAGGAAGAGCTGCGCGAACGCGCGATCGAAGGGTTCGAGCAGCTCGAGGAGCTGCGCCGGCCGTGGATCGACCGTGTCCCGATCACGTGCGAGCGATGCGGCGAGCGCGTCGAGCGGATCGTCGAGGTCGGCGACGTCTGGCTCGACGCAGGGATCGTCCCGTTCTCGACGCTCGGCTGGCAGAACCCGACGTGGGTCGAGGGTGGCTACGCGACGGGCGCATCGCGCGAGCTCTCGCATGCCGACCTGCCCGACCATGCGTACTGGGAGCAGTGGTTCCCCGCCGACTGGGTCTCGGAGATGCGCGAGCAGATCCGGCTCTGGTTCTACTCGCAGCTCTTCATGTCGGTGGCGCTGATCGGTCGCGCGCCGTTCAAGCGCGTGCTCGGCTACGAGAAGATGCTCGACGAGCGCGGGCGCGAGATGCACGGCTCGTGGGGGAACATGATCTCGGCGGAGGAGGCATTCGAGCGCATGGGCGCCGACGTGATGCGCTGGCAGTACTGCGCGCAGCCGCCCGACCGCGATCTCCTGTTCGGCTTCGGCCCCGCACACGAGATCAAGCGCAAGCTCCTGACGTTCTGGAACTCGATCAACGTGCTCGTGCTCTACGGCGAACATCGCCAAGTGGGAGCCGACGCTCGCGGATCTCGAATCCGGTCCCGCGGTCGATTCGCCGCTCGACCGCTGGCTCGTCGAGCGCACGCATGCGTTCGTGCACGAGGCGACCGCGGGTTACGAGGCGACGCTGACCGTCGATGTGATCCGCGCGTTCGACGCGTTCGCCGACGATCTCTCCAACTGGTACATCCGCCGCTCGCGCTCGCGATTCTGGAGGGACGACGACGCGGCATTTCGCACACTTTGGTACGCACTCGTCCAGTCGTTGCGCGCCATCTCGCCGGTGATGCCGTTCTTCGCCGATCACATGTGGGCGAACCTCGTCCGCGGCGGCGAGTCGTCCGTGTTCCTTGCCGGCTGGCCTCAGGTGGGCAGCCCCGACCAGCAGTTGCTTGGCGAGATCGCCGAAGTGCGACGGGTCGTCGAGCTCGGGCGGCAGGCGCGCTCGACCACGGGGCTGAAGAACCGCCAGCCGCTGCGCCGGCTGATCGTGGCCGGCGCGCCGCTCGCAACGGCGCACGTGGATGAGATCGCCGAGGAGCTGCGCGTGAAGGAGGTCGTCTTCGGCGACATCGAAGCCTCCGAGCTGCGCGTGAAGCCGAACCTGCCGGGTCCTCGGCCCGAAGCTCGGAGCGGCGCTCACGGAAGTGCGAACCGCGCTCGCCGAGGGGCGGTTCGAGGAGCTCGACGGTGGCCGCTTCCAGGTCGACGGTCACGTGCTCGAGCCGGACGAGGTCCTCGTCGAGCGGATCGGGCTCGACGGCTGGGCGGTCGCGACCGACGGAGCAACCACGGTCGCGCTCGACACCCGCCTCGACGACGAGCTGCGGCTCGAGGCTCGCTGCAACGACCTGATCCGCGACGTGCAGGTGCTGCGCAAGGAGTCGGGGCTCGAGATCGTCGACCGGATCCGGTTGTGGATCCCGGACGAGGAGCTGCTGCAGTTCGCCGACCGGATCGCCGAGGAAACCCTCGCTGTCTCGGTCGAGCTCGGCACCGAGTTGCGGCTCGAAAAGGCCTAAATCCGTACGCCTCCGCGCGCGCTCGGCGGCTGTGAAATGCGTTCCGCGAGTACTTGCGGCATCGACACCTCGACCATAGGAGGGGGGATGAGAAAGAGAGCTTCTGCTTGCGCTGCCCTGGGAGTCTGATCGCGGTTGTCGCGGTCGTCGCCGGCACAGGCGGCAGACGCAGGCGGTGGCCTGCCGGCCGTGCGTCCGCTGTCGACGACTACCAGCTGCTCGGCGCCGGCACGACTCCGCCGACCGAGGCGGCGTGCTTTGCGGCGAACGCATCGGCCGGACGCGGTGTTTCACGCCGGCGTCGATCCACTCGGCTACAACCTACGCGCCGCTCTATGCGGCCGGCAACAACGGCCGCGGTCAGACGATCGCGATCATCGACTCCTACGGCAACGACAACATCCGCGAATGACCTCAGTCTTCGACGCTGCCTTCGGCCTGCCGCAGATGTGCGGCGAGAGCGACTGTGACCTGCGCGCCGGGCATGCCGACGTTCAGCATCTCTGCTCCAAGGGTCGCCGGCCACGATGCCAACGGCAACGGCCAGCAACGGCAGGCTCGAGAGCAAGACCGCCTGGGCCGCTCGAAGTGGTGCTCGACGTCGAGTGGGCGCACGCGATCGCCCCGGGCGCCAACATCCTGCTCGTCCACACGCCGACCGCGGAGACCCTCGGCATGCAGGGCTTCCCGCAGATGATGAAGGCTGAGGACTACGTCGTGAAGAACCACCCGCGCAGGTGATCTCGCAGAGCCTCGCGCCGCCGAGGATCCTTCAACGGCTCGGCGTCGCTGCAAGCCTCCGCTACGCGTTCGTGGACGCGCCGGCGAACGGCGTCACCGTCTCGGCTCGTCCGGTGACGGCGGTGCTGCAACGCACGAAGCAGAGCATCGTCGGGCAGGGCGGTGGTGGCGTCAGCCACGAACACCGTCGTCCCGTTCCCGAGCGTCGAGTGGCCGGCGTCTGACCCGCTCGTGACCGGCGTCGGCGGGCACCTACCTCTGCACGAACGCGACCACCGGCACCGGCGTCGACAACGTGTCGCGCCGGCCAACTGCCCGGTCACGCCTGCGGACCGCGAGCCCGGATGGATCGCTCCGGCGGCGGGTACAGCATCTACTTCCCGCGACCGGACTATCAGCACGGATCGGTTCGACCCGCCGGGCGGCTCTTTCACCGGACACCACGCCGTACCGGGCGTGCCGGGGCCGAACACGAACATGCGCGGCATTCCGGACGTCGTCTACCAGGCGAGCTCGCGCACCGGCGTGCTCGTCCTGATGCAGCGAGGAAGGCGGCTGGTTCATCGTAGGCGGCACGAGTGCGAGCTCGCCCCAGTGGGCCGGAATCGCCGCGATGGCCGACCAGATCGCGGGTCGCGACCTCGGGTTCCTCAACCCGGCGCTCTACTCGATCGCCAACTCCGCCAAGTACGCGACCGACTTCTATGACCCGACGTTGAATAGCAACGGATCCGCCGATGCGCGGCAGCAGTTCCCATGTTGCTACCCGGCGACGAAGGGCTGGGATCCGGTTACCGGGCTCGGCACGCCGGACGTGGCGAAGCTGATCCCCGACCTGATCGCGGCAACGCCGTAACCGCTGATGGGGGCGCGGCCGCACAGGCCGCGCCCTCGTCAACCTTGCGAGTCGGCGAGCGCGAGCTCGCGGCGGAGCTCGACGGGCAGACGGAACTCGATGTCCTCTTCGACGAAGCGGTGCGGCGCGATGTCGGTGACGCCACGGTCGCGGAACCACTGGCAGACGCGCAGAACGAGCTTCTCCGGCGCCGAGGCGCCCGAGGTGATCCCGACGACGGAGACGCCGTCGATCCAGCGTTCGTCGATCTCGGTCTCGTCGTCGATCAGGTACGACGCGACGCCGCTTGCATGCGCCGTCTCGACCAGGCGGTTCGAGTTCGAGGAGTTGCGCGAGCCGATCACCAGCAGCAGGTCGACCTCGGGCAGAAGCTCTTTGACCGCCCACTGGCGGTTGGAGGTTGCGTAACAGATGTCCTCGCGCTGCGGAGCCCGGATCGTCGGGAAGCGGCGGCGCAGCGCGGCGATCAGATCGGTGGTCTCGTCGACCGAAAGGGTGGTCTGGGTCACGTACGCGAGCTTCGTGCCCTCCGGGAAGGAGAGTGCCTCGACGTCCTCGATCGACTCGACGAGGGCGATCGAGCCGGGGATCTCGCCCATCGTGCCGACGACTTCCTCGTGGTGGACGTGGCCGATCAGGATCACGAAGTACCCCTCGGCCGCATAGCGCCGCGCTTGCACGTGCACCTTCGTGACCAGCGGGCAGGTCGCGTCGATCGTCCTCAGCTGACGCAGCGCCGAGTTGACGTGAACGGTGGGCGCGACTCCATGGGCGGAGAGCACCATCGTCTGGCCCTCGGGCACCTCGGACTCGTCGTCGACGAAGATCGCGCCACGCTCCTCGAGGTCGCGGACGACGTGGATGTTGTGGACGATCTGCTTGCGGACGTAGACGGGCTTGCCGTAGAGCTCGAGCGCACGCTCGACCGTGTCGACCGCCCGCTCGACGCCTGCGCAATAGCCGCGCGGGGACGCGAGAAGCACCTTTTCGACCATCGAAAATCAGTCTAGTTGGCCAGGCGAGAAAGCCCGCCGCTCGGGGGGTCGGCGCGGCGGGCCCTCTCAATCAGCTCCCCGCACGCATGCGCACGGTTCGCATCGCCCAGTGCCCCATGAAGCTAACAGTGGCCGGGCGGCTCTGCCAATGGGCCTTCCGACCTATCTTTACAAGCCGGAAAATGGCTCGCCGACTCGAAACCCAAGGCGTGCGTACCATTCGCGGCCCCCAGTGAGCACAACAACCGAGTCGGTCGTTTTCAACGGCCTGCCGCTGCTTTTCCTGGCGGGTGCCTACCTCGCCGTCGCGGCGTCGCTCGTGCCCGCGGTCTGGCGAGACCGCCGCCGCGCGGACCCGCTCGAAATCGCGATCGTCACGGTCTTCCCGGCGGTCGCGATCGCGGCGACGCTGCTCGGTGTCCTCGTGCTCCACGACCGCAGGCCGCTCGGCGGGCATACGTGGGTCTGTCTGGCCGCGGTCGTCATCGCCTTCGCTCCCGTCGTGCTCTTCGCCGCCCGTTGGCGCGAGCGCGCGCTGCTGACCGGCGGAGTGCGCCGGGTGCGTGAAGCCGAGGCGCGCGTCACCCTTCGCGACCGGGAGCTCGGCTCGCTCGCTTCGATCTCGGCAGCGCTGGCGCGTGCCCGTGACCTCGAGACCGCGGCGCTACCCCTGATCGAGCAGGTGCAGGCGCTCCTCAGCGTCCAGTTCTGCGCGGTCGTTCTCGTGGACGAGGGCGCGACGACCGCAACCGGCGTGCTCGGGCGGTTGGGAAGCGAAGACCTCGCCTGGTGGCGCGACCTGCGCCTCGATCTTCGCAACGAGCCGTCGGCGATCGCGAGCACCGTGTTCGAGGGAGCGTCGATCGTCGTGTACGACGTGCAGAACTCGCAGGAGGCCAACCCGCGTCTGCGGACGTTGACGGGCGTGAAGAGCGGCGTATGGGTGCCGATCATCGCCGATGAGCGAGTGGTCGGCGTGCTCATTGCGGCGACCACGGCCGACTACCACGCCTTCACGACGGAAGAGATCGCGTTGCTCGAGACGCTTGCGAGCGAGGTTGCGCTCGCCCTCGATCGGATGCGTTCGGCTGATGCGCTTTCGGTTGCGCTCGGGCGCGAGCAGGCGGTCGCAAAGATCGTCCGTGCGATTCGAGCGCAGCGCGATGTCGATCAGTTGATCCAGGTCGCATCGCGAATGCTGCGTGACGAGCTGACGCTCGACCGCATTTCCATCGACCTCGAAGGCAACACGCCGATAATCAGGTTCGACCGCGCCGAGCCGCTCGAGGCCGGCGAGAGATTCTTGCTCGAGACGGTCACGTCCGAGATCGAAGTTGCGCTGGAGACCGCGCGGCTGCTGACGGAGAACCAGCAACGACTCGAGCAGCAGGGCGCACTTCTCCAGGCGGCGAAGGCGGTCGCGAGCGAGCTCGAGCTCGAGTCCGTGCTCGAGCGCCTGGTCGGGGAGCTGCGAACGCTCCTGCGTGTCGACGCGGCCGATTGCTACCTGCTCGATTCCGAGCGGCGGGTGCTGCGGTGCGCGGCCGTCAACGGGTTCGACGAGTCGCTCGTGGGGTTCGAGTTCGAGGCCGACAAAGGCGCGGCCGGAATTGCCGTGCATCGCGAGCGGCCGATCGCCGTCGACTCCTACGAGGATCTCGAGCACCAGGTACCCCACGAGGCGTACCGGGGTTTCGCCCACGCGCTCGTTGCGCCGATGATCTGGGGCGGAGAGGTCCGCGGCGCGCTCGGCGTCGGCATGCATACGGGCGGCCGTTCCTTCCGGCCGGGAGACATCGATCTGCTCGAGACCTTCGCCGGGCTTGCCTCGCTCGCGCTTCGCAATGCCGAGAGCCTCGCCGAGCGTACTCGGCAGGCACGCATCGAGCGCGCCTTCTCCCGGATCGCTGCGCTGCTCTCCGGGCCGGTCTCGCTGACCGAGACCCTCAACGCGGCAGCGCACGCGGCGTGCGAGACGTTGGGCGGGGACTTCGCGGCCGTCTTGATGTCGGAACGCGGCCGGCTGTCGCTTGCCGGTGCGCACCGGCTGCCCGACTCGTTGAGCAACCTCGAGCCGCCTCCTGCGCTCGTGGAGGCCGCAGCGGACGCGCGCGTTGTCGCGGCAGCGCGTATCGGGGACGACGAACGCTTCGGCGAGGAGTGGCGCGGAGAGCAGTTTGCGTCGCTGCTCGCGATTCCGGTCGAGGGCGGCGGACGCGGGCTCGTGATCGTCTTCTTCGCGCAGCAGCGGGACTTCGCCATCGACGATCTCGAGCTGGCGCGCCATGTCGCAACGGCGACGCGAGCGGCGCTCGAGCGCAGCAGGGCGTTCGAGTCGGAACGAATCGCGCGCGCGCTCTCACAACAGCTTGCGCGGACGGGCAGCACGCTTGCGACGGAGCTCGACCCGCTCGCCGTGCTCGACGAGGTCGTCGGACAGGCGACGGCGCTCCTGGGCGCCGACGCGGGCTCGGTCGCCATGCTCGAGGAAGGTGAGCTCGTGATCAGCGCGATTGCGGGGGACGGCATCGAGGACGCCGTTCGCTCGCGTGCGCCTTCGACCGGTTGGCTCGGCGGCGATGTCGTGCAGCTCCGGGCCCCCGTCGCACGCGAGGACGTCTCGGCCGACACGCTTCGGGCCGACGCCGATGCCGTGGTCGCGCAGGGCTTCCGTGCCTATCTCGGCGTGCCGCTCGCGGGACCTGAGGGAGCGCTGCACGGTGTGCTCGCGGTGTACGGAAGAGAGCCGCGGGTTTGGCGCGACGAGGAGATCGAGGCGCTCGGGGCGCTCGCCATGAGCGCTTCGGTTGCGCTCGCGAACGCCGAGCTCTACCAGCGGCTGGCGCTCGAGCACGAGCAGAGCATCGCGATCCTGTCGAACGTCGCCGACGGGATCGTCGCCGTCGACCGTGAGAGCCGCGTCGTCGTCTGGAATGCAGCCGCCGCCCGCATCACCGGCGTGCCGGCGACGGAAGCGCTCGGCCGGACGCCGTTCGAGGTTCTGAAGCGCGACCTCGAGTCCGAGACGGGAGGCACGAATCGCCTCGTGTCGATCATGCGCGGGAACCAGGAGGTCTGGCTCTCGCTCTCCGAAGCCCTGATGCGCGACCCGGCCGAGGCGGTCGCCGGCCGCATTTTCGCCTTCCGGGACATCTCTGCCGAGCGTGTCGTCGACCAGATGCGGTCCGACTTCGTCTCGACGGTCTCGCACGAGCTGCGCACGCCGCTGACGTCGATCTACGGCTTTGCCGAGACATTGCTTCGGCGAGACATCGGCTTCAGCGACGAGGAGCGAGAGACGTTCCTCGGGTACATCGCCTCCGAGTCGGAACGACTCACGGGAATCGTCGATGCGCTGCTCAATGTCGCGCGGCTCGACAGCGGCACGTTGCAGGTCGACCTCGTGGCTACCGACGTCGGCGAGGTGCTGAACGAGGCAGTCTCGGAGTCCGGAGCGCCGGCGATGGCAAACGGGCACAGGTTCGTCGTCGACCTCGGCGACGGCGTGCCCGCAGTTCGGGCCGATCCCGACAAGCTCCGCCAGGTGATCAATCAGCTCGTCGAGAATGCCGTGAAGTACTCGCCCGCCGGCGCCGTCGTTCGCGTTGAGGCGCGCAAGCACCCGGACAGCGTCGAGATCACGGTCACAGACGAGGGCGATGGCATTCCCGACTCGCAGATCGACCGGGTCTTCGAGAAGTTCTACCGGGGGAGCGTGCGCAGACCCAGGAACCGGCCTCGGGCTCTTCATCGCACAGGGTCTCGTTTCCGCAATGGGCGGCAGAATCTGGGTTCGTTCCGAAGAAGGCGCCGGCTCGAGGTTCACTTTTGCCCTTCCGGTGGCACATGAGGTAGCACAGCCGTGAATAGTCAGACGCAAGAGAGGACGACCGTGCTCGTGATCGACGACGAGGCGCCGATTCGGCTGCTCTGTCGCGTCAACCTCGAGGCGGAAGGAATGCGCGTGCTCGAGGCGTCCGACGGTCCGAGTGGGCTGGATGCCGCGCGGAGCAATGTTCCAGATGTGATCCTGCTCGACGTGATGATGCCCGGCCTCGACGGTTGGCAGGTGGCCGAGGAACTGCTCGACGACGAACGCACGGGGGGAATCCCGATCGTGTTTCTGACCGCACGTGCAGAGCTCCGAGACCGTGCGCGCGGGCTCGACGTCGGCGGCGTCGACTACGTGACGAAGCCGTTCAACCCGATCGAGCTCGCATCGCTCGTCCGCGATGTGCTCGAGCGGGTCGCGCGCGGAGAGCGCGACGAGCTTCGCCGCGAGAAGCTCTCCGCGCTACGCGAGTCGATGGAACGCCCCTAGCGTCTAACGAGCGGTCTGGGCGAGCAGGATGGCGCCGAGCACGACGGCGGCGCCGGCGAGCTGTGCGGCGCCGAGCGACTCCTCGAGCCACGCCCACGCCACGATCGTCGCGACCACCGGCTCCAGCATCGCGATGATCCCGACGCGCGTTGCGGGCAGATGGCGAAGCGCGCTGACGAGCAGGAAGAACGGCACGATCGTGCCGACGACGACCATGAATGCCATCAGCGACCACACCGGCAGGTGGTGGCCGCCGAGCCGTCCGAGCAGCGACACGTCTACGCCGACGCGATGCCAGGGGAAGGTCCACCACGGCGCGATGATCGCCCAGAAGAGCGCAGCGAACGCGAAGCCCCAGGCGAGCAGCGATACCGCGTCGCGATCGCCAACGGCGTGCTCGGCCAGCAGGATGTAGAGCGCGTAGGTCAACGCGGCGAGCAGGGAGAAGACGACGCCCGCTGTCGAAATGGTGCCGCTGTTCGCGACGTTGACGATCAGCGCCAGGCCGCCGAGCGCCAGGGCGAGGGCGAGCCAGATCCGGCGCCTGACGTGCTCGTGGAAGACGTACCGCGCCCAGAGCGCGACGAGCAGTGGCGCGAGGTACTGGATCAGCAGCGCGATCCCGATCGCGAGGCGGTGGATCGCGAGAAAGTAGAACCACTGCACGAACGCGAGGCCGCCGATCCCGAACAGGGCAAGGAAGGGCAACTCGCGCCTGCGGACGCGCAGCCGCTCGGGCGCGGTCACGAGCAGCACCAGCACGAGGCCGGCAAGTGCACCGGTCGTCCGCACCTGCGACAGCCGCAGCGAGGACACACCCGACGCGAGAATCACCTTCGAGACGGTGCCGTTGACCGCCCAGAGCATCGCCGCCGTCGCGGCCATCGCGTAGCCGGCGCGCGGCCGGCGGTGGCGCGCCGGCTCGACGGGAAGAGGGGCTTCGGTCACGTGTCTACACTTCCTTCGGTCGCGGGGCGTAGCTCAGCCTGGTAGAGCGTCCGCTTTGGGTGCGGAAGGCCGTGGGTTCGATTCCCGCCGCCCCGACTAACCGAGGACCCAGTCGCCCTTCCGCAGGATCGGCGACTCCTGGCCGTCCTTGTCGACGCCCCAGACGTCGAGCTCGCGCGAGCCGATCATGAAGTCGGTGTGGATCGACGACTGGTTGACGCCGCGCGCCTGCCGATCCTCGTGCGACAACGCCACGGCGCCGTCGACGCCCTGCACGATCGCCGCTCCGAGCGCGATGTGCGAGGCGGCGTTCTCGTCGAACAACGTGTCGCAGAACACGATCCCGGTTCTGCCGATCCGCGAATCGGCGTCGACGAGCGCGACCTCGCCGAGGCGGGCGGCGCCGTCGTCGGTTGCGATATGCGTCCGCATCAGCTCCTCGCCTTCGTCCGCGTGTACTTCGACGGCGCGGCCGTTCTCGAAACGCACCTCGAGCCCGCGCACGATCGTTCCCTGGATCTGGAGCGGATACGTCGCCCGGACGGTGCCATCGACACGGCGGGAGTCCGGGGCGGTGAAGACCTCTTCCGTCGGCATGTTCGGCACGAATGCGAATCCGCGGATTTCGTCCTGCGCGGCCAGCCACGTCGAGTCGGGATGGAGACCGATCGTGAGGTCTGTCCCCGGTCCCCGGTAGCGAAGCGCATCGAACCGGCGCGCGTTGAGCGCGGCCGCGCGCCGCACGAGGTTGCCGATGTGTTCTTGCCATGCCTTGACGGGATCCGGCTCGTCGAGGCGCACCGCGGCCGCGACGGCGTCCCAAAGCCGATCGACGTCCGGCTCGCCGAACACCGTTTGCGCCCAACCCGCGTTGGGGTACGCGACGATCGACCAGTTGCAGATCCCCTCCGACAGGTGCAGGCTGGCCTCGGCGACGGCCCGCATCCGCGCCCGGCCGACGCGGCCCCCGTCGAGGTCGGCGAACAGTTCCGGTTCGGGGTTGCCGCTGATGCCGAGCAGAGCGCCGCCCGTCTCCCCGAGATCCTGCATCCGCTTGACGAGCCACGGCGGCGACCAGCCCAGGCCCTCGTCGCCCGCTTGCTGGATGTGAACGCGCCGCACGTGCTGGTCGGCGTAGAGGACGTCAACGAACTGTGCGCCGGCCGCGTACGCCTCCTTGGCGACCGCACGGGCAAGCGGCGCGTGCTCGAGGAAGGCGTTCACTGCCAGCACCTGGCCCGGCTGGAGGTTCAGCCCCACCCGCACGACGAGCCGCGCGTAGTCGGCGAGCCGGTCAGGAGACGCCGTCATGCCGGTGAATCTAGACTGAAGCCCGTGGGTCGTGTTGCGTTGCTCGGAATTGCGCTCCTCGCGCTCCTCACCGCCGGCTGCGGGGGCAAATCGACCTATACGGTCGCGAAGACACGTGCCTGCCTGAACGCGCGGGGTGCGACGATCGGCGGCAAGCTCGATTTCGTCGCCTCAACGGCCACCGGCGGCGCCTTTGCCGCCTCCCTCGGGGACAACTCCGTGAAGCTCGTCTTCGGACAGACCCCGAGCGACGCCGCGCAGATCGTCTTCGCGTATGAACGCTTTGCGTTCAAGAACGTCAAGGGTGGACTTGCGGACGTGCTCCGCCGCTACAACAACGTCGTGACGCTCTGGCACGCCCATCCGCAGGACTCGGATCTGTCGCTCGTCGTCGGCTGCCTGAGTTGATGACCGGGGACAGGTCGGGCCCGTTGTCGGCGTGCGCGTAGCTCGAACCCGACCTGTCCCCGGTGTGACTTAGCTAGCCCCCTCTTCCGCGAGGAAGCGCCGAAACCAGTAGGCGAAGACGGCGAAGAGCACGATCGCCTGCTCGGCGACCATCGTCGCGCCCGCGAGCTCCTGGTCGGCGAGCGGCGACAAGCCCCAGACCCTGGGCGCGTGCACGTAGTAGCTGTAGATCGGTCGCGGGACGAGGGCAAGGAGCAGGCCGAGCGGAGAGGCCAGCACGAATGCCGCGAAAGCGTACGCAGCGCGAAAGCCGCTGCCGAGCCGGCGCGGCGCGTTCTGCACGAGCGGCCACCACACGAGCACGCCGGTGCCGAAGTAACACGCGTGCTCGAGGTGGATCAGCGTGTCCTGGTGGCGAAGGGCCGCGTCGTACACCGCCGGCACGTGCCAGGTGTAGTAGTTCACGAGCCAGACCGGCAGCGCCACGAGCGGGTGCGTGAGCACGCGCCAGCCGCGCCACCGCGCCGCGGCGGCCGCCATCGCGGGTGAGATCCCGAGCACCGCGAGGAGCGGCGCCCACTCGGCGAGGATCACGTTCTGGAGGAGGTGGGCCGACAGCAGGTAGTGGAGGCCGAGATGGTGGATCGGCGTCCAGAAGGCGACTGCGAGGAGAACGAGCGCGCCGGCAAAGCTCGCGGCGCGATCGGCCGTCGTGCCGTAGCGGCCGGCCAGGAAGAGGTAGCCGAGTGCGAGCACCGGCACGACGAGCGTCGTGTCGAGGTCGGCCTGCCATGCATAGGGACTGGCGGCGAGCACCGCGCTACCCTAAGCGCGATCGCGCGGGTGTAGCTCAATGGTAGAGCCGCTAGCTTTCCAATCAGGTACGCGGGTTCGATTCCCGCCACCCGCTCTCATTCCGTCCGGCGCCTCTCGGTAATCTGTTTTCTAGAATGAAAACGTCCGAGCGGGACATGGCCAGAAAGCTCAGGCAGGAGGGGCTGTCGGTTCGCGAGATCGAGCAGCGCGTTGGCGTTGCGCGCTCATCGGTCAGCCTTTGGGTGCGCGACGTCGAGCTCACGGTCGAACAACGCGCAACACTGCGAGGTCGGCCGAGGGGAAACAACGCGGCAGCGTTTCGTGCCCGGCGACAGGTCTCCCAGGACGAGGGCCGCGAGGTTGCACGGCGCGGCGAGACCCGCTGCATGCGATTGGTTGCATGCTCTTCTGGGCCGAAGGCTCGAGGTCCGTCAACATCGCGCAAGATAACGAACTCGGATCCCGGCGTTGCTTCGCCTCGTTCGCTCGGTTTCTTCGGTACTACTTCGACGTACCAGACGAGAAGTTCCGCGTGTGGTGCAACCTGTTCGCGGATCACGTCGAGCATCAGCACGCGATCGAGCAGTTTTGGCTCGACACGCTGGAACTGCCGAGGACATGCTTGACGAAGTCGACGTGAACGTCTACTCGCCGTACAGCAAGAAGCGACGGCGCAACAAGCTCCCGTACGGCACCTGTCGCCTTACGTCTGCGACGTGCGAATCGCTCAGCATCTCTACGGCGCCATCCAGGAGTACGGCGGCTTCGAGCGGCCGGAATGGCTCGAAACTCGGCGTCAGCAGCGCGCCGACTTGTCGAACCGGTAGACGAGCATGCCGCCGACTGCGCGCGGCGGCGCCAGCGGCCGCAGGATCGACCGCCATGGATCGCTCGCGCTCGCATCGACGAGCACCGTCGTCACGTTTTTCGCGCGCGCGAACGGCACCAGGTCCGGCCATGTCACCTGACGATTGGCGATCCGCGCGATCGCGGGCGTCGTCATGAAGTTATTCGGCACGTCCGGTGCCACATACCCGTCGGCCATGCGAAAGCGGAACCCGGCAGCGACCTGCCACAGCATCCCGTAGCCATGCTTGGCCTGCGGGAGGATCAGCACGTTCTCGTTTGGTGCGACGCACCGGCGAACGTCGCCGCCGCGAAAGAACTGCGGCACGAACGCGGTGGTTCTCCACGCATCCGCGCTCGGGTCGGGGATGAACGAGAGCACCGCCAGGATGGGGAGGACGATGCGGATCCAGCCGCGTGACGAATTCATCCACAGCGCAACGATGATCGCCGTGATCAGCACGACGAACAACATCAGCCTCGACGGCAGCACGTTGTTGAACAGGGGCAAGTAGGCAACGTGCTCCCACGGCATCGTCACGGCCTTGTGTCCGTCGACAACGAGCCAAATCCCGAACGTCGCCACGATGCCCACGACGAAGCCTGCAAGCAAGACGCGACCTGCCTGCGTGCGCCAGCGTCGCGCTGCGAACAGGCCGACGATCACGAGCGATGGCAATCCGAGGTAACCGGCGCGCTCGCCGTCGTTGCCCGGAAAGTGTTGTGAGATCGTCGAGGTGAGGTGCCATCCCCCGCCGAGCAAGCGAGGGGTTGGCACGAGCAGATTGAGCAGATCTGTCGTGTAAGGCGCCGGCTCGTTGACCGAACCTGAGGTGAAACCGCTCAGGGCGTAGTAGACGAGCGGAGCTACGAGTACCGCGGCGAGCGCATAGGACGCCGCAAGCGGTAGTGCGAGGGCGACAAGTCGACGGCGAGCGCTCGGAGCGAACAGGAATCCGAGCGCGATTGCAGTGCCGAGGGCAAGCGTGTAGGTGAACGTGTTCTCCGTCGAGAACGTGAGCTGAAGCGCGAGCAGGGGGCCGAGCCTCACCACGAGCCCGCGCCCGCCAAGCTCGCCCTCGACGAAGCGGAGGACAACGAGCGCGACCAGAGGTAACAGAAAGACCGAGTCCATGTGCATGTGGGCGCCGATCTGACCGGCCATGTAGGCCGAAAAGCCGAAGAGGTAACCGCCGACGAGCGACGGCCAAAGCGAGCGCGTGACGTGGCGGCAGAGCAGGAACGCGGTCCACGCCGCAAGTCCAGGCATCAGGAGGGTCGCCACGTTGTACGACACCACGGCGCCGAAGAGCCACGTCAGCGGCGCGACGAGAAGGGCTATGCCCGGGACCGAAGTCGTCCACGCGAGGTTGACCCCTTCCGGCGCCCAGATCGAGTGCGTGTAGAAGGGATTGACGCCGTGCGCGATTGCATGTGGCCACCAGGCGATTGACCAGATGAAGATCTGCGGATCGGTCGACGTGCCGATGTAGGCCCGGCCCGGGTGAGGGAGCAGCCGTGCGCCCCAGTAGACGAAGGCGACGAGGACATAGCCGACGAGGACCGCCGCGGACGTCCAGTCGCGCCGCGCGAAGTGACGCACGGCGAGCATGCTAGTGGCGGCGCCGGTTTCACAAGCAACGTCCGGCGGAGGCGTGATCCTCCCTGTGTGACGACGGATCGCGTTGTCGACCTGCGCACGCGCACCATCCTGCGCATCCTCGGCGTTGCGATCGCCGTCGCGGTCGTCATCGAGGTGGTGTGGATCTCACGCCAGGTGATCACGTGGGTCGTGATCTCTCTCTTCCTTGCGGTCGCGCTCAACCCGTTCGTGTCGTGGATCGAGCGGCGCGGCCACATCGGCCGCGGTCCCGCAATCGGGATTGCCTACCTCGTTCTCGCGCTCGCGATCGTTGCGATCGGCTGGACATTCGTGCCCAAGCTCATCGACGAAGTGAACGGGCTCGTCCAGGCGCTGCCCGGCTACGTGCACGATCTGACCCACGGCCGCGGACGCCTCGGTTTCCTCGAGCGCAAGTACCACGTCGTCGAGAAGGTGCGCGAGCAGGTGCACAAGGGCGGTGCAAAGCGTCTCCTCGGCCTGTCGGGCACGGCCGTCGCTGTGACGAAGAGCGTGCTCACGATCATCGCTGCCTCGGTGACGATCGTCTTTCTCACGTTCTTCATGCTGCTCGAGGGCCACGCCTGGATCGATCGGTTCTACGACCTCCTGCCGAAGCGCTCCCAACAGCGTTGGCGCCGCGTCGGGCACGACGTCTATCGCACGATCGGCGGCTACATCACCGGCAACCTCCTGATCAGCCTGATCGCCGGAGTCTCGATCACGATCGTCCTCCTGGTGATGGGCGTGCAGTTCGCGGTTGCGCTCGGGCTACTCGTCGCCGTGCTCGACCTGATCCCGCTCGCCGGCGCGACGATCGCCGGGATCATCGTGGTCGCGGTGTCGTTCTTGCACAGCGTGCCCGCAGGGATCGTGGTCGCCGTTTTCTTCGTCGTCTACCAGCAGCTCGAGAACCACTTTCTCCAGCCTGTGATCTACGGCCGGACCGTCCAGCTCTCGCCCCTCGTCGTCCTGATCGCCGTGCTCGTCGGCGCGGCGCTGGCGGGCATCCTCGGCGCCCTGGCAGCGATTCCGGTCGCCGGGACGATTCAGGTGATCGTTCGGGACATGCTCGCCCAGCGGCGCACGCTCGGGGCCGAGGCACTAGGGTCTGCCTCGCCCGAGACATAGGCCCTCCGGCACGAGGAACCGCGTTCCGGATCAAGAAAGCCCCTCGAAATGCCGATGCCTGCCGGGAATGAAGCGCCTCGTTCTGATCTGCCTCGTCGCGGCGCTTGCCGCTCCGGCCGCGTTTGCAGGTCGCAGCACGGCAGGGCAGACATCGATCCAGGCGCTCGACATCGATGTGCTCGCCCGGCTCAACGCCATCCGCACCGCGCACGGTCTCGTTCCGCTGAAGCCGAACGCCGCGCTTTCGGCGGCCGCTGAGCAGCATTCGGAAGAGATGCTCGCCGACGGCTACTTCGAGCACGAGTCGTACAGCGGCGCAGCGTTCTGGAAGCGGCTGACCAGCTATTCGGGCCGCGACGCCGTATGGATGGTCGGTCGGCGAGAACCTGCTCTGGTCGTCACCCGGCCTCGATGCTTCGGCGGCGCTTCGAACCTGGATGGCCAGCCCCGAGCACCGGCAGAACATCCTGAGGCCGACCTGGCGCGACATCGGAATCGCTGCAGTCCATGCCGCCTCGGCACCGGGTACCTACGGCGGACAGCCCGTCACGGTGATCACGGCCGACTTCGGCGTCCGGCACTAGTACCCTCATCCGTAACGCGCCGGTAGCTCAGCGGAAGAGCAGCGGCCTTCTAAGCCGCGGGTCGCAGGTTCGAATCCTGCCCGGCGCATCTCGGCGACTGACGAGAGGGTGGCGGACGGGACTCGAACCCGCGACCACCGGGACCACAACCCGGAGCTCTACCAACTGAGCTACCGCCACCTCGCGGGAAGCATCGTAGCGGGGCTTTTGTTGCGAGATGGCCGCACCGGCTGCGCCGGCGCGGCATCCGACCGGCGTCGCGAGTCGCCGCCGCCGCGGCGCACTCGTCGTCAGGCGGCGGTAGCGCTCTCGCCGACGACCCTGAGGGCCGGCGGCTGGCGCCGTTCTCCGGAAAGCTGGCTCTCGACCGCGTCCTGGCCGGCGGGCTTCGCGAAGTAGAAGCCCTGGGCGAGGTCGCAGCCAAGCTCCAGCAGCCGGTCGAACTGCTCGACCCTCTCGACGCCTTCGGCCACCGGGCAGAGGTTCAGCACTCTCGCCATGTCGATGATCGCGGCGGCGAGCGCCAGCTCTTCGTCACCCTGGTCGATCCGGTCGATGAACGACTTGTCGACCTTGAGGATGTCGACCGGGAAGCGCCTGATGTAGCCAAGCGACGAATATCCGGCTCCGAAGTCGTCGATCGCGATGCGCACGCCGAGCGCCCGGAGCGCTTCGAGGCGCAGAACCGAGACCTCGATGTTCTGCATCATCGCGCTCTCGGTCACTTCGAGCGTGAGGCTGCTCGGCTCGAGGCCGGAATCCGCCAACGCGTCCCTCACCTCGGCGACGAGGGTCGGCGATTGAAGCTGACGCGCGGACAGATTCACCGCCATCGTCAGCGGGGGATCGTGCGGATATTTCTCGTGGAGACGCTGCGCCTCGTGGCACGCGGTCCGGAGCACCCACCCGCCGAGCGGGATGATCAGGCCGCTCTCTTCCGCGAGCGGGATGAACTCGAGCGGCGGGATCGTCCCGCGAGTCGGATGCTCCCAGCGCACGAGCGCCTCGAGCCCGGAGATCCGCTCTGTCTCCAACGTCACGAGCGGCTGGTAGTGAAGGACGAATTCGCCCTGGTCGAGCGCCCGCTGGAGATCGGTCTTCAGCTCGAGCTGCCGCATCACGGTCTTGTGAACGGTTGGCTTGTAGACCTCGCAGCGACCCTTTCCATGGCCCTTGGCGACGTACATGGCGACATCGGCGTTCCGGAGAAGCTCGTCCGTCGCCGCCTCTCCCTCCTTGCCGTTTGCGAAGGCAATGCCGACGCTCGCGCGGATATGAATCTCCCTGCCGTCGATGCGGAAAGGCGCCTCCAGAGCGCGCATGATTCTTTCTCCGACCTCGACCGGGGCAACATCGGTGACCTCCTCGAGCAGAACTGCGAACTCGTCCCCGCCGAGGCGCGCGACGGTGTCACCGCCGCGTACGCACGAGGTCAGTCGTTTGGCGACCGCTTTGAGGAGGGCGTCGCCCGTGGCGTGCCCGTAGCTGTCATTGACGACCTTGAACTCGTCGAGGTCCATGAACATCGCCGCCACCGATTGGCGCGTACGCTTCGCAGTCGCGAGAGCGTGGTTGACACGGTCTCTGAAGAGAGCCCTGTTCGGCAAGTCGGTCACCGAGTCGTAGAACGCGTGGTGCGCGAGCTGCTTTTCGAACGCCTTGCGCTCGGTGATGTCGCGCGTGTTCAGCACGATGCCGGCGACGTTCGGATCCGCGAGCAGGTTCGTTCGCAGGGTCTCGACTTCGAGCCAGCCACCGTTCCGGTGACGAAGGCTGAACTCCAAGCGGACAAGGCCGCACGCGGATTCGTCGTCTTCGCTCAGCAGGAAGTCCAGCGAACGAGGAACGTCCTCGGGGCGAATGAGCTCCGCGAAACGTGTGCCGAGCAGCTGATCGCTCTGATAGCCGAGCACGTCCTCGACGGATGGACTGATGTAGCGAATCGTCGTGTCCGCGCCGATCAGAGCGACGATGTCCGACGAGTGCCGGACGAGTGAGCTGAAGCGTGCCTCGTTCCGTTCCTGTTTCCGGATCAGGGGCGCGACGACGAACAAGAAGAACGTTCCGCCGGCGGCTGCGACACACGCAAGGACGATCGGTCCGAACATGTACGAGATTCCAAGCGCCGCCATGCCGACGACGTAGATGCCAACCAGATGGCGCCTGCGCCAGGTCACGCGGCCATCCGGCTCTGGAGTCGGAAGCGGTCGGTGAGCTCGCCGAGCGTGGTGATCAGGTTCTCGACCTGCTCCATCGTGTTGGCCGCGGTGATCTGGAGCCGGAAGCTCGCCTGGCCGTGCGGGACGAGCGGATACACGGCCATCGTTGCGTAGATGCCGTGATGGAACAGATAGCCACCGACTGCCTCGATCTCTTCGTGGTTCGCCAACGGGATCTCGATGATCGGATAGCCGGAGACGTTGGGCGTCGCGATCCCGAGCTCCTGCAGGCAGCCGAGCACGCGCTTGGTCATCCGGTACATGTCGAGCCGAAGCTCGTCGCCCTTCTCACGGTTCAGCTTCAGGCCTTCGAGTGCGGTCGCCAGCGAGGCGACGGGTGACGGGCCCGAGGAAACGTACGGCTGCACAGTCGTCTTCAATGCATCCTTGAGCGCGGTCGGGCATGCGATGTAAGCGAGCAGCGACGAGTACGCCTTCGAGAAACCGGCGACCACGACGACGTTGTCGTAGCTCTCGCCGACGTGGCGAATGACGCTGTTGCCGTGAAGGCCGTAGTCGCACAGCTCATCGGGTGCGCGGTCGCCCACGACGCCGAAGCCGTGCGAGTCGTCAACGTAGAGCAGCGCGTCGTGCTCGCGCGCGAGGGATGCGAATGTCCGGAGATCCGGAGCGTTCCCGGTCATGTTGTTGATGCCGTCGATGCAGATCACGCGCGGCGCCGCATGCGGTTGACGAAGGAGCTGCTCGAGCTCGTCGGGATCGTCGTGCCCGAAGACGCGGACCGCTGCACCCTGGCCGCCGGCGATCGCGCACGCATCTCGCACCGTCTTGCGCGCGCCACCGTCGACGAAGATCGTGCCCTCGCGGGCGAGGGCCGGGATCACCGAGGTGTGAATGTGCGTGACGGTCGGAAGAACGAGTGAGTCCTCAGAGCCGAGGAGCTCGGTGAGCTCGGACTCGATCTCCTCGTAGAGCATCGTGCTTCCGCGAAGTCGCGACCATCCGGGGTGCGTGCCCCAACGCGCGAGGTAGCCGGGGATCGCGTCGATGATCTGGGGCTCCAGGTCGAAGCCGAGGTAGTTCGAAGACGCGAAATCGATCAGCCAGTGGTTTCCGACCCTGATCAGCCGGCCGTCGATCTCGTCGATGACGGCGTCCACCATCGGGTGCGAGGACCGCAGCCGCGCCAGCTCGGTCGTCGCGGGAAGCCAGTTGTCGAGCCACGAGCCGGCGACTCTCGGCGCGAAGACAGGGGTGGTCGCGTCACCAACCATGACGGGTGCAGTACCCGGCCGCCGCATCTCCCCCGTATCGGTCACCGCGAAGTGCCGGACAAGAGTTCACGCCCCTCAATCGGGGGAGTGCCTGCGGGGTCTCTCACCCTTGGGCGGAGATACGCTGCGCACCTCGGCCCCGTAGCTCAGCGGACAGAGCGGCAGCCTTCGAAGCTGCGAGCGGTGGTTCGACTCCACCCGGGGCCACTCGCCGCTAGAGCCAGCGAACGTTCTGGGCGATCGACCGCAGAACGGTCGCCTGCGAGAGGACGCTCGCGTCGACCTCGAGGTCGAGTACGTAGAGCTTGCCTTTGTGGGTCAGCAGGTAGAGCTCGACGCCGCGGGAGATGCCGGTGCCGGCCGGGACGGTGGCCGTGATCAGCTCGGCAGGTCCTTCCGGGAGAGTGATCCGCTTCGGGACGGTGACCTTCGCGCCTTTGTTCCCGGACACGATCGTGCTCGCGAAGGTCTTTCCGGCGGCGGCTAGATCGGCGTTCGTGTAGGGCTTCGCGCCCGTGCTCACCTGCACCGAGACCTGCGGGGGGATCGGGTCGGTGGAGGGCGCGATGTCGAGGAACGCCTGGAAGATGAACGCTTTGAGCTGCGCTTTGCCCGCGGCAGTGAGGTAGAAGCCGTATTCCCCGGCAAGCGCGGTCTTCTTCTGCTTCTTCAGGGCTGTAATTGTTTGTTGAACGGCCGCGGCCGTGCGCGGCACGGCGTACCACTTCGGCGGCAGGAGGATGCTGAAGCCCGCAGAGCGCACGTTCCACTTCGTCTCGACGGGCGTCGCGGCCTGCGCCGCAACTGCGCCTTGCGCGAGGAGGAGGCAGGCGGCAACCAGACCGGCAAGCTTTCTCATGAGGACGTGGTACCACACGAGGCTAGGATCTGGCCATGAGCGACGAAGAATTCGAATACAGCTCCCTCGACGAGCTCGCCGATTCGATGGAGCAGGCGAGCGCCGGCCCGCCCGCCGTTGAGGTCTGGCAGGACTACGACCCGTCGATGCGCTTCGTGATGGTTTTTCCGGTCACCGAGGCTCAGGGCGCGGCGAAGTCGACCGTCGCCTACTACATCTTCGAACCAGGCAGGCACTCGGGTCTGCACGGCGACAACGCGGAAGAGATCATCTACGTCGCGGACGGCGAAGGCGAGATCTTCGTCAGCGGCAAGCAGGTAAAGCTCCAGCCGGGCGAGTTCGTCGTGATCCCCGAGGGCGTGCAGCACGACATCTACGCCTACGGAGGCACGGAGCTCCGCTTGCTTTCGTACTTCCCGATCGCGGTTGTCGAGAGCACCTTCCAGGACCCGGTCATGCCGATGGCGAGCACCGTTGTCTCCTCGAACCTGGGTGTTGCCATGCCCGTCGTCCGGGAGATCACCGCGGACGAGCTACCGCCCGAGCTGCGGCATCTCGCCGGTGGCGTCGAGGAGCGGAGGCACCTCAGGTTCGCCGGTGGCGGCTGCGGCGTCGCTTGCGATGCCGCTTGGAGGCCATGCCGGCTTTGCCGGCGTGGCCGTCTTGTTCTGGGCCGACGTCCCGTCTCGTGTCGTGTGGATGGCTACCCTTTCAGGCCGCGGGTGTGGCGGAACTGGTAGACGCGCCGGGTTTAGGACCCGGTGGGGCTTTGCCCCTTGGAGGTTCGATTCCTCTCGCCCGCATCACGCGCTAGCGTTCTCGCCGTAGCCTATGAAAGCGCACATCCTCTACTGCCCGACCTGAACGGGGTACGACACCCGGGCCGCGAGTCTCGCGGCCGAGATCAATCAGGTTGACGGGTACACGGCGACGTTCGCGCCCGGCGGCAAGGGGCAGTTCGACGTCTTCGTCGACGACAAGCTGCTCTTCTCCAAGCACGCCGAAGGCCGCTTCCCCGAGAACGACGAGGTGCTCGCGAAGCTCAGAAGCGTGGAGGCAATGCCAGCGTTTCAAGTTGGCAACGCAGACGGGCGCGCGCAAAGCCCGCACGTCCTGAGGTCGCGCCGACAAGCGGCGCCTTAGTCGAGAAAGGTGACGTACTCGGCGGGCGCTCTCCGGCCCTTCGACACCGGCTCCTCGACGGGCGGCCCGAGATGGATCAGGGCGACGAACTCCTCGTCCTCGCCCATCCCGATCGCCGCCTGCCCCTCCCGCATCTGCAAAACGCGCGGAGTGCGCCAGTACGAGGCAAGCCCCCGCTCGTGCGCCGCGAGCAGCACGATGTAGACCGCACACGCGGTCGCGAGCACGTCCTCGTGGTTCTGGTGCTCGTCACCGGTCAGCCTGGCGCTCGCGACGATCAGCGTCGGTGCGCGCGAAAGCTTCTCGAGCTCGCCGGGTTTTCCGGTCTCGGCGAGCCGCGCGATCGATTCCGGGCCGAGCACCCGAAATCGCCAGGGCTCGGTCAGATGGTGGTTCGGCGCCCAGCGCGCCAGTTCGAGCAGCTCCTCGATCAGCTCGTGCGGCACCGGCTCACGCCCGAACCGCTTGTGCGTGCGACGTGTGCGGATCGCGTTTTCGAGGGCCACGGGCCGCCACGCTAGTCCATTCGGGCAGAATGGCACCCTCGATGGAGACTCAGGTTGAAGAGCTCGGCGGCGACCGCATTCGGCTGACGGTCGAGGTCCCTGCGCACGACGTCCATCATGCGGTGGAGCACGCGACGCACGATCTCGCCGAGCGCGTCAAGGTTCCCGGCTTCCGCCACGGCAAAGTGCCGATGCAGGTGCTCGTCTCGAAGGTCGGGAAGGAGCGTGTCTACAGCGAGGCGGTCGACTCGCACATCGGCACCTGGTTCTGGAGCGCGGTCGCGCGCTCGCGCGTGCGCCCTGCCGCCGCTCCCGAATACGACTACGAGCTGCCGGCGAGCAGCGAGCAGGACTGGCGCTTCACTGCGGAGTTCGCTGTCCAGGCGAAGCCCGAGCCGGCCGACTGGAAGAAGCTCGAAGTGGCGAAGCGGGCCGTTGAGGTTCCGGAGGATGTCGTCACCCGCGAGCTGGAGGCCCTGCAGGGTACGGTCGCCGACCTTTCGCTCGTCGACTCGAGAACCGCGCGAGAAGGCGATGTGGTGGTGGTCGACATCGTTTCTGGCGGCGGCTTCGGCCAGCGCGATTACGTGTTCGAGCTCGGCGCCGAACGCATCGTGGATGAGATCGAAAACGGCGTGCGCGGCCTGCTTGCCGGCGAGACCCGCGAGGTCGCATGGGAGCTCGGCGACGGTTCACACAAGAGCGGCACCGTGACTCTGAAGGAGCTGCACGAGAAAGTTCTGCCGCCGCTCGACGACGAGCTCGCGAAATCGGTCTCCGAATTCGACTCGCTTGCCGACCTGCGCGGCGACATCGAAAACAAAATTCGCGAGCGCCTCGACGAGGAGGCAGAGACGCGCTTCCGGTCGGAGGCGGTCGACGAGCTGGTCAAGGCCTCGAACGTCGAGCCTGCGGAGCTCTCGGTCGAGATCCGCACGCGCGAGTTGCTGAACGGTTTCATCCGCTCGCTGCAGCAGCGTGGGATCGACCCGAACGCCTATCTCCAGTTCACGAACACGACCGGGCCGGAGCTCGAGAGCCGCCTGCGTGACGAGGCCACCCGGTCGATCGCGCGTGAGCTCGTGCTCGAGGCAGTTGCCGACAAGCTCGGGCTCGAGGTCACCGACGACGAGATCCGGGCCGAGCTTCGCGACCAGGGCGAGGATGACGCGGACATCGAGGAGTTCGTCTCGAACGGCGGCGCCGATCGCGTTCGTCCCGATCTACGTCTCAAGAAGGCCGTTGACAGAATCGCAGCCGACGTCAAGTCGATTTCGCCTGAGCAAGCGGAGGCTCGCGAAGCGATTTGGACTCCTGGGAAGGAACAGAAGAAGAAGACGAAGAAGTCGCAGCAGTCGAAGAAGTTGTGGACCCCCGGCAGTAAGGAGAAGTGAGAAACCGATGAGCCCGAATATCCCGATGGTGGTTGAGCAGACCTCGCGCGGCGAGCGCGCCTTCGACATCTACTCGCGCCTCCTCGCCGAGCGCATCGTCTTTCTCGGCACGCCCGTGGACGACTGGGTCGCGAACCTCGTGATCGCCCAGCTGCTCCACCTCGAGTCGGACGATCCGGACAAGGACATCTACCTCTACATCAACTCACCCGGCGGCTCGGTGTACTCGGGGCTCGCGATCTACGACACGATGCAGTTCATCAAGCCCGACGTGCAGACGATCTGTGTCGGGATCGCGATGAGCATGGGTTCGCTGCTTCTGGCGGCCGGCGCGAAAGGAAAGCGAATGGCGCTGCCGAACTCGCGAATCCTGATCCATCAGGTGTCCGGCGGATTCCAGGGCCAGGGCACCGACATCGAGATCCAGGCCCGCGAGGTGATCGGCCTCAAGCGGCGCCTGGAAGAGATCTACTCGGTTCACACCGGCAAGGCAATCGAGGACGTATCACGCGATATGGAACGAGACTTCTTCCTGAGCCCGCAAGAAGCCAAGGAGTACGGGATCATCGACACCGTGATCACCCATCGTGAAGTCACCCGCCAGGAGGCCGCGGCATGAGGCCGCCGGCTGCAAACGCGCGTTTTCAGGAGGCACGGCCTAGCCATTTAGGCCGTCGCGGAGTAAAACAAGAGCAATGGCCCGTCCAAGCGAAGGCAACGAGCAGCTCCTCTGCAGCTTCTGCGGGAAGTCGCAGCGCCAGGTCAAGAAACTGATCGCCGGGCCCGGCGTCTACATCTGCGACGAGTGCATCGATCTCTGCAACGAGATCATCGACGAGGAGCTCACCGCTCCCTCGACGCTCGACCTCGACAATCTGCCGCGCCCGATGGAGATCTACTCGCTGCTGAACGAGTACGTCGTTTCGCAGGACGAGGCCAAGCGGACGCTTTCAGTGGCGGTCTACAACCACTACAAGCGCGTGCAGATGGGGACCGACGATGGTGAAGTCGAGCTGCAGAAATCGAACATCCTGTTGCTCGGCCCGACCGGCTGCGGCAAGACGCATCTTGCGCAGACGCTCGCGCGGATCCTGAACGTGCCGTTCGCAATCGCAGACGCCACTGCGCTCACCGAAGCCGGCTACGTCGGTGAGGACGTCGAAAACATCCTGCTGAAGCTGATCCAGGCCGCCGACTTCGACATCAAGAAGGCCGAGACCGGGATCATCTACATCGACGAGGTCGACAAGATCGCCCGCAAGGCCGACAACCCGTCGATCACGCGCGACGTTTCCGGCGAGGGCGTGCAGCAGGCGCTCCTGAAGATTCTCGAGGGCACCGTCGCCTCGGTGCCGCCGCAGGGCGGCCGCAAGCATCCACATCAGGAGTTCCTCTCGATCGACACGACGAACGTGTTGTTCATCTGCGGCGGCGCGTTCGCGGGGCTCGACAAGATCATCGCCAAGCGCGTCGGCAGGAATGCGATCGGCTTCAGTCGCGACATCTCGTCGAAGCGCGACGCCGAAAGCGCAGAGCTCCTCAGCGAGGTCATGCCGGAGGATCTCCTCAACTTCGGGCTGATCCCGGAATTCATCGGGCGGCTACCGGTCGTCTCCGCGGTGCATCAGCTGAAGCGCGAGGACCTCGTGCAGATCCTGACCGAGCCGAAGAATGCGCTCGTCAAGCAGTACCAGCGCTTCTTCAACTACGACCACATCGACCTCGTCTTCACCGACGATGCGCTCTGGTCGATCTCCGACAAGGCGCTGACGCGCGAGACGGGCGCCCGCGGCCTTCGCTCGATCATCGAGAACGCGCTGCTCGACGTGATGTTCGAGCTGCCTTCCCGCAAGGACGTCTCCAAGTGCGTGATCACCAAGGAAACAATTGAAAAGGGCTTGAAGCCCACGCTCGTGACGAGCGCGGGCGCTGCCGACGAGCCGGAAGAGCTCGCCGAAGAGTCGGCGTAACCCGAGCTCCACCTCGCTAATCTGGCTCCGTGATGGAGCCGCGCTACAACCCGGACGGCGTCGAGGAACGCTGGCAGCAGGCGTGGGAGGCCGAGGGCCTCTACAAGGCAGGCGCGGGCGCCCGCCGGCGCGATTCCTACGTCATCTGCGTACCGCCGCCGAACGTCACCGGCGAGTTGCACATGGGTCACGCGCTGAACGGCTCGATGCAGGACACCTTGATCCGGTGGCACCGGATGCGCGGGTTCGACACCCTTTGGCAGCCTGGCTACGACCACGCGGGGATCGCGACGCAGAACGTCGTCGAACGGCAACTCATCGCCGAGGGCACCACCCGGCGAGAGATCGGGCGCGAGGCGTTCGTGGAGCGCACCTGGGCCTGGCTCGAGATCACAGGCCGCAGGATCATGCGCCAGTTTCGCCAACTCGGCTGCTCGCTCGACTACTCCCGCGAGCGCTTCACGATGGACGACGGGTACATCGACGCCGTGATGACGTTCTTCGTGCGGCTGTGGGAACAGGGTTGGATCTACCGTGCAAACCGGATCGTCAACTGGTGCCCGTACCACCAGACCGCCATTTCGGACCTGGAGGTCGAGCACGTCGAGCTGGACGACGTTCTCACCTACGCGGTGTATCCGTTCGTTGACGGATCTGGTGGGATCACGATCGCGACGGTGCGCCCGGCGACGATCCTCGCCGACGTTGCCGTTGCCGTGAATCCGAACGACGCGCGCTACCGCGAGTCGATCGGCAAAGAGGTGGTTGTGCCGGTTGTCGGCCGTCACGTGCCGGTGATCGCCGACGAGCGCGTCGATCCCGAGTTCGGGTCAGGCGCGTTGAAGGTCACGCCGGGACACGATCCGATCGACTTCGAGATCGGTCGCGACCATGGCCTGGAGACGCTGACCGTGATCGGGCCCGACGGCCGGGTGACCGCGGAGGGATTCGAAGGCCTGAAGCAGCGCGACGTGGACGAGCTCGTCGTCGCGTGGCTGAAGGAGCATGGGCAACTGGAGAAACGCGAGAACTACCGGCATTCGGTCGGTAGGTGCGAGCGCTGCCACACGCGGATCGAGCCGCTCGTCTCGCCGCAGTGGTGGTGCAGCATGGACGAGCTCGCGCGGCCGGCGATCGAAGCGCTTCAGGCGCGCCGCGTGCGCTTCCATCCGGAAAGCCAGCATCGCTTCGCAATCGAGTCGCTCGAGCTGGCACCGGACTGGTGCGTCTCCCGGCAGCTCTGGTGGGGGCACCAGATCCCGATCTGGACGTGCCCAGACGGCCACTTGACCTGCGCGTGGCCGCCGCCCTCAGGGTGCGCCGAGTGCGGTACGACCGAGATCGCGCGCGATCCCGATGTGCTCGACACGTGGTTTTCGTCTGCGCTCTGGCCCTTCGCAACGCTCGGCTGGCCGGAGCAGACACCGGAGCTCGAGCGCTATTACCCGGGCGATGTCAGCGTGACGGCGCGCGAGATCATCCGCCTTTGGGAGAACCGGATGATCTTCTCGGGCCTCTTCCTGATTGGCGACATTCCGTTCACGGACGTGATCATCACCTCGACTGTGCTCGCGGTCGACGGCCGGAGGATGTCGAAGAGCCTCGGCACCGGCATCGACCCGCTCGATGCGATCGACAAGCACGGCGCAGATGCCACGCGCTATGGCCTGCTGAAGATCTCGTCGACGCAGGACGTTCGTTTTTCGTGGGGAGCGATTGAGGAGGGGCAGAAGCTCGCGAACAAGCTCTGGAACGTGGCGCGCCTGATCCTTCAGAACGGCGAGGGGATTGCGCCCGACCTGCGTCCCGAGGCGCTCGAGGAGACCTGGATCGTGCGGCGGATCGACGACACGCGCGCCGAGATCGAGGAGCTGTTGCCGGCGTTCCAGTTCTCGGGCGTCGTCGACGCGCTCTACCACCTGACCTTCGACGATTTCTGCGACTGGTATGCGGAGGCGATCAAGCCGCGGCTCTACGATCGCGACGAACGCGCGATCTCGACGGCGCTTGCGGCGCTCGAGCGGCTTGCTGGGACTGCTGCATCCGGTGATGCCGCACGTGACCGAGGAGATCTGGTCGCAGTTCCACGACTCGCGACTGATCGTGTCGCCGTGGCCGGAGCCGGAGAGCTCGGGCGGCGACGGTCAAGCCCTCGTACGTGTGCAAGAGGCGGCGGCGACATTCCGGCGTAGCGGCGTGCTCGTGCCGCTCGAAGGCGAGGAGAAGCGGATCTTCGACGCCGTCGTCAAACCGGAGCGCGCGAAGACAAACGGCGACGCGGGCGCTGAGCGTGCGCGGTTGCTCAAGGAGATCGCGCGCAGCGAAGGCATGCTCGCGAACGAGAAGTTCGTCCGGGGCGCGAAGCCCGAGGTAGTCGAGGCCGAGCGCGAGAAGCTCGAGCGCTACCGGCGCGAGCTAGAGGCGATCGGCGACTAATCCGTCACACTTCTGTTACCTCGCCTGGCACCGGCCCGAACACGCAAATGCTCAGGTGCAGCGGTTTGGGGACAACGCGTCACACTTCCGTATCTGTGCCTGGCACCGGACATGACTCCGACAGCCACGTCCGTTGGCTCCAGTCGCTGACGCCGTGGCCGGAGGAGTTTGGCCTCGCGCGCATGCACGAAGCTGCTCGCCGACCTTGGTGAGCCGCAGCGGCGCTACCCCGCGATCCACGTCGTCGGCACGAACGGCAAGTCATCGACCACGCTGCTGACCGCCGAGCTGCTGCGCTCAGCCGGGCTGCACGTCGGGGCGTACATCTCGCCGCACGTCCGTGGCTGGCCGGAGCGCATCCAGATCGACGGCGTGCACGCCGACCTCGACGCCGCCCTTGCGCGTATCCGGCCGTACGCGGACGGGTGCGACCCAGTTCGAGGTGCTCACAGCCGCGGCCCTGGCCGAGTTCGCGGCCCAGGAGGTGGACGTCGCCGTCCTCGAGGCCGGCCTCGGCGGCCGCCACGATGCGACAAACGTCCTTCATGCGCCGATCGTCGTTCTGACGAACATCGCGCTCGATCACACAGAGGTGCTCGGCGAGACGCGCGAGGCAATCGCCGCGGAGAAGCTCGCCGTCGTCACACCTGGTGCCGTCGTCATCCTCGGCGAGCCGGAATGGGGGGAGCTCGCACGCGAGAACGGCGCCGCCCGAGTCGAGCTTCCGGGCAACTCGAACCTTGCGCTCGCAGTCGCCGCAGCCGAGGCGCAGCTGGGGCGCACCGTCGATCCACACGCGGCAGACGCGCTCGCGATCCCCGGCCGGCTCGAGCGCAGGGGCCACGCGCCGCTCGAGATCTGGGACGGCGCGCACAACCTCGCCGGGATCGGCTACCTGCTACCGCGTCTCCCCGACCGCCGGTTTACGATCCTCACCTCGATCCTCGCCGACAAGGAGGCCGGCGCGATGCTCCGGGCGCTGACCGCGGTCGGAGACACCCTGGTCGCGACTCGCTCCAGCAACCCGCGCGCCCTCCCGGTCGAAGAGCTCGCCCGTCTCGCAGCGCCGCATTTCGCCAGTGTGGAAGCCGTTCCCGAACCCCGCGAGGCCCTGGAGCGAGCCCGTCGCCTGGCCGGCCCGGACGGCGCAGTCCTCGTCACCGGCTCTCTCTACCTCCTTTCCGACCTATAACCCGTACCATGTTTCGCGCTCGTGAACGCCTTGGCGTCTTCGTCTTCGCCGCGGTGCTCCTCGCCCTCTGGGTGGGGCTCGCGTTTGGCGCAGGCTGGGTTATAGGAAGAATGCTCCTGTGATCGCGAGTATCTTCGGCGGCCTGCACAACTTCTTCCACTCTGCGACGTGGACCGTGATCCGCACACTCGCGGTCCTGTTCGTCTTCCTCTTCTGGGGAGCGACGGTCTACTGGGTCTACAAGGACGCCCGCAGGCGGTTCGCCGATCCCATCTTCGTGTGGGTTTCGACCGCGATCGGTGCGATCCCACCCTTCCTCGGGCCGCTCGTATACATGCTGTTCCGCCCGCCCGAATATCTCGAGGACGTGCGAGAGCGCGAGCTCGAGATCAAGGCGATGGAGCGCGGGCTCGACGAACGCGAGTACGAGTGCACCGTCTGCGGTTGCGCGATCGACTCCGACTATCTCGTCTGCCCGGTCTGTACGACGAAGCTCCGCCAGGCGTGCGGGACCTGCAGCCGGCCGCTCGAGCCAACATGGCAGGTGTGCCCGTACTGCGAGACGCCGGTCGGCAGTGAGCCCGTGGCGCTGCCGACGACGCGGCGACCGCAGCAACGCACGACGCGCTCGTCTTCGTCTGGCTAGTCTCACGGCCGCATGGCCGTCGAGCGGACACTGATTCTTGCCAAGCCGGACGCCGTCTCTCGCAGCCTCGCGGGCGAGATCGTCGCACGCTTCGAGCGCCGCGGGCTCACGCTGTGCGCCGCAAGGCTCGTGAAAGCGTCGCGGGAGCTCGGCGAGACGCACTACGCCGAGCACTCCGCAAAGCCGTTCTTCGGCGAGCTGGTCGACTTCATCACTTCGGGCCCGACGCTCGCGTTCGTGCTCGAAGGCGAGGGCGCAATCGCAACGGCGCGTAAGACGATCGGTGCGACGAACCCCGCCGACGCCGACCCCGGTTCGCTGCGGGGCGAGTTTGCGCTCGCGATGCCGAACAACCTCGTGCACGGTTCGGACTCGCTCGAGTCGGCCGAGCGCGAGATCGGGCTCTGGTTTCCCGATGGGCTGGTCTGAGGACGCGGCGGCAAACCGCGACCTCTGGACGAAGACCAACGCGGAGTACACCGACGGCAAGGCCCTCTCCTCCTGGAACAAGGAGATGGAATGGGGGATCTGGGACACCCTCGAGGCGGATATCCAGGTGCTCGGAGATGTCGCCGGCCTCGATGTTGTCGAGCTCGGTTGCGGAACGGCGTACTGGTCGGCCTGGCTTGCGCGCGCGGGAGCGCGGCCGGTCGGCGTCGACGTCACCCCGGCGCAGCTCGAAAGCGCCCGGCGCTGCATGCGCGAGACCGACATCGAGTTCCCGCTCGTGGAGGCCGACGCCGGCGCGACCGGACTGCCGGAGGCATCGGCCGACCTTGTGCTTTCCGAGTACGGCGCCTCGATCTGGGTCGACCCGTATCGCTGGATTCCCGAGGCGGCGCGCCTCTTGCGCCCGGGGGGACGGCTCGTCTTCATGTGCAACTCGACGCTCATGCTCTTGACCGTTCCCGACGAGGAAGGACCGACGACAACGACCTTGCAGCGTCCGCAGCGCGGGATGAACCGGATCGCCTGGCCGGACGGAGGTGTCGAGTTCCACATCGCGCATAGCGAACGCATCGACCTGCTCCATGCAAACGGCTTTGAGCTGGAGCGGATGCTCGAGCTGTACGCGCCCGACGATGCGAGAGAACACGAGTACTACGTGACCGCCGAGCTCGAGTGGGCAAAGCAATGGCCGACCGAGGAGATCTGGGTCGCTCGGAAGCGCGCATGATCGTTCTCGCGTCGACCTCGCCCCAGCGGCGGCTCATCCTCGAGCAGCTGCGCATTCCGTTCGAGGTCGTGACGCCCGGCTACGTGGAGGAGCCGGGCGGCGATCCGCTCGAGCATGCCGCCGGGAAAGCGCGCTCGGTCGACGGCGGCGATCGCCCCGTGCTCGGCGTCGACACGATCGTCTCGTGTAACGGCGAGATGATCGGCAAGCCCCGTGACGCAACCGACGCCGCGCGGATGCTCGAGACGCTCGCCGGCAAGACGCACGAAGTGATCTCGGGTCTCTGCCTGCGCACACCCGCTTGGGAGGAGCTCCACGGCGAAACGACGCGCGTCACCTTCCGCGCGTTGACGCCGCATGACCGCGAGCACTACCTCGCAAGCGGCGAGTGGGAGGGACGTGCGGGCGCATACGCGATCCAGGGGCTCGGCGGCAGCCTCGTCGAGCGGATCGAGGGCGACTACCTGAACGTGGTCGGGTTGCCCGGGGCGCTGCTCGTGCGTCTACTCGCCGCTCGTTTTCCGGGAACCTACGGCTTCGGCTGAACGACGAGCCGCAGGCGAATGACGCCCGTGCTCGGCACACGCACGCTCGCGGGCTTGATGATCCTGCCCTTCGGGATCGCGAGCTTGATCGCATAGGCGCCCGGCGCGAGATGAAGCGCAAACGGGCTGCCGGCATGGATTCGGGTCGAGCCGGTCGCGCGCGAGAACACCAAGTAGACCTGGGACAGTCCAGTCAGCGTCCCGCGCACGTTGGTGGTGGGCGCCGAAGGAGTGGGCGCCGGGCTCTTGGGAACGCTGGTCATCGGCGGGTCGCAAGCCTCGCCGGGCGGGCAAATCGGTGTCGTGTCAGCAGAAACGGACGCGGCGAGCGCCAGGCCGGCGATCAAAGCTGCGATTGCGGTGCGAATCACACACACAAGGTACCCCCGAAACGGCTCCTCAAAACGACCGGGGCCGGCGAATGCCGGCCCCGGGTCGCGTGCTTTTGAGCCGAATCCCCGGCTTACGGGCCGAAGAAGTTCTTCACCCGTGTCACGAGGTCGGCCTTCTGGGTCGCCGTCCCGTATTCCTCGAACGGGAACGCGAGGAAGACCACCTTGTAGGTGCCTGCGTAGCTCAATGCGTCGTACACCGGTTTGGCGGGCGTCGACGTATCGTCCGTGAAGGCGCCTTGTGCAGTGCCGTTCGGGGTGATCTGGTCTTCGAACTCGTTGTCGAGGAGCACGCTGTGGTCGAGCGGTACGGCGCCGATGCCGTTCGTGACCGGGTTTCCGGTCACGCCGTTCACGTTGGCGGTTGGCTTGTCGTTCTGGGTCTCGGTTCCGTCCCACGTGATGTGCAGGAAGTCGTGCACGAATGGCGTCTGGCCTGCTGCCTGGTCGAGGATGTCCTGACCCGACATGACCAGACGACCGCCGGCGTTGAGGAATGCGGTGAGCTCACCCTCGTACGCCGAGAGCGGCGCCGGATAGCTGACACCGGTGAACCAGACCACGTTCTTGTGAGCGAGCAAGTAGCCCTGCGGCAGGTTCGGGTCGGCCGCCAGGTCCCACGTGCTGTACGCGGACGCTCCGATCGCGCTATTCAGGGCAGTCGTGTAGAACGACTGAACGTCAGGATTATGCGGACCCGGCGACCCGTTAGGCGAGCCGTCTTCGTCGACGAGCAGCCAGTCCTTCGTGACTGTGATCGTCTTGATCGTTGCGCTCGCGGACGCTGGCGGGCTAGCGACCGAGGTCGCGGTCACCGTCGCCGTGTTGACGTCACCGTCGTTGCCTGAGGTGACGGACACCTTGACGCAGACGTCCGCCGCTGCACCCGGCGCAAGATTGCCGGTGCGATTCCCGCTGAGCGGCGTCGTGCAGTTCGAGTTCAAGAAGCTGAGCGTGTCGGTGCCACCCGAGCTCGACATCGTGAAGCTGTCGCCGCTCGCGTTGAAGCCCAGGTTCGTCACGCTGATGTGGTACGTGACGCTGCTGCCCACGTGTGCCGCGTCGCTCTGCGTCGCCGGGGTGATGCCGACTGCGTACTGAGGAGCGATCGGCGTGACCACCGGCGAGCCGCTCGTGGATGGTCCCTGCGCCGAGGTGGCGTGGTCGCCGTCGTTGACGATCGAGTCGACCTTCGTCTTCAAGGCGCCGATCTTCACTATGAGATGCACGGTGACACTGCCGCCGGTGCCGGGCGTCCCCTTCGGCACCGAGAGCCCGGACCAGGTGACGACACCGCCTGAAGACGTGCCACCGGCGGTGGCCGACACGAAGCTCGTGTTGTCCGGCACCGGGTCGGTGATCTTCACGCCGGTCGCGTCGGCGTTGCCGATGTTGTGCAGCGTGATCGCGTAGTCGATGTTGCTTCCCGGGCCGACCGGCACGCCGGAGTCGTTCGCCGCCAGCACCAATGAAGGCACCGCGCGTCGACGGATCCTGAAGCCGGAAGGCGCCGCGACCGTGCGTGCCTGACGCGAGGATGCGGTGGGCCGAGTCGAGGTCGAGTTGCCAGACCCCGACGTCCGGGATCCCGTCGGTGCCAAGCTCCGACCAGGCGGTGCCGCCGTTATAGGTCACGAACGAACCGGCGTCGGTGCCAACGTAGAGCGTGTTCGGATACGTGGGGTCGAGGATCACCGAGTTGACCGACGTGTCCGGCAGGTTGCCGCTGATGTCGGTCCACGACTGGCCGCCGTCCGTCGTCTTGAAGACGTGGCCCGGATTCTTCGGCGTTGCGTCGCTGAAGCCGTCATAGGCCAGGTACGCGGTCCGGTAGTTGCTGCGGTCGACCGCGATCTGGGCGACCGGCCGATTCGGCAGGACCTTGCCCTTCGGGTCGAGTTGCGTCCACGTCGGATTGTCAGCCGACCTGGGCGTCGGTGCTGACATAGACCTGCCCGTCGAGCGAGCCCGTGTAGACGGCCTCGCCTCCGCCGACGCCGATCGCCGAGATCGTGCAGTTGCGCGCACCGTTCGGTGCGATCCCCGTGCAGCCGGTCGTCAGGTCGGGGCTGATCGCCTTCCACGAGACCGAGCTCGCCCGAGCGTTGTCGGTGCGGTACACGCGATACGTCCCCAGGAAGAGCTGGTTCGTGTTCAGCTGGTTCATCACCCACGGGAGGTAGAAGTCCGAGCGGTCGCCCAGGTTGATCCCCGACTCGATGAACCCGTTGCTGAAGAAAGCGGCTCCGCCGTCGGTATAGCGATACGGCGAGACGCCGAAATACGTCCCGTAGACGAAACAGGACGGGGCGGTGACCGGGTTGCACGTGTCCGTCGTCGGATCGACGAGCGCCTGGCCGCCGTCACCGCTTGCGACGTCGAACCAGGTCGCCGAGTTGACCGACTTCCGCAGCGTGCCGTTGTCCTGCGTGCCGCCCCAGAAACGCTCCGAGGCCGCGCCCGGCGGAACCTGCGGCACGTTCGCCACGGAGGTGAACTGGCTGATCTGGAGACCGGTCCGATGGAGGACGGCCGAGCTTGCCGGGTCGACCGTGCCGTTCAGGTCCTGCCAGTCGACCGCGCTGAGCGCACTGGCGGTGCCGTTGGGGCGGCCGCCGCGGGTCGGGCTGTACCAGACGCCGCCGTCCGATCCGATCAGCACGTGAGCTGTGTTGGTCGGGTCAAGGGCGAGCGCGTGGAAGTCCGGGTGCTGGTCCCAGCCCAGGTTCACCCAGGTCTGTCCGCCGTCGGTCGAACGGAAGACGCCGCCCGACGGAGGGCTGTCGTTGTAGCCGAACGACCCGGCGGCAAACACGATGTCGGGATTTGTCGGATCGGCTTGGATCACGTTGTCGTAGAAGCACTGCGTCCCGCAGTAGTCGGAGACCGAGTTGATCCCGGACCCGGCCGGAAGCTGCGTCCAGCTTGCGCCTGCGTTCGTCGACTTCCACACGCGGCCCACGACATGCGAGCCGTCCGAAGTCTTGTTGTAGTCGAATCCCGAGTAGAGCACCGCCGGCGCTGAAGCCGACGGATGCGACACGGAGATCGAGAATCGCGTCGACCCACCCGCATAGTCGGCGCCGGACGGAAGCCCGTTCATCATCGTCGCCCAGGTTTGGCCGCCGTCAGTGCTCTTGTACATCGCATCGCCCCAGAACGAGGCGTACAGCGTGGTCGGAGTCTGCGGATCGATCTCGATGTCCGTTGCCCCGTTCAGCTCGCTCTTCGCCTCCTTGAGCAGGGTCCACGTCACACCGCCGTCCTTCGACTCCCAGATGCCGTACCGCGAATGCTCGGCCGGCGTCGTCCGCCGTGCGCCGCCGCGGCCGCGGTCGATCGCGGCGTACAGGTGGTCGGGGTTGGTCGGGTCGACTGCGAGGCCTGCGGTCGAGACGCCGACGAAGTAGTCGCCCGAGACGTGAGTCCACGTGTTGCCGCCGTCGGTCGACTTGAGGATCCCGTCGCCGAACATGCTGTCCCCGGACAAGGCACCTTCACCGGTGCCGGCGTAGATGGTCGCGTCGTGTGACGGCGCGATCGCAATCGCGCCGATCGCCAGGGACTCCGCGTCGTCGGTCTTCGGCGTCCACGTTCCCGTCGAGGCGTCGTAGAGCCAGATGCCGCCCTGTGCTGCCCCGAGGATGAACTGGTGGTTGCTCGGGCGGATGGCGAGCGCGCCGATCCGGCCGCTCACGGCCGCGAAGGCGTTGTCGCTGCGCTGGACCTGGACGATCGGGTTCGGGCCGAGCGCCGTCCACGGCGCCGCGAAGGTGGTCGCCCCCGAGGGGATCCCCTGCTTCCTGAGTTGCTTCGCTGCGTTGTCGGCCTTGGCGCGCAACTGGCCGGCCTTGACGATGTCGATCGGGTTGTCGCCGGCAGTGCGCCTGCCCGTGACTTCCAGGTCGATACTGCGAGCAGAGCTTCCTCGCCGGCGTCGCTCAGCCTCGGCGGCGCCGAGCCGGGCGTGTAGCTCGGAGTGTCGTCGCCGCCGAGCGCGATCGCCCCGCCGACGAGCACCGCTGCGAGCGCGCCGACAAGCACACCCGACTGGAGCAAGCGCAGAAGCGCCCGAAAAATCGATTTGTTCATCATCGCCCCCCTCGGGAAAAATCAGTTTCCGCGCGGCTAGCCGCGCCTGCCCCCACCCATCGTGAGCAGGGTTATCTGCCTCTGGGACCAATTTGTCAAGTCGGCGCCTAGGTCGTGCGTCAGTTGGCGAGGAGGGCGATGCCCGCGAAGACGATCAGCGAGCCTGCGAGCCGCCCGCGGGATACCCGTTCCGCGAGCACCGCGTCCCGCGAGCAGGGTGGCAAAGACGATCGAGGACGAGCGCACGGCCAGCACCGGCGCGGCCGCGCCGCGCCGAAGAGCAAGGAGCCCCAAAGCGAACGACCCCAGGTTCGCCACCGCCGCCACGGCCACGCTCAAGCCGAGCTCGCGCCTGATCGCCGTCCAGCCGACGAGCGGCGGATAGACGAGACACGGCCCTGCGAGCACGAGCACGAAGTAGGTGAGCGCCCCAGCCCGGTGGATCCCGGCACGGTCGACGAGCGTGTACGCGGCGATCGACGCGGCGATCGCGGTGATCGAGGAGCAGTGCCCATGCGTCGCGACTACCGCCGGGCCCGCGCACCAACACGACCCCGACCGCGACCAGCAGTACGCCGCCGGCCTCCGCCGCCGAGGCGTGGTGACCGAGCGCCACGATCGCGACTCCGAGCGTCAGCACGGGCGCGATCCCGCGTGTGAGCGGATAGACGAACGACACCTCGCCAACGCGGTAGGCGTAGGCGAGCGCAACGACATAGACCGCCTCGCACAATGTCGAGGCGAGTGCGTAGGGCCACACCGACGGATCGGCATGCCACCACACGGCCGCGAACGGCGCGGCGATCGCGACCGAGAGCAGGAAGGTCGCCGCAGCCGCCGCTTGCACGTCCCGCGCGCGGCCGAGCAGGAGGTTCCACGCGGCGTGCAGCACCGCGGAGCCCAGCGCCAACCCTAGGGCTGAAGGGGGCACGCTAGGCTGCGTCGGTCGATGGGGATCTTCAATTGGCTGACGGGATTTGGCGGACGCGACATGGCGGTCGATCTCGGCACCGCCAACACGCTCGTGTACGTGCGGGGGCGCGGCATCGTCCTGAGTGAGCCGTCGGTGGTCGCGATCGACTCGGCGACGGGGGAGGTGCATGCCGTCGGGCTCGAGGCGAAGCGGATGCTCGGCCGCACGCCGGGGACGATCAGCGCGATCCGGCCGCTCAAGGACGGCGTGATCGCCGACTTCGACGTCACCGAGCAGATGCTCCGGCACTTCATCCAGAAGGTCCACCAGCATCGCTTCGCGCACCCACGCGTGGTCGTCTGTGTTCCGTCGGGCGTTACAGGCGTCGAGAAGCGCGCGGTCGAGGAGGCGACGCTGTCGGCCGGCGCGCGCCAGGCGTATCTGATCGAGGAGCCGATGGCGGCAGCAATCGGTGCGGGTCTTCCGGTTGCCGAACCGACCGGCAACATGATCGTCGACATCGGCGGCGGCACGACCGAAGTCGCAGTGATCTCACTCGGCGGCATCGTCGTCTCGCAGTCTCTGCGTGTCGGTGGCGATGAGATGGACGAGGCGATCATCAATCACATCAAGCGTGAGTACAAACTGTTGATCGGTCAGCAGACCGCAGAGGAGATCAAACTCGAAGTCGGGTCGGCGTATCCGCTCAAGGAAGAAGTGCAGGCGGAGGTGCGCGGGCGCGACATGCTCACCGGTTTGCCGAAGACCGTGATCCTGTCGAGCGAAGAGGTCCGGCACGCGCTCGAGGATCCGGTGATGCAGATCATCGACGCAATCAAGTCGACGCTCGACAAGACGCCGCCAGAGCTCGCCGCCGACATCATGGATCGCGGAATCGTGCTCGCCGGTGGCGGCGCGCTCCTGCAGGGGCTCGACCAGCGACTTCGTCAGGAAACGCACATGCCGACGCATCTGGCCGAATCGCCCCTCACGTGCGTTGCCGTCGGCTCGGGTCGCAGCCTGGAGGAGTTCGAGGCGATGCGAAACAGCAAACGGGCACGTGCCCGCAGCAGCCGCCGCAACAACGGCCGCGGCCGGTACTAGAGCCCTCTGGGGCACCCGAGTAGACTGACCCCGCTCGTGCCTCGCAACAGGACCGCACGCGTCGCGGTTCTCGGCTCGCCCGTCCAGCGTTCCGCGACCTCCGGCTCTTCATCCGCCCGCTCGAGCGCCTTTCGGCGCCGGGTCGTCGTCGGCTTCCTGATCGTCGCCTCGCTCGTGCTGTTGACCGTGAGCTTCCGCTCGAACGCGCTCGACGGTGTCGAGGGCGCCGGTGTCTCGGTGCTGCGCCCGTTCGAGATCGCGGCCAACCGTGTCGCTGCTCCGTTTCGCGACGCGACGACCTGGACGCGCGGTCTCTTCCGCGCGAAGAGCGAGAATCGCACCCTGCAGGCGCAAGGTCGAAGAGCTGAACCGGGAGGTCGCCGGTTACCAGGCGGCGCGCGCGGCGAACGCCTACCTCGAGCGGCTGCTCAAGTACGAGCGCGCGCCGTCGTTCCCGCAGGACGCCAACAGGTACAACCAGGTCGCGGCCCAGGTGCTGACGAGCCCGACGGTGTTCGACCAGACGATCACGATCGCGGCCGGCTCGAACCGCAACATCACGGTGCAAGACGTCGTCATCACCGCCGACGGCCTCGTCGGTCAGGTGACGAAGGTCGACGGAGTCGTATCGCGCGTGATGCTGATCACCGATCCTGACAGCGCCGTGCGCGCGGTCGACGAGCGCGAGCAGTCGGCGATCGGGATCCTCGAGCCCGGTAGCCCAAGCGACACGCTCTCGCTCACAAACGTCGGGAAGGACAAGAAGGTTCAGAACCTCGACACGGTCGTCACCGCCGGCTCGCCGGGCGGAGGCAGCGTTGCCGTCGATCTTCCCGGCGAACATCCCGATCGGCAGCATCACGAGCGTCGGCCAGAACGAGACCGACATCTACAAGCAGATCCAGGTGCAACCGTTCGTCGACTTCTCCTCGCTCCAGTCGGTGCTCGTGCTCGTTCCCAAAGCAACCAAGCCCGCGAAGAAATGATCGATGCCGTGAAGGCCGCGGTCGTTCTCTTCGTCGCCGTGGTCACGCAGGCGTCGATCCTGGGCGGCTACTCGCCGCTCGGCGGCTCGGCAGACCTGCTCCTCGTCGTCGTGCTCTCGCTTGCGCTTCTACGCGGCGCGGTGTTCGGCGCAGTCGCAGGGTTCGGCGCGGGACTGCTGCTCGACGTCGCCAACCTGAGCACGCTCGGATTTACGTCGCTGCTGCTGACGATTGCCGGCTTCTGGATCGGTCGCTACGGCGAGACGACCGCGCGTGATCGCTTCCACGCGCCGTACGTCTCGGTGCTCGTCGTCACGGTGCTCTATGCGTTCTGCGCGCTCGCGCTGCGATTCGTGCTCGGCGAGCGCGTGCCGGCGCATGCGGTCCTCACCGGCTTGCCCGCGGGCGTCTTGTGGAACCTGATCCTCACCTGGCCGATCTACGGGGCTCATCCGGCGGCTGTTCCCGCCGGTCGATCCGTTCGACCGCACCTACGACGTACGGCTCCTTGCCTAGGCAGAGGGGCCCACGCAGCTTTCTCCCCGGCGATCCGCGGGTCGAGGAGCCGTATCGCCTGACACCGCAGACGGCCCTGCGTGTCGCCATCCTCGGGTTCCTCGCGCTCACCGTCTTCGCCGTCCTCTTCCTGCGCCTGTGGGCGCTCCAGGTGCTCTCGGGCGACAAGTACCTGACGCAGGCGAACAACAACCGCGTGCGGACGCAGCAGATCGAGGCGCCGCGCGGGTTCATCCTCGACCGCAACGGGCCGCGTGCTGGTCAGGAACGCGATCGGGAAGAGCCTCGAGTTGTGGCCGTCCGACCTGCCGAAGAACAAGGCGACGCAGCTCGCCGAGCTCGGACAGCTCGCGAAGCTGACCGGAGTGCGGGTGAAGGAGATCCAGCGACGGATGAGCGAATACGCGGGCGATCCCCTGACGCCGGTCGTGATCAAGCGGGGCCTCCACGACGACCAGATCTCGTACTACGACGAGCACCAGCTCGACTTCCCGGGAGTGCAGCTCCGCGACAGCTACCTGCGCAGCTACCCGTACCAGTCGCTCGCCGCCCACGTGCTCGGCTCCGTCGGGGAGATCACGCAGTCCGAGCTGAAGGCGAAGCAAAAGCAGGGGTACAAGCTCGGCGATGTGATCGGCCAGGCGGGAGTCGAGGCCACCTACGACAGTTACTTGCGGGGCACCAACGGCACCCAGCAGGTCACAGTCGATTCGCGCGGCCGCCCGACGAGTGCCGTCACGCCGAAGGTGACGCCGCGCGCGGGCAACACGATCCGGCTGACGATCGACATCGGCATCCAGCGCGCAGCCGAGCGCGCGCTCGTCGCGGGCATCCGCCTCGCGCGTGCGAACGGAGATCAGTTCGCGGACGGCGGCGCGATCGTCGCGCTCGACCCACGGGACGGCTCGGTCCTCGCCATGGCGTCATATCCGACGTACAAGCCGTCGGTCTACGTCAGCCGCGATCCGACGAAGCTCGCCCCGCTCCTCGGGGCGACGGACCTCGCCGCGAAAAAGAACTTCCCGGGCTCAACCGCGCGCTCGACGTGCCATACCCGCCGGGCTCGACATGGAAGCCGGTGACGGCGCTCGCCGCTCTGCAAGAGCACATCATCTCGTCGACGACGCCGCTTCCCTGTGTGCCCAAGCTCACGTTCGCCGGCCAGACATTCTCGAACTGGGACCCGAACGCGGACAGCACGATCACGTTGCCGACGGCGCTGGCGGAGTCGTGCGACACCTTCTTCTACCAGGTCGGCTACGACTTCTACGCGTTGCCGCCGAGTAGCGGCCACCCGCTGCAGCAGTGGGCGTCGCGCTTCGGCTTCGGCCAGCCGACGGGGATCGACATCGGCCCGGAGTTCGACGGGCTCGTGCCGGACCCGGCGTGGCGCTGCAGCCATTTCGGCGGACCGCCGTGCGCCGGCTACGTCGACCGGATCTGGAAGCCCGGCTACTCCGTGCAGCTTGCAATCGGCCAGGGTGACCTGACGGTGACGCCGCTGCAGATGGCGCGCTTCTACGCGATGATCGCCAATGGCGGCCAATTGGTAACGCCGCACGTCGCGGAGGATGTGGAGCAGCCGACGAACAATCCCGCGCACCCGACGATCCTGCGGCAGTTCGCCGCGCAGCAACCGACGCCGACGGGCGTCGACCCGGCCGCGCTGCGCGTGGTGCAAGAAGGCCTCTACGAAGCGACGCACTCGTCGATCGGCACCTCGTCCGGCGTCTTCGGCGCGTTTCCGGTCTCGATCGCCGGCAAGACCGGCACCGCGGAGAAGCTGATCAGCATTCCCGGCTATCCGAACCAGCTGAAGCTGAACCAGTCCTGGTGGTGCGGCTACGGGCCCTACGACAGCCCCACCATCGTCGTCTGTGCCGTGATCGAGAACGGCGGCCACGGCGGCACCGCGGCGGCCCCGGCCGCGCTCAGTGTCTTCGAGGCGTATTTCCACAAGCACGCCACCACGACCTCTCATCCAAGTGACTGACGTCGTCCACATCGAAGCCGTCGACGCCCGCGCGCGGGGGCTGCGGACGCGGCGCGCAAGCGACCGCTTCGGGCCGCTGGAGGTTGTTCGCCGGCTGGACGCCCTGCTGCTCTTTGCGGTGCTCGGTGCCCTGGCGTACGGGCTGTGGGCGATCGACGGGATCACCAAGTACGCGCCCGGCGGCAGCGCGTTGGACCGCCAGGGCCTCTACGCAGCCGTCGGCCTCGTGGCGATGGTCGTCGCGCTGTTCATCGACCCGGCGCTCTATCGCCGTTTTGCCGGCGTCATCTACACCGGGCTGCTCGGGGTGATGGCGCTCGTCCTGGCGACGGGTGCGGTCACGCGCGGGTCGAAGCGCTGGATCACCGCGGGCGGCTTCACGTTCCAGCCCTCCGAGTTCGGAAAGCTGCTGCTCGCGCTCTGTCTTGCGGCCTTCGTCGCCGACCGCGTCCGGAAGTCGAACGACCTCGGTGTCGCGCTGCGCACGATCGGTCTCGCCGCTGTGCCGATTCTGCTCGTCTTCGTCCAGCCCGACTTCGGCACGGCCCTCGTCTATGTGGCGGTGCTCGCCGCGGTGCTGTTCGTCTCGGGCATCCGCTGGGTGCAGCTGGCCGCGATCGGCGGGGTCGCACTGGTGGTCGCACTCGCAGTGCTCTGGGTGCTGCCGGCCGCCGGGATCAACGTCTTGAAGCCGTACCAGGCCGCACGCCTCACCGGTTTCACGCATCCCGCTTCCGATCCGAGCGCCGCGACCTACCAGGTCACGCAGTCGATCACGACGGTTGGCGCAGGTGGACTGCGCGGCCGCGGCATCGCCGGCGCGACGCAGACGACGCTCGGCTACCTGCCGGCCGACACGACCGACTTCGCATTCGCCTCGCTCGCAGAGCAACGCGGCTTCCTCGGCGTCTCCGTGTTGTTGCTGCTCTATTTGCTGATCGTGTGGCGCGGGCTGCGGATCGTCGCGGGAGCGGGGGATCTGTTCGGTGCGACCGTCGCCGCCGGGATCTCGTTCGCCTTCCTCTTCCAGGTCTACGTCAACGTTGGGATGACGATCGGGATCGCGCCGATCACCGGCATCACGCTGCCGTTCGTCTCGGTCGGCGGCTCGTCGATGATCAGCAACCTGACGGCGATGGGGATCCTGCAAGCGATCCACTCGCGCGGCCGCCGCCGGCGGTGAAATTGCTTGAGGTGATCTCGCTCGTACGCGCGGTCCGCGCCAAGCCGGGCGAACAGAAGCCGATCGTGGTTGCAGGCGCGCGTGAGCTCGTGCCACTGCTCATCAAGGAGCTGCGCGAGGGTGGTGAGGCGTCGCTCGTGCGCGAGGGGTCGGCAGCCGGTGCTGCCGTGCTCGTCTGGATCGGCAAAGCCGACGAGGATGCGCTGCGCGCGGCGTCTCGTGCACGCGTGCCGATCGTCGGCGTCACCGCCGGCGAGAGCCTGCCCTATGCGCTCGACACAGACCTCGTCATCGTGCGTCCCGGCGAAGCGCTACCCGTGGAGCGCGTCGCCCGCGCGATCGCGGCAGTGCTCGGAAGCGGCGGTGTCCGGCTCGCGTCGGGTCTGCCGGTGCTTCGCGATCCACTCGCCGGCGAACTGGTGCGTCGCGAGGCCGGCATCGCCGCGCTGGCCGCGACGCGGCGCGAGCCCGCCGAGTTCCTGACCCTCCTTGCGAACGAGCAGGTTCTCCTGATCGCACGAATCGTCGATCTCTACGGTGGCGCCGCGTCCGCCGCCGCACGCCTTGCCGCTCCGCTCGCCGGGTTCGGAGCCCGAGCGGTTGCGGGTCGGTTCGGCGATCGGCTCCCGAGGAACCGCGCGGTCCGCGCCGTTGCCGCCTACGGACTCACGCGCGCGGTGGGCCAAGCCGCACGTCTGTCTGTCCGGTCCCGGACCTAGTGTCCAAGGTGCCGATGGCCCCACCCGGCAACAGAGAAGCTCATGAGCTCCTGCTGATCGAAGAGGCTGACGCCTGGTTCGAGTATGCGGACGCGACCAAGGGACAGGTCGGCAGCCGCTACGCCGAGATCGAGCCGTGGGCGTGGGCGCGCCTGCAAAACCGCCTCCGGGCGATCAGGGCCCGCCGGGCCCGTCTGTCTGCGTCGCGAAGCCGGCGTAGAGCGCCTCGAAAAACGCGACTGATACTCTGAAGGCAGGTAATGCCAAGCCTTTCTCTGTTCATCAACCGCGATGCGCGCCCGACCGAAGTCCGGCAGCGCTCGCCCAGACTCAAGGAGATTCTCTTTGCCACTGAACTGGTTCCGCCGCCATGCGGCGGAGGAGCAGGCGCCTGCGCAACCACAAGCAGCCGCTCCCCTAGTACTTCCTGATCCACCCGCCCCCCCTGAACCGGCCGTAGAGCCGGAAGCAGACGGACAATCGACAGCAGCATCACGGAAGCGTCGCCGTGGCAGCCGCGGTGGCCGCGGCCGCAAGAAGACCGGCACCGCCGCCCGCACGACCGCGGCGGCCGAGGAAACTGCCGAGAAGCCGGCGCGGGCGGAGAAGCCCGACCAGCCGGAGAAGGCGCCGGCGAAGCGTCCCGAACGGAAGCCGCGCGAGCGGACGGGCCGTCCGCAGACGCGCACGCGCCAGCCACCGCGCCGGGCGCCGCTGCCGAAAGCAAAGCGCGAGCTGCTCGTCTCGGTCGACCCCGGCGAGAAGCGCGTCGCGGTGCTCGAGGACGACGTCGTCGCAGAGGTCTATCTCGAGCGGCCCGAGCATCGCTCGATCGCCGGCAACATCTACCTGGGTACGGTCGACAACGTCCTGCCGGGGATGGAGGCCGCGTTCGTCGAGATCGGCCTCGAGAAGAACGGATTCCTCTACGTCGACGAGATCGTCGGCCCCGAGCTCGAAGGCCGGCGCGGCGCGCGCAAGATTCAGGACCTGATCCAGCGCGGGCAGACGGTGCTCGTCCAGGCCGTCAAGGACCCGATGAAGACGAAGGGTGCGCGGCTCACAACCGAGATCTCGCTCCCCGGTCGCTTCGTCGTCTTTGTTCCGCATGGCGACGGGCTCGGCGTTTCGCGCCGGCTCGAAGACGACGAGCGCAACCGGCTGAAGGCCGTGATCAAGGAGATCGCGCCGAAGCAGGGCGGGCTGATCGTCCGCACCGCGGCCGAAGGCGCATCCGCCGAGGACGTTGCACGCGACCTCGAGTTCCTTCAGCGGCTGTGGAAGACGATCGAGGCCCGCGCGAAAGACGCTGCCGCGCCGACGCTCATCTACCAGGAGGCCGAGCTGCCGCTGCGCGTCACACGCGATCTCTTCACCGAGAGCTTCGAGCGGCTGATCGTCGATCACGACCTCACCTACAAGCGCATCGTCGGTTACCTGAAGAAGACCTCGCCGCACATGGTCGACCGCGTCGTCCGCCACAAGGAAAAGGAGCCGCTGCTCGAGTTCTTCGGAGCCGAGCAGGAGATCCGCTCCACGCTCAGCAGGCGCGTCGATCTTCCGTCGGGCGGCTATCTGATCTTCGACTACGCCGAGGCGTTCACCGTCATCGACGTCAACACGGGTCGCTTCGTCGGCTCGCGCGGCAAGAACGCCGGCCCCGGGAGGCTCGAGGACACGATCACGAAGAACAACCTCGAAGCCGTGAAGGAGGTCGTGCGCCAGCTTCGGCTGCGCGACGTCGGCGGGATCATCGTCATCGACTTCATCGACATGGCGAACCCGAAGAACCGCGCGCAGGTCGAGGAGGCGCTGCGCACCGAGCTCGAACGCGATCGCACGAAGACCTACGTGGTCGAGATCTCGCCGCTCGGCCTCGTCGAGATGACGCGCCAGAACGTCACCGACGGTCCGCGCGAAGTGATGACGCGCAAGTGCCCGACCTGCGGCGGCGACGGGATCGTCGTCTCCGAAGGCACGACCGCAGTCGAGATCGAGCGCAAGCTGCGCGCGCTCGTCACTCCCGGTTCACGCGCGAAGGGATTCAAGGTCGAGCTGAACGCCAAGATCGCCTCGATCATCGTCGGCCCGGCCGCCGCCCGTCTGCGCGAGCTCGAAGAAGTGACGAAGCGCACCTTCGTTCTCGCCGGGCTCGATGATGTGCACCTCGACCACTTCCGCGTGCTCGATCGCGGTGACGTCGCCAAGATCGCGCCCGACGCGCCGGTCAAGGCCGGCGACGAGATCGAGGTCAAGCTCGGCGAGGTCGGCCTGTACGACCCGCAGGCCGGCGTCGGCAAGGCCAAGGGGTTGACCATCGTCGTTGCAGGTGCTGCGAAGCTCGTCGGCAAGAAAGTGCGGGTGCGGATCACCGCGGTGATGGAGGGCGTCGCCTACGGCGAGCAGCTCGACCTCGCAGTCGAGGAAGGGCCGATCACCGCCGAGAGCGAGGCGGAGAAGCCCACGCGCGCCCCGCGCAAGGCAGCCGAGCCGAAGGAGGCAGCCGAGCCGAAGAAAAAGGCGGAGCCTCGCAAGCAGGCGGCTGCACCAAAGCCGGCCGAGCCTGCCGAGGAGCCAGTGTCTGACACTCCAGTGTCAGACACTCAGGAGGAGGAAGACGCGGCTGTTCCGAAGAAGAAACCGACGCGCCGCGGCAGCCGCGGCGGCCGCAACCGCAAGAAGAAGCCCGCTGCCGCTCCCACCGCGGGGGCGGTCGCCGATGCCGAAGCCGAGCCGCCGGCGGAGGCCGAGCCGCCGGCGGAGGCCGAGGCTCCTGCTGCGCCCGTAATCCACCTGCCCGGCCGCGATCTCGGGACGGAGGCATCGGAGAACGGCGACCAGCCCGCGATTCCGAAGAAGCGGCCGACCCGTCGCGGCAGCCGCGGCGGGCGCAACCGCAAGAAGAAGCCCGCAGCTGCGACGACGGCGGTCGCCGAGGCTGAGGCACCGGAAGCGGAGCCGCCGACGCCCGTCGAAGAGGCGCCTGCCGACAACGGCTCGGGCGAGTGGGAGTACACGCCGATGAGCGAGTGGGAGGACGTCCGCTAAGCTGGCTCCCGGAATTCCGATGGATACCTACGCAATCATCAGACTCGGTAACAAGCAGCACAAGGTCCGCAACGGCGAGACCCTCGTCGTCGACCGCCTGCACACCGACGAGGGCAAGAGCTTCGAGCCCGACGTCCTGCTCGGTGAGACCAAGGTGACCGCGACCGTGATCGCTCACGAGCGCGGCCCGAAGATCCGGATCGGCAAGTACCGCAAGCGCACGGGCTACAAGCGCCACAACGGCTACCGCTCGGCAACATCGCGCGTGCAAATCTCGCTCGGCGGTGCGCGCGCCGCTGCGCCGGCGAAGAAGGAGGCCGCTCCCAAGGCCGTCGCCGCGCCCGCTGCTCCGAAGGCCGAGGCTGCGAAGATCGAAGCTCCGAAGGCCGAGGCTCCGAAGGCTGCGGCGCCCAAGGCGGCAAACCCGCCGAAGGGCTACGAAGAGATGACGGTCGCCGAGATCAAGGAAGGTTCCGAGACCTGGCGGCGCCCGCAGCTCGAGGCCGCGCTCGAATTTCGAGCAGAAGAACGCCAAGCGCAAGGGCGCGATCGCGGCGCTCGAATCGGCGCTTGAAGCGAAGGGAGAGAAGTAATGGCACACAAGAAGGGCATGGGCTCATCGAAGAACGGGCGCGACTCCAACCCGCAGTTCCTCGGCGTGAAGATCTTCGCCGGCCAGGTTGTCCGCTCCGGTCAAATCATCGTCCGCCAGCGCGGCAGTCGCTTCCGCTCAGGGCCGGGCACCTCGATGGGCAAAGACGATTCGATCTTCGCGGTTCGCGACGGTGTGGCGGAGTTCCGCCGCAGCGGCGAGAAGCGCACGATCGCCGTCGTCGACGGCGCTCAATAGCCACGTTTTCCGACCGCGCGGAGCTTCACATCAAGGCCGGCCGCGGTGGCGACGGCGGGCTGTCGTTTCGCCGCGAGAAATTCGTCCCCAAGGGCGGGCCTGACGGCGGTGACGGCGGGAGAGGCGGTGATGTCGTCTTCTTCGCCGATCCGTCGATCCGCGATCTTGCAAACCTGCAGCGGCGGCATTCGATCGATGCGCGCAAGGGCGGCAACGGCCGTGGGCAGCGCAAGCACGGAGCCGACGGTGAGGCGGTCGAGGTGCGGGTGCCGGTCGGCACACAGGTGTTCGACGTAGGCGAGCTCGTCGCCGACCTCGCGCAGCCGCACGCGCGTGTCGTGATCGCGCGCGGTGGGCCCGGCGGGCGCGGCAACGCGCGCTTCGTCAGCTCGACGCGGCAGGTGCCGCGGTTTGCCGAGGTGGGTATGCCCGGCGACGAGCGCGACGTCGAGCTGCACCTGAAGCTGCTCGCCGACGCGGCGCTCGTCGGTCTGCCGAATGCCGGCAAGTCGTCGCTGATCTCGCGAATCTCGAATGCGCGGCCGAAGGTCGCCGACTATCCGTTCACGACGCTCCAGCCGGTGCTCGGCACGGTCGAGGCGCCCGACGGGCGTCAACTCGTCGTCGCCGACGTGCCCGGACTGATCGAAGGCGCGAGCGAGGGCATCGGTCTCGGCCACGACTTCCTCGCCCATCTCGAGCGCGCGCGCACGCTGATCCATGTGATCGATGCGTCCAAGCCGGCCGACGAGCAGTGGCGCACGATCGATGCCGAGCTGGCGGCATACGGTGCCGGCCTGGAGGAGCGGCCGCAGATCGTCGTCCTGAACAAGATCGACCTCGAGCCCGACCCCGAGTTCGGGATCGAGGATGAGCGCGTGATCGCCGTGTTCCGATTGTCGTGCGCGACGGGTGAGGGGATCGACGAGTTCCGCAAGCGCCTGTTCACGCTGGTGCCGCCGCCGGTGCCTGTCGCGGTGAGTGGCGAGGTTGCCGACTTCCTCGTGTATCGCCCCGAGCCGAAAGCGCGGCCGTGGCGGCTGCTGCGCACCCAGGACGGCTTCCGCGTGGTCGGGGACGCCGAGCGAAGCCGAGCTCGAACGCGCGTTGCGCGAGGCGGGTGCGAAGAGCGGCGCGGCGGTCGAGCTGGGCGAGGAAACGCTGGAGTTCGTGCCGTGATCGGGCTCTTCGGAGGCGCGTTCGATCCGCCGCATATCGGGCATGTGGCACTCGTGCGCGCAGCGAAGAAGGCACTCGGGCTCGAGCGCGTGGTCGTGGTCGTCGTCGCCGAGCCCGGCCACAAGGACGTGCAGACGCCCGCCGATGTGCGGCTCGAGCTCGCGCGTGCCGCGTTCCCCGACGACGAGGTGGTGCTCGACGAGCACGCGCGGACGATCGACATGCTGCGCGCCCATCCGGAGTGGAACGGCGCGATCTTTCTGCTCGGCGCCGATGAGTTCGCCGGGTTCAGCGCGTGGAAGGAACCGGGCGAGATTCTCCGGCTGGTCCGGCTCGGCGTCGCCGCACGGCCCGGGCACCCGGTCGAGCCCGGGCACTTCGATCGCGTGCTCTTCTTCGACCTCGACGAGCCGGCCACCTCGAGCGAGGTGCGTGCGCGGCTCGACCGGGGCGAGGACGTCCGAGACGTGATTCCCGCGGCCGTCTGGGAAATCATCGACCGCGACGGGCTCTATGGCCACGAACCCAGCTACACTCAATCCGCTTGACGTCACTCGAACTAGCACGCCGCATTGCGGCGCTCGCTCAAGAGAAGCTCGCGAGAGACGTCGTGATCATGGATATGCAGCCGGTGTGCAGCTACACCGACTACTTCGTGATCGCGACGGGGAACAACCCGCGCCAGACGAAGGGGATCATGGACGAGGTCCACGCGCGGCTGAAGCAGGAAGAGCAGCGGCTGCCGACCTCGATCGCGGGTGAGGTGGAGGCGACGTGGATCGTCGCCGACTACCTCGACCTCGTGTTCCACGTGTTCACGCCCGACGCGCGCGACTTCTACCGGCTCGACGATCTCTGGGGCGACGTGCCGCAGGAAACGCTCGAAGCGGCCTCGGCCTAGCCGCAGGCCGGAACAAGGACGACTTCGAGCGCCGTGACTCGGCTGCCGGCGAGCTTGGCGGCGAGCGCCAACGTCGGTCCGCCGTCGCACATGATCCCGCCGGTCTCGAGCTGCCAAAGATTTCCGCGTCCGAGGAAGCCGAGGCTACGGCCTTGCGGGTACAGCGCATGTGCGCGCGCGGCGGTGTCGCCGACATGGAGACCGGCGGTGGTGCGCCAGTTCTTGGTCGTCACGGTGACCTGGATGCCGACGGTGCTGCACGAGTCGACCTCGAGCGCGAGGTGACCCCAGAGCGCGTCGCAGCTTGTAAACACGTGAGTCGGCATTCCGAACGCGCGAACAGCGGACTGATAGCTCGTGATGCGGTGGCCGGCGACGCTCGGCGCAGGTTGATGATTGAGCGCAATCGTGAGAGCGGCGACGGCGACTGCGAACACCTGTCCATTCTAGCGTTGTCTGTTTAGGACACAAGACGTCCGGCGCGTTCGGTAACTTGACACGGTGCCGGAGCTGACAACGAATCAGAAGGGCGCAATCGCGGAAGCTGCAGTCGCGAAGGAGGCATCGAGCTCGGATGATCGTTTGCGTCCAGCGATCGAGCGCGTACGACCTGGTCTTCGATCTACCGACGGGGCTGCTTCGTGTGCAGTGCAAGTGGGCAGTTCGAAGCGGAGATGTTGTGATCATTCGCTGCCGCACGTGCCGGCGGGGCGTCGACGGTGCTCATCCATCGGGCTACACGCAGGGCGAGATCGACGTGATCGCGGCCTACTGCGCGGACCTCGACACGTGCTACCTCCTGCCGCTCTCGACTCTCGGTCGAACGAGCGGCCGTTCAACTGCGCTTGGCGCCGACGCTGAACAATCAGCAGCGCCTGATCCACTGGGCCAAGGACTACGAATTCGACGCTAGACTTTCGGCGCTCGGGCCCATAGCTCAGCTGGGAGAGCGCCGGCGTGGCACGCTGGAGGCCGTCGGTTCGAGCCCGACTGGGTCCATTAATTTCGGCGGCCAACGCGCCTTGCCTGTGTAAAGAGCGTGACACTCGCTCTGTCGCCGCCGAGAACGACACGCGGCCAGCCCGCGCCTATGGTTGCCCAAGTTCATTCGCGAGGAGTCAGGGGGAAGGACGAGGGGCAACGAGGGCGCCTGCGACGGGGCGCCCTCGGCGCCTCCGGAGTCGGGATCAGGACCGGCGTAGGCTTCTTGGGATGACGGCAGGTCGGCGAGTTGCAGAAATCGCCGTCGCGCCGGTTCAGGGGTTCGCGCTTCTCCATCCAGAGGAAGTCGTCCTTGGCCCGCGGGGCGTTGCCGAGAACCGCCGCTTCTGCCTGATCGACGGCAACGGCGAGCGGTTGCGCAGCTCGGCCACCGCGTGGCCGTCCCGCGTCCGCGCCGAGTACGACGCCGAGCTCGAACGGCTCGCGATCTCCTTCCCCGATGGCGACACGGTCGACGGAAGCGCGCTCGCCGAAGGAGCCGAGGTGCGATTCGACAAACGCGGATGGATCGTGGAGGGGCGGATCGTCGAACGGGCCGTGGAACGAGGGGCTTGCCCGCATCGCCGGACATCCCGTCAGCCTCGTGCGCACGACCGAGCCGGGGACGTTCCGCGAAATGCCGGTGACGATCCTCAGTCGCGCCTCGCTTGCGCGTCTCGAGCGTGAAACCGGAGCCCCGCTCGACTCGAACCGGTTCCGGATGCTCTTCCTGCTCGACGGCTGCGAAGAGCACGAGGAAGACGAATGGAGCGGCCGCAGTCTTCGTGTCGGCGGCGCGACGATCCGAATCGACGGCTCCGTTCCACGCTGCGCGGTGATCACCCGCGATCCGGCGACCGCCATGGCGGACGTCGACCTGCTGCGCGTTCTCGCCGGCTACCGGAAGGCGATGACCGACGGCGCCGTTCCGCTCGGCGTCTACGCCACCGTCGAGACGGGCGGGCCGGTGCGCGTCGGAGACGCCGGTCGAAGTCCTGTAGCGCCGCGTCACCCGTCGAGCATCGTGTCGATGAAACGGACGATCGTCTCGGTCGTCTGGAGCCTGAACTGCCGCATGGTCGCCTCGCCGGGGCTCGCAAGCGGATCGGCGTCGTCGAGTTGCGCCTCGAGCAGGTGCACGAACGGGACGATCACCGCCCGCTGCGCGACGAGGAGCGGTTCGACGTCGATTCCAGCCCGTTGCGACAAGACGACCTTGAGCAGGAAGAGCGAGCGAATGTCGCGGACGTGCTCGACCGGCTTGCTCAGCCATTCGCGCACCTGCTTTCGCCCTTTCGGCGTCGCCTCGTACATGACGCGATGAGGGCCTCGCGAGCCACGCACGACTCCGGTGATCTTGATCAGCCCGTGCTTTTCGAGCCGCTCGAGCCCCTGGTAGACGATCGGCCGGCCGAGCGACCAGATCGAGCCGACCTCACCGCCACGGGCGACCTGCGTTGCAATCGCCCAGCCGTGCGTCGGCCCTTCGGCAACGAGCGCCAGAACGGTCCAGTCGCTCGGACTCAGATCTCGATCGCCGGTCAAGCATATTCAGCCTAACGGAGTAGTCGTCCGGCGGCCTATTCCGCGGGTCAGCTGCGGCGCGCTACTTGGCGAGCATCACCTCGGTCGCCTTGATCAGCACGATCACGTCGTCGCCTTCTGCAAGCCCGAGGCGCTCGATGCTGTTCCGCGTCACCGCGGCCACGAGCTCGTGGCCGCCCGCGGCGCTGATCGTCACCTCGGCCATCACCGAGCCCGGCGCGATCGTTGTCACTTTCCCTTTGATCTGGTTTCGCGTGCTCAGCTCCTCGAGCGGATTCGACGATTTCGCGAGCATCACTTCGGTCGCCTTGACGAGCACCGTCACTGCGTCACCGTCGCTCAGGCCGAGCCGCTCGACGCTGTGGCGGGTTACTGCGGCGACGAACTCTTCCCCGTGGACATCGACCTTCACCTCGGCCATCACGTTGCCCTTGATGACGCTTGTCACCTTGCCGTCGAGCTGGTTGCGTGTGGTCAGCGTTGACATTGGCCTCGATCCCTTCGTTCGTGGACGGCTAGCAATTGGCGGCGGGAGTGGGTGGGGCGACTCTGAACACCGTCACCGCGACCGTTCCCGAGACGGCGCGACCACCCTTCACGTCGCCGTTCTGGAGGATGCGCGGACCGACCGACGCCAGCGACGTCCCATTCTCGCTGAGCGAGACGATCGGGTTGCGGTTACCGAGGCTCGGGTCGATCTCGCCGTAGGACAGGATGCTCGTGTAGCCGTCGCTCCCGGTGATTGCGACGTAGAAGTTGAGCTTGTCGTTGCGGCAGGTGTTCTTGAACTTCGGCTGCGCTGCGTCGAGGATGCCCGCGAGCAACGGTCCGGATTCGGTGTTCGTCGTGGGTGTCGAGCCCGAGAGGAAGCTGACCGTCTGCGTCGTCTGCGGCATCGCCTGAAGCTGCGCGAAGCTGTACGTCGTCGGGTTGGCGACGTCGCCGTTGACGATCAGCGAGCCGATCGTCGGCGTGATGTAGGTCGGCGAGCCGGACGTTGTGCACCCTCCGACCGGAAGCTGTGGCGCGGCCATCCCGGTCGAGACCATCTCGACATGCCCGATGTCGCGGGTCGACGCCCCGTCGCCGGGGACGATCAGCCGCGGGCCCTGCATAGTCAGGAACTTCCCGTCTTCGGAGATCGAGAGGATCGCCGGCCGGTTGCCGAAGCCCGGGTCGATCTCGCCGACGCCGAGAACGGTCGAGCCTGCGTCCCTGCTCGTCACCTGGATCCACCAGCGGAGCAGGTTGTTCTTGTTACACGCCAGGTAGTTCGGAACGGCCAGGTTGAGCACGCTCTCGAGGGAGGGCCCCGATTCGGTGTGCGTGGCGCCGTCGATCGTCACCGAGATCGTCTGCTGCGGCAGGATTGCGAGCTCGGAGAACTTGAGCGTCCTCGGCTGGGCGACGTCGCCGTCGATTGCGATCTCACCCGGATGGACGAGGGAGGCAGGCGCGGCCTTCGCCGCCACATTCTTCTTCGGCGCGTTCTTGCCGGTCGCCGCGAGCGCCGCGGTCGTCAGCCCGCCGACCAAGGCGGCGGCAACGAGGATTCCAAGGAGCCTTCTCATCATTGGGGTCCTTTCAGCTGGTAGTTCTCGCCAGACCTAGATAATGGCAAGCCTACCGTTCGCCCTGTCTGCTGTCCAGCATGAGATCACCTATGCACTACCGAGGTGGTTTGCCCTATGCAGGCCTGTATAGGGCTGATACCCTGGCGGTGTCTGCATGAGTGTGCATAGGCTTTGCAGCGGCAAACCTCAACAGATCACCCACCGAACAGGAGCTCGAACCACGTGACTGCCTCCATCACCAGGGCACAACTTCTCTCCCGGAGCGCAAAGGGCGGCGCGGCGCTCCTGGTCGCAGGGTCGGCGCTGAGCCAGTTTGTCGAAGCGGCCGCGGCCGATCCGCTGCCGGGGTCGGACCTTGCCTACGCGCGCCTGCTCGTCGGCGCCGAGCTGCTTGCGTCGGACTTCTACACCCAGGCGATCGCGGCGGCGAACACGAAGCCGACCGTGATGAAGTATCTGAAGCGCGCCTACGCCAACGAGCAAGAGCACTATCAGTCGGTCGCCGGGATCATCAGCGGGGCCGGCCAGACGCCCGCCGTCTCCGGCGACATCGACTTCAGCTACCCGAAGGGGACGTTCGAGAGCGAGAAGTCGATCCTCAAGTTCGCCCAGCAACTCGAGGGGACGATTCTCGGCACCTACGTCGGGGCGATCGGTGGAATGCAGACCAACTCGCTCAAGACCGGTCTTGCCCAGATCGCGGCGTGCGAGGCGCAGCACTCCGCCTACTTCGACACGGTTCTCGGCGGCAAGACGTTCAGCTTGGCGTTCCCGCCGGCTCTCACCATCGACCAGGCCTCGAACGCGCTCGACGCGTACACGGCGTAGGAGGACGCGATGACCATTCGCATCTCAGCTCTGTTCGTTGTGATCGCGCTGTGCGCGTTTGCCGTCGCCGGCGGCGCCGCTGCGAAGTCGAGCCACTCGCTGGCGGGGATCACCGTCTTCGCCGGCTCGTCGATGACGAGTGTGCTGCCCGAGATCGACTCGAGCAACACGTATTCGTTCGGGAGCACCGGGACGCTGGCGACGCAGATCACGAACGGTGCGCCCGCCGACGTTCTGATGGGTGCGAACACGACGACCGCGGCGTCGCTCTATGCCTCGGGCATCGTCGAGAAGCCCGTCAACTTCACCCGCAACACGCTCGCGGTCGTTGTCCCGAAGGCGAACCCGGCGGGGATCAAGTCGATCTACGACCTGACGAAGCCAGGCCTCAAGATCGACGAGGCCGCTTCGTCGGTCCCCGTCGGGAGCTACACGGTCCAGGTGCTGAACCAGATGGGCCTCAACGCCGCCGTGCAGGCGAACGTCGTCAGCCAGGAAACCTCGGATGCAAACGTGGTGTCGAAGGTCGCGCTCGGACAGGTCGACGCGGGCTTCGTGTACCTGTCCGACTACGTGATCGATCCGACACACCTGACGCTGATCAAGGTGCCCGCCTGGGCGCAGCCGAAGATCACCTACTCGATGGCGATCGTGACGAAGAGCCCGAACCAGACGGCGGCACAGGCGTGGATCGACAAGGTGCTGAGCCCGGCCGGCCAGGCGATCTTCGTCAAGGACGGCTTCCTGCCGCTGACGGCGCCGGTGCCGACGATCGCGAAGGTGACGCCCCTCAAGGGCAAGGTCGGCGCGAAGGTGACGGTCACGGGCACGAACCTTTCGGGCACGACGTCCGTCACGATCAAGGGCATCCCGGCCAAGTTCACCGTCGTCTCGAAGGCGAAGCTGACGTTTGTCGTCCCGGCGAAGGCGAAGACCGGAACGGTCACCGTCACGAATCCGTCGGGAACGGCGACCTCCGCGGTGTTTAGGCTGCTGGGGTAATGCCTAGGGAGTACTACAGCGTCAGCGAGGCGGCGAAGACGCTTGGGATCAGCGTCGACACGCTCAGACGCTGGGACCGGCAGGGCCGGATCAAGGCCGATCGCGACAAGAGCAATCGCCGCGTCGTCCCGGCCAGCGAGATCGAGCGGTTGCGCGGGGAGTCGGGGACGGCGCATCTCAGCGCACGGAACCGCTTCAACGCGATCGTCACCGACGTGAAGATCGAAGGGCTGATCGCTCAAGTCGAGATGATCGTCAGCGACCCCGTGCGGCTCGTCGCCGTTGTCACTCGTGACGCCGTCGAGGAGCTCGAGCTGCGATCGGGCATGCCGGTCACCGCGATCGTGAAGTCGACCTCGGTGATGGTCCAGCACTAACCCCTCGAATGCAGGCGAGGCCCACGATCGTGCGCGGCCTGCTGGCCGTGCTGTTCTTCCTTGCCATCTGCGTGGCGATGGCGTTCCTCGTCGTACCGGTGATCGCGATCTTCACGCACGTCCCGCCGGGACGGCTCCTCCATCAGTTCACGAACCCCGTCGTCAAGGACGCGCTCGTCGTCAGCCTGAAGACGATTGTCGCCGCGCAGGTGGTGATCCTCTTGCTGGGCACGCCGACCGCGTACTTCCTTGCATCGCGACGGTTCCGAGGACGCTCGCTCGTCGTGACACTCGTCGAGCTGCCGATCGTGCTGCCGCCGGCGGTTGCGGGCATCGGCCTGATCGTCACGTTCGGCTACCGGCAGGGGATCATCGGCGAGCACTGGCCCTGGCTCGCAAATCACGTCAACTTCAACCAGGTTGCGGTCGTGATGGCGATCTGCCTCGTCTCGGCGCCGTTCTACATCCGCTCCGGTATCGCAGCGTTCGAGGCGGTCGACACCAACCTGGTCGCGGCCTCGCGCACGCTTGGCGCGAGCCCGTTCCGCACCTTCTTCAAGGTGACGCTGCCGCTCGCGCGTGGCGGCCTCACGGCCGGCGAAGCGATCTGCATGGCTCGCGGCCTCGGCGAGTTCGGCGCGACGCTGATGTTCGCCGGCAGCTTCCAGGGGAGAACGCAGACGTTGCCGCTTGCGATCTACACCGTGTTCGAGGCCAACTTCGATGTTGCGCTGGCGATGAGCGCACTGCTCGTGATCCTCAGCCTCGCGATCCTGCTCTCGCTGAAGGCGAGCGGGCTCTGGCAGCGCGCGCGGTCGCCGATTGCGCCCGTCCTTCTTCCCGGCGAGGAAGCCCGTGTCCGCCCTCTCCGCTGACGTCACGCTTCCACTCCGGTCGTTCCAGCTCGAGCTCGCGCTCGAGATCGAGGGAGTCGTTGCGCTCGTCGGGCCGTCGGGAGCAGGGAAGACGTCGATGCTTCGCGCGATCGCCGGGCTCGTGCGGCCTGCGCGTGGCCGGATCGCGCTCGGTGCGGAGGTCTGGTTCGATGCCGCGAAGGGGTTCTTCCGCAACCCGGACCAGCGACGCGTCGGTCTCGTCTTCCAGGAGTACGCGCTCTTCCCGCACATGACGGTGCGCGAGAACGTGGCCTACGCCGGCAAGAGCCGAGCCGACGAGATGCTCGAGCGGTTTCGCATCTCCCATCTCGCCGATGCGAGGACGACCGAGCTGTCAGGTGGTGAACGGCAGCGAGTCGCGCTTGCGCGTGCGCTCGCACGCGATCCGGGCGTCCTCTTGCTGGACGAGCCGTTGTCGGCGCTCGATGCGCATACGAAGATCGCGGTGCGCGGCGAGCTGCAAGAGCTGCTGCGCGAGTTCGGCTTGCCGACGCTGCTCGTCACGCACGACTACGAAGATGCGGCGTCGCTTGCGGCGAAGGTGGGCGTCGTCGTCGACGGCAAGCTGCGCCAGTACGCCTCGCCGCAGGAGATGGTCGCCAATCCCGCCGACGGCTTCGTCGCCTCGTTCACCGGCGCCAACCTGATGCGCGGCACGGCGCGCAAGCGGCAGGACGAGCTGACGCTGATCGAGCTCGAAGGCGGCGAGATCGTCTACTCGACCGACCACGCCGAAGGCCCTGTCGGCGTCGTCGTCTACCCGTGGGAAGTGTCGGTGGGGCGTCAGCACCAGCCCGATTCGGCGATGAACGTGATCGAGGGAGAGATCCGGTCGGTCGTGCACGTCGGCAATCGCGCGCGCGTGAAGATCGGCCCGGTCACCGCGGAAGTGACGGAGGCGTCGGTCGAAAAGCTCGAGTTGCGCGCCGGCAGCCGCGCAGTTGCCTCATTCAAGGCGACGGGTACGCGGCTCGTTCCATACGGCTGACGCTTCGGAGGGTTGATTTCTCGGCGGCGGTGGAACACCCGGGGCATCGACTCGGGAGGTATCCATCTCATGGCTCTTCGTTCGCTCGCGCTTGCGGCGTTTCTTGCCGCCGTTCTCGCAGGTTCCGGCGGCGCCGATGCGACGAGCACGAACCCGAAACACTTCTTCTGGGCGCCCGGGCAGAACCCCAGCGCTCAGACCACGGCCAACTCGGCCGCGAACGATCTGATCTATCACGGCGGCAACGCCGGCCCCGGCGCGATCGGCGTCGAGACGAAGCCGGCGGTGTACCTCGTCTGGTGGGGGCCCCAATGGGCCGACCGGCTTCCAGACCGCTGACACCGACGGCACGCTCTACTCGAGCAAGACGCTGCAGAACTACCTCGGCTCGTTCTTCGCGAACCTGGGCGGAAGCCCGTGGGCGGGCGTGCAGACGCAGTACTGCAACGGCACGCTTGCGGGCTCGACGAGCTGCGTCGGCGGAACCGGCTTCATCACGAACCCGAAGCACCAGCTGAAGGGCGTGTGGACGGATCCGACGCCCGGTGCCCGCCGACATCACCACGCTGGGTCTTGCGCGAGAACCTCGTCGACGACCCGATCGCCGCCGAGGCGATGCGTGCGTCCGCGCACTTCAACTACGACCCGCAGGCGACCTACATCATCCTCACCCCGCCGGGCACGATCGGCACGGGTGAGCCGGTGTACTGCGGGTACCACACCCAGACGACGAGCGTCGACGGGCTGGGGAATCCGTACCAGCTTCAGTACGCGTTCATCCCCTGGCAGAACACGAACTATCCCGGCCTCGGGACGAGCGGTTGCGGCATGCACAACGTCAACGCGACGAGTGACGCGTTCGGCAACGGTGTCTTCGACGGCTGGAGCATCGTCACCGGTCACGAGTACGCCGAGGCCGTCACCGACCCGGACAACTTCGCCTCGGTTCAGGACGGGTGGAACGACGCCCAGGGCAGTGAGAACGGCGACAAGTGCGCCTGGATCGAAACGCAGAACATCACGCTCGGCGACCACCAGTTCGCGGTGCAGCCGCTGTGGAGCAACGAAGCGTTCGACGCCGGCAAAGACGGCTGCGCCGTCTCGCGCTGAGCGAATGCCTCACGCCGGCGCTCGTGGAGGGTCGAGCGCCGGCGTGAGACTTGGAGCAATCGGTCAGTTGCAGTACTGGTATTCCGCGTCCCACATCGTGCCGCTGGGGCACAACATGGAGTTGTCGTCGCTTGCAGCGGTGTTGGTGCTGGTGGAGCTGTCGGCCGGAGCAGAATCGGTGGACGGGGAGGTGGTTGACGAGCTGGCATCGGGAGCCGGCGCTGCGACGCTCGGCGTGCCGGTCTCGACCAGGTCACAGTTCATGCCCCAGATGTCGCAGAGCTGCTGGTCGGTGCAGTTGTTCCCGGAGCTGATGCAGTCGCCGACGTAAGGGGCCGGTGGAGTAGAGGGGCCGGGGAGGTGGATGTAGCGCGGGCCGGTGCTCTTCTTCTTGACCACCTTGTGCGCGACAACCTTCTTGTGCGTGACGCCCTTGTGGTGCACGGCGAAGGTCTGCTTGACCGGCAGGGTCCGATCGAGGTTCGCCGAGGCCGCCGAGGCGGTAGAGGGCGAGGATCGCGCCGGTCATGATGATGAGTGTCCCTACCTTCATGGAATGCTTCTCCTTCTCTCGTTTTCGATCGGCTTGCGATCGCTGACTGAGAAGAGGCAGGACGGCCGAGTGAGATACATCGAGTTGACGGACGCCGCGCGCAAAAGCAAGAGCCGCAGCTTCACGCTGCGGCTCTGTGCCGGGAGATCGAACTGCTGGAGGCGCTAAGCGGGGTTGCAGATTCCGCAGTCCTCTTCCAACGTGTTGCCGTCCGGGCAGATCATGGACGGGTCAGGGCTCGGGGAGCTGTCGGCGGCGGGCAGCCCACTCGGCGCGACGTAGATGTAGAGCGGCTGCGTGGTCAGGCGGCCCGTGCTCTGCTTCTTCACGACGAGCTTCTTCGCCACGACCTTGCTGTGAGCGGTGAGTGCGTGCTTGGCCGGCAGTGCGTTCCGCAGGCTCGCCTGCGCCACCGAGGCGGAGAGGGCGAGGATCGCGCCGGTCATGAGGATGAGAGTCCGTGCCTTCATTTGAATGTTTCTCCCTTGTGGTTGTTTTCGATCGTTTTGTGATCGCTGGGGAGAAGAGGCCGGACGGCCGCGCCAGATACATCGAGTTGTTTCGAGGCGCGCGCTAGCCGCTGCCGAGGCAGACGAAGCCTGCGACGGGCGCGCGTGCCTGAGCGCGCGCGAGTGCGGCCGCCGGTGCGTCGCCGGCCAGCAGGTTGCGATGGAAGGCGAGCATCAAGCCGCTTGACGGCGGCGTCGGGCACCGGGACGACGCTCGCGACGATCGTGCGCGTGCCCATGCCGAGCAGCGCCGCGGCGAGGCCGAGCAGCTCGTCGCCCGGGTGCCGCGTCGACAGTCGCGAGGTCGCAGGCCGAGAGCACGACCAGCTCCGGCGCCCGCTGCGAGCTCCTGCAGCTCATAGACGTTGAGCGGCCCGTCGGCCAGCTCGAGCGAGGAGAAGAGCGGGCTGTCGGAGCGGAAGTGGCCGTGGCACGCGACGTGGGCGAGCGCGGCGCCGTCGAGCGCCCTGAGTGCTGCTGCGGCGGTCGCCGCGCGGCCGTAAAGCACCGTCGCGCCCGGTCGCAGCGCGGCGAGCTCGCGCACCTCGGCGCCGGCGTGGCGCAGGCGCGGGCCGGCGACGAGCACGCTCTTCTTCCGCCGCGAGCGCGGCATGGCCGCCAGGCGCGACCAGATGGCGAGCGAAGGAGCGACCGTACCGCGCGGCCGCGCAGCGACGGCAGCGCGCCCCACGGCACCGCGTGCAGCGCACCGGTCGGCACGATCACGAGCGGCCCGTCGCCGCTGTCCACCGCGAGCAGCCTGTCGAGTGCGGCCGCCGATGCTTCCGCGTTTGCTTTCACCGCCTTGCGCTGCGCGGCGTCGAGCCGACCGTGCGCAAGCCGCCCGAGTGCGAAGCGAAGCCACTCGAGCTGGTCGGCGACGGTGTTCTGGCCGAGTGGGTGCAACTGAAGATCGCCATGCACGTTCGTGATCGCGTACAAGGAGTCGTCGACCTCGACGTACTCGACGAGCGCGCGCTTGCCGAGCGATGTCTCTCGCTGCTCACCGCGCGCGCCTTCGCCGTCGACGATGCGGCTCCGCTCGCGGATCGCCGTTTCGAGCTCGGCCTGCCGGCGGAGCGACGCTCCTTGCCGCAGTTCCGCCTGCAGCGTCCGAAGCTTCGGATCGGCAGCAGGACGCACCGGCGGCAGGCGCATTGCGTTTGCGCGGCTGCGTTCCGCCCACTCGAGCACGAGCTCGGCATCGCCTGAGGCAAGCGCCAGTCGCAGGCCGTCGCGCGCGAGCTCGCTGCCGATGCCCGACGCGGCAGCACGCAACTCCATTGCGCCGAGCGCGGCCCGGTAGTCCTCGAGCAAAGCAACGCCCTGGGCGAACAGACGAAGGTCGCCCTTGAGCAGTGCACGTGCGTGCAGGAGCTCGATCCGGTCGGAAATCGTGCCGCGCGAGGCGAGTGGACGCGCGACGGCGAGTTGCTCCTTCGCTGTCATCGCATCACCGGTTGCAAGCGCAAGACGTGCGGCGAGGGCCTGGCGCGCAGCGCGTCGCGGCGAAAACCGATCTGCCCGAGCGCGTTCGCCGATTCGACCGCATCCTGGACGGACGTCCGTGTCGCGCGGCCTTCCAGCAGGCGCGCACGCAGGCCGAGAACGCGCGCACGTGCGGCGCGGCCTGCCACGCCGCGCGCACGGAACGAGCGCGCGGCTTTCGTCGAGAGCGACCGCGTCCGCGCGTAATCGCCCGCAAGAAGCGCGAGCTCGGCGAGGCAGACCGTCCCCTCGGCGACCTGGTCGCCGCGCGCCGCCCGGGACGACATGCCGACCCACGCCTCACCCGCGGCGCGGGCCTCGGGAGAAGGCGCGCTGCCGTGAGCGCCCGCATGCGGCACTCGGCAAGGGCTCCGCGGCGTTCCGTGTAGGCGAGCTCTCCCTCGGAGACCTCACCCAGTGCGTCGAGTGTCCTCAGACACGAGACGACGTCGCCGCGAGCGAGCTGGAGCTTCGCCAGAGCGACCGCCGTGTTCGCAGCCGCGGCGCCCGCACCGGTGGCTTCGTAGAGCTCGAGTGCCTGACGCAGGTCGCGTTCGGCCAGTTCGAACTCGCCGCGCTCGAGGTGGAGGTTGCCGCGGTTGAAGAGCAGCCGTGCCTCCCAGATCGAGTCGCCGTTTCGCCGGAGGGTGCGCAGCGCGCGCGCTGCGTCGGAGGTGAGCCGGCGATGGACTTCCGGGTCTCCGGTCGGCGCGGTGATGTTGATGCCGAGCCGGTGCACCTGAGCGCGCGCACGCTCGAGGCCCGGTGACGAGGCGGACCGCCGCGTCGATCTCGCGCCGCGCCGCCGCCGTCTTGCCCGCATCCGCCAGCCAGCCTGCACGGAGCCGGCGCAGGCCGGCCGCCCCCTCCCGGTTTCCGGTGCGCTCGGCGATCCGGATCCCTGCTTTCAGGCTCGCTCCTGTCGCCTCCACGTCGCCGAGGACGAGCGACGCCCACGCGTGCGCATGAAGGGCGGCCACCTGTGCCTTCGCGTCCTTCTCGGCCACGGCGGCCTCGAGCGCCTGGGTGGCGAGCGCGAGAGCCTCGTGAGGCCGTGCCTGCACGAGCGCGTGGGCCTCTGCCGCCCGGGCCAGGGCGGAACCGAGTCCTCCCGCCGGCGCCCGGCTTGACATCTTCAAGTCACTTGTATCAAGCTCGCCGAACTCGCCTCATCTGGATATCCGGCAGGCCCTGACCCCTATAAAGGAGCGCCGATGGCATCGGGAGGCACCTCACCGTTTTCGCAGCGCCTGATCGACCACCCACTGGTGAACGTGGACGCCGGCAAGACCGGTCTCCTCGCCGTCAAGAACCAGCTGCTCATCCGGCAGTCGCAACAGCCCGCCGTCAGCGCGAGCCTGACCGCGGCTTTCAAGAAAGCGGGTCTCAAGGGCGGAAGCCTCGTGCCGGTCGCCTCCCTGCTTTCCGGGGGACCTGTCCCGCTCGTGATCTCGCCGGCCGACGACGTCGTGCTCCACCAGGTCATTCCCCCGCCGCACGCGAGCCCGAATCAGACGGACGTCTTCGACCTCACCGCGCAGATCCGGAGCGACCTGAACGAGAAGGACCCGCTGATCTCGAGCGTGTCGCCGAACCACATCCTGATTCCGGAGTCGAACATCGACTGGTGCCCGAAGGGGCCGCCCGGCTCCCGCGACGGCCGTGCCCGTCTGGAGCCCCAGAGGGAGACATGGGACACCCGGTCACCGTGGTCGACGCCGGCTACTACTGGGACCGGACTGGCCGATCGCCAACCCGCTGCTCGCGCATGTCTCGTCGCTGACCGTCTACCACGCCGAACGGCATCCGCTCACGGCCGCGGTCGATTCGAACTTCTCGCTGAAGCAGACCTGGTCTGACGGCATCCCCGACGTGCTCGACGTCGCCAACCCGACGAATCCGCAGGTGCTCAACGCGCTCATGGGTCACGCGAACTTCGTGGCCGGGATGGTCGCGTCGCAGTGCGAGCTGCCTGCCATGACGATCTGGACGCACAACGCCGGCTTCCAGTCCGGCCGCTCGGGGCAGGGCGCCGAGCCGTTGCTGATCACGGAGCTGGCGGTCTGCCGCTCGCTGATTCGAGCGCACTTCACGACTCCTGCATCGGCGATCAACGTCGGGCTCGCCGCGCTGCCCGACCAGGCCGAAGGTGTCGTATGCCTGGAAGCTCGTGTTCGACCACCTCGGCTTCGGGCCACTGGATCCCCGGGTGGTCGCACCTGCCGGCAACCAGGGAGACTCGAAGCCCCGCCTGCCCGCGATGCTGAACTCGAGGTACTCGAACATGATCGGAGTGGCCGCGACGACGAACGACCACCAGGGCATGAGGACGTCGTTTTCGAACCACGGCCCGTGGGTCTCTTGCAGCGCCTGGGGCAGCAACGTCAGGTCGTGCTTCCTCTGGGTCGACCTCAAGCTCGAGGAGGATCCGTCGAACTCCCCGACCAGGAAGAACTTCAAGAACAACGCCTACGCGCTGTGGAGGGGAACCTCGTTCGCCGCGCCGAGGGTGACGGGCAACATCGCTGCGCAGATCTACGCGGCCGCCGGCGTTGCGATATCGCCCGAACAGGCCTACCAAAGCGTGTTGAGCAGTGGTCACACGGATCCGCACAACCAGGGGATCGGAACGGTTCTCCCGTTCTAGGCCGATGAAGAGCGCAACCCTCGACGAGCTCGTTCGCGCCGCCGCCCGCGGCGACCAGGCCGCGTGGAACGAGCTGGTCGCACGCTTCGAAGGGCTCGTCTGGGCGACCGCTCGCGCGCACCGGCTCTCGCACGCCGATGCGGCCGACGTCGCCCAGACCACCTGGCTCCGGCTCGTCGAGCACCTCGACCGGATCCGCGACGCGGACCGGCTCGGTGGCTGGCTTGCGACCACGGCCCGCAACGAGTCGCTGCGCCACATCCGCCTGCACGGGCGCGAGCTCTCGAGCGACGAGGCCGACGTGTTCGAGTCACCCACCGACGACGCGCCCGAGCTCGCGCTGCTCACCGAGGAACGCGACACCGCACTCTGGCGCGCGTTCCGCAAGCTGAGTGAGCAGTGCCAGAACTTGCTGCGGCTGCTCGTCTCGCAGGAGGAGCCGAGCTACGACGACGTCAGCGCCGCGCTCGACATGCCGGTCGGGGCGATCGGGCCGACGCGGATGCGCTGCCTCGAGAAGCTCCGTTCGTTCGTTTCCCTCGATCCGCAGTTTCAGGAAGGCACGGCATGAGCACGCCCGACCCCAACGACGAGCTCCTCGACGACTTGCGCAAGATCTTCCGCCGCACCGATCCCGTCCCGCCTGAGGCGACGGAGTTCGCCCAGGCAGCACTCGGCTGGCGCCGGCTCGACGCCGACCTCGCCGAGCTCCTCGCTGACTCCGCGCTCGAGACGAACGCCGCGCTCGCGCGCGGTGGCGAGGGCCGCTGGCTCACCTTCCGTGCCGACGACCTGACAATCGACGTCGAGATCCAGACTGACGGCGACACGCGCACGCTGCTCGGCCAACTCGCGCCACCACCATTTGTGGCAACGGTCGAGGTGCAGTCGACCGACGAGGACGTCGTCGGGAGCGCGGAGAGTGACGAGCTCGGACGCTTCCGCCTCTCACTCGCTGCCGGCGGGAACCTCCGCTTGCGCGTGCTGCGCGAAGGCGCCGCTCCGGTCGAGACGAGCTGGTTTACGGTCTAGCTCGTCGTGCGGCCGACGACGAGCCCGAGGTTGCGCTCGCTGGGGTTTCCGGCGGCGTCGCGCGCGACCACGGTGACGTCCCAGTAGCCGGACGGAATCGCCGCAACGCCCCTTGCGCGCGGGAACGCGAGCACGTGCTGCTCGCCGGCGCGGCGCACCTCGAGGCGGATGTGGCAGCACGCGCTCTCGGCGTCCTTCGCGTGCCAGTAGACGCGCCCGTTCGCTTTCGCCGCGGCCAGCACCGGCGGCGTCGTGTCCCGCGCGACCGCGAACGAGCCGAGGTCGGTCTCGCCCGGGATTGCCCGTGCTGCTTGCGACGAGCCGTACTGGATACGTCCCCGGAGCAAGCGCGCGCGGCGTCCACCGGAACACGTGCCACCCGCCGGACCACGTGTAACCGTCGACCGCCTTGCCGTCGACGACGAGCGCGACCTTCGACAGCTTCGAGAGCCAGAAGCGCACGACGAGCGCGTCGCGCACGCCGTCCTCGGGGCGCGGGTAGACGAGCCGCGTCACGGTCGGCCCCGTCATCAACGGCGGCTGGGTCTCGTACAGCGCAAACCGGTCGGCGGCGTCACTCCACGTCGTGTCGCTGGTGCGTTTCGCGAGCGTCTTCAGCAAGCCGATCACGAAGTCCTGGTAGTGGAGGCTCGACTCCTCGCCGAGTGAATAGCGCGACCAGTGGCCGGTGTCGAAGCGCGGAAGCATCGTCTTTGCCGTCTGGAGCAGCCGGTTTGCGTAGTCGGCCGCGCCCGAGTCGCCGGTCAGCGTGGCGTAGTCGCCGATCGAGATCGCACTCTGCAGCTGCGCGTTCAGCACGACCTCGCTCGTGTCGCTGTACAGCCTGATCCACGGCCCGGCGAGGAGCTCTCGGTCGAGCGAGCCCGGGATCGCCTGGTAGGCGCGGCGCGCGAGATCGGTTCGCCCCGCCCGCGCGAGTGCCTGTGCCATCACGGCCTGCGCCATCCCGGACGTCCACGGCGCTTTCGCGTTGCCGAAGGTGAAGGGGTACTCCCACACGAGCGCATCGTTCGGTTGCGGAATCGCGCGCGCCTCGAGCGCGCCGATCATTGCATCGGCGTTGGCCGTGTCGCCTGCAGCGACGAGCGAGTTCAGCTGCCCTGCGTTCGCGAGCGGATGGAACTCGAGCCCCTTGCCGGTGAAGTAGCGGTACACGATCCCATCGGTCGCGGTCACATCCGTCCCGTCGTCGGGAACGCGATGGGTGTCGAGGTACTCCGCGTTCTCCTGCAGCGTTCCGTACAGCTCGAGCGCGCGTGGGGCGATCGGCGACTTCGGCTGCGCCACTTCGGCGAGGACGTGGTCGAGCAGGCGCGCCCGGAGCGGCGGCACCCGGTCGCGCACGCTCCGTGCGTACGAGAGCGTCGCGACGTAACGGGCCTCGTCCGCCTTGCTCAGATAGCCCGCCTTGCACCGAGTGCGCGAGTGCATCGCTCGCGCTCTTGGATTCCTCCAGCCAGGTGCTGCTCGTTGCGTTCGCCGACTGCGCGAACGCAAGCGCGAGCAGGCTTCCGGTGAGCAAACGAACGATCATGACCCCCGCACGATGGTAGGTGACACCCGTTAGCACCACGTAAGCTCTTCGCCGTGGCGGGCCCCACCCATCCTCCTGAGGAAGGGCGGTGGTTCCTGCCCGGAGTTCGCGCGATCGGCGCGGCGAGCCTGCTCTCCGATCTCGGGCACGAGGTGCCGACGGCGCTCCTGCCGACGTTCCTGTCAGACGACGCTCGGGCTGGGCGCCGCACGCGCCGCCGCGAGCGCTCGGCGTGATCGAAGGGATCGCCGACGGCGCAGCCGGCGTTGCGCGATTCGGCGGCGGTGCCGCTCGCCGACGATCCGGGACGCCGACGCACCACCGCGGTCGGCGGCTACGTGTCGACTGCGATTTTCCGTCGCTGATCGGCGTTACGACCGCGGCGTGGCAGGTGGGGATCCTGCGCTCGCTCGCGTGGGCCTCGCGCGGCGTGCGCGGCCCGTCACGCAACGCGCTGCTCGCCGACATCGCGCCGCCGCACGCCTACGGCCGCGCGTACGGCTTCGAGCGTGCGATGGACAACCTCGGCGCGATCGGCGGCCCGTTGCTCGCGATCGGCCTCGTCGCACTCACGAGCGTTCGCACGGCGATCGTGATCTCGATCATCCCGGGCCTGCTCGCCGCGGTCGCGATCGTGATCGCGGTGCGGCTTGCGCCGAAGCTGACGCAGCGTGAGCGCCGCCCGATCAAGATTCGCGTACGGCTGGTGCTGCACGGCCGGCTCGGCCGGCTGATGTTCGGGATCACCGCGTTCGAGCTCGGCAACGTCGCGGCGACGTTCCTGATCCTCCGCACGACCTCGCTGATCGCACCCGGCCACGCGTACTCGCGCACGGCGATCTTGCTCTACGCGGGCTACAACCTGGCAGCCACGCTGATCGCGATTCCGGCCGGCCAGCTGAGCGACCGCCGCGGCTCGACGATCGTGCTCGTGATCGGCGCTGCCGCATTCACGGCTGCGTTCGCCGGTTTTGCCTTTGCCGGTGCAAGCGTCCCGCTGCTGGCGTTCCTGTTCGTCGTCGCCGGCGTGGGGATCGGCGTGGGGGAGACGGCGCAGAGCGCCGCGGTCGCCGCGTTCGCACCGGTCGAGCTGCGCGGCTCGGCCTTTGGGCTCGTTGCAGCGGTGCAGGCCTTTGCAAACCTTGCCGCGAGCGCGATCGCCGGCGTCCTCTGGAAGGCGGTCTCTCCGGAGGCCGCCTTCCTCTACCTGGCCGCGTGGAGCGGCGTTGCGGCGATCGCCTTTATCGTCATCGCTATGCGCGGCCGCGGTTGAGGCTGAGCGCGCCGGCGAGCCGGGCGCGCGCACCGGTCGCCCGCTCGAGCTGGGATGCGCGCAGGCGCAGCAGCGGCAGCAGGTGGGCGGTCGGGCGGAACGGATCGGCGAGCGGTGCGCCGCCGCTGAGCGGAAGCGCGGCGACGATCGTGCCGTTCACTTCGGCAAGCACGAGGCGCCCGCTCGGGACTGACCGGCCCTCGAGCACGGCAAGCCGCTCGAGCGCTGCGTCGTCGTGGACGCTGCAGAGGCGAAGCGCAACGCCGTCGTCGGTGACCGGCGCCTGCTCTGCGGGCCTGCCCAGAAGGTTGGTGCGGCGGATGTCGAGCTCGAGCTGGTGCTGACGATCGTGAAGCAGATCGATTCTGAACTGCGGATGCATCATGTCTCCCTCTCTCTCGCTCTTCTGATTCTGCATGTCACTCTCCATAACCTGTGATAGGATGATACCGGTTACTAACCGCCAAGTCAAGTATGATGGTGACGAAATTGATGACCAATATCGAACTGATCCAGGACTACGTCAACACCCTCCACAAGGACATCCAGGGCGACGAGGAGGAGCTCACGACGCCGGCCCAGCTGGCCTCCTGGCTGGCTGCCCGCGGCCTCGTCGGGGCGGATACCAGAGCCACTGGGGCGGAGCTGCGCCAGGCCAAGGAGCTGCGCGAGGCGATCCGGGTGCTGCTCCTCGCCCACAACGAGATCGAGGTCGACGAGGTCGCCGCCCATGCGGTGCTCGATCAGGCCGCACGCAAGGCTCGCATCGAGTTGCGCTTCGAGGTCGACGGCCCGCAGCTCGCCTCCGTTGCCGCCGGCGTCGCCGGCGGGCTCGGGCGAGTGATCATCGCCGTACACGACGCCGTCGCCGACGGCTCCTGGCAGCGTCTCAAGGCCTGCCGCGCCCGGGACTGCGAATGGGCCTTCATCGACACCGCGAAGAACCAGTCGCGCGCGTGGTGCTCGATGCGCTCCTGCGGGAACCGCGAGAAGGCTCGTGCGTACCGCTTGCGTCACGCTCATAGTTCCTGAAACGCGCGACGAGCACGGCGTGTGAGATGCGCGCCTGTCCGTAACGGCCACTAGTACCTCGAAGCGCGGCGGTTCGGGATCGAACTGTTGCGCTTTTGTCTCACTTCCGTCACAGACACGTCACACCTGGCGCGGTACGTTGGCTGTACCGACAACGAAGGAGGCATCTCATGTTCAACGAGCTGACCCGCGACCTGCTCGACCTCACGTCCGAGGTGAAGGGTGAAGCGACATCGCTGTTCGCGATGGTGATCGACTGCTGCAGTAGCTGCTGCTGCGGTTGCGTCTGGCTTTGCTGGTGAGGTCGAGGCACGATCCGGCTCCCGCGCAGGCGGCTCACGCTCCGAGTCGGCCGCTGCTCGCGCCGTGGTACCGCGTTGTCGGGGACGGCGAGCGGCTGCTCCTCGAGCACGCGCAGTCGCTCGTCGTCCTCGAGGGCGCCGCGGTGCGCATCCTCATGCCGAGGCTGCTGCCGTTGCTCGACGGCACACGTTGCATCGACGAGCTTGCGGAGCGGCTTGGCGAAGCCGTTCGGCCCGCGATCGTAGGGGCAATCGAGTTGCTCGCGGCGCGCGGGCTGGTCGTCGAGGGCCCCGAAGCGCCGGTACATGTGCGCGAGGCGGCCCACGCGGTGGCAGCTGCATACGGCCTCCCGCCCGCCGTGGCGGCGGAGCGGCTTGGCGCTGCATCGATCGCTCTTGTCGGGAGTGGTGCATGTCTCTTCGACGTTGCCCGGTTGCTTTGCGCGGCGGGCGTGGGCGAGCTACGCCGGAGCTCGTGGCGGGGACGCGGCCGTGCCGACCTGACGGTGGTCGCGCCGGCGCCCGACGAGCTCGATCAGCTGCACGCGTGGAACCAGCTCGCATTCGATCGCAATACGAACTGGTTGTTCATTCGCCCTTACGACGGACGCTTCGCCTCAGTCGGCCCGCTGATCGTCCCCGGTCAGTCCTGCTGCTACGAGTGCGTGCTCCTCCGTCGCGGCGCGAATGTCGAGTATGCCGACGAGCTTGCCGACGTCGAAGCGGCGCCGGTTGCAGCCCGCGCGGATGCCGGGCTTCAGACGCTCGTCGCCGGCGTTGCCGCCCATCTTGCCGTTCGCTGGGTGGCCGGCTGGGACAGGTCACTCCCAGGAGTGCTGTTCACGCTCGAGGCGCAGCCGGCATTGCGGCTCGACGAGCATCAGGTCCTGCGTGTCCCGCGCTGCCCGGTGTGCTCGGCCGTCGCGCGCTTGGCGCCGAGACTGCCATGGCACGCTGCCGAGGCCGCGTGATCGCCGCGACGCTCCCGCCGCCGCTCCGCCGCGCCGTCTCGCGCTACACGGGGATCGTCCGATCGCTCGAGGAGTGCCTGCACGGGACCTCCGACCCACCGATCTTTCGGGTCTCGTGCGAGGTCGGATGCGACGAGCGCATGCTTGGCGTCCCGCTCGACCACCTCGAGGGCATCGGCGGCGCGGGTATGACGCGTGCGGAGGCGGCCGCGTCCGCAGTCGGCGAAGCGCTCGAGCGTTACTCCGCGAGCTTCGTGCCAGAGGATGCGCTCGTAATCGCATCGGCAGCCGAGCTGGGCGATGCCGCCGTCGCGCCCGAACGCTTCGCGCTTTTCTCGCAGCGCCAGCACGCCGCACCTGGCTTCCCGTTCCGCCGCTTCACGCGTGATGCTCGCGTCGCCTGGGTCGCCGGATGCTCGCTCCCGGGCGGCGAGCCGGCATGGCTGCCGGCAGAGCTCGTCTTTCTCGGCGCCGCCGCGATCGAAGGCGACCAGCCGATCGGGTACGCGACGAGCAGCGGCACGGCATGCGGCGAAACACGCGACGCAACAGTGATCCGCGGGCTCTGCGAATTGCTCGAGCGCGACGCCTTCATGATCGTGTGGTCGAACCGGCTGTCGCTGCCGCTGCTCGACTGGAGCGCCGACGCTCGAATCGCCGAGCTCGACCGGCGCTTCTTCGCGCCGACCGGCCTCGCGTATGCCGCCATCGACCTCTCGTGCTTTCACCGCGTGCCGAGTGTGCTCGGGGTCGTACGCGCGCGAGGGCGATGCGTAGGCGCGCTCGGCGTCGGAGCCGGGACCGGCGCCAACGATCGAGCGCGCCTGGTGGAAGGCGCTGGCCGAGGCATTCGCTGCGCGCGCCGCCGGCGCCAAGCTCGCACTGCTCGACGGCTCGGATGGCGACCGGATCGTCTCCTTCGAGGATCACATCCGGTTCTACGCCGACGAGCGTCATGCCGAGAGGGCCGCGTTCCTCGATGCGAGCGCCGAGCGAACGGCCACCAGAAGCGGTCGCATCGCTCATCGGCGATCACGTCGAAGAGCTCTGCGAGCGTGTCGACTCTGCGGGCTCGTGCGCGTACGCAGTCGACGTCACCTCGCCCGACGTGGCGGAGCTCGGGCTCACCGTGACCAAGGTGATTGCGCCGGAGCTCTGTGCGCTCGACGTTGCTCACCGTGCGCGCTTCCTCGGCGGTCCGCGGACTCTACGGCGCTGCAGCGGCTGCGGGCCTGCGCGACGACCTACTGGCCGAAGCCGACGTCAATCCCGACCCGCATCCATTCCCGTGACGCAGCCGGTGCCGACAGCCGAGTTCGCGTCGCTCGTCTACGGGTCGGCCGGCGTGGCTCTCGACGACCCGGCCGAGGACTTTCACGAGGCATCGCGCCTCTACCCGGATGTCGCTCCCGGTCGCTTGCCGGCGCTGTTCGAGCTGGCACACAGCCCCGAGCTTCAGCAGACCGTTGCCCGTTCGAGTCGCACGCACGCCCAGCGCTCCGGGGTCGACCTTCCGCGAGCGGGTATCGGCCGGATGCTGCTCGACGATGCACTCACACAGCGGCGCTCTGGTGCGGCCACAGCACCGGCCGTTCTCTCAGCCGAGCACCTGGCGCGGTGCTGGCCGCCGCCTATCGCTCGATCGGCGGCCTGCGTCCGGTGCCTTCAGGAGGAGCGCTCTATCCGCTCGAGCTGTACGTGGTCGCGCTGGCCGTCGAGGCCTCGAGGCGGCGTCGTACCACTACAACCCGTTTCGGCACCGGCTCGAGCGCTCGGGCCGGGCGGTGCGGGCCGAAGTCGGCGCTGCCCTCGTCGATCCGACGCTCGCCGACAGACGCGGCCGCGCTGGTCGTGATCACTGCGATGTTCTGGCGCTCGCGGTTCAAGTACGGACGCACGGGGCTACCGCTTCGCGCTGCTCGAGGCGGGTCATGTGGTCCAAAACATTGCGCTTGCTGCGACCGCACTGCGAATCTCGGCGCTCCCGCTCGGCGGGTTCTACGACCGTCGCCTCGACGACCTCGTCGGTGCCGACGGCCTCGACGAGGCCACCGTCTACGCGGTTCTGCTCGGTGGCCGGACGTGACCGCGCGCGGGTTTTGGACACGCGTCGCCGTCACGACCGCACTCGCCGTGGCGCTGCTGCTCGCCGTATCGCCGCCGCGACCGGTCTCCCGGCTGCCACAGACCGTCGCCCTCGCGGCAGGCGTGGCGGCAGGCGTCTTGCTCTTTGTCGGTGCTGCTCGCGCGACGCCACGTCTGCCGTCGGTGCGCGGTCGGCGTTCGGGTCGCTCGTGGCCAAGCACGGAATCCTCGGGCTCTGGGCCGCGAACGAGGAGATCGTCTGGCGGCGCGTCGTTCTCGGCGAGCTGCTGCCGCTCGGTGCACTCGCTGCCGTGGCCGTCAGCACAGTCGGGTTTGCGCTCGTCCACCGCCGCCGCCAGGTGCTGCATCTCGGCACCGGGCTCGTGCTTCGGCGGCGTCTACCTCGGAACGGGGTCGCTCGGGGCGAGCGTCGCGGCCCACTGGTTGTACAACGTGCTCGTCGGCGCGCTCGCCGACCGGCCGCCGTGAACGTCGCTGAGCTCGAGCGACGTGACGAAGCGCTTCGGCGCGGTCGCGGCCCTCGACGCGGTCAGCCTCGATGTACGCGAGGGTGACGTGCTTGCCCTGCTCGGCCCGAACGGAGCCGGCAAGTCGACTGCGATCGCGGTGCTGCTCGGCCTGCGCGCTCCCGACGCCGGACACGCGCGACTCTTCGGGCTCGATCCGCGCAAGCCGTCCGCGCGACGGTTCGTCGGCGTCACCCCGCAGGAGACCGCATTCCCGCTGACGTTGCGCGTGCACGAGCTCGTCGACCTCGTGCGGCGCCACTTTCCGCAACCGCTACCGGCTCGAGCTGATGCTACGAGCGCTTCGAGCTCGAGGAGATTGCCGGACGCCAACTCGGCGGCCTCTCCGGCGGCGAGCGTCGTCGGGTCGCCGTCGCGCTCGCATTCGCCGGCGCCCCGAAACTCGTCGTGCTCGACGAGCCGACGACCGGTCTCGATCGCGGCGCGCGCAAGTCCGTCTGGGAAGCGATCCGTGCGCACGCGGACGACGGTGGCACGGTCCTGCTCACGACGCACTACCTCGAAGAAGCCGACGCGCTCGCGACGCCGCATCGTCCTGATCGAGGCGGGCGAGATCGTCGCCGACGGAGCCGTCGCGGAGATCAAGGCCGCCGCCGGGCTCACACGCGTGTCGTATCGCGCGCTGCCGACGACGACGATCGTGCACGATCGACGCGCGCGACGGTGGGCCGGTCGTCGAGCGATCTCGTCCGACGCGGCGTGCCGCTCGTCGACCTCGACGTGCGGCCGCTCACGCTCGAAGAGGCGCTTGCCGCGCGCGAGGCGCTGGGATGAGGCTCGTGCTCGTACACGCACGCGCGATGACGCTCGAGCTCGCTCGCTATCCGGCCTACGTCGTGCCGACGCTCGTGTTTCCCGCCGTCTTCTTCCTCTTCTTCGTCGCGCTCCAGGCGGCGCGGCCGGATGCGAGCGTGCGCGATGGCGACGTTCGCCGGCTTCGCGGCGATCGGCGTCGCGTTCTTCCAGTTCGGCGTCGGCATCGCCGTCGAGCGCGCCTCGCCCTGGGAGACGTATCTTGCGGACGCTGCCGGTCGGGCCCGGCGTGCGGCTCGGCGCGCGCGTCCTCTCGGCCGGCGCTCTTCGCGACCGCGGCCGCCGGCGACGCTCGTTGCCGTCGCGGTCGCGACGACACCGGCCTCGCTCTCTGCCGCGCGCTGGATCGAGCTTGTCGCGGCACTCCTCGTCGGCACGGTGCCGTTCGCGCTGCTCGGCATCGCGCTCGGCTACTGGGCGCCGGAGCGCGGCGCGCTGCCGATCGCCAACCTGCTCTACCTCGGCCTCTCCTACGCGGGCGGGCTCTGGATCCGTCCGCAGGACCTGCCTCGCGGCGTTGCGCGGATCTCGCCGCTACCTACCGACGCGGGCGCTCGCCGATGTGCTCATCGCGACCGACGATCGGCGGCGCGCTTCGCCTCGGGCGCTTGGGCCTCGCTCGCCGGGTTCGCGGCGCTCTTCGCGGCGCTCGCCGTCTGGGGGTACCGGCGCGACGAGGGGCGGCGCTTCCGTTGAGCTCCCGTCGCGTTCTCGGTCGCACAGTCACACAGCGCGTCCTCTTGCCGTACAATTCGCCCTCGATGTGGGAAATCATCTTCCTGCTGTTGATCCTGAAGATCCCGATCGTCTACGTCTGCTGGGTTGTCTGGTGGGCGATCAAGGCCGAGCCGGAGGTCGGCGCCGAGGGCGAGCCCGACGGCCAGCGGATCAACTGGAAGCCGTGGCAGCGACCGCCGGGCTCGCGGCCGCGCCGCGGCGGTCCGCACGGCGGCCGGTTGCGCCGCACGGCGCGCGCGCGTCCGCGCGCGCGCGCGACCGCGCCGAGGCCTGACGCCGCGCAGCGGGCACGCGGCAGGAACCGGCCCCTGCTACAAAACAACGGGCATGGCAATGCATGACGTCGACGGCGCTGAACGCCGGCTACGCGCGTCTGCTCCTCGACGAGTACCTCGAGAACCCCGAGGCGGTCTCCGCCGAGTGGCGCGCGCTCTTCGAGAGCGGCGACAGCGATCTCGTCGCAGCGCTTCCCGGGCTCGCGCGGCTGCTCGAGACGCTCGCGCGCGAACGGGCACGGCGAACGGCCACGCGGCGGTCGCCCCGGCGCCCGCAGGCTCGCAGCCGGCGCCCGACCATCGAGCTGCTCGGCGGCGTCGCCGCCGCGATGGCGCTCGTCAAGGCGCACCGCATGCACGGCCACCTCGCCGCGCGGCTCGACCCGCTCGGCTCCGAGCCGGTCGGCGACCCGGCGCTCGACCCGCTCCGCCTCGAGCCGACGCTGACGCCCGAGCTCCAGGCGCGGATCCCGGCCTCGATCCTCGCGCGTCCACGTCGACGGCGAGACGCTCGCCGAGGCGCTGCCGCGCCTGCAGGAGACCTACTGCGGCACGATGGCCTACGAGATCGAGCACATCGCCGACCACGAGCAGCGCGTCTGGCTGCGGCAGGCGATCGAGTCGTGGCGCTACCGCAAGCCGCTGACGCGCCGAGGAGCAGCGCGCGCCTCTACACGCGCCTCTGCGAGGTCGAGGGCATCGAGCGCTACCTGCGCCGCGTCGTTCCTCGGCCAGAAGCAGTTCTCGCTCGAGGGCCTCGACGTGATGATCCCGATGCTCGACGAGGCGCTCGAGCTCGCCGCCGCGGCGGGCGCGCGCGAGGTCGTGCTCGGCATGGCCCACCGCGGCCGCCTGAACGTGCTCGCGCACACGATCGGGCTGCCGTACGAGAAGATCCTGCGCGAGTTCGAGGGCGAGCGGACGATCGAGGCCGTCGTCGCCGACCCCGAGGGCGGCACCGGCGACGTCAAGTACCACCTCGGCGCGCGCGGCACGCGCAACACCGCGGCCGGCGAGATCGGCGTCACGCTCGTCGCGAACCCGAGCCACCTCGAGGCCGTCGACCCGGTCGTCGAAGGCCGCACGCGCGCCGAGCAGACCGACCGCTCGAGCGGCCCGCGGCCTGCACGACCCGAGCGTCGCGATGCCGATCCTGCTCCACGGCGACGCCGCGTTCGCGGGCCAGGGCGTCGTCGCCGAGACGCTCAACCTCGAGGCGCTCGACGGGCTACTCGACCGGCGGCACGCTGCACCTGATCACGAACAACCAGGTCGGCTTCACGACCGATCCCGCCGAAGGCCGCTCGACGCGCTACTCGTCCGACCTCGCGAAGGGCTTCGACGTGCCGATCATCCACGTCAACGCCGACGACCCCGAAGCCGCGATCTCGGCGGTCCGGCTCGCGCTCGCCTACCGCGGCCGCTTCGGCCACGACGTCGTGATCGACCTCGTCGGCTACCGCCGCTTCGGCCACAACGAGCAGGACGAGCCCGCCTACACGCAGCCGCTGATGGTCGAGCAGATCGAGGCCCATCCGACGGTGCGCGAGCTCTACGGCGCGCAGCTCGTCGACGAGGGCGTGCTCAGCGCCGAGGAAGCCGAGGAGCTCGTCGGCGAGCGTCGAGGCGCGGCTGCGCGAGGCGCACGAGCGGCTGAAGGCGTCGTTCGCCAGGAGATCCCCGTCAAGACGCGCGACGAGGGCGTCCCGCGCGATGCGCCGGCGCGGCGTCGACACCGCGGTCCCGGAGGCCGAGCTGCGCGAGCTGAACGAGGAGCTGCTGCGCGTGCCCGACGGCTTCACCGTCCACCCGAAGCTCGCGCGGCAGCTCGAGCGTCGCCGCGTCGCGCTCGACGAGGGCGGCATCGACTGGGGCCAGGCCGAGGCGCTCGCGTTCGCGTCGCTGCTCGTCGAGGGGATCCCGATCCGCCTCACCGGCCAGGACACCGAGCGCGGCACGTTCTCGCACCGTCACCTCGTCCTCCACGACGTGCACACCGGCGAGCACGTACACGCCGATGCAGCACCTCGACGACGCCGCACGCCTCGTTCGAGGTCTACAACTCGCCGCTCTCCGAGTACGCCTGCGTCGGCTTCGAGTACGGCTACTCGACGGCCGCGCCCGAGGCGCTCGTGCTCTGGGAGGCGCAGTTCGGCGACTTCGCAAACGGCGCCCAGACGATCATCGACCAGTTCATCTCGAGCGGCCTCGCGAAGTGGAAGCAGACCTCACGGCTGACGCTGCTGCTTCCGCACGGCTACGAGGGCAACGGCCCCGAGCACTCGAGCGCCCGGCTCGAGCGGTTCCTCCAGCTCGCCGCGCAGGAGAACATCCGGATCGCGAACTGCACGACCGCCGCGCAGTACTTCCATCTCCTGCGCCGCCAGGCGCTCGACGCGAGTCGCGCGGCCGCTCGTCGTGATGACGCCGAAGGGCCTGCTGCGCCTGAAGGAAGCCTCTCGACCCTCGCCGAGCTTGCCGACGGGTCGTTCCAGCCGATGCTCGACGCCGTCGGCGTCGACAAGGCCGTCCGTGCGCCGGCTCGTGCTCTGCTCCGGCAAGGTCTACTACGACATCGTCGGCCACGAGACCGCCGGGAGCGGCCGAAGGACTCGCCGTCGCGCGGATCGAGCAGCTGTACCCGTTCCCGGTCGAAGCGGCGCGCGAGCTGATCGCGTCGTACCCGGCGCTCGAGGAGATCGTCTGGGCGCAGGAAGAGCCGCAGAACATGGGGGCGTGGCGCACGATCCGCCACCGGCTCGAAGAGGCGGCCGGCGGCATCCCGGTCCGCTTCGTCGGCCGCCCGTGGCGCGCGAGCGCGGCCGAGGGCTATCCCGACCGCCCACCCGATCGAGCAGGACCGGATCGTCCGCGCCGTCCTGACGATCTAGAGCTTGCGCGATCTGCGGCGGGCCCTGTAGGCGTGCTTCACGAGTCGTCGGGCCGTGCTTTCGGGCCTGCTTGAGCAGCCGTTTCCGGTACCTCGGCGGGATCCGCTTCCAGATCTCCCAGGCCGCCAGGGCCGTTCCCCAGGGCCCCGCACGGCGGGTCAAGACTCGTCCGAGCTTCGCCATGGCACCATTGTCACTGAAAGCGGGCGACTGCGGAGCCGGCAGCCCTCAGGTTTGGGATGGGGACTGCCGACAAGAAAGACGAAAGAGGAGGTTTTCGATGCGTCCGAGGGGCGCGACCTGGCGGATCCGGAGCTTCAAGGTGAAGCTACTCGCGTACTTCGCGATCGTTGCGCTGGTCCCGGTCGATCGGCTCCTTCTACGGCTTCGAGACACTGACCAAGCGGCACGAGACGCAGAAGGTCGACAACCGGCTTCGAGCTGATCTACGGTCGGCTGTCGCGGGCTATGCCCAGCAGCTTGCGGCCGCAGAGCGCCGCGCGGAAGTGCTGCCGCTCTCGGTCGTGCTCCCGCGCGTTCGCGCCGGGATCGACCCGCACGACGTGCTGGTCGCGGTGCGGGATGGGCGGATCGTCGCCGGACCGAACACGGGCTCGGCGCTGCCGCTCGCCCCGGGAGTCCCGGACCGTCATCGTGCTCGGCGGCACCACGCTACCGCGGGGTGGTCAGCTCAACCCTTTCCACCGCGTCGAACGTGCAATTCGCAGCGCTCGCGCCTGCAGCGCGAGCTGACCGACGCAGCCACAGCGGCGCGATGGCGGATCGCCGCTCTACCTGCTCGCCGCGGTCCTCATCTTCGGCGGCCTCGTCTACCTGCTCGGCGTTTCGATCGTGCGCACGCTCGGGCAGCTCGCTCAAGCGGCCGACGAGATCGCGCGCGGTCGGTTCAGCGAGCGCGTGAAGGTGTCGGGCGGCGACGAGTTCGCACAGGTCGCCGGTGCATTCAACCGCATGGCCGAACAGCTCGAGCAGCGGCTGATCGAGCTCGAGGAAGAGCGCCGCCGTACGCACGAAGTGACGCTCGGTTTCGGCAAGGTGCTCACCGTCACCCACGACGTCGAACGGCTCCTGCGCGTGATCGTCGAGACGATCGTCGAGGCGACAGGCGCGTACGGCGGCGTACGTGGAGGGCCGCAAGGGCGAGCTCGCGCGCGCAGGCGACCCGAACCGTGGACGCGCACCGCCTCGAGCTGCCGCTGACGGTGGCCGACGAGTTCTTCGGGCGCATCATCCTGCACGGCCCGAGAGCTTCGACGGCGAACAGACGCGACACCGCGTCGTCGCTCGCTGCGCAGGCCGTGGTCGCGCTCGAGAACGCGCAACTGCACCGGATCGTCGAGTGGCAGGCGTTGATCGATCCGCTCACCGGCCTCGCGAACCGCCGCTCGCTCGAAGAAAGCCTCGCCGAGGAGGTCGCACGCGCTGCAGCGACTCGGCGGCAACCTCTGTCTCGTGCTTGCCGACCTCGACCGGTTCAAGGCGATCAACGACAAGTACGGACATCCGATCGGTGACCGCGCGTTGCACGCGTTTGGCGCAGACGGTGCGCGAGGTCGTTCGCGAGATCGACAGCGCCGGCCGCTGGGGCGGCGAGGAATTCGCACTGATCCTGCCCGGCACCGATGTCGCCGGCGGCGTTGTCGTGGCCGAACGCGTCCAGGACTCGCTCGCGTCGCGCAAGATCGAGGCGGTCAACGGCGAGGACGGTGCACATGACCGCAAGTTTCGGGGTCGCTGCGTTCCCGAGTGATGCCGGCACCCTCGAATCGCTGGTCGCAGCGGCCGATGACGCCCTCTATTGGGCCAAGCGGCAGGGCCGGGACCGCGTTGCGACAGCGCGCCCGCATCGCAGCGCTAAACTGCCCGTCCGTGAGCACGAGAGTCGAACAGATGCCGGTTGACACTCCGTCGCTTTTCGCGCAGGTGATTCAGGACCATCTCGAGCTGAAGCGTCGCAACGCAGCGCTCGAGCACGAGATGCCGCTGCAGCGGTACATGACCGACGATCCGTTCGTGAATCATCCGCTGTTCAAGACCGAAGAGCAGGCGCGCGTCGAGGACACGATGGACGGTGCGCTGTCGATCGTCGACGAGCCGACGTCGCTCGACTGGCCGACCTCCGAAGACACCTTCGTGAGCCCGCCCGCCACCGAAGACGATTGGCGAGGAGACTGACGCGAGCACCGGCGGAGGAGCAAGAGCCGTCGGACGAGAACCTCTGGTCGCGCTCGCCGCGACTTCGACTGGGGCGACTAGTGCGCCTCGCAGAGCGCGCCGGCGGTCGCCGGCCAGCTCACGCCGCCGTTACCCTGGTCTCGCTACTGCCCGAACTGAAGACAGCAGCGGCCTACGTCCCGACCGGCGACCAGCCGGCGGCGATCGAGAAGCTGGCGGAGGGCCTGACCGAGGGCGAGCGCTACCAGACGCTGCTCGGCGCGACCGGGCACCGGCAAGACCGCGACGATGGCCTGGATCATCGAGAAGGTGCAGAGGCCTGCGCTCGTGATCGCCCACAACAAGACGCTCGCCGCCCAGCTCTGCAACGAGTTCCGCGAGTTCTTCCCGCAGAACGCGGTCGAGTACTTCGTCTCCTACTACGACTACTACCAGCCCGAGGCATACGTTCCGCAGGCCGACCTCTACATCGAGAAGGACAGCTCGCGCAACGACGACATCGACCGCCTGCGCCACGCCGCGACGTCGAACATCCTCTCGCGCCGCGACACGATCATCGTCGCATCCGTCTCGTGCATCTACGGCCTCGGCTCGCCGGAGGAGTACGAGAAGCGCGTCGTCTTCCTCACGGTCGGCGAGGAGAGCGACCGCGATCTCGTGCTGCGCAAGCTGGTGGACATCCAGTACGTGCGCAACGACGCGATCCTCGGTCGCGGCAAGTTCCGCGTGAAAGGCGACGTGCTCGAGATCCAGCCGGCGCATTCGGAGACCGCGTATCGCGTGTCGTTCTTCGGCGACGAGGTCGAGACGATCACGCATTTCGATCCGCTGACAGGCGAGGTGCTCTCGCGCCTCGACACGATCACCGTCTTCCCGGCGACGCAGTACGTGACCTCGAAGCCGACGGTCGAACGCGCCGTCGTCGAGATCAAGCACGAGCTGTCGGAGCAGGTGAAGAAGTTCGAGTCCGACGGACGCATGCTCGAGGCGCACCGGATCCGGCAGCGCACCGAATACGACCTCGAGATGATGCGCGAGCTCGGCTTCTGCAACGGGATCGAGAACTACTCGCGCATCCTCGACGGCCGGCCGCCCGGATCGGCGCCGCACACGCTGCTCGACTACTTCCCGTCCGACTACATCGTCTTCGTCGACGAGTCGCATCAGACCGTGCCGCAGATCGGCGGCATGTACGAAGGCGACCGCTCGCGCAAGCAGACGCTCGTCGACTTCGGCTTCCGTCTTCCCTCGGCGCTCGACAACCGCCCGCTGCGATTCGACGAGTTCCTGGAGAAGGTGCCGCAGGCCGTGTTCGTCTCGGCGACACCCGGACCGTGGGAGCTCCGCCACTCCACGCGCGTTGCCGAGCAGCTGATCCGCCCGACCGGAATCATCGACCCCGAGGTCGAGCTGCGGCCGACCAAGAACCAGATCGACGACCTGCTCGAGGAGATCCGGCGCCGCGAGGAGCGGGGGGAGCGCGTGCTCGTGACGACGCTGACCAAGAAGATGTCCGAGGATCTGACCGACTACCTGCTCGAGGCGGGCGTCAAGGCGCGCTACCTGCACTCCGAGATCGACACGCTCGAGCGCATTCACATCATCCGTGACCTGCGGCTCGGCGAGTACGACGTGCTCGTCGGCGTCAACCTGCTGCGCGAAGGCCTCGACCTGCCCGAGGTGTCGCTGGTCGCGATCCTCGATGCCGACAAGGAGGGCTTCCTCCGCGGCCAGACCGCGCTGATTCAGACGATCGGGCGCGCCGCCCGCAACGTGAACGGCAAGGTGCTGATGTACGCCGACAAATACACCGAGGCGATCAAGTACGCGATCGACGAGACGGGCCGCCGGCGCGTGAAGCAGCTCGCCTACAACGAGGAGCACGGGATCACCCCGGAGACGATCGTCAAGGGCGTCTCCGACATCGCCGAGTTCCTCTCGCTCGAGGCGCCGCACGTCCCCAAGCGCACGCGCCGCGGCAAGCAGGTCGAGGGGATGGACCGCGGCGAGCTCGAGAAGCTCGTGATCACGCTCGAGGAGGAGATGTACACCGCCGCCGAGGAACTGCGCTTCGAATACGCGGCGAAGCTCCGCGACGAGCTCAAGGAGCTCCGCCGCGAGCTGAACGCGCTCGCCGCCAGCGCCGCTGCGTAGGTCGCTTCACCGTCCGCAGCCCGCTGCAGACTTCAGGAGTGAACGTCGGCCGCAAGCGGCTCGCGCCCGCGGGGAAAGACACGCAGCCCGGTGAGGCCCCAGCCGTCATCGCGCCAGATGTAGGTCTCGACCCGGATGCGGCGCTCATCCGCGCTGTAGACGAGTACGCCGCGCGCCTCGCCGCGCCGGTTCGGGCGGGGACGCCCGAAGCCCGGCGTCGTCGTGACCACCGCGCCGCGTGCGTTCCCGGCCATCACCTCGAACTCGTGCCGTTCGGACACGGCGCCCTGGTGGACGTGTCCGCTGACGATCAGCTCGGCGCCGCAGTCGACGAGCCGCGCGAGCACGTGCGTGCGCCGCGACACCGGCTTCTTGCGGGTCCGCCAGGGCGCGTTGATCAGCTGGTGGTGGAGCACGACGACGCGCAGCGCCCCCGGTTGCGCCTGTGCGAGCCGCTCGGCCGCCTGATCGAGCTCCGGATTGCGGATCGCACCGGACTGATGCCGCCACGGCCGCACCGAGTTGAGCCCGACGATGTGCAGCTCGGCGCCCGCGTGCACCGGCTCGGTTGTCTGCCACTCTCGCTCGAACTCGCGCCAGGGGTGCGTGAACCGGCCGGGCAGCGTGAGCGGGATGTCATGGTTGCCGGGCACGACCAGCAAGGCGGGCCCGAGGCTGCGTAGGAACTTGGCCGCCGCTTCGTGCTCCTCCCGCCGGCCGTGGTGGGTGAGGTCGCCGCTTGCGATCACGAGCTCCGGGTCGACGCGTTCGACCAGCTCGCCGATCGCCTGCTCGACGTCCGGCTCGTGGAGCGCTTTGCGCGCCCCGAAATGCAGGTCGGAGACGTGAAGGACGCGCGTTGACAAGGTCGAAGGAGGCTACAGTGAGCTCAATGGCAAATGAATACGGCAGCGAGGTGTTCGACGATCTGTACCTCGGCGCTCGCGCCGGTGGCGCGCTCCGCAAACGGCGCCGCGGCGAGCCGCTGACGCCCGAGGAGGAGGAGGCGCTCGGTCGCTGGCAGCGTCTGTCCACCTGGCGCAAGGGGATCGCGATCGGCGGCTTCGCGGCCGGCACGTTCGGCCTCGGCTTCACGTTCGGTGGGCTCGTGTTCGGTCGCTGGCGCACCGCAAAGCGTTAGCGCGGCGGCGGCAGCTGGTAGTTCCGGCGGAGGTAGCGGTCGAACTGCGGGACCGTGAATGCGCCACGGCCGTGCGCTGTCGTATAGATCAGGCCCTTGTCGATCAGGCGGGCTCTTGTTGGGCCGAGCTGCTCTGACGAACGTCCGATCAGAGCGGCGACATCCCCGGCGGTTTGCTCGGCGGGGCCGAGCTCTGCCATCGCGCGAAGATAGTGAAGCTCGAGCTCGGTCGTACGTTCGGCGCGTACCCGGAAGAACGACTCGTCGAGCTTCTGCTCAACCGTCCGTTGCGCCTCTTCGGCGACCCGTCGGCTGATCGGCTTCCCTTCCGGAGCGATGTCCCAGACGATCTTCCCGTACTCCTGGAGGAAATATGGATAGCCCTCCGTGTACGCGACGATCACGTCGATCGCGCCGGGGTCGTAGCTGACGCCCCGCTCCGTGGCAGGCTCGGTGAGAGCGGCTTCGGCTTCGGGTGCGGAGAGTTTCCCGATCCGGGGGAACTTGAACAGTCGCTCCGCGTAGGACTTGGCTTCGCCCGCAAGGCGGGGGAGTTGAGGTAGGCCGGCGCCGACGAGCGTGATCGGAAGCTGGCGTTGAACCGTGCGATGCAGGCCTGCGATCAACGCTTCGAATTCGTTGCTCCGCAGGAACTGAACCTCGTCGACGAGGAACGCGACACCGGTCTGTTCGTCTTGCGCGGCTTCGCCGAGGGCGACGAGCAGGTCGGTCAGGTCATCGCTCAGGTTGCCGCTGTCGGCCATTCCCTCGACGGCGTCGACGTCGATCCCGGCGGTGACCGAGCCGTCTGAGGCGACCGTCACCGAGAACGACTTCAGCACCCCGGCCGCACGTCGGATTCGATCCGTCCACGACGCTTTCGGAGCGACCTGGAACAGCGCCCGGCGCACCATCGTGCCCATCCGCGGTCCGAAGGGCTCGTTCTTCGTGATCTCCGTCGAGACCGTCACCCAGCCGTTGTTCAGCGCACGATCCTCGAACGCTCCGAGCAGGACCGTCTTGCCGACGCCCCGCAGGCCCGTGATCAGCATCGACTGCTCGGTGTATCCGCGCCGCAGCCGCTCGAGCAGGATCTCGAACCCCTCGAGCTCGGCGTCACGACCGACGAGGGCGGGTGGCCGGGCCCCGGCGTTCGGTGTATAGGGGTTCTCGCGGGGATCCACGGCCGAGGATCTTACCAAACTTATCTCGACTTATCCTTTCACGATAAACCGTGATAAGCCTGAAAAGCGGCTGCGCCACTGCCACCGCCGCGCCGAACGTCCGTTCGCTCGGTAAAATGGACTGCTCATGGCTGCGGACGAACTGGTCGTTCACGGCGCCCGAGAGCACAACCTCAAGGACATCACTGTCCGGCTGCCCCGGAACGCGCTGATCTGCATCACCGGGCTCTCGGGCTCCGGGAAGTCGAGCCTTGCCTTCGACACGATCTACGCCGAGGGCCAGCGCCGCTACGTCGAATCGCTCTCGGCCTACGCGCGCCAGTTCCTGCAGATGATGGAGAAGCCGGACGTCGATTCGATCGACGGCCTCTCCCCGGCGATCTCGATCGACCAGAAGACGACCTCGCGCAACCCGCGCTCCACGGTCGGCACGGTCACCGAGATCTACGACTACCTGCGCCTGCTCTACGCGCGCGTCGGGCGCCCACACTGCCCGGTGTGCGGGCGGCCGATCGCCGGCCAGTCGATCGACTCGATCGTCGAGCAGATCCTCGCCCTCCCCGACGGGACGAAGTTCACCGTGAACGCGCCGGTCGTCCGCGACCGCAAGGGCGAGTACAAGGATCTCTTCGAGGAGCTGCGCAACGACGGCTTCACGCGCGTCAAGGTCGACGGCGAGCAGCACCTGCTCGAGGAACCGCCCATCCTCGACAAGAAGTTCAAGCACACGATCGAGGTCGTCGTCGACCGGCTCGTGATGAAGGAGGATCTGCGCACGCGATTGACGCAGTCGGTCGAGACCGCCGGCGCGCTGGCGGAAGGCCTCGTCACCGTCGACGTCGCCGGCGGCGAGAGCTTCACCTACTCGGATCGGTTCGCGTGTCCCGAGCACGGCGTCTCGTTGCCCGAGCTTCAGCCGCGCATCTTCTCGTTCAACTCACCGCACGGCGCCTGCCCGCGTTGCACGGGGCTCGGCGCGCAGCAGGAGATCGACCCCGACCTGCTCGTCCCCGATCCATCGCTCTCGATCGAGGAGGGCGCGCTCGTACCGTGGGCGGTCGGCAACTCGAGCTTCTACGAGTCGGTGATCGCCGCGATCGCCGACCGGTACGAGATCGACGTCGAGAAGCCATGGCAGGACCTGACCGAGAAGGAACAGGATTACTTCCTGAACGGCACGGGCGGCGACAAGGTCTACGTCAGCTACCGCAACCGGATGAACCGCAAGCGCTCGTACATGATCGCCTTCGAAGGGATCGTCAACTCGCTGCAGCGCCGGTACCGCGACACCGACAGCTCGACGCAGCGCGAGCGGATCGAGGAGTACATGTCGTTCCGCCCCTGCCCGGTGTGCAAGGGCGCGCGCCTGAAGCCGGAGGTGCTCGCGGTCACGGTCGGCGGGAAGAACATCCACGAGTTCACGGGGATGTCGGTCGGCCGCGCGCTCGCGTTCCTCGACGAGCTCGACCTGACGGAGACCGAGCTGCTGATCGGCGCGCGGATCGTGAAGGAGATCCGCCAGCGCCTGACCTTCCTCGACGACGTCGGGGTCGGCTACCTCCAGCTCGAGCGCGCGGCGGGGACGCTCTCCGGCGGAGAGGCACAGCGCCTTCGCCTCGCAACGCAGATCGGCTCGCAGCTCGTCGGCGTCCTCTACATCCTCGACGAGCCGTCGATCGGCCTCCACCAGCGCGACAACAACAAGCTGATCGGCACGCTCGAGCGCCTGCGCGATCTCGGCAACACCGTCCTCGTCGTCGAGCACGACGAGCAGATGATGCGGAGCGCCGACTGGCTCGTCGACATGGGCCCCGGAGCAGGCGAGCACGGCGGCCACGTCGTCGCCGAGGGAACCGCAGCGGCGGTCCAACGCGACAAGAAATCGGTCACCGCGCAGTTCCTGTCGGGCAGGCGCGAGATCGCGGTGCCGAAGCGACGCACCGACGACAACGGCGTTTTCACGGTGCGCGGCGCGACGCAGCACAACCTGAAGGGGATCGACGTCGAGTTTCCGATCGCGAAGTTCATCGCCGTCACGGGTGTCTCGGGCTCGGGCAAGTCGACGCTCGTCAACGAGATCGTCTACAAGTCGCTCGCGAATCGACTGTCGAAGATGCGCGTCAAGCCAGGTGAGCACGAGTCGGTCGAGGGGATCGAGGCGTTCGACAAGGTGATCGAGATCGACCAGCGCCCGATCGGCCGCACACCGCGCTCGAACCCGGCCACCTACACCGATCTCTTCACGCACATCCGCGAGCTCTACTCGCTGACGCCCGATGCGAAGGTGCGCGGCTACAAGCCGGGTCGCTTCTCGTTCAACGTGAAGGGCGGCCGCTGCGAGACGTGCAAGGGCGACGGCCAGATCAAGATCGAGATGCACTTCCTGCCCGACGTCTACGTCCCGTGCGAGACGTGCAAGGGCCGCCGCTACAACCGGGAGACGCTCGAGGTGCGGTTCAAGGGCAAGACGATCGCCGACATTCTCGAGATGTCGGTCGAGGAGGCGCTCCGGTTCTTCGCGAAGATCCCGAAGATCCGCCGCCGCCTGCAGACCCTGCACGACGTGGGGCTCGACTACATGACGCTCGGCCAGCCGGCAACCACGCTCTCCGGCGGCGAGGCCCAGCGGGTCAAGCTCGCCGCCGAGCTGTGCAAGGTCGCCACCGGGCGCACGCTCTACATCCTCGACGAGCCGACCACCGGTCTCCACTTCGCCGACATCGAGAAGCTGCTCGAGGTGCTGCAGCGTCTGGTCGACACCGGCAACACTGTGCTCGTGATCGAACACAACCTCGACGTGATCAAGCAGGCCGACTGGCTCGTCGACCTCGGGCCCGAGGGCGGTGAGGCGGGCGGCGAGGTGATCGCCGTCGGCACGCCTGAGGACATTGCAGAGGTGCCGGAGTCGTCCACGGGCCAGTTCCTGCGGCCGCTGCTCGAGCGCAGGGCCGTCGCCGCCGCGTGACACCCCAGCAACGCCGCCGCTTTCTGATCGGGCTGAGCGCGCTCGTCCTCGTGCTGTTCGTCGGCGGGATCCTCGCCGGCTTCGCGCAGCGCAACGACAAGCTGTGTCGCGACGGCAAACCGCCGGTTTCGCAGCAAGACCCCGGTTTCGGGCAGATCAAGTACCTCTGTCACAACGGCCAGATCGTCGCGAAGTAGATGAAGGAGTGGTGGCTGCGGACAGCGCTCGTCCTGCAGTCGCCGCGCGCAGTGTTCGTCGCGCTGCGCGACGACAGCCCTGAGGCGGCGTCCAACCGGGCGGAGCCGGTGCTGCTCGTCGTCCTGCTCGCCGGGATCGCGCTCGCGCTCGCTTCGAACGCGGCAAAGAGCTACCACGGTGTGACGCTGCCGGTCGTTGCTCTTCATCGGCGGCGGGCTCACGGGTGCCGCGGCGTACTTCGCCTTCGGCGGGATGCTCTACATCTCGGCGCGCGCGCTCGGCTCGCACGGATCGTTTCGCCGTGCGCGCCATGTCCTCGCGTTTGCCGCCGTTCCCCTTGCGCTCTCACTCGTCGCTGTCGCCGGCGGGGCGCAACGCGTTCTCGTGGATCATCTTTGCGTTCGTTGCGTGGGCGACCGTGTTGCTCGTGATCGGCGTGCGCGCCGTCCACGGTTGGACCTGGTTGCGCGCGGCGGCCGCAGTCGCGCCTCCGCTCGCGGCGTGTCAGTGCTACTTCTGGCGCTCTGAGAGCGCCGACTCGAAGCGCGCGAGCTCGTCGTCCGGAATCGCGTAGGTGTGCTGCTCGTCGGGGAACGCGCCGCTGCGCACCTCGGCGACGTACTCGCCGAGCGCCGTGCCGATCTCGTCGGCGATCTCCGCGTAGCGCTTCACGAAGCGTGGCGTATGCCCGTGGTACATCCCGAGCAGGTCGTGCCACACGAGCACCTGGCCGTCGCAGCCGGCGCCTGCGCCGATGCCGATCGTCGGGATCTCGAGCGATTCGGCTGATCCGCGTCGCGACCGGGGACGGCACTGCCTCGAGCACGATGGCGAACGCACCTGCATCCTGCAGCGCGAGCGCGTCCTCGTGCAGCTTCAACGCCGCGTCGGCGGTGCGGCCCTGTGCGCGGAAGCCGCCGAGCTTCGTCGCCGACTGCGGCGTCAGCCCGACGTGCGCCATCACGCCGATGTTCGACTCGGCGATCGCGCGGACGCGCGACACCATCCGTCCGGCGCCCTCGAGCTTGACCAGGTCGGCGCCGCCTTCCTTGACGAGCCGGATCGCGCTCGCGACCGCCTGCTCGTCGGAGATCTCGTACGTGCCGAAGGGCATGTCGCCGATCACGAGCGGTCGCCGCGCCGAGCGGGTGACGGCGCGCGTCAGGAAGATCATCTCGTCCAGGGTGACGGGGACCGTCGACTCGTGCCCGAGCATCACCTGGGCCGCGCTGTCGCCGACCAGGATCAGCTCGACGCCCGCCTCGTCCGCGAGCAGCGCCGCGGGAGCGTCGTAGGCGGTGAGCATCACGATCTTCTCGCCGCGCCGCTTCATCTCGATCAGCTCGGGCAGCGGCAGCTTCCCGGGCGCGGGCGTGGCGGGAGCGGGGTTGCGGGGACGCGTGCTCATAGCTGGACGTTGTCGATCAGTCGCGTCGAGCCGATCCGGGCGGCGACCGCGAGCGTCTCGCCGTCGAGATCGGCGACCGCGACGTAATCGGGCTCGATTCCGGCTTCGGTGAGAACGGCGCGCGCGTGTTCGAGGTCGCGCGTTGCGAGTGCGCGCGGGATCGCGAGTGCGCGTTCGCGTTCGGTGGAAGAGAGGTGTGCGTTACGCGAAGAGAGCGCGAGGCCGTCGTCGTCGCGGACGGTCGGCACGGCGCGGATCTCGACCTCGAGGTTGAGGTCGCGCACGACCTGCTTCACGACGGCGAGCTGCTGGGCGTCCTTGCGCCCGAAGTACGCGGCATGCGGCCGCACGAGCTCGAAGAGCTTGAGGCACACGGTGGCGACGCCGCGGAAATGGCCGGGCCGGTGGTCGCTCTCGAGGCCCTTCGCCGCTCCTTCGGGGACGACCCAGGTTGCGAAGCCCTCCGGATAGAGCTCGCCGGCTGCCGGGGCGAAGAGCAGGTCGACGCCTGCTTCGGCGGCGACGCGCTCGTCGCGCGCGAGATCGCGGGGGTAGGCGTCGAGGTCGGCCGGCTCGCCGAACTGCGCGGGATTGACGAACAGGCTGGCAACGACGACGTCGCAGTCGCCGCGTGCGGCGGCGATCAGCGCAAGGTGGCCGTCGTGCAGCGCGCCCATCGTCGGCACGAGCGCGATCGTGCGTCCGTCGCGCAGTGGCGCGAGCGCGTTACGCAACTCGGCGATCGTTCGCAGCGTCTTCATGTCGGCTCCAGTTCCTCGCGGATACCGGGCAAGCAGAAGCGTACCCCAACCGGTCGGATGGCGGTCGAGTCCGTCCGGCTGAGGGAGCAGTATCGGCCCCGTGCAGATGGATACTCTGGTCGGCTGTGGCATCGGTCGCTGCTGAGCCCGCGGGGCTGACCCTCGCCGAATACGGCGCCGAGGTCGCCGGCTGCACGCGCTGCGCGCTCGCAAAGGGCCGCACGCAGGTCGTCTTCGGCTCGGGCTCGCCGACCGCCGAGCTGATGTTCGTCGGCGAGGCGCCGGGCTTCCACGAGGACAAGCAGGGCGTCCCGTTCGTGGGTGCCGCCGGGCAGCTGCTGAACAAGCTGCTGGCCGGGATCGGGATGACGCGCGAGGACGTCTTTGTGGTCAACGTCTTGAAATGCCGCCCTCCGGGAAACCGCGATCCGCAGCAGGAGGAGATCGAGGCCTGCGAGCCGCATCTCTGGAAGCAGATCGAGCTGATCCAGCCGAAGGTGATCGCGACGCTCGGGAACTTCGCGACGAAGCTCCTCTCCGGCAAGCCGGACGGGATCACGCGCGTGCACGGTCGCGAGCAGGAGGTCGTGCTCGGCGGCAACCGCGTCGTGCTCTATCCGATCTTCCACCCGGCGGCGGCGCTCTACACCCCGCGGATGCTCGAGGTGCTCGAGGCCGACTTCCGCCGCCTGCCCGAGCTACTCGGCCAGTCGCTCGCGCCTCCAGTCGCGCTCGCCCCGGAACCGGAGCCTGCGCGCGGAGCCAGCCGCAGTCCAGCTCGGCCTCTTCTAACGCGTCCCGCCGGGAGGTGTCCCGGTGCCAGGCGTGGCTGACGGAAGTGTGACGGGCCTTCCACAGAAAACCCGCTTGACCCACTCGAAAAGGACGCTGCACACCGTTCATCCGGACATGGCCTTCGTCAACGAATTGTGAAACTGCACGCACCGGAACGGACATGTCCCGTGCCAGGCACCGTATCGTGGGGTGGTGGTGGCCGAAACGGGATCCGCGGCGGAGACCGAAGCGCTTGGCGCGCAGCTCGCGGCCGGCCTTCAGGCCGGTGACGTCGTCAGCGTTGCGGGCGAGCTCGGCGCCGGTAAGACGACCTTCGTCCGCGGCGCCTGCCGCGCGCTCGGCGTCGAGCAGCCGGTGTCGAGCCCCACGTTCACGATCGGGCACCGCTATGCAGCTCGCATTCCGGTGGCGCATCTCGACCTCTACCGCGTCAATGGGCTCGGCGCGGAGGACTGGGGCGACCTCGAGCCCTACTTCGATGGCACGATTGCCTTTGTCGAATGGCCCGAGCACGCGGGCGCCTGGCTTCCGCCGGTGCGCGCAGCGGTGACCCTGGCACACGTCGACGAAACGCATCGCCGTGTCACGATCGAGCCCACAGACGATCTTGTCCTTTGATGCCGCGACTTCGGCGGGTGCCGTGTGTGCGCTCCTGGGCGAGGACGGTGCTGCCGGCTGGAACGCACGCGCGTCCGCACTCACATACCTGATCGACGACTGTGTGGACGACCCCAGGCGGATCGAAGGCATCGTCGTCGGCACAGGACCGGGCAGCTTCACGTCGATTCGCATCGCGCTCGCAACGGCGCGAGGCCTCGCGCTCGCGCTCGATGTTCCCGTCGCGGGCGCGTCGACTCTCGACGCTTTCACGGGAGGCGTGCCAGTGATCGATGCACGGCGCGGCGAAGTCTTCAGTAGCGGGCCGCGCCTCTGCCGCCCGGACGAGCTCGACGTCGCGGGCAAGGTGCTCGTGGGCGACGGCGCCTTGCGTTATCGCGAGCTGTTCGAGGCGGCCGGCGCAACGATCCCGGTCGAGTTGGAGCTACACAGGCCCGATCCGTACGCGTTGGCGCGGCACGCCGGCCCGTTTGGGCCTGTCGAGCAGATCGTTCCCCTCTATCTCCGTGATCCCGACGCAAAGCCGACCGTCGCATGACCGCGGTCGCGGTGCAGATCCGCCGACTCGTCGCTCGCCGATCTGCCCGAGATCGAGGTGATCGAGCAGCGCGCCTACAAGACGCCGTGGTCGCGCTCGATGTTCGCCTCCGAGCTCGCGAAGGGAACGTCGATCTGTCTCGGCGCGTTCGAAGGCGACCAGCTCGTCGGGTACGTCGTCAACTCGCGCTACGTCGACGCGTGGCACGTGATGAACGTCGCAGTCGATCCCGAGTTCCAGCGGCGCGGGATCGCATCGCGGCTGCTCGAGCGCCTGTTCGAGCTGACGATCGAGGACGACGGCCGCGGCTACACGCTCGAAGTGCGCGTGTCGAACAGGGAGGCGATCAAGCTCTACGAGAAGCTCGGGTTCGAGCGACATGGCATCCGGCGCGGCTACTACACCGACAATCGTGAGGATGCGCTGATCATGTGGCGGGACCCGCCGGAGTGATCCTCGGGATCGAAACCTCGTGCGACGAGACCGCCGCCGCGGTCGTCACGCACGACGGTGTGATCCGCTCCAACATCGTTTCCTCGCAGGCGGACCTGCATGCGAAATATGGCGGCGTCGTGCCGGAAGTGGCGTCCCGCCGCCACCTCGAGCTCGTCACGCCCGTGATCCGGGCGACGCTCGCCGACGCGGCTGCGACGCTCGACGACATCGACACGATTGCCGTCACCGCAGGCCCCGGGCTGATCGGCGCCCTGCTCGTCGGGGTGTCGGCCGCCAAGGCCCTTGCCTGGGCGCGCCGACTGCCGCTCGTCCCGGTCGACCACCTGCACGGCCACGTCGCTTCGCTCTTTCTCGCGCCGACCGACCTCGAGCCGCCGTTCACCTGCCTGCTTGCGAGCGGCGGGCACACACTCCTCCTCGACGTGCGCGATCGCGCGTGGGAGGGTGTCGATGTGCTCGGTACGACGCTCGATGACGCGGCCGGCGAGGCGTTCGACAAGGGCGCTCGACTGCTCGGACTGCCCTACCCGGGCGGTGCAGCACTCGACCGGCTCGCACGCGACGGCGATCCGGAGGCCTACTCGTTCCCGGTCGCAAAGGTCCCCGGGCTCGACTTCTCCTTTTCAGGTTTGAAGACGGCTCTCCTGTACGCGGTGCGTGATCTCCCGCCAGCCGAGCTCGACACGCGCCGCGCCGACCTGGCGGCGAGCTACCAGCGCGCGATCGTTCGCGCGCTCGTCGCCCGACTCGAAGCAACCGGCGCCGACCGGATCGCGATCGTCGGCGGCGTCGCAGCCAACAGCGAGCTTCGCGCGTCGCTTCCCGGTGCCGTCGCCGCGCCGCTGCAGCTCTGCACCGACAACGCGGCGATGATCGCGTCGGCCGCGCGTTACACCGAGCCGCTGGCTCCGCGCACGTATCTCGCGCTGGATGCGTATGCGTCGGCCTAGCCTCGGCCTGCCCGTTCTGGCCGCGATCGCGATCGCGGCGGTCGTCGTGTCGACGCGCGCGGGCACGCATCAGGCGACGATCTATACGGAGGCGACGACCTGGCGCGGGCTCGTCGGCGAGTCGCATCCCGAGGTGACGATCGGCGAGCGGCGCATCGTCCTGCTGCGAACGCCGTCGGTGGCGCAACGGCTCGCCGTTGCCGGGTATGCGACCGAGGCGCAAGAACGCGAATGGACGGCGGAAGCCTATGCAGCGCAACAGCAGGTGCTCGGGAATCTTTCGTCGCACGGCCTCGGCGTTCGGCCCGACTACAGCTACGCCCGCGTCCTCGACGGCTTCTCGGCGCCGCTCGACCCTCGTGCCGTCGGACTGCTCGAGCAGGACCCCGAGGTCACGGGGGTCTACCCGGTGCGTGCGGCGTTCCCCGCCTCGGTCGCTTCGGGCAAGCTCACGCCCTCGGCAATCGGCGTCGGGACCCCGATGCCGGGCTACGACGGACGCGGCGTCGAGATCGCGCTCCTCGACACGGGAGTCGACCGCTCGCAGCCGTATCTCGGCGGCCGTGTGCTGGCCGGCATCGACGTGATCAACGCGGACGCCGGCGCCGACGCCCAGTCGAACCCGCAGAACCCGAACGAACGCGAGCGCCACGGCACGGAGCTCGCCGGTTTGCTCGTCGGCGCGGGCGGTCCTGGCGGGATTCACGGCGCCGCGCCGGGAGCGACCGTGTTGCCGGTTCGCGTCGCGGGCTGGCAGCCCGATTCCACCGGTCGCGATGCGGTCTATGCCCGCAGCGACCAGCTGATCGCCGGCCTCGAAGGCGCAGTCGATCCGAATGGCGACGGCGATGCACACGACGCAGCGCGCATCGCGCTGATCGGGGTGAGCGAGCCGTACGCGGCGTTCGCCGACAGCCCGGAGGCGCGCGCCGTTGCCGGTGCGCGCTCGCTCGACACGCTCGTCGTCGCTCCGGCCGGGAACGAAGGGATCGCCGGGCCCGTGTTCGGATCGCTCGATGGTCCGGGCGGCGCCCCGGCCGCGCTGACCGTTGCGGCGATCGACCCGCGCCGCGCCACCGCATCCGTGCACCTCTCGGTCTGGCACGGGCTCGATGTCACGTTCGACGCGCGGCTCCCCTTGCTCGGCACGATCGTGCCGCCGCACGCGCTCGACCTTGCGATCGGAGTTCCTCATGACGACGGCGAGCAGGTGAGCGACTACTTCAACCGCCGCGGGCTTGGAATCGTCGCCGGTCGTGCCGCACTCGTGCACGCCGGGCCCGACCCGGGCGCGGCCGCCGTTGCTGCTTCAGAGGGAGGGGCTCGCGCGGTGCTCGTCTACGGCGGGAACTTGCCCGCAGGGTCGCTCGGCCTCTCGAGCGACGTCGGCGTGCCGGTCGTGGCGATCCCGGCGGCCGCCGCGCACGCCATCCTCGCGGGCCTTCGGCACGGCGGGAATGTCGGCGTCGCCCTTGGACGAGCGCGCAGCGAGCCCAACCCGCTCGCAGGGCGGATCGCCTCGTTCTCGTCGCGAGGGCTCGCGTTCGGTGGTGCGCTCAAGCCCGACCTGGCGGCGGCCGGGATCGGACTCGCGACCTCCGACCCGGGAACCGCGCCCGACGGTGAGCCGGAGTTCGCCACGGTCAACGGCACGAGCACCGCCGCGGCCGCCGTGGCCGGCGCGGCCGCCGTGCTCGCGCAGGTTCGCCCGGACCTCGGTGCCGCCGACCTCGCGAGCCTGCTCGCGGGATCTGCCCGCGCGTCGGCCGGATCCTTTGCGGCAGGGGGCGCAGGTCTCGTCGATGTCGGTGCGAGTGCAACGGGCGAGGTCGCCGCTTCGGCGACGTCGCTTTCGTTCGGTCCGCGCGCCTCGAGGACGCTGACGGTGCGCAACGTCTCGACGCGCCGGCTGATCGTGAATGCGGTCGCCGGATCGAAGGTGCACATCGTGCCGCACCGCCTCGTCTTGCGCGTCGGGCACTCGGAGCGCATTCGCGTCACGACGCATGCAGCCGCAGGAACCGACGGCGTACTCGAGTTGAGCCCGCTTGGTGGCCAGCTCCTCCGCGTGCCGTGGATCGTGGCGCCGACGGCTCCCGCCGGCAGCCTGCTCGAGGGGGCGGTGATCGACAACACGAGCTTCGCGCCGTCCGACACGAGACCGGCAGTGCTGCTCGTGCAGGCAGGCCGCGTGGACACGCGCAACGGCGTGGCGATCGAACCGGTGCTGCAGCTCGACGTCCTGCTCTACACGGCCGCGGGCCGCTTCGTTGGCAGGCTCGTACGCGAGCGCGACCTGCTGCCTGGCTCGTACAGCTTCGGTATCACCGGCCGGTCACCCACCGGCGCGACGCTCGCGCCCGGCCGCTACCAGCTGCGCCTCGTCGCCTGGCCGACGAACGGCGGTGCTCCCAGCAGGCTGCAGGTTTCCTTCTCGATACAGTAGGACCGATGGCGGCGCTCGTGCAGCGTGAGAGCCACCTGAGAGAGAACCCTTTCAGGCTCGCACAGCAGCAGCTCCAAAAGGTCGCCGATGCATTCGGGATCGAGGACGACCTCGTCGGCGTCCTGCGCGAGTGCAAGAAGGCGGTCGAGGTCGCGATTCCGACGACGATGGACGACGGCTCCGTGCGTGTCTTCACCGGTTGGCGCGTCACGCACAACGTCGCGCGCGGGCCGTCGAAGGGCGGGATCCGCTACCACCCGGACGTCACCCTCGACGAAGTGAAGGCGCTCGCGATGGCGATGACGTGGAAATGCGCGCTGATGAACCTCCCGTTCGGCGGCGCCAAGGGCGGCGTCGCCTGCGACCCGAAGACGATGTCGGTCGACGAGCTCGAACGGATGACACGGCGGCTGACCTCCGAAATCGTCAACGAGATCGGGCCGGAGAAAGACATCCCGGCACCCGATGTCGGAACGACACCGCAGGTGATGGCGTGGATCTTCGACACGTTCTCGATGAACCAGGGCCATTCGGTGCTCTCGGTGGTGACCGGGAAGCCGCTGGCGATCGGCGGCTCGCTCGGCCGTGAGGAGGCAACCGGCCGCGGCGTCCTCTTCTGCCTGCAGGAAGCGCTCGCCAAGGAAAGCCGCAAGCTCGAGGGCGCTGAAGGTCGTGGTCCAGGGCTTCGGCAACGTCGGCTCCGCGTTCGCGCGGCTCGTCTCGCAGCTCGGTGCCACGGTGATTGCGATCTCGGATTCCTCCGGCGGCGTTCACAACACTCGCGGGATCGACATCGAGGCTGCGCTTGCGCACACGCGCGCCGGAGGGAAGCTCGGCGAGCTCTCAGGCGGCGACTCGATTTCGAACGACGAGCTCGTGCTCCTGCCGTGCGACGTGCTTGCTCCGTGTGCGCTCGAGCAGGTGATCACGGAGGCGAATGCGGACCGGGTTCGCGCCAAGCTCGTCGTCGAGGGCGCAAACAACCCGACCACCCCGGCTGCCGATGAGATCCTCGACGGGAACGGCGTCGTGGTCATCCCAGACGTGCTCGCGAATGCCGGCGGTGTTGTCGTGTCCTACTTCGAGTGGGTGCAGGGCCTCCAGGAATTCTTCTGGAAAGAGGACGAGGTCAACATGCGGCTCTCGGAGATCGTCAGCGGCGCGTTCGGTGAGACGTGGGCCCTGCACGAGCAGCGTGGTGTTTCGCTGCGGGCTGCGTCCTACGGTCTCGCGCGTGCAGCGCGTCGCCGAGGCGAGCATCATCCGCGGCCTCTACCCGTAGTGCGCGTACGGCTGTACGTCGGCCGCGACTGCCACCTGTGCGAGATCGCGCGCGCCGACCTGGAACGGCTGCGCGGTGAGCTCGGCTTCGAGGTCGAGGAAGTGGACATCACCGGCGACCCCGACCTCGAGCGCCGCTATCGAGCCCTGCTGCCGGTGGTCGAGGCCGACGGAGAGCAAGTCTCGGTGTATCGCGTCGAAGAACAGGCTCTCCGCAGGCTGCTCGGAAGCTAGCCGCCCTACTGCGACCCCGGTTTGAACATATGGGCAGAATGGCCCAGGATGTTGCAACCCCCGGTCGATGGTGCGCGTGTGGGTGATAACCGCGTCGGGGTCGGCGTGGCGGCACGGCTCTCGCGCTACCTGCAGGTGCTCACTCAGGCCCAGAAAATGGGGAAGGACCGCATCTCGTCGCAGGAAATCGCCGACTACACGAACATCAATGCGACGCAGATTCGCCGCGATCTGTCGAACTTCGGCAAGTTCGGGAAGCGCGGCGTCGGCTACTCGATCGACGGGCTGCTCGGTGAGATCCGCCGGATCCTCCGCACCCAGGGACAGCACAACATCGCGCTCGTCGGCGCCGGCCGGCTCGGCCAGGCGATTGCAGGCTCGTCGATCTTCGAGGAGCACGGGATCTCGATCGCGGCGGTGTTCGACAACGATCCGGCGAAGCTCGGTACCGCGATCGGCCACGGCAATGTGCTCGACTACCGACAGCTCCACGACATGATCCGCGACAAGAACATCGTCGTCGGCGTCCTGGCCGTGCCCGCCGATGCGGCGCAGCAGGCCGCGAACGACCTCGTCGCGGCGGGCGTCAGGATCATCTTCAACTACTCCGAGGCCCTGCTCGACGTGCCCTCCGACGTGACCGTGCACACGTCGAACCCGGCGGTCGAGTTGCTGCACGCTCTGTACTTCCACCTCGCCTAGCCGTGCGAATCCTCCTGTGGCACGGCTACCTGCTCGGCGGCACGGGCTCGAACGTCTACACGCAGGCGCTTGCGCGCGAGTGGAGCCGCGCCGGCCACGACGTCACCGTCGTCTGCCAGGAGCGCCACCCCGAGCTGTACGACCTCGGCGGCGCGCGCGTCGTGCGCCCGGAGCTCCCGGGCGGGTTGCTGCCGGTCTTCGTCCTCGACCGCTACGAGGGCGTCGAGGCGCGGCTGCTGCAGGACTTCACCGAAGAGGAATGTGCACGCTACGTCGACGCGAATGCCGCGGTGCTGCGCGAGCTCGGACCGGCCGACCTCGTCTTCGCGAACCACGTGCTGATGGGCGCCGCAGTCGGGAACGCGAGCGGCATGCGCTTTCGCGTCAAGGCACACGGGTCGGAGCTCGAATATTCGATGCGCGGCCGCCCGCGGCTCGAGGCGTGGGGGAAGGAGGTGCTCGCGGCGGCCGACGCGACGTTCGTCGGCTCCCGGCACATCCGCGAGGTGCTGGAGGACGTGGTCGGCCAGGTCGACCGGGTGGTCGAAGTGCCGCCCGGCGTCGACATCGAGGAGTTCGTGCCGCAGGAACGCGAGCAGGCGCTGGCCGAGCTGCTCGAAGAGGCGCGGCGCGATCCACCGAACCCCGGCAGTGCGAACGAGCGCCTGCCCGACGAAGGGAACGCCGAGCGGCTCGCGTCCTTCTTCGCCGGGGACGAGCCCACGGTCGTCTACTTCGGCAAGCTGATCGAGAACAAGGGCGTGCAGCTTCTGATCGAGGTGCTGCGGACGCTTGCCGCGCGCGTCGTGATCGTCGGCTTCGGCGACTTCCGCCGCGAGCTCGAGGCGTTCGCCGAAGGGCTCTCGGGGCGCACGCTCTTCACCGGGCCGCTGGAACATCGCCACCTCGTGCATCTCTTGCCGCTCGCCGACGCGGCCGTGGTGCCGTCGATCTTTCCGGAAGCATTTGGGATGGTCGCCGCCGAGGCTGCGGCTGCCGGCTGCCCGCCGCTCGTCGCGCGCCACTCCGGGCTCGCCGAGGTCGCCGCCGGGCTCGAGGCTGAGTACCCCGAGCGATTGCGCCACCTCGCCGCCTTCGACAGCGGCAGCGTCGACGATCTGCACGCGAAGCTCGGCGAGCTGCTGTCCCTGCCCGCCGCCGACCGCGAGGCGATCCGGGCCGCCGCCCGCCGTGCAGTCGAGCTGCACTGGTCGTGGCCGACCGTCGCCGCGCGACTGCTTTACTGAGCCAGATATGGGCGAAGAGCAGCGGCTTTCCCCCGAGGAACAACTTGCGAGCGCCCGTGAAGCGTTCGAAGGCGGCACCGATTTCACCGTCGCCGTCGAAGAGGAGTTCGCGCTGCTCGACCCCGAGCACCTCGAGCTCGTCAACCGCTTCGAGGAGCTGAAGGCTGCGGCGAAGGGCTCGGAGCTCGACGAGAATCTCGTCGGCGAGCTGATCGCGTCGGAGGCCGAGGTGCGCACAGGGAAGTGCACCGACTTCGCCGAGGCCGCCGCGCGGATGGGGCAGCGTCGCGCACAGCTGCAGGCGCTGGCCCGTGAGCAAGGACTTCAGCTCGGCGCCACCGGCACACATCCATGGAGCCGCTGGCAGGACCAGCGGATCATCGATACGCCTCATTACCGACGCAACGACGAGATCCTCCGCTACGTCGTCTGGCGCAACAACAGCTTCGGCCTGCACGTGCATGTCGGGGTCCGCGGCGGCGACCGTGCGATCGCGGTGCACAACGCGATGCGCTGCTTCCTGCCCGAGTTGCTCGCCCTCTCTGCGAGCTCGCCGTTCGTCGAAAACATGAACAGCGGCCTCCATTCCGCCCGCACGCAGATCTTCACGCGCACGTTCCCGCGTTGTGGGATCCCGGATCCCTACGACGGCTGGCGCGATTTCGAGGAGTACGTCAGCTTCCTGTACCGGACGGGCTCGATCACCGAGCACACGCAGCTCTGGTGGAGCGTGCGGCCGCACCTCGCCTACCCGACGGTCGAGATCCGGATCATGGACGGCCAGCCAGACCTCGCCGAGGCGCAGGCACTGGCTGCGCTCGCCTACGCGCTGGCCGCCCGCTGCGTGCGGGCCCTTGACGAGGGTGAGCCCCTGCCGGATGTCCCGCGGCGCCTGCTCGAGGAGAACATGTGGCGGGCGATCCGCTACGGCCTCGGTGGCGAGCTGATCGATTTCGACCGGGGCGAGGCGATCCCGGCGCGCGCCCGGATCGAGCAGCTGATCGAGTGGGTGGCGCCGGTGGCGGACGAGATCGGCGCGGCCGCACACCTTGCCGTCCCGGCTCAGAATGCGGCCGAACGGCAGCGCGCGAGGTTCGAGGAGGGGGCCACCCTCCAGGAGATCTACGCTGAGCAGGTGCGGGCAGGCGAGCGGATTGGCTGACGACCCGAAGCAGCCGGACATCGACGACCTGATGCAGGCGATCAGGGAGATCGAGGTCGGCCAGTTCCTGTTGACGACCCTCTCCACGCTCGCGTCGCTTGCCTACGGCAAGCTCGAGCAGGGCGAGCTCGGGCAGGCGAAGGCGGCGATCGAGGCGATCCGGGCGCTGCTGCCCGCGCTCGAGGGCCAGGTCGAGGCCGGTCTGCTGCGCGATTTCGGCCAGGCGCTGGCGAACCTCCAGGTTGCCTACGCCGACGCGGCGGCCGGCGCCTCGTCCGGCGACTCCGTTTAGAATCGCCCGGCGCCGAACTCCTCGGCGCTCGACTTTGTGAGGGGAGGCAGTGCGAGTGAACTGGTTCATGCATCACCCCGTGCTCCTGGCGCTCGTCTGCGCTGCGGTGGCGGTGGGGTACGGCTTCTATCTGATCTTCTGGCTGCTCAAGCAGCCCGAGGGCAACGAGCGGATGAAGGAGATTTCCGGCGCCGTCCGTGAAGGCGCCTCGGCGTACCTCAAGCGCCAGTACACGACGATCGCGATGGTCGCGGTCGTGCCGTTCATCCTGATCGGCGTCTACCACAAGCTTGGCTGGGGAACGGCCTTCGGCTTCCTGGTCGGAGCCCTCTTGTCGGCGGCCGCCGGGTTCATCGGCATGAACGTGGCAGTGCGCTCGAACTCGCGCACCGCCGAGGCTGCACGCGACGGGCTCAAGCCGGCGCTGAACGTCGCGTTCCGCGCGGGCTCGGTCACGGGCCTGCTCGTCGTCGGCCTCGGGCTGCTGGGCGTCTCCGGCTACTACTGGCTCCTCACGGGCGCGTTCAACGACTCGCCGACGAAGGCGATTCACGCGCTTGTCGGTCTTGCGTTCGGCGGATCGCTGATCTCGGTCTTCGCCCGTCTCGGCGGCGGCATCTTCACGAAGGCAGCCGATGTCGGCGCCGACCTCGTCGGCAAGATCGAGGCGGGGATCCCCGAGGACGATCCGCGCAACGCGGCCGTGATCGCCGACAACGTCGGCGACAACGTCGGCGACTGCGCCGGCATGGCGGCCGACCTCTTCGAGACGTACGCGGTGACGGCGGTCGCAGTGATGTTGCTCGGTACCGTCGCCGGGCTCGCCGACACGCGTCTCTACCTCTACCCGCTCGTGCTCGGCGCAGTCTCGGCGGTCGCGTCGGTGATCGGCACGTTCTTCGCGCGCATCGGCCGTGGCCAGAACGCGATCATCAACGCGCTCTACAAGGCCGTGCTCGTGGCGACCGTTCTGTCGGCACTCGGCTTCATCCCGGTGACGATGGCGTTCGACGGTGGCCTATACAGCTTCAAAGACCTCTACATCTCGGCGATCGTCGGCCTGGTCGTGACGTTCCTGCTCGTCGCGATCACCGAGTTCTACACCGGCACCCGCTGGAATCCGGTGAAGTCGATCTCGAAGGCGTCGCAGACAGGACACGCGACGAACATCATCGAAGGCCTCGCCGTCGGCATGCAGGCAACGGCACTGCCGGTGATCGTGCTCGCTGCCGGCATCCTCGTCGCGCATCACTTCGCCGGCCTGTACGGAATCGGCGTCGCGGTGATGGCGCAGCTCTCGATGACCGGCCTGATCGTCGCGCTCGACGCGTACGGTCCGGTCACCGACAACGCAGGCGGGATCGCAGAGATGGCGGACCTGCCCGAGAGCGTGCGCGCGATCACCGATCCGCTCGACGCGGTCGGCAACACGACGAAGGCAGTGACGAAGGGATACGCGATCGGCTCGGCGGCGCTCGCGGCGCTCGTCCTCTTCGATTCGTACACGACCGGCCTCAGGGACAACGGTCTGCCGACCGTGTTCGATCTCTCGGACGCGTGGGTGATCGCGGGGCTCTTCATCGGCGGGTTGATGCCGTTCCTGTTCGCGTCGCTCGCGATGCAGGCGGTCGGCCGCGTCGGCGGGCAGGTGGTCGAGGAGGTGCGGCGCCAGTTCCGCGAGGATCCGGGCATCATGGCCGGCACGTCGCGGCCCGAGTACGGCCGCGCGATCGACATCGTCACCGGCTCGGCGATCAAGTCGATGCTGCTGCCCGCGCTGATTCCGATCGCCTTCCCGATCATCGTCGGCTGCATCAACGTCCGGATGCTCGGCGGGCTGCTCGTCGGCACGATCGTCACGGGCCTCTTCCTGGCGATCTCGATGACGGCCGGCGGCGGCGCGTGGGACAACGCCAAGAAGCTGATCGAGGACGGGCTCTACGGCGGGAAGGGCTCGGAGGCCCACGCCGCGTCGGTCACCGGCGACACGGTCGGCGATCCGTACAAGGACACCGCGGGCCCGGCGATCAACCCGATGATCAAGATCACGAACATCGTGGCGATCCTGATCATCCCGCTGATCGTCTCGATCCACACCTAGGACAAGGTGGGGCGGGGGAGCGTCTCGTTCCCCCGCCTTCCTTACTAGATTCCCCACGTGCCCGGCGCAGGCGGCAATCGCACGGCCTGGAGCGGGTGCTCGGCACGCCCGCGCTCTTTGCGACCGCCTATGGCAACGTCGGCTCGTCGATCTACTACGCCCTCGGTGTCACGGCGGCGATTGCGCTTGGGCTGACGCCGCTCGTCTTCGTCATCTCGGGGCTGATCTTCGCGTGCACCGCGGCAACCTACGCCGAGGGAACGGTGAACTTCCCCGAGGCGGGCGGCTCGTCGAGCTTCGCCCGCCACGCCTTCAACGAGCTCGTCTCGTTCGGCGCGGCATGGGCGCAGATGCTCAACTACGTGATCACGGTCGCGATCTCCGCGTTCTTCGTGCCGCACTACCTCTCGATCTTCTGGGCGCCGCTGCGGACGAACCCGTGGGACATCATCGGCGGAATCGTCGTCGTCATCATCCTCGTCGGGATCAACATCGTCGGGATCAAGGAAGCGGCCGCGCTGAACATCCTGCTCGCGGTCGTCGACTTCGCGACGCAGTTACTCCTCGTGGGTCTCGGCTTCGCGCTGATCTTCAGCTCGCACATCCTGACCTCGAACATCCACTGGGGGAAGGCGCCGACCTGGGCGAACTTCGCGTTGGCGATCCCGGTGGCGATGATCGCGTACACCGGGATCGAAACCGTGTCGAATCTCGCCGAGGAAGCACGCGACCCGCGTCGCAGCATTCCGGGGTCGATCCGGCTTGGTTGCGATTGCCGTCTTCGCGATCTACTTCACGCTGCCGTTGATCGCGCTCTCCGCTCTGCCGGTGCACCTGAACTCGGCGGGCCACTACGTGACGCGGCTCGGTCTCGACCCGCCGAATGGTTTCAAGAACGATCCGGTGCTCGGTCTCGTCGAGAACCTGAACCTGCACGGTTTGTGGTTGTCGGCGGCGAAGTACTACGTCGGCATCCTTGCGGCGACGATTCTCTTCATCGCGACGAACGCCGGCGTGATCGGCGCGTCGAGGATCACCTACTCGATGTCGAGCTACCGGCAGCTGCCCGGAAGTGTTTCGCCGGCTGCACCCGCGGTTCAAGACGCCGTGGCTCTCGCTGCTCGTCTTCGCCGGGTTCCTCTCGATCCTCTTCATCATTCCGGGCAACGTCGACTTCATCGGCCGGATGTACGCATTCGGTGCGATGCTGTCGTTCACCGTCGCCCACGCGGCGGTGGTCCAGCTGCGCCGGCGCCCTCCCGAGGTGGAGGAGCCGTACCACGTGCCGCCGAGCATTCGCATCGGCAAGGTCAACTGGCCGCTCTTCGCGATTCTCGGCGGCCTCGGCACGGCGGCTGCGTGGCTCGTCGTCGTCGTCCAGGACGCGCCGACGCGCTACGCCGGTCTGATCTGGCTGGCCGTGGGATTCGCTTTCTACGTGCTGCTACCGCCGGCGGATCGGCGTGCCCATCACCGAAACGATGCGAGCGCCGATTCAGCTCGGCCGGCGATTGCGCTCGAATACCGGACGATTCTCGTTCCGATCGTCTCCGGCACCGAGTCGCACGAGGCGATCGACCTCGCGGCGCGGCTCTCCGCGGAGCGGGGCGCGACGATCGTCGCGCTGCGGGTGATCGTCGTTCCGCTCGACCAGCCGCTCGATTGCCTGCTCCCCGAGGAAGAGGCCGAGGCCGACAAGTTGCTCGACGACGCGCGCGCGATGGCCGAGACCTACGGCGTGCGGACCGTCGACCGCATCGTCCGCGCGCGCAACGCCGGGCGCGCGATCGTCGAAGAGGCGGAGCGCCGCCAGGCCGAGATCATCGTCCTCGGCGCGCCGCGCGGCCGCCACCGTGACATCTTCGGCAAGACCGTGGACTACGTCCTGAAAAACGCCCCGTGCCGGGTGATGGTCGCAGCGGGCAAGAAGGCGGCATGACCCCGCCCCTGTGGAAAACGTGTTCCACTTCCGTGACGGTGCCTGGCACCGGCCATGGCCGAACGGGACGGTGGCGTTCGACCGTACCTGGCACCGCCCATGCCGAACAGGACGGTGCGAACCATGCGAAATGCAGGCACTTCGGGTTCGCTGTGGATAGTTTGTTCCACTTTCGTTACGTCGGCTGCCGCCGGGCATGTCCGGTTCGGCCAGTGGCCGGAATGAGCATCCGCCGCGGAGCGACGCTGCTGCTGGCCGCGCTGACGATGGCGCTCGGGGTCGCGCTTGTCGTCGCCACGCTTGCGCAGGGCGGCGGCTTCCTCGGGATCATGCTCGGGCTGCTCTTCCTCGCCGCCGGCGGTGGCCGTTTCTACCTGACGAGAAGGGGCACGAGATAGCCCGCAAGCTCCCCGGCCTGAGCCGCGATCTCGACGCGCGCTCGCTCTTCTCGGTCGCCTACGGCGAGATCGCCTCCTCGATCTACTTCGCGCTCGGCGTGATCGCTCTGCATGCAGTCGGCTTCACGCCGCTCGTGCTGCTCGGCGCCGGCCTGCTCTTCCTGCTCGTCGCACTCTCCTACGCGGAGGCGACCTCGGCGCTGCCGGAGACCGGCGGGGCGGCCACCTTCGTGCGCCGGTCGATGAACGACCTGGCCGGATTCATGACCGGCTGGGCGCTCTTCCTCGACTACCTGATCGTGATCTCGCTCTCCGCACTCTTCCTGCCGCACTACCTCGCCGCGGCGATTCGCGTCAACGCGCTTACCCACCACCCGTGGGACATCGTCGTCGCGGTCGGGGCGATCGTCTTCGTCGCCGTGATCAGGCTCTTGCGGCGCCCGTCGCTCTACACGCTCGGGATCGTCGTGCCCGCGCTCGACGTGCTGACGCAGCTGCTGCTGGTGATCTCCGGCTTCGTCCTCCTCTTCTCGCCGCATGCGCTGACGCACGGCACGTCACTCGGCAGCGCACCGACCGGACACGCGTTGCTCTTCGCGCTGCCACTCGCGATGCTCGCGTACACGGGCCTCGAGACGGTGGCGAACCTTGCGGAGGAAGCGCGTCGGCCCGGCGTCGACCTGCCGCGCTCGCTCTTCGTCGCGATCGGAACCGTCGTCACCGTGTACGTCGCGATCGCGGTCGTCGCACTGTCGGCGTTTCCCGGGTCCGGACACACCAGCTCGGCCACCGCTGGCTGCGCGCCCCGCTCGTCGGTGTCGCCGAGCAGGTTCGCTCCCAGGTTCCGCTGTGGCTCGGCGACACGATCCGTTTCTTCGTCGGCGCGAGCGGCGCATTGATCCTCCTCGCTGCGGTGACGACGTCGATCTCGGGCTTCTCGCGGCTGGCGTACTCGCTCGGCGAGCACGGCCAGCTGCCGCGGGCGTTCGGCCGGCTGCATCGCCGCACGCTCGTCTCACCGCACGCGATCGCTGCGGCAACGCTGATCACGAGCGGGATCGTGATCGCGACCTCCTTCATTCACAACGACGTTACGTTCCTCGCGAGCGTCTTCTCGTTCGGCGTGCTGATCGCGTTCACGGCGGCGCAGGTGGCGGTGATCCGGCTGCGGATCACCGAGCCCGATCTGCCGCGCCCCTATCGCACGCCGCTGAACGTCCACATTCGCGGCGCGGAAATCCCAATCCCGGCCGTCGTCGGCGCGCTCCTCACCTTCGCGGTCTGGGTCGTCGCGCTCGCCACGCATCCGGGCGCCCGTTACGCAGGCCCGGTGTGGCTCGTGATCGGCCTCGTCGTCTACGTCACCGTTCGGCGATACGCACGGGGAAGGCCTGACCGAGCGCGTGATTGCGCCGGACGAGCAGGTGTTCGCCGACGTGCCGCAGTTCCACCGCATCCTGGTGCCGATGAAGCTCGGGATCATCGGCGAGGAGATGGCCGCGACCGCGGTGAAGCTCGCCAGCGAGCACGGCGCCACCGTCGAGGCGCTGCACGTGATCGAGGTGCCGATGGACAAGGAGCTCGGCGCGGAGATGTTCGACAAGGAGGAGAACGCAGCCGCGTCGCTCGCCGAAGCGCGGCTGCTCGGGGAGGAGCTCGGCGTCGACCTGATCGTGACGACGATGCGGGCACGCTCGATCGGCAGCGCGATCCTCGAGCGGGCCCGCGAGACCGACGCCGACCTGATCGTGCTCGGGTCATCGCCACGCTGGCGCCGCCAGTCGCGCTTCTTCTCTCCGACCGTCGACTACGTCCTCCGCCGCGCGCCCTGCGAGGTGCTGATCGTCGCCTTTCCCCAGCGGGTCCTCGACTACGAGCAGGACTCGGCTACGCTCAATCCATGAAGGTAATTGTGATCGGCTCCGGCCGCGTCGGCTCGGCCGTCGCCCTGGAGCTGAAGGCGGCGGGCTGGGAGGTGACCGTGATCGACGAGCGCGAGGAGGCCCTCGGGCGCCTCGGCGACAACTGGACCGGCGAGTTCGTCGTCGGCCACGGGATGGATCTCCAGCTGCTTCGCGACGTCGGCATCGACGAGGCGGACGCTGTCGTCGTCACGACCGACGGGGACAACTCGAACATCGTCATCGGCCAGATGGCCAGAAGCAGTTCAACGTCCCGTCGGTGGTGATCCGCGTGCTCGACCCGGCGCGCGCCGAGTTCTACACCTCGCGGGGTCTCAACGTCGTCTGCCCGACCTCGAGCGCGATCGCGTCGCTCACCGCCGCCGTTCGCGCGTACGAAGGGGCGTTGCGCTAACCCGATGTATGCCCTGATCGCAGGCGGCGGCAAGGTCGGCTCGAACCTCGCGCGGACACTGATTCGCGCCGGGCACGAGGTGACGCTGATCGAGCAGCGCCCGACCGCGCTTCGACACAGCTCGAGGCCGAGCTCGAGCACCAGGTGCACAAGGGAGACGCGACCGAGCTCTTCATGCTCGAACGTGCGGGCATCGAGCGGCCGCCGGACGTCGTCGTCGCGGTCACGGGGGACGACGAGGACAACATCGTCATCTGCCAGCTCGCGCGCGACCGCTACGGCGTCGAGAACGTGATCGCGCGCGTGAACGACCCGCGCAACCAGCCGTACTTCGATCTGCTCGGGATCTGCGCCGACCGTCTCGGCGACGGCCTCGATCATGGGGCTGATCGAGCACGAGGTGCCCGAGCACGGGTTGATCCACCTGCTCGAGCTGAAGAAAGAGAACCTCGAGATCGTCGAGATCACGGTCGGACGAGAGCGACGCGTGCGCCGGCAAGGCGATCGGCCAGGTCGCGCTCCCCGAGGGCTCGCGGGTGATCTCGGTCGTCCGGGACGGCAAAGCCGAGGCTCCGGACGCGTCGCTCACCCTCGAGCCGGGCGATTCGGTGCTGGCGATTCTCGGCCCGCGGCAAAGAAGACGAGCTGCGCCGCGTGCTCGTCGCAAGCGACAGTAACCCGTTTCGGGCCTCGAATAGCCGTTTTCCCGACTACTCTGTAGGTGTGAGGCGGATCACGTCTCCGACGGTGGTTGCCTGGGCGACGGCGCTCGTCGGCCTGATCGGCGTCGATCTCGACGTCGACCCCGGAGATGGCGGACCGAGTTCGACTTCGTTCGCGGCGTGCTGCCGCAGGGAATTCCGACCGCCGCCCGCGTCGCTCACGCTCGCGTTCGGGCTCGCGCTGCTCTGGCTCGCGCGCGGGCTCGCCCGGCGCAAGCGGCGGGCCTGGCAGCTCGCGGTCGTGCTCGTCGGCGGCGACGGCGGTCACGCACCTTGCCAAGGGCCTCGACATCGAAGAGGCGCTCGGCTCGCTCGCCGTCTTCGCTGTCCTCTGGCGCACGCGGCGGCGAGTTCGTCGCCCCGGGCGACCCGGAGTCGGTGCGCCCGCTGCTCCAGGTCGCGGTCGCGCTCGGCATCATCGGCGCGATCGTCGGGCTGCATCTTCGACGGCACGGTTGCATACTCCGATCACGTCGACGATGCGCTGGTGATCCTGATCGGCGCGCTGGCGACGCGCGGGCTTTTCCTCTGGCTGCGGCCGATCGCCGACCGTGCGCGTCACGTCCCGCAGAGCGGCGCCGCGCGGAGGCGCTCGTGCAGGAACACGGCAGCGACAGCCTCGCCTACTTCGCGCTGCGTCACGACAAGTCGAAGTTCTTCTCGGCCAGCGGCAGATTCGTTCCTCGCCTACCGGGTCGTCGGCGGCACGGCGATCGTCACCGGCGACCCGATCGGCGACCCTGCCGAGCGGCGCGAGTTGATCGCCGAGTTCCGGCGGGTCGCGCATTCGAAGGCGTGGCGGGTCGCGATCGCCGGCGCAAGCGACGACGCGCTGCGCGACTACTCCGAGCTCGGTTTCAAGTCGATCTACCTCGGCGACGAAGCGTTCGTGAATCCCGCGAGCTTCTCGCTCGACGGCCGCCCGATCCGGAAGGTGCGCCAGTCGGTGACGCGGCTCGAGAAGGCGGGGTACCGGGTCGAGCTCTCCGCGCCGGACGAGATCGACGACGGAGCTGCGCGACGAGCTGCTCGCCGTCTCGGAGGAATGGCGCGGCAACTGGCCGGAGCGCGGCTTCACGATGGCGATGGACGCGCTCTTCGCCTACCCCGACACGGTGCTCGCGATCGCGACCGGGCCCGACGGGCGCATCGGCGGCTTCCTCCAGCTCGTCCCGGCGCCGGCCTGCGGCGGCTACTCGCTCGCCTCGATGCGCCGCCGCCGCGACACGCCGAACGGGTTGATGGAGTTCCTGATCGTCGAGACGATCGACTGGGCGCGCGAGCGCGACGTCAGCGAGCTGTCGCTCAACTTCTCTGTCTTCGCCGAGTACCTGCGCGCCGACCGGACTTGCTGCGGACGGTGCTGCTGCAGCTCGACCGGCTGTTCCAGCTCGAGCGGCTGCACAGCTTCAACCGCAAGTTCTTCCCGAGTGGCGCCGCCGCTACTTCTGCTTCGAGCGCTGGACCGACCTTCCGATCGCCGGTGCTCGCATACCTGCACGCCGAGTCGCTGCTGACGCCGCCCGGCCCATGGGCGAAGACGCACGACCTCGCCGCCCGTTGAGAACCCTCGCACTCGTCGCCCTCACACTCGCGCTCGGCGGTTCGGCGGCCGCGGCGGACTGGCCCGAGTTCGGCTACATCCCAAGCCGCCAGAACGTCGGGCCGGCGAGCACCGGCATCACCGCCGCAAACGTCGCGAAGCTCCACCGGCGCACGATCCAGCTCGACGGCACCGTCGACTCCTCGCCGATCTATGTCGGCGGTGCGATCTAGCGCTGACCACCACGTACGGCAAGACCGAGGCGATCGACGCGAAGACCGGGAAGGTGCGCTGGCGCTTCATCCCGCCCACGTATGGCTCGTACGCCGGCTCGGCGCAGATCACGAACATGACGCCGATCGCAGACCCGGACCGCACAGCGATCTATGCCGGTGCGCCAGACGGCGTGATCCGCAAGCTGGCAATCGCCACCGGCAAGCAGCTGTGGGCGACCACGATCACCCGCGACCCGACCCACGAGAAACTGACCTCGCCGCTGAACTTCTCGCGCGGCCTCGTGATCGCGACGACGGACGGCTACATCGGCGACGCCCCGCCCTACCAGGGCCATGTCGTCACCCTGAGCGCGAAGAACGGGCACATCGTCGCCGTCTGGAACTCACTCTGCGCCGACCGCCACGCGATCATCACGCCCTCGACCTGCGACGCGAGCGACTCGGCGATCTGGGCACGCTCCGGCGCCGTCGTGCTTCCGAACGGCAACCTGCTCGTCGCCACCGGCAACGCGCCCTACAACGGCACGACGAACTTCGGCGACGCGTGATCGAGCTGACGCCGGATGCGGCGCGCGCCGTCAAGCACTGGGCGCCTGACAACCAGGACGAGCTGAACGCGCAGGACCTCGACCTCGGCTCGACCGCGCCCGCGCTGCTCTCGGGCGGCTACCTCGTGCAGGGCGGCAAGGACGGCAAGCTCTACCTGCTCTCGAGCGGCCTCAAGCTGCTGCAAACGGAGAGTCCGACCCCCGGCGCGACCGACCTCTTCTCGGCGCCCGCGGTCTGGCAGGGCACGTGGGTCTTCGTCTCCGACGGCGCCGGCACCGACGCCTGGCGACTCCGTGCCGGACACCTGCAGAAGGCGTGGTCGAATGGAACCGCGGGCAACAGCCCGGTGCTCGCCGGCGGCCTGCTCTACGTCCAGGGAAGCGGCGGTATCCACGTCTACAGCCCGGCGTCGGGGCACGAGATCGCCGTGTCTGCCGTGCGGTGACGCGCACTGGCAGAGCCCGATCGTCGTCGACGGCCGCGTGATTGCGGTCGAGGGTGACGCGAACCAGCATTCCACGAGCGGCACGCTCGACATCTACAGCTGAGCTGACGGATGGAGGAGCGGCACTGCTCCGACCCACCCGGCTGCGAGAACGGCGATGAGCGAGGGCGGCGTGATCACCGATCGCAGTGCCTGACGGGCGCCGAATCGCATCGGCATAGCCGCTGGGTGACCAGCGCAGCAGGCGGTCGTCGAGCACGAGGTACGGCGCCTCGCGCACGAGCACGAACGTGCTGTTCGGCAAGGTCGCAAGCGGCGCGGTCATGTGCGGACCGAGTCGTTCGGCATGAAGCTGCGCGTCGATCGCGTCTGCGCCCGTCGGCCCCGGCCAGAGCGAGGAGAAGTGCACGTAGTCCTCGCGACGGCACTCGGCGCACGGGCGGTGGCCGGCGGCAAACGCGGTCGCCTCGTCGAGGAAGAAAAGCTCGGTGTAACGGCCCGGCTGCATCAGGGCGTGCCGGCGGCGCTCTTTGAACTCGAGGCGGCACGCGATCCAGCGCTTGCCGGCGAATGCACGCCTGATCCGGCCATGCTCATCGTGAAGGCAGCCGCGGTTTCCATAGACGAGCCCACGCGCCGGGTCGGCGACGAGCTCGCCGAGCGGGGTGACGCGGTTCTGCAGCGTCATAGCTCCGCCAACGTGCGGACAATGCGGGCGTCAGGCATCAGCGCGAGCAGCCGTTCGAGCGCGCCGGGGCCGGCTTCGAGCGCCTCGATCCGCCGCGCCGCGCCGAGATGCGCGAGCGCGATCCGTGCGAGCTCCTCGGGCGCGTCGGTGAACACGCCGACCCGAACGCCCTCGGCCTGCAGCCGGCGCAAGGCCGCCGTCGCCGGCGCGCTCGGCCGCAGGTAGACCGGCGCGTGATCCTCGGCGAACCGCTCGAGCAGAGCGCGCCAGTTCGGCAGCTCGTCGTCGAGCCGCGCGGGATCGACGTGCGCACGGCGCGAGACGTCGACGAGCCACGCCTCCCAGAGCGGCCGCGTGTCGCCGAGCACGCCGTCGAGATCGATTGCGAGCGAGCGTTCATCCGCGCTGCGTACCGGGACGACTGCGACCGAGCCCCCGCTCCGCGATCACCCGCACCTCGGCACCGTAGTGCTCGGAGATCAGCTCCTCGGTCGCGATCTCCGCCGGCGGGCCGGCGGCGACGAGGCGGCCGCCGGAGAGCAGCAGCAGCCGGTCGGCGTACTGCGCCGCGAGCGTCAGGTCGTGCATCGCCGAGAGCACCGTCAGCTCGCCGTGCTCGCGCAGAGCTCGGCGACGAGCTCGAGCACCTGCTGCTGGCGGCCGATGTCGAGCGCGGTCGTCGGCTCGTCGAGCAGGAGCAGCGGCGCCTCCTGGGCGAGCGCGCGCGCGAGCACGACGCGCTGCTGCTCGCCGCCGCTAGAGCGTGCGCAGCGGGCGCGCTCGGCGAAGCCGCTCCAGGTCGAGCCGCTCGAGCGCGTCGCTGCGCCGCCTCGAGGTCGCGCGCGGCTCTCGTAGCCGAACGCGCCGATGTGCGGCGTGCGCCCGAGCAGCACGTACTCGCGAGACGCGCATCTCCGGCGGCAGCAGCGGCGCCTGCGGCACGAAAGCGAGCCGCCGCGCGAGCTCGCGCCGCCCGAGCGACGGCCGACCTCGTCGCCGTCGACGTGCACCGAGCCGGTCGTACGGGACGAGCCCGGCGATCGCGCGCAGGAGCGTGCTCTTGCCGGCGCCGTTCGGCCCGATCAGCGTCACCCACTCGCCGCGCGCGATCTCGGCGGCGACGTCGTCGACGATCACGCGCGCCGCCGAGCGTGACCGACACGAGCCCAGTCGAGCGCCGATCACGTGAAGCTCCGGCTCGTACGCAGCACGACGGCGAAGAACGGCGCGCCGAAGAACGCCGTGATCACGCCGATCGGCAGCTCGGCGGGCGAGACGATCGTGCGCGCGATCACGTCGGCGAGCACGAGGAATCCGGCGCCGACGAGCAGCGAGAGCGGCAGCACGATCCGGTAGCTCGAGCCGATCGCGAGCCGGATCGCGTGCGGGACGATGATCCCGACGAAGCCGATCAGCCCGCTGACCGCGACCGCGGCCGCGGTGCCGATCGTCGCGAAGACGACGACGATGAGCCGCACCCGCTTCACGTTGACACCGAGCGTCGCCGCCTCCTCGTCGCCGACGCGAGCACGTCGAGCAGCCGGCGGTGGAGCAGCAGCACGGCCGACGCTGACGAGCGACGTACGGCGCGACGAGGCCGACGTCGTGCCAGCCGGCGGTGTCGAGCCGGCCGAGGATCCAGCTGTAGACCTCCTGCAGCGACTGCGTGTGCTGCTGCTGGACGAACGTCTGGATCGCGGTCAGGAACGCGACGACCGTCACGCCGGCGAGCACGAGCGCCGCCGGGCTCCTGCCGCCGGCGCCCGCGGACTGCCGAGCGTGTAGGAGCAGCGCGACGCCGAGCCGCAGCGCCGGCGAACGCCGCGAGCGGCAGCAGGTCGTACGAGTCGACGCGCCGAGCCGCCGTAGGCGATCGCGAGCGTCGCGCCGAGGCCGGCGCCGGCGGCGACGCCGAGCAGGTACGGATCGACGAGCGGATTGCGGAAGACGCCCTGGTACGAGCCGCCGGCGAGCGCGAGCATCCCGCCGACGAGCAGCCCGAGCACGACGCGCGGTGCACGTAGCTGCCAGACGATCGCCGAGTCGGTCGGCGGACAGGTGCGAGTGGACGTGCAGCAACGGGACGTGCGACGCCGCCGAGCGTGCGATCTCGCCGAGCCCGAGGTGCGACCGGCCCGACCAGCAGGCCGATGAGCGCCGCGCGACAGAAGGAACGCGACGCCGACCGGCAGCACGTGGCAGGGGACGCGCGCCGCGCGTCCCTCTGCGGCCGCGCGGACTGCGTCACTTCACCGCGATGCGCCGCAGCTGCGACCCGCACGGATGAAGTCGACGATCCGCGGCCCCCAGCGCGAGGCGATGTCGTCGTTCACGCGACGACGCCGCCGTTCTTGACTGCTGCGATCGTCGACCCAGCCGGGCCGCGCCCTTCACCTTCGCCGCAGTCTGGTCTGCAGCACGTCGTGTCGGCGAGCACGATCAGGATCGGGATTCGCGCGCGACGATGTACTCGCGCCGAGAGCTTCGGGTACCCCGAACCTGTCTTGTCCGCCGCGTCGGCGATGTCCTTCAGGCCGAGCAGCGTGTACACCTGGCCGATGAACGTCTTCGAGGTCGCCGAGTAGTAGTCGGCGCTCGAGCTCGTGGTAGACGGTGAGTGCGGCTTCGGCCGTGGGCACGGCCTTCACGATCGCCGCGATCTGCAGCCTTCATCCGTGCAACGACGCTCGCCGCGTCGGCGGTGTGTCCGGTCATGCGTGCCGAGCTGCATCGAGTCTGCGCGTAGGCCTGGCGAGGTTCGACGCCGCTCCGCTGCACGAGCACGGCGGATGTGGAGCTTGCCGAGCGCCTCCACGAATGGCTCGCGTCGTAGGACAGCGACGACGAGATCGGGCTTGTAGGCTGCGATCGCCTCCGCGTTCGGGGTGTAACCCGAGAGCTTCGTCTTCGGTGCGTTCGCCGGGTAGTTCGACTGGTTGTCGACGGCGATCACCTGCTTGCCGGCGCCGATTGCGAAGAGATCCTCGGTCGCCGTCGGCGAGAGCGAGACGATCCGCTGAGGCAGGGCCGACCGCGACGGTGCGGCCGCCGGAACGAAGAGAAGCGCGAGCACCAGGGCGCAGAGCCCGGTGGAACGAGTAATGACCATAAAAAACCTCCGCGTGTAGCGGAGGGAGGTGGCCCGGCGGCTCTCGCCGCTCGAACGCCCCTTCCTCCGAGGGCTTGTTCGTCAGTGCGACGTAGGCGACCTGGCTCGTCCCCGAAGGGCATCGCAGTTGCGGGACAGCGCCGGATTCTCACCGGCTTCGCTACGGAACACCGGCCGGGGGATATGTGCCCGGCTCAGCGAGAATACTCTAGTCCCGTGCCTGTCCGCGCAGCCATCCTCACGATCGGGAACGAAGTCGTCTCCGGCGACGTGACGAACACGAATGCCGCCTGGCTCGCACAACGGCTCGAGTCGCTCGGCGTGCGGGTCGTGATCGCAGCGGCCGTGCCGGACGAGATCGAGGCGATCGCCGAGTTCGTTCGCCGCGAGCGCGGTGGCGTGCAGCACCTGATCGTCACCGGCGGGCTCGGCGGCACGCCCGACGACATCACGCGCGAAGCATTGGCGGCGGCATTCGGGGTTCGCCAGGTCGAGGTGTCGGAGCTCGCCGCCGAGCTGCGCGTGCGTTTCCCGCGCCACCCCGACTATGCGGCTCGCTGGGCGCAGCTCCCCGCCGGCAGCCGGCCGCTCGTGAACCCGCACGGCGGCGCGCCCGGGCTTTCAGCTCGAGAACGTCTGGGTGCTGCCCGGCCTGCCCGCCGAGATGGAGGCGATGTTCGACCGCTATGCAGAGGAGCTGCGCGGCGACCAGCCGATCAACGCCTGGCGCCGCTCGTATCGCGCCCGCGAGAGCGAGATCGTCGAACTGTTGACGGGGGCGACGGTTCGCTGGCCGAAGGTGTCGATCGGCTCCTACCCCCGCTTCCTGCCCGAGGGGCCCGAGGTCGAGATCGTGCTCAAGTCCGTCGACGCGAAGGCGCTCGCCGAGGCGATCGCCTGGCTCCAGCCCGCGCTCGACGAAGTGGTCAACCCGCGCTAGGCGCGCTTGGTGTCTCGCCGGTAGGCGCGGCGGGCGAGCTGGCCCGCGACCACGGTCCAGACGGCGAGCACGATCCACGCCCGTGTGCGTCCAGCCCGATCCGCCGATCGCGACGTGGCTTGCCTGCACGAGCCAGTACGACGGGAGGTCTTGGGCGACCTGGTGCAAGAGGCCATTACCGGTGATCGGGAACCAGGTGCCGCCGAGAAAGGCGAAGAGCGCGGTCGAGCCGCCCATCACTGGCCCGATCGACTCGGATGAGACGAGGTGTCCGATCAGGATTCCCATTGCAGCGAACGGAATCAGCCCGATCAGCATCAGCCACGTCATATGCACCCACGTGTGCGCGGGCAGGCGCACGCCGAGCGTCGTGCCGGCGAGGAACAGCAGCAGCAACGACGCGAACGCGACGAGGTATCCGGTCAGCACCTTTGCGCGGAAATAGGTACGCGTCGAGAGCGGCGTGATTCGGAGCTGGCGGTTCCAGCCCGTGGTGCGCTCGGCCGAGATCCGTGCGCCGGTCGACAGCATCGCGTTCATCGCACCGAACGCCGCCAGCCCGACCATGTAGTAGAGCGGTGCGGAGATGCCGGAGCTGGCGAGGTTGTGGTTGTGCTTGTTCGGCCCGGCGATCAGGAAGTAGAGGACGAGCGGAAAGCCGAACGCGAAGATGAAGAAGCGTCTGTTGCGGAACGTCCGCAGGAGCTCGTAGCGAATGTACTCGGCTGAACTCATGCCGCCTCCTCGTCTTCCGACCCCGTGAGCTGAACGAATGCCTCCTCGAGCCCGGCTCCGCGGATCTCGATGTCGCGCGCGTCGGGAAACGCTGCGAGCAGTGCGCGGATCGCCGCGTCGGAGTCGGTGCACGCGAGGGCGACCGCCTCACCATGCCGCTCCGCGCGAGTCACGCCGGGCAGCCGTTCGAGCGCCTCGAGCGGAGCTTCCGGCAACGTGGTGCGGATCGTGCGCGTGCCGACGAGCGCCTTGATCTCGGTCGGTGGGCCGTCGGCGACGACGCGGCCGTGCGCCATCAGCACGACCCGGTCGGCGTATTCATCCGCTTCCTCGAGGTAGTGAGTCGCGAAGAGAACGGTCTTGCCGCGGCCGGCGAACTCGCGCATCGTCGCCCAGAAGTCCCGCCGGCCCTCGACGTCCATGGCGACGGTCGGCTCGTCGAGCACGAGCAGCTCCGGATCGGCAACCAGGGCGATCGCAAAGCGCACGCGCTGGGTCTGGCCGCCGGAGAGCTTCTGCGTGAATTGGCCGGCGATCGGCGCGAGCCCTGCGAGCTCGAGCGCCTCGTCGACGTCGAGCGGCTTCGGATAGAGCGAGGCGACCATCGCCACGAGCTCGCGCACTTTCAGGTCACGGATCAGGCCGCCGGTCTGGAGCATCGCCGCGACGAGGCCGGCGTCCACCGCCTGCTTCGGCGTTGAGCCGAAGACCGACGCCGAGCCCGCGTCCGGATCGAGCAACCCGAGCAGGATGTCGATCGTGGTCGATTTGCCCGCGCCGTTCGGCCCGAGCAGCGCGACGGTCTCGCCACGGCCGACGGACACGTCGATGCCGCGCACGGCGCGCACGGCCCCGTACGACTTTACGAGGCCTGAGATCTCTATACCGGACGGAGTGGACATGTTTTCGCACTCTGCCTGCCGGTCGAGCGCCGTGCGCCGATACCCTGAGTCGGTGTCGGTCACGCAGCCGCAGGAGTATCTCGCAGACCTGAACGACGCACAACGGGAGGCCGTCGTCACCACGGAAGGCCCGCTGCTCGTGATCGCGGGCGCGGGCTCGGGCAAGACGCGCGTGCTCACCTACCGCGTTGCGCACCTGCTGGCCGCCTGCGGTGTCGAGCCGAACGAGATCCTCGCGATCACGTTCACGAACAAGGCGGCCGGCGAGATGCGCGAGCGGATCGAGGCCGCGGTCGGTCCGAAGGCGCGGGCGATCTGGATCCTCACCTTCCATGCCGCCTGCGGCCGGATCCTGCGCCGCGAAGCGGAGCGGCTCGGCTACCGCTCGAACTTCACGATCTACGACCAGGCCGACCAGATCCGGCTCGTCAGGGACTGCCTCGAGGAGCTCGAGCGCGATCCGAAGCGATTCGTCCCGCGCGGCATCCACACCCAGATCTCGAACGCGAAGAACGCGCTGATCGGGCCGGACGAATACGCCTCGCGCGTCGCGAGCTTCTACGACCAAACCGTCGCCGACACGTATGCGCTCTACCAGCGCCGGCTCTTCGCGTCGAACGCAGTCGACTTCGACGACATGCTGATGCTGACCGTCGACGTGCTGCAGCGTTTCCCCGAGGCGCGCGAGCGGTGGGCGAAGACGTTTCGGTACGTGATGGTCGACGAGTACCAGGACACGAACCATGCGCAGTACGTGCTGCTGCAACTTCTGACGAGCGAGCACGGCAACCTGATGGGTGTCGGGGACCCAGACCAGTCAGTTTTTTCATGGAGGGGCGCGGACATTCGCAACATCCTCGACTTCGAGCGCGACTTCCCCGGCACGCGCACGATCGCGCTCGAGCAGAACTACCGCTCGACGAACGCGATCCTGAATGCCGCCAACGCCGTGATCTCGCACAACCACGAGCGCAAGGAGAAGCGCCTCTGGTCCGAGCTCGGCGAGGGCGAGCCCGTCCGCGTGCTCGAGGTCGAAGACGAGCACGCCGAGGCGCGCTTCGTCGCCGCCGAGATCGCCGGCCTGCTCGAGTACGGCTACTCGCTCTCGGAGATCGCGGTCGTCTACCGCACGAACGCGCAGAGCCGCGTGCTCGAAGACGTGCTCGTCCGCCAGGGCGTCAACTACCAGGTGATCGGCGGCCCGCGCTTCTACGAGCGCGCGGAGGTGAAGGACGTGATCGCCTATCTGCAGGCGATCGACAATCCCTACGACGCCGTCTCGCTGACGCGGATCGCGAACAAGCCGCGCCGTGGCGTGGGGAGCACGTCGCTCGCGCGCCTGCAGACGCTCGCCGACGGCGAGGGAATCTCACTCTGGGAAGCGCTCGGGCGCGCCGACGAGGCTGGGCTCGCAACGGCGTCGCTGCGGTCGGTGCAGTCGTTCTACGGCCTGCTCCAGTCGCTGATGTCGGGCGCAATGGAGCTGTCGGTCTCCGAGTTGATCGAGCGTGTGCTCGAGCGCTCCGGCTACCTCGACGCGCTCGAAGCGGAGCGGACGATCGAGGCGCGCGGCCGCATCGAGAACCTCGAGGAGCTCGTCGGTGTCGCGCACGAGTTCGAAGCCGCAACGGAGGAGCCGTCACTGTCGACGTTTCTGCAGGAGATCTCGCTCTACTCCGACCAGGACGCGTTGCGCGGCGACGAGGGCGGAGGCCAGGTGACGCTGATGACGTTGCACAGCGCGAAGGGGCTCGAGTATCGCGCGGTGTTCATGATCGGCGTGGAGGAGGGCGTGTTTCCGCACGCGCGCTCCCTCGAGGAAGGCTCGCTCGAAGAAGAGCGGCGGCTCTGCTACGTCGGCATGACCCGCGCGAAGGAGCGGCTGACGTTCACGCATGCGAGCCGGCGCTCGCTCTACGGCCGCAGCGACGCGAATCTGCCCTCGCGCTTCCTCGACGAGCTGCCCGACGAAGGCGTGGAGCGCGAGCGTCTGGCGCCCACCTCGTGGTCGAGCTACGGCGTGCGGCGAGGCCAGGCGACTGCCGTTCCGCGAACGGACGTGCCCGATCTCTCGACCGGCGACAACGTCCGTCACTCGACGCTCGGAGCCGGGATCGTCACGAAGATCGAGGCCGACGGCGTGGTCACCGTCCGGTTCGAGGACGGGATGGAGCGGCGGCTGATGCTGGATTACGCGCCGCTCGAGCGCATCTGACCTCACGAATTGCTTACGACCTGAGTCTAGGATCGGCCGCGTGAGCTCACGACAGCGTCTGGCACTCGCTCTCCTCGTCTGTGCGCCGTTGCTCGGCGCCGCAGGTGATTTCCTCTTTGAAGGCCGACCGATCGGGATCAATGCTCTCCTCTTCTCGATCGCGTTTGTCGCGTCGCTCGCAGTTCTCTTGCGGATCGGCAACGTGCCGATGCATCAGGGCCGGAGGCTGATGGTCGTGCCACTGATTCTGTTTGCAGGCATGCTCGCCTGGCACGATTCGCCGCTTCTGCTCGCGACGAACCTGCTCGCAGTTGCCGGAGCGGTAGCACTCGGTGCACTACGGAGATCGGGCGGTCGCCTGCGCGCCTCTGAGATCACCGACTATGTCGCCGGCGCAGCTTCGGCGGGAGCTGCAACGTTTGCCGGAGCGATCGAGTTGATGGAGAAGGACCTTCCTTGGCAGCGCATCGGCGCGACTGTTCGTAGCCATCGGAGTGCGGCGCTTGGACGCGGGCTCGCGCTCAGCTTGCCATTCCTGGCGTTGTTCGGAGGGTTGTTCCTGGCCGCCGACGCCGTCTTCAGAAGCTTGATCGTCGGCGCCGTGCCCGATCTGCGCCACGTGTGGTCGCATTTGCTGATCGCGGCCGGTGTCGCCTGGCTGTCAGCCGGACTGCTCCGTGATCTCGTCGCGTCGCGTGACGCCGAGCGGCTCGTCGCGCCAACAGCGCTCACCGCGGGTTTGCCGAAGCTTCGGCTCGGATCGACCGAAGTCTCCGCAGCGCTGGCGGCGCTCAACCTGCTCTTCCTCGCTTTCGTGATCGTTCAGGTGCGCTACCTGTTCGGTGGGCAGGGCCTCGTGCAAGCGAGGCTGCATCTGACGTATGCGCAGTACGCGCGCCATGGCTTCTTCGAACTGGTTGCTGTCGCGGTGCTCGTGCTTCCGGTGCTCCTCATTGCCAACACGGTCGTTCGCGAACGGACACGCGTCGTGCGAAGCCTGTCAGCCCTCCTCATCGGGCTCGTGTTCGTGGTACTCGCCTCCGCGCTCGACCGGATGCGTCTCTATCAGCGTGAGTACGGGCTCACCGAGCTCCGTCTCTACGCGACGGGGTTGATCCTCTGGCTAGGGGTCGTGCTGGTCTGGTTCGGTCTCACGGTCGTTCGCGGCCGCCCGCGGGCATTCGCGTTCGGGGCGATCCTTGCCGGCTTTGCCGCGACGGTCGCGCTCAACGCCGCGAATCCGGATGCTCTGATCGCGAGGACGAATCTTGCGCGCCCCCATGTCGATGTCGCCTACCTGGGTCGCCTGAGTGACGACGCCGTGCCCAGCCTGCTCCATCGGCTACCGACACTCGCTCAGCCGCGGCGGGGAGCGCTGGCAGCGGCACTGCTTCGCCGCAACGAGGCAGGTGGCGGCCTGCTGGGCTGGAACGCCTCACGCGCCCGCGCCGAACGGCTCCTGCGGGACCACCGGGCCGAGCTGCTCGCCTATGCCGGCGAGAACGGGCTTCCGTAGAAAAATCGGGGTTCTCCCGGTTGCCACCCGGCCGTCGGGGTAATACCTAAGAAGCTGTGGATATCCAGATTCACCATTTCGGCCTCGCGGGCCGCGAGCCGCTGTTGTTCATGCTCGCGGCGTCGCTGCTGACGCTGATCGGCACTCGCACCTACACGCGCCTCGCGCGGACGCGAGGCTGGCGCAGCGGCCGCGTCGGCGACGTCCATGTGCATCACCTCGTGGTCGGGATCGTCCTGGCGCTCGTCGCCGGGATGCTCGACATCGCGCTGCGCCCAGGCGGCTTCGGTCGCGAACTGCTGGCGTTCGTCTTCGGCGCGGGCGCGGCGTTCATCCTCGACGAGTTCGCGCTGTCGGTGCATCTGCGCGACGTCTACTGGTCAGCGGAAGGGCGGCGCTCGATCGAGGTGAGCTTGATGTGGGTGCTGCTCGGTGCGCTGCTCCTCGTCGGCATTTCGCCATTCGGGATTCACGACAGCAGTGAAGGGCCGCGCGCAGCCGGCTTCGCCATTGTCGCGGTCAGCATCCTGCTCTCCGTCGTCACCTGCCTGAAAGGGAAGCTGACACTCGGCCTCCTCAGCATCTTCCTGCCGCCCGTCGGTCTTGCGGCGGCGATCCGGCTCGCGCGGCCGGGGTCCGTCTGGGCCTCGGTGTTCTACAGGGATGCTCCGGAGAAGCAGCGCCGCGCGAGCGAGCGCTTCGACCTCGAGCGATCCGGCACCGAGCGCGCGAAGCGCCGGCTGCATGACTGGCTGGGCGGCGAGCACGACCTCCCATTCGTGCATGGGCCGAAGGAGCGAACCCGCGGCTAGGCTAAGGCGTCAATCGAGGAACAGGAAGATGCATGGCTGCGGATCTCAACCACCGCCACCGCGACACGCTCGAGAAGATCTTCACCCATCCGACGAGCGGGAACATCGAATGGCGTGAGGTACTGTCGCTCCTCGAGGCCGTCGGAACGGTGACCGAGGAGCACAACGGCAAGGTCAAGGTCACATTGGGTCCGGAGACCGAGGTCCTCCAGCCGCCGGGGGGAAAGGACATCGACAAGCAGATGATCGTCGATCTGCGGCGGATGCTCACGAACGCGGGGTTCGCAGACTGAGTGAACGTCGCGCGAAGGGCCCTCGCAGAGTAGGGCGAAGAGCGGCTACAGTTTCGCCCGACCGGGGCGGTTAGCTCAGTTGGGAGAGCACCAGCTCGACAAGCTGGGGGTCACTGGTTCGAGCCCAGTACCGCCCATTCACGCGTTGTCAGGACTACAACGAAAAGTCCTGTAAACGCGTGGATAGTGCTATACCGATCGCTCTACGAAGAAACCGGGCATCGAACCAGAGTCGTCCGGGGGCGCCCGCAGCCCGACGCACCTCATCCACTTCAATCGCGAACGCTTCCTCGGATCCGTATGAACCTCACCTGTCGGCGTCGGAGGTGCGGGGGCGTAGGTATGGGTCTGAGAGCCGCTGATGACGGCAACGCTTAGCGATGCGCTAGCACAGCTACGCACCGCGAACGAGGTCGCGATTCGAGAGGCTGGAACTCGCTACACGCCCGGCGTCGATCCCGATGCTCCCAACATCGAGATCGGCTACTTGGTCGATGCCTTCGATGCCCTGTCGCTTGTCGACGGCTGGAGGACGCGAGCGCAGAACTAGCCGAGCGGATCAACAAGGCGTGCGAGCATCAGGAACGTCTCCTTGGTCGCATTTTCCGACGTCGTAGAGCGAACTCCCGTCAGCCTGGTAGCGGAAGTCCGAGCGCTACGGGAGCTTCATGATCCAACCGTCCTTCGACGAGCCGCCGCCCAGCTCCGGCGCAACGGGCAACGGGTAGTGAAGCGCCTTCAAGAGGATGCGGATGCTCTACGGGAGCAGCTACGTGCGCTCCCGGATGACGAGGCGAATCGTGAACAGCGGGGGCGAGTTCAATCCGACTGGCGTACGGTGAGCGACGTCAGAGCTGAGGTTCAGGGGCTGGTCGAGTACCTCTACGGTCCGTCAGGGCGGTTCCTTCGGGGCGAGAACGGTCTTCTGCTCTTGGGGTCATGGGGCACCGGAAAGACGCACCTTCTCTGCGACATAGCCCGTCAGCGCCTCAAGACGGGCGCGCCAGCGCTCTTGGTCATGGCGCGTTCGTTACCGACGCGGTCTGACCTACTCGATGGGATCGCCTCAAGTACGGGGTTGGCGGCCTCCGGCGCGGAGCTCCTGAACCAGCTAGAGCGTCTCGGAAAGGCGACGAACACCCGCGCTCTGCTCATGATCGACGCGATCAACGAGGGCAATCAAGAGGCCTGGCGCAACCAGCTTCCGCGCCTTGCGCGTCGCGTCAGCGAGCGTCCACATGTGGGCCTTGTCGTGAGCTGCCGCCGGCCGTTCGACGAGGCAATCGTGACCGAGCACGCAGCGAGCCGGCTTGTGTCGCTTGATCACTACGGCTTCCAAGATCAAGAGTTTCCAACGCCCAGCTCGAGTACTTCTCGTTCTACAAGCTGCCGGCACCGAGCGTGCCGCTAATCACGCCCGAGTTCACGCGGCCACTCTTTCTGAAGATTCTGTGCGAGGGACTCAAGGATCTCGGCCGTCGATCCCAGCAACAAAAGCTACGTGAGGTTGCTTCGGGGCAGAAAGGGATGACGTATGTGCTCGAGTACTACACGAAGAAGGTCGGCCGAGCGATTGAGCGCGATCTCGGCCTCGCCTCAGGCGGGTGCTGGCTCGCTCTAAAGGGCAGCCGGGCAGATGCTGGCCTCGCCGGGAGGATGGCGGCCAGCGGATCTGACTGGCTCAGCAAAGACGACGCGCTCCTCAGTCTCCAGGCGAGTCTCTCACTCACAGAGCAGCAGGCCAACGAGGTGTTCCAACGCTTCATCCACGAGGGCCTCCTCGCAGCCGCGGCCCGGAGGAATGACGACTCGACTCTTATCAGCGGCGTGCAGTTCTCGTACCAGCGGTTCGGAGACCATCTGATCGCAAGACATCTGCTCGACACGCATCTCGTGACAGACACCGAGCACAGGTTGCGCCGCTGCTTCTACCGCAATCGGCCGCTCGGTGCTCCCTTCCGATTGGATCAATGGGGGCGACAGTTCGAGGAACCCGGGATCGCGGCCGCTCTCATGCTCGAGTTCCCGGAGCGCATGAAGCGGTCGCCGTTCTCTCACGAACTGCTGAGCTATCTGCCGAAGGCGACACGGCTTGTCACTCCGGTCAAGGATGTCTTTCTCGAAGGTCTCTACTGGCGGTCGGCGGACGCGTTCACTGACGAAACAGATCGCCTTGTCAGCTTCTTCCTCACTCGAGTTGACGACTGGACCAGGGATGAGACCTTCGAGGTGCTCGTCGGCCTTGCAACACGCCCGACGCATCCTTACTCGGCAACACGTCTGGCGAGCTACTTAGCTGGACAGACGATGCCGGTACGGGACCGGACCTGGTCCGAGTACCTCAGGCGGACGGACGAGCAAAGCAATGTTCGACGGATCCTCGCGTGGGCTGAACGATCGACCAGCCAGGGCGAGTCAGACGTGCGCAACGAGATCCGCCTCCTCTCGCTGTTCCTAACTACGACTAACAGACCCCTACGCGATCGCGCCACCCGGGCCTTAGTGGAGCGGGGCGCCGAGCGCCCTGACGTGTTGCTTGACGAAGTCCTGCGGTCGCTCTCTTTCGGTGACCCGTACGTTCCGGAGCGAATGCTGGCGGCGGCGTATGGCGTCGCGATGCGCTTCTGGGCAGACCCGCACGGTGAGAAGCTAAGGGCAGCCATCGTTCCGTTCGCCCGATCTCTTGTGAAGGAGATGTTCGTTGCGAACGCTCCTCATGCGACCAAGCACGTTCTGCAACGGGGTTACGCACTTGGCGTGATCGCGCTGGCCAGAAGGATCAACCCACGAGCTATCGCCACGCGGCAGGTGTCTCTTCTGAATCCTCCGTTCGCACAGATCCCTAGTCCCTTTGTCGACCCCGCAGCGATCGATGAAGCGGCCGTCAAAGACTGTCGGCAGGCGATGCACATGGACTTCGCCAACTACACCATTGGACGGTTAGTCCCAGACCGAGGGAACTACCCAAGACGCACACCCTGGCTATCAGGCGGTGCGGTTGCAGATCGCTCGCCGTATGTTCGATCTCGGCTACTCGGCGGAGTTCTCTGAACTCGATCGATCAATTGCCCAGATGCAGCCAGTAAGCCGACAATCCGATGGCGGCAAGACTGATCGCTACGGCAAGAAGTACTCCTGGATCGCCTTTTTCGAGATGTACGGCGTACGCAGCGACCTCGATCTCCTTGGAGACCGCCGTTCGAGAGAGCGGTCATCGGACTGCGACATTGACCCCAGCTTCCCGGTCGAACCGCAGGAGTGGGTGCCGCCACTGCCAGACTTGTTCACGAAAGCACCGACGGATTACGGCGACTGGCTGGCTCACGGCCCTGCTCCCGACTACACGGACCTCTTCGTACGCTCCGACGTCGACGGCCTGGCCGGCGGGCCATGGGTACTTATCAACGGCTTCATCCAGCAGGCGGGTTCCCATGAACGCGAGACGTTCACGTTCATTCGCGGCCTCTTCATGCGGCAGCGGGACATCGCTCGGGTCAAGAAGGCGATGTCCACGCTGGATCACTTCGGAAACTCGCGCATTCCTGAACCAGGACAGGACTACTACACCTATGCCGGTGAGATCCCCTGGTCGCCGGTCTACGCGGACGACCACCAGCTCGCGAGCGGCCGCGCTCGGCGACACATGTCACGGATGCTTGAGCGATTCGAGAACGGTCGCTGGTTAGGGAGTGGCCGCGTCGAGGTTCCGGTCCACGGCTGGTCGTGGGAGAGCTACCACAGTGTGCTCAACCAGGTCTCAGGCATCGACTTCCTGACTCCGGCACTGTGCGAGAAGCTCGGAGTCGTCAACCACGCCGGGACCTTCGACCTGTGGGATCGGAGCGGCCGGCGAGCGAGCGTCTACCGAGAGTTCGACGTGGCCGACCGATTCGGCGGCTCGAGCCTTCTTTACCTCAGACAGGATCTCTTGGAGAAGTACCTAGAGCTCATCAAGCAGGTACTTGTCTGGATCCCGTGGGGCGAGCGGACGCTTCACCACAAGCTCTACCAACACGGAGGCAGGCCAGAGGGGCCGGGCGTTGACGACGCATATGACAACAATCTGTACACCTTCGGCGAGCTGATCGAATACGGGCCAGCAGCTTCGCCGTGATCAAGACAGGTGTTGCCCAGAAAGGCAATACGCTGGTATTCTGGCTATGCGCCTGCTTGGCTCCTTCGCGTGCTGCGCACTTTGCCAGGGCGTGTGAATCCGAGCAGTCGCGCCAGGGTTCCGGCGGGTTTGAAAGATGCCCAGTTAGGACCATTAATCCGCGCATCTAGATCCGAGACTTTCCGCGCTCGCTTTTGCATCTGGTGGTGAGCGAAGCGGACCGCTTGGCCGATCGCGTCAGGTGAGAGTGAACGTGGTTTCGGCGGTCGTCCCGTTGCAGGACGCTACGACCGTACTCTGGCCGGCTGGGAAGATGTCGCTTTGAACGGTCGTCTGCCCTTCGGTTGACCGGCTGGCCGTCTATCGTCCGGCGTTGGGGCTGGCCCGTCCGACCGTGACTGAAGCTGCTGCTCCAACCGACTCAGCCTGTTCGTCACAACGGAGATGACAACCGGCGAGCCTGCCGCGCGCAGAGTCCGGTGCGATGGTGATCGCAACCAGCCCTGGCCTCGGTTCGCCCGTCGGCCCGTCCGCCCCTGCCGTCGGCCGGCGCCCCCGGTCGCCGAGAAGCGTATCGTATGGCCGCCGACTTTGCGGCGATTCCCGCGGAGGACGATCCGGTCGAGGTCGGAGTCGAAGCTCCTCGCTGCCCCCTCGCGGGAGGGGCCGAGTCCCGCGTTCAGTCCAGTTGTTGTCGCCATCAAGCTCCCAGGTCGCCCCGAACAGCGAACCAGTTGACGTGTCGGCTCCGCCAAACAAGAACGTCGCGCCGGCGAAAACGAGCGCCGTGTACGCGCACAGCGGCGGGCCGGTATCCGCGATCTGCGTCCAGTTCCCGGTTTCGAATGCCCAGGTGTCCGAGCTCATCCCGCCGAACAGGAGCGTACGCGGCGCTGCGAGTCAAGCGCTGCTTGGCCCGCGCGCGCACTCGGCCCTTCATCCTGCACCTGCGTCCAGTCGGTGCCGTCCCACTCCCAGGTGTCGGCGTGTGTGCCATGGGGGCCGGGCCGCGTCCCGCCGAACAGCACGATCCGCCCGCGCGCAGAGTCGAAGCAGAGCGCATGATATTCGCGCGCACTCGGCCCTTCATCCGCACTTGTGTCCAGTCGCTTCCATCCCACGCCCGGGTCGCCGAATGCGGAGCCGAATCTGCGTCCCCTTCCCTCCGACGCACGTCCGCCCGCGAGAAGAGTCGAAACAGATCGCATGGCCTTCGCGCGCACTTGGCCCGATGTCCTGCAGCTGCGTCCAATCCGCGCCGTCCCACGCCCAAGTGTCACCTTTCATGCTTCCGTCTTGCAGGGATCCTCCGAACAGGATGGTCCGCTGCCGGCGGCGTCGTAAGCGAGCGCGTGCCCCGACCTTGGCCCGGGCCCGATGTCCTGCCGCTGCGTCCAAAACAGTGCCATCGCCTCCGACCATTGTCCGGCACAAACCTCGACAGCACAAGGTTTCGTTCAGCCGTGAGCACCGGTGCATCATGTTTGTCCGCGCAGGTCTCCGAGACCCGGTTCGGCTTGCGCCAGAGCTTGTTCGGCGCGCGGTTGATGCGTACGACGACAGGCATCGGCCTACGCCAACCCGGCTTGAGTAGCTCCGCCTGGTCGGCGACGATACGCACGTAAGGGTTGACCCCAACGAGCTCGATGAGTGCTGTAAGGAAAAGCGGTTCACCGGCAGGTGGTTGATGCGGCTGGCTCATATGGGTTATCGCCGAACAGGGGCTTGCTTCCCTCAGCGAGCGGTAAACGCGAGCTTCGCGCCAAGAGCGACGAACGCGCCCGCGAACGTGCGCCGCATCCAGGTCAGCACTTTCGGACGAGAGATCACGTGCGTGCGAACCGCGGCCGCAAAGAGCCCGTAGCCGACGAAGACTACGAAGGTCGCCGCCATGAACACCGCGCTCAGCTCGAGCATACGAGCGATACGGTGCGGATCGTCAGCTCCCACGAACTGCGGCAAGAACGCGAAGAAGAAGATCGAGAGCTTCGGGTTGAGGAGGTTGACGAGGATCGCCGACCCGATCACCTGGGCGGACGAACGAGATGGGCTCGCCTCCGTCTCCAGCTTCAGAGGCCCGCGCTCGCGCCACGCGTTCCACGCCATGAACAGGAGGTAAGCGACACCGAGGAACTTGAGCGTCTGGAACGCGACCGAGCTCGCGTAGAGAAGCGCCGCAACGCCCATGATCGCCGCTGCCATGTGCGGGAGGATCCCCAGGGTGCAGCCGAACGCCGCCACAATGCTCGCGCGTCGCCCGCGCCCAAGGCCCGCTGCGATCGTGAAGAGCGCTCCGGTGCCGGGCGAGGCGACCACGATCAGCGTCGTGACCAGGAACGCGATGCTCATAGACCGCATTCTCTATCAGCGATGCGCCGAGTCAAAGGCGGTGGGAGAGGTCGATGAGTTCGAGCTGGCCGGAGGCGAAGTTGGTGACCAGGACCGTCTTGCCGCCGGGCTCGACTGCGAGCTCGCGCGGGAACATGCCTGTCGGGACCGTCCCGAGGAGGGCGGGTTTGCCGGCGAGCGCCGCGTCTGTGTCGACGATGGTCAGGGCGGCGGTCGCGCCGGGGAGCATGAACCGGTTGGAATCTGCGACGGCGATGTAGCGGCCCTGGTCGAGCAGCGCGAGCCCGACCGGTGCCTCCCCGACCCTGACCCGCGCGAGGAGCGCGTTCTTCGGGTCGCTGCGCAACCGGGTGGCGGAGAAGGCGAGTAGATCGTCGCTTTCTCGGGCGGTCACCCAGACGACACTGCCGTCGGGTGAGACGGCGACCCGTACGGCGCCGCAACCGGCGGGCGCGGTCGCAACGACTGCTGAGGCCGGGTCGGTCTCGGCGCGGCGAGCGTCGATCACGCTCACCGTTCCGTACGGGCCGTGCCCGGCGCCCTTGAGACTGGACGGTGACGGGCGCGCGCCGGCGGCGAGCTCGCTCGTTGCATACAGCCAGCGACCGTCACCGGACACGGCCATCCCCACTACAGCGCGACCGAGCGTGATCGTGCCGACGAACCCGGAGCTGCGGAGATTGGTCGCCAGGGCGGCGTGGAGGTTGAAGACCGCAATCTCGTCCGCGTACTCGAGCGAGACGAACGCGAACCGATCGTCAGCCGAGGTGGCCACCTCGATCGCGCTGCCGAAACCTGGGGAACGCCCTCTGCTCGCCTCCGGTACCGCAAGCGTGCCGAGTACGGGGTGCGCGCTCCCGGCCTCCGCGCGATCGGTGTCAAGGACGGCCGCGCCATCTCCCTCAGCGACGAGCAGGTAGCGGCCATCGTGGGTCAGCACCTCGCCCGCACCCCGGCCGAACAACCCGCCGCTGCTCGGGAGCTGGATCTGCCGCACGACCGTAGGTGTCGAGCGACGGTCGGAGAGCACCGCGACCTGCCCACCAAGCGAAACAAACGACCAACCCCCGTCAGACGAGACGGCAACCCCAAACGGCGTAGCCCCGACCCGGACCATCGCGGTCTGCACATTGGCGAGGGGAGCTTCCTGCGCGACCGCAGTCGAACACCGCCCAAGCCCCGACGCGCGCACCTCCGGCGTCGGCTGCAGCGCACGACCCGAGCCACCCGAGCAGCTAGCCGCGAGCATCGATACGGCCACGCCGGCGACCACGAGCGGCCCACAGATCAGCGAGTCCGGCACGTGCGTTTAGCGGAGTGACTTGAAGGCCGCGCGGATTTCGGTTGAGAAGAGTTCGGGCTCTTCCCAGGCGGCGAAGTGGCCGCCTTTGTCGACTGCGTTGAAGTAGATGACGTTTGGGTAGCTCGCCTCGACCCAGCTGCGCGGCGTCCGCCAGATCTCGCCCGGGAACGTCGTGAAGCCGAACGGGATCGCCGTCGCCGGCAGGGGCTGCTGGCTCGCCGCCGGGGCGTCGGCGCCGTAGGCCTCCCAATACGACCGTGCCGCGGAGGCGGCGGTGCCGGTCAGCCAGTAGAGCGTGATGTTGTCGAGGATTTGGTCGCGCGTGAGATTGCCCGAGGGCTGCCCGTCGAAGGCGCTCGCGATCTTGTAGTAGGCGTCCGTGTCGTGGTCGATCATCCAGGCGGCGAGAGCGATCGGCGAATCGAGCAGCGCGTATCCGATCGTCTGCGGACGGGTGGCCATCTCGACGAAGTAGCCGTTTCCGGACTTCCCGAAAGCGGCGATCTGCGCGGCCGCGGCGCGTTCCTCGTCGGTGTCCGTCGGCATGGGGCCGTTCAGCGCCGGCACGAGCAGGTTCGTGTGGATGCCGATCAGGCCCTCGGGTGCCTGGCGGCTCATCGCGTCGGTCACGCCGGCGCCCACGTCGCCGCCCTGGGCCACGTAGCGGGTGTAGCCGAGACGGCGCATGAGCTCAGCCCAGGCCCGTGCCGTTCGGCCCAGGTCCCAGCCGATCTCGACCGGCTCGCCGGAGAGCCCGTATCCGGGCAAGGAGGGCAGCACGAGATGGTAGGCATCCTCGGCGCGCGCCGCCGTGCGCGGCCGGGTCCGTCAAGGGGCCGACGGAGTCGATCAGCTCGATCACGGAGCCGGGCCAGCCGTGCGTCATGATCAGAGGCAGCGCATTCTCGTGCGACGACTTGACGTGGATGAAGTGGACGTCCACGCCGTCGATCTCGGTGACGAACTGCGGCAGCGCGTTCAGGCGCGCCTCGATCCGCCCGAAGTCGTACTCGTCCAGCCAGTACCGCGCGAGCGTTTGCAGCGTCTCCAGCTGGACCCCTTGCGACCGGTCGGCGACGAGCTCCTTGCTCGGCCAACGTGTCGCGCCGATGCGTTGGCGCAGGTCGTCGAGCTTCTCTGCGGGAATCTCGACGTGGAAAGGCCGGATCTCGGTCGATGCCTGTGCGGCGGTGCTCATGGCGTCTCCTTTGGGTCGGCTGGTGCCGTTCAGTTTTCGATCGTGACGAGTGTGCCGATCGGCGTGTATGGCCAGACCTTCGCGGCCTGGGCGAGTGGTAGCTCGACGCAGCCGAGGCTCTGTGGTGTTCCGAAGGAGGCGCGCGTGAATGCGTGCAGCGCGTCGCCGCCGTGGAAGTAGCTGATCCAGCGGATGCCTGGGTCGTTGTAGTGAGAACCGTTCGGATTGGTGCCGCTCATCGTGCCGCTTGGGATGTGCTCGAACACGGGCCAGGTGCCGAGTTGGGTTGGTGCGGCGGGCACACCCGTGTTTCCCGGAGAGGTCAGCACCACCTGGCCGTTGTGCCAGAGCGTCAACAGTTGCGGGACATTGCGGTGGACATAGACGTAGCTGTAGCCGCTGTCGCGGTGCCTTCCGGCTACGGCATCCGCGAGCAGCGCCTGCCAGACGTGGGTCCCCGCAAAGGCGTCGACGGCAAGCCCGTGATCGTGCTCGAACATCATCACCGCACCGCGTGTGACTTGGTTTGGCTGGCCTGGCGTCCACAGCGCCTGCAGTTCGGCGGGAACGTTCGGGTAGCGCCAGGCGAAGCTCCCGCTCGGGGGGTCGATCGCGGCGCTCAACTCGGCGCGCGGCGTGCGGGCGACCGCTGGGCCTGACGGCAGCCAGTTGACGGGCAGATATCCCTGTGCGGCGAGCAGTTGCTGAAGCCGAAGCAGCGATCCGGGCGGGACCGTCCAGTCGAGCGCTCGCGTCGTTTTCACAGCGCCCGTCTCGGTAGCCTGCGCGACCGGCTGAGGCAGTTGCAGGTGCAGATCGCTCGCCAGACCGGCGCCGAACCCGGACGGGACGAAGGTGAGCGTGTGGCTGTCGGTTTGATGCCATCGGCCGCGCAGCGGCGGGGCGAATGAAGGGCGTTTGGAGCCGAAGACGTCGGCGAGCGGCTTCGAGAACGTCAGCCGGATCGGCTCGACGGGTGAGATCAGAGTGCCCGCTGCGGGCCGGCTGATCACCACCGGTAGGGGGTTGGCGGGGAACCAGCTGACGGTGACGGGTCTGCCATACCGCTCCCACGGCCGCGCCGACGCGGAGATGTCGACCGAACCCGCGGCGGGCCTCCGCAGCAGACCGAGGGTGATCACATCGCGACTCTCGACCGCCATTTCGCGTAACGGACCGCCGCTCACGCGGTATTTGACTGAGCTGATCGGCTGGTCGAACCGCACGCGAAGGGTCGCGGCCGGCGAGACCGTCAGCCAACGATCGCTCAAACCGGCGACGGGCGTGCGCAACGACAGCCGCTCGCGGCGCTCTTTGCCGAGCACCCAGCCGAGCCAACTCGGCCGACGCACGACCACCTCCACCGAAACGCGCTCACCCGGCAACAAGCGCGTCCGCGGCGTGAGCTTTCCGCCTCGAATCGCAAGCGGGATCTCGCGTCCGTCAGGACCGTAGGCCCGGGCACTCTCGAGCGTGCCCCCGAGCGGCTGCACCTCTACCCGTGCAAGCGCCGCTGAGTCCCCGGCCAGCGTTGCGCCCGACCAGAACACCACCGCCGCGACGAGACCGAGGAACGCGGCCACGACAACACCGCAAACCACCCGAAACATTCGGGACCCCACTTACGAAGCATACGCACGGCCTCCCGCGATGTTCGCGGATCTTCTAGTGAAGAACGCGCGGAGTGCTTTTCGTCGCCACGAGCAAGAACGCGACATCGGCCTCTGCGTAACCCACCGCGAGCAACAGGGCTTCCGACTCGCCGTAGCCGAGCGCAAGGAACGAACGAAACCGTAGGAGCAGAAGCGATACGAGCGGCTCGTCGTCTAGCCGCTCCACAGTCGATTCGATGAAAGTGTCGTCAAACGCGATCAGATCGTCGTAGAGCGCTAGGGCCGCAGTCATCGTCAACCTCCGCAGGGCGTTTAGGGACAAACGCCATATCGGCAGTTCCGGCTCTCGGGTTGAGAGGCACCGTCCGTGAGGTCTGCGGCCGAGAAAGTTGCGGTGAGTCGGAGTCAGGCACTCCCAGCAAAGCATCTCGCCCCGCTGGCGAACGTCAGCCAGTCTGGGTACCCCGCCGGAAGCGCTCGAGCCAGTCTCGGACGACGGTGATGATCTCTTCGGTGCCCGCGGCGGCGGCCACGGTCTGCTCCTCGGAGGAGACATCGAGGGAGGCGGTGATGCGGGCGCGCGGGTCGTCGTCGTCCTCGACCCAGACGCGCACGACGATTACGCCTGTTCGCTCGCTCGCAATCGCCTCCACGGCGCAGAGAGATCTACTACGCCTGCGTCACCACTTCGTCACGAATCGGTAACGCCTCGATCAACTGTTGCATTGCCGCAGATGGCGCGAGGCCGAGCTCGTCCAACACGAGCTTCCTGTAGAGCCGGTACTGGCGCAGGGCCTCACTGAGATTCCCTTCGGAGATGTGCGCGCCGATCACAGCGCGGTGCG